>CAWAIK010000024.1:0-92058 GCA_963782115.1 uncultured Verrucomicrobiae bacterium
ATAGATTCAAAAGTGCCGAAGTAATCACGCCTCCGATCATGGGCGCGGCGATCCGCTTCATGACATCGGCGCCGGCTTGATAATCAGGAGACCACATGATGGGAAGCAAACCGAAAAGAATCGCGCACACAGCCATCATTTTAGGCCGAAGCCGTTGTACGGCGCCCTCCCGAACAGCACAGTAGAGGTCCGAAACGGAATTCATTCGACCCTCTGCTCGAAACTTTTCCCAGCTTAAGTCGAGATAGAGCAGCATCACGACGCCGGTTTCCGCGTCGAGTCCGGCCAAAGCGATCAGGCCAATCCAGACCGCCACGCTCATATTGTATCCGAGCAGGTAGATCAACCAGAACGCTCCGATGAGGGAAAATGGCACGGTCAACAGGACGATGAAGGTTTTCGTCAACGAACGGGTGTTAATACAAAGTAACAAGAAAATAATGAGCAGTGTGAAGGGGATTAGTATTCCGAGCCGTTTTTCGGCTGCCTGCAGATACTGGAACTGGCCTGCCCATTGAATGTAGTAACCTGAGGGAAATTGCACCCGTTCGCTAATTCGCCTCGAAGCTTCGTGCACGTAGCCGTCAATGAATCAGGGAAGCGACCAAAATCCTGCAGATCCAAGATCGTATTCTCAAAAAGTTTCAGAGGTCGAAAGCGTATTCGGCAAGGCCGGTCAAGCCGACACCTCGACCGACCCCGCGCCGTTATCGATGTTCGAGACGGTGGTGCAGCTCAAGCCTCCTGAGCAATGGCCCTTCGGGTATGACGTGGCAGAAGATCACTGCGGAAATGAGTGAGGCCACCAAGACGCCAGGAATGGCCCAAATATTTTGGATGCCGATTCAAACCAGGACTGAGATGCAAACTACTGGATTGCGCTCAGTTCTCGGGATCAAGGTCTTCGGCCCGACCTTGGAAGTCTCCAGCGTCGAGATCCCGGGAACCGCAGCAGGCATGTACAAGATCGTGCCCTCGTTTAAGGGCGGCATAAATTCTTTTCCGAGACGGCTGAATGGGATCCAGGTGAGCGCCAGCAAAGCGGCGGCTATACCAAGTGTCACCCATGGCAACCGCAGCACGAGAGTCACCAGCGGGTCATACAGACCAATTAAAAGAGCGTTGAGCGGATTCTTTTTCTCCGGCGTGATCCTGCCACGGATCAGCCAAGTCATCAGGACGGGAACCAGCACCAATCCAACTTGAATAAACCGGGGTTCCAGTCTTCCAGACCCTCCGTCGACAAACGCCAACATGCGCGATCCGGTCGGGAGAACTGCATCACACGGGATGGTGAGCCCTTCACCGGCGTCGATTTCGGCGACGACATTGGCATACATACCTGGTCGCAGTTGGCCATTCGAGTTCGGAATATCGATGCGAGCCATCGCGGTGCGTTTTACTGGATCGATCGTTGGGCTAAGAACGGCTATTTTCCCTTCGAATGAGTGATTCGGGAGGACGGGCAGAGCGACTGTCAATGCTTGGCCCTCCCGCAAAAGTCCAACCTCGTTCTCGTAGAAATTCGCCCAGAGCCATAAATTCGACACGTTAAGGACGCTCATCAGCTTGTCTCCGCGCCTGACACCCATACCGATCCTGATCGGCACCTCGCTCACAACACCGTCGAAGGCGGAACGGAAAACAAGTCGGTCGGTGGTTGACCCGTACGCTCCAGCTCAGAAATCTCGATCGGACCGAAATTTAGAAGGTGCAAGCGACGCCGCGCAGCTTCAATCAGCGGATCCATTGAAGCCTGGGTGACGCCCCCGTTGACCTGCACTTTGAGCAGGTTAACCAGCTCCTGCTCCGGCGCGCGAACGTCAGGGCTGTAAATCGTCACCAGAGGCTGCCCAGCCGTCACGCGATCGCCGGGTGAAGTGACCTGCTCATTTGTTTTTCATTGGCCGCAGAGAATCTGGTCGAGATTGTGCCAAGCCTCAAGGGGGGATTGTTTCGGCCTCTGGAGGGAACGTAGCGCGCGATGAGGCTCGCCATAAAATCATGGCGCAGAGCTTTGAATCCCCCCCTTCGCGACGACGCTGAAAACGCCGATACGTTTCTCCAATTGCGGCGTTAGAAAAGCAAAAGTTTTTCCGGGACGTAAATCACGTCGCCGCCAGAACAATAGATCGCGGGGATCGGTTTGCCTTTCAAGACGGCCCTCAAGTCGACGAGCTGTGTTTCGTGTTCCCCTTTCACAATGCGAATGAGGGACACCTTTTTGAGGTCTGCCTCCGGAGTGAAGCCTCCGGCCTCCATGATGGCCTCAAGCACAGTCGCCGGCCGTTCAAATACGATTTTTCCGGGCTTTTGCACGGCGCCGGAAACGGTCACCGGCACGGCCCTCGTATCAAGCGTCACAAGAACTTCATTATCCTGAAGCTGGGGCTTGTAGAGACGCGCCAACTCTTCCTGGAGCTGTCCAACAGTCTTTCCTGAGGCACTAACTTGACCGATCAATGGCAGACTGAGCGTTCCGTCCGACCCGATTTTTTGGGTCTGGTTCAGTTCCGGAGCTGCCGGAAACGAAATTCTGACGACATCTCCAGCCACAAGATAGCTAGGCGTTCGACTGGTTAGTTGCGGCGAAGTCTTTTGCGGCGCTTGGCAACCACTGCATAAAAGAAGAATGAGAGCAACAAGTTTTAAACAGGTATTTTTTCCGAATCCATTTTGCATAAGCGCTCTTTTACAGCCTCTTCCCAGCGTTCCGCCCCGGCCGGCTATCTAACTCCTTTGAATCACTGATTTTGGGCTGATTTGTCGTTGTCTGCTTTCTTAAGGGCTAACTACGGGTGCTGTCCAGAACGTTTTGCGATGGTCAAGATGTAATTTCAGAAAAGGGGCTCCAAGTTCTGCAAAAAGGACCGGATTCCCGGCTTTACCCGCTTTGGTCGTCGGCCGCCGAGGATGAATCCGGTGGGGAAGCTCCCTCCGGGAGACAGCTGCCAGCATCCGTGCTTGGGAGACGTTTTTGACGCTATTTCGGCACTCAAGGCGCTAAATAGGCAAAATTATGGACAATCACGCAATGAACTCGCTGCAATGCCATGTGTCCATAAAATGACGTATTTTTGCCCATTTTAACCTAAACTGAATATTTTTTTGCACTTTTCATCTTGAATAGCTTGCCAAATGTCTGAATTACGACTAAGCCCCTAGCCCATGCAAAAAGCTCTTACCGTCATGGATGGCAGCGTGAGAAAGACTTCCCTCCGGCTCTCGCGGAACGCCGGCCTATGGACATCCGGCTCTTGGAAATCGGTGCTTAAAATCAGCTCTGGTGTCCTTTTTCCGCAGGTGCGGACCTCGCCTACCCATAGATCATTGGAGAGTCGTACCCCGCGTTCGGCCAGTTGCAGGCTGACTTGCTCTCCGTTGACGAGGCTGACCTTGTGGGTCTGAAATTCCTGCTCCGGCCAAAGCTCTCCGGGGAACTTGTGATAGGTGAGGATCGCGATGCGCTCCTCTTTCATCTGGGCGAAGAAGCGTAGCGAGTAGCCTTCACGGTCGAAGACGATGGTAAAGCGGCTTAAGAGTGGGTCGGCTTCCAGTTGCTCTTCAGTGGGCTGGTTTGGCACATCGGCTTTAAGCCGTGGTACAATCTGTTCGCGCAACACACTCAGTAATCCGGGATCGATAACACATCGTCGTGATAGAAATCACCCGCCCGCTCCACATGCACAAATTGCAACGCGCCGAATCCGAGAATCAGCGCAATGACGAGAATATCAGGCACGCGGAAAGTGCAAGAGCCCTCTGTATGTTGCGTCCACCAACCAGCATGCGCTGCAGAATCTTCGCGCCGTCCCTTCATTGCTTCAGCTAAATTCATACGCTCAACAAAGAATTGGAAAACCTGTCGTGAGGAAAACTTTTCTCGAGCCCAACCATTCTAAACTGAGAGGAAAAATCATAGTTGTATCACCGATTGAAAAAGAGTGACCTTGTGCGAGAGAAGGTCAGGCTAACAATTATGCAGTCGTCACGGCTTCCTCTTGTTGGGCTTCCCTACCTTTTCTGATGAAATTTCAACATCCAGGACCAGCTTGCGACAATAGAACGCCTCCGCGCGCCCTGTGGCTGAAGCGCATTCGATTCCACGGATTCGACGCATGGCGTCGAAGGTGTCACTCGTGAACCAATGCTTCGTCGACTGGGTTTTGAAATGCTTCAGGAGCAATTCGATCTTCAAGTGCAGAGGTGGTCTGAGAAAGGCACAAACACGTTCGGCCGGCCGAGGTCCCCGTCATACTTCAGTATCTCGTACTCCAGGATCAGATGATTCCTGAATGTATTCCAAGCCAGGTCTGACAAGACCTTGTGATCCTGATGCCGATCATCGCGGTAATGGGTGAAGACAACATCCGGATCGAATTTCGCTTTGACCTCCTCGAACCAGTCTTTGATTGATACCCACTCATTCGGGAAGTAGCTTTCTCGAAATGATCCGATGATGACCTCTTTTTGCGCTACACCAGCCAGAAAGTCATCCGCGCTGCGGCGTGCTTCTTCGGCACGCGGACCCGGGGCGCTGAATACGACCCAACGGATGTGCAGGTCAGGAACCTGTCCGGCCAGGCTGAGCAACGTTCCGCCCACGCCGATCTCGATATCGTCCGAGTGAGCGCCAAGGCACAACACTCGACGCACTGATCCAAAGGGAACTTGCCACATAATAAAAGACTAACTATAGGTTTAGCGGTCTTTCTGGCTCTTTGTGAGGAGCAGCACCCAGTCCTGGTTGTCCGGTGCCGCAGGTGAGGTCCACGGCGCGCCCTCCGCGATCCCAGCTTTTGATACTCACGCTTCCGTGGATTGAACCATTCACGTCATACCGCGCCTGTTCAAGTTTCAGATGAACGCTGCCGCCATTGGGCAAATAAACCACGTACACTCTGCCGCTCTCCGCCAGGCAAAAATTACCGTTGTTCACCAGTTCGTCATGCGGTTCGGTTTTCCACCATTCGAAGCTCGTGAAGAAATGCACCATGTGAGCGTATCCCTTCAGCATGATCATCGTATCGTCACCGCGCCCGTTCACCCATTCGCCCCCCGTATCAGGGGGGCGCCCGTGCCGCGCTTGGCTGTCTCCCCAGTGGTCTGATAGCAGCCTGCCATCGATATTTCCCACGCGCAGCATGCCGCGGTGTGTGCCTTCAACTGCCTGAAATGAACCATGGTAGACCCGTTCAAAATCGCCCTGCCGAAATTTTACTGAATATGCGTAGTCACCGGGCTTGGCAGGCATAAAACGGACGCGAAAAATGGTTCCGTCGGAAGCGTCACAGAAGCCGTCTACGACAAAGTCGTTTCCCTGGCCAACCTGGCTGAATTGTCCGGAGATGCTGACACTGGTAAAACGCATTTTCTTTTTTGATTGCCATGCAACTAACTGTTTAAGAGGGGTTTAAACAGATTTCAGCTTTCGGGAATATGGCTACAAACGCACTTTGAGATAGTGGAGGATCGTTTGCTGGTCGGGTTCGGGGGTAGTGACTTTCTCGAACTCCACGGCACCCATCGCGACCTTGTCGCGACGGATCGCCGCCAGGCGCTCGATCACGTTGCGCAGTGTCCACTGTCGATCTTTGTGAGTGCCATCGGCGGCAAATAAAGGTTCAAGACGCTGTTTGAAGTGCCACTGCAGGTAATAGGCCAGCGTGCACAGAAACACGTGGCATTTGATTCGATCATCGGTCTTGTGGTAGACGGGCCGTACTTCGAGTTGCACCGTCTTGAGATTGCGGAACGCCTCCTCGACCAAGCCCAGCTTTTTATAGGAGGCAACGACTTCTGTGGCAGCCATCTTCTCTTTGGGCACCTGACCACTAACAATGTAACAGCCGTCGAAGAGTTCTTCGGCAGCGATCTTGTCCTGGTCAAAGCTCCATGAGAGCCGGCCATCGATCACATCCCAGCGTACGAATTTGCCCATCTTGGTACGCTCCAACACCCGGCCGACGCGTGCTCCCAGTGTCTTTGCGCTAGCCCGGCGTCTTGAGCCGGCGATTTTATCAAGCTCTGCGCGTGTGCGCTCCAGAAGCCGGGCACGCGTCCTGCCTTCGCGCCCAGCGGTCTGCGGGTTGCGACACAGGCAGTAGCGCCGCTTGGGCTCTTCGGGATCAAAGACCTCCACGATCTGTCCTTCATCAAAAAGCTCCGCCGTGATAACCTTGCGTTCCAGCAGCTGGACAATCTGGCGATGGGTCAATGCCGAGATGGTGTGCAGGCCCTCGATCCCCTTGATCTTTTCGGCCACCGTTTTGGTAATCATCCCACGGTCGCCGACAAAGATAATTTCTTTCAAGCCGTAGAGACGCTGCAATTGCGCGATCTTCTCAGGGACCGTGGAGGCGTCCTGAGTTTTACCGTCAAACACCTCGACTCCGACCGGACAACCCTCCGCGCTGCAGAGCAAAGCGATCACCATCTGTTCGTGACCCCGCTTACCATCCCGATTGTAGCCAAAGGTGACGATGTCGCTCTGGGTGTAGGCTCCTTCAAAGTAGCTGCTTGTAATATCGTAGAGCACCAAATGACCATCCTTGAGATGACGAGCTGCCAAGGTGCGCTGAATGGCGTTCTGGCGCTCCAGTAGCCGATCCATCGGGAAATAACAATGTTGGTCCACATCGACTTTGCCTTCCACGCCGGACAGTTCCCACAGAGCGGTGTTTTTCCATTGATTGGACAACGCCAACTTGCTGCCAGCATAGATGATGCGTCCGACGATCATCGCCAGGCAATCCTGGACCCAGGCTTCTTTGCGCGAGTAAAGAGCACGGTCCAGTCCAAGTTCCTTTGCCAGTTCCAGCAGCGCATAACTGGCGCCGTATTCTTTGGAGGCGAGGATCTGGAAATCCTCTGCTGAGCCCTTGGGAACGACCTCGCCGCGGAAGGCAGCTTGCAACAATTGGAGTTGCTTTAAAGTCAGGCCGGTGATGCGGCCGTGGGTGGAGTGCTTAACTTTACCCTGCTCGCGATAGGAGGAGCGGAGGAGGCCGACCGGATTACCCCGGTGGCGCTGAATTTCGAGATGGAGGGGGAGAGGTTTGCGTTTAATGGCTACCAAGTAAGCATAGACTCCAACATAAATCAAGTAATATCGATATAATGTATGGCTACAAATGAAAAACGCAATGACTGTGGATCGAGTGCTGAAGCGGTTCTCGCGTTAAATTCAAAAAGAAGACGCGGTAAAAGGGTTCCGAACGACAGGTCTTAAGACGTTAATTGTGACCTCCACGAAATCGTAGCACTCGATGCCTGGGGAAGATTGAGAAAATTTCACCCGCTCCGGTTCCCCGTTTGAGAGGTCTTTGGCGATTGGATTTGATTGGCTTTTACTGCAGGCGGAGTCAAAAACAGCGAGCAGAAGAAGGAATGTCAGAAGCCGGTAGTCGTGCACCAGGGATGCCTTCCATTAGGTTCAACGTTCAACGTTCAACGTTCAACGTTCAACGTTCAACGTTCGGCGTTCGGCGTTCAACGTTCAGGGGCGGCGTTTCTTAGTGGGCTCCGACACCGCTGAACTCAGGGATGTTTTCCACAATGATTCGCGCAATCTCGAGAGAGGCAGTGGCGGCCGGGAAAGGGGCGTTGCACACATGGATTGCGGATGGACTATGTACGATCAAGAAATCATCCACGAGGCCGCCGTCGGGGCGCAGGGCCTACAAGAAGACGGTATGCCTTACATGCCATAAGATTGGGCGATAGCCGATCGGTACCATCGGCTTTGGCACCGCCTCCGAGTACTCGCGCATCCGCATCCCCATTCCGCCACAGAAGAGAACAACTTTCATAGTTGATTTTCAGTTTCTTGGTTTGTCATCTGATCTGAGTCTGACTGCACACCTCAGTCCAGCACCCGTGCCATCGGAATGGGCACGATAAACTTTGCGCCCCACTCACGCGTATAAGCCAGCTGTGCCACGATCTCAGCCTTGAGGTTCCAGGGCAGGATGAGAATATAATCGGGTCGGTATTCGCGGATTCGCTCTGGCGAGTGGATCGGAATATCGGCGTTGTCGATGCCAATCGTGAGTGCAATCTCAGTTGGGAAAAAGACGGATGGATTTATCGCTTTTTTCCTGCACCGGCAGTGGGCTAGCCGGGCGGTCCCTCGTGTGAAGACCGCCCGACCTGCCGTTCGCAGGGCTCCAGTCGGCGCTCGGGTCGCTTCCCAGCGTTGCCCTATCCTCCGCTGGAGCAAATGGGTTTTGCTAGGGAGAGTTCAAGGGTCGTCAAAAAGGGAGTGTTTCCCGTTTCCGTTTCCCTGGGGGTCTATAGGCGGGGAAAGGGAAACGGCTGGTGATGGAGGGGTCGATTGAGTTGATAGCCTCTGCTATCGTGGCTCACCATGCCGGTCTGGACCAGTTGAGCCAGGCAGGAGCAAACCGTGGTGGTCCGCAGGCCGCAGAGCTTGCGCAACTGCTGGACGGTGAGGGGTTGATCCAGGCCGGCCAGGATCTGCTGGACGCGCTGGAGAGCCGAAGGTTCAGAGCCGGGCTCAGGAACTGAAGAGTCGCTAGCAACGGAGAGAGCCAACTGGAGGGTGCCGGCGACACGCCCGCCGCCGGCTTATCCAGTGCAGAGCCTTTAGCGGCACGCTCGCCTTGAGCGTTTTTGTGTTTATCCAGGGGAAAGAGTCGGCAGAGGATGGCGCCGGTTTTGGGATCAGCCAGATGGACTTGACTCAAATCCCAGGAAGCCGCCCGCACACTGAGCCGTTGGAAATGGTGGTAGCGGGAAGGGATCTCAAAACGGATACCCTTCAGGCTGATGGTGCCGTCGGAGCGGCGCTGAGTGCGACTCGTTTCGGCCGTGAACGCTATTTTAAGTTTGGCACTGGATGGACAGGGCCGCCCTATGTCGCGGTGGGTTAGAGTTAGATGCCGCTTTCTTTTGCCTTCTGAAACGGGTATCGGTTCTTGCGGGTTTTTCTATCGTTCTGTTTGCTCACGCGGCGTTATCGGCATCGCCCAGCGTCTCGCTGGCTTGGAATGCCGACACTGACCCCACCGTGGTCGGCTACAACTTGGATTACGGCACTTCCAGCGGAAGCCTCACCCAAAAACAGAATGTGGGAAACGTGACGACAGCCACGGTTTCAGGTCTGACAGCGGGAACGACATATTATTTCGCTGTGACTGCGTACAACGCCGCGGGAGTCAACAGCGTAGACTCAAATGAAGTCTCTTTCACGCCGAGTGCCACTCCCACTCCGACGCCAATCCCAACTCCTACACCTAACCCGACTCCTGCTCCTACACCCACCCCAACTCCGTTACCCACCCCAACGCCCACGCCCGCTCTAACGCCAACCCCGGGACCGACTCCCGCACCGCCGGTGGCTAACAACGACAGCGGCTTCATAGCGAAAGAAAATACCCCGCTCTCGATCCCGGCCTCGGCTCTTCTTGCCAACGACACCGATCCTAACGGTTACACGCTGTCGATCAGCAGCGTTGGCCACCCGACCAACGGGACCGTAACGTACAGCGCCGGCACGCAAACGGTGACCTTCGTACCTACTACCGGTTACACCGGGCCGGCAAGCTTCACCTACACGATCACAGACGGAAACGGCGGGACCGCCTCGGCGTCTGTCACGCTTACGGTCAACCTCCCATCCGCTAGCCTCTTCAGCTCAAGCGATACACCGTCCAACGTAACTTGGAATGACAAAAATCCAGTGGAGCTCGGCGTCAAGTTTCAGACTTCTGCCCCCGGCACGGTCACCGGCATCCGCTTCTACAAGGGGCCGCAGAACACGGGCACGCACGTCGGCAACCTTTGGAGCGCAGCTGGCGCGCTCCTCGCGAGCGCTATCTTTACCAATGAAACGGCAAGCGGTTGGCAACAAGTCAACCTCCCGAGCCCGGTGGCGCTCCCGCCGGGGACCACCTACATCGTCTCCTACTATACAAACGGCTACTATTCCGCCGACCCCGAGTACTTCGCCACCGCGCTAACCAACGGGCCGCTCACGGCCCCGTCCAGCTCTGCGAGCGGCGGCAACGGCGTTTATGCGTACGGAAGCTCCAGCAGCTTTCCAACAAGCAGCAGCAATGCTATCAACTACTGGGTCGACGTCGCCTTCGCCTCGGCCGTTCAGCAACCGCCGGTGGCCAACAACGATAGCGGCTTCGTCACCGCCGAGAATATCTCCCTGTCGATCCCAGCCTCGGCACTTCTTGCTAACGACACCGATCCCAACGGTTCCGTGCTGTCGATCACGGAGGTCAGCAACCCCACCAACGGGACCGTCACCTACGACGCTCACACGCAGACAGTGACCTTCGTGCCGGCAACCAACTACACCGGGGCGGCAAGCTTCAGCTATACGATCACGGATGCGATCGGCCTGACCGCATCGGCCAACGTCGCGCTGACGGTCAGCGCCACGGCGACTACCTGGAGTCTGTTCAGCGCCAGCAGTTTGCCGGGCACCGTGACGATCGACGACCCGAGCCCTGTGGAGCTCGGCGTCAAGTTTCAGTCCTCCGTCGTCGGCGCGGTCACGGGCATCCGCTTTTACAAAGGCCCCTTGAATGTAGGCACGCACGTGGCGAATCTTTGGACCGCGACAGGCACGTTGCTCGCCAGCGCCACCTTCGCCAATGAAACTGCAAGCGGCTGGCAGCAGGTTAACCTCGCGAGCCCGGTGACACTTGCGCCCGGAACGACCTACGTCGTCTCCTACCATACAGACGGCTTCTATTCAGAAGACGATAATTACTTCGCCAACGCACTTACCAACGGGCCGCTCACGGCCCCGGACAGCTCATCGAGTGGCGGCAACGGCGTTTATTCCTACGGAAGCTCCAGCAGCTTCCCGGCGAACACCTACGCCGCAAGCAACTACTGGGTTGATGTAGTGTTCAACCAGTTCCCCTAAAATAGAGGGCGCGTGGGATGCGAAGGCGTATCCCACGCGACGATCGCCAGGTGGGTCAGATCTGCTTCCGGAGTGAAGCCGCCAGTTTCCATAATAGCTTCGAGCACGGTGGCGGCCGGCCGCTCGAACACGATTTTCCCAGGTTTTTGTACCGCGCCGGAGACGACCACCGGTAAGGCCCTGGTCTCCTTTGCTCGCAACTGAGCACTGATGCGCTAGCCCGAAATTCGCACAAGCCCAGGCGCTTGTGGGATCTTCGCGCTATGAGCCGCTTAGAAAGCGGCTCGGAAGGGGTTTGGATTAAATAGGAAAAAACAGGGCGTGGGCTTGTTCCCCTAGTTTTACGAACATTGCAGACTGGGCACCTCAAAGCAGAAGGGTTTGCCCTGCCACGGAGGGCTGGGTCCCCGTTTTCCGCGTTGCTCCGCATTATATTTGTAATACTTTTTATCATTACTTGAAATATCCATAATTACTGTAATTGTAGGAGATGAGCAAGCTCCTGCTACTTTCCGTCGCTTCTAAACCCTTCCGCACTCCTTTTTCTTTTTTCCGTCGTTCCGCCCTCGGCCTCGGGGTTGCTTCGCTCCTGCTTGGGTCCTTTTCCCTGGCCCAGGCTGCTCAGAGTGTCAGCCTCGCCTGGAACACCGACTCCGATCCGACCGTCGTCGGCTACAACGTCGATTACGGCACTTCCAGCGGGAACTACACCCAAACGATTAATGTGGGGAACTCCACCACCGCCACCATGTCGAGCCTGACTGCCGGACAAACGTACTATTTCGCTGTCACCGCCCACAACGCTGCGTCACAAAACAGCATCGCCTCCAATCAAGTCTCTTTCGCCGCCACAGCCACTCCCACCCCGACTCCGACGCCGGTTCCTACACCCTCTCCCACTCCCACTCCCACTCCGACGCCTAAACCTACGCCTACTCCTACCCCCACTCCGACGCCTACTCCTAAACCGACTCCTACTCCTACTCCTACGCCCACTCCCACTCCCAGTCCTAAACCGACTCCGACCCCTACTCCTGCTCCCACGCCGACCCCCACACCGACTCCCAGCCCTACCCCTTCACCGGCTTCAGGCATCAGTCTGTTCAGCCCCTCCGATGTTCCTGCAACCGTCTTCTGGAATGATCCTAATCCTGTGGAACTGGGCGTAAAGTTCCAGACTGCAGCCCCAGGCGCAGTCACCGCCATTCGTTTCTACAAAGGCGTCCAGAACATTGGCACTCACGCAGGCAATCTGTGGAGTTCGACCGGCACGTTGCTCGCCACCGCCACTTTTACCAATGAAACTGCGAGCGGCTGGCAGCAGGTCAATCTCTCCAGCCCTGTGACGCTGACTGCAGGCACTACCTACGTCGTCTCCTATCACACAAACGGCTTCTATTCCGCCGACCCAAGCTTCTTCACCACCGCCCTTACCAATGGTCCCTTGACCGCTGCGGCCACCTCGCCTGCTAGCGGCAATGGCGTCTACGCTTACGGTAAATCCGGCACCTTCCCTTCAAGTTCTTACAATTCGAACAATTACTGGGTTGACGTCGCCTTCCTACCGGCCGCTAACCAACATCCTGCTCCTTCGATCGATGCGAAGGCATTTGGCGATCAAGGAACCGCGAGTGCCACAGTGATGACTTCGGGCTTCTCGACAACCTCCGCAAACGAGCTGCTCCTCGCCTATGTCGCCACCGATTACTTGTCGGGGGCCAACACCACCGTCACCAATGTCACGGGTGCCGGATTGAACTGGGCTCTCGTTGTCAGGACCAACATACAGGGTGGAACCTCCGAGATTTGGCGCGCCTTTGCCACCTCGACTTTAAGCAGCGTCAATGTCAGCGCCACACTGTCCCAAAGCGTCGCCTCCTCGATCACGGTGATGAGCTTTAAAGGCGTAGATCTCACGGGCACAAACGGCTCAGGAGCTGTCGGCGCTACCGGAACTGGGAACGCGTCGGTCGGCGCACCTGGCGCAAGCCTGGTCACCACCCGAAATAACTCCTGGGTTTTTGGAGTCGGCAACGATTATGACAGCGCCATCGCACGAACGCCTGCCTCCGGCCAAACCATCGTCCATCAGGATCTCTCGCCTACAAGTGATACCTACTGGATCCAGATGCAGAATAGTCCCACTGCATGGAGCGGGACAAACGTTACCATCAACGATGTGGCCCCCAACATCGACCGCTTCAACCTGAGTCTGTGCGAAGTTTTGCCAGCCAAATAGTTCTGGAGGTACTTCCCGACTGACTGACCAGGCATTTCACAAACAAGGAGCTGCGAGGCGGGCCAGAAGGCCCGCCTCGTACTGTTTTTGGAGGCTGAAACGCGCAAAACACAGCTCCAGCGAAAATGAAGGATGCTTGAATCTTGAATCCCATCAGTTGGACGACGACCGGACCGACTTGAAGAAAGGTTAGAATACGTACAGTCGAAGGTGTCTCGGCGTTCAGACAAAGACGTGATAATCACGCTCACATCGAGAATGGGAGCGGACACTTCCATCCACCAGCGCAGGCTTTCCGATCCCTTAGATACGCACGTCTAGGCTTGAACACCATAAAGCTCATCTTTGTCCTTCTGGCGGTCGCTGTTCCACTCCATTTTGCCTATCATTTCGCCCAAGAGAAGGCAGAAGGATCGAATGCCGCTGCACGCTTCGGCAATTACCCAACTTCGCCGCTGGATCTGGGGTGCAGGTACGGCTCAAAGAGATGGAACTCCATCGGCCTCGGCAAGGGGGAGGGCTTATTAACGGCGTTGGCTAAATGAGGCGCTTTGCGGTTAAGGCCAATCCAAGTCGTTTTAGATGATCTCGTTCTTTTTGGCCGCCATTGCACCGAAGAGACGTATCGAAGAGACCACTAAGACGGCGCCGACAAAAGGTATCAACACCATCCCTGTGTTTGCCTCAGGAACCGTGCTAAGGGGGAGGTCCGCATTATTCGTTGTCATCGTTATTTTTTGCTGGTTGCCCTTGGCGTTGTTTTTATCATCATTTGCATTGCCACTGAGGTGACTGACAATAATCACTGCCGGAAGAACCACGGTAGCCCCTACTAAAGCGGAGACCAGTGGGCTCTTTGATTTGGAGTTAGCCATATACCGGCTAAGATACGGCGCATCACGGGCAAAGTTGAAGTAATTAGCCCAACGATGATGTAAGCCTATAGCCTTCTCAATAAAATCCAGAAATACAACAGCACAGCGTAAATAAAGCTCGCCTAGCCCAGTACCCGGTTCCTCTGACGTGGTTCTTCTATGCCGTTCGCACGTCGCCAATCATTGCAGTAACCCCCCTTCCCGCGAGCCGAGATCTCTCTCTCCAGGCGCCAAACCCAGCTCAGACGAAGCTTCGCCAATCGCACGTGTTCAACTCCTGGACCGAGGGGGCGTAATCGCAGCCTCGCGACGTCATCGGCGGTTTGTTGAGCAAGCTTCCGATATGCCGTTCTGGTGCGACGCCGATCGGCCGCTAAGTCTGGATAAGGGTCTCCATCTGGCGGCGTAGAGCACCCTCAGCCTGCTCGGGAGTGGCATATCCGTGAATCACTACCTCTAGCGATTGCTGCCCGAGATTGCGCTCCCCGAGAAGCACCGATTGGAGCCCAATGATGCGTTGATCCCAATTGTCAGGAATTCTAGGCTGCTCCCCGGCACTTTGGCGATCCTGCCACAGACAGAAGAAGACGTACACCCGTCTACCATCGAAATCGAAGGCCAACGCATGAAACGGAATGCTCAAGCCTTTAGCCTGAATTGTAATCGTACCCCTGTCCTTTAGAAGCTTATAACCGGCCGCCGGAAGGCAAATCTCTGGCCGGTGCATTCGGGCAAGAATCCTCGAACGAGCCGGACCCGGACTCCATTTGAAGAAAAAGGCCGTCCAACTGCTCCCGTCGCCGTCGATCCATGAAGCGCCGCGTCCTTCATCCCCGAGCGATTCCGGAATCGCCACATCGGAAAAATGATTTTTCGTAACCGGCCATTCAAAGGACCATTGCCGCGTCGCTGCTGTTTCATGCGCCCGGTACCAAACCTCGGTTCCGAGAACAGTGAATAACAACCATGCGCCGAGGCCGATTACCAGTCCGCGAGGGACCGACATAGGAGCAGATAGACCTGATGGCTGCAACGTTCGAGGGGCTTTTGAAAGAAAATGAGCAACTCCCCAGAGCAAAAAGAAACAAATACTCAGAATGGCAAAGCCGGCCCGATCATGCCAAATGGAAACGGATTGGACGCCCTTTTCAGCGGCGACCCAGCAGAGCAGGAAAGTGCGTCCCACGTTGCAGAGGAATGCGATTAACATTCCGGAAAGGACGAGGACAAGCCTCTGCCGCCGGTTGGCTCGATAGAGTTCGCCCAGAAAAAGCGAAAGCATGAGCGTTGCCTGAAGGGACCGGATGCCGCTGCATGCTTCATCGATCCCGAGCAGTCCGGTCTTAACCTCGATGAGGTTGCCGTACCGGAGAGCCGGAATATTAAACAGATTTAGACCTTGAACGGTGACCCACGCTGCAGCCTGCATCAGGCTTTGGGTGATGAATGTCTCAGCGTCACCCGGCCAGGGAACAACCGCGAAAATAAAGCAAATGCTGAATGCAAAATGTCTGAGCCAGGACTTTCCACCGAGGAAATAGATGGCGCATAGAGAGAGAATGACGACTTCGAAGGTCAGGAGCCAGCTGATCAGTCGCCATTCTGGATTCGCCTGCTCCACCAGCCAAATGGGCAGAACGCTAAATCCGGCAGTCCAGAAAACCCATTTCGCACGGGGTGAAGACGCGGATCCGGTGGGGGGGCGAGTGCACCACCGGATCAAGAATAGATAAGCGCAGAGTACCGGCCCAAACCACCCAAAGCTGTATTCTGAATTGGTAGCCCAATGCAGCGAAAGATGCGTTATGAGCAAATACCAGAGTCCGCCGAAGACGACGAAGGGCAAAATTCGTTGCAAGATTTTACGGTTTCCGAGCATACAAATGCGGAACAACGCCATTAACCCACTCCGATCTCGAGAGGTTCGCAAATGCTGCAGTTTTTTGGCTTAGACGTGAGCTTGATTCCGCGTCTCCACCTACGAACAATCCTCTCGAGCCTTTTTCGCTCGGAGAAGCTGTACCGAGGAGAACAGGAGGATCGCTCCAAGCAAAGGAACCAAGACTACCCCGGTGTTCGCCTCAGGAACCGTGGTAACGGGCGGCTCCCTATCAACGTTGCCCCTTCCGGGATTTTGGTGGTCGTTGCCTTTACCGGGATCGTAACCAGCTAATGCCAGAACGGGGAGAACCAAAGCTATGGCTACCAAAGCGCATGCTTTGCCGACGTGTTTATTTAATCGTGAGTACATCATTAATGAATACGGAATATTGCATCGATTCTTAAATCATGAACAACGAACCAGTTTGCCTTCAATTACAAAGGGTATGAAGATTTAAATCTCGATAAAGATTCGCGCGGGCTAGTACTGCGAGCGTCTCGCTTCCTGAGTCGTGGTTCACGCATTTTTTGCGTACAACTGTCCGGGCCTCAGCACTTGACGGGAATTATCCGGAAGTCCGTGGAGGAGGAAGATGCACGCCCTCAGATCCCTGCCGACGCGACGCTGGTCCAGATCGTCCGTCGAACTGAACCTTCGGGTTTGCGGAGCCACCGCGCCGCGTAGGCGGCTGATCGACCGGCGCAGCCGCCGGTAAAGCCGGGGTTTGGGCATTTGACATATTCCCCGGGATTCGCGGCGAAGGGGCGAAACCCGCCTGGGGCGGATACGAAGCCCGCGTGGCTGAGCTAGCGTTCGTCATTTGGGCAGACGGTGAAACGGTTTGCCCAGAAGGAGGCTGGACATCAAACCGGAACTTCACCGGCCCCTCTTCCTTGCCGTCGGAAATCACCGCCTCCACAGAGTGGGGGTTAGAGTCAAGGTGCAATGCAATGAGGCGCAAGTTACCCTCGTTTGGCTCGGCAGTGATCTTCTGCGCTTCATTCGTCTCCGAATTTTGAATGAAGACCACATCTCTTCGGCCGTCTTTTAGCCAGCTTGTCAGGAAGAGCTTATCGAACGGCGAATGCCGCGCTTCAGGCGCAGCGGGCGCCACCAGCGTAAACGGATTATGTTCCCAGACACTGGCGTACCGTTCTAATTTAAAGCCCGTGGGAATCTCCTCGCCGGCAGCATGAGCGTCGGTCAGGAGGTTTGTGGCGATCGCAGGTTGACTCCTTGCATCGATTGCGGTGGCGGCTTGCACAGTCGGCAAGATCAAAACCACTAACAAAAGAATCCGCCCGCGCTCGTATTTACTCGATTTTCGTTTTGAAGGCGGGTACATGAGTTACGGAAGCGAGGTGATGAGGTTTAAATCCAAGCTCTTAACTACGGAATCCTTCAAGTTAGAATTTAGGTGACGTGTGGAACTTATTTACCGCAAGTTATCAAGTTTATGGTAGCGTTTGTGGTTGAATTCCTCGCGCCTCCATAAAAGGCAAACTGTTGCTCTCTGGGGGATTCTGCGGTAGACCGCGGGGGCGTCCCTGTACAGCTTGGGAACGCAAGAGTCCAGACCTACTTTGCTGTAAATTTTAGTCTCCAGCTTGGGCCTTCCGCGGCAAAGACCTCCGGCATTACTCGTGCAACCATTTGGACTAAGTACGCCGACCGCCGAGTACTGAACATTAGCCCATAATGAACATGCCGGGATAGAACCGAGCCCTTTCACGCCTAAGACCAGAATTCATTAAACTCGCACATAGGATGGCCGTATAAAGGTATTATCGCCAAAACTGGCAGCCCTATTGGCTCTCTTTATTGTTGGCGTTGCCTTGTGAGGTTTGTAACAAATAAAGCGGATCTGGTCTGTCGGCCAGCTATTTAGAATACGAAGAAGAATAGCACCGGCTTTGGATGAAAGTTACCAGAGCCTGCGAAAGGATTGAAAATTATGAATACGTTTGCTCTAGTGATGCCAGGTCCTACTGAGTGGGTAGTGATCCTCGCGATCGTGCTCGTTCTGTTCGGCGCGAAGAAGCTTCCCGAACTCGCGCGCAGTTTAGGTCAGGGTATGAACGAGTTTCGCAAAGCCCGTGCGGAATTCGATAAGGAGATCCAGCAAGCTGGACAAATTGTAAAAGCTCAACCTCAAAATGCTCCACCATACCAACCGACGCATCCGGTTCAGCAGGACGAACCTGCGCAGGCGAGAACGGCTCAAACTCAGCCATCGAGTCAGCTTCCTTAGGGTTCACACTCTTAATATTTTGCAGCCCGGTCTGACATCTGCCGGATCGGCCTTTTGCTGCGTCCGCCCGGAATGTCCTTCGACAATCTTTGTTCTTGCGGACGTCCGGAGTGGCGACATTCCGTTCATCCGGACCGGGCTTGACGCGAAGGCTATCCTTCCGGCGTACCCAGGGAGAATCTGGGCAGAGAAATGTTGTGGAAGCTTCGCAGCAATTCGATGAACGGATGCAAACTCTCAAGGTTAGCTCCAATTTCCCAATGATGTTCCAGAGATCTGGCAAGGCATGCCAGCGAACATAGAACTGGCTAGCCCTATTGGCTCCCGTGCTGGCGGTACCGGAGAGTGCGGTGATCGCAGACGGTGACGACACGGTCGTATTTGTCGCACAACCAGGCGACATTTTTGAACCGCGTAGCCGAACTCCTTGCGAAGATCACGCCGACTCTTTCGTCCGAAGCGCGTGTCGAAATGAGCCCCGACGCTACCGGCGTCGGGTGGGTATTCTAATACGCTCTGGTTGATGACACAGGTAAACAAACGCTCGCGGATTTGAGAGCGTTTCAGGACTGGAATTTGCGATACGTCCTGCAAGCGACACCAGGGGGCGCGGAAGTGGCAAGTGTCGGTGGTTTTGAGAAGCCGCCGGTTCAGTGCCGGTGCTTCTGCGGGACATCACGAGGGTTGAGTTCGGAGTAACCTCAATATTATGTCCCTCGGAGGCATCCATCCTCTCGATCGGTATCTTGGTTGACGGCGCAATCATCGAAGTGGAGAACGTCTACCGGAATCTCAAATTAACGAAATGAGGAAATGGTATTGTACATGCCCACCATGCTGCCGGGCATTTCGGCAGCGCAAGCACTGCAGGTTCTCCAGCGTCAAGACGCCGTGCTCGCGGCGTTTCCGAGAGATGGACCGAGCGGTTGCTCTTCCGGGCGTCGTGAACTCGTGGACGATGCCGATCCGCGGCCGGACGGACATGCTAACAACCGGTGCGCGCACAACGGTCGCCGTAAAGGTGAAGGGATCCGATTTGAAAACCGCCCAAGAAATCGGCCAGCAAGTCGAGGCAACCCTGAAAACCGTTCCGGGAACCCGCTCCGCCTTTGCGGAAAGGGCTGGAGAGGGATTTTTTGTAGATATACAGATCGACAGGGATCGACTGGCGAATCGCGGATTGCAGGTTGCCGAGGTGCAAGAAGTCATCGCCGGCGCAATCGGCGGTGCTGTTGCTACTGTTACTGCTTTATCTGAACACGAAGTCCTGGATAAAGACGGGAATTGTCGTGCTGGCAGTGCCGTTCTCGTTGGTCGGCGCTATTTGGCTGCTTTACTTTAATAGGGTCACATCTAAATGGCCCGAGTAAGAAGGGTTTGGGACGGTTTTTTGCCGCGAGAGCGAACAATTGTGTCGACCCAAGGAAATGGTCCAAATCTCTTCCCGGAAAGGGGCCCAGACCTTAGTCCATTGTTTGTTTCCCAGCCTCACCTCGTTTTTTTCAAGCCTTATGGCATTATCGGCCCAACAGCGGGCAGGATCGCGTTGGGGGTAAGCAGTACCGCGTGTACGTTCCCTCCATTAAAGTTGGCATCGGCCAGTACCTGGCCGTGATCGTTGACTTTCCGGGCGACGGAGACTTCCCAGCCCTTGGCGGCCGTGTTTAATAGTCCATTCACATCGCGCGGTTTGCTGGCCACGCTGACCCAGGCGTGCGTAATCTGCGGCGTGTAGCCGATGATGGTTTTACCATCGAGGCCATAGATTGGCTTAGAGGCCTGGTAAGCCTGCCCAACCGTTTGCCCGAGATTATTGATGCCGTAGCCCCAGGCGCTATCGCCCCCGGGCAGAACGCCTAAGTCTTTGATTTTACCCTCAAAATAAATGTAGGCGTGTTCGTTTCCGGTGGTAGCGTCCACGATCGCCGAGCCGACGACCACGCCCCATCCGTTCATGTCGCCGGGGGAGACGGAGCCGTTCGGGATTAAAGAGGGCACCTCCTCCAGCCCGACACTGCCGGGCCGGCTTATGTAAGTATGGTCGCGGACTCCGTCGTCTGTGCCGACAAGGACGCGGCCTTCGTTAGAGGCTGATTGTCGCCCAGGGCGGCTATACAAGGCAAGCTGCAATCAGGCCCAATAAGCACCGGCTCAATTTCCCTGCTCTCCCAGAATCTCTACCCCCAACGAAGTTCCAGCGGTCCTTGGTCGGTGCGGTATCGTTGAGGGTCACGGTCGCTCCTGTCGGGATCGAAGGCGGATATGTTTGGTTTTGCACCCAATAGGTGTCGCCCGTTGCCGTGTCGAGCCATTGGTTGTCGAGTATCTGGTTAGTGCCGACGACACGAGCAACCGCGTTGTCCCAGTCGTTACCGACGCCGTAGATGAGCGATCCCGCTTTGGTGGTCGTCAGTGTGACCGTCGGCGGTCCACTCGACGAGCCGGCGGCCGCCGATCTCCCGATTCCGATCGAATCCTGGACTGCGATGACGGAGAGCGACGTGTCGTACCCTGTCCTGCCTTGTTTGGCGGTGAAGGTGGCGTTCGTCAAAGCGGTTGGCGCGATTGCGGTCCAGATCTCCGCCGTACCTGCCTGGGCGTTGGCACGCTTAACCAGGCTCCACGATAGGCCAGCGCCGGAGACCGACAGCGTCTGCGTATTATTACCGGGTCCGTCAGAGGCCGCGAAGGCAAGTAACAGTTCGCCTGGCAACGCGGTGTCGAACCCCGTCGCCGGCGTCGTCACCGGTCCACGCCCGTGCGCGGCGATCGTGCGGTCAACAATGAAGCAACCCATCGGCGGCGGCGGGTTAGCGACGATGAGACCGCTGACCGTAGCCGTGGTTTGCCTATTATTCGTGTCAGTGGCGATGGCGCTGATGGAATGAGTCCCATTGGCAACTCGAGTGGTGTCCCACTTTGTGGAAAAGAGCGGGCCGTTAGAGGTTACCGGACCCGGAAGCTGGTTTGTCGTCCCGTCCAAGAAGAATAGGACGGGGTTAACGGCGTTAAGACCCGCGCTCGCCGTTGCGTTCGCGCTCACCGTCACTGAACCCGACAAAGTTTGGCCGGTGACGGGGCTCGTGATCTCCACCATGGGTGGCGGGGGCGGTGGCGGGGTACCTCCTGTGACCACCTCGACGGCGCTAAAGTTCCACCTGTCGGACGTTGGCGCCGTATCATTTAACGTCACAAGAGTGCCACTCGAGGGTGCAACACCGGTGGTAGCCTGGACCCAAAAGGTGTCCCCGGCGTTGGTAATAAGCCGCTGCTGCAGCAGTTGCTGGTTGGGGCCGAGCGTACGCGCGATCGCGTTATCCCAGTCGTTGCCAACTCCAACCACCCAGGAACCGCTTCCGATAGTTGTCAGGCTCACGGTAGGCGCGCCCAGCGGAGCCCCGGCAGAGGCATGTGCGCCGACACTCGCTGCTCCGGATGCGCCGTGTAATTCCAGGATAGTCATCGACTGATTGTAGCCGGTCTTGGCCAGCGACGAGGTGACCGTGACGTTCGTCAGCGGGGATGATGGCGCGGTCGCGGACCAGATTTCCGCCGTGCCCGCCTGCGCGTCGGCCCGTGATACCAGCGTCCAGTTTAGCCCTGGAGCGGAGACCGTAACGGACTGAGATTGTGACGCAACAGGACCGTCCGACGCCACAAAGGCCAAAAGCAATTCATTAGACGTCAACGTACTAAGCCCGGAGATTGTGGTTGTGCCAGAGCCATCCGCGCTCACCGACTGGTCCAATACCAGCTCACCGATCTGTGTGGCTACCGTTACTAACGCCGGTGGCGCTGTGCCGATAAACACGCTGCCGCTGGCCGTGGCCTGGGCGGTGATCAGATGCGGACCTGCGGCGCCCACAGTCCAAGTAGTAGAATACGGCGCAGACGTTACCGGGCTGCCAACCGGCTGTCCATCGACCAAAAACTGCACGCTTTGAACGGGCGAAAGGGTAGCCGTTGCTGTCGCTGTCAGCGTTACCACGCCGCTCACGCTCGACCCCGACGCGGGTGAAGTAAGGGTCACCGTTGGCGGCGTCGAGTTCGGATTGGTCTGTTGCAGGACGGTGACGGTATTCCCAACGATACGCACCTGGGTGTCTGTAATATTGTTGCCGGTGTTGGACTCTTGCAAACAGTGATAAGGATCAGCGATCGACCGGAGCCAATAGACGCCGTCCGGCAGCGATGTAATGTCAATATTCTCGCCGGTGTCGGTGTAGTCGTACTCGTCCCCCCAACCAACCGACAGGCCAAGGATCCCGTTCGGGTCCGAACAGTTGCTTGGGTTGTAGACCATTGATGGGGGAGTGTTCGGAACCCCGCCCACCAAGTTGTCCTCCGTCATGCAAAAGTCCACCTTCGGGCTCGGCGCCACCAAGACCCCGATCGAACCGTTGACGTCCGAGTACAGCCCGAACGAGGCCAATGCAAAACGGTAATCCGACGGGGGAACCCAGTACATCGGCACCGCAATCGGCACGTCTATGACGGGCGTGAGCTGGCCCGAACTGCTGCGTGTGTACAGTCGCTGGTAACCCTGCGTCCACACTGAGCCTGCATTGTAATTGGGGCGGATTTCCAGTGGGCCGGCACCCCCATTCCAAGTGATATGTGAGAACCGGAATTCGCGAGTCGACGGTGTTGGGTTACCGATGGAGATCAACGAGGCGGGCGTTATCACCTGCAGGTCGGGATAAGCTATCACCGGTTGTGCCACGCTCGAGCTTGGGAAAAAGCTTAGAATGGGCATAAGACAAAGCCGCGCGACCTGTGCCGCGAGCAGCCGAGTTAGATTCTTGGCATTCATAAGTGGTGATTTTCGTAATCAATAGGTTCGCAGCCCCGAGCGACGCCCTGCACTTGCTACGCTGAATGAGGAGTAAAATCGGACGGAGAAGGTTTGTGCGAAGTCCAATCCTATGGTTATTATTGTGTGCCGAGCCATTTACAATGATTAAATCGAGGAGTTCGGATCGTACGTGAAACTAATATGCCGTAAATTATTGTTTTTATGGTTATATCGTATCATCACTGAAAAATCCGTTTTTCGAAGGAACAAGGTTGAACCCGACATCCCCTGGACAATGCTGGTTATTCAGCGCGGAAGGCCAAGGTGAAACTTTGCCCTACCCGAGATTGTGACCGAGTTTCACCAGCGTTGGATAAGGACGCACTTCGCCGCGTCCTGTACCGAAGGTTCGACAACACTAATGATCGGTCTGCACGCGGAAGGCCAAGGTGAAACTTGGCCCTACCCAAGATTGTGACCGCTTCGCCGCGTCCTGTAACCGAAGGTTCGACAATACTAATGCTCGGTCTGCATGCGGAAGGCCAAGGTGAAACTTGGCCCTACCCAAGATTGTGACCGCTTCGCCGCGTCCTGTAACCGAAGGTTCGACAATACTAATGCTCGGTCTGCATGCGGAAGGCCAAGGTGAAACTTGGCCCTACCCAAGATTGTGACCGCTTCGCCGCGTCCTGTAACCGAAGGTTCGACAATACTAATGCTCGGTCTGCATGCGGAAGGCCAAGGTGAAACTTGGCCCTACCCGAGATTGTGACCGAGTTTTCACCAGCGTTGGGTAGGGACGCGCTTCGCCGCGTCCTGTACCGAAGGTTCGACAACACTAATAATAAATGTTTGTATCTTGCATGCCCAAATACTTCAAACGTGCTCGGCCGGCGCCTGGCGTCCTCGAATGCGAAAATCTTCCTACCGTCGTCTTCTTGACTGTTTGTAGTAAGAACCGCCGGAAGTGGTTGGCGAATCCAACGGTACATCGACTCCTCCGGGAGGTCTGGCGCGAGGCACATCGATGGCGCGTCGGTCCGTATGTTGTGATGCCAGACCATCTACACCTGTTCGCTTGCCCCGGTGAGCAAACCTGCCAGTTCGACGCTTGGGTTAAATTCTGGAAGGCTCAGGTGTCAAGGAAAGTTCGCGACCCTTCGTGCCGCTGGCAGAAAGCTTCATTCCATCACAGGATTCGGACGTACGAAGGAGCGGAAGATCGGTTAGCCTACGTGCAAATGAATCCGGTTCGAGCAGGGCTAGTGAACTCTCCCGAGAAATGGGAATTCCAGGGCGAAATCTTTAGGTTGGAGTGCTGGTGGTAGATCGGACAACGGGTATTGGCTCAGCTTCCTCCGGAAGTCAGGTAATCAGGTGAGCCAAGGTGAAACTTGGCCCCAACTGAGGCTGATCTTCACCCAGCGTTGGGCAGGAACGCGCCTTTGCGCGCCTTGAATCAGGCACCAAGCCAAGATGCAACTTGGCCCTACCGCATCATAGTCGATCTCCGTCCCCAGCTGTTGCAGTTTGGACAAAATAACATCTACAAACTGGGGCAGGTAAAGCAGAAAGCCCTTCCGTACCACCTGTGACGCTTACGAGACTTCCGAATGAGACAATGAGACATGCCTTAGTTGCTCAGGCTGAAGAAGGTATCGGCGGGTACCGTGAGCTGGAATGTTCCTCTATTCACGGGAACGGCTGCACCCTGCTGAAGATCCACACTGGCGTTGGTCTCGTAGACATTCATCGAACTGACGGTCACGGGTAGATTGTTGATCTGGCCATTCACGGTAACGGGCGAGGATGCCGTGTTGTGCCCGACAATTGTCAGCCTTTGGGTTGTCGGATTGTAAAAGGCTCCCACATGACTGAGACCTGAAACCGAGTTAGTGAGGAAAAGCGTTTGTGAGCCCGGCGTGACGAATCGGTTGATCTGGCTATCCACATAGAAACGCTTGCGGGGGGGAGTAGACGCCACTGACCTGATCATAGGCCAGAAGGCCCAGAGGCCAGAAGGCCCAAGGCCAGAAGGCCCCAGAATCCGTAGGCATTGTGATGATAATAGAAACTGTCGTAGCCATCATAGATCAATATCCATGATGTGATTTTGCGTTCCGCAATGAATTGAAAGCGGACGAAATGCCACATGATATAATGGCGGATTTTTGCATTCTGAAACGCTTAATTCGACCGTATTGTCCTATTTCCGGCTTAAAAACCTTAGAAATAGCGAATTTAAGTCTTGCATCGCTGAGTTGGTTCGCTAACTGTGGCACCCATGTTTTCCAAAAACTTAGGAGTTCAACGTCTCTGGCCGGACAAGGATCGTCTGACAAATAAGGACGAGCTTTTGGGGAAACGCGGCCCGAATATCCAACTTGGCATCCAAATTCGTGGCTTTAGTCTTTTCGGACTGGGGCGAATTCCGGGATTAGACGCCACTTTCTTTTGCCTTCTGAAACGGGTATCGGTTCTTGCAGGTTTTTCTATCGTTCTGTTTGCTCACGCGGCGTTATCGGCGTCGCCCAGCGTCTCGCTGGCTTGGAATGCCGACACTGGTCCCACCGTGGTCGGCTACAACTTGGATTACGGCACTTCCAGCGGAAGCCTCACCCAAACGCAGAATGTGGGAAACGTGACCACAGCCACAGTTTCAGGTCTGACAGCGGGAACGACATATTATTTCGCTGTGACTGCGTACAACGCCGCGGGAGTCAACAGCGTAGACTCAAATGAAGTCTCTTTCACGCCGAGTGCGACTCTGGCGACGACCTGGAGCCTCTTCAGCGCCACCAGTTCGCCGGGCACCGTGACGGTCGACGACCCGAATTCCGTAGAGCTCGGCGTCAAGTTTCAGACCTCAACCGCCGGCGCGGTCACGGCCATCCGCTTCTACAAAGGCCCGCAGAACACGGGTACGCACGTGGCGAATCTTTGGACCGCGACGGGTACGTTGCTTGCCACCGCAACATTCACCAATGAAACCGCAAGCGGCTGGCAGCAGGTTAACCTCGCGAGCCCGGTGACACTTGCGCCCGGAACGACCTACGTCGTCTCCTACCATACAGACGGCTTCTATTCAGAAGACGATAATTACTTCGCCAACGCACTTACCAACGGGCCGCTCACGGCCCCGGACAGCTCATCGAGTGGCGGCAACGGCGTTTATTCCTACGGAAGCTCCAGCAGCTTCCCAGCGAAGCCCTACGCCGCAAGCAACTATTGGGTTGATGTAGTCTTGTACAAGTTCCCCTAAAAGAGAGGGCGCGTGGGATGCGAAGGCGTATCCCACGCGGAGATCGCCAGGCCGATCAGATCTGCTTCCGGAGTGAAGCCGCCACCTTCGACAATAGCTTCGAGCACGGTGGCCTGTCGCTCGAACACGATTTTCCCAGGGTTTTGTACCCCGCCGGAGACGGCCACCGGTAAGGCCCTGTTCTCCTTTGCGCTCGATTGAGCGCTGATGCGCTAGCTAGCCCCAAAACCCACAAGCCCAAGGCTTGTGGGATTTTCGCGCTATAGAACCGCTTTAGAAAAGCGCATGTGTTTAGCGCCCCAATCGTCCTCGTCGTCGTCCTTCGTTCTCGGTTTGGGATCGAGGCAGTTTGCCAGGATGGAAGAGGGATGAATGGAGAAAGCAAGCGGCGGAAGTTCCGCTCGTGCCACCTGAAAAATGGACGAGGACGAAGGACGACGACGAGGACGAGACATGACGCTAAACAGATACAGAAAAGCGGCTCGGAAGGGGGATCGGATTTGAAACCGGGCGCGGCTTGTTCCCTAGTTTTTATGAACATTGCAGGCTAAGCACCTCAGAGCATAAGGGTTGCCCCGGCACGGAGGGCTGTGCGACCGATTTTCGCGTTGGGCCGCACTATATTTGCACCAATCGCTAACAATAATGGAACAATCCTCGTGCGGTCAGCCCAGTCCAGGATTTTTAATTGCAATGGGTTGGCAGCATGCATCGGGGGTATCAACACCATCCCTGTGTTTGCCTCAGGAACCGTGCTAATCGGCAGGTCCCTTTGATTTCTTGTGCTCGTAAATGTTTGCTGGTTGCCGTTAGCGTTGGCGTTATTCAGCCTGCTCGGGAGTGGCATATCCGTAAATTACTACCTCAAGGGATTGCTGACCGAGATTGCGCTCTCCGAATAATACCGATTGGAGCCTAATGATGCGGTGATCCCAATGGTCAGGAATTCTAGGCCGCAAGCCGGCACTTTGGCCATCCTGCCACAGGCAGTAGAAGACGTACACCTGTCTACCATCGAAATCGAAGTCCAACGCATGGAACGGAATGCCCAACCCCTTAGCCTGCATGGTCCTCCCCGCCATGCTCGCGATTGGCACCGGATCAGATGTCGCGAAGCGGATTGTTGCTCCGATGGTGGGGGGCCTCGCCTCTTCGTTCGTTTTGGAATTGCTTGTTTACCCTCCGCTTTACTTCCTATGGAAGCGGCGGCGAGGTTCGTCGACCGGAGTTCCGACGGCTGCCTTAAGCGCAAAAACCGAACTTCAATAGGGTCACGCCTAAATGGCGCGAAGTAAGGAGGGTTTGGGACGGGTCTTTGCCGCGAAGGCCCAATAATTGTGTCGACTCAATTCATACCTTGCAATCAAGAAGCGCACCACAAAACGGTTAGTTGGCGCATTCCTATTTCTCTCTCCCCCGGACAGGGCTGAGCGCGTTCATTTTGGCCAACCAGGCTACAAGCCTGGCTAGGCTTTCTTAGTTAGCCGGCTTTCGGTAAGTAGATCCCAAATCCCTCTTCTGCTGCATTTTCCCAAGCCTCACGGATTTTTTAAAGCCTTACGGGATCATCGACGTAACAGCGGGCAGGATCGCGTTTGGGGTAAGCAGTACCGCGTGTACGTTCCCTCCATTGAAGTTGGCATCGGCCAGTACCTGGCCGTGGTCGTTGACCTTCCGGACAACGGAGACTTCCCAGCCCTGGGCGCCGGTGTTTAATAGCCCATTCACATCGCGCGGTTTGCCGGCCACGCTGACCCATCCGTGCGTAATCTGCGGCGTGTAGCCGATGATGGTTTTGCCGTCCGGGCCATAGATTGGCTTAGGGCCTGGTAAGCCTGCCCAACCGTCTGCCCGAGATTATTGATGCCGTAGCCCCACGTGCTATCGCCCCCGGACAGGACGCCTAAGTCTTTGATTTTACCCTCAAAATAAATGTAGGCGTGTTCGTTTCCGGTGGTAGCGTCCACGATCGCCGAGCCGACGACCACGCCCCATCCGTTCATGTCGCCGAGGGAGACGGAGCCGTTCGGGATTAAAGAGGGCACCTCCTCCAGCCCGACACTGCCGGGCCGGCTTATGTAAGTATGGTCGCGGACTCCGTCGTCTGTGCCGACAAGGACGCGGCCTTGGTTATTGATGGCGAGCGCGCTAGGGTCGATGCCGAAGGCGCCCAAATCCCGTAAACTGCCGTTCGGCTGGCGTAAAAAGATGTGACCGTTGGAGGCCGCGTCGGTGTAGGCGCCAGCAACCTGGCCGATGTCGTTTAATGAGTCAGCGTAGGTGGCTATCGCATTGGGTGCTGCAAAACTCGTCAAATGGCCACGGTCATAGATAAAGCCTTGCCATTTTTGGCCGTCATAGAAATAACCGGTAACCTGGTCCCTGCAGTTGATGGCGCTGGCGTAGCTACTCCCTACGCCCGGGACGACGTTAATGACTTCACCTCGCTGAAACATGACGCCTTGATCACTTCCATTACCGCTGGGCAGGGCGATACCGGTAGCGGCGCCCTGGTTATTGAGATCGGTGCTGATGGTGCCTGGGTCACCCGGAAGAAGACCCAAGTCGGTCAGCGTGTAGTTCGGAGTGAAGGTTTTTTCCCAGTCTGGAAGGGCGTACGCCAGTAAAGGGAAAACTAAAGCGGCCGATACTAAAGCGGAGACCTTGCCGACATGTTTTCGCGGTTGACGGTATAGGTTGTATCGCATGTTCCCATAGTTTTGTATCTAATAGCGCCCGTAAGTAGCTCATATTCAACGAGTTAACCGGTTTTCTTGGAGCTTCCTCCTTGTGGCTACTTTTACACCTCGACTGCGCAAAACCGTTGGCAGCCTCACGCCGGCCAGTTCGATGAGTTTGGCGACATCGGCGGATGGTTCCGGAATCGTCAGACAGCTTGTTTGATCGGCAAGCATCACTTCAACCAAGCAAAGGGTGCTTAGTTTTTTAAGTCCTTCCTGAACCGTCAAGTTCAGTGTCTGCCAACGCCGCGCTAATTCGTGCACTAAGCGATAGGCTAACATGACGACCAATGCATGACCACGAGTGCTATTTTCCAGTTGCACATAGATGGGGCGCATTTCCAGTTCCACCGTTTTAGAGGTACGAAAAGCCTGCTCTACTAAGGTCAGGTCTTTGTAGCGATCATGCACCAGTTCTTTACTGGCTTGTGCTGCGCTCAGATCAGTCTTGAGCACGTAACAGCCATCGAGCTTGGCTTGTTCATTTCGTGCGAACTCATCGATCTGTAATGCCACGCAACGAGCCTTGCCGCACTTGACTTCAACCCAGCTCTGAAGCTTCAACTTTTGGACTTCCTTGCTCAGAGTCTTGATCACCGTTTGAGCTTTGGCTCGTGGGTGAGCGCTCAAATAGGCATTGCTTTCATTTACTTTGTCTTCAAGGCGGCCCAGTTTGTTGGCGCGAGCGGCATCCATCTCAGCCGCCCGTTTAGGATTACGCCGCAAGATATAGCGGACCTGTTCTTCACTGACCTCGGCCAAAGGCTGATCGAAGAACTCCACCTGCAACACTTTTGTATTGAGTAGTGACTCTATCTGCGGCTTGGTAATCGCCGTGATATAATGCATCCCATGCTCGCTCAAGTGCTCGATTTGCGGGATCTTAAGCATGCCTCGATCTCCGACAAAGGTCACGGATCCGCCGCCAAAATGGCCGACTATTTTTTTTACTTGCGAAGCGACCGTCTTGGGATCGGAAGTATTGCCGGCAAATACTTCGATTGATAAGGGTATCCCTGCTTGGTCGCACAACAGGCCAATGACAATCTGCCTCTTTCCAGACTTGGCATCACGGTTATAGCCAAAGGTTCCGAAGTGATTGTTGCTCCCCTCCAGATAGCTGCTTGTGACGTCGTAGAGAAAAAGTGCCGGTTTTTCGCCAGGGTGCAAGACCTCAAAAAGCCGTGTTTCAGTTCGATGCTGATGTTCTGTGAGCCAGGCAAGATTAGAATAAAGATCATCCTCATTGAAAGCATCCAACTTGAGCAAATCGCAGCAGGCATGGGTTTGAGCCAGGCGCACCGCACTGAGGCGCGAGCCCTGATCAATGACTCGGGCGATGACTTGCCAGAGAGCCAGCTTGCCTTCCCGGTCTGTTCCCAACGCCTTAACCAGGCCAAGTTCCCGGGCCAGGGCCTCCAGGACTGCTACCGCGCCGATGCTTAAGCCCTGTCGCAGAGTGACATTGGGGTTGAGTTGAGCATTTTCCCGAAACGCGGCTAAGTCGTGTTTGTGCTGCAAGGCGAGTTTGATCGCCGCGATTTCCTGATCTGAACACTTGGAGAGATTGGCAATGGTGCGGTGCTTAACCTTGCCATCCTGGCGATAGGATTCGCGCAGCAGAACACGTGTATAGACCTTATTGCCAGAGCGGACTTTACAGGTGTCGAGATACATTGTGTGCACCCATCATAACTATAACTCGTTTATTGTAAAGAACGAATGTCATTTATTTTACAATAATTAGTGGCTACATTTTAAGCGTAAAAATCGCATATCATATTTAAAATGAATGACTTACATCATTTTGCTAAAGGAACATCCGTTGTATTAGCGGACGGCCCGCTCCCTTGGCTATCGGTGGCGGTGCCGGCTTTCATGATTTTGCCTGGCAGGTACATCGCACAGCTTGCACCGTCCACGATGTTTGGATCCACGACCGACCAGGTTTGGGTAGTCAAGTCAAGGATATCAGTCACAGTCGCATATTCGCTGTTCCCGACATGGCTCACTCGCCCATCGGAAAGCTGATAAAGAAACGGGTAAGTCTCGAAGGGATTGTTTGCCGAGGACAGCTTCGTCCAGGTGTTTGTCGATGAATTGTAGATCTCCGGGATTCCCGCATTTGCATGTGTAATCGACGCAGAGACGCTTTGCGAGAGAGTGGCGGTCACGATCGCGCTTTTAAGCGTCGAAGATCCAAATGCGTGACAGATTTCTGAGGTTCCGCTCTGAACATTCGTGCGACGAACCAAAACCCAGTTCAATCCTGCACCCGATACGCCTGTTACGGTTAGTGTTTGGACCGGACATGTAATCCGTCGCAACAAAGGCGAGGAGCAGTTGATTTCCAGCAGCCGTCGAAATCGCGGCAGTCGACTGGTCGCGAGAGACGGTTGCGTCAATCGCGAGTGCGCCCGCTGCGGAATTGCCGATCAATGAAATCCGAGCAAGGCCCAGAAATGCCATAAGGTCAGCAAGTGTTCTCGCAAAAAATCGAACCGGTTTGGCACCGTGCCTCATGGAATGAAGGGGGATTGTTTTACAGGCCTATCTTAACATTACGGAACTTCCCACAATCAATGATATATCCTTTAGAAAAATCAACACCCGTACGCGGTCGCCCGCGAGTTCTGCCTCGCGAGCTCACGCAGCGACGCTCGTGCGAAAACAAAAACACCAGCAGCAAGAGCTGCCGGTGTTCAAAGAAATCCTCGGGCGCTTGGAAATCGCCCTGGTCGAGGTGTGCGGTCGGTAGCCTTATCAGGCTTACCAACAGATCAGATCTGGACTCATAAGTAAAGTAGCTCTGCAGGGGTTCGGGGTCCCGTCAAGGGGACACGAAGACCACGTCGACGTAGTAGTTGCTTGCGCTAAAGGTACTCGTAGGGAATTTGCTGGTGGTGCCGTAGGTGTACACACCGTTGGAGCCGGCCGGTGCCGTCAATACTCCGGAAACGTGCGCGTTTGCGAAGTAGTTGTTGTCCGCCGAGTAGGCACCTTTGGTGCAGTGGTAGGAGGCGACGTAAACTGTGTTTGCCTTTATCGCCACCGGGGTTGCCAGGTTAAACTGCTGCCAGCCACTGGCCGTTTCACCGGTAAAGGTGCCCGTAGCCAGCGAGGTGCCTGTGGAGCTCCAGAGGTGTGCTGTGTGTGTACCGGTGTTCGTTGGGCCCTTGTAGAAGCGGACCGCAGTGATTCTGCCGGCCAGGGAACTTTGGAACTTGACGCCTAGTTCGACAGCACCGGTGTCGGTGTCCGTCACGGTGCCTGGTACAGTGGTGGGGGTGAACAGGCTTGCGGTCGTGCTCCCGGCTGGGTTGACCGTCAGCGAGACGGTAGCCGGGGCGGAGGTCAGGCCGAGCGCGTCCCTAATTGTGTAGGTGAAGCTCGCCGGCCCGATAGCCGTTGCCGTAAAGGTTACCGTCTGTCCTGCCAGCGTGACACCCCCGTTAACCGGGGTGCCGACGGTGGAGATCGACAGTGCAGAGCCGTTGGGATCGGTGTCGTTGGCCAGCAATTGGGAGGCCTGGATAGTCAGCGGAGTTCCCAAGGTAACAACAAAACCACTATCATTGTTGGCCACCGGCGGCTGGTTGGTCACGACGGCGTTGACCGTCAGCGAGACGGTAGCCGGGGCGGAGGTCAGGCCCAGCGCGTCCTGGATTGTGTAGGTGAAGCTCGCCGGCCCGGTGGCTGCTGCCGTAAAGGTCGCCGTCTGTCCTGCCAGCGTGACACTCCCGTTAACCGGGGTGCCGACGGTGAAGATCGACAGCGCGGAGCCGTTGGGATCGGTGTCGTTGGCCAGCAATTGGGAGGCCTGGATAGTCAGCGGAGTTCCCAAGGTAACAACAAAACCACTGTCATTGTTGGCCACCGGCGGCTGGTTGCCTATCGTCCCACCGGAGTTAAAGACCACGTCGACCCAGTAGTTACTCCCGGCAAAGGTGCTCGTGGGAAAGATTCCCCCTGCGCCGTAGCCGTACACACCGTTCCCAGCGACAGTGCCGGTAGCCGGGGCCGTCAACGGCCCGCTGGTATGGGCGACAGTATCAAAATAGTCGTTGTCGGCCGAGTAGTTACCGGCGGTATGGTAGGAGGCTACGTAAAGAGTGTTGGCCGTGATTGCCACCGGCGTTACCAGGCTGACCTGCTGCCAGCCGCTGGCCGATTCACCGGTAAAGGTGGCTGTGGCCAACTGTGCGCCCGTGGAGGTCCAGAGCGTGGCCGTATGCGTCCCAGTGTTCTGTGCGCCCTTATAAAAGCGCAGAGCGGTGATGGTTCCGGCCTGAGAGCTCTGGAACTTGACGCCCAGCTCGACCGGGTTGGGATCGGCCACCGCCACGACGCCCGGCGTTGTGGCGCCGAACAGGGTCGCGCCCGTCGCGCCTGCCACAGTGACCGTGACGCTCGGGCCGGGTGATTCGATGTTGATGCTGTCATCGATCGCGCGGGCGCGGATCGTGGTGGGCCCTGATAACCAAGGTGTCCAGCTGTAGCTCCAGGTGCTCCAGGGAGTTGTGCCCGTTCCCGTGCCGGTTGCGGGATGCCATGTGCTCCCGCTGTCCGTCGAAACCTCGACGCCCGCGACCAGGCCCCCGACATCTGGCAGTGTCGTGCCCGATATTGTGATAGTCTGGTTCTGCGGGAGGTTCGCGTTGTTGGTAGGGTTCGTAATCGTCGAGCCCGTCGGCGGCGTTCTATCGGTCGACTGGGTGGCGGGCACCAAGCCCGCTTGAAGCGACCCGGCAAAGACGCCCATGTCGGCCAACAGGTTGACCATCGCCTGTTTGACGTTGGGGTCGGTTGGGGTGTTCTGGTTCGTTTCCCGGGTATCCTCGTCGTGATCGGCGTCCAGACCCCAACTCCACATGACGGTGCCGGCGCCAAAGACTAGCGCTTGGCTCGTCGGATGTCGGTAGAGGGTCAGGCTGTGGGTAGCGATCCCAGGACCCTCGGTGTGTCCGTAGTCCAGCAGGTAGGTGTCAACCGACAACGTGGTTAAGGAGAGACGAATGAGCCCGGGCGGGCGGAACCCATTGTCGGGCGACTCGTCCCACTCGTAGCCGAGATAGTCCTTCACCAGCATGCCGCTCTGTCCGGCCGGCGTCGCTGCCAGAGGGGTGTTGCGCCAAAAGCGCAGCTTCGTCATCGGGTAGGGGATAAGGATCTGGTCCTCCCGGAAGTCGTCGACCATGAAGATCGTGCCGGTGAGCGCGTTTTCGGGGCGTCCGGCGTCTCCCGGCGGACTAAAGCGCGGGTCACGCCAAGTGCAGGTACACGTTGGAGGGTCGTTGGGGTCAATAACCTTGTCGTCTCGCGTCTCTTTGTAACAGACCAGGGTGCGGTAAGGCGTTGCGCTGCCATCCGTGCTCGGCTCCCACCGCGTCTTCCAAAATACCTCGTTGCCGCTCCAGAAGGCCAAATTAACCCCCGCGGAGAGAGCTGCCTCAACGTTGGCGCGCTGTGGTCCCGACCAGTACTCATCATGGCCAACCGACAGAAAGACCTTGTGTTTAAGCAGCTCAACCGCTCCGCTGCGATCGGTGTCGACCCCGGCGATGTAGCACGCATCGTAGCCGTTGGCCTCCAGCCAGTGAATCGCGGCTATCTCCTCCCCAAAAAGGCTATCTTGGTTACCGGCGTAAAGGCCGACGCCGTCACGGGTGGCAATGGGCCGGTTGTAGCTCACCTTGTAGGCCCGGCCGTCGCTCTCAGCAGTGGTGCCGCCGTACAGACTGTACCCGCCCCAACCGTTGTAAGCGTGCCAAGTGGTATCCGAGGTTTGGAAAACGAGGTCGTGAGAGACCCCGTCGTCGCGGACAATGAAGGGGATATGGTTCTCGCCGAACGTCCCATCCTGGCGCACCAGATGCGCAAGGTAGACGCCCGAAATGCACAATGCGCCCAAGGAGGCGTCGGTAGGCACCGTCCAGGAAGCGGTGACCGACCAGTTGCCCGCATCGACCAATCCGATCGATGCATTATTGGTAAGCGGCGCGGGCTGATTTGAGGCCGTCGTCTGCAGGAGGGTTATGATTTTGCGCGCTCCATTTCCGCCGTAATAGCCGAGACGATAGATGTCGATTCGGTAGTTGGTCGAGTCGGTGTCGATCTTAAAATGGACTGTCTCGCCGCGATTGACGCTAATTTCAGCGGAGAAGCCTTCGATGTTGGTTGATCCCGGACCGCTAAGGTCCCATTGACTCGCAGGGTTGCCTGGCAGGCTGTTTTCTTGGACGATCTGATTGGCCATTCGGAAAACCTTTTTTCTAAAAAAGACTGAAGATTATGAAAACTATTGGAAAATTAACCGCTAGACAATGGCACGGGTCGGCCGGAAGTAAACATTCATTTTCTTTAGATAAACTCCCGGTCTTGTTGGAACCGATTATTAACTCCCTACTTGTCTGGCTTTGCGGCGGCACTTGATCTGGAGGGGACCGTTCAGATCGGCAAGTTCTGCGCTTTCCGCGCCTTTAGTTGAATTGCCGGGCACTTGACCGACCCGTAGGAATCATAAATGCAGTGGTCGCCCTTCTTAGGACTCAACCACGCCAAGCAACTTGGGCAGTGGAAGACCCGTTTGACGCTCTCGCTTGACATTTTTTCCTGCACCTTATTTTTGCAGGCGGGACAGGTCACTACGCAGTCACCCACGATGCCGTCCCAGACCGGGATCGTCCTTTTCGGCTTTGCAAATGCGCGCCCGGCAATGCCTACGAAACTTACAAGGCTAAGGACTAAACAGCTGGTCTTAAGAAACTCACGGCGACTTCTCTTCATCAATTCTCCTTTATTGTCGTTATCGTCTCGTTTGCTGAAACCTTGAGTCAAGAATGGCAAATTAACGGAAGCTTAAGCCGAAAGTGAACCAATAACTGACAAACTTAGAAAGGCCATAATTATAGCAAAATAAAGCATATTCGTTTCTAGCTTTGGCGAATGTTCCCTAGTATGACGTCCCCTCCTCCGAAGAACCAGTTTCCGGTAGGCCAGTCCGGCAATCGGCTTAAACAAAGGATCGGACCGTCAAAAGGACCCAGAGTCTAGCCCCGGACAATTCACAACTTATGTTGCAAACCTTCGCGTCACCGGCAGCAGGTAACCACCGCCTAGCATTGGCTTTTGCGCGCACTGCTAGCAGAATCCCTGCAAGAGGGGATGCGCCGGCTGCCGATACATCCATCCAATCGTTTCCAGTCCAGTTACGCCCGTGGGCTGTTTAGTCGCGTTGGCGCTCACAGAACGCGTCGTTGCAGTGCAGCGCGATCGATACTCCCCAACCGGCAGCAAGCTTGCAAGCTTTCAGTGCAACATTGGCAGCTTGGTTAGAGCGCAATTGCTAGGCTATATCCGCATCAAACTGCTCTTCAGCTTCGAATAGTTAAAGGAGACTAAGCTTGGCTCGATACTTAATGGAGACCAACATAGAGGTCTATCGGACCGCTGTTCTCGGCGACAATCTCGCGCAGTGTGACCACTGCGCCATCAGCGCAACGCGTATAATTCGTACTTTCTGGGGAGTGTTTTTTAATCTCACCTGCGGGGCTCTGAAGAGGTTACAACCTCTCGTTTGCGCTCGAAACCCCAACGGCACCTATTCCCTGAGCGCGGATCGCTACGGACTCTAGTTTGACTACGTTACTTTAGATCGCCGCCGCGCATTGCATTTGGCGTGAGACTCGATCGCTCGTCTTCGCATTTCGTGGCGACGCTTCATATGACTATAGACTTGCTCTGGGCTCGCGTCCTTTCGCGGTAGGAATGCCGCTAGCAACTTCTCGATGTCCTCGCAACTTAGCAAAGGGCATTGGTCTTTCATCTGGAGTTTTTCGGTCAGCATGAAGAGCATTGCCATCATCACCAGTGCCATATGATGGTGCCACGCATTCCAAAGGCGCACCTGGTAGTCCGCCATGCCGCACTGACCCTTGCCATCCTCAAAGCACCGTTCTACCCAATAGCGTTGTCTCTGCATCCAGCTTAGACGCCGCGTCGAGGTCGACGGATTTAGGTTGGTCAATGAATACTTCCGATCTTCTCCGTCCATGTTCTCGGTGACCAAGAGTTCATAGCGACGCGCCTGCTCGCTCTGCTTGTCCCACACATCTACGCTCTTACGTAACACCCGAAGTTTGAGCGAGCCCCGAGTAGTTTCTCTGACATTGCAAATCTTCCAATCTTTCAGGGAGTATGATTCCACCAACTCCTCGACGCTCAGACCCTTCTTTCCGGTAATCTTGCGCCTTGCTTTGGGCCCCTTACTTGAAGGCTCTGGTGGAATGGTGGGCTGCGGATCAATCTCGTAGACCATGAAGCTCTTGTGAACGTCGACCAGGAAGTTGTGGCCGCCATCCTCCAAAGCAAAGAGAAAATCCGGACCGCTGCCATAGCCCGCATCGGCTCCAACCCAGCCAAAGCGCACTCCGTTGCGACGGGCCTGCTCAACGATTTCCAGAGCCAGTTGGTTTTTGGTCTTAAAGACCTGTTCGCTTTCCGGGATGCCAGCCCGGTTGCATCGCTGCGGATCAGCGGTCCATTCTTTGGGCAAGTAGAGCCGAGTATCAATGGCTGTGGCAAAACGTCCCTTGGCCAAAACTCCGAAGACTGCCACCTGCCCATTATCGACCTTACCCAATCGCCCTAGGTATTGACGACTGGCGCCGACAGACATCTTGCCTTGTTTGGCAAACCCACTCTCGTCGATAATCAGCGCGGCGTCCGTTGTATCCCCGATCAACTCATCTGCATCGCGTGCCACATGATCAAGCACTTCACGCGTGCTCCATTTAGAGTGAGTGATAAACTGCTGCAGATTTCGTTAGTCGGTCTCCGGCACTACCTCTGAAATCGCGTAGATATTTTTACGCGAGCCTGCCTGCATCAAGCCGGAAGCATACTGCCTAGCCTTCTCAGACACATCCCGCCGATAACTTATAAAATGCTCGGCGTAACTCATCACAAAACTTAGAAATCGATCTGCCACCCCTCTCAGGGGGCTCTTCTTGATTTCACTATGTTCTTCGGATTTAGAATTGCTTCTCCATTAGAGCTGAGAGTCAAGTCAGCAAAAATTCGGGAAAACGTCAATTTAAAAACTACAAAGTCAAACTAGCGGCAATACGGCCAGGGCTACGGCGACCAACGTTACGGTAACTAATCCGCCACCGACAACGACTTGCTTTGTGGTTGACGCGACGACCTTCGCGCATGGTCGCGGGCCAGCGACGAGCCCAGTGTTTCATGACGCGTTGCCAGGGGAACTTTTAGTGGCTTTCGCGGGGTCTGACGGCCCCAATAGAAGCGGGGACAGACGCTTACCTTATCTGGTGCAGGCATCACGTGGAGACTAGTGAAACGGGCTAACGCCCAGCCAGGCACGGCAGAGATCTGGACCGCTAACGCGCCTTCGACCGCTCCGTTAAACAACGTCACAGTCACCGCTAAACAATCCAAGACCGGATACGATATGTCCCTCTACGTCATCTGCGTCCAGGGCACCAACGGGATCGGGACATCGGTCGCGGCTAGCGCATCGAGCGGAGCGCCAACGCTTACCCTTAAGACGACCGCCGCAGGATCGCTCCTGTACGCCACAGGGAACGATTGGGACAACGCAGTTTCTCGGACTCTCGGCACTAACCAGATGCTCGACAACCAGTGGCTGGACACCTCGACGGGCGACACCTACTGGACACAAAACCAAACCTACCCGCCTTTAATCCCGGCTGGATCGTCCGTGATCTTAAATGACACCGCGCCGACTAATGACCGTTGGAATTACGTTGGGGTCGAGATCCTGGCTGAGCCAAATTAGTGTCCTATTGTTAGGCCGGGACAACACCGAATTAGATGTCCGGACTCGCTTGTACCGGGCATTTAGTTTGGCGAGCGTGGCGCTGGCATGGACGACGTAATTTTCCAGAGAAGACAACCTGTCCTCGAACGATATTCCTGCCTCTTTGCGGTCTTTCATCCGATAGCTGGAGCCTTCATGATGATCGTCTCGGCGTGATGAAGAAGCCGATCGAGGACGGCGGAGGTAATGGTGGCATCGCCGTTGACGTGCTGACAAGCGGCGTAGCCGAGAGCGGTAGCCAGATGGGTTTTGCCCATCATGCCGCTCTCGGCATGATGCTCTATGGGGAGTCTTTTCTAATGGGGAGTGAGGCAGCCAGGATTGGGTCTGCGCGGGCTTTGGGACCGGTTTGGGCGGGGGCCGTGACTCACCATTAAACTCGGGCGTTTGCTACGTTGATGCTGGCCAACAATGGCCAATACTCAACAAGGAGATCCCATGTTAGAAAAGTTTTTCTCCGCGCCCAAGACGCTGAGGCGCTTGCGCGGTGGAATTAGTGGACCACATATCGATGCGTTCGCAGATGACCTCGAACGCGACGGATACGCGCCAGCCAGCGCGGTCCGATACATTCGAGCCGCCGCCCATCTCGGCTGCTTCGTTCAGCGGAAAGGCGATGCTAGCCTTGGCTACCTACCTCGGTCACGTCAACATCGACGCTACGTACTGGTACCTGGAAAGCACACCGGAACTTCTGGGCGAAATCGCCCTCGACGCCGAGAGCTTCATGCAGAGAGGGAGGCCATGAGTTCCCTCGCACCGCACATGGAGGCATTCCTCCGCGAGCATCTTGTTCGCCACCGTGGCGCTAGCCAACACACGTGCGACTCATACGCCTACAGCTTTCAGTCTTTGTTCGAGTTCGCCGCTAAGAAACTCAAAGTGGCGCCCTCGGCGCTGATGCTTGAGCAGTTAGACGCAGCTCTGATTAGCACCTTCCTTGAACATCTGGAGACCACACGTGGCAACTCAGCGGGGACGCGAAATATCCGCTTGGCTGCCATCCGATCGTTCTTCCGGTTTCTCCAGTACCGTGAGCCAGGCGCAGTCGAACAAGTTCGCCGCGTTCTGGCGATCCCTTTCAAGAAAAGCGACACTCGTCTGGTGCCTTATCTGGTCCAGGAAGAAATACAGGCCCTGCTCGATGCTCCTGATCCATTCACGCGGGAGGGAGTCCGCGATCGGGCCATGTTGCATCTGGCGGTGTGCGCAGGGCTCCGAGTCTCGGAACTAACAGGCTTGCGCCTTGACGATGTGGCACCCCGATCAGCAAGTATCCGCGTGCATGGTAAGGGCCGTCGCGAGCGTGCGTTGCCTCTTTGGAAGACGACGGCTGCAGCACTCCGTGCTTGGTTGGCCGTCCGCGGTTCGGTCGCTTCGCCTGAGCTGTTTGTAAACGCCCAAGGTCAGCCTTTCAGTCGATGGGGAGTCGCATAGGTTCTGCGCCGTCACACGGAAACGGCGGACCGAAAATGCTTAACGCTGCACGGCAAACAAGTCAGTCCCCACGTCCTTCGCCACTATCTACCCTTCCGGACTATGTCTTGTAATGGAGAGACTCTGCGTATTTGGATTGTAAATTTGAGATCGCGTCGTGCAAAGCCCCCGGACATCGCGCGACATAGTCTTGTGCCGTCTACAGGCTGTTCAGGAAGGCGAGGAGTCGGTCGCTGAATCGGGCCCGGTGTATATCGCTGCTCACTCAGTGACCTTGCAAACGGCCGATATATGCTGCAACAGGACCTTCCGGCGCTCACGACAGAACTACTTGGTTGTCGATGATACACTTCACGGTGGACTCCTTTCCCCAGCATGGGGGTCGATGGAAATGAGTTAGAACTATGTCGCTGTCGCTTCGCGAATTTCGCCGTAAATACAAGGTAGATAGTGTCGACTATGTCTTGAGAGACATAGACGCCATTCCTGCGCAATGATCGTGCTGCAAGCAACCCAAGACATCCGGAAAGTCTCCCTGTGGTTGGGGCACAGTAATCTGACCACGACGGAAGTCTACGTTCGAGCCGATCCTACCGAGAAACTGGAGGCCGTCGAAGCGGTTGTGCCACCGAGCCCCCGCAAAGGCAAGTTTCGGCCTCCCGATAAACTGCTAGCCTCCCTGAAGGCCAAATTTTAATGGTGAGTCCAAAAGGGCGTGATGCCGTGGTGCAGCATGCCCTATTGCCGTCCGACTCCCCATTAGAAAAGACTCCCCATAAAGCAAGAGTTGTAAGCGTTGCGCCGATGGGCGCAGTGGTCACACTGCTCGAGATGGCCGCCGAGAACAGCAGTCCGGCAGACCTCGATCGCGGTCAGAACCCGGCGCTGCGCCATCGAAAGCGAAGCGCCATGTTCTTGACGATAGGCTTCGCCGTAGTGGCGAAACACATCTGCCACCTCAAGCTTGGGACGATCCATGTCCCGGAGCTAGAAATATTGTACTGGAGCGGGCTTGGGCTCAGCGGCAACGGGCTGTGGGAGCAGATCGAGGGGACTGGTAGTCGAGCACACTTTGCTGGTAGCGATGCGTAAATAGCGGGACGTGGTAGCCAGACTGCGATGACCCAGCAGGAGTTGAATGGTGCGCAAGTCGGTCCCGGATTCAAGCAGGTGGGTTGCAAAACAGTGCGCATATGCGCCGGCCCGCTCAGTCCCCACATCGCATCGTATCGAGCAAAACTGGAAGGGTTAGGCTACATGCCGGCCCAGGTCCTGTACCATCTGCGGTTCTTTGCGAAGCTCGACCTTTGGTTGCTAAGAAGAAAGCAGCGCCTTTGGTGGCTCAATGAAAAGAAGGTCGATAAATTTCTGAAGCGTTTACGCGCTAAACATCCCAGCGTTTGCCACGGCGCCCCATCTGCATCGCGACTGGAATATTTGCTCAAAGCCTTTGATGCCAGCAAACTGGAGTTTTTCTCCTCTCTGGAATCACTCCGGGACCGATCTTCATTCCTGGATTACTTGGCTCCCTTGCGCGAGGCCGAGTGGGTGGTCTACGCCAAGCGGCCTTTCGCCGGGCCCGAGCAGGTATTGGACTACGTCGGGCGCTATACTCATCGCGTGGCGATCTCTAACAATCGTCTGTTGGACATCGCGGAGGACAAGGTGACATTCCGCTACAAGGACTATCGTCATGACGCCCAACAGAAGACGATGACTCTGGAAGCCGAAGAGTTCATCCGCCGCTTCCTTTTACATGTACTTCCCGAGGGCTTTCAGCGCATCCGCTACTACGGCTTCCTGGCCAACCGGTATCGAGAGCAGAAACTGGCGCACTGTCGAGAGCTTCTGGACATGCCGGCGCCGGAACCACCGGCCCTCGAAGGTGCTAAGGATTATCGTGAGCGTTGTGAAGAACTCATCGGCCCTTCGTTGCGGGAGTGCCCAGTCTGTCACCAAGGTCGCATGCTGGTGATTGAGATCTTGCCGCCAAACCCGCATAGGAAAATGGCGATTACGGATACCTCATGACCAACAGGACTGTCTTACGCACATTTTCCAAGGGACAGATCCTGTCCCTCGACGCCATTAGAGGCCAGGGGAAGTCCCACGAACCATGCCCGCGATCCTCGACGCTCACCGCTTCAGGCCCCTTCAGATCCTCGGCAGAGATCCCGCCGGCAATCAATACACATAGGCAACGCTCTGGGCAGCGGTTTTGTCCAATCCATTTTTAGGCCACCGCCGCGGCGACCACCCTTCGAATGTTTTCCAAGCGCCTCTCGCCGCGACGCTGGTCTAAAAATGCTCTGCACTATGTCTTCAGAGACATAGACGCCACACCGCGGCCATGGAATTACTCCAAGCGGGTGTCGATCGATCCATGATTGCGCTGTGCTTGGGACATGAATCGGTAGAAACCACGCAAATCTATCTCAACGCCAATCTAGCGCTGAAGGAGCAAATCCTGGCTAAAACCAATCCCGTTAATGCAAAAACCAGGACGCTACCGTCCCACCGACCGTGTCCTGAGCTTCCTCAGCAACCTGTAGGTATGTTGCCGGACTATGCCGGGCCGAAAGCCTATCGTTCGAAGGGAAATGTCACACCACCCGCATAATCCGGTTCCCGGCATAGTGCCGAGGCCGCATAAACCTAGGAAGATGGCATTGGCTTTTGGCCGATAAAGCGCAATCGGAACAGGTTCCGGCCAGTAACGGGTCAGCTCTCCCGAAGGGCGAAAGCGACCTGGAAGCGATCATCGAGAGAATCGCGAAAGACCAGTTGGGCGCCTTAGGCCTGGTTGTCAACCCGCTGATCCTATGGACGACTGGAACTGGTAAAGAATCCTGGAGGCGGCCTCTGAATCTCTCAAAAGCCAAAGCGCTAGGTGACACTTACCAAGGGGCGCGTAGAACATCGCTCTTTGGATCTGCAGGAGCGAAAAGATCCTGAACACGCGAGCCGCAGCGATAATGCGGCAATGCAATTCGCCAATAAAAGCCATAAGTTAGCATTATTTTTGTTTCCTTTTTTTCTAATTTTTATTAAGGCGCACCTTAAAGTGGCCGATCTACTTCGAAAAACTCTTTTGTGGTGAGAAACTTATGAACAAAAGCAACGAACTTCGGCGAGCCTTATTCAAGGGAGTTTTCGCCCTGGTTGGAGCCTCTTTTTCCCGAAACTGGCTCAATTCGGCTTTAGGGCGGCTCCGGAAAGGCCGGAACTCAATGACGGTGTCAAGCGCCTCAGCCGCCCGGCGAAGCATGGGATTGAGGGGGTGTCCGTGGCGCTTAAGACTGCAATGGTTGGAGCGGGGAAAATTAGGGCGAGTTTGATGTGGTCTGTTCCTGGCCCTAGAGGCGAATTTTTTCTTTTAGTAACCGTCTATGGTCCATAATGGCCGAAAATCAATATTCTCGGCGAGATTTCCTTAAGAAGGGATTAAAACTGACCGGAGGCGCGGCGGCCTTGGGGGCAGTTGGCAATGCGGTGGCGGCCGGTTCAAACTCCATCGTGACGGAGAACCAGCTAGCCGGCACGCCTCAAAGTGTGTGGGACATAAACCATCGGGGGCAATACAGCGGATTTGGCTTGGGCCAAACAGGCGTCACCCATTTTATTGAAGGCTTTGCCGACGATATCAGCGTTAACCGCGGAACGATGATCAATTTTAAGATCAACACCGATTGTGCAACCTATAAGATCGACATCTACCGACTGGGCTATTACCAGGGCAAAGGCGCGCGCCTGATCACCAGTATCCCAAATACGGGCGAATCGGGCCAGCCCACGCCTCTCACTAATTACCCGATCGGCCTGGTCGATGCCGGGAACTGGAGCGTTACCGCCTCCTGGGCGGTCCCGGCCACCGCCGTCTCCGGGGTGTACATTGCCCACCTGGTGCGCGAGGACGCGGTTGCCGGCGAAAACCACATCCCCTTTATCGTCCGGAACGATGCAGGCGCCCACGATATCATTTTCCAGACGAGCGACACCACGTGGCAGGCCTATAACGGCTGGGGTGGCTACAATTTATATGGTGGCGCAGGTGGCTCAACCAGCAGTACTGGCCGCGCCTATAAGGTAAGCTATAACCGCCCCTTCGCCACTCGCGATTCCGTCGGATCCTGCGCCGGTCCGCAGGATTTCGTTTTTGGAGCGGAAGTTTCGGCCATCCGCTGGCTGGAGGCCAACGGTTACGATGTTTGCTACATGGCTGGGGTCGACGTCGATCGCGGAGATCTCACTGGGAAAGGCGCCCAATTGACCAATCACAAGGTTTACCTTTCTGTAGCTCATGACGAGTACTGGAGCGGCAACCAGCGTGCGAACGTCGAGGCGGCGAGGGCCGCGGGAGTTCATCTGGCCTTCTGGAGCGGTAATGAGGTTTTTTGGAAGACAAGGTGGGAGTCAAGCACTGACCCAAGCGCAACGCCTTACCGCACGCTGGTCTGTTACAAAGAAACCATAGACGACCAGGTCCTCGACCCCAACGATTCCCCGACTTGGACGGGCAGCTGGCGGGATCCGAGATTCAGCCGGCCCGGAGACGGCGGGAAGCCAGAGAACGCCCTCACCGGGACGATCTACATGGTCGATTCCTGGCGTACTGATATCATCCAAATTCCCGCTCCCATGACGCAGTTGCGCTTCTGGCGCAACACCAGCGTGGCGAAGGTAAAGTCAGGAAGCGCCTCACTGGTAAAAAATCTCCTGGGTTACGAGTGGGACGAGTCGCCCGATAACGGATCCCGTCCCCCAGGACTCATTCATCTTTCCTCGACAACTTTACATGTCGAAAGCTATATCCTGGACTACGGGCACATGGTGGGCAGCTACGTCGCCACCCACAATCTATCTCTCTACCGCTACCCGAGCTCTAACGCGCTGGTCTTTGGCGCGGGCACCGTCTTTTGGGTATGGGGACTGGATACAAATCACGATCTGAACGACCTATACCCCACTGCGGTTGACAAGAATGTGCAACAGGCTTGCGTTAACCTGCTTGCCGACATGGGAGTGCAGCCCGCGACGCTCCAGAGCGGGCTGGTGGCGGCGACCCTATCTGCGGATGTGACCCCGCCAACCTCCACTATTACTTCGCCCGGGAGCGTGAGGGCGCAAATGCCGGTAACAATTTCAGGAACCGCGAGCGATACCGGGGGCCTTGTGACCGGGGTAGAGATTTCCACCGACAATGGAGGTACATGGCATCCGGCAACCGGCACCACTGACTGGACCTACGTCTGGTGGGCGCAGTCGCCGGGTACATTCCAACTTTTGTCCCGGGCAGTCGATGACAGCGGCAATCTTGAAACGCCGGGCACCGGCATCTCGGTAACGGTAGCGCCAGGAACCTCCGTAAGCTTGTTTAATCCGGCGGCATTAAGTCCTTGGGGGGGATCCAATGCGCCGGCCGTGGTCGGACCAGTGAATGACCCTAATGCAGTGGAGCTGGGCGTCATGTTCCAGAGCTCCAAAGCCGGTTACATTACCGGACTGCGCTTCTACAAAAATCCGTGGAACACCGGAACCCATGTAGGGAATTTGTGGAGCGCCACCGGGACAAAGCTGGCGAGCGCCACATTCAGTGGTGAAACGGCCTACGGTTGGCAGACAGTTAACCTCTCGGCCCTTGTAGAGATCTTCGCAAACACGACTTACATTGTCTCTTTTCACTCTAAGGCGGGCCATTATTCCAATGATGAGGATTACTTCTCCACTCCTCGGGTAAGCGGGCCCTTGAAAGCGCCACCGGCGGGCGGGGACAGCGTCTATGCCTACGGGACTTCCAGCGTATTTCCGACCAACAATGACGCCCCCCACAACTTCTGGGTCGACGTGATCTTTGTCCCCGCCACCAGCGTGGGCTTCTATTCGGGGCCAACACTAACCTCTTCGCTAAGGCGCTTACCAACGGGTCCTTGACGGCACCCAACGGCGTCTATGCTTATGCTTACGGAAGTGCCGGCGTCCCTTCAAACACCCACCAGGCGACCAACTACTGGGTGGATGTTGTTTTTGGAGAAAAACCCGGTTAGCATCGAGATTCTTAATAACTATCATAGAGTGCGGGAAGCGTGGCCCGATTCGACCCCTGTGGTGGATGGCAGGGGGCTTTTGGAGATTTAAATGGCGGACAGGACTCTCAGAGATGGCAAAGATACGATGCTCGCTCCCAAAGCGATTAAGCGAGCGCTACCATGGCCCCGTTTTTTCCTTGGATTTTTCCTGACCCTGGTGATTCTTGCCATCCCCGCATCCCGGTGCCATTCCGTGCCACCCTCCTTAAGCGAGCTCTCTCACTCGGTGGTCCAAGGAGCGAAATCGGCGGCAAACCTTCATTTCGGATGGGGCTTGCGTGACCGGGCTTGGGCCTTTGCCAGGTCGGCACTACAATGGGCGCCTGACTGGTTTAGCCGCATGAGGGCCCGACTAAATAAGGGAGATATCACAACCGACCTTGGGGCAAAAGAGGTAGTCTACGAACTGGCTGAAATAGATGGCCGTGAAATAAGGATCCTCAATATCGAGCCCTTTGTTAAAGTTGTGAAAGAATACACCGGGCCGACCACCAAAGAATCGCGCCGTGTCTATTGGGTTACTAAAGCCAGAGTGGAAATCAAACAGGCCGAACCGGCGGGAATCAGGACTGATAGTTTTCCTCCACTGGTTCTAGGCTTTGTTATAGATGACAAGAAAGGCTCTAGATATGCCGTGAGGGCGACTTTGTTGGACAAATTCTTAGCCACGGCAGACCCCTCGTTAATCCAAGGAACGGACGCATTTGATACGCATGCCTTACGCGATAAAACTCGAGCTGCGCAACTCCGCTTGCGTTGAAGGAAAAAGTCGTTGCTACACAATCCATCGCATGAACCTCGCCGGGTACGAAGAGTATAAGGGAATTACTTTTCACAGGCTGAAACAGCCTCCGAAGAGTCAATGCCTCGGAAATCAGCTCAACCGGGATCATCGCAGAATCTGTTCAAATCGTACGCTAAGCGGCATCGAGGAACGCGGAGCGTAGATTTCGCGTGCCGGAACCTGTTTGAGCGATTCGGACGGCCCAGACGTAGTCGTCGTTGAAGCTGATAGTGCTTCCGAGCCGAGCGGAGCGATGTGGGCAGCAGCTTGTAATGCTTACGAGGCTTCCGAATGAGATCTGCCTAAGTTGCTCAGGCTGAAGAAGGTATCGGCGGGTACAGTGAGCTGAAATCTTCCTCTATTAACGGGTACGGCTGTACCCTGTTGAAAATCCACACTGGCGTTGGTCTCGTAGACATTCATCGAACTGACGGCCACGGGTAAGTTATTGATCTGGCCATTCACCGTGATGGGAGAGGATGCCGTGTTGTGCCCGACAATTGTAACCCTGTCGGTCGCCGGATTGTAAAAGGCTCCCACATGACTGAGACCTGAAACCGAGTTGGTAAGAAAAAGTGTTTGTGAGCCCGGCGTGACAAAGCGGTTGATCTGGCTATTCACATAGAAACGCTTGCGGGGTGAGTAGACGCCATGGGCCTGATCATAAGCCAGAAGGCCCCAGAATCCGTCAGCATTGTGATGATAGTAGAAGCTGTCGTATCCATCATAGATCAAGACCAATGCGATGGAATTGGCCAAGTCGTCCAGCACCGCGTAATTTGTTTGACTCGCGAACCCCCATTCTCCTTGCGAAGGGGTGCCGCTGTAGTCGCAGGACGGACAGACTGCGCCGGTTTCGGTCACCCAGTAGTTCTTTTGATCGTGAAAGGCGCCCGGGCTACGGCTACCGCCGTAGGCATGGAAGGTCAGGTGATCAGTCATTGAAAACACCGTGCTGTCGCCCTTGATGCTTGCGATGTAGGCTGATGGGTCCCCTGCGGTGTCGGGAGCAATGAAGCGAACATCAGTCACTCCCATTCCATTCAGCTCCGCCGCAAGATCCCTCATGATTAGGGCATACTGCCTCGTGCTGGCGCAAGGGCCCTCCTTACAATCCCAATCCTCCTCGTTGAGCGGGCTCAAATAAGTGAAGTTCAGCCCCTTTATCACGCGCCCGTAATAAATGAGTGAGGCCACCATGGTGGCGAAGGATTGCTCCTTTCCGACGGCGATATGACTTGGCCGCCCGTAAGAGCCGCTTCCTCCAAGCCAGGTCGGAGTCCATCCCATGAAATTCAGGATAATTTGCTTACCAAGAATTCCCTTTTGATTCAGATAGCCGACGGTGTTCCAAATGTCCTGCATTGCAGGAGTCTCGTACACTGACCGCAACGTCGGGAGATCCAAGCTGTGTAGGCGGGGAATCAGCGACTCCGAACTCACCCAGGTTATCGGGTCACGTATGACACGAAATGCGGAGCTGCCGTTGATGTCAATTAAGGCGTCTAGAGCGGGCTTAAGCTTTCCATTTTTCCAACAATTGACGTTGATGTTGACCCCCATGCCATCGATGGTCTGTTGTACCCTCGAAACATCCACAACGAATTGGTAGGGCGAGGCTCCGTCCGATGCGGACGGATAGCGCGGGCCTGTCCTGAATGGCGCTTCTAAGTTAAGGCCTGTTTGGGGACGGTTCTCGCACTTTGATATTTCCGCTCCGTCCTAAGTGGATCCGAATCCGAGGACGAGTACGATTGGGGAACGATTGCGAGGAACGAGCAACGAGCATTGGATTTCCTCGGAGTCTCTTCCTCGTACGTCCTGCAATCGTTTTCGTTCTTCAATCGTAATCCTCCTCGCACTCGTCCTAGTCCTCGAGTTCTGTTGTTGCTTAGCAAGGCGAGAATTTAGGTGAAGCTAGCCACATCTCACCTCATTTGCGCCGAGACGTCCGTCCGCCGATACGACTCTCCCACGGGGCAATAAAATAAATCATCCCCTTAGCTTAGTGCCATTCGGGCCTCTCCTATCACGTTGCCCGTCCCCTCCGTTTCCATAGGAAGTACAGCGGAGGGTAAACAAGCAATTCCAAAACGAACGAAGAGGCGAGCCCCCCCACCATCGGAGCAACAATCCGCTTCGCGACATCTGATCCGGTGCCAACCGCGAGCATGGCGGGGAGCAGTCCCAAAAATGCCGTCGCTACGGTCATGAGCTTGGGCCGCAAACGCCTTGCTGCTCCGTCTATGATCGCGTCCTCCAGTCCCCCTGGGCGTCCCAGCAAACCTCGCCGGCTGGCTTCTTTATAGGCGAGGTCGAGGAATAACAGCATAAACACTCCAGTTTCAGCATCCAGCCCTACCAGCGCAATCATCCCTATCCACGTCGCCACTGAGACGTTGTAGCCGAGCGCATAAAGCAGCCAAACGGCGCCGACCAGCGAGAACGGTACCGCCAGCACCACTATACCCGTTTTTACCCACGACTTCGTGTTCAGATAAAGCAGCAACAATAGCAACAGCAACGTCGCCGGGACCACAATTTGCAATTGTTGCCTGGCGCGGATCATGTTCTCGTATTCCCCACTCCATTGCAGCGAATAACCGGTCGGCATCTTAACCGCTTCCGAGAGCGTCCGCTGGGCTCGTTCGACATATTTTCCGATGTCCTCCGACGGCGCATCGACAAAGACGTAGGAGGCAAGCAGCCCATTCTCCGTCCGAATCGAATCCGTACCTTGGATCTGCCGAATGACTGAAATTTCTTGCAACGGAACTCGTTCGCCGGTTTCGCTCGGGACTGTAATTTGTCCGATCTCTGCCAGGCTGTCCCGGAATCGCTTCGGATAACGCACCGTGACCGCATAGCGAGCACGGCCGTCAAATATCTCCGCTGCCACAGTACCGCCGATTGCGCCGGCGATGACCTCTTGCACATCGCCAACTTGCAATCCGTGAATCGCCAGCCGATTGCGGTCGAGCTGTATATCGACGAAGTTTCCCTCTCCTGGCCTTTCCGCAAAGGCCGAGCGGGTTCCCGGAACTCTTTTCAGGGCTGCCTCGATTTGCAGGCCGATTTCCTGGGTGGTATTCAAATCGGGTCCCATCACCTTGACGGCTACCGGTGTACGCGCACCCGTGGTTAGCATGTCGGTTCGGCCGCGGATCGGCATCGTCCACGAGTTCACGACGCCTGGAAGGGCAACCGCTCGATCCATCTCCGCAATCAGATCGTCATACGCGATTCGATCACTCGCGAGTCTGCGAAAAAACAAATCCTTGAGCCATTCCGGTGACCATCGCGAATACCAGCGGCGCCGTTCCGGCCATTGCGCCGGTGGTTTCAGGATAAGGGTTGTTTCGATCATGCTCAGTGGCGCCGGGTCCGTTGCCGTCTCTGCCCGACCTGCCTTTCCATACACTCGAGCTACCTCAGGGAACGCCGCGAGTACGGCGTCTTGCCGCTGGAGGACCTGCAGCGCTTGCGCTGCCGAAACGCCCGGCAGCATAGTTGGCATATACAATACCGTCTCCTCGTTCAGCGGCGGCATGAACTCTCGTCCTAGTTGGAGATAAACCGGGATTGTCGCGACCACCACCAGCACTGCGGACGCAACTGTCGCCTTGGGAGATCGCAAGACAAAGCGCAGTACCGATTCGTAGATCGTCAGTCTCTCGTCGATGGACGACCGCCGCCGCGTTTCAGTTTGCGATTTTCCGCCGGCGAAAACCATCCGCAGTGCCGGCGCCAGCGTGAGGGTCATGAGCGCTGCGGTAGCCATCACGATCGTCTTAGCCGCCGCAAGAGGCCGAAATAAGCGGCCTTCCTGACCAGTCAGACCGAAAATCGGAAAGAATGTGACCGTGATTGTCAAAAGCGACAGGAATACGGCCGGTGTCACCTCTTCGATTGCGCAAAGAATTTCTTTTTCGCCGCCCCCCGTTAGTTTGAGCCTCCGGTAGACGTTTTCCACTTCGATGATTGCCCCATCGACCAAGACACCGATCGAGAGAACGATGCCTCCGAGGGAAATAATGTTGAGATTCACCCCCAACCAGAACATCGGAATCAGACCAATCAGCAGGGTGGCCGGTATGATCGCCACTGCCACCAAAGCCGACGGAAGATGGCGCAGAAAAATCAGGATAACCAAGCTGACTACCCCGGCGGCTAGCAGCAGTTCTCGTCGAAATGTATCGATCGATCGGCGGATCAGCTCGGAGCGATCATAAGTCGTCACAATCCTGACACCCGCGGGTAGACTTTGACGCAGACTGTTCAGCCGCTCTTTCACCCGGTGAATCACTTCCAGAGCGTTTTGGCCGTGCCGCATGATGACAATGCCACCGACAGCTTCTCCTTTCCCATCAAGGTCTGACACCCCCCGCCGAGCTCGCGGAACCAACTCGATTCTCGCGATGTCCTGCAGCAGCACCGGCACTGAACCTGCGTTCAGATCTAGTTTAGACCGTTGCCCATAGACGACGGCTTGTTCCAGATCTTCTGCGTTGTGCACCAATCCGCGGCCGCGCACGGTAAAACTGCGTCCGAAAAAATCGATCTCCTGGCCTCCGTTGTCCATTGTGGAGTTGCGCACAGCTTCCACCACCGTTTTAAAATTCAGGTTATACTGTTCAAGCGCCCCCGGGTCTACAGTGACCTGATATTCCTTCTCAAACCCCCCGACACTTGCCACCTCCGCGACGCCTGGTGTCCCTTGCAGGGCATATCGCAAATTCCAGTCCTGAAGCGTTCTCAAATCGGCGAGCGATTGCTTACCAGTGTCATCCACCAGAGCGTATTGGAAAACCCACCCGACGCCGGTGGCGTCAGGGCCTATTTCGACACGCGCTTCGGACGGGAGAGTCGGAGTGATCTTGGTCAGGAGTTCGGCAACCCTGCTTCTTGCCCAATAGAGGTCTGCCCCATCCTCGAAGAGTACGTAAATGAGCGCGAATCCTGCATCGGTGAACCCACGCACGGAGGTGACCTTCGGTGCGCCGAGCAATGCGGTTGTCAGTGGATAGGTCACTTGCGCTTCAAGAAGGTCGGGTGGCTGCGCCCATTTTGCATACAAGATGACCTGCGTATCGGAAACATCCGGGACCGCATCTAACTGCTGCAGCGGCAACGTTGAGAACCCGAAAGCCGCAAGTGCCGCACTAATTCCAATGACCAGGAAGCGGTGTGCCGCCGACCACCTTATCAGTTCGACTACCGGACCGTTCCGCATAGACTGGTGGTGTCACCGCAGGTGAGTTGACTGCGTTTCATGGCGTATAGCGTGAAATCTCACCAGCGCTTTGGCTGGTGAGATTTTCGGGCTTCAGTGTCGATTGACCGTTTGAACCAAGGCCCGCAATCGGGACTCCGAATCAAGAAGAAACGTCGCTGAGGTGACGACACGTTCCCCGGGTGACAACCCTCGCTTGACCTCCGCGAACGAATCCGCCCGAAAGCCAGTTTCAATTTTTCGCGGCGCAAAAATGTCGCCAGGTTGGGCAACGAATACAACCGTGTCGTCACCGTCTGCGATCACCGCGCTTTCCGGCACCGCCAAGACGGGGCCGATTGGACTAGTCAGTTCGACGTTTGCTTGCATGCCTTGCCAGATCTCTGTCAGATCGTTCTGGAATTGCAGCTTGACCTTGAGAGTTTGCAGCCGCTCATCGAATTGCTGAGAGGCTTCCACTACTTTGCCCAGCCAAATTCTTCCGGGGTACGCCGGAAGTATAGCCTTTGCCGAAAGCCCGGTTCGGATGAACGGAATGTCGGTACTCCGGACGTCCGCAAGAACAAAGATTGTCGAGAGATCAATGAACATGCATAAGTCTTTTCCCTTCTCCACTCTAAATCCTGGTTGGGGAACAGATACCAGCACCAGGGGTCCGGGAGCTCGCACGACCACCGTATCCGGAGGCGCTGATAGGGAGAGGATCGGTTCAGTCGCTTTCAACCGCAATGCTCCCGCGGGACCTGGGTTCTGATAGATCTCGTCGACGATTCCCTCTTCAGGCGCAGGCATTCGCGAGGGAGGCCTCATGGAGACATGTCCCACAGCACGAATCGTTCTTTGTATCGGCACTGTTATCACCTCGCTCACGGAGATACCCAGAACGCGCTGCTGCTCGGGACGGATCTCTACGGGCACGCGTTCCCGCCGAACGGTTTCATGCGGGGGACCCCCTTCGACCGAGACAAGCTGCATCCCGCAGATTGGACAGTTGCCAGGCTTGTCGGCAACATAATCTGGATGCATGGGACAATGGTACAGCCGATCTTGTGGAGAATCCTGCTGCGCGGCGATCCAGGACGCCGCCAAGACGAAGATCACGAACGTCGCGATGGCAATACTTCTCACCTCAGTATCCAGAGAAATCCGGGCTTTTTGTCTGTTGTGAACGGATTACGGTTTTTATTGAGAACGCAGTCGCATACGCTTTGAATTGTACCATAAGATTTATAATTATCGGGAAAATAAATTCTCGATGTCACCTCACCGTACCCGGAATTGCTCCGTAGTTTAGGTGACGATGGCAATTGGATTTTAAGCGTTTGCATCACCCGCTTCCCTAGCCATCATGTCTCTTTCTCCTATGCGAAAATCGAGCAAATACGAGCGCCGACTCCTTCTTTTTTGGCAGTAGTGATCTTCCCGGCCGCGAAATAGCCATCGCCACAGATGCAGGAAGTCAGCCTGCGGCCGGCGGGAACGGTACTCAGGCCATCAGACCACTTTTAAATTGCTTGATGAACTTCACGGCTTCTGTCGCCGCTGCCGCCAACTGCCGCCTTCCCCTCTTTCTTACGGCAATTGCACGAAGGGGGCTATAGAGGGAATCCCTGAGCTATTGACGATGAACAGCATGTAATAACCAGGTGGCGCGAAATTGGCACTTGCCGGAGCCGAAAGGGTCAAACCACCTGTGGTCTGTTGAAATGTGAGAGGGACATACCGGGTATTTTGGTCAAAGAAGTGCGTTACGGCACCGGTGCGGATCAGCACCGCGGTGGTGATGGTGGCCGCATCCGGCGTCGAGATAAAGAAGTTCGTCCCATAGGATATTTGGGCAGGAGCCTGCGTGATCGACGGCCGTGAGCCTTTAAACAGATAGGGCGGCGAGTAAAACTCGGCGTTCATTTCATTCGGAACGTTACCGAAATCCGCGCCCATTCCTGAGACCAACACCCGGGCATCGGGCAAGAGGATAGCCGTACCATGGTATTCCCTTGGGGTGTGCATCGCGGCCATGGTGGTCCAGGTCTGCGTTTGCGGTGACCAGCGTTCGGCCGGATACACGGCATTGGCGATGTTGCCACCATTTTTGTCTGTCTCACCACCGATTGCTAAAACCGTACCATCGGGCAGTACCGGTAGATTGAGAAAGCTGCGAGAGTAAGCCATCGAGGGCGTCTGCCGCCACGCCGGAGTGGCTACCGTCGTATCGAGCACGTAGGTTGTATTGGCGGAGGGCCCGCTCCCTTGGCTATCGGTGGCGGTGCCGGCTTTCATGATTTTGCCTGGCAGGTAAATCGCACAGCTTGCACCGTCCACGATGTTTGGATCCACGACCGACCAGGTTTGGGTAGTCAAGTCAAGGATATCAGTGACAGTCGCATATTCGCTGTTCCCGACATGGATCACTCGCCCATCGGAAAGCTGATAAAGAAACGGGTAGGTCTCAAAGGGATTGTTTGCCGAGGTCAGCTTCGTCCAGGTGTTGGTAGATGAATTGTAGATCTCTGGGATTCCCGCATTCGCATGTGGGCCAGTCTGCCAGCCGGCGGTGACCATTATCGTTCCGTCCGAGAGCGTCGTTGCGGTGGGATACCAACGCCGGTAAGACATATTGGGAACGGCCGTCCAGCTGTTGTTTGAAGGATCGAAAATTTCTGCATTCGTAATGCCATCGGAGTCGCCTCCCCCAAACCCGCCGACAACCAGTACCCTCCCGTCAGCAAGAAGGGCGTGCCCCGAACAGAAGAGATTGGCGGTGGTCGGGATACCGGTGAACGTGCCATTGACGTAATCCCATACCGTCGGTGATGCTCCGTCTTGGTAGAACAGCACTTTATTATTTTTCAGTAGAACGAGATTCACGGCGACGGCCGGGATGTTGACCACTGAAGACCAGCTGCCCACGACCGCCGGATTTCCCGAATTGTCGACCGTGACAGGGACAGATGCCGAGGTGGTCGTCAGACCGGTCGTATCGCGAGCGCGTGCGGTCAAGATATGCGAGCCGCTGCCGGACTTGCTCGTGTCCCAGAGAATGGTATAGGGCGGAGTTGTCACCTCGGCGCCCAAGGACGCGCCATCAAGCAGAAATTGCACGCCGGCGACGCCACTAGCGTCGGAGGCCAAGGCCCAGAGTGTCAACAGATTGGCGACGACACCGCCGGGCGCCGGCGCAATCATCGTAACTGTGGGTGGCGTTGTACCGCCGCCGCTACCGGAGCCTGCAAGAATCTCGCAGATGCTCAAATTAAATCTGTCGGTGGTCGGTGCCGTATCATTGATGCTTACGGAAGTCCCGCTGGTTGACGTTGGGGTGTTTTGAATCTGAACCCAATAGGTATCCCCGGTCGGTGTGAGAAATTGATGGACTAAACGTTGGCCGGACCCAGGCGTTCGACTGATCGCATTATCGTAATCGTTCCCCACCCCCACAACCCAGGAGCCACTGCGCGTCGTAGTCAGGCTTGCGGTGGGAGCCCCTCGGCTGGAGTTCCCTGTGCCAGTAGCGCCGATCGCACCTGAGCCACTCGTTCCGGTGGTATCAACGCCCGTGAAAGACATGACAGAGATGGAGGCATTGATGCTCTGGGAAAGACTCGCGGTGACAATGACATTGTTTAATGGCGAGGCCGAAAAAGCTCGCCAGATTTCAGACCCGCCGCTTTGGACATTGGTTCTTTGCACCAAAACCCAGGTCAACCCTCCTCCCGACACACTTTTGACAGTCGTATTGGCTCCCGATAGGTAATCCGTGGAAATAAAGGCCAAAAGTAACTCGTTGCCAGCGGCGGTGGAAACTGGGGAGCTCGAGATCGTCGTGCTCGCACTCGATGCGTCAGTTGAGACGGTGGCATCGATTCCGATGAGGCCGGGCGGCTGCGACGAACTCTGCCCGGTGAAATTGACCGAGGCGGCATTGGCGCCGTTGATCGTGACCGATTGGCTTGTCGGGGTGAAAGTGTAACCCTTTTGGGTAGGAGTGACCGCATAGGTTCCGTTTGCCAACCCGGTGAACGAATAGTTTCCGGAAGCATCGGCAGTGACGGTCGCCGTCGACGCGCCGCTGAGGTTGACTGTCGCGGCGGAGCCGGCAGATGACGGGCTGATCGTCCCCGAAATACTCCAGGTAGGTGAACCTCCGGAACTGAGAGGAAGAACTTCACAAATGCTAAGGTTAAATCGGTCCGTTGTCGGCGCGGTATCGTTGATGGTTACCGTTGTGCCGCTGAGAGCGGTCGGAGCGCTCTGTATCTGAACCCAGTAGGTGTCGCCCGCGGACGTCAGGTCCTGATGAACTAAGGTTTGATTAGGACCGGGGGTCCGGCTTATCGCATTGTCAAAATCATTCCCGACGCCCATCACCCAAGACCCGTTCCGTGTCGTCGTCAGGATGGCGCTAGGGGCGCCACGGGCGGAATTCGCTGTGCCAGTGGCGCCGATCGCGCCGGAGCCATTTGTCCCAGTGATGTCGACACCGGCAAAACTCATCACCGTCAAGGAACAGCCCAAACTCTGGGAAATCGTGGCCGTGACCGTGACGTTATTCAACGGTACGGTTGCAAACGCCCGCCAGATTTCTGAAGTCCCGCTTTGCACATTCGTCCGCCGAACCAAAACCCAGGTCAAACCGCCGCCGGTGACGCCTGTGACAGTGGTGTTCGAACCCGAAAGGTAATCCGTTGAGATGAAGGCCAGCAGGAGCTCGTTTCCGGAGGTGGTTGAGAACGGGGTGGTCGAAATGGCGGAAGTCGACTGGTCACTGGAGACAGTTGCGTCCCGGGTCACTGCACCCGATGCGGAACCGCCGATGAATGAAAGCAGAGCAAAGCCTAGCAAAGGCAAAAGCCCGTTTCTCTTTGTCGCAAAAATTCGAGCCGGATCGATAGTGCACCTCATGGAAAGTTATGGAAAGTTTTTTAGTATAATCGCGTTGGCTCCGGTAGCGACGACTTTCGCGACCAGTTTACGGCCAACAGGTCCCAGCTGGTGTTTACGGCTTAACTCGGAACACCTTAAGCTTGCTTGGAAAAAATTCGGCGCCTGGGTTTGACGGCTTTGACTACGCGCTGCCTTTGGGATGGACGCGCTTCGGTGCCGCACGTTCAACGGTAGGAACGCGCTCGTGCGCCTTCCCTGCGCTGCAGAAACTCGTGACAGTCAACCGCAAGCAGGTCTATGCGAAAATCGCCGAGTTCAACGTCTCTGCTGCATTCGGAGTGATGCAGATCGATACCCCGTCGGACACCAATTGCGTGACGCTGGATCATCGAGAAAGCAGGCCTTTTTGGAAATGAGAACCAAAAAGCGTTTGACATAATCTATATGTAATTGGAAATGGGAGCATTGTAGCCACTGCTTTCACCGCAACGCTGATGACCTGCTCGTTTCGCGGGGATTTCGAGATCTGCCGCATGCTCTGCGAAAGCGTAACCCGGTTCGTGCCCAACACGATCGAACATTGGCTGATCGTGCCTGATGCCGACTAGGCAATGTTTGAACCGCTGGCGACCGCGCGATGCAAGATCATCACCGAGAGCAGCGTGTTGCCGCGCTGGTTTGTAAGAATGCCGCCGCCGCGCTGGCGCGGGCTGTTGCACCTGCCGCGCCGCGACATTTATCTGACTCCGTTCAGCCTCCCGGTGCGCGGCTGGATCTTCCAACAAATCAGGAAAATCGGCGCTACGATCGCCGCAAAATCCAACATCATAGTTCACGTTGATAGCGACGCTGCATTCATCCGCCCGCTGAAACTCGAACGTCTTTACACGGAGGCAAGATCCATCTTTTTCGCGACCCACATCGGGTCGATTTTCCATCCCATCAAAGATGGCACCGGGCCGCCGGCAAACTGTTGGGTCTGCCGCCCAGCGATTATTACGGCGCCGAATATATCGAGCCCCTGGTGGTCTGGGACCGCGCGGTGGCGCTCGGGATGATCGACCGGATCGAAAAGATTTCCCGGCGCAATTGGATGATCAGCTTGGCCCGCACGCCGCATTTCTCCGAGTATGTTCTCTACGGAGTCTATGCCGACCGATTGGAAGCGGCCGGATTGCACCCCGATGTCAACCCGCTTTGCCACTCCCGTTGGGGGGGATCCTTTTGTCAGCGGCGCCGACGAAGCCGCCTTCATCAGCGCCATCAAGCCGCAGCATCTGAGCTGCAACATCCAATCAAATATCGAACCGCCTTGTCAAAACGCGCGCACCTGTTCGAACGAGCAGTTTCCTTCGCCACCGTTCAGGATGTCCAGCTTTCCCCAAAGAATTGACTCGAGCGAAAGACGTCACTCGTTGCGCGCAAAATACAGGCTGGAAGCCTATGTTACATTCCAGCAGCGTGGCGCTGCCGAGAGTTGCAAGAAACGCTCCTCCAGAGGTTACTCCCCTTCATTGGCGACACGTAGCAGGTATTGACCGTAGGTGCTTTTCTCGAATTTTTTCGCGAGCGCAATGAACTGGTCTTGCGTGACGAAACCTTGGTTGTAAGCAATTTCCTCGGGACAGGCGATCCGCAGACCCTGGCGTTTTTCCAAAGTTTGCACAAAAGTAGATGCCTCAAGGAGGCTGTCATGGGTCCCCATGTCAAACCAGGCAAAGCCGCGTCCCATTCGCCTTACGTCAAGTTGGCCGCGCTCGAGATAGGCTCGAATGACATCAGCGATCTCCAATTCGCCCCGCGCGGAAGGTTTGAGGCCGGCTGCGATCTCGACGACTTGCGTGTCGCAAAAGTAGAGTCCGGTGACAGCCCAATTCGAGCGAGGCATACGCGGCTTTTCCTCAACCGAAAGGGCACGTCCACGCTCGTCAAATTCGACGACACCGTACCGCTGAGGATCGTTGACGTGATACGCGAAAACAGTCGCGCCGGTCTGTTTTATTTGGCCCGGCGCCAGCAACTCGGCGATCCCGTGGCCATAATAGATGTTGTCTCCGAGGATAAGTGCTGACGGCCCGCCTCTGACGAAGTCAGCCCCGATAATAAAGGCTTGCGCGAGGCCGTCAGGACTTGGTTGCACTGCATAGCGGAAACTGACTCCCCATTGGGAACCATCGCCCAGCAACCGTTGGAACTGCGGCAGATCGTGGGGAGTAGAGATCAGCAAGATCTCTTTGATTCCAGAGAGCATCAGTACGCTCAATGGATAATAGATCATCGGCTTATCGTAGACCGGCATGAGCTGTTTGGAAACGGCCAAAGTCAACGGATAAAGCCGTGTTCCACTCCCACCGGCGAGGATGATGCCTTTCATGTAGTATGGCGGAAGATTGTCAGGGACCTGTAAGTCACATCCAGCCAGGCGGTTGAGACGTAAGGCTGTAAAGTCGCTTAGGAAGCGGATTGTAAATAGGGTAGGACAAAGGGTGCTTCTTTCCGTTCAGGAATCGATACGTCGTAGCTTAGTATGTCTTCAAGGCAGATTCCAAGACTTTCACGCTCAGAGATTCATCCATTTTGTTGACACGACTCGCTCCTTGGAGGGTGGTGGCCGACCAGCAGCCTACCTCGAGCTCTTGGGAAGCGTAAGCACGTTGCATCACTGAAATATGTGAAAACCCTTCAGGGCGGGAGCTTTGACCGCCCGAAAACGAAGCTCTTATTTGCTTATTTCCGCCCGTGGTGGCTTAGTATGCCGTCAGCCTTTCGTCTTTTTCCAGGACGGAAACTCAATACAGTTGCTGCTAGCCTCAATAAATCACAAAGTACAACACGCAACATGGAAAAGCATGTTATTAACTTTAGACCGTTATGCGCAGCGTAACGCGAATTTTGTTTTCGTTTCATAGTTGATCATGCGGCTTTGAGACCAACTGCGACCAAGAGTTCCTCGAGGCTGGAGACAACGCGGGCATAAAGGCGGTCGAGTTGTGAGCGGCGGGTTTCTTGGAGGTTTAAGTCAGGGCTGAAGGGTCGAAGCAGACCGGCAGTCAGAGGAGCGTAGATGCGCTCAAAGAGTTTCAGGAAGACCACGCAGATGGAGTAGCCTTGGGGGAGCAGTCGATAGCGGCGCGAGCCAGGGATTTTCTCGACCAAACCTTTAGCCCTCAGCTTGGATAGGTCGTAGCGCAATGAAGAAAGGCGGTATTCGGACAGTGAGCATCCCAGAGCCTCGGCGGTGAGAGCGTGAAGTTCGCAAGTGCGGAAGCTGTTGCCGGCTGCCACATGAGCGAAGCGCACCAGCGCATGCGTCAAGGCCAGCTGACGAGGATGATCGAGCTTGAGTCCCGGGATGCGTTTGCCACCCGCTAAGATGGTGGGCTCAGCCAAAGCTTTGAGCTGGCCGCGGTCGACGAAGGTTTCCAGGATGTCTTGCTGAACGTTAAGATAGTTGTCGGTGATTGACTCCAGTCGCTCGCGCAGTTTGGGCAAATTCTCCACCGCTTTTTTAACTCCATAATCGTTGACATTGTTGGTGGCCGGTTCAGTCCGCAGCAGCAGGTGATCGCGTACGTACTGTTTGATAAAACCGTTTCCATAGTGGCTACGAATCACTGGATTAGGAAGATCAATATCCTCGATAACGGTCTGAAGCTTTCCCTTGTATTGCTTAGTGACCTTGCGACCGAAGATCACGGTGATTTTGTTGGGCTGGCCGATCGTACGGTTAGCATCCAGCAGTCTCTGGCCGAGTTGATCCAGGGCGGCTCGCCGGCCAAAGATCAGGTTGTCACAATATTCGACTTGGGAAAAGAAGAGCCGGTGCTGACAGCCGCAACTTTTGCGTTCGCTTTCTTTGAAGAATGGAGTCAGACAGGCTAGCCATTTTTGCCCACAGCTCAGCAGGTCGTTGGGGCTCAAGGAATCTGCCAGCTCCTGGAGTTTCTGTGGATGACTGCATTTCAGAAAGGCATTGGAACATTGCCTAAAATCGATGCCTTCTACCCGCATTCGGTTAGCCAGCCAGTGGTGCTGATTGAGGCAGACACGCGCCGAAAAAGGGAGATAGGGGCAGATTCGCACGAACATTCGACCCCAACGTTGGTCGTTAATATAAAAGTTGTACTGCACGATCCAGCGTTGAACCAACTGCAGGTGCCAGCGCTCTTCTGCCCCGATGGCAACCATGATCCGGGCCGGTTCCCTGGCTTTGAGAATCACAACTACCTGGTCTTTCTTGGCGTGCCTAAAGTAGGGATCGACAAAGTCGTCACGCCTTCCCTGTGGTGCATCCAGGATGGGGGCGCCCCATTTCTGGCAACGGTTCTTGACCCAGTTCTGAAATTGCTGAGCAATATCACGCAGAAGATTTCGGGTAACTCGCTGGCCCTCGCGGTAGGCATTAAAGAAGCCAATTACCCGCTCGGGTTGCTGAAAAGGCTGAATCAATCCGTTCAAAAGAATCCGATCAAAACAACGGTAGCCAAATTTGATGCTATTCTTGTGATGCTCGCAGAAGGTGTTCATCGCGCTTGCTCCTGTGTGGTCAGATACCAGGAATTTAGAGCCGCTGAACGCCTCTGCGACAGCCTGTTGTCACAAGCCTGCAGCGGCTGTTGCAGAAACAGAAAGGAACTTTTTCTTTGAGAAAAAGCTTACAGCTACCCTCCCCGAGCAGAAGGTGGAGCTTCGGTCAAGAGAGCAAACGGAATAAATGGAGGGAAGCCCGTAGGGAGGCGCCGTTTATGCCGGATTGCGACCTTGACCAAAGCTCCACCTTCTGCTCGCAACGCCCCATGCCGGAGGGATATCAAGGGCGAAGCCCTTGGCTAGTTAGAACACTACTTGGCTCTTCCGAATGCTGGCTTTTCCAGCTTTAGGCAGATTTTTCTATTAACGGGGGTTATAAGGGGATTTTGGCGAGCCTCCAAAGCGCAGCTCTACCGATCGAGCTACCGGAGGCGCTCTATGCCGGTTAATTGCACTGTGTTTGGATTCTTTAAGCTGCTATGGGCAAGGCACACAGACGCCGGTGAACTAATGCAAAGAGCGCCTGAAGCGGATAGGCCGAACACAGTTCGATGTGGATGCGCCTTACGCTGACTGTCAATCGGGCCGCAATCTTAAAGAGACGCAAACGGATCTGGCCAATCGAGGCCACTGCCAGTTCAGTACCTTTTAAAACGGTGGCCTGCAGAGTGCTCATGATCAGATGCGCAAAGGCCGAGAACCAGAGCCGCAATTGGTTGGAAGCCATCCAGTGGGTGCTAGTGCGATCGGCAAACAAATCCATCTGCTGCTCTTTAATGCGGTTTTCCATGTCACCGCGGGCACAATAAAACTTTTCGTACAAGGCGGCCGCTGCGAATCGAGCGGCTTGGATAGGATCATTCCATCCATCCTCGGGCAGGTTGGTCACGATAAAGCGCGGGTTATCGCCTTTGGGTAATATCTCGGCTTTGCCAATCACCCGTCGTGCTTTGGTCCAGCTGTTGAGCGTCGAGTATTCAAACTCCGTTCGTTACGTGCCAGACCCAAACAGTAGAATACCCCGTTTTCTTCGCACCAGGTCATGATCGCATCACGGGCAAAACCGCTATCGGCACGCACGATGATTCGAACCTTCCTGCCAAAACGTTGGCGAATGACAGGCACAATCTTCTGAAGTGCCTCAACCGTACCATCGCTGGCGTCGTGCTTGCAATCTCGCAACTTGGCAAGCAGCGGAATGTTACCGCAAAAACAGTAGAGTGGCAGGTAGCAGTAGTCACCATAATAGCCGTGAAAATAGGCGCCTTCCTGGCTGCCGTGGAGCGGATCGTCGGTGGCATCAAAATCCAACACGATCTCGGCACTCCTACGTGGAATTTCTCTAACTCCACGCTTGATTAACAACTCCTGGATCTCGTCGGGCTGCGGCTGGATCTTCTGGTAACGTGCATCGATGGCTTGGGCGCCCAATTCCAAGCGATTAAGCGTGGAATGTGCGGCTGGAGCTTTACCTTTGTCGCGCTCCAAGATCCGATCCTGTCCGAGCGTACCTCTACTTTTCGGTAACCTAATTCTTGAAATAACCATTTTTGCTCGTTACACTCTGTCTTCGAAGCGGCGTCCTTTTTGTAAAGTTTAACTTGTTTGATACCAACAACTTACAAAAATAAGACGCCGCTTTGCTAGCTTTTTTGTGAACTTTTCAGGCTAGAGGAGCCGAATATTGAAAAACTGATAGCACGCAGAGCGAATGGAGACCTCTAGAGCCCACCCGATGAACAAGAAGATCAAGAAGGTTATTAGAACTTTGCAGAGCGAACTGCCGTTCCTGAAGGATGCAAAAGACAGCTTTTATCTTTATGCGAGGCGGCTCTCATTTATCACGCATGATCGTGACTTCAATGCTTTAAGGTCTATTCCTCCTCAGCCAGAGGGTAGCTTGTATGTCGATGTGGGGGCGAACCAAGGCCAAAGTATCGAGTCTATTTTGAAGGTGAGACCTGAAGCAACATAGTTTCGTTCGAAACGAACCCCCCATCTGGCAGGCAAACTCGGTACACGGTACAGGAACAACCCACACGTCCGTATCGTCCCCAAAGGTCTGGCCGATTCGGTCGGTATATTTACCCTTTTCGTGCCCTCTTACAAGGGTTTCGTTTACGACGGACTGGCCTCCTTAGACAGGGACGCAGCCGCCTCGTGGATCAATGAGGAGAGGGTATTTGGCTTTGACCCGTCTCGGTTGAGGATTTCTGCCGTCCAATGCGATGTGAGCACTCTTGACACGCAGCAGCTGGTGCCTTTTTTCATCAAAGTGGATGTTCAGGGACATGAATACAATGTGCTGAACGGAGGGAGGGAAACATTGCGGCAATATGAGCCAATCTTGCTCATAGAAGCGTTCAGAGGCGACCCGAGGACAGTGAAGCTGGCGGAGGAGCTCGGCTATGAAGAGTATCACTTCGATGGCTCGTATCTCCGCAACGGATCACCAAGCGGAGGATCCAATTCCTTTTTGATTACTCCCGCCAAGGCTAAGCGGCTTTTCGTAAAGGATTAGATCAACGGTAACCGCATTCCTCTGGTCAGTACGCAAGGGCGTGTCTGATCGATGGGGCTTAGCTTCTGATGCGTTCCAGGCAGATTCCAAGCGAATCACGCCAAGACGGCAATTCGATTCCATGAATGCGAGCGATCTTGGCACAATCGAGGCGGGAGTTCGCCGGTCGGCGCGCGGCCGTCTGGTATTCCGCAGAGGTGATTGGAGTCAACGCCGGTTTGCGGAGGCCGTTTGCCGCCAAATAAGAGAAGATTGCCGAGGCGAAGCCCGCCCAGGACGTCTCGCCGCCGCCGGCAAGATGAAAAATACCGCGCAGACGCGGGTCAGAGGAATTTCTCAGGAGATTTTGTGCGACGTGAACAATTGCCACAGCGATGTCTGGCGCATACGTCGGGGATCCGAGCTGATCAGCAACGACACGCACTTGGTCTCGGCTTTGGGCAAGCGTCAGCATCGTTCGCACAAAATTTTTGCCGTAAGGTGCGTAAACCCATGCGGTGCGAAGAATGACGTACTCGCCACCGGCTGCGGCCACAGCCTGTTCGCCCGCTAATTTCGAAGCGCCATAGGCGCTGGCGGGAGCGACAAAATCCTCTTCGACATAAGCGCTTTTCTTGTTGCCATCGAAGACATAATCAGTGGAGAGCTGGATGACTGGTATGCCAAGCACTTTTGCAGCCTCGGCCACAACACCCGCACCGGTTCCGTTGACTGCCGCCGCGATTTCCGGCTCCTGTTCAGCGAGGTCCACCGCGGTATAAGCCGCCGCGTTCACCACGATGTCGGGTGCTGCGGCGTTCAACGCGGGCGCCACCGTTTCTGGCACTCCCAGATCCAATTGCGGACGACCTAAATTGATTATCTCGAGATTCAGAGCGGGACCTGCTTCCGCGAGTGCACGAGCCACTTGACCGTGCCGACCTGTTACCGCGATGCGGATGGACACTCAACGTCTCCTTGCGATGGAAAATCTGATGAGCCCTCGCGAGATTTGCCGGAGAAACCTTTACAGACACTGCTAACTTCCTCGATGAGACCGATTCTCTCACCGGCGTAAACTTTCTCACGCAGTGGGGCCCACCACCACGCATTTTCCATATACCACCGCACCGTCTTGGCAAGCCCGCTGGTAAAAGTCTCTTCGGCTCGCCAGCCGATTTTGCGCTCGAGCTTGCTGGCATCGATCGCGTATCGATGATCATGTCCAGGACGATCTGTCACATAGCTAATGAGTCGATCGTGTCGCTGGCCATTCGGAGTAAGATGATCGAGAGCTGTACAGATGCCCTGGACGACTTGGAGGTTGGTGCGCTCATTGCGCCCTCCGACATTATAGGTCTCACCCGGTTGGCCGTTCTTCAGGATCAGGTAAAGCGCTTTGGCATGATCTTCGACAAAGAGCCAGTCACGAACATTCGATCCGTTCCCATAAACCGGCAGCGGCTTGCCAGCAAAGGCATTCAAAATCATCAACGGAATGAGCTTCTCGGGGAACTGATACGGGCCATAGTTGTTGGAGCAGTTCGAGACGACGACCGGCAGACCATAGGTTCGGTGCCATGCCACCGCCAGATGGTCGGAGGCGGCCTTGGAGGCCGCATAGGGAGATGAAGGATCGTAGGCGGTTGACTCACTGAATAGTCCTTCTGCGCCGAGCGAGCCATAGACTTCATCGGTCGAAACATGGAGGAATCGAAATCGGCTCTTGGCGGCGCCGGTCAGACCGGACCAATAGCGTCGCGCAGCCTCGAGCATCGTGTGGGTGCCGAGGATGTTGGTCTCGACGAAGGCGCGTGAGCCCGTAATGGAGCGATCCACATGGCTCTCAGCGGCGAGATGCAATACTGAATCAGGAGTGAACTCCGCAAAGAACTTGCTAACGCTCGCCTCATCGCAGATGTCGGTTTTCGAGAAATGATAGCGAGGATTGCTAGCCACTGTCCGAAGTGACTCGAGATTGCCGGCGTAGGTCAACTTGTCGACGTTGAGGACTTCGTCGTTGGTCTTTGTAATCAGGTGCCGGCATACCGCTGAACCGATAAAGCCTGCGCCGCCAGTAACTATGATGCGCATATAGATAATTTGAATCTCAAAATTTGACGAAGACTCGAGTCAGCTCTCATACTCAAAGAAATCCTGTAGATCACAGAAACGTGGATGACTCTCGTCTTTCGCTGAAAGCACTACGGAAACACTGTCCACTGGCCAATGAATGCTCAGGTCCGAGTCGTTCCAAATGACACCGGCGTCATGAGCAGGACTATAATAAGAAGTTACTTTGTAGAAGACTTCCGTCTCGTCTTCGAGCGTGCAAAAACCATGGAGGAAGCCGGGCGGCACCCATAACTGCGCACCTTCTGAGGCATCCAACTTGACGGCGAGATGTCGCTTATAGGTTGGAGAACCTTTTCGAATGTCCACCGCGACGTCCAGGATTGATCCGCGGACGACTCGGATTAATTTGCCTTGAGCTAACGGCGGTCTCTGGAAATGTAAACCGCGCAAGGTTCCTTTGCACCTCGACACGGATTGATTGTCTTGCACAAAGGTGGCGTCGGCGATTTCTTCCCGGAAAGGACGGTCGCGCCAAGTTTCGGAGAAATACCCCCTGGCGTCGGAGAACCGCTTCGGAACAAATTTTTTCAAACCAGGGATATCGAATTCAAGAGTATTCATCGGCTGATCGAGACTAGGAATTTCGGCAAACCGGTCGCACGATCATGAAACGGCGAGGACGAGGCATGGAGATCGAGACATTGTTCGAACGATTCACGGATGGTTTGCTAATACGCCACCGGACCCACGTCCGGAATTAAATAGTGCTTCATAAAGGTAGCCAGCGGTTTCCGTGAGCAGATCCTTGGCACGATCGCTAGACCGCCACCACGGTTCGCCCTGGTAGTCGGACGGAATCCAGCTGACAACGCCGACTTCCGTTCTGGAGCCCAAGACCTTGGCAAAAACTAAACAGCTGCGCTTGGCGTGAGCACCCAGTGTGAATACATTGAGCGCTTTGGGGTGAACACCTCTGTTCTCAAGCGCCCGAAAAACGGCCATCGCCGATTCAAAGGTGCGATGAGTTTCGGACCCTCTGGAAGGCGCGACAATAATCTTTTCTTCGGGAACGCCCGATCGAATTAGCTCATTTTCGGCTCCTTCGGCATAGCTCCAGCCCGATTGTCCCCAGCCTTTGCTGTTGGCCACGCCGCCCGTCGCGACAACATATTGATAGCCTCCCCGTTTGAACTCCATTGCCGCGGCACGCACACCATCACTACCAATCCAGCCTTCCACTACCAGAATCTCGGCCGGAAATCGTTCCGTCGACGATAAGAAAGATTCTCCCCGGAGTCCCCACCAAGTCACCGGAAGGGCCAGAAGAAAGAAAATGCTAAACAAGCCTAGCCAGGTTGGCCACCAAACGGTGCGTCGTTTGACCAAACGCAATCTTTCAGACCACAAAGACATAACCGACCAGTTACGCTTTCCAAACTTTTCCTGGCGGCACCTGCACAGTCGTCATCGCATTTCGGGTATCCACGATGCAAGAGGCCCAATCAGCGAGTTCCTGATAGTTCACGCTGGAGTGCGCCGTCGCAATGACCGCGACGTCGAATCCCGAGATAGTCGGTCGATCCCAAGTGACCGATTCGGTCCCTGCCCAGTGGGGGTGTTCACGCGTCGGCCGAATGACCGGTACATGTGGATCGTAGTAGGCGACTTCAGCTCCCCGCTGTTTGAGCAATTCCATGATTCGGTAACTGGGCGACTCGCGCTCGTCGTCTACGTTGGGCTTGTAGGCCAAGCCAAGAATCAGCACGCGCGATCCGTTCACCGACTTGCGCGCTGAATTCAGGGCTTCTCCGATTCGTTCCACGACATGGACCGGCATTGCGGTGTTGATCTCGCCCGCCAGCTCAATAAAGCGCGTATTGCGCTCGAATTCTCTCGCCTTCCAGGTCAGATAAAAAGGATCGATCGGGATGCAATGTCCCCCTAAACCCGGCCCTGGATAAAATGCCATGAACCCAAATGGTTTTGTTTTTGCTGCTTCAATCACCTCCCAAATATCGATCCCCATCGCGGCGTAGATGAGCTTCAACTCGTTGACCAAGGCAATGTTCACGCTGCGAAAAATGTTTTCCAGAAGCTTGGCAGCTTCCGCAACGCGACAGGATGAAACGGGCACAAGTCTCTTGATCGCCAGACCGTACACTTGCATTGCTCTCTCCAGACAGGCCGGAGTCAGACCACCCACCAGTTTGGGCACCTCACCGACTTTGCTGGCAGGGTTTGCCGGATCTTCTCGTTCCGGCGAGAAGGCCAAGTGGAAATCTTTACCGGCCGTCAGTCCCGATCCTGCTTCCAGAACCGCTTTCAAATCTTCGTCGGTCGTTCCCGGATAGGTGGTTGACTCCAAGGCGACCAGGGCGCCCTGTCGGAGGTGTGGAGCAATAGCGCGTCCTGTCTGCAGAATAAAGGAAATGTCGGGCTCGCGGTTCTTATTGAGCGGAGTCGGAACGCAGATGATCACTGCGTCCACTTCCTTCACGCGGGCAAAATCGGTCGTGGCTGCGAGGCGTCCGGCTTTCACCTGCTCTGCCACCACTTCTCCAGGAACGTGCTTAATATAACTGCGTCCGTCGTTAAGGGCATTTACTTTGTCCGCGTCGACATCAAGGCCAAGAATCTCCACGCCTGAACGCGCAAATTGCAGCGACAAGGGAAGCCCGACGTAACCAAGGCCAACAATGCCGACTTTCGACTTTAGAGGTTTATCCATTTTGTTGCTGAGTGTTTTGCGTAGATCGTGAGGTGTATATCGTTTGAGAAGAGGGCGCCGCCAAGACAGTCTAGCAGCCTATGCTACTCTGAAAGCTCGCCGTTGGATCTGACCCAATAGTGTAGCATAAGCGCCGTGGCAGGGCGGGTGGCGCACTGACTGAGTCGGGAAAGTGAGAAGACTTGCTGGAATTAACCACTGTATTCACAGGAGCGTTTCACCCCTTGAATTCGGGGATTTGCTCGACAATCACTCGCCCTATCTCTAACCAAACATATTTGAAATTTTCTGAAATTCTCTCCATTCCCGGTGGGTAGCTTGGTCAGCGCTCCAGCCCTCGTAGCGCTGCGCTACGCCTGCTCAAGGTCGAATCCGAGATAAACGGCATCCTTCCCGCCGGAGGCGGGCCCCTGCACATTTATTTCGAGGGGCAGTGAGCCGCCTCACGGCAAGTCTATTTGCGACTCCCCGCTCAAACAATCTTTCCATCAAAGGGATCTCGGAAGACTTTGTCGCGACGATCACCTTGCCGCACGCTTCGTATCGAATGCCATGATATTCACAAAACTCGACCAATCGGCGATTTCCCTCACGACACAGCTTCGCCTCGAGGCTTCCCGGCTTGTAATAAATACCCGAGTGAATGACCCCACTGTTCCGTCCGGTTTGATGCCGGGCCCAGCCGTCCTCTTTTTCGAGAATCGCTATACGGACTTCAGGCTTCCTTTCCAAAATCGTCCAAGCCACCGATAGCCCAACGATGCCTCCACCGATAACGATACAATCGAATTCCAGCATGGACAGCCTAAATCGGAAGAGATGCAAAGCGGGGACGCTTTGCTTGCTTTCTGCTCAAGCGATGCACTCTGATGCGACGGCCGCTCGAAGATTGGCAGCGATTGATTCCTGCTCTTCTCCTGGTGAGTTGGTGATAAAGAGGAAGGAGAATGCATTCTTCCTGAGCACGTTCACTCTCGGATGAGTGGACCGACAGAACGCCATGATTGAGTCTGATACGCCGGTTCCCGATGCGCGCACATGATCCCACGCCGAGTCGCGATCCCCTGGTCCAGCAGCGCCTGCATCACCTGTATTTGAGAGGAACCTTTTGGCAGACGAACACAATAGCTTTGCCAATTGCTTCGCGCCCATTCGGCTTCGGTGGGAAGACGAAGTTCAGGAACATCTCCAAGCAGCGCAGGATAGGTTGCAGCTATTTCCCTGCGACGCCCCAAAAGCTCAGCGAGTCGCTTCAGCTGTTCGCGACCGACGGCCGCTTGAATATCGGTCATCCGGTAATTAAAGCCAATTTCAGGATAACTCTCGAAGATAACCGAATTGGATGCATGGCGGACCGTGTCGGGGATGGCCATCCCGTGTTGCCGCAACAAACGAAACCGGGCGTCCCAATCTTTGTGTTTCGTGGTGATCATCCCTCCATCCCCCGTGGAGAGGATTTTTCTCGGATGAAAGGAGAAGCAGGCGACGTCTCCGTGAGGCTTACCAATCCGTTCCCATCGACCGTTCCACAGGATTTCGCTGCCGATTGCACAGGCCGCGTCCTCGATCAGAGGGAGAGAATGTTTTTCTGCAATTGGGACGATACGGGCCAGGTCACATGGCATTCCGATCTGGTGCACACACAGAATTGCTCGGGTTAACGGAGTAATCGCTGCCTCAATCAGATCCGGATCGAGATTATATTGATCGGCGTTGATATCCACAAAGACCGGGTGTCGCTCCGCAGTAGCGAATACTATTCGCAGTCGCAATATAGGAATGACTGACGGTGATTACTTCGTCCCCGGGACCGACTCCGGCGGCAAGCAACGCCAGGTGCAGTGCGGTAGTGCAACTTGAAACAGCGCAAGCGTGCGGAGCACCGACACAAGCGGCGAATTCACGCTCAAACGCGGCGACCTCAGGGCCCTGCGTTGTCCAGCCGGAGAGGATGACACGGCGCGCTGCGGCCGCCTCCTGTTCACCGAGAAAAGGTTTAGCAATTGGAATCATAGAATATTGTTAGTTAGGATACTGAAGGTTTCCATGAACACGACGCAGAACAGCTCATACGCTTCGATTTGGCACGGATCTGTTCTTTTGGTTGGTATCCATCCCGCCAGCGGAGAAACCGGGCAGGCACACCGGCCACTATGGCAAAGGGAGGAACATCCCGGGTGACCACTGCGCCCGCGCCCACAATACTCCCTTTGCCGACCGTCACGCCGGGCAACAGGATGGCGCCGGTGCCAATATCAGCCCAGGCTTCTACACGCACCGGCCGAATCTCAAGATCGGTTTCAATAATCGGCTGATCGATCGGGAGACCGGTGTGGGCTGAACCCAAAACCTTTGCTCCGGGACCCCAGCCTACATAGTCTTCAAGATAAGGTCACGCGCATCGAAGTAAGCCTGCGGGCCAATCCAGACATGGTTCCCGATCTTCGTAACGCCATCAAAGCGTCCTTGGATAAACGCCTGAGTGCCGATAAAAACTCCATCTCCGATCTCGAAGGTTTCCAAATGTCGAAAATGAACACCGCCAGCTTATTCTCACTCCGTTCCCAAACTTTCGAGCTACGGCTCTCCAGATTGCTCGCCGCATTAAACTATCCAACTCTCCATCGCCATTCGCAAACCGCGAATACTGGTCGAGAAGAGCACTGGGAGAGTAACTTCCACTGAGATGCGTGGAAAATCGATCTCAAAAGCGGGATCAGGTTCTATTCGGTGTTTGCCGTGAACAGCAGGAACAATGCGGGACTGGTTTTCGAGTATCAGAGTCATTGTTATATTTGAAGGTCGCTTTTTTTTGCTTCAATCCTGCCGGTGTCTTCGGTCGGGGCCGGTTTCAAGCGTCAGGAAGGATAATCCGACTCTGCGCAGATACCCATTGATCTTGTCCATTCCAACCAGCCGGATCAGGGTTCGCATCGTGTAAAGACCGATCCCCAGCGCCAGCGCGCAACCGATCGATAGTCGCCCACGGCTCGGGGAGCGTCAGGCGGATGCAGAGTGTAATGGCCACGGTCGTTACGCCTAGGAGCGAGAGTCGAACATTCGTAGGTGACAACGCGAATCCCGACATTTTTCGTACGACCGCGTAAACGAGGCACCAATGGAATAGCGTAAAGTCCCAAAAAAGCCATCCCAGTACCGGGTAGGCCGAACAGCTTGAGGCCGACCCAGCCCAACGCCACGTAAACCGAGTAGGAGGCAAAATCAGTCCAGAAAAGGGCGGCTGCGCGGCCTTTCGCCAAAATGATGATGCCCATCGGCCAGGAATTGACCTGCAGGAACGTCCCAGTCACTTGCCAACAGAGAATCTCTGCGGCCTTGTCGAACTTGCTCGAATAAAAAAGTTGAATCACCCAGGGCGCGAGTGCGAGTGTTGCCAGAACGCCTGGAAGGGCCAGCAGGATCGAAATCTCGGCTTGTTCATTGACGAGCTGATTGCATCGCCGATTGTCACCGGCCACGGCAGTCAAACGCGGGTAAAAATCAGTCCCCATGGCTTGCAGGACAAAGCCCACATAGACCATGGACAATGCGCTGGCAGCTTGAAACTGGCCGGCGCCGTATACACCCTCCTGGCGCGCTACAAAGACGCGGAGCAGGAACAGGGCGCCGGCCGTCATTAAACCCGACGCGAGGAAAACGAGGCCCAGCTTTAAGAGATTGCGCGCTTCACCGGTCATTTGCCGAAACGGAACCTTGACCGGCTCAATCCGGACACGCCGAGCGTAGAACGATGAAATGAATACTCCGACGCCGGCGCCGAGCACCATGTAAGCGGGAATTCCGGCGCGACCCCAGACGTAAACGATCGGAATGCTGAGGAGGGCGCCGGCCAAGGCGCCGAACATGTTCATTTTCGCCAGATCGCCGATCCGGCGCATTCCCTGCAAAAGGGCTCCCTGTCCACCCATAACGGCGCCGAAAAGCAGGATGATCGAGAGTAGCCCAATATCGGAGGCATGATCGGCATTCCCAAATGCAACGCGGCCGACGGGTTCGCGCAACAAAAAAAGCGCCGCGGCACCGATGATGCCTAGCACCAGGCAGACTCGACGGAGCGTGAATACGGTGGTCGCGATCACCGGTTGACTGCCCGAGCCCACCGCCGAAGCAATCTGACGCACGCCCGCACTGCTGATCCCGAGGTCGACCGCAGTCTTGGACAGAGTGATCACGGAATCATAAATCGCTTCGAGACCGATGCCTGCGGGACCGAGAAGGATGGCCAACACCTTTGTTCGCAGCATCCGAATCAACATCACGATCACCGTCGAACCCCCGATGATCGAAGTCGATTTCAGTGCCTCGGCGTGGGAGGTGGGTTCCGGCTTCTCTTCCGTAACAGGGAGGCAAGGCTCGAGAGCAATGGCGGATTCGGCCTGCTCATCACCTGGAGGCTTTACAATGGAAGTCATCAAAAGAAAGAGGCAATCGGTTTTCGCATGGTCGGATCCGCCTGGGAAACGCCGCAATCAGTGCGCTTCAACTTAAGCCGCTGCGTCACATGGCGTGGACCGCCCGCGCTTCCGACCACCACTGCACAAGACTTCGCAGACCTTCTTCAAGGGATACGTGCGCTTTAAATCCCAGACGGCGTTTCGCCTTCTCAACGTCCGCGAGCCTTCTCCATACCGGGGTAGCCTTGCGGGCCGGGCCGTATTCGGGAGGCAGGTTTACTCCCATGACGCGACCCAAAGTCTCGGCCAGTTCAGTCAAACTAGTCTCAACTCCACTGGCAATATTGATCACGTCGTCCGTGATGGACGAATTCGCGGCGATGGTGTTCGCTCGCGCGATATCGTCGACGTACACAAAATCCATCGTTTGGCTGCCGTCGCCGAGGATCAAACAAGGCTTGCCGGCGGTCAGTCGCTCCATCCACCGAATCATTACTTCCGTATAGACTCCAAACGCATCCATCCGCGGGCCATACACGTTAAAATAGCGCAGCGCGACATAGTTCAGGCCGTACATCTCATAAAAGCTGCGGAGAAGGCCTTCCCCATAGAGTTTAACGGCTCCGTAGATCGTCCGATTGCCGTAGCCATGATGAACTTCGGTGGTGGGAAAATCCTCGGCCTGGCCGTAGATGGAAGCAGAAGAGGCATAGACCACGCGCTTGACGTTGGCGGCCACAGCGGCTTCGAGGATATTAAAGGTCCCGGTGGCCAAAACGTCGTGAGCAAGCCGCGGATCTTCCGCGCACTGGGTGATCCGGATTGCTGCTTCGTGAAAGACAATGTCGATACCGTCCATGATCTGTCGGACGAGTTTCACGTCCCGCACATCGCCATCGACAAACGTTACCTTGCCGGAAGCAGACGCGGATTCGAGATTCTGCCGCCGCCCTCGGGTAAAGTTATCCAGCACGACAATCTCCTGATAACCTTCGGTAACCAATCGATCGGCAATATGGGACCCGATCAATCCGGCACCCCCTGTAATTAAAGCTCTTTTATAATTCATGCGATTTGTGGTCTTAACGAAACAAAGGTCTCCCAACAATCGGCCACCAGCATGCCCCCAACCAGACAGATCTCCAGATCGTCCGAAGGCCTGCGCGTTAACCCCGAGAAGAAAAAATTGCTTTCCTTAGGGAATCGCCCCGTTTACCGAGGAAAGCAGTAAGATCTTTATATAAATCGACAACAACCGAGGGTCACTCTTGATGGCTTCTTGGTAATGTTTTTTGGCTAAACCCAACTTCCCCTGCCAATAATATTCATTTCCCATCCCTGCATAAACGCGCGCCCGGACTCGCGACCGTTCCGGATCATTCGCGCAGTGTCTAACGAGCGATTCTTCAAAAAGTTCCAGTGATAATGATGGTCTCGACATCCCATAACGCGATGACGCGATATTCCGGGCATAGACTTCACCAAGCGCGTCCAGGCATTCCGCCGACGCATTACGCAGCCCAGCCTCATCCGCTTTCTCTTTCACACGCCACAGTACGGCAACATCTTCTTCACAACAAAGTTCCGCGCCCTTCTGGAAAAGTGCATTAGTCATACTAAGTTCGTGCTTGCGATAGCAAACCATGGGCTCTGCGAAATACCCGACGTCAAAATGAAGCGCAAAGACAGCCCATAAATACCAATCTCCAGCCCACGGCATATCCAATGGAAAAACGCTAATCTTTTCGTAGCATTCGCGACGGACCATCCCTGAAGCAGTGAGAAGGAAATTCCCACGCAGGAGTTTCTTCAATAAAACGTGGCCTGGAATTATGCGGTCACGATCGTTGCGGACCGAATAGCATCCCATTATTTGTGTATCAAACCCAACTCCAACACCGAATCCGGGACAAAAGGCGTATCCGACTTTTGCGTCCGCCTCCAAAACTTCAACATATCTTCTCAATAGATCGTGGCTTCGCAGGTAGTCGTCGGCAGATATAAGCCATACATACTTGCCTCGGCTCAGGCTAATCCCTTTATTGTAATTGCGAAGATGCCCGAGGTTCGGTTCATTCCGAATGTGCTGTACGCGCCGATCTTTGAACGAGCGCGCGACTTCCGGCGTACTATCCGGTGAACAATCGTCCATTATCAGCACTTCAAAATCGGTATAAGTCTGAGCAAGGATTGAATCGATACATTCCGGCAGGAGATGCGCCAACTTATAGCACGGAACAACGAAGCTTACGTTTGGAAATGGCATCGAGCTGTACTCCTTTCGTAGTTCACCATACGGCAGATTATGAGGATCGCCCCTCAGGCGCAGCCACACACTGCGACGCATAAATTAGGAGCATTTCATTTTGTCCAGTCAGTCGGAAAAGAAAGGTTAATCATGCTATTTTCGACAACGATTCGTCGATTGAGATACTTGTCCAACTCTTCCGCAAGTGAACGATCCTTAAAGAAATCCCTTCTATCCTCATGAAGCGCCTGAAGCTTTTTGGCATATCCCGGCTTATGTGCTGCGCCCAATGAATCTTTGTGCACTCGGTAGCGAATAAGTGGCTCCCTGATTACCACCCCGCGGTAACCAGACTGCACCATATCGATCCAGAAAACCCAATCTTCAAAGTACCCATCATATTCACTTAAAAACCCTGATCCGTTCTTTTCTTTCACTTTTTCCCAGACTTCCTTTCTTATAACACTATGAGACGACGATGCGCAACGCTTCTTTAGGAAAAACGGATCTAAATCATCTGTCTCCCAAATCGCTTCATAGTCACCGAAGCACCGAACCCAACTATAACAGCTTCCCACGCTCTCGTCGCCCTCCAGAATATAAAGTGTTCTTTCTAAATAGGTCGGCTCAATTAGGTCATCTGCATCAAGGTAGCAGATATATTTCCCGACAGTCATGGCTGCTCCATTATTTCTCGTCCGGGCCAACCCTTGGTTGTCTTGATGAATTACTTTCGTCTTCTCATAGGAGAGATCATGCAATACGTTTTTTGTGAGCGCATCTGTTGAGCCATCATTAATGACAAGAATTTCAAATCGCTGAAAAGTTTGAGCGAGAACAGATTCAATAGCTTCGCTTATGTACATACCATAGTTGTAGCAGGGTATAATGATCGATACTAAAGGTCTCTCTCGCGGCCACGCTTGCTGTCGTTTCTTCTGATAAACGAGTGGTTTGCCTTTTTTGAATATCCGATACACCCGTTCTTCAAAAGATATCTTTAGTTTCGATAGGAATACAACAGAGCCTTCGGTTTTTGCTATTTTGAGTCCGGTTTTTACTAATTGTAATAGCCTATGCATAGGTGTTAGACCTTGGTTGATGCATCTCACGAGGCAGGCACCGTGCGGATTCTGAAAGACTGTTGCTATACCAAGATTTCGCGACCAGGTGGAAACTCACCGCATCTGTCCCGTTCGATGGCAAGTTCCAATGCCTTTTCGAATAGGTCGGTCGCATCATCCCAAGTGAATCGAGTCGCGGTACCGTAGGCCGCGTCTGACATCTTCGTCCAATCCTCCTGGCCCAAATTCAACACGTCCATTAGCCGATCCGCGAGACCATTTACATCTCCTATATGCACCAAGTGTCCGTTCACACCTTCCTCAATGAAATCCAACGGCCCTGCTACCCGCGTAGAGACCACCGGACACCGGCACGCCATTGCCTCCAACGGCGGCAAACCAAATCCCTCCCGGGCGCTCCCGCACAGCCACACGTCACATTGCGCATAGAGCTCCCTGAGCTTTTCCTGTGGGGGCCGGTAATGAAACTCCGCGTATGGAGGAAGTCGAAGATCAAAGCCTGGGTGCTCCGCACCAAAGGAGATCAGGCGAAGCGAAGGCAATGCCCTTGCCACCTGCTTTAGTGCCTCGAGACTAGTACGGCAACCTTTCATCCAGGACGTGGCATAGAGCAAACCTACTGTAGGCACTGATCTTTTCCCTCTCGGCGGGGCGTTGAACTGGTCTAAGTCCACGCTGTTGGGGACGAGCGAAACAATCGGGTCGGCAAACTTCTCTTGCGCAATCTTCACCAACCACTTCGTTATGACGATTTTGTGCATGGGCATACGCCAAGTGGCATCCAATTTCGGGTTTGGCTTGCCATCCTCCATCTCATAGTTCTGGATGAAGAATGCTTTTGCGCCTTTTGCTCGAGAAAGATTTAGCACGCTATACGCCATTGGATAATAGGTAGCCACCACGACATCCGCGTCCGGGACATCCGAGTCGACCAACGGCCTATCCTTTTCCAGCACGCGGTGCGTCACGCCAACTCCATCAAAATGCGAGCCCTCGGATTGGGTTTTTGGCCAACCTCGTCCCAAGAGAAGCGACTTTACTTTCCGTCGCCATGGCATGCTGAAGGGGATCGATACGACCGTTACCTCGTGTCCTCGTTTGCGCAAGCGGTGAGCGTAGATCGCAATCACCCGAATACCACCTTGCAATCCCGCGAATGGAAGAACAAATGTGACTTTCATAAATTCAATCTTCTCTTCTGGGGACCCGTAGACGTAAGGTCCGGATCCAGAAAGATCACGAAACTGCCTTTCCTTTAAAACTTGATACGGCGGTTCGACACAAACCGGCCGCGACTCGTCTCAACGATTCTGCGCCGTACAGGGCCCCGACCTGTAGGCCATTCGCAAGCGCCGAAGCTCCCAAGCCGAATACCTCGGACCTGCAACGCCGCGCCCTGAGTGCCGCCACGACCGTAGCTTCATTGATCGGGTTTTGCATTTCCAGGACAGTCGCCATTGGAAAGAATTGCCGGGAATCGTGAAAGTCCAATCCTGCGAAAGGCATTGAGTTAGTCATTTGAAGAAGCGGCCACGCGCGCTTGCTGGGCGCCCAACCATCTGTTTTTCGATTCCAAAATTCGATGCCAAGAATCTTCGCGCTCCAATTTGGATCAAATCGTTTCCATGCCTCTTTGCGACTGGGATGCGCAAAGACCGTGATACCTCCCCTTTCTTGCGCTGTCGCCAGAACTCGCTCCGGTTCCGCCCCGGAACCAACAAATGGAACATCTCCCCACACCAACAGGTGAATGACGTTCGTGGGGTCGCTGTACTCAATACCCGGGATCAGCAAAATTTCCTCGGAGCTGGCCATGCGACACGCCTCTCGGTGCTCAAGCCGCTTCAATTCATCAAAACCTTGGTCGTGTTCCGTTATCAGCAACACTCGATAGTTGCGCTTGGAAAAAGATCTAGCCAACTGATCCAGTTTCCATTTGCCGTCATAGGACCAGGTCGAGTGGATGTGACAAGCTGCACAAATCCGTTTCATCGCTGTGTCTTTGTTCCCAGAATTTGAGTCCAGAGGCACCCGAAAACGTCGCTGACAAATACTTTGGGATCATTGTTCCGCCAATTGTACCAACAATCGTGGCAGCCGATCCTGCACACTTGAGAGAGCGCCGTCCAGATCGAGGGCCAATGAACCAACGCCTTTGAACGTGAACCCCGCAATACAAAGAGCAGGTGCAATATTTCCCGCGCAAGATGCCGGCAGACGGGAACAGCATCTGTCGGCTGCGGTATTTCCAGTGGCGCGTCCGAGTTCAATGCCACTTGGACAGCCCAGGCGGGGTATTCAAATCCAAGACGCCGAGCCAAAGCCATGCTGCCCCAGGCTCGTCCATTGAACTCCATAAACCATAACTTCCCGGAGTCGTCACGGAGCATCTCAATCATGAAAAGGCCTCGCCATCCATAAACTCGCACAAAACGCTCGGCGCTCGCCTTACATTGTTCGTCGATGTGCGGCACTGCCGTGCATGCGCTCGACCCGGAACCTTGCGGATTCATCATTCGCACTCTCCGGTGGCCCGTCCAAGCCAATACTCCGCGATCGGTGGCCAATCCGAAAATGCCTTCACCTACACCCGAGACAAACTGCTGCAGGAACATGCGACCCCGTCCTGCCCACTCGCTGATTGCTGACTTCAATTCGGTCCAGTCCCCGCAAGTCCAACCATGTCCTCTCGAAAGGGTTCCAGCGCTTCGTACAGCGGCCAAGGTGGGTTTGAAAACGACTGGGAAATTGATTTTTTGGTCCAAGATATCTTCCGGTCGGTCTACGACGCTGTAAGCTGGCACACAAAAGCCTGCCGATTGCGCAAGCTGGACTTGTTTCTCTTTGTCGAGGGCCAGGTCCAACGCCTCACCTTCAGGACCGACCAACAGAGCTTCACGACGAACTTCGGTCCGGCCACACAACCAAAGCGCCTGATCATCCAGCGGCATAATCGCGACAGGGATGTTCGAAGATTCACGGATCGAACGCACGGCTTCTTTTAGATCCTTCTCTGTTGCGGCCAAGTCCGTTTCTGGAGGCGTCACTTCGAACACATGGACATAACGACTGTGTCTCAGCGCGGCCCGCCTACCTCTTCGAGTAAAAGCGACCACGTCAAAGCCGTGATCAACGAAACTCCAGGCAACCTCAGGTGCTGAAAGCGCTTCGGCGAATCCAATGATTACAGTTGCCTTAGTCATTCGAGGTGCGATCGACCTTCTATCGCCAGCGCTTCAGCATCAGTTGGAATTGACGCCACAGCGCCTTCGGGCCGGGTCGAACATCAGTGATTATGCCCCAGACCTTCTTCATATCGTCTCCGCGGACGATCGTGTTTCTCGGCTGAATCCAGCACTCCGCCTTCGCGGGACCTCCGTCACTGGTATAGACCCGGTCGTAACCGGATCTGCGGAGGTGCTCGAGAACCCGCCGATCATAGCCCCCGAAAGGACAAGCCGCCTCTCGTATTCGAGTGCCAGTAATTTGTTCGATGCGATCGCGCGCTTCGACTACTTCTTCATGGAGCTCTCGATTACTTAACGCGGGCCACTTGCGATGATGCATCCCATGGCTGCCAATGGTCATACCTTCGGCACAGAGGGATTGAATTTGGCTGCTGGATAGAAATCCCTTTTGGCCCACCCGACCGGCTACGACGAAAAACCGTGCGTTCATCTTCGAGGCTTTGAGAAGCGGGAGTGCAACAGTATAATCTGATTCGTAGGCGTCATCAAAAGTGACCGATACATTCTGTCGATCCCGCACGATCTCAAGGACTGCGGCGAAAAAGCGCGGATCCGTCCAATAGTCTTTATCGCCCCCGCACTGCTGATCAAACGATTCTGCGAGGCCGTGGAAATTTAGAATAAACACGGCCTCTTGCCCTGTTGGGGACCTAAAGCCCGCGGGAGACCTTCTGGATTGTATTCGCCGGAGGAGACGGCTGAGTATATCCGACATCAGGTTCGGTCCCGGTTCGAATAAACTGCATCGGGAGCAACTCCCAATGCCACCTTAGCAGAACTGCCACTTTGTCCATTTTGTTCTTTAAAGCTTCTTTCCCTTTCAGACCACTCAACAATCGGCAAGCTACATAGCGCAGTCCAAGCCCCAGAATTGAGATATAACGGGTCCAGACGACGCCCTTGACGCCGTAATACTTGTGAAAATATCTGTATTTGCTGCGCTCAGTTTCAAGTTCGACTTTGATGGAGTAGGTCCCGCGATTTTGGCCGCCGATGTGAGTGATCTCCGCGCCGGGAAAGAAGAGAACTGGGCGGCCGGACTCCCAAATGCGCCGGCACAGATCCGCATCTTCAAATTGATGAAAAAACCTTTCGTCAAATCCACCCAACTCCTGCAAGAGCCGACCCCGGGCCAACAAACAACATCCGCCTTGAAATCCAATTCGCCGCTCTAACCGTCCATCCCAATTAGGATAGGAATCGGAACAAAAACCCTCCCAGAAGCGCCGCGGCCAGCGAAGAGCGAGCGCTTTTGTTAGCGAGGTCCAAAGGGTCGGCAGTGGATGAGCCGATAGCTGGACCGAGCCGTCTAGATTTAGTACCCGACATCCGAACGCGCCGGCCTCAGGATGTCGGTCTGCGTAAGCAACTAGCTTTTCCAGGGCGCGGTCGCGGATTATGGTGTCCGGATTCAAGATAAGGACATACTCGCCCCTCGTCACGCGGATCGCGGTATTGTTTCCTTTGCCAAAACCGCCGTTCGCGGCGTTCTCAACGACGCGGACCCCCGGGAACTGCTCATGAATGGCTGCCACTGATCGGTCTGAGGATGCGTTGTCGGTGACAATGATTTCGTAATCGATCGCAGTAGTTTCAGCATAGACTGAAGAGACGCAATCTAAAATGACCTTGAGATCATTCCAACAAATTATTATTACCGACAACTTCATGGTTTCCGGAATTAAAACCCAGCAGGAGAAAGTAATTCAAGTTTCGTACGCCATACTAAAGCCGTGTTCCTCATGCCAAGCCCTTCGCCAACCCACCTGGTTGCGCTTTTGCGTACGCCTCAACGGTTCGCTCATATGCGGCGAGCAACTTCTCTCCGGCAGCGGTCCACGTGATCTCGGGCACCGTGGCCAGACCTGCGCTCCGCAGCCTCTCCAAAAGGACACGATCTTCGTGCAGTAAGGTGATCTGTTCGACAATGGTCTTGACGTCTCCGACGCGGTGCACGAGCGCATTCTCCATGTGCTGACAGACATCCGTGCACGCTTCCGATACCAGTGGAACACAACCGCTGCCCATGGCTTCCGTACAAACCAGACCAAATCCCTCCTCGATACTCGGAAGAATAAAAATGTCGCTTCTGCGCATCAAATCCGGGACGTCATTTCGATGGCCAAGAACTTGAACGCTTGGATGCGCCAAAAGTGAAGAAAGCCTTCTTTCGTAAGCAGGCAAGAACTCTCCGGCAATTAGGAAGGTACCGTTTTGATGTGCTGGCGACTGCAGCCAAGCTTCCAAAGCATAGTGCACCCCCTTTCTCACTGCACAAACCCCAACGAACAGCATCGTCAATCCGCGTCGTGGATCTCGGGGCTTACTATCGGGATAGTACGCTTTTTCGTCCAAGCCATAAATATGTCTTAACAGCTTTTCGCTCGAAAACCCTTCGTCGAGAAAAGTTTTGACGACAAATTCCGATGGACATAGGAGACGATAAGCCATCCGATATTCTTCTTCTTCCTTGCGGAGCACCTCGGGCTGATAGGCATGCTCGTGTTTGGGCGGTAGGGCGACGCCAAGCAATTTACATTCCCTTTGAACCACTTCATAAGCATACCGAGTATGTGCATTGGGCCTCTCCAGGACAGTTGGAATGCGCATTCTGGCTGCTGTCTTGAGCGTTGCCAACGCACCCATCGGCCAAGTGTGGACGATATCGATTTGGCCTGCCAATTTCTCAAGCCGTCGGGCTACTATAAAATCATGCAGCGCGCAGGCACGCATAGTACCTATCAATCTGTAAGGAATGCGAAATTTGCCCCTGGCAAGCGTTGGTCGCACACTCACATTTGCACCAAGCGTTCTTTGTACGGCCCCCGGAAAAACAATCACCTCCGCTCCCGCTCTTATAAGACCATTGACCTGTTGCCAAGCAATGTAGCATATCCGTTGCGCCCCCAGCTTGTGGGGAAAACTGTATAGGACTCGCATATTTCCTTTGATCAGCACGCCACCTTGCAAACTACGTCTTACCTCAGTCCCAAAATAGTCCGCTCATTGCGCAGCCCGCGAACCGCGGACGGCAGAATGCCGTCAGTTACTACTAATGCGGAGATTCGTTGGAGCGGCGGGAGCGCCACTTCCGCCGTATTGATACGCCCCAATGTACCATGCTCCGCTAACTGACCGGGTGTCTCCCAACATGTCCTTGTTAATAAAACCGTCGGCAGCGAGCGGTATTCCCTTCTGGAACTGCGCCTGCACCGCAGCCGTCAGCTGAAAGTTCGCTCCCGTGCTACCTACCGGTTCAGTGGCGGAAGGGATATAAACGAACGGATTACCCGTGAAAGTGATCGAATGCGTCTCGCTTGACGGCCAGGAATACCCGTTCAGATTAGTATAATTGTATGCGTTGTAGTCGCTCTGGACTGGTCCTCCTTGCCCGGTTGCGTTCGCGACGTTGTAAAAGATGTTGTTATATATCTGAGTAGCGGGATTGACAGTTCCAGTAAAGCCCAAATTCGCTTGTCCGCTCGTGTCAGTGGACATGAAAACATTGTTGTAGATGTATAGAGGACCGTAATTTCCCGGGGCCTTCGTTCCGAACATACCAGCATTACTGTTGTAATAGACATTCCCGTAAAAATAGAAATCTACCGCACCACCGAACTCGAAGAACAAACCGTCATTAGGAGAATTATTAATGTAATTATATCGCCATGTGCAGTTCTGAGCTGACGGGTACGTGTATACTACATCTTCATGTTGCTGACCGTCGTTGGCTGTGTCGGCGATATAACAATATTCAACAACGCAATTTACCCAGTTGCTAGAACGTAAAGCTTCTCCGGTTCCGACTATGCTGATCCCATGAAAGATGCAGCCCGTAATGTTGCCGTTAGGTGTCTGAGCAATATTAATGCCCGTTATTCCTGCACCGCCGGCTGGATTGCTCGTGCTGGCATATGGACCCGTAATCGAAATGTTGTTAAATACGATTGAAGTAAGTCCACCCGACGTGACACTGGACCCATCTATTCCGTCACCTCCTGAAATGGGGATCTCTATTGTCATGCCGGCCTTAGTTAATCCCGACGTGCTCAACACGAAGGGAATCCTGCCATCGATGGTAACATAACTATTGTGAGGAACGGTTATTCCGCCTATATCCACGGTGCTGTCGAAACTCGCATTCCAACCTGCGGCGGCGGTCGGCGCTGAATCGGTGCTTCGCACACGATAGATCGAAATTGGATTCCCAGAAGCCCCATTGGCTCCAATCGTCAATCCCGAGTTGTACTTGCCTCCGGCAAGCCATATGGTGTCTCCAGGCTTAATATTTCCCCATGCTATGCTCGACAAGGACCAGGCGTTGTTCCAGTCCGCCCCGCTACCTGAACCCGCAGAGCTTGGTCGGACGTACCAATTGGCAGCATATGCAATGTCGCCGAACAGGAGTGCAACGATTGCGATTAGAGTTTTAAAAGCGATAGGGAAGTAATTGGGTCTCATTTGTTCCTGATTCTGATGAAATGCGATGAATTATACAGATTTACGACAATAATTTGCCTGAAACAGGCCAATTGGGCCCAAATTAGGTACCAAACAAAGAAGTCTGTCAACGGAAATTAAAGTATGGTATTTACCATATTCAGAATAATTATAGTCGCAACCTAATCTACAAACTTTCTACAAGGAATCATCCGATCGCCTGCAATTTTGCCGAAAACCGCTGCCCGCGAGTTAGCAGAGTCTGTCTCTGCCTTCCGTTAGTAATCGTCGAGTAAACGAAAAGAAGGTGCCGGCTACGGCGCGCCTCTTTTTCCCGGCCCATTGCTTCGAAGCGACCTCTGAAGAAGTATCCATCACCGTTTCGAGGTCTGGAACCTCTCCAAGAGAGGGCTTTCGGTTAGAACCATTCACTCCAGCAATTCGCCGTACCTGGGAGGGATAATTGGATCGCGCCATTTCGGTCATATTCAACCAGGCCACTGAGCCAAGCCCGTTGATGAGTCGGGCCAGATCGGCGAGCAATTCCGGGCCATCCTTGAGATCTTGATGGTGGCCTCGGAGAATGATCGCCTGCTTGAGATACGCCGCTAGCAGGATTGTATTCTTCAGGTCGCCGGAAACTCCCCAACGTGGGAGAACCGGACAACCTTGAATGATTTCGGACGGCAGGAAACCCAGGGTTTTTGACCAAGCCCGGGATTTGTTGTGCGCACGCAAGGACCCATGTGAAATACAGGCGCCTTCAAAGCCACAGAATGGAAATTTCGCCAACATCTCTTCGGAACAAGCACCGTGCGGAGGGACCATTACCCGGGAGACCACAAGGCCGCTTTGACGCTCGAGCCGCTCTATGCGTTGAATCGCTTGCCTTAGCAGAAAAATTCTTTCTGGCTCCGTATATGGTTGGGCTAGTTCTTTTCTAGTATGGTTATTGCCATGCACCAACAACGACAGCCGGCGAGGGTTTTTGCGAAAGATGTCAGCTGTCCCGCTATGTGTATACCAAGTATCCAAAGGTATTGTGGCAAATGAAACGTGGTAATTCTGCTTTTCGGCTTGCTCCGCAAGCTGCCGGTAGTCGACAAATCCATAACGCGGCCAATGAAGATTGGGATCATCAAAAATGAAGCAGGCCCTAAGGGGTGGATCAATTGGAGAAACGCTGGCGCAAATCTCCCGGAGCCAGTGAAGCAGCGGGAGCATTTCCAAGAATCGGCCGCCGTTCAGTAAATCCAGCAGGCTGCCATCGACGGGCAGGACTGGCAGGGCAAACGCGGAGCGATAATGCTTTGCACCTTCTCGCTCAGAAAAAGCCCATACGGGTCCGAGCTCGCAAATTGCCAAGGGCTCTTCATCACGGCATAGCGACAAGATACTCGGTTGGGAGGATACTTTCGTCCGGAGAGACCTGCCTCGGAACGGATACGGAACAAGCGGGTCCTCTGTGAACCGTACGTCGATTTCCACTAATTCGCCCTCGCTTGACGCAGTTTTGCCTTGCGGCAAATCAAGGCTGGAAACAATCTTCCTGCTTCGTTGCTCCGCCTGGGAGACATTCGTAATCACGATCTCCCCTTTAATATCAAGCTGATGTTCCGGTGAAAAACTGAATTTTACCGCCAAGAGATTTTCCAGCATTCGTAGCAAACCCGATGCGCGTTGGGATTGCAGTTCGGCCGGAGTGTGAATTAAATACGGTTCAGACATAAGGCGCTCAGAAAATCTTTGGACGTCGCAAGAAAGAGGCCTTACTCCAAGCCTGTAGACGTTCCGTCTCCGAGCAGGTCCGAGTGGCACCTAAAACCGGCGCAGAAGCTCGCTGCTCGATCCGCAAAGAACCTATGCAGGCCAACACTAAGTTCAAGAAAACAATCGTCTGGTCAAAATAGGAGATGGACATGAACGTCGTTGCATGGCCAAATAAAATGCATCCAAGCGACCATACGAGAAATTGTTGGTCCCTGGGCGCGCCTCGGCCGACGCGTAATGCTTTGCCAATCCTGACAAAAGCAACAACCAAAATCCAGATGAACAGCATCATCAATAGAAGACCGCCCGCAACTCCCATTGCAAGATAGTGGTTTGTCATATCGGTGTGGTTCAGATTTGCCGTAATACCCGAGGCCATCCAGTGCCGGGTATAATCCGTACCGGCAAACCACCATTCCGATAAGTGATTGATGGCAGACTGGATCAATTGTGCCCGAAAATATCCCGTACTTCCTCCGGTAATGTCTATCCTAGCCATTAGATAATATACCGGATCATTCATTAAGAAAGATAAAGCGACGACGAGGAACACTGCGAACCACCGAATCGCAGGCAGACGACCGCGGATCTTCCAAAGGGCCAAAGCGGCGACGACCGAAAAGGTTGCCATAACTGGTCCGCTCGAACCGCTGGCGAAAACGATGGCGAGGGTCGCGGCTAGTCCTGTCAACGCTAGATTACGGTTTTCCCGCCAAAAACAGACAGCCATCGGCAGACAGACGGCTCCAATCGTCCCGGCCAAGATGGGATGACCGAACGAGCCTTGTGCGCGAAAATGGCCGTTCGTAGTTACTACGTCTGCAGCACCGAATTCAATAAAGCTGAGCGGATTGGTCCCTCTCAATTTCTCTACCAGCATCGTCGCGGCAAGGGGGACGAGAAGGATGCACATCATTTTGAAGACGGTCCGGATATCTTCAATTCCTCGGATGAAAACGCGGAACAAATAGTAAACGCCCAAGGTGTCATAGAGAAGCCCGAAACGGTACACCAGGACATCTGGTTGGTGGAAGCCGATGCTGCAAATATTCCAGATTGCCCAGAGCCTCACGATCCGATCCAGCGAGTTCATCCCACCGCTAATCCGTTCCCCTTTCATTGTCGCCCGCAAAAGTCCCACTGCGATTAGCACGCGCATCGTCGGAAAATGCATCGGCCCGATCTCGAGTTGCTGGGTTCGAGTTATATACGCCGCTCCGAGCAACAGTGGCAGCGACGCCCAACTCCTCGGCATACGCAGCAACAAGGCCGAAGTCACGAAGGTAAATAAAATTCCGAAAAGGTTCATGCGAGACAGAGAGTGGTTGCAAAAATGCCGCGCCGGTTTCCAGACTCTCGTTGATTGCTAGAGGAATACCTGCTGCTCATACACCCGCTCAGATCGGGTCTCTGGGATCGTCTGCTCCCGAGAACGGCTCATTTATCAATGAACTCCATCAGCAACAGCTCCAGCGTCAACAGCGCGAATATCTCTTTCGCTACGGGCTTCCCCTGGTCACTGAGTGCGAGTAGGTTCTCGATACCGCTCTTTCGAAAATAGCCCCTGTCAAGAGCTCTCTTACTCAAGAGAACTTCACCAACCTGGTCCTTCAATTCGCCCTGGATCCACCGCTCAATCGGGATGGGAAAACCAGCCTTCTTTCGGCGAATTATTTCCTTCGGAATGTCTTTCGCGAATGCCTCCTTGAGAATTCGTTTGGTCTTCAATCCTTTCACCCTGTAATCGGGTGGCAAGCTCGCAGCGAATTCCAGAAGTTCGTGATCAAGAAATGGAACACGCAATTCCAATGAATTACCCATAGTCATCCGGTCGGCCTTGATTAAGAGGTCATCGGGCAACAGAGTTTTAATATCAATATACTGCATTTGATTGAGGAGCGGCTGCCCCCTAACATTGTGAAACAGGGTACGGATGATCTCGGCGGAAAGCTTCGGACGCACCGCGGAATAAAATCCCGGTGTGTAGAGTACTTCTTTATTCCGATTGAAGAAGCTGAAGGGAGAGGCAGCTCGACTGTAATAGTAATCCTGTGGCGCGGTAACGAAATAGGGAGAGAACTTGGCGGCCTTGCGAAGCGGAGCAAATTGATCTGCCGCCCTCAGCACGGCAGAAAAGGAGCTTTTCAGGCCTGGGAGCGCAGCCTTCACTTTCTCCAGAGCCGGAAAGTTTCGATAGTCAAGATAGCCACCAAACGCTTCATCGCCACCCTCACCTGAAAGCAACACTTTTACATGCTGGCGTGCCAGTTTAGAAATATAATGCAACGAGACGGCGGGCGGATCGCAAATGGGTTCCTCCATATGTCGGACCAAAGAGGGCAGGAAATCCCAAAAATCCCGAGGACTAATGGTAATCTCATGATATTCGGTCTGAAACCGACTGGCGGCTAGTCTGGCATATGGTCGCTCGTCCTCAAAGTGAGCATTATCGAATCCTACCGTGAAGGTACTGATTTTTTCACTGGTCTCCGTGGCGGCACAATTCAAGATGATAGTCGAATCAACTCCGCCACTAAGCAAGAAGCCAATCGGAACATCGCTGATCATATGATCGCGCACCGTTTTTTTGGTTCGGTGATAAAGCTCGTCCGCGGCGTCATCGAACGACTTCCAACGATGAGACTGTTCGAAGCGCAGATCCCAGTATTGTCCTACCTTGAAACTCCCACCTCGCGACAGGAGGTAAAAGCCTGGTTCGAGCTTATAAACTCCTTTCCAGAGAGTTTCCTTTCCGGGCAAACAGAGGTAAGTCAAAAACTTGTCAACGGACTGTGGCTCGATCTGACATTTCACTTCTGCGTTGGCCAAAAGAGCCTTTATTTCGGATCCGAAGACCAGAGCCTTACCCGTATTAGTATAATAGAGGGGCTTAATGCCAACCCGGTCTCTCGCTAATAACAAGGTTTGATTTTTTTCATCCCAGAGCGCAAAGGCAAACATCCCTCGTAACAGGGAAAGACTTTCCACACCGTACTCCTCGTAGAGGTGGACGATAACTTCGGTATCCGTCGTGCTCTGAAAATGATGCCCCTTTTTCAGGAGTTCTTGCCGCAACTGCGGAAAATTGTAAATCTCTCCGTTATAAACTACCCATGCGGTCTTATCTTCGTTGGAGATCGGCTGCGCTCCCGTAGCCAAATCGATGATCGAGAGCCGGGTGTGGCCAAGCCCGATGGGACCGGAAATATAGGTGCCATCACCATCAGGCCCTCGATGCGCCAGCGTGGCAACCATCCGGGCGATCAGGTCTCGGTCTATCGTCGCGGCTGGGTCATACTCCAGCCTTCCACAAATTCCACACATATTCTGCTAATAAGAAACAATGAGGACCCTATATCTTTCCCTTGAGAAGTAAGCCCTAACCCCAGAGACTTTTTCTCCCTAATAACCGGTTGATCTGCTGTTCGCGAAAGTATCGGATCAAAGCCCTATCCCCCACCTGAGGAGTTTTCTTCAGATACCCTTTTGAAAAACCGTACAAAAGTCCAAAACCGCCGACAAGATAGGGCTTCTCGACCATGCGCTTTACACATTTCAGCAACATGAACAAAGGGTGGTAACCCGAGATATAGTTCGCCATCCCAGCTTTGACTCGATCGTTCCAAGCGCCGTACGCAGCCCCCGTCGGCCGGTGGTGGACAGCATTTATTCCCGAAAGGGTGCGAGTCGTCCATCCGAGCATATTGGCTTTGACCTCATCTAATGTATCCCAGCCGGGCGCTTTAATCAGACCGCCTATATCTCGCCAACATGATGACCTATATATCTTAGTCGCTCCTCGGACATGGAATCTTGGATCGTCCTTAGCTTCTGCTTCAATAAGCCCACCTGAATTGGTGCAGATCGTTCCCCCGGCAATACCCAATTTGTCGTCCTGCTCGAAGTTCTCAAAGCACTTTTCAAAGTAGTCGGGAAGAAAGGAGAGGTCCCCGTCTAACTTGACGACGTAATCCCAAGTTTCATTTTCGATCCTACAATATCCGTCATAAAATGCGTCAACAACTCCCCCTCCCGCCTTTCGAAATCCACGATCGGCTCTGGTGACCACGGTGATCCACGGATGCACCCGCGCTGCTTCTTCCGCAATTCGTCCGGTGCTATCGATTGAACCATCGTTGACGATGATCCATTTGCGGGGCCTAACGGTCTGGGCGACAAGGGAGGCGATCGTTAGCGAGATGTATGCTTCCTCATTCCGAACCGGAGTAATGATTGCGTATCTTCTTTGCATAATCATTTAAAATCGTCTCTCTTGCGAGGCGGCAACTCGACAGTGCACTGAGGAATCATCGATTTAAGCAAGGGGCCAATCCGCTGCGTCAATCTTCGCAAAAACCGCAAAGCGAGCTAATACCTCCAGCTGGGCGAGTTTCAAGGTTGGGGTCGCTTGGAAGAACCATTACGAGGTCAATAACCCATGGACGAGACCGATAAACCGCGCCTGCTCGCCACTCCATTTGTGCGCCCGATAGACTTTCTGCCCGAGTTCGACCATCGTCACCATTTCCTCCGGGTGCCCAAAAACGTGGTGCATCTTCGCCGCGAGATCATCGGCGTTTCCCAAATCGAAAAAGACCAGCTCCTGCGGACTAAAATAATCTTGAATTCCGGGAGTCTGCGGTGCGATAACCGGCTTGCCTTGGGATAGGTATTCAAAGATGCGCGTCGGCATGTTGATCTCGGTGAATACGCTCCGTCGATTCGGAATGATGCCGACGTCGCACTCACGAATGGCTGCGGGGATTTGTTCGAGATCCATCGGACCGAAATATCGGACCGCCTCAGACAGCTCAGATTTCCGCACCGAATCCATGACTCGCTCCAAGAATGGCGTGCCGCCGCCGTAAATCCTCAGTTCAGCTCCAGGAATCTTCTCTCTGGCTTTTCGGACGGCGTTCACCGCCAAGTCGAGGCCATGCCTTTCGACCAGGGAACCGTGATACATCATCACAAAAGGTTTTGAAGTTTCGCGCGCAGCGAGGCTCTGGCCAGAAGACTCATGATACCTGAAGATCGCTTCGTCCGGTGAATTCATGACCACGCTTATCTTTCTCGGCGGGCAGCCTCTGCTCAAAAAGAGTTTCCTAAATGCTTCGTTGGTCGTAAGCACTGCGTCCGCAAATTTGATACTACACGCTTCGAACTTCTTGAGAAGCCGGACTGAATAGCTCTCCTCACGAAGCCCGAAGATGGTCATCATCAACTCGGGCATTGGGTCGTGAAGGTCGAGGATGATTTTCGCACCGAAGAGCTTCGGTATCAGCGCGCTAAACACCAGGACATCGGGCATGTTGTGGACATGCACAAGGTCATAACGTCGCTTCAAAGTGCGACCAGCCAGAATGGCGCCTGCGAGCAGGATGAACGACCCATACTGCAGCATGTAGGAGAGCTTTCCACCGCGGCGGCGTTTCAACGGAATGCGTGTGATCTCCACACCGTTGAAAATTTCGCGCAGAGGTTGGTGATCGGTCTCCTTGAGACAGATGACTTCGAGGCTCACCCCCTCGCCGGCCAGCGCTTCCGCAGCTCTACGAGGCCGCGGGTCTGCCGGGTAACTGGAATACACGACCGAAACGGCCCGCTTTCTTCTTAAGGCTAGCTGGGCCGCAGCGGACGCGACAAGGTCTGGCTTTTGCCCGCTCCGAAGTTTCGCATCGGGAACACCAAATTCACTTCTTGAGGTGGCGTGGGTTCTCAAACTTCCGCCCTGAGGATCGGTCATGTTAAAGACACGGCCTCCGGTCAGATTTCACC
>CAWAIK010000025.1:0-30768 GCA_963782115.1 uncultured Verrucomicrobiae bacterium
CAATCAAGTTAAATCCATGAGCAATCGAGTTCCAATCACCCAATACTCATATCGTGGTCCGTTTGGGGAAGTCTCCCATAGCGGACGGAACTTCTTTGCATGGCAGGATGGATATCTGGTTGGAACTTACCAGACCTTCGAGAAGGCCATGGAGCACCTCGCTTGGAAAGAAAGACCAAAGACAAAGCCCGCCGTGTAAGAAGTGCGAGCAGTATATTTATCCAAACTCAATCTTCTCTCTGCTGCGTTCCTGGCGCCTCGGACAGACTTTGAACGTCGTTTTCATGACGTTGATCTGGGGTCGTCGGATCGTTAATTGATCGGGACATCCGGATCTGATCCGAATGTCGAACTTTCGCTGGAATACTTTTGCAAGTTCCCGGTGGTCGGCTTTCTTGCACAGGTCGGCCACTGTCCGAAATGCCCAGCGAGGTATTTTGAGACAAATGCGTGAGGAAATAGGTCCAACGAAGAAGGGCGTTAAAGGCAGGGAAAAAAAATGGGATCGTTGAACGCGGCGCTCACAAGCTGCGCCTTGATATTGGTTCTCGGACTGAGCCTCACTGCTGTCCCTCTTGAGGAATAAATTTTTTTAATGCGATCTGTCGACTTCTTAAATATGAAGGGTCCTTCTCGACCCCGTCTTCTGGTTTATTCGTCTCAGCAGATTCGGTCGTTTGTGCCGAATTCGTCTTCGGTGGAGTTGGATCGGGCTCTGCCTTTTTGCTGTCCATGGTTCTCTTCGGCTAATAAATTCAATGGTTTCAGTTACTGCAATAATTTAGAACTATTGTCAAGCGGGTTGCGGGCCTTGCCGCATGCCACCACAGAAAAGTTGCTTTCGGAAAGTGGTTGATGGGACTTCAACTCTTCAACTTCAAACTCGAAGAATGGGCAGCATCGCTTTTCCAGTTTAACCCTTCGATTAATCGGCTAGTCGCAATCTGGGTAGTGCCTAAACGAAACGCATAGCCGTCCGGCAACTCTGCCTTTCTTGAACTGCGTTCGCGGAGCAATTCGACCAGAAATCCGTAGCTTTAGCGGCTGTTCATGCATCTGAGAGTTGCCAGCTCACGCATGCTACGTGAGGAAGATTGCTACAGAAAGGCCCCAATGGACACCGACACGGCGACGCCTGATAAAGGCGGCAGCTTGATGCAGCGAACGCTTATCATGTTGGTGGAAGATGAGGCCGCTATTCGGAAAATGACCGCCCTGGTACTGAGGCGTCTCGGTTACCTAGTGCAGGAAGCATCAAGCGGCGAGGAGGCTTTGCGCTGGGCGCAGGCCAACCGGGAGAAGATCGACCTACTGATGACTGACGTATTTATGTCGGGCATGAGTGGCCACGAGTTGGCCGGAGCCCTCCAGTACCGCAATCCGGACCTAAAGGTGCTATTCCTGAGCGGCCATACCCTGCAAACCGAAGCGGCCTTCCTGCAAAAGCCCTTCACGGTCGAGGCCGTTTCTAAAAAGATTAGGGAAGTCTTAGATCGGCGCTAGCGATTATCACTATTGAGCTGAGGAAGGATCATTTTTGCCATACCGGTCGAGGTTTTCAGCAGAGTTGGGGAAAAATGCCTCGTGATGCTCACGCTCAGGACGATGATTGCGGTCGTCCCCTTCATGACGTCTGTGCCAATAGATCGCAGCGCGTTGTTGAGCCGCCATCGCGATCCAATCGCTCGGCCTGGCGTCGATCTCGATGATCCTTTTGCTGCAATTCGTTCTCCTCACTGAGGATAAGTCTCCCAAAATAGGTTCCCCTCTTGAGATCGTTGATGATCACCCTTTCGATTTTCGCTCCGAGCGCTTGCAAAATTCTCGCTATCAGATCATGGGTCAGCGGTCGCTCCTTTTGCATGCCTTGAAGGAACGGAAAGAATTGTCGCCCCGAGCGCAGTAAAACTTCTCGTATTATGCGGCCGGTTCGAAGCGAGCCGCTTGGATCGGATCACTCCAGCCATCCTTGGGCAGGTTGGTCACGTTGAAGCGAGGATTTTCGCCTTGGGTAAAATCTCGGCTTTGCCAATCACCCGTCGTGCTTTGGTCCAGCTATTGAGAGTCGAGTATTCAAATTCGGTGAAACTCCGACAGGAAGTCTCTACTTTGGCCTCTTGAATCCGGGCTTTGAGGGTCTTAAAATTCCACTTGAGTTGCTCCTCGAGCCGGCCATTTCGTGCCAGACCCAAACAGCAGAACACCCCGTTGTCTTCGCACCAGGCCATGATCGCGTCACGGGCAAAACCGCCATCAGCGCGCACGATAATCGAAATCTTGTGGGATTGTTCGCTTGAGGACCTTGCTTGGGATTTCTCCGAGCCGACGGTAACAGTCTGAGGTCGCCGCGGGCAGATGGATTGCTTTGGTCAAAAGGTCCTGAGTGCGCCCGAAGTGCATGCCTCGTTTCAATAAAAAACATTTGTTGACCGCACCTGTCCGGTGTTGAGCAACCCCGCCGGGTATGGGTCTGGGCGAATTTTCGCGAGGGCGTTGGATACCGCCGTTGCGGAGATCAATAAGAACACGGACATGAGCATTGAAATCGAGTCGCTGGAGCGATCGACGATGGCGCGTTCCTACGGAAAACACGATCCGTCGGATCGTTGCCCGTACCAAGAAACGCTTCAAAAGCCCTTCGGCTCGATCAATCGCCTTATTCGGTGTCGAAGGTGAGTCCGAGCCTATTTTGGGGGGCCGGTACCGCCAGGTGTCATTTGGTTTTCAGGCTCTTCACAAAAGACATTCAAGAGCTGATTTTCGCAGACGCGAATCTTGTCAAGCCGTTCACGGGTGTGCGAAGATTTGGTGGATATGCAAACAGCTGCTATGACCGAGAATGTATACTGGTTGGTTGAACTTACGATCAATCCGGGTCGGTTTGAGGAGTTGAAGACTCTAATAGGGGAGATGATTGAAGCCACCCAGAAAAATGAAGTAGATGCATTGAATTACGAGTGGACAATCAGTGATGATCGACAGGTCTGCCATCTCTATGAGCGCTACCAGGAATCCGCCGCCGCTGTGACCCACATGGAGTCGTTCGGCGCGCACTTTGCCGCGCGATTCGTCGAATTGGTAAAGCCTACACGCCTCGTTGTCTATGGGACGCCGAGCGCGCGGCTGAAGGATGCGCTCGCCGCGTTGAACCCCGTCTACATGGCGCCTTTCGGGGGCTTTAGACGATAACCTGCGGAAGGTTCTCGAAGAGATTCATTCAGTTAGAGAGATTCGTTTCATTCTTCGAGCGCATTAAGGAATACTGCTGCTGGCTTAAACCCTTTCGCGACAACCGACCTGGGACGATAACTCCGGACGGCTTGGAACGCGCTGGATGTAGTTGAAAAAGGCATATCCTAGCGAGCGCACCGTTTTCACGAGCTTTTAGCGGACGCCTGCACGAAGATTTCTTTGGGTGGGCTTTCGAAATATTTGAGCAGGGCCGGACACAACCATCCTTCCATTTCCCGCTCTGGCCAGCGATACCAATTCCCTCCGTATTCGGCGCGAGTCCAGACGAATCGGGCGGTGTACCCAGGAAAGGGACTCGCCGAGAAGATGATTTTGAATCCGCTTGCGGCGTCCGGGATGTGTTCCGCCAGCACATCCAAAATGTTGTCGGCGCCGCTGATGAACGGTTCCCGCACGAGGCCGGTAGTTGCATCATCGAAGACCCATACTCCTTCCAGCTTGTAGGGGAAAATGACAGACACGACGTTCATTTTTTACCTGCTGCGGCTCCTCCGGGCTCGCAAGCAATGTTGCCAATATTTTCCGGACGCATGAAGTAATTATCCCGAGAATCAACCCAGGCTCTCGAATCGGGCAGCGAACCTAGCGGATTCGATCCCGTATCACCGCCCTGAAAAAGCGGTATACGTGATTCATAATTCGTTGGAAGTAAGTCACTCTAGAAACAAACAGGAGTATTCGGCCGGGGTGAGAGCCTTGAAATTCTGCCAATCCAATATCCTCCTTCCCGGTTCCAAGAAGTCGGAATTTATTGCAAGCTGCTGATGGATGACGAAGCCCCGGTCCAGAGTGGGGTTACGATCGGCTTCGATGAAGTGCCGCCAGACGGGTGGAACGAAATTAGGCGAGAACTTTTTTCCAGTTTGCGTCCCTGCCAGAAAGACCCGGATCCGATTCAGAATTTAAGCCCAGCGGCGCGAGATGTGATCAGCAGAATATTAAGTAGCCCTGGAACCGGGGAAGGGAAAGGGATGACTGCAACCCACGTTTATCCCAGTAACAATGAGGTACTCTATTGCGTGTTCTCTCTCGGTGGTGGGCAGACACTTCCCTGCAGACGGGACGAACTCACTGGTGCATTGGAAGAGCTCGTTCAGGCTGGTTTCCTTATGGAGCTGGATACTCGATACAAGCTTATTGAGCGGCAGGAGTAACGGAGTAACGGCTCTGTCCCTGCCCTTAGATATTTGCCCTGAATCATGAGCGACCCGGAATGGTAAAAAAAATATTGCCGCCTCGCCGATTAGTCCGGGACAATTGTGACAGGACCTCTCGACGCGGACCGACTGATCCAAGCGGCACTTTCGGAACTAAATTGGACCTCCGATCCGTTGGCCATAGCCGAGCAGGTTAAGCGGCTCGACCTTTTTGTCGTGCGAGGACGAATTCTCCGTCCTTTGCGGCTGGCTAGGAAAATGTCAGCTCTCGCACAAGCTCGACCAAGAACAGACCCCCTTAATTTCACGAAAGAATACCAAGTGGCGATGAAGGCCGGTGCGGTTGAGTTTCTGAGCAAACCCTTTCGCGACCAGGCGCTACTCGATGCGATTCACCAGGCGATCCAGCGCGATTGCGCAAATCGAAAGCGCCAAGCTGAGATTGCCGAACAGCGTGCCCGGTACGAATTATTGACGCAGCGCGAACGCGAAGTGCTGGGGCTCGTTGTGACCGGTCTGCTGAATAAGCGAATTGCCGGTAAGCTGGGGACCAGCGAATTTACCGTCAAAATCCAGCGTAGGAGAGTCATGCAAAAGATGCGGGCCGGATCGTTGGCGGAGTTGGTGCGGATGGCAGAAAAGTTAGGCATTCCTTCTCCAACGGACTAGTCGAATTATACCAACGTGCAATTGCCGGTCTCACGAATAGCGGCGTAAGTGTCTTGGCGAATTCCGAAGACTCTGACACCAAAGTGGACCGGCGCATCATGATCGAAAGCGCTCGCACAGCAGAGCTTAAACGCCGCGTTGCTGGCGGCTCGGGATAGCCCGGCGTTACTGCTTGAGGAAGCGGCCCGCATGAACGGGGCGGCGGCCCGTAGAGCGTTTGAAGAAATGTCAGAGTCGACTAAGGCCTCCAGGAAAAACGCTGCGTCGTCTGGATGGCCAACCCGGAAGGCCGTGCAGAGTGGTACAACCAGCGTTGGATCGAATACACCGGCCAAGGCTTGGAGGAAGCGAAAGGCTCTAATTGGATGTCTGTCATCCATACCATGGATCTGGAGCGCACGCGGTCAGCTTGGCGACGCAGGACACAAACCGGCGAGCCGCTCCGGATCGAGCACCGCATTGTATGTGTTTAGCGCCCTTGGAGCGGAGCCGCGCGGGCGAGGGCGGCGATGAAGCTGGTGGCGCGCTGGGCGCAAGTAGCCGCCAGCGAAGTGAGGATCTGCCAGGTTCCGGCGCCTTTTGGAGTTTTATTGCCGCAGGAGATTTTGCGTGCAATCACCGCGGGGCGCAGTTGGCGTTCCGCCAGATTGTTAGTAGCCTCGACCCCATCGTGATCCAGAAAGGTAAAGAGATGGTCGCGCTGTTTATAGAGCCGATTGCGCACGGCTTCTTCGTTCGGTTCGCTGCGGGGGAGCTCCAATAATTGAAAGGCTTTGTGTTGGAGGGCTTGACGCAGATCGCTGAAGGTTTCCAGATTAAAGTCGACTTTCTGCTGTTGGAGTGCGACGGCGGCTCGCAACAGGGCCGCCACTTCGCATAAGAAACCCTCGCCTTGGTGAGGGTGAAGGTCTTTGGCTTTGCGGATGGCTTTATGATGATGGGCGTAGCATTTCTGTTGGAGCCTGGTGGCGCCGTCGTAGGTCGCCAGACAATCGCTGACCAAGACGCCGCCGAAGTCTTTTCCGAGAATGTCGCTCAGGAGGTCACGTCCGCGACTCTGAGCAACGACATAAAAGGTGAGCAACTGGGTCGTAAAAACCCACAGCCACCAGCCCGGACCAGCGACCCACCAACTGGTCTCATCGCTATGAAGTGCCGGTGCTTGGCGCAGTTCTGTCGCCAGGGCGTCGTATTGGGGTTTTACTTTAGCAGCCAGCCGATCCATCGCCTGAGAGAGCCCGCCGGGGCTGAGCTGCAGGCCGAAACAATCGCGCAAAACGGCGCAGGACCTCGGCGAGCTCGGTCGAGCCGTTTTGCGCATGGAAAGTCCTTTGGCCTTGTTGAGATCGGCCGCCATGGCAAGGGCTCGTGGGCCGAGGTGGACACCGGCCGCACCGATGGCCAGTGACATCTGCAAAGGATGTTGGGAACGGACGCTCTGACCGCATCCCGCACAGGTGGCGTGGTAAGTGGTCAGCCGTGTGACGTGGGGGCGCACCGGCGGAATATCTTCGATGAGTTGCTCGATCGTATTTTGGTCCTTGAACTGCGTGCCACCGCACTTTGGACAGGAACAGAGTTGGACCTCAAGGGACTCATCGATCTGCTCAGGCTCTGGCCGGCAGGCGCCCGGATGTCCCCGCTTGCGCCCCGGCCGCTTGGGCGCCACGGCGCGTTTTTGGGGGTCGCCACGGAAAGGAGCGGCTTGGCGGTGCGCGGCGCGTTGGGCCTCTTCGAGCGCCGCTTCCAACTGAGCAATGCGCTTTGCTTTGACTTCCAGTTGTTGGTGCAGCGAAGCGTTTTGGGCCCGCAGGGCCTCCAGTTCGGGCGCCATCTGGGCCAAGCGTTCCGCCTGCAAGAGGGCGGCTTGGAGTAAGCGAGCCGGATTCTCGCGGTGCCATTGCTGGAGCATCGCGACGGCGATCTTCATCCGCAGAGCCGCTCCTTAAAATCCTGACAGAGCCCGTAGAGGTAGATGTCTTTAACGGGCACCTGCAGGGTATGGTCCCGGTCGTGTTTGCTGCGGCCACAAGTCTGGCCCACTGGCAGCCAGTTGGCCGCCCGGTAGCAAATCCCGGCAAAACGATCGCGCTCGACAAAAGTCTCTGCCAAGCAGGGCGCGATGGCGTATTTGCGCCCCCAGTCTGAGGCCAATCGGCGCAGGATAGTGCCCAGAATGTGGCTGGCCAGATGCGGCACGCGCACATGAGGCAGAATGAGAAAGCGGCTATTGTTAACGATCAGCGAGAGTCGCTCCTGGCGTTGCTCAGCGCTCCAGCCGATGAAGGCATCACGGGCTCTGACTTTCCAGGCCGCAGCGCCAAAGAGCAGGCAGGCCAAGTCGCGCCCATCACAGTCCCGAATCAGGTAGCGCAGGTTCTGGCCCCCAGCGCCGCCGTAGCCCAGATAGTGATGCTGCGCCAGATGATAAACAAAGGCGTTGGCTTGAGCGGTGCGTGGTTGGACCGGGATCACCCCCAGAGGCTGCAGAGCCCTAAGAGGTCCCTCGATCAACTCCCCCGCGCCGGCACTCAGGGTGAAGAGTTCGGGCTCTGAGAGCGCGCGCAGAATCTGACGCCCGCCAACGGACTGCCGCGGCGGCAACTTAATGAACCCACGCTCGGCTAGCTTGTTCAACAGCAACCGGGCCGACATGTCTTTGAGTTGCCCGCTCGCGGTCCGCCAGTTGAGGGCTTCGCACAGTGCGATCGAGAGCCGTCGGCGACTCCAGTGCGGATGTTCGGCAATCAGCCGCTGGAGCGCTTCGAGATTTTCGTGCCCAAGCCAGCGCCCTTGAATTAATTGGGGAGCAAACACCCCCGCTTCTTAGCGCACGTTTTTGCCGGAAGCCAGCGAAAAAAACAGAACTCGGCAGAAAATTCGGCGGCGATCCGCGTCCCTATGGCGCTAAACAGATACTTCGCGGTGCGGACGGGCCCTACCGCTGGTTCCTGGTCCAGGCACGGCAATTGCACGATGCTGGTGAGTCGGGAATCGGATCAATCGCGCGCTGGAAATAGAGCGGCGCGAAAGCCTTCGGCCACTGGCTCTTCCGCCAGATCGCGAGTCCGCCCAATGACCTGCTCCTCGCCCTGTTTGTTCAATACTCTTTCAGAACGACGTTATTACAAAGGAGCAACCCTATGCAGAAGATCATCCCGTTCTTGTGGTTCGAGGGCAAAGCCGAGGAGGCGGCGAAGTTTTACACCTCCATCTTCGAGAATTCAAAGATCGTGAGCATCACTGAAATGTCCGCGACCTTCCAGCTCGATGGATTGGAATTCATAGCGTTCAACGGTGGCCCGACGTTCACTTTCTCACCCGCCGTTTCGTTCTTCGTCCGGTGCGAGACACAGCAGGAAATAGATTACCTTTGGGAGAAACTCTCTGCCGGCGGGGAAACACAAAGATGCGGCTGGCTCAAAGACAAGTTCGGGGTGTCGTGGCAGATCGTTCCTCCGATCCTGGGCGAGTTGCTGAGTGATGAAGACGATGAGAAGTCGAATCGCGTCATGCAAGCCATGATGAAAATGAGCAAGCTCGACATCAAAGAATTAGAGGAAGCATACGAGGGAAAATAAATGGTCAGCGCTTATGTCCTCAACGAAGACCAAACCCAGGACGATTGACGAATATCTCGCGGGCGTGAATGCCGATCAGCGGGTCGCCTTCGAGAAACTCCGCAAAACTATCCGCACCGTCGCGCCCAAGGCGGAGGAGTGCATCAGCTACGGACTCGCCGCGTTTCGTCTGAATGGGCGTCCGCTCGTTGCCTTCGGCGCGTGGGCGAATCACTGCGCGTTCTATCCAATGAGTTCCGCCACCGTGAAAGCGTTCCAGGACCAACTCAAAGGTTTAGAGACCAGCAAAGGCACGATCCGCTTCTCCACAGACAAACCGTTGCCGACCGCGCTCGTGAAGAAGCTGGTCAAGGCACGAATCGCGGCGAGCGGCGGTTGACGACCACACAAACTGCAACGGCCGCCACTATTCAGAATGCATGTTACTACTACAGGCTTGACGACAATGGCAACATCTATACGAACACTTGCTGCCCGGATACCGCTTCAGAACATCGTATGTTCTTCAAGCTCATGCTCGATACCCTCAAAATCTGGGCGAAGGAATACCACGTCGACGGGTTTCGGTTCGACCTGATGAGCTTCAGTTTCAAGGACAATCTTCTCGCAATCAAAAAGGCGTTGCACGAAATCGATCCGACGATTTACCTCTACGGTGAAGGTTGGAACTTCGGCGAAGTAGCAAACAACGCGCTCGGGGTCAATGCCACGCAGGCGAACATGGCAGGTACGGGGATCGGTACATTCAGCGACCGAGGCCGGGATAGGATTCGCGGAGGAGGACCATTCGATGGCGGCGCGTCTCTTGTCCATAACCAGGGATTTATCAATGGTCTCTGGTATGATTCGAACGGGTCGCCGGCTGTCGATCCGCAAGAAAACCAACTTCAGCAACTCCTGGATGCCGGTGATCTCATTAAATTAGCTCTGGCTGGCACAATCAAAGACTATTCACTGGTAGATCGAAATGGGAATTTGGTCACTGGAGCTCAGCTAAACTACGATGGTCAACCTGCCGGCTATACGCTCGACCCGCCCGATGTGATCAATTACATCGCGGCTCATGATAACCAGACGCTCTTTGACAACAACCAGTATAAGATTCCGATGGCGACGACGATGGCTGATCGGGTGCGGGTCAACAACCTCGGAATGGCCCTCATAGGCTTGGCGCAGGGAATACCGTTCTTCCATGCAGGGGACGATGTTTTGCGGTCTAAATCATTCGACAAAAACAGCTTTAATTCAGGTGACTGGTTCAACAAGCTCGATTGGACGTACCAGACGAACAATTTCGCGGTTGGGCTGCCGCAGGAGGAGGATAACAAAGGCGATTGGACGACTATGCGTCCCTTCCTGATCAACCCGGCTTTGAACCCCGGGTTCTCTGCGATCTACTCGGCCCATCTCTATTTCGAAGATATCCTCCGAATCCGGAAGTCGAGCCCTCTGTTCAGGCTCCAAACTGGAGACGAGGTTAAACAGCGGGTAAAATTCTACAACGTAGGTCCGGCTCAACAACCTGCGCTGATTGTCATGGCGATTTCTGACAAGGTCGGTCGTAAGCTCGACCCTAACGCCAAGAGCATCGTCGTGCTTTTCAATGTTGATAAGATCCCGAAGACAATCAGCGTACCGGATTATGCCGGTATCAGTCTGACTTTGCACCCCGTCCTGCAGCAGTCGTTCGCCGATCAGATGGTCAGAGAATCTCAGTACAACGCCACCACAGGTACCTTCGCGATCCCGCCGAGAACCACGGCAGTGTTTTTGGAGGCTGTCAGCACTCCCGAGCGCGAAGAACACTCTCCAGGAACTGGTGGTGGAAGTCACTAAGCGGCAACGAGTTGAAGATTGAGTGATTGGGCTTGTTTTTTGAGCGTGCTAGCCACAACGGCCTGAAAACCTCCGTTAAGGATTACTTAGGCACCCGGATTTCGCCAGACGCAATACCGGCCGCGACGGCTTCGAGGATCTTTGCGCACCGGCAAACCGCAGGCACAGTTGATCCATGGCGTGCGGTCCCGCATCCAAGAGTCCACCAGCTCGACGAAGACGGCCACGTCGTCATCGCCCTCACCGGCGAGCCGCTGCTCCTTGGCGTGCACGCGTTTGATGCGCTGCAGGTTCCGATGCTGCGCAGAGCTCTTAGTAATGCCTCAAGCGCTCGATGCGCGCCAGGATGTTTCCGCGAATTGGCCGCGCCAGGCGCTTGTCGCAGCCAGGCTAGCATTGATTGTTTCGTATCCGAACTGGTGCCTACTATGGCCGTCGAGCTCCGTCCGTTGCACATCGCTCAATCCGCCGGTGAGCTTCCGGTACAACGTTAGCGTACGTAAATTTCCGTTTCCTGAGTGACCCGTCTTACAGAATTCGGAGAGCCAGATTAAGAGAAAATGATAGCCGAAGTGTTGCACTGTACCGGGCGAACGGTTTCGGTTTGCGGTGGCTTCGTGATGCGCTGGACCATTTCCTGGTTTAGTTCCAACAATCGAAGCGCGTAGCCGATCACCACTTCTCCTTCGGCTGAATAATTCCAGCGGTTTGCTCGTGCGGCGAAAAAGCGGCCGTTGAAGCAAGTCTTCGAGTCGTTTGATTTTGAGCGTTATCGCCGCCTGCGTGAGGTGAAGCCGCGTTGAGGCCTGCGTAAGGCCGACGCTCTGCACCACCGTAACGAAACATCGAAGCAGATCGAGGTCGAGATCAGTCACGCGCAGGAAAATAAAGAATATTCATTGGCACAAATGGCGCGGAGACTTGCTTCTAAGGTCTCCTCACGTAAAACAACACAAGTTCAACCAGAAGGACATTCGATGAAGACCACCCAGCAACCGGTCGCCATCGTCACCGGCGCTTCCAGCGGAATAGGCCTGAGCGGCGCTTCTTTAAAATCTTGAGTTTGTCCCTGACACGCGCAAATGGTTTGCCCTCGGCAACGGCGCTGGCGTCGCCTTCATAAATGGCCGCTTGTAACGCCGCGTGCTTTACCTCGTATTCCTGTTCTTCACGTTTCAATGTGCGCAGGGCTGCCCGGACAACTTCACTGGCGTTTTCGTAACGGCCACTTTCTACCTTCGCGAGAACGAAGTTATCAAGCTCGTCGGTCAGATTGACGTTACGGGTACTACTGAATCAGTAGAAACTGGTAGCAGATTAGTAGATGAACCCGAACCTGATCTGAACCAGATCGAACTAGGGCCTGTCGGCAGACGCGGGGCCGCGAATAGCGTGCAACGGAACAGTCTAGAAGAGATCGAGGAACGGGCGCACGCAAGGCTGATGCGGGCGATCGAGGCAGGCAATCCGTTTCAGGTTAAGGCAGCGCAGGAATTTTACCTGCGGGCGAGTGAAACGCTGCGCAGACTCGATCTAGCAGTTGAAACCGAACGACGAACCGCTCTTGAACAGATCCCGTTGCGGCAGATTGAAAATGTTGCGCTACAAATTTCCATTTGGATGCGATCTGCGCTCGAGCAGTTCCTGAGCTCTGAATCTCCGGGTCTGATGGCAATCACGGATCAGGGCGAGTTCAAGTTCTTGGCGATCGAACAGTTCCGCGGAATTTTGCATGCAACGGTCAAGGTATCGATCAGAACAAACCCGCCGATCCCTGAATGGGCCGCGGCGAAAGTGATCGAGGCTTGGAACATTCATTGAAAAGCCGGTTCGACAATGAGACGGCGTTCTAGTACTTCGAACGACTACTTCGAATCAATTGTCGCCTGGGGCTTGTGAACAAGGCGTGATGCATTGAGTGGGAGAAGCGGAATCGGCCTTTGTGGTGATACTGCAAGAGATCCTGGGCGATGAAAACGAAATCGCGATCGGATACGCATAAAAAAATCCTCCAGTGTCCTCACCTGCGGCACTCGGCTGCCAGCCGGGCCGATCCTTGCTATTCACATCGCCTAGTAGTTACTTGCAAAAATAAGCGATATTATCTCGCAGCGGCTGTTGTTTGATTTCGGCTTGGCGCCATTCAAAGGGAGCCGCTTGTTCATTGTAAGCGCAGATGAAGTAGTCGATTGCTTCTCGTAACTGTTTGACATCGACAAAGCTGGCTCCTTGGAGCGCTTGGCGGCTCAAAATGCTAAACCAGGACTCAATCTGATTGAGCCACGACGCATGCGTTGGGGTAAAATGAAAATGGACGTTGGGATGATTCTTGAGCCAGCGGTCACGCTTGGGCTTGTGGGTATTAAGGTTATCGAGAATGACATGAATTTCTTTTTCGTTGCCGTAGGTGCCTATGATGCCATTCATGAATCCAGGAACTCCCGGCGGCGGCGGCGTTTGTAATGGCCAGCCTTCACCAAGCCAGTGGCGATTTCTAGAGCCGCGAAGAGCGTCGTTGTGCCGTGCCTTTCGTATTCATGAGCAAACCCCGAGACGGCCCGTCCGTTGGGTAATCGGATGTAGCCTTGAGCTCGCTCCAGAGCTTGGATGCTAGGCTTTTCATCCACGCTTATGACGATGGCATTTTCCGGTGGTTTAAGATAGAGACCAACAATTTCGCTCGCCTTACGGGAAAACTCCGGATCGGTACTCACACACCAACTCTGGCGGCGATCCAAATGCAAGTCGTGCTTGCGCATGACTCGCCACACCGCATCATCACTGACATCACCCAAAGCCTTGGCCACCAACCGGCCATTCCAGCGCGCAAATCCTTGTGGCGGCGCTTCAGCCAACTGATCAAGAATTCGCCGTTCGACGCTCTCATCGTTGATCACTTTGCGCCCACTGCGTTGTTCATCCTCCAAGCCCGGCACCCTCAGCTTAGCGAAACGCTTGCGCCACTTGCTCACCCTGGATGGTCGCGTCTCAAGCTCCTTGGCAATCTGATGCGTCGTCTTACCATCAGCGCAGCGCAGAACTATCTTGGCTCGCTCTACCTTGCGTTGCTCTGTCTTTCCGGATTTAAGCCATCTATTCAGCTCGTCCGTCTCTTCTGCGCTCAGCTCAATCTTGACCGCCGCTCGACTCATTCAAGAATATGAGCATATATCGTTTATTTTTGCAAGTAACTACTAGGCTGCAAAACGTATCCGCTACGACACCTTGATACTTTAAGCAGGGCTACTACGCCCTACCTCAACCCTAACAGCGGGATTCGGAGATCCCGTATCGATGCGATTGTTTCGTTGTGGTCATGCTCACTGTCCGGTTTCGGCGGGCGAAACCGCGCTGGGGTCTTTGTGCTCGCCTTCGCGCCGGGTGAACGACACTGAATAAGCCGCCGATCGTGTGCTCAATATTGGATCGTCCGACGCGGCAATTCCGTTCGGCAGCACCAGCGGATCGAAATTGATGTCGCGCACGGGACTGGTGTCATCGCTTTCGACGTGGTCGATCGTCAAGGTTCCCACGTCGATCTGCTGCCGGTCTGGCGGCCACGGAACTGTCGCGTCATTAGTCAGATCTCCCGGCTGACCTACAGTGATGACCAGATGCCACTGCAGCGGGTTGTTATGAATGTTTACAATCAGCGCATCGAATAAGTAATTCTTGTCAGCCTGCCCGTGGTCTGCAGTGCTGATTGGCTCGAACGGTTGGGCTGGCACCATCGACCAGCGAACCGGTACCGCTGCGCCCTTGGCATTGATAAAACGGAAGGCGTTCAGGCTGTTGTATGTGCTGTTCTCAAACCCGGACGAGACAGGGTGACTGCGGATCAACTGCATTGCCTTAGCGGATTCAGGGTGCTTGGCGAGAAAAGCCTGCATCCTGGCTGGGTCAGGGTTGTCTGTTGCCGGATAGGACGCTAACGCCAACAAAAAATCATAAAATCCTTGAGGTGTATTGACGATGAAAACGGGAGTGTTGAGCATGCCGGTGCGCCATTCTTCGCCCTCTGGCATTTTGAACAGAATCGCCATGCCGCGCGGCGCGTGCGGTGCATCAGCAGCATATGGCTGGCCTGGCGCCAGTGAAAACCGTCCAATTATTGGCACACGACCAGGAAGAAAAACAGATGCCTTGGACAGCACAACGCCGCGACCATTGCTCTCGAAGTAACCGCTGACGCCTACACCCTTGGCATGAATGCGGCGAAAACCGGTATGCGGTCCGTTGCTTTGCTCAAACGTATTAATCATCAGCGCCGGAGAGAGTTCGGGCGGCGTCAACAAGCTCTCAGCCTCGGCATGCACCTCGATCTTTACGTCGTTTGCGACGACCCGCGTGTTCTCAATCGTTTGGTTCCAAGCCATGCCAAAATCGCTGCGCAGCACCGTCGCGGTCGCATCCCATCCGGTCACCATGGTCGTAGCATCCCGTCCGGGGACGATCGTCCCCTGCGGACCGGCCCCTTTACCCTTGCCAGTAAATTCCACCTTCAGTACGACTTCCTTGGTGACACCATGCATCGTCAAATCGCCTGTCACGTCGAACGTGTTTTGACCGGTCCCTTTGACGGATTTACTCCTGAACGTCATCTCCGGGAACTTTTCAACATCAAAGAAATTTGGCGATCTCAGATCCTTATCCCGCAGGTCGTTGTCCGTGTTCACGCTGGTAGTCTTGATCGTAACTTCCACCGTCGACTGTTCTGGATTGGCTTCGTCGAAACTAATTTGACCAGAGAAATCGGTAAATCTCCCTGGAACCTTGGTAAAAAGGTGGCGAATCAGGAAACCCATATTCGAATGATTTTTGTCGATGAAGTACACATCACTCGCGGACGCGGCGTAAGCTGTCAAAAGAGCCGAAAAAGCGATTAGAAGGGTTGCTTTTTTCATGCAGATGGTCGGAGCTTAGAGATTACCAAAACGACAAGTCGCCGCCGCGCAAGCATTCCCCTGGGGAGATAAAAAACCGAGCGCATTAAAAGGTTGCTTAATGTGGGCGATGCAACCTGCGATAAAAGATCGAAGTGATCAAGTAGGAAGGCGGTAACCAAGCCATAGACGCTAAACAACCGATGCAGGGCGGAGGCCACTGGCAGCCATGCACCCGTGGCATTTCCAGTTTGACACCGCCGATTTTTGTGAATTTTATCGAAGCGCGGAGATGAGTGGGATTCGCTTCTTCCTAGAAGGCGCTAATCTAACGCGGTCAAAGCGTTGGCTGAAGAGAGTCGCTGAGTGGATGGTCGATCTCGTGATTGTTTTTGTCGGGGTTTATGCAGCTTTCGTCCTGAATGCATACGAAAGCCGTCGGGAGCAGAGCGACCGTCGAGCACAGTTGTTAACGTGGCTGGACGATTATTGCGGCGAGTCAGCGGCAAATCTGGAAAACGAGCAAACACTCATTGAGGAGGCGCTCACAGATTTCAACCGCAGACTAAATAAAGGCGAAATGCCGGAACTAGCGTATATCAATATCAACAGTTCGTATGATTCAACTTTTACCCTAAGCTTCTTTCAAGCAGGTGCCGGAGATCTACTGGAAGTAGGTACGCTTCGCCAACTCCGGGCGGTAGATAAGGACAGCAAATTAGCAGCTGAGGATATAAGGCACTTTCAAGAGCTAACTACGTCCGTGCTCGTACCTCAACTGAATCACGAACGTAAGTTCTTCTATGACCCCTCATCTCGGGAATTGCTTCCTCAGTATGCTTGGTACCCGACGGCGTTTCAGGACATGGTCGATTACTGCAACAAGATCCGGCCTGAAATTGATGAATTGAGAAAGCGGATCAATGAGGAGCGAAAGCGCAATCATTGAGCTTTCCGTCGGGTCTTATGGGAATTGTTGGAGAGTGCCAGCGGTCAGCCGCTTGATGTCCTCACCGCTTCGTTGCTACCGTTCTCCAAATGAGCACTGCGTCTGAATGGATCAAGCCGTCACCAGATCTGGGATTCTCGAACAGGGCAACCATGTTGTCACTGAGGTATCGGTTCAGTAATTCGGCTGGGGTGTGCCCAGCCAGTGCGGCATATTTCGCGAGGGCTGCCGCGTTCTCGGGGCTGAGTTCGATTTTCATCGTTCGGGGGGTGCGCCGATTGTAAAGCACTTGGGCTAGGGGAAATCGAGACGAAACTTCCCTGTCGCAAAGCTTGATGCTGCGGGTGGTTGTTCGGGCTGGCTGGGGCGTCGGTAGTCGCCCGCACTGCGCACCCGGCTTGCGAGAAATCCAGAAATGTGCTAATCGCTTAAATGCAGGGCGGATTAGGGCTGCGGACTCCCCGGTGGCCGGTGGGGGCAGGTCACTCACGGCGCGTACGGCAATGTCTTGAGCCAGTCTAGAGGAAGGATATCAATGAAATCGGCGTTCAAAGCCATAGCGGTGATTGCCTTGGCAACTAGCTCTTTGGTGAGCGTGGCGCGCGCCGCGGACTCCATCGTCGGCACCTGGCGGCTCGTATCGTGGACTGAGGAGGAAACAGAAAGCAAGGCTGTGCGCAAGAATTTCGGCGATCATCCGAGCGGGTTGGTCACCTTCACGGCGGACGGCCGGATGACGATTATGTTCGTCGATCCCGCCCGCAAGCCACCCGCTAGCCCGAAGGCGACGGATGCCGAAGCTGCCCAGCTTTACCGGACGACGGTGGCTTATGCCGGCAAGTACCGTATCGAGGGCGATAAAATGATCCAGTCCCCCGAGGTCTCGTGGAATCAAGCATTCACTGGTACGGAACTAACACGGATCTTCGAAGTCCAAGGCGATCGCCTAGAGTATAAGACGACGCCTTTTGTAAGCCCGTTTATTGGCAAGGAAATGGTCGCAACGCTAGTTTGGGAACGCGTAAAGTGATGCTGCTCCCCGTAACTTTCCAGCGTCGGATCCCGCGTCACAGAGCGTATCGCAGGCGCAGATAACCTGAGTCGCCTGCTGTCGCGTTGCCCTTAATTATTGAAATTTTCACTCGCGACCCTGAAAATTGCTCTTAATCGGCGGCGGGCAGGTCGGAAGCGGAACCATCATGGCAGGGTGGGAAGAACGGCAGGCAGTGTGCGGCAGTCACCACAAGCAGGTCGCTCCTGATGCCTTCCACGACAAAGCCGCGACCGTCTCCTACGGTGACGATTGAAGGTAAAAGGGAATCTGAACGGGCATTCCCTTCCTCAGATTGCGGTTCTTTCATGGTCTGCGGTTTGGGTGTTTTCAGCGAAGGATTTCACAGGGCACAGTGTCGCGAATCGCGACGGTATTCCGGCAGGGGATTCTCGAACAGCCGAGTCGGGGGGTACAGCCTTCTAACGAGCGGACGAAATTCGTACGGTGGGCTTGGTCCAGTCAAAAAAAAGGGGGTAGACCTCAAAAGTGGTAAGAGAATGGTAAGTCTTCCGTTCAGTAACCGAGTTTTAAGTAGCCGCAATTGCCTGTAGATCAGCTCTGGCACTTACTTTGCACCCGGCAGGGCTCGAACCTGCAACCCTGTGATCCGAAGTCACATACTCTATCCAATTGAGCTACGGGTGCATCGTGTCAAAGGATTAACACGATTGAGAAAAAGCGCAAGTCGGGGAAACCTATCGGCGAGTCGGCGATCCAAGGCAACGTGTCGGCGTAAGAACGCGCTGGAGTCTGTACGCACACAAGGACCGCCAGCAGCATACGGAGAGGGCTTTGATTCCTCACTTATTTTCGTCCCCTCTTTTTCAGACGCCGACACGCCGTTGCGCGGATAGGTCTCTGCGCGTCGGCTTTCCTTTTATCGCCCGCATGATATAGTCCGCCCGATTTTCGTTTACTTCGTATGCTTTATCAGAAGTTTCTTGTTGTCGTTGGGATTCTTGGGGTTGCGACATATCTTCGCGCGCAGCAGCCAGTCACACCCGTTTCACCTGAACCGCAGCCGACCACGACGCCGTTCATTGCGGACCCGACGCAGGCAGAAGTGCCGCGGGCCGAGGCGGTGCCAACTGCGAGACCGGACCTGAGTTTTCCCGCAAGCCCGATGGCGCCGCCGATTCAGCAGGCGGCAGCCGCACCGCCAACCGAGGCTGGTGTGGCGCGTGCCGAGCCGGTCTCCGAGAGGGAAGTGATCACCCGGCTGCAGATCTTTCTGGATCAACGATCGTTCGGACCGGGCAAAATTGATGGGAGATGGGGCGAATTTGTGGCAAAAGCATTGCAACGGTATCAGAGAGCGAACGGTCTGAAGCCCACCGGGCAGATCGACGCGGATCTGCAACAAGAGCTGCAACATATTTTTCCGATCTACACGACCTATGCCTTGACCCAGGACGATTTCAATCGAATCGGCAATATCCCGTACAAACCGAAGGAAGAAGCCAAGGTGAAAGCGATGCTTTACAGGTCAATGACCGAGTTCATCGCGGAACGATTTCATGCCGGTGAGAATTTTATCACCAAACTGAACAACGACCTGAAACTGGAGGCCCTGAAGCCGGGAGACACGGTGCGTGTGCCGAATGTTCCGCCGTTCCAGATTGAATCGTTGACGGAAATAGGAAGTCTACCGAACAAACCGGAATTCGCGAAGCGGCTGATCAAGATCGATACCCGTTACAGAATGCTCGACATAATGGATGGCGAAAGGTTTATCGGTTCGTATCCAATCACTCCCGGTTCCACGAAATTGCCGGCCCCGATCGGGACCTGGAAGATCGTGGGGATCGCGACGATGCCCTGGTTCCGTTGGGATGAGGCGATGTTGAATCATGGGGAGCGGAGTGAAAATTTTTATAACATCCCGCCGGGGCCGCGTAATCCGGTCGGGATCGCCTGGATCGGCCTCAGCAAACGCGGGATCGGCATTCACGGGACGAATAGCCCGGACACCATCGGAAGGTCCGGGAGTCACGGCTGTATCCGGCTGGCAAATTGGGATGCGGCACGGGTGATCAATCAGGTAACGGAGGGAATGACTGTCGAAATCTTTTAGGCTGAGGGCCGGAGAGCGTTCATCGTTCGCGGTTCATCGTTTTGGTATTTGCCGTTCGGCGGCGAAAGGTTCAACGTCAGCGGACGAAGTTCGGGTCACTATTTGGGGCCGCTGGCTAAAAATTTGAGGCGATGCCTCCTGACACTGACAACTGACACTGACAACTTCTTGATGGATTGATGACTGTTCGTACAGAGATCGGGTGCTGGGCCTTGTTGGTGGTTGATAATGAGCCGATTCGCAGGCAGGTGGAACTGGAACTGCAAGCGGTTCGAGAAGCGATCGAGCGCTGTGAAGCCGATATCACGCGTCACGAGACGCTTGATCTGCCTGCGTTCCGCCAATGGATGGCGATGCAATGTTCCGATCTCTTGAATGAGCGGCGATTGATTGCAGAAAAAATCTGGGGTTTGCGCGCCCGCTTAGCCGCCATCCAAGGGTTGACTCAACACGGGATCCCGAACGTTGCTTCAGCATTTTTCTGGTTTCATGAGATTGAACGGGATGGAGCCGCGATTCCTCCGTACGTGCGACGCGCATGGGAGGAAGTGACCGTGGGAAGCCCGGAAAAGCGGAGGACGCATGGCGTTGAGTTCGGCCGATTCGATGGGGCACCAGATGATGGCGATGAGGAGGATGATGACGCTTTTGTGGATTGGAGCGACGCAGAGGGCGATGAGACGCCTGAGGGGACATCTGACCGGTCGGACTTGGAGCCAGGTGAACGGGGAGAGATTTCCAGGCACAAAACTTTGTACAGGAAGATCGCTTTGTTGCTTCATCCGGATATGGCCGGCGCGTTAACCAAGCAGGAATTGGAACTCTGGTACCAGGCGCAGCGGGCGTACCAGGAAGAGGATGTGGTCACGTTGGAGACAATCCTGGCCAGATGCGGTCGGGTGGGAACAAATAGTCTAACTTTATCGGCGCTTCGTGCATGCGTGCGACAGGCCAACTCGAGGTTGACGATCTTGCAGCAATCGATCGCCGGTTTGGCCGGATCACCGAGTTGGCGGTTTCTGCTGTTGAGTTCGCTCGAGGTGAATGTTCGGTTACGGGATGTGCGGCATGAACTTGAGGCGGTGATTCGAGCGTTGACGCGCGAAGCGACAACGATGGAGAATGAACTCGCGAGGATCGGAGCGCTGGCGGATCGATGGGTGCGGCGGAGAAAAGGAGAAGGGCGGCAATTGGCGTTGGGGTTTTGAGAAGGGATTCTAAATTGCGCTGGTATCGTTGGACGTTTGTGGGAGTCAGCAAAGCATTCGGTTGCGTACTTTGTTCACGCCTTTATTCTGGAAAATTACTACGCGGACCGCGTACGGTGTTCGTTGGCAACCATTCGAAACGGGGAGGGGCCGGCGGTCACGCCGCGGCGCATAGGCCTAACGGGATGAGTATCGGCCAGCGCGAGTTGAAAGCCCGACATAATCCCACTTAGCACCAATTTCATCTCCAATTGGGCAAAGGCCATGCCGATGCAACGCCGGACGCCCCCGCCAAACGGTAAATACTCATAAGGAGAGAACCGGCGTTCCAAAAACCGTTCGGGCCTGAATTCATCCGGATCAGGGTAGACATCGGCACGGTGATGGGTCAGGTAGATACAGCCTACCACGATGGTGCCAGGTTCAAGGGACGTACCCGTCAGCTCAAGACGCGATCTGGTGACTCGCGGAAACGTGAGCATCCCGACTGGGTAAATTCGCAACGTTTCACAACAGACGGCATTGAGATAAGGGAGCCGGAATAGAGCGCCCGGATCCAGGGAGGCGTCGAATGCCTGAAGTTCGTTTACCAGTTTTTCACGTACGGTCGGGAATTTGTGAATCCAAAACAACGCCCAGGTGAGAGCACTGGCAGTCGTTTCATGACCAGCTACCAACAGGGTCATCAACTCGTCGCGCAACTCCAGGTCCGTTAGGGCATCGCCAGCTTCATCACGGGCAGACATGAGCAAAGTGAGAATATCGTTGCGGGAAGCATCCGGGTGGCTTCGACGCTCCGCTATTTCGTCGTAAATGAGTTGGTCTATTTGCTGTCGGTTACCGACAAATCTACCCCATGGGCTGAGTGGGCCAAAATTCTGACGGAGCATCGGAAAAAACAGGAAGCTGACACTGAATGGATTACTCATTCTATCGAGCATGGTTCCCAGAATCTGCTCGAGTTGTTGATATCGGATTCCGTCGTTTAAGCCAAAAACCGCCCGCAGGATCACGCGCAAGGAAATCTTTTGCATGGACTTGCGCACGAAGAAGGCTTCCCCATCGACCCACTCGTTCATCACCTCCTCTGTGATATCTCGGATGAGTCCTCCGTACGAACGCATCCGTTCTCCATGAAAGGAGGGCATTAACAATTGACGCATATGCCGATGGCGATCACCACTCAATCCGATCACGGATTGCGCTCCTAGAAGAGGTTCGAGCATGACGTTTAGCTCACCAGGCGCGTCAAACAGCTCGGAATCGTCCCCTGTTAAAATGATCCGCAAGGCTTCAGGGTCGCTGAAGAAAACGATGGGACCTAATCTCTGGCTGAGCGTCACCGTGAATCGGTCTCCATACCGATGGCTGCAGCCGCGCATAAACGGAAGCGGCTTCGCAATCCACTGGAGCATTTGCCAGATCTTAGGCGATTTTGGCCCGTCGGGGAGCGGCATAAGTGTTTCCTACTTTAGATCGGCGGAAAAAAGAGGGCGGAAGAACGATTGAAGGGTCGCAGATGGAGAAATAGCTCGCAAGGAGGCGGAAGAATTATCGCATGAGGGAGACAGAGTGGATGAACATAAACTTTGGACAATGTTGCGGCATTTTGTGCGCAAATGGGTATCAAGGCGTTAGTCAATAGCAAGAAAATCCTCCGTGACCTCCGTGCGAAACTCCGTGGTTGACGAGGAAATCCTTTAGGTCGCGTGGGAGCGGGGCTTCGAAGGAGAAAGGGTCACCTTCGAATTCGAAGTAAAGAGCGGAAGCGTGGAGAGCTTGACGGGAGAGAAGGAGCCTAGCTTCCAATGATGGACTCCAGTCCGTTTGGATAAATTCCAGGTAACAATTTTCGTCGGGTCCGTAGATTTTGTCGCCGACAATAGGGTATCCGGCATGGGTGAGATGCACACGGATCTGGTGGGTCCGGCCGGTTTTTGGTTCAGCTCCGATCAGGGCAAAAGGGCGGTCGCGGATGGTGAAACGGTTCAGGACACGAAAAGAGGTGAGGGCCGGGGATCCGCCGGGGTGCACCGCTTGTTTCATCCAAATCTTGGATGGGCGAACGATTCCTTGTCTCAACAGAGGTTGATCCACGGCGAATGCTTCTTCGGCGGGCCAGCCGAACACGATCGCGGTGTAAGTTTTGCGGATTCGTTGATTCGCGATCATGAAGCCTAACTGCCGGGCTGTCTCACTCGATTTCGCGACCAGGATCAGACCACTGGTTTCACGGTCGAGCCGGTTGATGAACGAGATCCGGGCGCCGTTCACGATTTCAAAGGCCAGGAGGCGCTTCAGTTCGTCCCAAAGCGTATCGGGTCTTCCCGGCCCGGTGGGGTGAACCAGGAGATTTCCAGGTTTGTTAATCACCAGAAACCGGTGATCTTCGTAGACAATGCATGAGCCGATCCCGGAGCCCGGAGAAAATGGAACCGCAGCATTCACCGATTTGACTGGTAGTCTGTTGTTGTCATGATTGAGTTAAAGAACGTTACCCGGCGATATCAGCAAGGCGAGAACACAGTTTTGGCACTGGACGATGTGAGTTTGCGGATCGAGCCGGAAGAATTTGTCGCTGTGACTGGGGAGTCCGGGTCGGGTAAGAGCACCTTCCTGCACCTGATCGGCGGATTGGATAGACCGGATGCGGGAGAGGTGCTGGTGAATGGATTAGCTCTCCAGACTGCTTCGGACAGGGAGTTGACAGAATATCGGGCCCACGATCTGGGGATCGTGTTCCAGTTCTTTAACCTGCTTCCGACGCTCAACGTGCTAGAGAACGTTTGTGTTCCGCTCGAATTTCAAGGGGTCAAGTTTCGTAAGGCGGCGGCGCGCGCCCGCGAGATGCTGAGACTGGTTGGAATGGAAAAACGCGAGCACCACTTTGTGCATCAGCTCAGCGGCGGCGAGATGCAGCGCACAGCGATCGCGCGGGCCCTGGTGCATCGGCCGAAAGTGTTGCTTGCTGATGAACCGACCGGAAACCTCGACGCCGCCAACGCGGACAAGGTGCTGAAGATTTTTCGACGAATTGCCGATGAACGCCTGACCACGCTGGTAGTAGTGACCCACAGCATCGAGGTCGCCGAAACCGCGGAACGAAGGATTCATTTGAGAAATGGGAAAATAATTGAGTTGGTTCTGGGAGGGTAGCGGAAGGCGTTCAACGTTCAGCGTTCAACGTTCAACGGGCGCGCGTTCGCCAGCGTAGGCGAAGCGTCCCGCTTTGCTTCCTCAAAGCCGAGCAAACCGAGACGGTTCGCCTACCGGGTGGGTGCGCCGAACGTTGAACGTTGAACGTTGAACGTTGGTGTGTTAACACGGTCCCCTTCATTTATGGCCTTTTTTAACCAGCAGACGTTGACGAAGAGTGCGAGTCTCACCGGGACATCCTTGCATACGGGCTCGCAGGTGAGTTTGCGGTTGAGGCCGGCGCCGATCGATCACGGAATCAGATTCAAGCGCATCGATTTGCCGGATGAACCGACGATCGATGCCAAGGTCAACCATGTAAAGTTCGTCGAACGGGCGACCACCATTGCCGAAGGCAATGTAAAGGTGCACACGGTCGAGCATGTGCTTTCGGCGCTGTGCGGCATGGGAGTGGATAACGCCCTTGTGGAAATGGATTCTAACGAGCCGCCAATCGGCGACGGCAGCGCTTATCCCTTTGTGGAGCTGATCAATAAATGCGGCATTGAACAACAAAAAGCTCTGCGCAAAACAATGGAGGTACGCGAGCCGCTTCACATTGAGACGAAGACCGGTTCTTTACTGACGATCGTGCCGGATCGTACGTATCGAATTTCGTGTACCCAGGTCGGTCCGGAGGGACGATTTACCCAGTACTACTCAACGGAGATCACGCCGGAGATCTATGAAAAAGAAATTGCCCCCGCGCGCACGTTTGTTTTCTACGAGGATGTGAAACCGCTTCTTGATAAGGGACTGATTCGCGGAGGCAGCCTGGAGAATGCAATTGTTGTGCGCGGTGAATCGGTCATGGGAAAAGAACCGCTGCGGTATCCGGACGAATTCGTTCGGCACAAGATTCTCGATGTCGTGGGCGACCTGTTCCTGGCCGGATGCAGGTTTCTGGGTCATGTGATCGCGGTCAAACCCGGACACGCCGCAAACGCGGAACTGACCAAGGCGCTGGCCAAACGTTTTGCACACTTGCTATCGATGGCGCCCGCGCAGGTGATTCCGATTGGCACCGGGGTCATGGATGCGAAGGATATCATGCAGGTCCTTCCGCATCGTTATCCGTTTCTGATGGTCGACCGGATCCTTTCATTTGAAGGAAACAACAAATGTGTCGGATCAAAACAGGTCACCATCAATGAACCATTCTTTCAAGGCCATTTTCCTGGTCACCCCGTGATGCCGGGGGTCCTGCAGGTAGAGGCGATGGCTCAAGTGGCCAGTCTCTTGCTTCGCAAACAATTTAATGAGACGAGCGGGATCGGGTACTTTTTGAGCGCTGACGACGTTAAATTCCGAAAACCGGTAGTACCCGGTGACATGCTGATCATCGAGGCGGAACTCCTGAGAGCGAAAGGCAACGTGGGAAAGGCCAGTTGCAGGTGTCTGGTCAATGGAGAAGTGGCTTCCGAGGGGACATTGATGTTTGCATTTGTCGCGCGATGAGCATTCATCCCACCGCAGTCGTCGATCCGGAGGCCGAGATTGGTCTGAATGTGGTCGTTGGCCCGTATTGCGTCATTGGGCCCGAAGTGACGATCGGAGCCGGTTGCTGGCTACAGAACCAGGTCACGATATGCGGTCCGGTCAAGATCGGGGCCAGGAACCGGTTCCATTCGTTCTGTTCGATCGGACAACAGACGCAGGACCTGAAATACATCGGCGAACCAACTTATCTTGCAATCGGTGACGACAATTGTTTCCGCGAATTTGTGACCGTGAATCGAGCGACGGCGATTGGATCGGTGACTCGGGTCGGCAATCGTGGAAATTTTCTGGCGTACAGTCACATCGCCCACGATTGCGTCGTGGAAGATGAGGTGATTTTTTCGAACAATGGAACACTGGCGGGTCATGTGCTGGTTCAGGCGCACGCGATCATCGGCGGGTTAACCGCGATTCATCAGTATTGTCGAATTGGGAAACATGCGATCACCGGCGGATGTTCGAAGATCGTTCAGGACGTGCCACCTTTCATGATTGCGGATGGAAATCCGGCGGAGGTGCGCGGGATCAACGTGGTTGGCCTGGAACGACGAGGCGTTCCCGCAGAAACAATTCGGGTGCTGAAGGAATCGTATCGAATCTTGTACCGCGCCAAACTGAACACCAAACAGGCGCTGGAAGAACTGGAAAAGAGCTTTGGGGATGTGGTGGAGGCCCGAGAGCTGATCGAGTTTATCGAGAAGAGCGAGAGAGGCATCATTCGGTAACTCCAATCGTGCTCGTGCTCGTCGTCGCTCTCGTTATCGATGTCCTTGGAAGCGAACACTCGCATCCGTCGCTGCCTTTGTTCACGTGTCATTTCCCATCGCCACCACGCTTGACCAGCCACGATCAAGGATCGAGAACGATAACGACGACGAGGGCGATAACGATTGGAGACGAAGACAGACACAGTAAAGATCGTCTGTATCTAACAACTGATATGGCCTGCAGCTTGTCGCGAGGGTTGCCGCGGCGGAAAGTGATGCTCGATGATAAGCGCCTTGTTCTTCGTTTTGATCGTCTCGACCGCCCTTTTATTCGGCAATGAGTTTTCCGTCGGGTTCTTTATTCATCCTTCTTTAGCTCGAGTTCGTTGGCGATGGTTCGTTTTGTTAGAGCGTCGGCCGAAAAATGAGATCGACAATATTGCGGACATATTGTTCGTCGGTCATGCCTTCGAGGCTTTCTTCAGGGAAAGCGACGATGGAGCGCAGGCGGCGGGCGAGTTGACGGTATAGTTCAAGCCGGCAGTTCGGTTCGAGGTCAGCGCGGCGACAAATGGCTTCTAAAGCCAGGCGAGCTTCGGCCGGCGAAATTGATTTTCGCAATTGGGCGGCGAGATGAGCATGGGCTCGAAGCGAATTATAGGTTCCGCTGAACAGTAACTCGAGGTCGGGAATTTTCTCGGGGACGGCGTAGATGACAACGGTGTTTGCCGCGATATCTCCGAGGCGCTGATACTTTCGGGAAAGCGCGCAACAGATGCCACCTACTGCGTAGAAGGCCGGCAATAGATCAACGACCCGCAAAAGGTTTCTGATCACGATCTGCGCCGGCCGCAGCCGGAATCCTTCCGCGTCGACCACACGGATTTGCAGTACCCGTTTTCCGATTGTTTGGCCGCGCCAGCTCCACTCGAGAAGAATCGAATAACCGATGCTAACAACAAAATAGGAGACGGTTCGAGCTGCGAGGGCAAAGTCAGGGCTAACAATGGCGGCAAGCAAGAGAACCTGTGAAAGCATGCCGGAAATGAGGGTGATGCCGGCTAGGTCAATCGAAAATGCGAGGAAACGGGTCACTGGCCCCGCAAGATGTTGGGTGAAACTGATGCCTTCCGGGGTTCGAATGATGAGACTGTTCGTGCGCATTCGGCTTCAGAGAATAAGATTGCGAAATCGGAACCCACAGATTTCGCAGACTTTGATTTAAATTGTCTAAAGCGGGTCTTGGAGTCTAAGTGAACCTTCCCGCTCCGACCCCGAATCCCTGTGCGGCGTTGACTGCCTCCTGAGCCTTATCGGTCGACTTAGAGTAGGTGAGCGCCACATTAGCGCCTTCCCTGGCCAGACGATTGATGATACCTGCGCCAATACCCCTGCTGCCTCCGGTGACAAGAGCCGCTTTTCCTTCGAGTGTTTTTTTTCATAATTATTTGAGTGGTTTGCTCATGAATGGGTCGCCTCGCGAGAGGCATTTTAACTTTAACCGCTGTAGGCGGGCCGTCCCCGGCTTTTTCGGTTCGAAGAAGCAAAGGCGGCGACGCTCCTTATACGATGCTGAATCTGCTTTCATTGCAGGGTAAGGCGAGACGTCTTACTTAGTGCGCCTGAGAGTGCGCACCAACAGTGGGGTGGAAGTCCCCATCGGACGGAGCACTGGCTGTCCGTAGCTGAAGGAAACTGCGTCGCCGAGAGGCGGGGTGGGGAGCAACCCGAAGCGAACGACCAGTCCATAATTAACAAAATGATGAACTCGATACGGCCTGATGCATTGGCGAGCCTGCTAAGTAAAGGGGAAGCCCAGAACGGAAGCCGCCCGGAAAGGGAAAGAACGGTAACTCCGCGACCTGACCTGCGGCGAGAAGTGAGCGTAGGGACAGAAGTGCATGGGGTGGGTGGAGATAGAATGGTCGGAAGTTGGAGCGACATGAATCAGGGATCACGATTCGGCAGAGGAACGGCGTTCATGACCGGCAGAGGGTCCGAAGAACCGTGCCCGAAAGGTGACAGAGCCTTCGTAGGAGCGCAGAAGCGGGGTAATGCCCGTGGAGCAAAGGAAGGCAGGAAGATGGAGACGCTGAACGAAAGAACGAAGGAAAACAGCACCGCAAATGTCCAATGGACTCAGTCCGGTGAAGAGCAAAAGCAAGTACGCGAACCTTCGACCCTCGTTGAATGTCTGTTGGGTAACGGGAGTCAACACTTGATCGAACCTCAAAGAACAATCGTTGCGTCGACTGATCTCCTCTGGAGAATAACTATCAACTGGAGAGCCGAATGCCGGAAATCGGCCTGTTCGGTTCGGAGGGAGGGGCGCCGACACACGGCGTCCCTACCCTATCAACGGAGAGTAGGTAAGCCGTCCCGGCTTACTTTCCGGGCACCGCGGGCCGAACAGGTCTACAACGGTCCGGATTTTTGATTCTTTCGTTGGAACAGAAACATCAGAAGCGCCACCAGTTCGACCAGGCCGAAAACGATTTTGAACTGGTACGGCAAAATTGGTTCGTGGTACTGCGAGAAAAATGCTTCCACTATGCCGGCCCAAATCAAGAGCAGAGCAGCTCCCGAAATAAGCGTGACGAGTGATCCGGTGACCGACCGGAGCCGCTGGTTGAGGTTCTCCTTCGAATTCCAACCGATCAGCGCCTGACCGAGGAGCAGACCTGCTTGACCGGCAATCAGGATCGCCGGGATTTCAACCACACCGTGCGGCAACAACCATCCCATGAGAAAGATCGATTGACCGGCTCGCACATAGTCGAAGATCACGGCTCCTAGAACCACGCCGTTATAAAATAACAGGATCACCGTACCAATTCCCCAGGTCACACCGAGTGCTAACGCCAAGATCGATATCTGCGTGTTGTTCGTAATCAGTGTCGCCGAAAACCGGCTTTTCGATGTCGCCAGCGCCGGGTTCGTCTTCCTTTCCTCTTCCTTAACCCGTTCAGAGGGGTTCTCCAGCAGGTGCGGAAACGGTGCGATCGCGGCTTTGGCATCCGGATCGAATGCCACCGCGGCGCTACCGAAGAGGGCGCCAAAGATGGTGAGCAGGAGCGCTGCCAAAAAAAACTGAAAATGCTTTCGGAACGTCTGCGGGAAGGTTCGGAACAGCCAGGTTCGCAACGACAATTTGGCAGTTCTGGAACGTCCGGTCTGCAGTTCGGCGTAGGCTCGGGTGAGCAAGGACTCGAGAGAACGAACCAAGTTGGGCTCTGCGGCAAAGGTAGAGATCTTGATCAATCCGGCACCCGTGCGTTCGTACAAATAATGGAGTCGCTGAGCTTCTTCGAGGGTCAGGGGCTGGAGGGTTTCATTTTCGATTCGGACAAGAATCTTATCTAACTCTTCCCAGGTCGATCGCTCGCGCTCGATGAACCGTTTCAAATCGACGATCATAACGTTTGTCGCCGTTTCAGATCCATATAGTAGCTGACAAGCCGGAGACTGAGTTGATCATTCGATACGACGTGAAGTTGAACACCTTTCCGGGTCAACACTCGCTGAAGGTCTTGCAATTTTGTCCAACTCAGGTGACCGGCGAGTTTGCGATAAATTTCGTCGGGATCTTCGATGGCGCCTTCGCTAAACAGAGGTTGGACGGCGAGAGGCGCAATCATCACCGCCAGGATTAAATGTTGCCTGGATAACACGTCGACTGCGCTGACAAAGTCCTCAGCCGCGACCGGATCATCGAGCGAGGTCAAAAACACGAAAAGCGAGCGTCGTTTGATGCGGTGTTTCAGTGTTGCTGCGATCTCTGCGAAGTCGGGGGATACGGTTTGTGGTACGAGTGAAACGGCCAGGTCACGGCAAAGATTAAAGTGAGCAGAGCCGGCTCGGGCTTTCACGAGGTGGTTTACTTTATCCGAGAACGAGATGAGTCCGAACCGGTCGCCTTGCCGCTCGGCGGCGACACAAAAGAGGAGAGCCGCCGAGATTGCACGGTCCAGATGAGTCGTTGTTTTTCGTGAGTCTTGAAACGCGAAGACTTCGGGAAGCCGGCGCGCGCTGAGACGAGACGTATCAAGCGCGAGATAGATTTCCTTGGATCGCTCTAGCTGGAACACTTTCGTGACAGGAAAGCGCCGTTTTGCCGTCGCTTTCCAGTTTATCTCATCGAAGCTGTCCCCTCGCTCGTACTCTCGCAATTTTTCAAATTCGCGGCCTCTGCCGATCTGTGGCTGGGTGTGCATGCCGATGGCGCCGCGATTCAGAAAGCGGGCGATTTGTTTTCCTTCGCGCTTCAGGTTTGGGTAGATGCGGACGTCGCACTGGACAGACCGGTGGTCCCGATGGATCCAGAAGCCAAGAGGCGAGTGCCAATCAAAATAGAGGCTGTCAATGTGGAACGTGCCGCGCGCGATTCCGATGAAAGGAATTCGAATGAATGCTTCGGATGACGCCGTGGTCAGTGGGAATGTTGCTTGTTCCTGTTCCGGATCTAAATATTTCGGAAAACGTACGGCCAGGCGGACGGAATCGTTGTGCCGGACAGCAAACTGCGCTCGGACCTCAAGTTCTACCCGTTCGTCCCGGATTCCGCGGAGAATGTCGGGAAGCGAGAATTGCAGTTTTCGATAACGACCGAGGCCGAGGGCTAAATCGCAAAGGACCAGGATGAGCGCGAAGCCGATCAGTAAGAACGCTATTGGGAAAAAACCTCGGCTCAAACCTGCGGCAGT
>CAWAIK010000026.1:0-27327 GCA_963782115.1 uncultured Verrucomicrobiae bacterium
TTAATCGAGAAATGTTGAGCTCAACATTTCTCGATGAAGCGCAAAACTACGCCATCGGCCATTAAAAGGTGCTTGCCAGGCGGGATCACGTAGACGCAATTGGCCTCAATATTTACCGCCTCGGAGACCTGAGTCACCAGCATCGGTGTCGATTTCTGCAGCAATGCCGCTAAACTGCTTTCGTACTGCGGCGAAAGATGAAGAACCACCACAAAAGCCAACCCACTATCCCCGGGCATCCGGGAGAAAAACGTCTGTAAAGCCCTGATACTCCCCGCTGAGCCGCCCAAACCGACAACTGCTTGCATCTGGTCTCCTTAGCCCACTTCTTGCACCATGTGACCAAGAGAGCTTGATCATTAATTTAAATGACTGATCGCAGCGGTCCGACGCTCCCCATTTCCGTTAGCACAGGTTTGAGCCAGGATGTCGACGAATCGAGAAACGACTGGTGCGGATACTGCGTCCGGCTTCCAGGCTGCCCCCACAGGCACCCACGCGCTGTCTTCGGGAGTCAGAGCGCGGAAAATCACATCCTTGGCGGGTATCTTCTGCAGCGGCTCGCTGACCACCGCCACGCCAAACCCCGCCGCTACAAAGGCGAGCGCGCTAGCAGCACCGTCCGCTTCCTTGACGATTCGCGGCTTGAAACCCGCGCGCCGGCAGACTTTCAAGAGCCAATCGCCGTAATTCGGGTACATACGATTTAGCCCGATAAAAGGTTCCTCTTTCAGGAGCGCTAAAGGAATCTCTGGCTTGTTGGCATGAGGGTGGGACTTCGGCAGCGCAAGGCTCACCGAGTATTTAATCAAAAATCGGACGTGTAACAGCTCCAACACCGGCCGATCGCTCGGCACGAGTATCCCAACGGAGATGCGCCCCTCGAGCAGCGCCCTCTCCTGCGATACGGAATCCATCTCGATGCAATCGACGACGATACCCGGGGCAGTTAGCCGCCAGACTTCCAGTGCCTTACCCAAAAAATCGTGCGTCAGTGCAGAGATATAACCAATGGCCAATTCCCCAATCTCGCCGCGGCTAATCCGCTGCGCTTTTCTGATCGAAGCATCGCAATCTTCCAAGATCCGCCGGGCGTCGATCAGGAACGATTTACCTGCCGGCGTGAGCGCGACTCCTTTGCGCCGTCTCTCGAACAATTCTATGCCTAATTCGCCTTCCAGGTCATGGATTTGCTTGCTGAACGGCGGTTGAGAAACGTGCAGCCGATCGGCGGCGTGGGTGAAGTTCAACTCCTCGGCTGCCGCGACGAAGTATTCTAGATGTCGAAACTTCATGGACGGTTTTGCTCTCGTAATCTGACCCATCTTTGTTCGAGCTTCGGTCGATCTTACCGATACAAAAGATGACTATCAGGATCATAGCTCTGCTATGGCCCAAGAGCAACGGGAACTCGTTCGAGACGGATATTGGAGAGTATCATTGGCGGGTTGGTCGGGAAACCCGTCCACGTGCGTGCCGTCCTGCTTTTCGGCATGATGAAAGTTGGTCGCGGGCTCCTGCATTGCAAACTTCATCGATACGACGGCGAAAGGCACTCGCAGGAGCAGGGGTTATGGCAAAGATCTTTACAGAGCCATAAAAACTCGGTCCGCCCAAGCTAGATCAAGATTCTGGTTCTCTGGATGTTCGAGAAGTATACGCGCGCTCGCAGCCTTTATGAAGCGGTTGGATATCGATTAGAGAGCGAAAGGCAGAAATAAAGGCTAAATTGCAGGAGCTACTGCAATCTTCGATCACGATCCCTATTTATTCGTATGCATTACCTAGAGCAGGATACGCCGCCTTCTTCGACGTGCAAGATCCCGGAAAAGCACGTCCTTGGCGGGTATCTTTTGCAGCGGCTCACTGACCACCGCCACCCCAAATCCTGCCGCTACAAAGGCGAGCGCGCTAGCGGCGCCGTCCGCTTCCTTGACGATCCGCGGCTTGAAACCCACCCTGCGGCATCCATCCGGACCAATCCCAAACGGTGTGCGCGCCGAGGATTTCGCTGTCTTCGCCGGCGTCCTCCCGGAGGGAAAGTACAACCTCGTCAAGGCGTTCCAGAAGAGTGGTCACACTGTTGGTATGTGCGGCGACGGCGCGCCAACGACGCGCCGGCACTGCGCCAGGCGCAGATGGGAATCGCGGTGTCAACTGCAACCGATGTTGCCAAGTCAGCAGCCGGCATCGTTCTGACCAAACCAGGCCTCGGCGGTATCGTCGCTTCCGTAAAAGAAGGCCGCGTGACGTTCCAGCGCATTCTGACTTATAAGCTAAACTCGGTTACCAAGAAAACTGTGCAGGTGCTCTTCCTGGCGGTGGGTCTGGTCATGACCGGGCACGCGATCCTGACTCCAATGTTGATGGTTATTATAATGCTCACCGGCGACCTCCTGGGTATGTCCTTGACGACGGACAACGTGCGACCGTCCCCGATGTCCAATGCCTGGCGAATCGGCGAATTGACGATCGCCGGTGTGTTCATGGGAATCTCCGAGCTGGTCTTTTGCACAGCCGTCCTGGCCATCGCCAAATTCCGTTTGGGTTTTGGAATCGAAACGCTAAGAACTCTAGCCTTCGTGGTCATAGTGTTTGGCAATCAAGCAACGACCTATCCGAATCGTGAACGCCAGCGCCTGGGGTCCCCTCGTCCAAGCCTGTGGCTCATCGGATCGTCTGTAGTTGATCTGCTGATCGCCTCAACGCTGGCGACTAGCGGAATCGCCATGGCTCCTCTGCCTATATTCGCTGTGGAAGGAACACTCGTCGCGGCAGCGGTCTTTGCATTAAGCTTGGACTTTGCCAAAGTCCCCGTGTTCAAACGCCTCAGGATCGCATAGAGAAAGGATGGCGGCCTGGAGGAATGTTTCCAGTTACTGCCCGCTGTTCCGCTTCGGCTGCTCTGGCATTTGCTGTTGCTGTCTGAGCTTCATTTTTGGCAATTCGCTCGTTTGAAAATCGCTCTCGAATGCCGCCACTGTAAATTAGTGTGTGACCTTCGCGACAAACCTGCTTCCAAGCCTCCTTCAAATCTTCCGCCGAATCTGATTGTGCGGCCAAAATGTAGCACGGCGGCCAAGGAAGCCCTTTCAAATGGGCGTGATCTTTTTCCATTTCTGGAAACGCCGGGATCGATTGCAGCTTCTGCCAGTCACTCTTCAATTTTCGCCGCCGACAGATTCGATGTGGCCATGACCATGATCGCCGAGATCATTTGGTCGATCAGCACTTGCGCCTTCCCATCGTCCGCATCGCCCGGAACGAATACCTGCGCGTCTGTCGCGGCGGCCTCGCAGATTCTTCAAATCCATTTCTTGGATCACGTCATCGTGGGCCAAACTATGGTCTGCAGCTTGGGTTCTTCAGTTTCCAAAAAGCAAGGACTTTTGTAATAACGAGTAAAATCGAAAATTACCTTTCAGAGTTCTGGGCAATATTGCTTAACACTTAGAGCAATATTGCGCTCCATAAAAAAATACGGTATCATCCATCATGAGCACCACTCAATCTCTCGAAAAAGTAACCACCACAGATTCCAAACGTACGCGAAAAATCAGGCGAGCAAAGATACGTGGGCGAGATCTAAAGGCCGCTACCAACATACTTGAACGTATCTCTTTAATCCGAAGCGGTATCCCAGCAAGGCAGTTCGATTCGGTCGCCGTGCTAGTCGGACTCTCTAAAAGAGAGCTGGCCGAAAAGCTCGGGTTATCTCCGCGAACCCTCAGCACAAGGAAGAACACCTTGAGCCCGGAGGAGTCCGAAAAGATTCTACGAACGCATGAGCTCTTCAACGAGGCCAAGGAAGTTTTCGGCTCGCAAACGGAAGCGCAAGCCTGGATGACCTCGCCGGCTTACGGTCTCAACAACCAAAAACCGATTGACCTCCTTGACACCGACCTCGGAGCGCAGCAGGTAAAAGGCCTCTTAAGTGCCATCAAATACGGGAACGTCTGGTGATCCTCTTTCGATTCGGGAGCGATCCCCTACGCACCTCAAAACAAGAATTCAACGGTGCTGGTGGCCTAAAGGCCGAAGGACGGTGGCATATTCTCGGCACCCCGGTAGTCTACGCTGCAAACTCAGAACCACTCTCCTTGCTAGAAAAACTCGTTCATCGAAAAGCCGCCGCGCCAATCTCTTACCCACTCTACATTGCGGAAGTTCCGGACAATTTACTGGAGGAACTTGCCCCGGAAGATTACCCTCAGGACTGGAGATCAATTTATCCTCCGGATTCGACCAGGGCGCTTGGCAATGCTTGGCTCGAGTCGGCGGCCGCCGTCGGCCTACTCGTACCAAGCGTCCTAATCAGTGGAGTTCACGGTGCTCACATTAAAAATTGCCTGATCAACCCTCTTCATCCTGAATTTCACCAAGTGAAACTCTCCGGACCGATCTCATTCGCGGTGGATCCAAGGTTCCCATCCGGAGTTGAGAGCAGCGATTTGACGGCCCGATGAACTCAGCGGTTTGAAAACCGGATACGGTCTGGCCGGACCGACGCAATCTCTCGTCGGCCCGATCATTCAGGCATTTTGTGAGGGGCTGTTCCAAGAGATTTGGACCTGGGGCGCAGTCAGCTGGGCTACTGTCGATTGCAGGTAAATCGGTTCTCACGCAACTTTGGTGCCATCCCGAGTGTGTTAATGTTAACAGCGCCGATTTTCACGTTCGAGCCCGCGCAGGCGCAAGCGTAATTGTCGTTGCGGTTGAACTGCAGGAACTTGTTCGAAACCTGCCGCAAGTTGTTGAGCAACCGCCGGGCCGAACAGCGGGAAGCCTGGGAGGCCGCGTCGTCGGTCAATCCGAATCCGACGGCGGGACAAGTCGAGCTCGCCTCAGCCTCGCCAATACCCCGCCGGCGGTCCAGGCTGGCGCGCCAGACGCGTTTTGAGCCCGTCCGAGGTAAAAAAAAAGGGGTCAACGATCTTGCGGGCAAGGGTCGTCTTTGCCAGAGAATAAAGCCCGCACAATAGGTACAACGTTTTCATTTTGCGTGTTTATTGTTCGCCGACCAACCACGAGCGGGCTTTCGTCGCCGGGCATTGCCAAACCAAACAAATCACTTGGCGCGACTTCGCCTTGCAGGGCTACGGGATCCCCGATGGGGCTTGCCTGCTACGGGATTGACCGGAACGCCGCCACCCTGGCACTCGGCACTGGCACCCTCGCAGCAATTCTCACATGGCGCTCGCTAAGGAGCACCCCAAGGGAAACGCCTATATCACAAAAGAGCCCGAAGTGGCTGACCTGGCTCGTAGCCGCCATCTTCGCTGCGTTCGCTCTCAGGGCCTTCTCCGAAGCACTCTTCATCAGCAACGGAAGACTCTACGCAAACGACCCGTACGACCCGCCGATGCACGTCAGTTACATCAACTACTTGGCGAGCGGAGTCGCCTTCTGGCCGACGGACTGTATCTATTCAAGAGAGTCCCTCCACTACCCCATAGGAGCCGACCTCTTCACCAGCCTGCTCGTCATCGAGGGAGCACCCATCCGATGTGCTTCCTCGCCTTGGGAGTACTTTCCTCCGCAGCAATAGCCGAAACCCTCTGGAAATGGGGAGGAACCTTCACCATCGCCGGGTTCCTCTTCAACGGAGGACTGGAGGGCTTCAAATATAAAACACCGGAGAAACAGAAAAAGAGGTTGACCACATCCTCAACGGAGCGCCCGACCGGGAAAGATGCGCTAAGGACGTGAAGGCGGACTACGTCTTCTGGGGAAACAAAGAAAAGGAAAACTTCCCCAAATCCACAATTCCATGGGCCAAAGAACCCATCAAGGCCAAAGGCGAAGACTGGACCCTCTACGACCTGCGAGAAAACTGAAAACTCTAAAAAAGGAGCGGCCAAAGGAAACCCGTTTGAGCCTCCAGTGCTGGACGCTTTGGACACGGCTGACCCCACGGCTGACCCTTTCCTCTGACATTCCGACTGTCGGCGTTCAGCGTTCAACGTTCAGCGTTCAGCGTTCAACGTTCAACGTTCAACGTTCAGCGTTCAACGTTCGCGGAGTGATGGAGTGATGGAGTGATGGAGTGATGGAGTGATGGAGTGATCGAGTGATCGAGTGATCGAGTGATCGAGTGATCGAGTGATCGAGTGATCGAGTGATCGAGTGATCGAGTGATGATACGCCACACGCCGATACGTTGCTCCCCCTGGCTTGCCGAGGAGAAGGCGCAGCGGCGCGTCTTTCGCCTCGACAGCCTTGAGGATCGCCTGGGCGCCACGGACGGGATCGCCGGCTTGATTGCCGCTGCGCGCTTCCGTCTCCGCGCGGCGCTTGCCGGCGGTTTGCTCATATTCGGGAAGCCGAGTCTTCGACTGCTGACATATGATTTCCTTGTGGCCGGAACGGATCTCGCAAATTGATCGAGATATCAGTTGCATCTCGAGGGCATTCGCTATGCCCTAACAGGGTAAATACAAGACATGAACCCAAAACCCCTCCAAAATAAGACCCTCGCCATCATCATGGGCGGCGGGGCCGGCACCCGCCTTTTCCCGTTGACCCAGAAGCGAGCCAAACCCGCGGTGCCGCTGGCCGGCAAATATCGTTTGGTCGACATACCGATCAGCAATTGCCTCAATAGCGGTTTCCGCCAAGTCTACGTTCTCACGCAGTTTAACAGCGAGTCTTTGCACCGCCACGTCACGGCCAGCTACAATTTCGACAGCTTTACTAAGAGCTTTATTGAGATTCTGGCCGCCCAGCAAACACCCGAGGACACCCGCTGGTACCAGGGCACGGCGGACGCGGTGCGCCAGAACCTCCACTACTTTCTGGAACGCCCCTACGAACATTACCTCATCCTGAGCGGCGATCAGCTCTACCGCATGGATTACGGAGACGTGCTGCAAGCTCATCTCCAAAACGGCGCCGACATTACCCTGGGCACCACCCCGGTCGATCGGCAGGCGGCTTCGGGATTCGGGGTTCTGCACAGCGATGCCAGGCGACACATTTTCCGTTTTGAGGAGAAGCCGAAGGACCCCAAGCTCCTGGAAGAATTGCGCATTCCGCCCGCTCTGCTGGCCGAGTTGGGCCGTCCAGCCGATGCCGAGCTCTACCAGGGCTCGATGGGCATTTACATCTTCAACCGCCAAGTCTTAATCGATGCGCTAGCCAACGATCACGACGATTTCGGGAAACACATCATTCCTACCTCGCTGCAGAAGTACAAAGTATTTGCTTACATCTTTCAGGAGTACTGGGAAGATATCGGGACGGTACGGGCGTTCTTCGAAGCCAACCTGGCTCTGACCGACACGGTACCGGCGTTCAATTTTTTTGACCACATTAATCCAATCTATACGCAGCAGCGTTTTTTGCCGGCCAGCAAGGTCAGCGGAACGCAGGTTCAGCGGGCGATTATCGCCGATGGCTCCATCATTACCGACGCACACATCGACCGGGCGGTCATCGGGATTCGGAGCGTGATCGAAAGCGGCACCACGATCCGCAACTCGGTCCTGATGGGGGCGGACTTCTACCAGGACGAAGCCTGGGATCCCAAGCCAGGCACCCCGCCGCTTGGCATCGGCCGCCGTTGCCACATTGAGGGCGCCATTATCGACAAGAACGCGCGCATCGGGGAAGGGGTCGTGATCACACCCAACGGTAAATCCGCTCACGCGGACGGCGAAAACTATTACATTCGCGATGGGGTCGTTGTTGTCCCGAAAGGCGCCGTGATTACGGCGGGGACAGAGATTTGAAACTGGTGGAGAATTTACCCGAGACCGACCCGCTCACGCGTAGCGAAGCTTACTTCATTGACTCACGCGACAGCTTCTACGTGGCGACCGTCAGCGAGACCGGCTGGCCTACTTGCAACACCGCGAGGTCCACCCGGATTCAGCGTTCAACGTTCAACGTTCAACGTTCAACGTTCAACGTTCAACGTTCAGCGTTCAGCGTTCAGCGTTCAACGTTCAACGTTCAACGTTCAGCGTTCGGCGTTCGGCGTTCGGCGTTTAACGTTCGGCGTTCGGCGGAGCATGGGCGCAGTCAGGACATCGGTAACACTTCTGGGTCAGGACATCGGTAACACATGTTGTTTTAGTTCATGGTTTGATTCTGTCATCTGCGAACTGATATCGGACAACAAATTGGCGCCCAGAGTTATCCATAATCGCCCCGGGCCGGTGGGTTGCGAGAATGCCTGGGACAGGTACGCTACGTCGCAGCAGCACGCCGGCCCGGATAAAGGCGATTGTGGGTAAGTCGCGAGTTGCGGCCACTCGACTCCAGGGAGCCAACAGGATAGCCTTTCGCCCACGAGGGTTTAGTTGGTTCATGACGCCTCCTGGGACCTTAGGAAGTCGAGCTCCTGCGGGTCAAGGTGTCCGAGCAGGAGCCGGCCAAACCAGATTTCCAGTTGGCCCTTTTCAGTCCTTTGGAGCCCTATCTCCCAACTCGCCAGACTCCCGGTGAGGAATACCTTCTGGTTCTTCCAACTCAGCTTGCCGTTTTTGTCCACCAAACGAGTCTCCATCCCGGGATAGCTCAAATGCACTTCTGCGGCGCGGTAACGCCTGCTCGAGTCCCGGTACAGTTCGGCCGGACAACGCATCCCCAGCGCTTCATGCGGCGCTCCCGGTTAAACTCCTCTCGCCACAACTCCAGCGCCTCGGGCGTGGCTCCCTGACCCAGGCTTTCCACCTCCTCAGCGATGTCCCGATGCAGCCATTCGTGCCCTCCGTTATCTTGCGGATGCGCCGGCCGAACTCGTTCCAAATCGATCCCCAGGGCCACCCACCACGCCGACAACCGGCTCAAGCCGTGCAAGGCCTGCACGCTGGCAAAGGGCGCCCCATTATCCGATCGGATCGCTTCAGGTAAACCGTGTCGCTTAAAGATCCGCTCAAAGGCCTCTCGCACCGTCTGGCTGCGCGCATTGTCCATCGCTCGGAGCTCCAGCACGTAACGGCACCATTTCGCACACTTGCCCTTCGCTCAATTGCTTGGGACTGCTTCGTGGCCGCCGCGAATCTTCCTCCATCCCTTCCAGCCCTTGCCGTAAAAACCTTTCTCGCCATTTGTAACCGGTCTTCGTGCTGATCTCATACTCTTGGCATAACGCTCGAAAGTTCAGCGTTCACAGCGCCTTAAGCGCAAACTCTCTTCTTTGGTCCATAGGTTCACTTTTTTTCCACGGCATACACCGGCCCTTTTACTCCGGTTCTGCCCTTGAAGTGTTACCTATGTCTTGAACCTATTGTGTTACCTATGTCCTGAACCTGCACCCATCGGAACTACGCGTACAGTTTCGTTGAACGTTGAACGTTGAACGTTGAACGTCGAACGTCGAACGTCGAACTACCTCGCTACCATGCGCTGGCCCCGCCATCCACGCCGATGATTTGGCCGTTAATGAAGGATCCCGCGGGTGAGGCTAACAAAAGAGCGAGCCCCGCGACATCATCGGCTTCGCCGATCCGGCCCATCGGCACACGCGCTGTGGCACGTGCCAGCGCATCAGGAGTGTCCCAGAGTACGCGTGAGAAATCGGTGCGCACGGCTGTCGGGGCGATGGCGTTCGTCCTTACTTGGTACGGACCCCATTCGACCGCCATGGTGCGGACCAATTGGTTGACCGCAGCTTTCGTGGTGGCATAAACACCGACTCCGGGTCTTCCCCGGCTCCCAACAATGCTGGACATGATGATGATGGAGCCGTCCCGGCGCGCTATCATGTCTGGGGCCACGAGGTTTGCGAGCAATAAATTGTTCCGGACATTCGAAATCATTGCCTCATCAAAGACGGCCGCTTCCACTTTCTCGAGCGACCCGATGGGAGCTTCCCCAGCGGCATTACAAACCAAAATGTCGGGTTTTCCGACTTTGGCCTGCGTAGTGGCCACGAGCCCTTCCAGGGTCTCGCTATCTCCAATATTGGAGACGATGCCGATGCATTGGTCTGGTTCCGGGCTGATCTCTGCCGCAACCCGGTCGCAGTCGGCCTGGTTCCGACTGGAAATAACGACGCGAGCGCCGGCCTGAGCCAAAATCGCGGCAATGGAACGGCCCATTCCTTTGGAAGCGCCGGTGACGAGCGCAATGCGCCCCGAGAGATTAAATGCATTCAGTGTGTTGCTGTTCATTGCGTCTGTGAAACCTTTCCAGGACCGAAACCAGCGAGCGTCGGTAGCCTTTCGCTTTCTATTTCATTTTAGTCGCTCTTTGCTGAATTGGTGCTTAAATAAAGTGTACGTGTAATTACACCTATGCAAGAAAAGATTCACCAAAGTTTGAATCCGCCGGAGCTTGGTCCCTGCGTCTGTTCTCAGGGACGCAGAATAGCGAGGAAGCTTTCCTCCCTTTACGACGCCGTTTTGTCTCCCGAGGAGCTCACCCTCACGCAGTACTCGCTACTCGCGAACATCGACCGCGCGAGCCAGTTGAGCCACGCGGTCCTCGCCCGGAAGGTCGGGATGGAACGCACCACCTTGACGCGTAATCTACGTCCGTTGATCAGGGCCAAATGGGTTGCCACCACGACCGGCGAGGATCGCCGGCAACATTTGCTTCAGTTAACAGCAGCGGGAAAGCGGAAGCTGGTTCGGAGTTTTCCATTGTGGGAGGAAGTACAACGTCAATTTCTTTCTCAGATCGGTTCCGAATCGCTTCAGGAACTTAGAGCTCTTCTTACCACTGCGGAATTAGCCGTCACGAAAGCCTTTGCCGCAAAGCAAGAGAAGCCAAAACCAAGCCATCACGCGCCAAAAAGGAACCTACCCATGCCTCTGGTTCGACCTCATCCAAGGAAAGTCATGCGATTACCGAGAAGCTATCGGTGAAGCAATGATGGATTGCTTGGGGGTATCCGCCGGTATTAGGAAACGAATGAGAGTTAATTCAAAAGTGCATTACGCTTGGATTGTCGCTGGCGTTACTTTTTTCATCCTGCTGGCCGGAGCGGGAGTCAGGGCAACGCCGAGCATCCTCCTCGTCCCCCTTGAGAACGAATTTGGTTGGTCCGCTGCGACAATCAGCGCCGCTATAGCGGTGAACATATTCCTCTTCGGAATGATCGGCCCGTTTGCCGTCGCCGTCATGGAGCGTTTTGGTCTTCGGCGCACAGTTAGCTTTTCGTTGCTTATCCTGGGCCTCGGTGTCGCATTGACATCGTTGATGCGAGCTCCTTGGCAGATGATGATTCTCTGGGGGATCTTGGTAGGATCAGGAACTGGCATGATAGCGATGGTACTCGGAGCAACAGTCGCAGAACGATGGTTTGTTCGCAATCGGGGATTGGTGCTCGGGATCTTGACCGCGAGCAGTGCGACGGGTCAGCTCATCTTTCTTCCACTGCTAGCCAATCTTTCCGTAAGTTTTGGGTGGCGCGCGGTCTCGTTGACGGTTGCTCTACTCGCGTTGCTGATGGTCCCCGTTGCTGCCCTGCTCTTAAGGAATCGTCCTTCGGATATCGGGCTACCGCGTTACGGTGAGAACGATTTGCACCGCGTCGAGCGGCGAAGCGAGAACCCGGCTCACAGGGCCTTGTCGGCTCTGCGCCACGGCCTTCGGTCCCGTGATTTTTGGCTTTTGTCAGGTACATTCTTTATTTGTGGCGCTTCGACAAACGGCTTGATCGGAACACATCTCATCCCGGCTTGCATTGATCGTGGTATTCCAGAAGTCGGGGCGGCGAGTCTTTTGGCTGTGATGGGTGTGTTTGATTTGGTTGGAACCACTGCCTCTGGTTGGCTAACCGATCGATTTGATAGCAGAAAGCTGCTGGCCTGGTATTATGCTCTTCGGGGACTTTCGCTTATTTTTTTGCCGCTGGCGTTTAATTTCAATTTTTACGGCCTATCGATCTATGCTGTCTTTTATGGTCTCGACTGGATTGCCACAGTGCCACCTACCGTAAAACTTGCGGCTAAAGCCTTCGGAGAAGAGAACGCCGCACTGATGTTCGGTTGGATTGCCGCATTCCATCAGATTGGTGCGGCCGCAGTAGCATGGCTTGCGGGTATCTTGCGAACTCAGACCGGTGATTACTCGATCGCCTTCTTTTCGTCCGGATTGCTTTGTATTTTGGCGGCGCTTCTTGCCGTTTTCATCGGATCGGGAGCAAAGCGAAATCTACTCGCTGAGCCTATCCTTGAGAGCACGTAAACAATTGTCGTCACTCCACCTTGGCGTTGCTTTCCATTCGCCAGACTTTATCGAGCACTCGGTTTCTACCAACAACTTCGATCCTGCCTTTGAGCTTAATGTCAATGCTCGACGCGCCAACCATGATCTCAAATTCCGCATCACGATAATCGTCGGCGTGCCGGTCGCGACGACCTGCCGCAAAAGCTGTTCCTGTGCGCCAGGCAATTGGAGGCTGAGAGTATCCGAGCCTTCGCCCACCGTACCGGTCTGAAACAGCCCGGCCAGGTCTCCCACGAAGGCGATAGCGACATCGCACTGGCGGACAAGTTCAACCGCATCCTGGATTTGCGAGGTATCCCGACTGATTGGTGAGATGCGGTTGAGATTGGCGGCCATATCCGAGTCCACATCTCCCGGAAACACCGGTGCCTCAGCGTTGCGTTCGGTAAGAATATCGCAGCCTTTAGCATAACTCACATTTTCACCACCAAAGCGTTCGCTCAATGCCTGCAACGGAGTTTTAGCGTATCGGACCCGCTTCTCTGCCATATTGGCAATAATCAAATGAACCGGGAAGATGTAGCCGCTAAACATTGCGAGCTGGTCGTCGGCCGTCGGCCCAATGACAGCCACTTTGGATTTTGCTGTGAGATGAAGAGGCAAAATTCCTTTGTTCTCTAATAAAACGACCGATTGTAACGCCACCTCTTTAGCTAACTCTTTCGCACCGTCCGATCGAAGGCTCACCTGATTTTCGTCAACATAAGGGTTTTCAAACAAGCCAAGGCGAAACTTTTCGGCCAGCACCCGCGCCACGATCGCGTTGATTTTGTCTTCGCTAATGTCAGAACGTCCGATCGCCTCGTGCAGATGTTCTGTGCATTCAAACCCTGGCAGCTCGATGTCCAGTCCCGCATTGAACGCCTGGGCGGCGGCTTCGGCCTTGTCCTCGGCTACCCCATGGTGGGTATGGAGCAAGTTGATGCCCGCATAGTCGGCGACCAGCAGACCGTCAAAGCCCCACTGGTCGCGCAGCACTTCGGTCAACAAAAAGCGAGACGCATGACAGGGTTCATTGTCGATATCGTGATAGGCCGGCATAACCGAGCCGGCATTGCCCTGCTTCACCGCCATTTCAAATGGCAGCATAAAGATGTCATTGAGTTCCTTGAAGCCGAGATGCACCGGCGCATGATTGCGGCCCCCTTCGCTGAAGGAGTGTCCGACATAGTGCTTCAGCGTCGCCAGGATTTCGCGATTTTCTCCCTGCAGTCCCTTGACGTAGCGGGTGGCCAGGACCCCTGTCAGGTAGGGGTCTTCACCCATGGTTTCTTCAGTGCGTCCCCACCGAACATCGCGTTTTGCAGGGCGTTAAGCGCCCGCACCCCTTCTTTGGGATCGATGGGACGTGTGCCAAGCGGGCGGGTGATCTGCCCGACACCCAGCTTGAGCTTCTCTTTCAAATCGTTGGTGGTCGCAGCTTGAGCAAAGGCATCGGTACGGATCCGATGATTGCCGTCAGGAGACAAGATCAGCCAGTGAGAATACATTTGGGCGATTTTCTCGGCCAGCGTCATCCGCCCCAACAGGTCGGACACACGCTCTGCAATCGATAATTGAGAATCTTTGTATGGAGATGTAGGCATGGCAGGAGTCAGGAGACAGGAGTGGGCCAGATTACGGGAGTTCTGATTCCGCGACGGGCTTTAACAGCGGGAGCGAAAGAAATTTTTGAATGCCGCTTTCGTCCGGAACCCACGGGTTCGCGTCTTTAATGCTGTCTTTAGTCACGAACACAGTGAGCGAGTAGTAGAGGTGGCCCGGTTCCGTGGTATTTCCGATGACCCCGGTCAAAACGCGAAGCCCCATGACGGCCTCCAGAGCGGGCGAACAGGTGTTGGACGCTTGGATTTCTCCGTTGCCAATGGCCTCCAGTCCGTACGGCGCACCGTTGCACGAAACGACCAGTACTTGCGAAAGCTTGCCGGCACGCTTCAGAGCAAGGATCGCACCAATCGCCATATCCTCATTCTCTACATACATCGCCTTCAAATCGGGATGCGCAGTAATGAGGTCCTGAGCTGCATGTTGAGCCTTCTGTCGATTCCAATCGCCCGGCACCTGGGCGACCACCGTCAATTGCTTGTTGTCGGCAAGGCCGTTCTTAAAACCTTCGGCATAGGCCTCGGCATCTCCGCGTCCCAACAGACCCGTGATAATCGCAACCTTTCCTTCGGACAGATGCTTCGCAAGCCAGGTACCAACCTCTTTGCCATATTCAATCAGATTGACCTGTTCGAAGCCGGCCACTTTCGGCAGCAGATTCTTGTCGTAGCCGTACAAGAGAAAAATAGGAACATGCGCAGCATTGGCTTTCGCTACGTCGGCTGATTCTGCTGACAGCGAGACGGCGTACATTAAAATCCCGTCGACCTTCTTGGAAATTGCGTCCTCGACGTTCGCTAGTTCCTGCGATTGACTGTTGTTGGAGAAGTAGGTAACCACCTTGGCACCCAGGCTTGGCGCTGCCATCACCGCTCCATTCTGCCCGTCCTGATAGTAAGGATCCGGTCCGGGTCGCATGAAGGCAATGGTGAGGGTCTTGCCGTTTGCGGCAGGCGTTGCATCCGCTCCTGAGGACGCTGCGGAACCTGCTAACAAGCCGGTGAGAAGCAAGATCAAAATGCGTGCCGGCATTGAAAAGGTGGAAGGACGTTTTTTCGACAATCCGATAGTCAGTTGAGAATACATGGGGGTCTCCGCTTTTAGTTGTGTTAGGGTGTTAGTCAAGGGAAAATTTTTGGCAGTGGTCCGGATCGAAAGAGATCTGATCATCGATTTTTCTGCACCATGACCGCAATTAAAACGATAATGCCGAGCGCGATATTTTGGTAGTTCGCCCCTACCGACATCAGATTGAGGCTATTGGAGACGACGCCAAGCAATAAAACTCCTTGGAGCGATCTCCAAGCCCCTCCTCTACCGCCAATGAGCGGAGTGCCACCAATGACCGCAGCGGCAATGGATTGCAGCTCCAGGCCCGTACCAATGTTCGCCTCCGCGGCATTGAGAATGCCGCTCAATGTAAGCGCAGCAATACCCGCAATCACGCCAGCCAGCGTATATATATAGATCTTGGTTCGTTTGATCGGGATGCCTGAAAGGTAGCTCGCTTCTTCATTGCCTCCAATCGCGTAGGCCGTACGGCCTAAGGGTGTCCGGGCCAGAAAGAATGCCGTTAACAAGACCACGACAAACAGCAGCACCACCGCCGTTGGAATGCCAAAAAAGATCGTTCCGCCCAAGGTCGTGGCAAGAGCCCCCATATCATTGACCGGGCTCCCCCCAGTAACGAGTTCGGCAATCCCCTCCAGCAACGTGAGCATTCCCAAGGTAATGATAAAAGGATGTGCCCGGTTCTGAGCGATTAACACGCCATTGATCAGACCGATGACACTCGCGCAGCCCAGCGCGGCGATACAATCTATCCAGAGCGGCACCCCATGCATGAAGAGCAACCCTGCCACCACACCTGACAACGCGACGTTGCTTCCAACCGACAAATCGATCCCTCCTGAAATGAGGACAATTGTTTGTGCCATTGTTAGGATGCCAAGAACCGCGATCTGCGATAGCACGTTTGCGATATTGGAAATGCTCAGGAACACCGGTTGAAAAATCGCGGTGATGATGATCCCGACGATCAGGACTATGGTGGACCCATAGGTCGCAGCATCGATTCGGAGGCGCTCTACCGTTGGATGTGGCCCCTTCTGCGATCGCTGATTTTTGGCTGTCAGCTGATCATTTACACCCTTTTCTGAGCTCACTCGTCTTCCTCCACGCCTAACGTTAGGTTCAATACCTGGGTGTAATCCGCCACACTCGCAGGCAGATCGTCGACGATTTGCCCATCGCGCAGAACAAGCATCCGATCCGTGAAAAGAAGCAGATCCCGGATATCGGTTGAAATCACGAGAACGGCCTTTCCCGTTGCGGCAAGCTCCTTAACAATCCGGTGAATCTCCTCTTTTGCGTTGACATCGACTCCTTGAGTAGGCTCTTCCAGGATTAACAGTTGTGCCTTGGCCTGCAGCGCTTTTGCTAAGAGAACCTTTTGCTGGTTGCCGCCGCTTAGTTTGGCAACTTCTCGCACAGCCGAAGGAGCCGCGATACGCAGCATAGTCACATACTTCCGAGCTGTCACCGACTCCTCTTGGATCTGCAAAATCCCAAATCTGGTGATCGCCGGCAGGTCCACCAAGGTGATATTTTGCGCGATCGACATTTGAGCTACTACGCCGTCCCGAGAGGGATTTTCGGGAACTAAAAAGACTCCCCGAGCGATTGCCTCACGAGGATCGCGGGCGTTGTAGGGCGTTCCGCCGAGCAGGATCTCACCCATCACAGGTTGCATCAATCCAAAGAGAACCTGGGCGATGTCATGCGTGCCCGATCCCAGGATACCCGTAACACCTACTACCTGACCTTTGGGGACAACCAGATTGATATTCCGTAGAACCGGTCCCGCAGTCAGCCCGCGAATTTCGAGAAGCGCACTTTCCTGGGAGGCAGTCGATTCTATTCGAACGTCCACGTCCACCATGCCGGCAGGAAGCGTCGAGGGCTCATCGACCCGTTGAGGATCATGCCCCGCCATCAGATTCACGACGGCGCTTTGCGTGAGATCGGTCGTCGCTTGAGTTGTCACGAGCATCCCGTCGCGAAGAATAGTGATTCGGTCGGCGAGCCGAAAAATCTCTTCCAGATGATGGGAGATATACAAGACACTGATGCCGTGGGAGCAGAGATCACGGATCAGTTCAAAGAGACGCTCGATCTGGCTCGGCCCAAGGGCCGCTGTTGGTTCATCGAGAATGATCAGCTTGGCCTGCCGGTAGAGCGCCTTCGCGATCGCAATTTCCTGCTGCTGAGCTGGCGTCAATTCGGCGACTCTCTTCCTGAGATCAACCTCGACGCGCAGACGGGTCAGGAGTTCCCCAGCAATACGATAGGTTTCGGATCGATCGATCAGGAATCTGGAGCGAGTCGGCTGTTCGCCCAACAGAATGTTCTCTGCCACTGAAAGCATCGGAACCAGTTGTTGGCGCTGGTAGACCACCGAGATCCCGTGGGCGGAAGCATAAGCCGGCGAGTACTCCTCAAAGGCGACGTCGTTGAAAATGATTCGCCCGCTATCGGGCGGTTGCGCCCCCGAAATGATTTTCACCAGGGTCGATTTACCCGCACCGTTTTCTCCTACGAGCGCATGAACGCGGCCTGACTTGACCTCCAGGCTGACAGCGCGAAGGGCCTGAACGCCGGGAAACTGTTTACTGACGTTCTCTACCTTCAACATTGGCGTGGCGATCACCTCACGCCGGTCATGAAAGTGGCGGCTGGCCTGTTAGGTGAGATTGTCTATTCATATTGCGCCCTTTATGCCATGACGGCGACCCGCTTGCCGGAAGCTGCTGATTGCAAGCCCGCTTCCAGCACTTTGATACATTTCAGGCCGTCCGAGAAGTTTGGCTGGATGGGCAAGTCCTTGTCGATCGCATTGATGAAATCCACCACCGCGTGAACGAACGAGTGCTCGTAACCAATGATGTGGCCCGGAGGCCACCAGTTGCCAATATAGGGATGCGACGGCTCTGTAACAAGGATCGTTCTGAATCCCTGAACGTAGTCGGGCTCGACACGAGAATGATACTGGAGCTCGTTCATGCGTTCGAGATCGAAAGCCAAGCCTCCGTTGCTTCCATAAATCTCAAAAGTGTTTCGGTTTTTCCGACCGGATGCGAAACGAGTTGCCTCGAAGGAGCCCACTGCACCATTGGTGAATTCGACATTCATCAGGGATGCATCTTCCACCGTAACTTCTCCAACCTCCTTTGAAGTGCCCGAACCACCAGCAGCGAAGGTCCCCGCTCCTTTACTAGGGAGCGGCCGTGTTTCGACAAACCTTGCAGTTAGGCAGGCCACGGTTGCGATCTCCCCCACCAGATAGTGTGCCAAGTCAACGCTATGCGAGTTGAGATCGCCGTGAGGCCCCGAGCCAGCAGTCTCTTTCTGCAGATGCCACGTTAGAGGAAAGTTAGGGTCGACGATCCAGTCTTGCTGATAAGCTCCGCGCCAGTGGAAGATTCGCCCGATCTTACCCTCTTCAATCAATCGCCTTGCCAGCTGGACGGCGGGACAACGCCGATAATTGTGATTCAGATAGTGTTTAACTCGACCTTCTTGAGCCGCCTTCAGCATTTCCTGCGCCTCCGCTACAGTCAAAGCCATTGGCTTCTCGCAGAAGATGTGCTTGCCTGCTTTGGCTGCCGCCGTCGCAACTGCACAGTGCAGGTGCTGAGGAAGCGAAATGTCCACGACGTCGATGTCATCTCTCTCTATAACTTTATGCCAATCTGTTTCGGTTTCCTTCCAACCCCAACGCTCGGCGAATTCACGGAGTGGATCCTTATTGCGACCGCAGGCAACTTTAAGGACGGGTTGGCTTTCAATGTCGAAAAATCGGCGAGCCTGAAGCCAGGCATTCGAATGGGCTTTGCCCATGAATTTATAGCCCACGATCGCTACGCGTAATTGCTTACTCATTTCTGGGGAAACCTTCCCGGTAAGTTGAACGTTCTTGTTTACTATTTGAGCCCTGAGGCGACTTCTTTCAGATACCTGATGCTTTCCTCGATCATCTTTTCCTCTTGCCCCTCGTAGTCCGGATGAGGCATGTCCCCTTCGAAGGCCAAAAAACCCTGATATCCGTTCTGGTTCAGAATCTCAGCGATTTCCCTTATTTGGATAAGCCCGGTACCCGCCGCGACGGAAGAAAAGTAATACCATTCTTTAACGTTGACGCCTTTGACAGGTCGCAAATCTTTGACATGCGTCGCATACACATGTTTCGCGAGCTTCTTGGTGGCCTCCACAGGATCATCCAGAACCCGCAGGAAATTCGCGGTATCCAGGTTGACCCCGAAATGATCTGAGTTAATTTGACTACGTTACTTTAGATCGCCGCTGCGCATTGCATTTGGCGTGAGACTCGATCGCTCGTCTTCGCATTTCGTGGCGACGCTTCATATGACTATAGACTTGCTCTGGGCTCGCGTCCTTTCGCGGTAGGAATGCCGCTAGCAACTTCTCGATGTCCGCGCAACTTAGCAAAGGGCATTGGTCTTTCATCTGGAGTTTTTCGGTCAGCATGAAGAGCATTGCCATCATCACCAGTGCCATATGATGGTGCCACGCATTCCAAAGGCGCACCTGGTAGTCCGCCATGCCGCACTGACCCTTGCCATCCTCAAAGCACCGTTCTACCCAATAGCGTTGTCTCTGCATCCAGCTTAGACGCCGCGTCGAGGTCGACGGATTTAGGTTGGTCAATGAATACTTCCGATCTTCTCCGTCCATGTTCTCGGTGACCAAGAGTTCATAGCGACGCGCCTGCTCGCTCTGCTTGTCCCACACATCTACGCTCTTACGTAACACCCGAAGTTTGAGCGAGCCCCGAGTAGTTTCTCTGACATTGCAAATCTTCCAATCTTTCAGGGAGTATGATTCCACCAACTCCTCGACGCTCAGACCCTTCTTTCCGGTAATCTTGCGCCTTGCTTTGGGCCCCTTACTTGAAGGCTCTGGTGGAATGGCGGGCTGCGGATCAATCTCGTAGACCATGAAGCTCTTGTGAACGTCGACCAGGAAGTTGTGGCCGCCATCCTCCAAAGCAAAGAGAAAATCCGGACCGCTGCCATAGCCCGCATCGGCTCCAACCCAGCCAAAGCGCACTCCGTTGCGACGGGCCTGCTCAACGATTTCCAGAGCCAGTTGGTTTTTGGTCTTAAAGACCTGTTCGCTTTCCGGGATGCCAGCCCGGTTGCATCGCTGCGGATCAGCGGTCCATTCTTTGGGCAAGTAGAGCCGAGTATCAATGGCTGTGGCAAAACGTCCCTTGGCCAAAACTCCGAAGACTGCCACCTGCCCATTATCGACCTTACCCAATCGCCCTAGGTATTGACGACTGGCGCCGACAGACATCTTGCCTTGTTTGGCAAACCCACTCTCGTCGATAATCAGCGCGGCGTCCGTTGTATCCCCGATCAACTCATCTGCATCGCGTGCCACATGATCAAGCACTTCACGCGTGCTCCATTTAGAGTGAGTGATAAACTGCTGCAGATTTCGTTCGTCGGTGTCCGGCACTACCTCTGAAATCGCGTAGATATTTTTACGCGAGCCTGCCTGCATCAAGCCGGAAGCATACTGCCTAGCCTTCTCAGACACATCCCGCCGATAACTTATAAAATGCTCGGCGTAACTCATCACAAAACTTAGAAATCGATCTGCCACCCCTCTCAGGGGGCTCTTCTTGATTTCACTATGTTCTTCGGATTTAGAATTGCTTCTCCATTAGAGCTGAGAGTCAAGTCAGCAAAAATTCGGGAAAACGTCAATTTAAAAATTACAAAGTCAAATTAACAGCCTCAACCAGCCATTTTATCTCGTCCGCGTTGTAGTCGATATGATTCTCAACTGCCAATTTGACGCCCTTCTTCTCAGCTATCGAAGTCGCTTCTTTGAACCAGGAGGCTAGCTTTTTCAGCTGCGGTTCGTGCGGTTGAAACCGAAACATCAGGCTGCTGCCGACCACCCTCATTACTGGAGCTCCAAGAGCCACCGCATGGTCAATGTGCTGAATCATCTCATCCTTTGCCTGCTCGTTTCCTCCAGCTTCCAGCCCATCCGGATGACCCCATGCGTACACTCGATCGAAACCGCAATCATCGAGTTTCTTCCGTAGAGTTTTGAGATACGAGGCGTCGAAATCAGAAAAAAAACATGATTCGAGACTCACGCCATCGCACCCCAACTCCTTCGACCGGTCAAGGAAGGAGGCCATGGTGTAGGGTTTGGACGCGGGTTGCTGGTTCGGGTAGATCTCGCCGAAAAACCGATGGTAGCTGTAGCTGTCAATGCCAACTTTCATGTGAGAATAAGGGTCTTCGTTCTAACGCGGATGAATTTTCTGCCAACAGAATCGGGTCGCCCACGTTGTCCTCGTGACCAGAGTGGGCGGTAGTAGCGTCTGTTCGCACCTTGGGGGGATAAGAAAAAACTCCCGGCAAAATACCACACCTTTAGCCGTTTGAAAACCTTTGCCTGTTTTGGAACGCTGCGTCGAGCGGCGAAATTGCAAGCCGCCGCGGATGCATTGCACCGCTCTCTGAATCTCCTTGGCCCCTCCTTTATCCCGGTTGTACGATATCGGTTTCCGTGGAGATCACATGAAAGCAAAATTACTTCCCATTTTTTTTGATCCGGGGCGAGATCAAGGATTTGACAACCAGTTAACTATCCTGCACGAACTCCTGGCTTTAGAAGCAGAGTTGCTTTCGCCGGTTCCCCTGGGATCGCCGTTACCTGAAGCGGATGCCGTCATTTTTCCGCAACTTTTGGGCGAAGGATATCGCCAAGCCGCAGAATTCCAGCGCATCAGCGTTCCGATTTTGATAGTTACCTCCGAATTCGGGACCGTATCGATGTGGGATTGGGAACTCATGTCCTACCTCCAAGCCAAAGGTGTCCAATGCATCGGACCTAACAATCTCGAAGAGACTAAAATGCTGTGCCGAGCGTTAGCCGCGCGCCGCGAATTGAAAACATCAAAATTCATTGTCTATCAGGATAGTCCGGGCGAAGGCCAGCAGGCGCCCATCTTCAAGAGATTTTACTGGTGGGAAAACGAATGCACTCAGCGGATGACCGAGAAGTTCGGAATCACTATTGAGAAGCGCAGTTTCAAAGAGTTAGGCCAGCGCGCAAAGCAGATCGATGACACTGAAGCATTTCAAGTCAGCCGCAGCTGGAATTTGCCCGAAAGCGACTTGTCAGACCAGGCGGCGAAAGCCGCAGCTCGGCTTTACCTGGCAGTTCTGCGGGAAATCCAGGATGAAAGGCAACTCGTGGCTGTCGGTATGAATTGTCTGAATGAGTCGCATTTTTCCGACAGTACCCCGTGTCAGGTGTGGAATCGACTCTACCAGGAGATGGGACTTCTTTGGGGGTGCGAAGCTGACACCGTGTCGATGCTTTCCAAGTTCATCCTGCACCGGACGCTTCGCTCTCCGATTTTCATGACAAATCTTTATCCTTTTCTGCTCGGCAACGCGGCCCTCAGGCACGAACGCATCACGAGCTTCCCGCAGGTTGAAGGAGACCCGGACGATTATATCCTGATCGGCCATTGTGGCTATATGGGGGTCATTCCCCAACCTTTTGCCCGTGAATGGACGTTACGCGCAAAGGTTCTCGCGATTGTCGATGAAGACGCGAATGCCATCGACGCTCGAATCCCTGAGGGGAATGTGACCTTGGCAAAACTGGCTTCGACATTCGATAAAATGACTGTGGCAGAGGCAACTCTAGAAGGCTACGCACAGTTTCCGAACTCTGATTGTCGCAACGGCGGCATCGTTCGGGTGGAAGACGGTCATCGATTGCTCAATCAGATTTCCTCTCATCACTATCTAGTAATGACGGGCCATTACTATAACAGCATCAAATCTTTTTCTAACATCTTCGGCTTCACTACGGATCGACTCTAAAGAGACATTGATCTCAAGTTATCAAGGACTGCGCGAAGGAAACTATAACTCATTATGTTCCCAGTTGTTCGCATCGTGCGTTCCAAAATAGTTAGGAGTAATCGGTCCGGCTTGCTTATAAGGGGGTCACTTGCCCTCGGCGGCTTCCGACGCGATGAAGGGGACCGTTCCCAGCGTCCGTGCAGAGGGTAGGTGACAACACTTGCCGGCTCGCGCTCAGCGGCCTGTGTCTCGAGAGTTCCAGATCGCGCTCGGCGAAGTGCTTGGCGATCACTCCCTGCGCCGGCGCTCGAAGCGCCACCCGGCAGCCAGTTGCCATCGGGCGAACGGTGGGAGTACACGGCGCCCGCCAAGTCCTTGATCAAATCGGGCGTCACACCTTTGAGGGCGAGCGTGGTGCCAAGTACGGAGTTCCAGTTTCCCACGCTCAAGGCCCCTGCCATCATTTGTGCCGCATAGCCGTCCGTGGACAGGACGCTAGCCGTTGGCTTGGCCCGCGTCGGGCAAACTTTGAGCGTGTCGGTCGGATTCCCTATCAGCGATTTCTCGCCCAGTGCAGGCCCAATGATCCAGGTCGGCGGGTTGGAGACCTGTACTTCGAGGTCAATTGCACCGGAAATACTGAAATACTTCACAAATCGAGTTGCGCGTTTCCAAAACCGAGCCAGTTTACCTCTCGAATAAAAACGCGGGGTGGAGCAGCCTGGTAGCTCGTCAGGCTCATAACCTGAAGGTCGTAGGTTCAAATCCTACCCCCGCAACCACTTTTAAGCCCTGCCGAATGGCGGGGTTTCTTTTGTAAGTGACTGATTGATAGGCTACAACATATGAGCGACCGTTCACTCTGCCCTTCTATCCCTAAGGGCATCATCAAAGACTTCGTAGGAAAGCGGAAAACCTTCCGAAGTCACCACCAGCGCCAGAATGAGTTGTTTGCAGTCGGACCGCTGATCGCGCGAGTGACCATAGCGGGCTTTATCGACCTCTTCGACTTCGCCTTCAAAGTAGGTGCTCGTCAGATCGTAAAGCAAAACATCGAAGCTGGCACCCCTGAAATCTTTCCAGCGCCCAGCCAGATGTAGTTCCAAGCTTCCTTGTGCTCGACTATCCGGTCCAGCGCGCGATAAAGCCGATCCTTTTCAGCCACCCGCTCGTCACTGTCGAGCAAAGCCGCCATCGCTGTTTGCGGAAACCACTTCTCGTGAATAAAAGCTCGCTGCGCGGTGCAATGAGCCGATTGACCGTTGGTTTTGATGAACGGCCAGCCGAGCCACTCCGCTCAGCAAGGCCGGCCGACTGGTGATCGCCTCCCGATGCGGATGACGCTCCATTTGCTCGCGATACTGCTCGCGAAAGGGGCGCAGGAAAGTAGCGCACCAGCGCAGTGGAGATGTAAGGATCACTCGGCACTCTGGAAGTAAGCAGCTCATCGTAGAGCATAATCTTGCTGTAGGCGAACTGGTATCCACTCCCAGGACTTTCTTGGCTTCAGGGGTAAGCGTGATCGATTTGGCACTGCGCGAATAAATGCCGCCCCCTTTCAATATCAGCTTGGGATCATAATCAGCCCAGGAAGAGCGCTGGAGGTTGAATAACCGCTCTCGTTCCTTGAAACTCGCTTCCGGATCGGGATTGGGATCGAAAAAAACATGGCGATGATCGAAAGCGCCGAGCACCCAGAGGTCCACGAGAGCAGCATGCCGTTTCCGAACACGTCGCCCGACATGTCGCCGATCCCAACGACAGTGAAATCGGTGGTCTGCGTGTTGATCCCGAGCTTACGGAAGTGCCGCATGACCGATCCCCATGAGCCGCGCGCGGTGATCCCCATCTTCTTGTGGTCATAGCCGACGGAGCCGCCCGAGGCAAACGCATCATCCAGCCAGAAGCCGTATTCCTTTGAGACGCCGTTCGCTATATCTGAAAAGGTCGCGGTGCCCTTGTCCGCGGCGACCACCAGGTAAGGATCGTCGGCATCGTGGCGCACCACGTCCTTTGGCGGAATGACTTTGCCTGCGACCAGGTTGTCGGTTAAATCCAGCAGCCCGCGCAGGAAGGTCTGGTAGCACGACACCCCTTCTTTCATTAAGGCTTCGCGGTCAGCAGGGGGCTGCTTGACTACGAATCCTCCCTTCGAGCCGACCGGGACGATCACGGTATTTTTGACCATTTGCGCTTTCATGAGGCCGAGGACCTCGGTGCCCCGCCTTCGGTCGGACCAGCACAATCCTCCGTGCGTGACCTCGCCCCCTCTTAAATGCACCCCCTCGACGCGCGGCGAGTAAACGTAGATTTCGAACTTTGGTTTGGGCTCAGGCAGTCCAGGCACGAGTGCTGGGTTGAACTTGCAGGAAATGTAGGGTTTGGGTGCCCCGCTGGCGTCTTTCTGGAAATATTGGTGCGGACGGTTGCCCGGATCAGAGCCAGAAACCGGCGGAGAATCCGGTCTTCATCCAGGTTTTCGACGGAGTCCAGTGCATTCTCAATTTCAGTAGTGATTTCGCGCCAACCGAGATTTGCCCGCAGCACCAAGCGGTTGAAGTCGTCATTTTCAATCTCGCCGTACCATGCGCGAACGAAAGCTTCTTCGAATCCGCCCTTCACTTTGGTTACGTCTGGCTTGACCTTTCGGGCGTGGCTCACGCCGAAATCGTGCACATAAACCGGCGGCATATCGGACAGGTGCACTGTATGCTCCGAGCTGATGCCGTTGAAAGCCTTCGTCAGGATCAACTGCATGCGCTCGACAACTCGGTAGTGTGGTTTTCACGGGGCACATAGATGAGGCACGACAGGAAGCGGCCATAAACATCGCTTTGCACGAAAAGGCGGGTGCGCTGTCGCTCGCCCAAGCGGAGTATCCCCATGGCATTTTCGAAAAGCTCGTCCTCGGATATCTGGAAAAGTTCGTCGCGCGGATACTGTTCCAGAATTGCAGCCAGCACCTTTCCCCTGTGGCCACTTGGATCGAAGGCAGCCCTCGCCACGACGTTCTTCACCTTACGACGCAGGAGCGGGATGTCCGTCGGACGTGAGTTATGGACGGTGGAAGTAAAAAGCCCCAGAAAGCGTTGCTCGCCTAAGACCTGACCTTTCGCGTCAAGACGCTTTACGCCCACGTAATCAAGGTATGCCCGGAGGTGCACCGTGGAGCGCGAATTCGCCTTGGTCAGCACCAGCAGTTCGGGAGTGCGCGCGAGCCTTCTTACTTCCGGAGTGACCGTGGCGAAGCTTTGCGAAACCTTGGTGTGGCTTGTCTCACGCAATATGCCAAGACCGGAACTCGGCACAACACGCAAAATGTCTTCGTCACCTTCTTGGACCAGATCGTAATCCCGATAACCCAAAAAGATAAAATGGCCGTCCGCGAGCCATGCCAATAAAGCCTTGTCCTCTTCAACCGTTTCGGGATCGAGCGCTTCCCGATTTAAAGTTAATCGCCTGAGCCTGTTTTTCTTGCTTAATCCTAAATAATTGACTTATTTAGAGAGGCCAAGTTTCGAGCGTTTGCCCGGCCGCAACTACCCTTTTACAGCGTGTCAGCTCAACCGGAATAATAGCAAACCCCAATTGCACGATCGCATGATCCGTACGATCTCCGTTTTAATTGGCAACCGCTCCCTTTCCCAGATCCTTGAAAGGGCACAAAGGGAAGCCCAACGATTCGGCGTCATCGTGACCGGGGACGAGTGCCACGGCAAGTTTACTAACAACCGGGACTTAGATGGCAACTACCAAGTTAGAGGCGACGTATTCGTGATCATGATGACAAAGAAACCGATGCTAGCACCTTGGCCTGCAGTCGAGAAGCGAATTCGAGAATTCTTTTCCTGAACCAGCTCTGCAAATCAACGTAATGTCATTTTACCTGGCTTATGGATGGGCTCTCGGCCGAATGCCGTGAACGTCAAACGACAATCATCACGGCGTCGGCTCTGGTAGACCAGTTGGCAAGGCCCGCGGCACTGGCGTCACGGAGGGCACCGGAGTGCCTAAAGGCGTCGCTCCTTTGACCGTTGCGCCCGAACCAAGATCCATGAGATATCTCAGATTGTCCGGCCCTCCAAAAAAAAAGTTGTTTGATTTTCCGAATTTAGCCATCTCTAGCAGGGCTTCAATACCCTTGTATCGGAGCACTTGGTCCGAAAGAGATTCTTGAATCTTGCCATTGAACAGTCTAATCCCCTCGGCCTCAATCAGCTTTCTTTGCTTTTCGCCAGCCTCTTTTTCGATCTTGAATTTCATTTCCTCCGCTGCTTCTTTGGCAACTAACTTGGACTCAATAGCCGTTTGTACAGTCGCTGGAAGTTTAATCAGTTTGATCAATATAGCTTCCAGAACAATGAACCGTTCCTCAAGGCGCTTCGAAGCCTGTGCGAGCATAGATTGAGCCAAAGAGGGCTGAGTTCTATAAATCTCCTCTGGTTCGAAATTCGCACAAAGATTTCGAACGATCGACTGTATCTCCGGGACCACGATTTTATCCGCGTAATCAGGCCCTGCCTGTTGATGTAAAAGACCGAGAGATTTCACCCTTGGGTAAAACCGAATGGATAAAGTCATTTCCATGTCTAGTCCGTTTGCACTGATGACGTTA
>CAWAIK010000027.1:0-98817 GCA_963782115.1 uncultured Verrucomicrobiae bacterium
AATCTCCGTCCAGACGCGAATATTGGTGTCGTTCGACTCCTTATTTTTCCGTGGACCGCTCAGAAACTCTAAAATGAACTTGAACATAAGAACGCCTTCTGAATACCAGGCACTTTGCTATTGTTCCTATGGGGGCTTGATCCATCAAAATAAGGCTCCCGTAATCTGAGAACCACTGCGCTGCCTCAAGCTTCGCCGACCGAAGCGTTAGGAACACCGTTACTACCCATTCTGGAAGTCTAGCTTCCGCTTAGCTCAGGCAAATTTAAGCCAAAAACGCTCCGACAAGACATATTACTATTGTAATTAAGTGGATCAACAATAATTTCAATAAAAAAAGGACCCGTCTGGATCGGCGTAGACATGATCGTGGGTGGTTGCGATTTTCAAGACATAGATTGGTTTCTGTCCAAACGGGAACCGGTGCGCGCTCATCATGTTGATACACTTCCTGCCCGTTTGCGCCGGCGTCGTGCTGACCCTTCTGAATCAGAACGCAGCAACCTGGTTAGTCTCGATTATCCTCGGACAGTAAACTACCCCGATGCGCTGATCCATCGAAGTGGTGCTACTCCCGGAAATGTCAAGATGGCAATCTCTCTGCTGGAGTGTCGACTTCAGCGCAAAAGTCCTCAGTCGAATCCTTTAAGTCGTCATGTGTTTTCTTTCCTCTCGTGGAGCGACCCCGTTTGCCCTTTCGACAGTGTGACAAGGAAAGTGGTGCGAAAATGAAGCCGATACTTGGTTGGACGATGCTCTCCCGCGAGGACGTTCGGCAGGCCGAACTAGTGCTTGCGAATGAGGAGCAGGAGACGCGAGACGAGGTCGGGTTCCTGCTTTTGCAGCAAGGTTTCGCCGACCGCTTTTTCCCGGGGACATCGGTCCAGCATACGCGCCTTCGATATGCTTTTTTCATTTGTTGGATTTACCACCAGGCCGTGCTTGAACATCGTCGCGGACGGAGTGCGAACGACATGGTTCGCTTCCTTTTCATTGACCTCGCGATTCGCCTAAAGAGACTCGGCAACGAGACCCGGGGAGTGATCGGAGGCCGCGTTCTCGGGAGATTGACCTCACAGCCGCCTGACTACGCTTATTGGACTGCGTTGCGCACGTGGCGCCTGCTTAGAGAGGAGGTGTCTCGGACAGAGGCTCTTCGGCGACTCCAGTCTGGCGCCCGCGAGAGCCGCCTGCGAGACGATGATGGAGGGCTGCTCAATGGTGAGGCAGATACGGAGGTGTTTGCCGCTCTTGTGCCGCCGCCGAAGGATTGGACCGATTCTGAGCGGCCGCTCCATTTTCAAATGAACAAAGAAGAACGGGAGTTTCTGCGCGATAAGCTTCGGCTTTTGCCGCGCCCGGGCGATAACCACTCCTCGCTTCTCGCTCGTTTGGTCGCTATGCAAGCGACATTTTCTCTAGAAAAGCCTTTGTTCCAGATGCCAGAATTGGGGCGGATAGCAGATGATTCGGATCGTATGGCGCTTGCCCTGGCGCGCGATGCTGCCCAACTCGCGGCCATTGGTCGTACGGTGTATGGCGCGCTGGTCGAGCAACTCCGTGCCGAAGACGGACGCGTTGAGGACTCTACGTTCCGAACTTTGCTCGGTGAAAAAATCGAGCAGCACGGGACAGGGGCTACGGAGTTTAAGATTAACTTGGCGCAACCCTTCCTGCCCTTGCTGCCTAAGTATCTCGTGGAACTTCTGGAGGAGACGCAGGCGTTCATTCGGGCTGGCGACCCTACCGCGTTCCGCGATCTACTCCCTTTTTATCGCAGATCCGAAATGATGCGGAAAACCAGCCAACGAGCACGGCTTGGGAACACGCCTCGGGCGATGGAGCTGCGGTACGAATGGCTTCCGGAGCGGCACAATACGGATCCTCTGCATTACCGGTGGTTCGTTGTTGCAAGGATGCTAGCGGACCTCGGCGACAACGTATGAACGAGCCGGGATGGCCTTTCTTTTCGTTCTGCGAATTGCTTCGACCTGAGGCTGGTTGGAAGACCGACCACGCGATCCTGGCGACATACTCCGCGGATTTCGCAGTAAGCATTGCTGCGCTGCTGGCGCTCTCGCGCTGCGATTGCGATGACCGCCGCACGGGTAGCCAGCTAGAGCTCGTGAATGCGATCGACACCTTGCGAAATCGAGTGCGCGTGCTGGTGCATCCAGGCCGATTGGCAAAACCTAAGGTGCCGCGTCCCATCCATGCCGTCCTGGATAAGTTCATATTCGAGATTCCTCCGAAGGCTCGGGATTGTTCATGGCATCCAAAAGTCGCACTTCTCCGTTTCACACCGGGCGACAGTCCAGGAACAACCGAATGCCAATGGCGCTTGTGGATTGGCAGCCGCAATCTCACAAAATCCATGAACCGGGAGGCCGGGGTTGTGCTGACAAGTCGCTCTGATAACCGTGGCAAGCCCGTCGAGGGCATCGGAGAACTTGGAGCGCAGCTTGCTCGCCGCGCGGAACTTGCCGGCTTTCCCGCTGATAAAGTGTTACAAGACTTGAATGCGCTAACCTGGGAGTTCCCTTTCGGAACGGAAGTCGAGTCCGTCCGGCTATTCGGGGAACAAACACCTAGCGCCTTTCCGCCAAGAAATGACGGCGCGGACCGCGTTCTCGTCGTGAGTCCCTTTCTGGACAAAAGGACCGTACGAAGCGTTGCTCAGTGGGGAGGAAACGGCGTCCGACGCACCCTGGTTTCGACATTGCAAGAATTGAGCCGCCTAGTCCGGGACGACCCGCAAATCTTCGATGACTTCCAAGTGCTCTGGTGCACGTCTCCCGAGCTGTCTGCCGAAGGCGTAGAGAGTATGGAAGAAGCAGCCGAGGCAACGGCGGTAAAGCCAATAGAGGGAGAGGAAGTCCCTCTTGCTGGACTGCACGCGAAAATCCTCTATGCGGCCAAGGGTGCGCGCCGGCAACTTTGGCTGGGAAGCGCAAACGCTACTGCACGCGGATGGGATGGCCGCAACTACGAGGTCGTGGCCGAGATTCGATTGACCCGACCAGATCCGGCGGTTGCGCTCGAAAAATTCGTCGGAGGTTGCCACATCTTTGAACCCGAAGTTGCGCTCGCGATTGACGATGTTGACGACGTTGCGCTCGAAAAGACTCGCAATGACCTCGCGTATGGATGGCTGCTCAGCCAGCGGCTGGAAGGGGAGCGTCCAGTCGTGGTGTCAAAGACCGGATACCCTCCAATCAAGAACGCTGACATTCAGCTTGATGTAGCATCCCTAGGACAGGAATGGATTCCTTGGCCGCCGGAGGCCCAAGAGGTGACTCTGCCAGCGTTGCGGACATGGCAATTTAGCGATTTCCTTCAAGTGCGGTTGAGTCTTCGCAAGCGGACTTGCGAGTGGATTCAGATTGCCCGGTTCGTGCCGCCGATTGACCAAAAGAGGGACCACGCGGCAATAGCCCATTATCTCGATCTGGCGACATATTTCCTGTGGCTGCGAAGCCGGCTGGCCGATCAGCCGCGGCCCGGTGGCGGTGATTGGGATAAAGAGGATCCTTCCGACGCCGCTCCTATTGGCCACACCGCCTCGTTTCTGGCCAGCGTGGTGCCAACTTTAGAAGAGGTGCTCCGATCCTGGGCCCGAAACCCTGCAGCTTTTGCGGAAGCGGAGTCCGTGGTCACTAATACCCTCGTAGAGATGGAACGCCGCGCTACAGGGGAAGAAGACATAAAAGCGCTTTCAGATTTCCGAAAGACGTGGTTCACACTTGTCAGCGGGTTAATATGAATCGTCCGGCGATCAGCGAACCGAAATCATTTCAGGTGCGGACGGCCGAGGCGGCTCTCGCTGCTTTCGCGCACAACGGAGGTCCGCGACGCTTCCTGATCGCTGACGAGGTCGGGCTCGGGAAGACCGTCGTTGCGCGTACTGTTGTGCGCGAGATGATGAAGCGACGAAGAGCGCCCCTGGTCGTCTTTTACGTTGCGAGTAATCTTACGATCGCCCATCAAAACCGCCGGAAATTGCTCGAAGCGGTCTCCGATGATAGCGATGCTCCGCAAGCGGCAGCATCGGCGGACCGGCTGACTCTCGCAGCCGACCCCGACCTGCGTCCGACTCACAAGAACCTACATCTTTACACGCTGACACCCGATACCTCAGTGCCCCTGCACCGCGCTAGCGGCGGGGCCGGCCGCGTGCAGGAGCGCGCATTGATTTACCGGCTTCTCGCCGGCCGCTTTCCTTCCTTGGCCCGCGGAGCATTCGAAATGCTCTGCCGCGGGAAGCAGGTTACGCTCCAGACGTGGCGCGCGGCTCAATCCCAATACAAGACTATCACTGGCATCCAAAAGCTTCAGGAGGCGTTTTGGGTGGCACTGAGAAAAGACGAGGTGCTCAAAGTTACCCAAACTGGGGCTGGAGCTTTGACGCAGCTCATTCAAGATCACAAACGGTCGCAGCTCCTTGGGCGCTTTCGAAATGCCCTCGCCTTGGCCGCCCTTGACCAGATCCGACCGGATCTCATCATCTTCGATGAGTTCCAAAAATTTCGGAGCCTGCTAATCGATACTTCGCAAAGTACCAAATTCGATGCTGTGACGGAGACTCTGCGCGGTGGCCTAAAAGCGTCAGATCCAGCAATCTTGTTGCTCTCAGCCACACCCTACCGCATGTACTCGTCGCGTCGTGAGGAGTTAAGCGGCCCTTCCCATTACCAGGAGTTCGTTGAACTGATCCGTTTCCTTTTGGGAGAGGACCCCAAACAGTCTAAAGGTGTGGAACAAAATTTCCGCGACTTCGGGATCGAGATGCAATCTCCCGCCCCAAACGAGAGTCGACTGAATGAGCTCAAGCGCGAGATCGAACGCCACCTCCGCCCGGTGATGAGCCGGACTGAGCGGATTCAACCTGACGGCGTACGCGCAGAAATCGTCCCCGCTGCAAGGCCGGGAACGATCGATCACGAAGATCTCAGGGTTTTTAAAGACTGGGTCTTGAGATTGCGCGATGCGAAAGGCTCAAAAGCGGCTCGGCACGTGGATCTTCTGAGCTTTGCCGTGCCATATTGGTTCTCGGTGCCGCTGCCGGTGCAAATGCTCGGCTGGGGGTATGTCGCGTGGCGTGATATAGACTCTACCTTGAAGCGAGGCGAGCCTGGACTGCGGCAAGCCGATCGCGATCGGCTCCGCGCTCCGAAGATCTGGCCCCATCCACAATTGCGCGCGTTGAAAGAACTTATTCCCGTAAAACGACTGGCGCTGCCCTGGGTAACGCCCTCCTTACCGTGGTGGGATCTTCGACGCGGATGGGCCGATCCCGCGGCGGCCGGAGGAAAATTGCTCGTCTTCAGCCGATTCAAGGCTGTGCCACCCACGCTTGCAGCCCTGCTGAGCTTCGGTCTGGAAGCCGAAGGCCCGCGCCGAGGGCGCAATAGCTATGAGAAAGCCGGCCACGCCCAACCTCTGCAACTCACCGCCAAACGGCTCGCTTTGGTGGCTCTGTTTTTCCCCGCACCCACCTTGATCGTAAACCTGGATCCTCGTGGTGGAAACCCCGGCTCGCTCACAGAGGCCCGTCTTGCGATGCGTCAACAATTGCGGAAATTGCTGAGGGACCTTGGCATCCACATTTCCCGCAGTGGTGCGTCACGGCCCTTATGGGTGCTTCTTGGTGGCCTCGAACGCGCACGGGAAGCCGCCTCAAGGAATGAGCAGTTACCGGATTGGTCAGCGATTCGCAAAGCGTGGATGCGCGCTGCGGGACCCGCGGCTGGCCAGCGGGAAATCATGGCGGACCTCATGGATAGGTGGCGCCACGAGACAAGCGTCTTGCGTGAAGTGTCTCAGCGCGAACTTGCCGCTTTGGCGGAATTTGCACTAGCCGGACCCGGTGTCGTGCTTGGCCGTGCGCTGTGCCGGTTCGATGCTACAGCCTGCTATCAAGACGCCTTCTCCGGGTTAGTGGAAGCGAGCTGGAATGGGTTGCGGGCGTTCCTGAACAAAAGTTGGTTTAGGGACGCTCTTGCGAAACGCGGGCAAAATTACACTGATGCAATTCTCGAAGCCGTAGTGGACGGAAATCTGGAGTCCGTGCTTGACGAGCACCTTTGGATAACCGGTCAACTCGACCCTCGGTCTCTCTCGAGCTTTGCGAAGGACCTGAAGCAGGTGCTTGGGTTGCGCGCCGGTCGGCAACGGGTTTTCGAGTCCAAGCACAAGGAATTCTCTTTGCGCTGTCATGCGGCGTTGCAGTTCTCAAATGCACAGGTTGATGGGAGTGGAATAGGCAAAGACGAGCGGCTACGGACGGACGACCTGCGGCGTGCGTTCAACACGCCTTTCTGGCCGCACGCTCTCATCACCACATCGCTCGGCCAGGAGGGCCTGGACTTTCATGTATGGTGCCGTCAACTCCTGCACTGGGATCTGTGCCCAAGTCCTTTGGAACTCGAACAACGGGAGGGGCGGATTCAAAGATTTGGGGGCCTATTCTGTCCGTTCAGCGTTGGCTACGAGGCTGAAATCAAAGGTTCTAGATAACTGTGCCCCTGGCGAGAGTCCATGGACTGCGCTAGCTGCATGCGCGGAGACCGAGAATATTATCGACACCTCAGGGCTCTCGCCTTGGTGGGTGTGCCAGGGTGAGCACGTCGATCGGCATTTCGTTGAGCTGCCTCAAAGCCGGCATACGCAGCGCTACGCCGAATTACAAAAGCAACGGTACCAAGGCTGGAATTCGACGTTTCAATCAATAGTCTACAAGCGCGATGAAAAGAGCGTAAATCAGTCTGCTGCGTGCTGTGCCGCCCAAATGTTCCTCGATTCAGGTGATGGAGTAGTTTTCAAAGGCCGCGTTGGTCCGTGGTACACAGGAAAGAGGGGACGCTATCACCTCTCCCGCGAAGCAGCGGAAGAATTGTTGTCCAAAGCCCTTGCTGACTACAGGAAGAAGCGAGACAATAAAGATCCGGAGGAGCTATTCATACAGGGTCGGACTAGCTTTGATGACCAGGAGGGGGCGGGATTCGAGGCCGCAGCCGGCAAGTGACACGAGTAGTTGGCGTAACAATCAGACATGCAGATGATTTTCGTCTCTACCGAAGAGATGGCGATTTGCCTGTGTTGAGAGGACTTGGACTTGTCAGAGGAAAGAACCACGGTTTTCTCGCAACAAATGGTTTTATACCACGCCTGCAAACCTACTATGGTTCCGAAGTTCCGGTTCCTGTTTCCATCGCTATCAATCGTGGCGAGGCCGACATCCAGACCGTCATGGGCGATGTCCTAGCTCTCACCAAGCTCAACTACAATTCCTGTCGACATTCTGACGGATTACCAGTGACATTGAAGTTTGCTGACGCTGTGGGAGAGATTTAGTCAGTGGCCCTCAGAAACATCAAGATCCGCCGCTTCCTTTTCGACATTACATCTAGGCGAGGCGGTGGCCTAGGTCGAATCATCTTTCGTTTGATGATCGTGCTTGGGATGTTTGGGATAGCTGTGAACGATCGATAGGGCCACCACATTAGAAGGGTGAGGTAGGGTAGAGGAGGAGGCCTTAGACCTGTTTTTGACCGAAAGGTCAATGCCGCTGAGCGGAAGCGCATTTGTGGAGAACCGCCGCACGACTTTAGGAAAACGAAATATGCTTGCCGCGGACGATGGCGTCTTCAAGGCTGACGAACTTCAGCGGACTAATGTCGTTGATTCGACCGCTGACGGTCACCGAGTCACCTGGGCGAAGCGTCGAAACATCTTGGACCGTTTTGGCCATTATGAGAGTACCGGAGCCAACCTCCGTGAAGCTGCAACACCAGTGCCCTCCAGAAAGTTTGCTGGGCAACTTGTATACTGCCGCCTGCCAGCCAGGCTCTTGTGTCCAGCGTCCAAGATGAAGCTCCTTAACTTTTTCATAGAACTGGTAGGAAAGCGTGACATCCTTCAGATTGCACACCGCGGTATCGTGACTGTCGCTCAGACCGAAAAAGGTCGACGATGAGTAAAGCAGCAGCGCGGAGAGACTACCCGCGAGGTTGATGTCGCGGGTAACCAGAACGGAGGATCAAAGCTTCGGATCGTCGAATGCAAAGCTGAAATCGGAGAAAAGGCTCTTTGTCCTGCCTTTCGACCAGTACATCACCCCAAGGGCGCTCAGACTCGCCGGGAGGTCCTTCGCGTAACATGTTGATGGAAAAAAATGGTTTCAGTTGGGCATGGAGCGAAGAATAACTGCACAATAACTGCACTAAAATCCTCTCACCTTTTTAGAGTTGTGTTATGTACGATTAGGTAAGTCATTGATTATGTGGCGGAAGGGGTGGGATTCGAACCCACGGTTCCGCAAGCGGAACGCCTGATTTCGAGTCAGGTGCCTTCGACCAACTCAGCCACCCTTCCATCGTATCGTATGTATTTTATCTGGAGCGAGTTACGGTTATTTTTATAATGCTATAGTGAAAAAGCTCTTCTTCGCTCTACCGAGGTCATCTTATTTGTGCGGCTCACGCACTAATAGACCTTTTCCTTCTCGGGGTCTCGCTTTTTCGGTCCGAGATACTCGTAGTTGTCGGAGAGCTTGTACATTGCTTGACGGAAAAGGCCAATAAATTTTGGACTCATCGCATCGAACCATTGAGATGCATTGAAAAACAGTGTTGCGGCACTGAAAACACGGCTCAGGGTCACTATCCCGACGAACGCATTCAGCCATCCGACAATCGACGCCAAGCTTAATTCACAGGAGGCCGGGAGAACCGCTGCGTTGCACCAGGCGGACGTACTAAGGATACCGAAACAAAGAATAACTCGCCGGAGCCGGCGTTTTTGCGCGACCCAATAGAATCGCTCAGGCGGAATAGGATCACGTTTCGAAGAGATTCCGCGCAATTTCCAGGTTTGGCTTAGGTTCAAATAGTCTCGCCTGCCCAGAACAGGGCAGATCACCGCTGCAGCGACGAGCGCAGGAAAAAAAGGCAACCTGCTCAACGATTCCAGAAAAGTCAGGAAGAGCCAGCTTACCAAGCCGAAGATGACCAGCACTTCGACCATACGCACCAATATAATTTCCTTCACCCCTAATCCAAGCGGATATCGGCGAAGCGCAAAGAAAACCGGAAACGTGCCGCCGCATCATCGGCACCTAGAGGTCATAATAGTTGTGTCGGAGAACAATCTTCCTTCCGCGGGCGCCACGCCGATAGGTGTGGCCCCTACTGGACGGCGCTGGAGAGGAACTCTTTCATTTCGTCCTTGTTTCCCTTGAATGCGACCAAAAAACAGGTGTCGTTGATTCCGGTGACACCTCCGACCCATTTCTCATCTTCGACGATTTCCCATTTTCCTTTTCGAATTTTGATGCCCAGTTCGTTGGACGGAAACATGTAGAGGAGTATTTCTTTGTCCGTGACAGCCATAATCTGTGCAACGGTGGCTCCGTCGAACTTGAACACGCGGCATCCGACGGTCTTGACGTTCGCGAACTGTTTGGGAACGGCATAGTGCTCTAAACCGTGTTTCAGGAAAAACCAGTCTTGCAGATCGCCTGCCTTCGTCTCCACCGCTTCAAATTCATCCCCGGTCAGGTAATTGGCCGATTCGAGTAATTCGCCTATCCGGTCGGCACCATCGAAAGAATTCAATCGGTCGGAAATCAGAAAAATCACCATGCAAACAGTGGCCACCAGGCCGACACCGACTGCGAACAAAATCGTGCGTCGAGGCGCTCGCCTGGTCCGTTCCTCTCCCTCCTCATCCCCGACCTCCTCCTTCGATCGGCCCTGTGAGAGATTGTGAGATGATTCTCCGCCTGTTTCGCCAGGTTTGGACGTTCCGATCATGTTGACCTTCGAGTTTTCATTCAGGCCCGGCTGAGACAACAGGCTCTCGAACGCTCCGGCCTGTGAATCGGTCAGTTTCAGGGCGGAGAGCTCTTGCGCAACTTTATCGTCAAACTCAATCTGCCGCTTAAGTGGAGTGGAAGATTCAATCTCGGCGCGCGCTTGTGAAGCGAGGGCGGCAAGTTCCGGCGTGCTTTCGTAAGCAGGTCTCAGTAGAGAAAAAAGCGGTTGCCCCATACCGAATCAAATCAAGGGGTGCTTGAGTTCGTTTGTTGAATTTCGAGTGATTTCCTCGCGGTGCCGATGATCTGGGCCAGCTCCTCGATATCCAGGCCAAGTATTTCCGAGAGAATGCGCGGGCTGAAAATCTCGAGATAAAACAGAGTGATGGCAGAACGCTCTGGCTCAGGCAGATGGTGAAGTGCGAGCGCCCACCCGGCAAGATCTGTTTCCGCCGGCTTGGACGAGGTGGCGGGCATTTTCAGGGCGGTCTGATAGTATTTCATGAAGTCCGTTCTGTCTTGATTGCCATGGCTATCTTGGGGCGATTCTGTCAAAGTCTTTCGTAAAGCGTGCTCGGCCTGGATTCGCTGTCCTGTTCGGATCAAGAGAAATCGATACAAGGCCTGAATATGCTCAGAAGCGGAGACAGTGTTCAATTTCTGCATGCTATCTTGGGATTCACAACCTCTCAAGGAAGGAAGTTGTCAGTTGTCAGTTGTCAGTGTCGGTTGTCAGTAGCTGCGGAGAGAGATGCATTCCAGTCGTGCGATGCAGCGCTTCAAGGGATCCGGCCAGACGCGAAGGTGCCACTGGCAACTGATAACTGACACTGAGAACTTCTTAGAACTTCTTCTGACACTGAGAACTTCTTCTGCTGCTTGAACTGCTGTGTCGGCCATGTCACCTTTGCGTGTTTTGATGGCGCTCAAGAATATCTTGTTTGTTTGTACTGGAAACGTTTGCCGAAGTCCTATGGCGGAAGGGTTATTCCGACAGATGGTGGCGAACCGGGCGGATATCCGGGTGCGCTCCGCGGGGGTTAGCACCTTCCCTGGTCAACCTCCGAGCCCTCATGCCATTGAGGTTCTGGCTGATCTTCGAATCGACATCTCCAAGTTGCGGAGTTTGCCTCTATCCGACGAGTTGGTCCGCGCGGCTTCTTGCATCATCGCGATGACCCGAAGCCATATGGAATCGATTCATTACCTTTTTCCGGAAGCAGCTGAAAAGACATTTCTTTTGCGTGAATTCGAAGATTACGCCCCTTCTTTGGATGTCTCTGATCCAATCGGGTTGGGCCGTGAAGCGTACGAAGTGACCCGCGATATCATTCGACGCGCCCTCCCGGGCATTTTGAAATTCATCGACAGCGGCGCACTCGACGGCAAGTTTAACACCGACTCATTAACGATGAATCAGCCCGGAAACCCGAGCTTAGAACAAGTCGATCCCGCTATCTTTCAAGCCATCCGGAACGAACGGAAACGACAGCTTGAGAACATCGAATTGATTGCTTCCGAAAATTTTACCAGCAAAGCCGTGATGGAGGCGCAGGGGTCGGTTCTGACCAACAAATATGCGGAAGGTTATCCCGGGCGCCGCTGGTACGGGGGTTGCGAATTCGTCGACGTTGCGGAACAGCTGGCGATCGACCGGGCCAAGCAGCTTTTCGGGGCGGAACACGTTAATGTGCAGCCGCACAGCGGCAGCCAGGCGAACATGGCGGTTTACTTCAGCGTTCTGCAACCTGGAGATCGCATCCTGACGATGGATCTTTCCCATGGGGGACATCTGACCCACGGAAACAAAGCCAATTTTTCAGGCCGCTTTTACGAGGTCACCCATTATGGCGTAAACCGGGAGACTGAGCAGATTGATTATGATCTTCTTGCGTCCATGGCCGAGCAGCACCGTCCCAGGATGATCACCGCTGGAGCCTCCGCATACCCGAGGGTGATTGACTTCAAGAAGATGCGCGAAATCGCGGATTTGGTGGGTGCCTATCTTTTCGTGGACATTGCTCACATCGCCGGCCTTGTGGCGGCAGGCATCCATTCGACTCCGGTTGGAATCGCTGATTTTGTGACAACAACCACGCACAAGAGCTTGCGTGGACCACGAGGCGGAGTCGTGATGTGCAAGCCGGAACACGCTAAATCGATCGATAGTCTGGTATTTCCGGGCGTGCAAGGCGGACCCCTGATGCACGTGATCGCGGCAAAAGCGGTCTGTTTTCATGAGGCGTTGCAGCCTGGATTTAAGGAGTACCAGGTGCAGATCACGCTGAATGCCAAGGCGCTGGCGGCCAGTTTGCATATGAAAGGGTATCGCCTTGTTTCAGGGGGCACTGACAACCACCTGATGCTGGTGGATCTGCGTCCGAAAGGGATGAACGGAAAACAGGCGCAAGAGATTCTTGACCAGGCGGGTATCACGGTGAACAAGAATTCGATTCCGTTCGATACTGAGTCGGTTTTCAAGGGAGGCGGGATCCGGGTTGGCACCCCGGCTGTCACTACGCGCGGGATGAAGGAAGAAGAGATGATGGCGATCGCCGACCTGATTGACGAAGCGCTGACTTCCGGCGGAGATAAAAGTCTGCTGGAGGAGGTTCGCGCAGAGGTCAAACAGTTGACTTCACATTACCCCTTACCCGGCTAGTGCACCGTCTCGCATATAAGGTGATGGCGTTGCGTTCAAAATGGCTCGTCGGCAAGGCGCAAGGAGGGGCGTATTCTGCAACTGCTGACTTCTGACTCCTGATTAGCGATCGTAAAGCTTGGCGAGTTCCTGCAGGTATGCTGCGCTGCCGCTCCAGAGATCGTCCAACTGTTCTCGAATAAGGCGCCACTGCCAATTGCCGACGGCCTGTCCGGGAGTGTTCAGCCGGGCCTCGCTTCCCAGGCTCAGCAAGTCTTGCATCGGCGCGATAAAAAGGCGCGATGGAGATGCGTAGCCGGCTCGTATCATATCCCAAGGCACAGAGTCGCCCGGCACCCGAAGGTAGCGGCGGAAGAAATCCTGGACCGGTTGGGATTGCTTGTTGAACCAGCCCCAGGCTGTGTCGTTATCGTGAGTGCCGGGGTAGAGGACCGAGTTTGGAGTGCCGTTGTGGGGCAGGTACTCTGTAGCTCCTTCGAAACCGAATTGGAGCACGTTCATGCCCGGCACTCCGGTGGCATCGACCAGCCCCCGCACCGCGTCGGTGATGATGCCAAGATCTTCGGCAACAAGTCTGGCGTCGGGAAAGGCAGCCTTGATCGATTCAAAAAGGTCAAACCCAGGACCGGGCACCCATTCATAGTCTCGGGCGTTTGCCGCATTTGCGGGAATTTTGCAATATTCATCGAAGCCGCGGAAGTGATCGACCCGGATTATATCGTAGAGTTCGAAGCTCGCGCGGAGCCGTGCCAGCCACCACGCATAATTGGTTGCCTTGTGCCTTTTCCAATCATAGAGCGGGTTTCCCCAGAGTTGGCCGTCAGCGGCGAAATAGTCCGGGGGAACACCAGCCACAGCACGTGGATTAAGATTGGAGTCCATTTCGAAAAGGTTGGGATGGGTCCAGACGTCTGCGCTGTCCATGGACACGAAAATAGGGATATCGCCGAAAATCTGGATACCGCGAGAGTTTGCATAGTGTTTCAGCGAATGCCACTGCCGGAAGAACTCAAACTGACACCACGCCTGGGCCTCGATTTCATACCCTGATTCTGATTTCGCGATCGATTTTTTCGCGTAGGCGTAATGTTTAAGTTCTTCCGGCCAATTCTGCCATGAACATCCATTAAATTTTCCTTTTAGCGCAATGAAACGCGTGTAAGGGTCGAGCCACTCTTTTTTCGATCTTTTGAAGGCCGCGAAATCACTCTTCTCTGCTCGGGAAGCGTCCGAAATGAATGTTTGGAAAGCCTTCTTGAGGACTGGCCATCGCAGAACCCATTGAGCGCCGTAATCAACTCGATCCGCTGGAAGCCGTATCAGATCAGCCAGATCGCCTTCTTTGAGTAAACCTTGGCCGAGCAGGGTCTCCAGGTCGATGAAGTAAGGATTGCCGGCGAATGCGGAAAAGCATTGGTAAGGGGAATCCCCGAAGCCCGTTGGGCCGAGGGGGCAGACCTGCCAGTTTTTCATCCCCGCCTCGCTTAAGAAATCGATAAAGTGTCGTGCCTCGCGTCCGAATGTGCCGATCCCGGTCGAGCCAGGCAGCGAAGTGGGATGCAGGAGCACGCCTGCTGATCTGTCTTGAAGCCACTGAAATAAGGGAGCCATAGGAAAACGCGAGAATGGCAACGGATCCGTAAGGATGGGTTAGAGTCCGACTCCGAGCGTGGGACGCCCCGGTGCCTGCCTTTACAGAAAACTCGACGCCGTCACAAAGGTAAAAAAGATTTCAATATTTTTCTACCTCTGTGCCCTTCAATGGCGTTTGCATGAAGCTACCATGCCGGTCGTGTAGGAGTTCGACCGTTCGTTCTTGGACTTAAAGTGAATGCGAAGAGCTAGTCCTCTGGGAATGAAAGCGTCTCCAAGACGAATTTCTCGTACTTATCCCGATACAGTTTTGTCCATTCATTCCGTGCCTGTTCCCAGGTCAATGGGTGACCGTTCTCACCTTCGATCCATTTGAATTTCCGGATCTCTTCCTTGATGAGGTAAGTGATCCGGTAAAACGGATCTGATAGCATCATCGGCGGAACCTGAACATATTGCTCGGTGTCAAGAATCTGACGCATAGGCGGTCCTAACGGATGACGTTCTCGGTCGCTGAATCAAACAGATTGACCTTATCCATGTTCAGCTGGACCGTCACCGGCTCGCCAAGGTGATAGAGATGCTCGCCGTGAATCCGGGCAATCAGGTTTCCACTACCGGCTTTGAGGTAGACGAGTGATTCCGACCCCATAGGCTCAGCGATCTCGACAGTCGAGGCAATTGGGGCCGAGCTACCCTCCTTGATAGTATCACTCAGGTGCTCCGGACGAATCCCAAAAACGATGTCCTTATCGACATACTTGCCCGCCAGCGATTCCAGGTGGCCTTGTAACGGGAAGGTGAGGCCGTTCTTTTCCGCAATTTCCACGAAGAACAGACCACCGTCGCGTCTTTGCACTTTCCCTTTCAGGAGATTCATGGGCGGACTGCCAATAAATCCCGCAACGAAGAGATTTTCCGGTTGCCGATAGAGGGTCAACGGATCGGCGACCTGCATGATCAGGCCATCGCGCATTACGCATATCCGGTCGCCCATGGTCATCGCTTCGACCTGGTCGTGGGTGACGTAAATCATTGTGGAACCGAGTTGCGCGTGGAGTTTCGAAATTTCCGACCGCATCTGGACGCGCATCTTGGCGTCAAGGTTCGACAATGGTTCGTCGAATAGAAAGACTTTCGGACTACGCACAATGGCGCGACCCAGAGCAACGCGTTGACGCTGACCACCCGACAAGGCGTTTGGTTTGCGCTCTAGCATGTGATCGAGTCCAAGAGCTTTCGAGGTTCGGCTGACGGTGTCGGAAATGAAGTCCTTCTTCTTCTTTGCCAACTGAAGCCCGAACGCCATGTTGTTGAAAATGGACATGTGCGGATAAAGCGCATAGTTTTGGAAAACCATCGCTATCCCGCGATCTTTCGGTTCGAGTTCGTTCACTACGCGACCGCCAATCGAGATAGTCCCGCTCGTGATCTTTTCTAGACCGGCAACCATCCGCAGCGTAGTCGATTTTCCGCAACCGGACGGTCCAACAAGGACCATAAATTCGCCATCCTGAATAGGAAGGCTGATATTCTTGACCGCAGTAAACGTCGGGCGACCCCGGTCATCTGTGTAGGTCTTCACCAACTCCTTGATTTCAACGGAACCTTCGCTCATGGCATTAGCTTCTGGGGTTTATTATTCTTTAACGCCACCGGAGGTTAGACCGCCGATGACAAACTTCTGGCACAACAAGAAAACTACCGTAATCGGTACGCCGCTCAACACCGCTAATGCAGCAAATCGACCCCAGAGTTTTTCCTGTTCGTACAAAAATGAGTTGGCACCCACCGCCAAAGTCCAGTTTTCGCTGGACTGAAGAACAACGGATGCCACTGGGTACTCTGACATATAGGAGATGAATGAGAGGATAAATACAACCGCAAAAATCGGGAGACTTATCGGAAGGAGGATACGGATGAAGGTCTGGAACTGGGAAGCACCGTCAATTCTGGCCGATTCCTCCATGCTTGCGGGAATCGTTTCGAAGTATCCTTTGATCATCCAGATATAGTTCGAGATGCCGCCGAGATAGATCATGATCAGGCCGGTGTGGGTATTCAGACCTAGCCATTTCGCGTACTGTCCCGTGAAATCGAGGATGACGTAAAACGCGACCAGCGAAAGCACCATCGGAAACATCTGCAGGATCAGCAGAGCTCTTAATGTCGGTGATCTGAATTTGAAACGTAAGCGGGCGAAGGCGTACGCCGAGGTGCCGGAAAGAAAGATGATGCCGGCCGACGCAAGCAAAGAGATCTTGATCGAGTTCCAGAACCAGTACAAAGGGGGTGTGTCGGCCCTGATCGTACGGGTTTGGCCGGTAGCCGGGTTAACCACCTCCTGGTACGGGATGCCCAGCACAAACTTCCAGTGATCCAAACTAACTTTGTCCGGAAGCAATCGGCTGGGAGCAAAGTTACCCTGACGCAAGGAGGCAGAAATCACCATGACAAAAGGCACCAGGATTGCGATCAGGAAACAGATGAGAAACGCGTGAGCCGCCGCTTTTTTAACGTTAAGTTTTTGAGTAGCGGTCATGTGCCTTTTCTTGTGTTACGGATGGGACCGCGTCCTGCAGACTCCGCCCCATAGCCCCAAAATAATCGAGAGTTTCAATGCTCGCTACATTTTGACGTTTCGCCCGCTCAGTTTCAGATTTATCCAGGCCAGAAAGCCGACGATGATGAAAAGCAGGGTGGCGATGGCGCTGGCCAGACCAAAGTTTGTCCCGGAATCCCGGAAGGCAATATTGAAAGTGTAGTTCACGAGCAAATCCGTTTCGCCTGCAATTCCACCGCCGACCATTTTCGGCCCCCCGGCCGTGAGGAGGTAAATCAAATTAAAGTTATTAAAATTGAACGCAAAACTCGAGATCAGAATTGGCATCAGGGGGGGGAGGACTAGCGGTAATGTTAAGTCAAAAAAGTCTACCACTGGGCCGCTTCCGTCAATCGCGCTGGCTTCATAAATCGCAGAAGGGATCGACTGCAGCATTCCCGTGCAGACCAGCATCATGTAGGGATATCCCAGCCAGACATTGACCAACAGTATCATGGCGCGGGCTCCCCATGGATTGGTTTCCCACTCGGGAGCAAAGCCGAAAACCGCTCGCAGAAACTCGTTTACCGCACCGAATTCCTGGCTGAACAACCCTTTGAAAATCAGGATCGAAAGCACCGCCGGAACCGCATACGGGAGAATCAAAAGTGTCCGGTAAGCTCTCCGGAAGCGTAGCTCTTTCCATTCCAGGATCACGGCGAGCAGCATCCCCACCGCAAAAGTCGTCACGACAGAGATACCCGAAAAGGCAACGGTCCAAAGAAAAATCTTGAAGAACGGGCCCTGGATGCGGGGATCCGTCACGATCCGGATGTAGTTATCGAATCCACTATAAGTTCGAAATCCCGCGCCGATTTTTTCACCCTTGTCAGTCACAAAATAGCCCAGTTTGAAGTCGGGCCGGATGACCTTGCCATCCTGTTTATTGGTGAGTGAGCCGTCAGGGTTGAGCGTCCAGAGCCGGGCGCGGGAAGTGAATAGCTGCAACCCTTCCATCGCTACCAAGGTATCGTCAGGCAGAGCAAACTCGCGGCCGCGCATCGGGATAAATAACTTCTGCCGAGTGACCTGAGCGAAACCCAGGGGCTTTCCTGGCACTTGTTCCGTGGGGGGCAGAGCGGTCAATTTCGCCGGTTCTTGCGGCCCATTAGGCTGTTCTCCGGGCTTCAGTTCAAACGCTTCTGAAACAAAACGTTTTGTGGGATCGTTTTCGTTCTCCAGATAGAGGATATATTTTCCATCCTCCTGAGGGTACAACTTGTACTTGTAGGAAGCGTTGCCGACCGAAAAACTCTCCTGACGCAGCAATGCCAGAGCGCGGTCGAAGTAGAGCAGATTTTGGGAACTGTACTTCGTGAAGCTCAGGAACACCATGTAGACGATCGGAAAAATCACGAAAAGTCCAAACCCCAAAAATCCGGGGAAAAGATAACGGTACGTGTATCCGGCTTCCGAAAGATAAACAAACGCGCCCAACCCGATCAGAATCAGCATCGCGAGCGCCACCCAGACGTTCCCAGTCTGATAAATACTGAAATTCAGGTAAAGCGCCGGTAGGACCACCAGCGCTACTAGAATTTGCCGGATCGGGTAGCCTCCCTCCACGCTCACTTTTCCATGTTTTTCTTCGCATCATCCAGGGCGGCTTGAGGAGACGCCTGCCCGTTGGTGGCGATCTGGAATGCTGTCGCCATGGAACTCCAGAATTTGCCCATTTGCGGGATATTCGGCATCACGTCCCCATTTTTAGCGTTTTCGTAAGTAATCTCAATGAGCGGATTCTTGGCAGCCATCTCGTCAGAAAGAGTTTTCAATGCCGGAACTCCGATTGGTACGTCTGCATCGATCGTTTTCAGACCGTCCGAGGTAGCGACATATCTTTCGATAAACTGAATTGCAAGATCCGAATTGGGCGTGGCGCGGTTGATCAACGCGGCCAGCACACCGACGAACGGCCGTCCGGGATTGCCTTCTACACCCGGTAGCGGTGCAAGGTCAAAATTGATTCCGGCCTTTCGGAGATTTGCCCACGCCCACGGTCCGCTGACCATCATGGCCAGTTCGCCGCTGTTCATCTTTTGCTCCATGACGCTGTACGAAGCGCCTTTTGGCATGACCCCGGCATTGATCAACTCGACAATCGCCTGCAACCCCTTAACGGCGCCTTGGTTGTCGACCCCGATGTCGTTGACGTCGTAGCCCGCGGCGGTTTTTTTGAAAGGGTAAGCACCGCCGCTGGCCAGGAATGGCCAACTGAAGTAAGGCGTGTTGTAGTCCCACATAATCGCGATCACGTTTGGATTCCTGGCCCGTAGCTCCTTGGCGAATACAGGGACCTCCGAAAGCTGGGCAGGCGGTGTGCTGATGACAAATTTTTTGTTGTAAATGAGAGAGATCGCCTCAAGCGCGATAGGATATCCCCAGATCTGCTTGTTATGCGTGACGGCGTCCCAGGACATTGGGATGAAACCAGCTTTAAAATCGTCTTTGATTTCCAAAGGCTTCAGCAAGCCGGCGTCGGCCCATTCTCCAAGCCGGTCATGTGCCCAAAACACAAGGTCGGGCCCTTTGCCAGCCTGCGCAGCTGCCTGAAATTTGTCGGTCAATCCGTCCGGTGTTTCGACTTTCACCGGGATGCCAAGATCCTTCTCAAATTTCTTACCCACTTCCGCCAAACCACGGTAGCCCTTATCGCCGCCAATCCAGACAAGAAGTTGACCATCGGTCCAGGCAAACGCCTGGAACGCGGAACAGGCCAGAACTAACCCGAAAACGAGCTTTGTGATCATTCAACTAGTGTCAGTTTTTTGGGGGGGCAAAAAATCTCCCTCGCCGGAGATCGGGGAGGGGAGATTATTTTAGGACTTAACCTGTCCAAGGGCAACTTAAAACCAGATTTTCCATCTGACAAACTCTCACGCCGTTGTTGACCCCCGCTTGCGTCGATACTTAAGTTCTTGTCACCGCTAAAGTACGCAGGCGGAAATTATGACCGACAAAATGCCTGTTAATCCACTGCTCGAGGGGCTTGCGAGCCGCGCTATGCCGGAGCCGTGTTCGGTAGTGATCTTTGGGGCCACGGGGGATCTGACGCACAGAAAACTTGTTCCGGCCCTCTACAATCTCGCCGCTGACGGCGATTTGCCGCCGGGACTGAGCCTTGTCGGTTTTGCGCGTAGAGACAAGACCGACGAAATTTTTCGATCCGAGCTCGAGGAAGCGGCGAGGAAGTTCTCCCGGCAAAGCATTAACGACGAATTGTGGAAGAATTTCGCGAGCGCTATTTATTACCATCGAAGCGAATTCGGAGAGGTCGATGGATATCACCGGCTTCGGGAACGGCTTAACCAGCTGGATAAGGATCGGGGAACACGGGGAAATCGTCTCTTCTATTTATCTGCCGGGCCCGATCAATTTGAGAACATTCTAACCAACCTGAAAAGCTCGGGTCTGGCAGACGCGCCGACGGGAAGTTGGGCTCGAGTGATCGTGGAAAAGCCTTTCGGGACCGATTTATCCACCGCCCGGCAGCTGAACGAGGTGGTGCGCAGATGCTTCGACGAAGCGTGCACGTTCCGGATCGACCATTTTCTGGGCAAAGAGACGGCTCAAAATATCATGGTCTTGCGTTTCGCTAATTCGCTCTTCGAGCATCTCTGGAACGAACGGTACATCGACCATGTACAAATTACGGCGAGTGAACAGCTCGGCATCGAGAATCGTGCGGGCTATTACGAGGGCGCGGGGGCCTTACGTGACATGGTTCAGAACCATTTGCTGCAATTGCTTTGCCTGATCGCGATGGAGCCTCCCACAGATCTGAGCGCCGATTCAATTCGGGATGAAAAGGTCAAGGTGCTCCGCTCGCTCCGTCGTATCGCTCGCCAGGAAGTTGTTCGAAGCGTGATCCGGGGCCAGTACGGAGCCGGCTCGATCAACGGCAAACCGGTTGTCGGTTACCGGGAAGAGAAAAACGTCAAGCCGGAGTCGACGACGGAGACCTACGTTGCTCTCAGGCTGATCGTTGATAATTGGCGCTGGGCCAACGTGCCGTTTTACATCCGAGTAGGGAAGCGATTGCCGAAAGGCGGCACAGAAATCGGCATCCATTTCAAGAACGCGCCCGGCGTTTTATTTAATCGCGATCGGAGCGGGGTGCGTGACGGATCCCAAAATGTTCTGGTAATCCGGATTCAGCCGGACGAAGGCGTTTCGCTTCGAATGCAATCGAAAGTGCCCGGGGCCAGCCTTCGGATTCAGCCGGTAAAAATGGATTTTCGCTACGGGACCTCGTTTGGAAAAGCGAGTCCGGAGGCTTACGAACGGCTCCTGCTCGATTCGATGGCCGGAGACGCGACGCTTTTCGCGCGGAGGGACGAAGTCGAGGAGGCATGGAGATTTATCGATGATATCGAGGAGGCATGGCATTCGGAGGGGAATGAGTCCGAGTTGTTCTTCTTCCCGGCCGGAAGCTGGGGACCGGCGGAGGCAGATCAACTGATCGAGAAAGATGGAAGGGCATGGCGACGACTTTAGAAGGAACCGCACCAAGCTTGGGAGCTTGCCGGTTTATCAGCAACTGCGTCGACCTGTCTCGAAGGCGCCGCTGGATGTGAATCTTGAATATAGATTTGACCCTATCGAGGTTTATGACGGAAATCCAAGATCTAGCTCGTGGGATGCCGGTTGAGGTGGCGCAGGTTAACCGGAGCCTGAAAACACTCTGGGAAAAGGAAGGGAATGTCCTAACCAGAGCTTCGTTGATCAACTTCGCAGTCTACAGCGAAGCCCCCGATGCACTCAGCGCGAACACGCAATTGATGGAACAGGTGACGCGCGAGCATTTCGGTCGGATCATTCTTCTGGCGGCGAACCCGGCAGCGTCCAAACAGAGAGTCCAGGCATGGATCAGCGCCCATTGCCACTTGACTGGAGCCGGTGCGAGGCAGGTCTGTAGCGAACAGATCGCGTTTCTCCTGGATGGAAGTAGCCCGGACCTGATACGAAACATCTTATTCAGCCATCTGGATTCTGATCTGCCCCTCTATTTGTGGTGGCAAGGAGAATTTTCGAATCAGATTGATCAACAGCTCTGGAGCTGGGTCGATCGATTCTTTTTCGACAGCCATTCCTGGAGGGAACCGGCGCAGCAAATCAAAATCCTGCGGGGTTCCGTGGCATCTGCCGGTTCGCGCTGCGTGCTGTGCGATCTGAATTGGGGGCGGTTAATCTATCTCAGGCTGGCGTTCGCGCAGCTATTTGATCATCCTTGGGCAGCTCAACAGGTCGATGCGATACGTGAGCCTGGAGGTGACCTATAACCCGGAATATTGGACCACCGCGGTCCTTTTCATTTCCTGGATCGCACGTCAGCTTGGCTGGGAATTGGATGAAAAAAGGGATTTTGAGTATCGATTCAAATCGGACAAGGCCGACACTCCCGTTTCGGTCAGGTTGAGGGCCCTGCCCGGGCCGTGGATAGGGCGCGTAAAACTGGGATTCGACCGGGGTAGTCTGGAAGTAAAATGGTCCGGCAATTTTCTGGAGACAACGCTTCAAGGGGAATCTTTGCTGAAGCAGATGCTGCCGGCTGGTGAAACCACGCTTGCAGGCCTGGTACAAGAGGAGTTGACCCGGGGCGGGGAGCACCGAACCTACCTTGGTGCACTGAGGATCGCTGAAGAACTTTGGACAGAAATCTGAGGTCAGAGAAGCCAACTTCCCGTTTGCTACCCTCAAATCTTTATATACGCATGACAGATTCCCCCCATTAATCGATGAAAACCGTGACCTCGCTCAAAACCGTTGAGACAAACATTCGTTCCTTAATCGAAGCGGCCCTGGAAAAAAGTGGTGGCCTGCTGCGGTTGGCTCCCTGCTGGGTGCCCAGATCGTTCCTCCAACCCGGCCGCAGACTCAAACTCCATCCCGACGATCTTTACGCTTACGGATTGGATCGTGGAGGAATTGACGAACGTTGGTTCGCATCCACGACAATCGCCGCCAACGAAAATCGCACTCCGGACGAGGGGTTAAGCTACTGCGTCTTTGGCGAATTCCGGTTCACGCTGGCAAACGCGGTACAGGAGTGTGGAGCTCAGATTGTCGGTGAATCGATCTGGAGCAATTTTGGCCGCTGGCCGGTCTATTCGAAGTTTTTCGATAACATGGGGCCGATCCCGCATCACATGCATCAGTCCCAAGAGCATGCCCGGCTTGTCGGTCAGGAGGGGAAACCGGAGAGTTACTATTTTCCTCCACAGCACAATACGATCGGGAATAATTTTCCGTACACCTTCATGGGATTTGAACCGGGCACGACCAAGGAAGAGGTTAAACGTTGTCTGGGGAACTGGAACAAAGGTGACAACGGAATCCTGGATTTATCGAAAGCCTACCGTCTGAAACCGGGAAGCGGATGGTTGATCGGCCCCGGGATCTTGCATGCGCCGGGTTCGCTCTGTACCTACGAACCACAGTGGGGCTCGGATGTCTTTTCGATGTTTCAATCGCTGGTGGAGGGGAGAGAAGTTCCAAGAGCGCTCTTGGTGAAAAATATTCCGTCTGAAAAGCACTTTGATTTGGATTTTATCCTGAGCGAATTGGACTGGGAAGCGAACGTGGATCCCTATTTCAAGGAGAATCATTATCTTGAACCGGTTCAGGTCGCAGAAACCGGTTCAGAGGGATATATCGATCGCTGGATCGTTTACGGAGAATTCAAAGGGGAACAGCTTTTCACCGCGAAGGAATTAACGTTGGAGCCGCTGACGAAATGTACCATTCGCGACAATGGCGCCTACGGTTTGACGGTTGTCCAGGGGCGCGGAAGAATAAACAATCTCACTCTCGATTGTCCCAAGCTCATCCGATTCACCGAACTGACGGAAGACGAAATTTTCTGCACGGAATCGGCGGCTAAAGCCGGCGTCGCCTTCGAAAACACCAGTGACGTCGAGGACCTCGTGGTTTTGCGATACTTTGGTCCTGAGGCCAATCCGGATGCTCCCGAGATGGGTGCCCACAAGACGTAGCACATGTGTGCGTGGTAAGCGAAGGATCCCGCGTTGCCCGATCCTAAAGCACTCTCAAGAAGAAAAGCGAAACGCTTACACAAAGTGAAGCAGGCTTGATTTATCCTTTGCGCCGAGATCATTATCGGCGAGCGGAGACTAACGATGAGCGCCGGATGATTGGCGCGCGAGGAGCCGGTTTCTCGCCGCTAGAAACTCGACGCGAATACCCCCGGGAAATTCCATGAGAATCATTCAATCGTTTGAAATACCACTATTAGTATTGTTTGCGTTGGGTCTGGCAGCCCATGCGCTCGCTGCTGATAAGGAACTGAAGTCGGTTGGTTTGACAGTCGGCGACCTCGGCAACCCGTTCTTCGTCCAGATCGCCCATGGAGCCACGGCTCAGGCCAAGACATACAACCCGAATGTAAAAGTTACTTCGCTTTCGAGTAACTACGACATGAAGAATCAGGCGAGCCAGATCAAGAATTTTATTACCTCCGGCGTCGACATGATCATTCTAGGTGCGGCGAACAGCAAGGCTATCGCATCATCTGTCAAACAGGCGAAAGCTCGGGGTATTGTCGTGGTGGCGGTAGACGTCGGAGCCGAAGGCGGCGTTGATGCTACCGTAATGTCCGACAATAAGCAGGCTGGCGAACAGGCGGGCCAATACATCGTCGACAAGCTCCATGGGAAAGGCCAGATCGTGATTGTCAACGGCCAGCCGGTCACCTCTGTACGGGATCGTGTCGCCGGCGCCCTTTCGGTTTACAAAAAATATCCAGACATTAAAATTTTGTCCCAGAACCAGAATGCAGAGGGTACCAGCGCGGGTGGGCAGCGGGTGATGAGCGATCTGCTGACCTCCTATCGGCACCTGGATGCAGTCTTCGCGGTCAATGATCCATCGGGGATCGGATGCGATCTTGCCGCTCAACAAGCGCACCGAACAGAGTTCTTTATTGTTGGGGTGGATGGATCTCCTGAGGCCGTCGAGGCTTTGAAAGCCAAGCAGAGTCTTTTTGCGGCGACATCCGCTCAAGATCCATATCTGATGGCCCAGAAAGCAGTCGAGGTGGGTTACAATGTCCTCCAAGGCAAGAAACCGGAACAAGAGACTATTTTGATTCCGGTGAAACTGATCACTCACGACAACGTCGGGGAGTACGCGGGTTGGACCCGTTAGCCCGGAGATCGCGAGCGCGCCAGGAGTACTGGAATACTGAGTTGCGCGAGGCAAATAAATAAAACTCCACGGCTTGAATCCAATGCAGATGGTAAGAACTCGCAAAGATCGACAAGGCGGAAATCTGCGACCCATTCTGTAACTATTGAACTCCTGACTTCTGCTTTCTCCCTAGGGTGTGCGCAGCCTCTCCAGGACTTTCAACGTTTGTTCGAGGTTCCGTTTCATTGTGTAACTGCGGGCAATCTCGGCGCATGGTTGCCTGGCGGATTCCCGGCGACTGGGGTCGATCCATTTCTCGATTGCTTGCTGGAGCGCCTCGACGTCATCCGCTCGATCGATCACTTCACCATGAATGCCGGATACAATAATCTCTGCGAACCCGTTTGTTGCGGTGGTTATCACTGGCATTCCGTACGACAGAGCTTCTAGACAGGCGTTCGAAAACGGGTCGTAAACGGTCGGCAAAACAAACGTATCCGTCGCGAGGAAAAGCGATTGCATATTGGTGACTGGACCGAGGAATCGCACCTTATGCGAGCTGCAAGCTTGCTTCTTGCCTGTTCCGGCCACAAGGAGGTGCACGGTCCGGTTCGAAATGCGTTCGACGGCCTGGATGGCGTACTTTAGTCCTTTGCGGTCCCAGCCGGAACCTGCAAACAGCAAACCGACATCGTTCTCTCGGAGGCCCCACTCAAGCCGCATTTCAACGCGACTTTGCGGCTTCTTTTGGAACTGGATTTCGGGCAATCCGTTGTAGATGACTGTAATTTTGTCCTCCGGGTAACCGAACTCGCTGACAATCTCCTGTCGAACCATGTGCGAATTCGCGATCACGTGTCGTGCACCACCCTGTTCGAACAAAGCTTGCTCGAGTTCAAGGAGTTCAGCGTGTTTGTGGTTCACGAAGCGAAAGAACGCGCGCCAGCCCGGTTCGTGCGCAACCCGGAGTTCCAGCCAGAGTTTATGAATACCGTCGCCGGCTCGATAGCAATCGCATTGCATGATGCGATCCAGACTAAAGAGGACTTCATCCGGCCGCCGGGAGTTTTGAACTGCCTTTGCGAACTGGAGCGGGCTTGAGGCATCGGAGCGGATCAGCGGCCCGTAAGGCCATTCGGACTCGGGCCAATCCCGTGTCGAATAGAGAATCGCCTGGTGGCCGGTATCGGTGAGCGCGCGACCGAGCCGTTTCAAATAGCTCTCAGCGCCGCCAGTACGGGAGAACCCGCGTCGAACAAGACCAATCTTCATGAAGTGAGCCAAGTGCCCTTCGTCTATCGAGTTCAAGCTACTTGGATTCCGTCCACCCGCAAAAGGATCGAACAGGGGAACAGCTCGGACGGAGGCCGCAGAGAATTTTTGACGGGTTTGCTTTGACCGGCTTCTGGCGTAATCTTGCTGCGATTGATGGAGAAAGAGCCGCGCCATGTGCTTTACGCCACTTCCGCCAGAATTGGCGGGTTCGGCCTCGATTCAGTAGCGCACGAAACACTTCGCGGCGTCCAGGATCAGCTTGGCATGGCGATCGCTTACGCAAATCGAGCCGGCGATCTTGAGCCCGGCAAAATCACGACCTTACAATGGCATCCGGTGCGCTTGCTCTCGAGCCTTGAACGGAAATATTATTACGGGGCGAAGAAAAAGACGTTGGATCGAGTGGCCAGCCGCTTTTTGCGAAGAGGGTCCTTCGATTTGTTTCACGGCTGGTCAGGAGAAGCGTTGCTCTCGCTCAGGGCCGCAAAAGAACTTGGTATCCCGTCGGTTCTGGAGATACCGACCTGGCACCGGCACAAAGGGAATGTGGTGCCGCTTAAGACCGAGGCGGAAATCCAGATGGAGAACGCCCCTATCCTGCGGCGTTGTCTGAATCAGCTGCTGGTCAGTCGTCAACAATCTCTCGAGGAATACGAGCTTGCGGATCTCCTTCTCGTTCTGTCCGAAAAGGCGGAAGAAACGTTTGTGTTCGCCGGGTTTCCAAAGAGTAAACTTTTCCGGATGGCGCGAGGCGTGGATGTAGAACGGTTTAAACCGGGAACTCCACCAGCAGTTTTCCGAGCGCTGTTCGTGGGGGCCCTGATCAAACGCAAGGGTGTTCACCTTCTCTTGCAGGCGTGGAAAAGACTCAGCCTTCCCCGGGCAGAGCTCTGGTTGGCTGGCCATCCTCACGCCGAACTCGCGCCGTACCTGGTTGGTTTACCGGATTCGATCAAGATCCTGGGATTTAGCGGTCGCGTCGAGGAGTTATACCGGCGATGCAGCGTATTCGTATTTCCATCGGAATGCGAGGGGAGCGCGAAAGCAACGTACGAAGCGGCTGCGTCCGGTTTGGCCCAGGTCACGACGCGGGAATCTGGAGATGTAGTGGTCGATGGAGTGAATGGGATTTTGATTCCGCCGAACAACGGTGATGCGCTCTGCGAAGCGATCCTGCGATTGTACCGGAATCCGGATCTCGCTCTGAAAATGGGGGCTGCCGGAAGAGAGAGAGCTGTGGAGCAGTTCACCTGGGATCATTTCCGCCGTCGGGTATCGGAAGCGTATCGGGCTGCAATGGCAATCCGCCAGCCGCAACTCGTCCGATGAAGTCCATTTTGGTGATTCAACTCAAGCGGCTGGGGGACGTTATCTTAACAACGCCGGCCCTCAGCGAATTGCGCAAGCTATATCCGCAGGCGCACATCACGCTCTTGCTAGATCATCATTCAGCTGCAGTTGCGCCTGCCATCGCCGACGTGAATGAAGTCTGGATTTACAATCGTAACGCCTCGTTCAACCTCTGGTTTGATCTTGTCAGGCGTGGATTCGATCTCTGTCTTGATTTCACCGGCAACGATCGCTCGGCGCTTGTCTCTTTTCTTTCGAAGGCAGCGCAACGGGTTGGGTTCAGTTTCGTGGCCAAACGCGCTGCGCGCTCGTGGGTTTACACGCGTCTTGTGCAATCGCCGGTGCGAGAAAGACACACCGCGGACCACTATCGAGACCTGATCCGTTCCGTGGGAGATTTTATTCCAGAAGGCGGTATTTCGTTGCGCTTGACCGATGCTGTCGAGCGCTCGGCTGAAACGCTGCGGCAAGAAATCGGCGTGCCGGATGACTATTTTGTTGTTCATCCCGGGGCCGCGAGACCCGAGAAATATTGGTTAGCCGATCGATGGGCAGCTGTCATCCGGCACGCGCAAACGCGTTTGCGGCTTCCCTGCCTGCTCACCGGGGGCCACGATCCGGCGGAACTGGGGCATATTGGCGATATACTCGCAAGATCGCGGGACACGTCGAGCATCTTCAACTTGGCGGGCAAGGTCGATTTTCTTTTGAGCGCCGCGATTATCCGGGAAGGAGCAGTGTTTGCCGGCGTGGACACAGCCGCCGCCCACGTGGCTTCGGCGTTTCAGCGGCCTGAACTGGTTCTCTTTGGACCCACCAACCCCTTTCACTGGCATCCGCTGCACGCCTCCGCGGTCGTGGTCCGCGCCGGTTATGCAGGTCCGCTTGATCGTTTCGAATCACGGCAGAGGGGATTTCCGATGACTGAATTGTCGACCGAAACTGTAATTCGTGGTATGGAAGCGGTTCTCAAGAACGTGAAATACCAGCGCCGGAGAGAATTACGATAAGGCATTAACCGAAGCGGAAATAGGCGAAGCATCGAGATGGTTCGCCTGCCTTGCGGGGCGGTGGAAGCGCCGCCTCGGTCTTAGACAGCTTACCGCAGATATTCCATGGCAAAAAAAAGACCTTCCCCACGCGAATTTGTACGGATGCTGGTTGGTCCGTATCGGGATCTTTTTCCTTTTCTAAGGCCTCATATGGGGCGGTTCATCCTGGCCCTGGTCTTCGGGGCTTTGTTCGGGCTGATCTCCGGACTTTTGCCGCTGGTATTAAATTACGTAAATTCCCAGGTCTTTCCGCAGGGCAAGAACAAGGTCGACATGTTGAATGACGCCGTGCATGGCACCGGCACCGGGATCAACTCAGTGGTTCTGGTTTGTTCGGTGATCCCGTTTATTTTCATCCTGCGTAGCCTGTGCGACTATTTAAACAGCTATTACATGGCGTGGGTAGCCTTGCGGGTTCTGGCAGATATCCGGTGCAAGCTTTACACCCACATCCTCAATCAATCGATCGAGTTCTTTAACCGCGAACGATCTGGAAATCTAATCTCACGAGTCTCAAACGATACCCGAATGGCGCAGACAGCGCTGACCAGCATCAGCAGCGACTTGATCAAACAACCTTTGACCGTAATCAGCGCCTTCGCCGTGCTGATTCACCTGGATTGGAAGTTCACCATTGTCAGCCTCTTCCTGTTTCCCGTCTGCATGGTGCCGATCGTCTACTACGGCAAGAAGGTTCGGCGCCAGGGAAAACTTGAGGAGGAGAGGGTCGGATCGATGATGTCGATCTTACAGGAAAGCTTTGCCGGGATCCGCGTGATCAAAGCTTTTGCGCGGGAGAAACGCGAAGCCGCGAACTTCGAATCCATCAGTAATGAGCAATTCAAGAGCGGAGTGCGTGTCCGAAAGGCGATCGAGATTGTCAGTCCGATGGTGGAAGCGGTTTCGGCAGTCGGAGTCGGCTTGGCGCTCTTTTACGTTTGGTACACCCACCTGAGTGCCGCGAAGTTCCTCGCGCTGCTGGCCGGTATTTTCATGCTGTACGATCCGATAAAAAAGCTGAGCCGAATTCATCTCGTGATGCAGCAGTGCTTCAATGCCACCAACAACATTTTTGAGATCCTCAATCGAAAGCCGGCCATCCAGGATGAGCCAGGAGCGGTGGAAATCAAGCGAAGCGAAGGTGACATCAGAATCGAGAAGGTGACGTTCCGCTACCGGCCAGGCTTGCCTGCGGCTGTTCACGACCTGACCCTGCATGTGGAGCCCGGAAGATATTACGCTCTCGTCGGCTCGAGCGGCGCCGGGAAAAGCACGATTCTTTCTTTGCTGCTCCGCTTTTACGAACCGGAAGCAGGTTTCATCCGCCTGGATGGGCGCGATATCAACACTGTCAAACAGACGTCATTGCGTGAACAGATCGGCATGGTCTCTCAGGAAACTTTCCTCTTTCATGATTCGATTCTTAATAACATCCGCTACGGCCGGTTGAATGCATCGAAAGAAGAAGTGATCGACGCGGCGAAACAGGCGTACGCGCACGAATTTATCATGCATCAGTCACATGGCTACGAGACCGTTATCGGCGATAAAGGATGCCTCTTGTCGGGCGGCCAGCAACAACGTGTCTCGATCGCGCGCGCGCTTCTCAAGAATGCGCCGGTTCTGCTGTTGGACGAAGCGATGTCAGCACTGGATTCTGAGGCTGAGCGCGAGATCCAAGCCGCATTGGATCGCTTGTCTGAGGGGCGCACGGTGATCGCAATTGCTCACCGGTTGTCGACCGTTCTCAAGGCCGATCAGATTGTGGTGATGGATCGAGGCGAAATCCGGGAAATAGGTACTCATCGCGAACTGCTCGAAAGCTCAACCATCTACCGGAAACTGTATGATCTGCAATTCAATGTGCAGGCCGAAGAGTTTGCAGGGGTCGCTTGACGGGCGTATCGGCTTATGGGGTCGTACGCTGGAGAAATGGACCGAGTGCCTTTCTCCTCTAATCTGCGCAGTCTGCGGTTTGAAGTTGGGAATTTAGGTTGAACCGCCTCCTACTTTTCCGATTCTCTTCTCGAGATCGCCTCCTGGAGAAATTCGCGCCGGCGGTCGCGAAAACGTTCCAGCCGCTTCTGCTGGTCCGGGTTTAGTCCGGTTTCAATCTCAGCCAAAGCGGCGTCAAGAGCATCGCTCCCCTGTTGCATGGATTGGATCTGAATCGATTGCATCTGCTTGACTGCAGCTTCCACGCGGGGCCGAATCTTCGCGCTTTGGTCCGGCGTGAGCTGGGCGGTCCGCTGCAACTTCTGCATCAGATTTTCGGTCCATGTGTGGAAGCTTCGCGTCGGATTCGGCAGCGCCTGTCTGCGCAACACCGAACGAGTTATCAGAGAGCCAGTGAGACCACCCGTCAGAAAAAGGACCGTGAAGACTAGGGCTAGTTTCCAGCTGGATCCCATAGGGAGTAGGCCATTTCAACCGTCGATTCCTGGTCATCCAATCCCGACCAGCTGGTCGTCTCGAGGTTAATTCCCACAACGGTCCCGAGGATGATCAACGCGGTTGCAACGGACAATAGCGAAGTCCGGAGAAATGCCTTGTTCTCCTGGACGCGATTCCGGTGCTGTTTCAGGAGGTTCTCAACAAAACCGGCCGGCACAAAGGGAGTCTCTCCCCTTTGCGCGTGGCGCGCAGATGCGAAAAGCCTTTCAACATTCTCTTCCTCTTTCATTTTTCTAGTCGTTTTACCGTCGCGGCGAGCTTTTGTCGCGCCCGAAACGCTGTAACCTTGATTTTAGACGGTTTCCAACCCGTCAGGTCACAAATTTCCGAAACAGATTTTTCCTCCAGATAGAGCCATTGGACGATCAGACGTTCGGCCGGCTTCAAGCACGGGAGCAGCCTGTTCAGCAGTTCCCGGCTTTCCTCCGGCGACTGCTGCGGCGGTTGGCTGGCGTTATCTTTAAGGTTGTTCAGAATGGCTTGCTGATCTTCGCTGAAGTCTGACCAGCGGTACTCGGGCCGGTTGCGTTGTTTTCGCAGATGGTCGATGCAGGTATTGACCGAAATTCGCGAAACCCAATGTTCGAACGGCATGTCTGCACGATATTGGTGAAGCTTGGCGAACAGTTTCAAGAAAATCTCCTGCGTGAGATCTTCTTCGGACTCCCGTCTTGGAAGATGGTTGCGGACGATTCTGATCACCACCGGATAGAGCCGCTCAACAAGCTCTTTCGCTGCCTCCTCTTCGGAGTTGCGAGTTCGTGCGATCAGTTGAAAAAGTTCGTCGCGGGACATCTTCGAGCACGACCGGTCTAAACCTTTGAATTTTCGGTTTTGAGATTTTGATTTTGAGTGTTCATTCGGGAGCTGGAGTGGCCAGGGTCACGCAGAAGTAAAACTCAAAACGCAGAACACAAGACCCACAATGTCAATGTTTGAAGAATTCAGGGAATTCGCATTTAAGGGGAACGTGATCGACCTTGCCGTCGGTGTCATCATCGGCGCAGCGTTCGGCAAGATAATTATCGCTGGTCAATAACATTTTTATGCCGACAATTGGCCTGATCCTTGGGAAGGTCGATTTTTCCAACCTGTTTATTGTGCTGAATGGTCAGCAAGTAGCCTCTTTGAAGGAGGCTGCCGACAAAGGGGTCCCCGTTTTTGCCTATGGCATGTTCATCAATACGGTGATTGAATTTTTGATTATTGCTGTTTGCCTGTTCCTCGTCATCAAACAAGTGAATCGCTTCAAGAGGCCGGCGGTAGCAGCTCCTGCCGGCCCGACAGCCGAGGAGCGATTGCTCACAGAAATCCGGGATCTGCTGAAAGCCGGACGGCAACCGTGATTGCAGAGGGAGTTTCTGCGCCTTTGGAACGATCGTCGGATCGGGTGTTTGCTTTTGAGCGGATTACGAGAAAATTGGGGAACGGCGCGGCGTTTCATGCAAAAAAAGCTGCCACGATGCAAAGGATGATCAGCAGAAGACACAATCCTCTCACCAACCATCCTGGCATTCCAGCAAACCCCCAGAACGCAAGCAACGCCGCCACGACGGCCAGTATAAGTATCGTCACAGCCCACGACAACATATTCTGCCGAAGCTACGGCTTAAAGCGTGCCAGGGGGGCCAGAATGACATAAGCGACTCAGGATCAGCCAGTTCTCGGGCCGGAAATGTCGCTAAACTCACTGTTCGAACATGCAGTGTGCAAGCCTCGCAAGCGTCATGCATGGTCCGTGGAGACAACCTGCCGTCATGTCGGCGAAGGCCCTATGCGCGACAGGTTCCTGCGATGTAACTCCGAAGAATTATGGTAGGTTTGTGGAAGATCACGGCGGATTAGGTGCTCTTAATCTTTAGACATGCAAACAGGTTGGAAGGAAGAGTCGTCCTGCGCAGAAATGCTATTCAGGACGTTTCAGTGCGTCGGTTTATTGCTCTGCCTCGCGATCGGGTCCGGTGAATCGGCAGAGGCGCAGCAATACAACGGCAAAGAACTTGTCAAGGCTTCCCTTATTTCTGACGTCAATGCAATTCAACCGGGCCAGAAGTTCAGAGTTGGAGTCCTTTACCAGATCGAGCATGGCTGGCATATCTACTGGAAATTCTCGGGCGATTCCGGATTACCGACGAAGATTGAGTGGCAACTGCCCCAAGGATTTAAAGCCGGCGATTTGCAGTGGCCGCTGCCCAAGCGGGAAAAGGAACCGGGCGACCTGGAAGTATTTGATTACACATCCGAGGTGTTGTTATTCGCGGAACTTGAAGCTCCGGCAACTTTGCCTCAGCAACCGATATTGATTCAGGCCAAGACCGATTGGCTGGTCTGCCAGAGCCTGTGCGTCCCGGGTCGGGCGCAACTCTCACTCACATTGACGGGAGGCGCGAACAGAGTGCCTGACTCTGCTCAGATTTTTCAGAAATTTGCTTCTCTGGTCCCCAGACAGCCGCCAAACCCCATCAAAATTGGTTTCACCCGAACCGGAAAAAGCCTTGTAGCTGTCGTGGACGGGGTTCAAAGCAATGCGCCGCTCGATTTTTTCCCGATTCCACCCGGAGACGCGGTGATTGGCCATGTAGCACGAGACGGAAACAAGCTGACGATTCCAATTGAGACCGAGGTTAAACCGATCAGTCGCATGGATGGGGTTCTGGTCTTGGGCTCGGATGACACCAGGCAAGGATACGAGATCAACGAAAAGACGATTCAAACGGCGGTTCCGCCCGAGGGAGGTGCCTCTCCTGTCGGGCTCGTAGAAATTTTGCAAATGCTCGCATTTGCGATGATCGGTGGTCTGATCCTGAACGTCATGCCGTGTGTGCTGCCGGTCATTTCGCTTAAGGTCTTTGGATTTGTCTCCGAAGCGGGGACTCAACCCCAAAAAGCGTTCCGACTCTCGATGGCGTTCTCGATGGGAATCATCGGCTGCTTTGCTGCGTTGGCTGCAATTGTCGTGCTGCTGCGAACAGCCGGCGCGCAGATTGGGTGGGGATTTCAGTTCCAGGATTCTCGGTTTATCATCTTCATCTCCTGCCTGGTCTTTGCTCTCGCGCTCAATCTCTTTGGTGTGTACGAGCTATCGGTATCCGCACGGGCGACTCAGGGCCTGGCACACATGGCCAAGGGAGAGGGTTATGGTGGAGCGTTTTTTCAAGGGGTATTTGCCACGGTACTGGCCACTCCCTGTACGGCGCCTTTTCTGGGAACCGCCTCTGCGTTTGCTTTTGCCCAGCCCGGATGGGTGACGTTCCTGGTGTTCCTTTTTATTGGACTTGGGATGGCCTTGCCTTATCTGCTGCTGGCCATCAATCCGAAATGGCTGCGTTATTTACCGAAGCCGGGAGACTGGATGCTGCGTCTTAAGCAGGGTATGGGTTTTCTGTTGGCGGGCACTCTGCTTTGGTTGATGTGGATACTGGGCCAGATGCGCGGCGCTGACGCAGTCGTGCAACTGGGAGCTATTCTCCTGGTGATCGCGATCTTGGCCTGGATCAAAGGAGCGTTCTGGACTCCGTTTTCTTCCGCGCGTTCGCGCACGCTTGCGATCGTCGCGATGTTTTTCGTGCTCCTTCTGGCGGCCGCTTCTTATGGATTTGTCACCAAGCCGAGCCAACTGGTTTGGCGGCCGTTCAGCAAATCGACGCTGGACGAGGCGCTGGCCTCGGGAAAGCCCGTCTTCATCGACTTCACTGCCGATTGGTGTATCACGTGCAAGACCAATGAACGCTTCGCCATCGATACTCCTAGAGTAAGACAGGAATTCTCAAAGCGAAATGTGGTCGCGCTGAAAGCGGATTGGACCAAAGGCGACCCGGAAATTACGCAGATACTGAAGCAATTCGGAAGAGCCGGCGTGCCAATGTATCTGATGTATAGAAGCGGAGACAAGGAGAGCCGACCGGTGCTTCTGCCAGAGCTAATCACATCTCAAACTGTCTTGGATGCATTGAACAAAACATGACTCGTCGTAGTCTCATATCCAGAATCAAACGCTAAAAACAAAATGATCAGGACACTACTCATCAGTTGTGGATTGCTTGCGTTAACTGCGGGATTGGGTTTCGCGGAGACGAAAATTGGAAAAGCCGCCCCGAACTTTTCTTTGCCGGACACTAACGGCAAGACGCACACCTTGGCTGATCTCAAAGGAAAGTACGTTGTATTGGAGTGGTATCAGCCGGATTGCCCGTTCGTCGGGAAGCATTATAGGTCGGGCAACATGCAGGCTCTTCAAGCGGAATACACCGCGAAAGGAGTCGCTTGGTTCTCGATCGATTCCTCTGCTCCGGGTGAGCAAGGAAACTATCCGGCGGAGAAGTTGAACGAGATTGCTACGCAGGATCGTTCGGGACGAACCGCTCTGTTGCTGGACGCAGATGGTGCTGTCGGACGATTGTACGAGGCCAAGACCACGCCGGACATGTACATCATCGATCCAAAAGGAATCCTGGTGTACAAAGGGGCAATTGACAATAAGAGGAGCACCGATTTGGCAGACGTAAAAACCGCGACTAACTACGTAAAAGGCGCTCTTGACGCTGTAATGGCGGGGAAACCGGTTCCTATGAGCGCAACCCGGCCGTACGGTTGCAGCGTGAAATACGCCTCTAAATAAGCCGGGACTTCCAGGCGAAAAACGTTGCGGCCATATTTGTGCCGCACAACTTCTGAACGCTCTCGCCCTTTGCATGCCACTCTCTATGTGCTACGGTGAGACGTTGTTTTAGTGTATGGCACAATTAGATCCTAGGTCCTCTAAGGACAAAAACTCTCGAAATTTCGGTAACGATAACAACTTCAATTGGCGTGGCATCCTTCTGTTTGCATGCGCGATTGCCCTGTTGGGCGGGTTCTTGTTGTCCCGCAACGGCAGTTACGGAAACGTCGAAGAGATCAGTTTTACCGATTTCGAGAAATACATTGATGAAGGTCGCGTCAGCAAAGAGGAGCCGCTTCAACTGATCGTGACCGAAGGCCGCTCGACGCAGACCTTGCGCGGGGCTTACGAAAAGGGCAAGAAGCCATCTTCGCTGACTGGTGCGCCGGACCACTTCAAGACCACCATCTTCATTGAGTACAACAAGGACTTGAAAGCGGAGCTAGAGAATCGCGGTTACAAGGTCGACATCAAGGCTGATTCCGATGTCATGTTGTCCGCGCTTCTTCAATTTCTGCCCATCGCCTTGTTTTTCCTGATTCTTTACTTCTTTTTCAGGCAGCAGATTCGAAACGCCGGCAAAGGTGCACTCAATTTTGGAAAGAGCAAAGCGCGAATGCTCGCTCGCGATCGGAACAGGGTGACGTTTAAGGATGTTGCCGGTGTCGAGGAGGCCAAGGAGGAAGTCCAGGAAATCGTCGATTTTCTCAAAGACCCGAAGAAATTCCAGAAACTGGGTGGTCGTATTCCAAAGGGCGTCCTGATGGTGGGTCCTCCGGGAACGGGCAAAACGCTTCTGGCCAGGGCGATCGCCGGCGAAGCGGACGTACCATTTTTCAGCATCAGCGGATCCGATTTTGTGGAGATGTTTGTGGGTGTGGGTGCCTCGCGAGTTCGCGACATGTTTGAGCAGGGAAAAAAATCCGCCCCTTGCATTATTTTTATCGACGAAATCGACGCGGTTGGCCGGCACCGTGGGCATGGTCTCGGTGGCGGGCATGACGAGCGTGAACAGACCTTGAACGCGCTGCTGGTCGAGATGGACGGATTCGACACGCAGGAGGGTGTTATTATCATCGCCGCCACCAACCGCCCGGATGTATTGGATCCAGCTCTGTTGCGGCCGGGCCGATTTGATCGTCAGATCACCGTCAATCTGCCGGACGTGAAAGGGCGCGAAGAAATTTTACGGGTTCACGCAAAGAGAGTAAAGCTCGCTGAAGGAGTTGATCTTGGCGTGGTGGCAAGAGGGACTCCTGGTTATTCCGGAGCTGAACTTGCGAACGTGATTAACGAAGCGGCCTTGTTAGCTGCGCGGCGCGGTCTAAAGGCCATTACCATGGCCGAAATGGAAGAAGCCCGCGACAAGGTCCGATGGGGCAAAGAGCGTCGTAGCCTCGCTATCAGCGAGAAGGAAAAAGAGAACACCGCTTATCACGAGGCAGGGCACGCACTGTTGTGCGAGGTACTCGAGCACACGGACCCACTTCATAAAGTCACAATTATCCCCCGCGGTCCGTCTCTGGGTTCGACGATGTATCTGCCGGTCGAGGATAAATACACCAATCGTAAGAACGAGCTATTGGACCGCCTGGTGGTCATTATGGGTGGCCGCGTCGCGGAGGAAATCGTCTTTGGTGACGTGACAAACGGAGCCACCGGGGACATCCGGATGGCGACCGGCATCGCTCGCAAAATGGTGTGCGAATGGGGGATGAGCGAGCGCCTCGGCATGGTTGAATACGGCGAGCACGAGGATTATGTTTTCCTTGGCCGCGACATTTCCCGGTCGCGGGCCTACAGCGAAGCGACGGCTCAGGAAATCGATCGGGAAGTGAAAAGGCTTTGCGATGACTCGTATCAGCGTGCATTGAAGGTTTTGACGCTGCGCAAAGAAACGCTCGTGGCAATCGCCAAGGCGCTGCTTGAGTACGAGACGCTGGATGGCGGCCAGATCCGAGAAATCTTAAACAACGGCAGACTGATCACTCCGCCACCTCCGATAGCGCCGGCAAATCGAGACGATCGCCCTCAGGAGGCAAGTCGTCCTCAGCCTGAAGGCGTAGGCGGATTGACCGAGGCTCCGGCGTAACTCGCTCCGTTCGGCAACCTCAAACACAAAAGCGCGGATGGTGATTTGAGCCGGGCGATTGGGTACGCAAAGGAGGAAAGCCGTGCGCTTTGCACGGTTACTCCGACCGACAGCGAGCAGAAGTGGTTTGGCGGTTGGAACAGGGAGGACGGCACTTGGTGTGACCTTTGCCTTCGCCCGCCGATCTTTCCTAATCTTGTGGTTGACGGTGAATCACGGTCCCGATTTATTGACTCTGTCTTCATAACCTAAACTTCTAAGGGATAGTCACGATGACGAAAATTGGCATTAATGGCTTTGGGCGGATCGGGCGTCTGGTTTTTCGGGCACTTGTCGAACAAGGCTTGCTTGGCAAAGAGATCGATGTGGTCGCTTTGAACGACCTCGTTCCTGCAGACAATCTGGCCTACCTGCTAAAGTACGATTCCACGCAGGGACGGTTCCAAGGCGAGGTTGCGAGTGAGAAATCCAATCCGGAGCACGACAGCGACGATACACTGGTCGTCAACGGACACAAAATTCGCTGTCTGGCAGTCAAAGAGGGCCCGTCGGAGTTGCCTTGGGCGAAGCTCGGTTGCGAAATTGTGATCGAGTCGACCGGGTTGTTTACGTCAGCCGATAGAGCGAAAGGTCACCTCGAGGCAGGCGCAAAAAGGGTGCTAATTACGGCTCCCGCAAAGGGCGAAGACATCACGGTCTGTATCGGGGTGAACCATGAAAAGTACGACAGATCGAAACATCGCATTATCTCGAACGCGAGTTGTACCACGAACTGTCTTGCTCCGATAGTTTATGTTTTATTGAAGGAAGGCTTTGGAATTGAAGAAGGGCTGATGACCACCGTGCACAGCTATACCGCCACCCAAAAGACCGTTGATGGACCTTCCCGAAAGGATTGGAAAGGGGGTCGCGCCGCGGCGATCAATCTGATCCCATCGACGACAGGGGCGGCAAAAGCCGTGGGCCTCGTTTGCCCGGAGGTTAAAGGGAAGCTCTCGGGCATGTCATTCCGTGTCCCGACCCCGGCAGTCTCTGTGGTCGACCTCACGGTGCGGACAGAGAAAGAGACGAGCTATAAAGATATCAGGGCCGCGATGAAAAAAGCCAGCGAGACCTATCTCAAGGGTATTCTCGCTTATACCGAAGACGAAGTAGTCTCAACGGATTTCCTGCATAGTTCCTATTCCAGTATTTTCGACGCCGGGTCCGGCATGGAACTGAACAGTCGCTTCTTCAAATTGATCAGTTGGTACGATAACGAATGGGGCTATTCCAATCGGTGTGTTGATCTTTTGAAGCATATCCTCTAACGGGACGGAAAAATATGGCGAAACTATCAGTTCGCGACCTTGACGTAAAAGGCCGGCGCGTGCTAATGCGTGTCGACTTCAATGTTCCAACCGAAGAAATTGATGGGAAAATTCGGATCACCGACGACACCCGGATCCGGGAGAGCCTCCCGACGATTGAGCTGTTGCGCGAAAAGGGAGCGAAGGTGGTTTTGCTTGCACACTTTGGCCGCCCGAAAGGGCAACCGAATCCTAAGTATTCCCTGAGGCCGGTAGCGGATCACCTGAAGCAGATGATTCCGCCGCCCGTGAAGTTTAGCCCGGAGGTAATTGGTCCGAACGCGGAGGCAGCATCGAAAGCGTTGCCCGATGGGGGCCTGTTGCTGGTGGAAAACGTGCGCTTCTTCAAAGAAGAAGAAGCCAACGAGGAGGGTTTTGCCCGGTCGCTGGCAAAACTGGGCGATATTTACGTGAACGACGCCTTCGGTGCGGCTCACCGGGCACATGCCAGCACAGCAGGAGTTGCCAAGTATTTGCCGCAGGCTGCCATGGGCCTATTGATGGAGCGCGAGCTCCAGTACTTGCATGAGGAACTGGCAAAGCCGGACAGGCCGTTCTTGGTGATTTTAGGTGGGTCAAAGGTCTCCGATAAAATCGAAGTGATTAAGTCGTTGATGGCGAAGGCTGACGTCTTTTTGATCGGCGGCGCGATGGCACACACGTTTTTTAAGGCGATGGGTATTCCAACCGGTGCGAGTCGAGTCGAAGCCGACAAGGTTCATCTGGCGGAAGAACTACTGGCGTTGGCGAAAACGAAAGGAATTAAGTTCCTTGTGCCAATCGACAGCATTGAAACCGACGAGTTCAAGGCGGGGGCAAACTCTCGGAATACGCCGCTGCTCTCGCCTTCCCAGGGAATCACCGAAGGATGGCAAGCCGTCGATATCGGCAGGGAGACGATTGCCTTGTACAAAGCCGAAATCGGTGCCGCTAAGACGATCGTCTGGAACGGCCCGGTTGGAGTTTTCGAAATTCCGGATTTCGCAAATGGCACCAGAGAAATTGCAGCGGCTCTGGCTGAATCCGATGCAAAGACGATCATCGGTGGCGGAGATTGCGTGACCGCGGTGAAGCTATTTGGGTACGCGGACAAGATGACTTTCATCTCCACGGGAGGAGGTGCCTCCCTCGAGCTTCTGGAGGGTAAGCAACTTCCCGGGGTTGCCGCGCTCACAGAGAAGTAATCATGCGGAAGAAAATTCTCGCAGCAAACTGGAAAATGAACCTCACTCACAGTGAGGCCGAAGCCTACTTCGACACATTCCTTTCGGAGATTGGGCAAATCGACGACATCGAGGTCGTTATCATCCCTCCATTTACTGCGATTCCTGCATTGGTTTCAGCTTCAGAAAGAATGCCGGCCATTCGTATTGGCGCCCAGAATATGCACTGGGAGAAGAGCGGGGCGTTTACCGGTGAAGTGAGCGCCACGATGCTTCGAGCGCTCTACGTAAAATATGTCATCGTTGGACATAGCGAGCGACGGACGTTGTTCGGAGAAACAGATGAGATCGTGAATCGAAAGGTGAGAGCCGCGCTGGATGCCGGTCTGCGCCCCATTTTTTGTCTTGGTGAAGCGCTTCAGGAACGAGATAGCGGCCAGGTCGAGGAGGTGTTGGGTAGACAAATGCGCAAGGGCTTGGAAGGCGTAGCGCGAAAGGATGTGCCCGAAATCGTCGTGGCGTATGAACCAATCTGGGCCATTGGGACGGGGCGATCCGCCTCACCCGCCGAGGCCGAACAGGTGCACGCGTTTATTCGTTCAATTCTTTCCGAGCTTTTTGGAACGCCGACCGCCGAGCGGATCCGCATTCAATATGGCGGAAGCGTGAAGCCGGAGAACGCGGAGGAACTAATGCGCCAAAAAAATATCGACGGCGGTCTGGTCGGTGGAGCAAGCCTGGACCCACGGAGCTTTGCCCGTATTATTTGGCGCGTCGAAGCGGCGCTTACCTAGTTTTTTAACGTCGCGACTAACCCTTGGCAGTGGGTTGCGCAGTTGGCTTGGGAGTCGCCACGCTTACGGACATACCGTCTGCGAGTCCGTCGGAGGGATTTACAATGACTTGGTCCGATACCGAAAGCCCTTGAGAGATCTGCAACTTATCCCCGAGATCCCGATTGATCACGACTTTCCTGACCTCGGCTTTTCCATCCGGACGGACAACCCCAACACTCGCGCCTTCCGATCGGAACAAAAGCGTATTGGAAGGTACCGTGACCAGACCGGTATCGCCCTCGAGCTTTAGAGTGATCTGCGCATAAGCACCAGGGAGGAGTTGCCTGGTCTCATTCGGAACTTCCAGCTCGGTCAACAATGTTCGGGACGTTGGGTCGATCGCACCGGCGGTATTGGTCACGTGCGCGGGGAACTTACGGCCTGGAAGCTCGTTTAGCGTGAGTTCCGCCTGAACACCTTGCTTGACAAACCGGGAGAATGTCTGAGGCACATTGATGTAAACACGGAGCGGCGAGGTTTGTGCCATCCTGAATAGTTGCACACCGGAACCCGACGGAACAAATGCTCCGATATCTGTATCTCGCTCTGTGATGATCCCGTCAAACGGCGCTTTGACAACTTTAAAATTCTCAAGCGCGTTGAGAGCGTTCAGGGAGGCTTGATCAGCGTTGACTGTCGCCTCACTTTGCCGATAGGTGTCTGAGGCCGTATCAAAATCCTGCGCGGCAATTACTTTGCGATTAAAAAGATCCTGATCGCGTTTAAAGGTGGCTTCAGCAAGGTGGCGAGCCGCCTCGGCGACCTTGAGCTGCGCCTGCGCCTGGTTGAACTGTTGGTCGACCTGCGGGGTGTCGATCTCCGCAAGAACGTCGCCTGCCGTGACCTTTGCCCCGATATCAAAATACCACTTCTTTAAGTAGCCACTGGTTTGGGCAAAAATTGGCGCTTCGATGTAGGCCCTCGTTTGCCCGGGCAACTGAAGAGGTATGATCGTGGACGCCTTTTCCGGATGGATCACGCTCACTACCATTTGCGCGGCTTCGTTTGATTGCTGTTGAAGTCCGGCGTTTTTAGCGGTGCGGGACGAGATTCCAAGAATCGCGATACCTATAAAGATTGCGCCTCCAGCCAGGAAGGAAAGCTTTATTCCTTTCCGGCTGCTCCTTTCGGCGATGGGCGGCCTCTCTTCCAATGGTTTGGTTTCCTTCAAAGTACCCTGCGTCATTTTGTGTCTCCAACTAAATTAATTTGCGGTATGCGCGGCGATCGTTGTCGGCCGGTTGTCTCTGTTTTTCCGGATAGCGGCGAATACTGTCGGCACGAAAAAAAGCGTTGCAACTGTGGCAAACAACAGGCCACCGATCACTGCTCTTCCGAGCGGTGCATTTTGTTCGCCGCCCTCTCCTAATCCCAAAGCCATTGGAACCATGCCGATAATCATGGCGATCGCAGTCATCAGGACCGGGCGCAATCGGACGTAGCCGGCCTGTAGCGCGGCTCTATACGAATCTTTGTATTCTTCCAACACCTCGTTGGCGAATGTTATGACCAGGACACTGTTCGCCGTACCGACTCCCATGCACATGATCGCTCCCATCAGTGCGGGGACACTGAGAGTCGTGCCGGTGACAAACAGCATCCAGACGATGCCGGCAAGGGCCAGCGGGAGCGCAGTAATAATGATCAATGGATCCACCCAGGATTGAAAATTCACGACCATTAACAGGTAGACCAGGAGCATGGCGAACACCAGACCGCCAATCAAGCCTTCGAATGACTCCCTCATCGTTAGAACCTGGCCGCGCAACACCATTCGGCTTCCCTTGGGCAAATCTTTTTGCGCGCTATCCATCACCTTCTGAACTTGAGAAGCAACATATCCGAGATCTTTGCCTTCAGCCGCACCGTAAATATCGACAACCGGCTGAATATTGTAGTGCGTGACGATCGGAGGTTCGGAAGAACGAGTAATTTGCACCAGGTTGCCGAGGATTTGAGTCGGCGCTCCCGCCGCCGAGGTTCCTGAAGTCGAAGTTGTTCCCGTAGGGCCGAGGATCGGGAGATCTCGCAATGTATCCAACGAATCAATCGAATATTGAGGCGCCTGCGTGTTTAACGAATAACTGACGCCATTTTTAGGATCGAGCCAGAAGTTCGGGTTGGTCTGTGTAGAACCGCTCAATGCTCCAATAAGCGAGCTAGCGACCTGGCTCTCGGTGATCCCAAGTTGAGAGGCCTCGGTGCGATCAACCACCAGATTCATCCGGGGCGAATCGAAAGGTTGTTGAACACGCACATCGACAGCCCCTGGGATATGGCTAATTTGCTCGGCAAGGCGATTGGCCAGTTGCGCATTACCGGCAGTATTCGCACCGACAATCTGCAGATCAATGGGCGCAGGCAATCCGAAGTTCAAGATCTGGGCGACGATATCCGCCGGCGGGAACGAGGAAGTTATCCCCGGAAAATCCCGATGCATCCGTTTCCGGATCTTGCTGACAAATTGGGCGGTCGGGTCGTGTTTTTCGTCAAGCGACACCAGGATGTCCGCATCCGCCGCACTTGCGACGCCGGAATTCGAGTAGGTAAGATTAATCCCGCTGTAAGGCAGACCAATGTTATCGATAATCCCTTTCAACTGATCTTTCGGAATCTCTTGACGGATCGCGCCTTCGATCTTATCCACCTGCCTTGCGACCTCTTCGATCCGCGTCCCGCTCTTGGCCCGGACATGCAGCGTACACTGGCCCGCGTCCACTGCCGGGAAGAAGTCCTGGCCTAGCCAGGGAACCAGTAGCATCGAGAGCGCGGCGAAACCGATAAACATGATGACGACGAACCGAGTGTTTCTCAGACACATGGCGAGCAGGTCGCGGTAACCCTCGCGAAATGATTCAAACCTCCGGTTGAACTCCCGATTGATCGCCCCAAATATCCCCAGTATCGGATTGCCGCGCTTCTGCGTTGCACCTGCTTTCCCCCCCGGTGCGTTGTGCTTTGCATGGTCCCCCGCGAGCCAGTACATGGCGAGCGTCGGAACAAGCGTTCGAGAAAGAACGTAGGAAGCAAGCATCGCGAATATGACCGCTTCCCCGAGCGGCGCGAATAGAAACTTGGCGGTCCCGCCGAGGAAGAATACGGGCACAAAAACGATGCAAATACAGAGCGTCGACACAAATGCAGGAACAGCGATCTGCGCTGCGCCATCCAGTATCCCTTGGTGTAGAGATTTCCCCTCCTCGAGGTGTCTATCGATATTTTCGATCGTGACCGTCGCATCATCGACCAGAATACCGACGGCGAGCGCGAGGCCTCCGAGCGTCATGATATTCATCGTTTCCCCGAGCGCGGATAAGACGGCGATTGATGTCAAAATCGAAAGGGGGATCGAGACGGCAATAATCAAGGTGCTTCGCCAGCTTCCAAGAAAGAGCAGGATCATCATCGCAGTCAGGCACCCTGCAATGACGGCTTCCTTGACCACTCCTTCAATCGCAGCGGTGACGAAAATGGATTGGTCGGCAAGCGTCCGTATATTCAAGCCTGCAGGCAAAGTCGGTCCCAGACGTTGGACCAGATCCTTCTCTCCCTTGACAATGTCCAACGTCGACGCCTTGCCGTTTTTTTGGACCTGGACCATTGTCGCCCGCCGCCCATCGAAACGAACAATGTTTGTCTGAGGGATGAATCCATCTCGCACGCTCGCAACATCGCGCACATAGGTGGTTGTGCCGTTCAGCGTCCGAATTGGGATATCGCCCAGTTCTTTGATCGCCTTGGGGCTTGAGTTCAATCCGACGTCGAATTCCTGCTCCCCGATCTTCACCGTTCCTGAGGGCAGAATGACGTTTTGCACGTTGACGGCGTTGACGACATCCGTCGGCGAAAGACCGCGCGCCTGGAGCTCCTGGTTGTTAATATCGATCGAAATCACTCGCTGCTTGCCCCCGTACGGGTAGGGGACAGCCGCGCCGGGAACCGTCACCAGTTGAACCCGAAGGAAGTTCAACGCCAGATCATTGAGTTGCTGCTCCGAAAAATTGGCGCCGCTCAGGCCGAGACGAAGGACCGGAACGTTTGAAGCGCTGAAGCTCAAAATCAGCGGAGGTGTTTCGCCGGGTGGCAACTGTTTTAGAACGGCTTGCGAAGCAGCGGTCAGCTGCGCCATGGCGACCGGAACGCTCGCGTTCGGCTGGAGGTATATTTTGACGACCCCGATACCATTGTATGAGGTGGACTCAATATGTTCGATGTCGTTGACGACGGTCGTCAGGATTCTCTCATAGACCGAGGTGATACGGTTTGAGAATTCCTCGGCCGGCATGCCGGTAAAATTCCAGATGGCCGCGCAGACCGGGATATTGATGTCAGGAAAGATATCCTTTGGCGTCCGTAAAATAGAAAGGACGCCCGCTATCAAAATAAAAATGGCTAGGACGATGAAGGTGTACGGCCGTCGTAAGGCTAACTGGACGATCCACATAGACTCCTCCTCATAAGGATTGTAGGATCATACACTAACGCGGAAACCAAAAATAGAATCAAGTGAGTTGACCAGTCGGTCATGTGTAAGAAACAATCCGAGATCTCCGTTGACTTGCCATCACATTCATTGGAATGATTCGCGCTTGTTCTAGGAGATTTCGACTGGGAGAGGCCGCCTAGGCTATCGCGAACTCTGTTCCCATCGGGCAATTAACGATACTCCTCGCGGAATTCCCGCGGACTTAGGCCTTCCACCTGACGAAAAAGACGAGTGAAATACGACGGATCTTCAAAGCCGAGCTGGTAAGCGATCTCCGAAACGTTGAGGTCAGAATGCGCCAGCAGGCGTTTCGATTCGAGGATCAGTCTACTTCGCAAATGATCGGTCAGGTTTTTCGCCGTTTCCTGGCGCACCAATTGGTTCAACCAGCTTCGGGATACGCCTAGGAGCCTTGCAGCCTGAGATGCCGTTGTCAGCTGGTAGGGTCGCGCGTTGAGCGTGCGAAGGAATCGTGCGGTTAACGACGAATACTTGTGAAAAGAACTGGAAGCGGACTGATTGGATAAACACCGCCGAATTTCGATAAACAGGAGGCGTAAGAGGGCGGCGGTGGCAGCCCTGTACCCTTCTCGTTTCGCGTGGAATTCTTCAAACAGCCGCGTGCAATAGGCGTGAACTATTTCCACGGAAGACTCTGGTACCGCCAGCACGGTGCGAATTTGAGCGGGATCAAGCACCGGGCATTCCGCGAAGAGATCCACGGAATGTCCTTCCGCTTCGAGGAAATCCTCCTGGAACGACAGTATGAACCCCTTGGCGGTGTTGTTAGCTCCAAATGTGTGAACGGCCCCCGGCGGCACGAAGACCAGCGCGTATGCCTCGATTGGGAGATGATAAAAATCGATGCTGAACGACGGCGCTCCGTGTGTCATCCAGAAAATCTGGTAAAAATCGTGCCTGTGCGGACGCTCCCGGTTCTGGCGGTACCGGAGCCCTTCTTCAAACGTGCTCACGTGAAGCTTTTCTCCGGCTCCGGCGGCGTAATCGGAAAATGAAAAAACCGCAGGCTCGGGCTTTTTCGAATCGGGATTCGATTTTAATAAATTTTCCACAGGCAATCGGGCGTTAGGCGACGCAAAGGACAGCCGCCGAAGCAGTGTACCCGTGAAGGAACGCCTTACCACCGACCGGTCCGATCTCTCCGTTACAGAAGAATCCTGCCAGAGGAATATCTCCCAGAATGTTGGCAAGCGTCTCTGCGTCGTGATCTGATATGCCGAAGAGTCCTTTTCCCCGTCCAGCACAGGAGAACAGCAAGATCCCGATAGGCCCTGAGAGTCCTATTTTGACGTTTTCCGAAGCTAAAACGAGGTCTTCCCGGGCAGACTTCGAATCACGCAATTGGAATTGAACGGTCTGGCCCACCCTGGGATGAGCGCCCACGGCGAGCGCACCGATCTGCGGGTCCGCTCCCAGAATGTTGCGGATCAAAAAATCGCCTTGCTTGAAGTCCTCGATATATTCGGAGACGGCCAGCCCGAGGAACAAATTGTTCCGGACCGAAACACGTTGCTCGGCCGGAATGCTTAGAAACGCCGTCTCCAACGCTTGATACGCGGGTAGGTTCCCGATCTCCAGGATTAAGTTTTGATCAGCCTTGGTAATAGGCGAAGGGTCGCCAATCGGGCGGCACCCTTGACTAACCAGAGATCTGACCAGGAGACCTCGTTTCATTGCTATCGCCAGCACCGGTGCAGTGGATACCTCTCCATCCTTAAGAAGAAAAATCTCTGAATTGGTGGAACTTGCCATTCCGCCCAGAATCGGAATCTTCGGATAGGCCGCGCTCCATTCATCCAGCCAGTTTTCGGCATCGCCGAAATAGGGATTGGCGATCACGATCCAGGAGGTCACATCCTCGGTAGAAAGACCGGTGGCAGCGCGCCAGTAGTTTGCTCCGGTGGATTCCTCGATCTGCGTTTCACTGATTTGCAAGACGGAAAAGCTTTCAGCGGGCAGCGAAAACAAGATCAGGCTGAAGCCTGATGCATGCTCGATTTCGCGCCTGCTCCCGATCACGCCCCATCCGGAGCACCCAACCAGCTGCGGCACGTGCCCGTGGAGTCGGATCAACTCGAGAGTGTCTTCAAGATGCGGGCGCCATTCCTGCGTCAGAAAAAGCAAACCGAGGGAAGCGTTGGTCCCGATTTCGTGTCGAAGCGAGTCCGCAACTTGGATCACCGCTTTCTCGGAGTATTTTCCGACAAAAACCCGCGCTGCTGCTCTCGGTGTCATCGAATCCAATCTACGAGATGGAGCCTGAGATTCAAAAGCTCGATGATGAATTCCGCCGGAAAACTGTATGCAATTCTCTCCGCATCTGCGAAATCGGCGTAATCTGCGGTTTTAAATTCGGAATTTAGGTTTAAGGCTATCAGGAGGGTATGCGGATAGTGATCACCGGCGGACCCGCCAGCGAGCCAATCGATCAAGTGCGATTTATCACCAATCAATCGACTGGTGAGTTGGCGGTTAAGCTCACCCGAAGGTTCTCGGCTGCGGGGCACAATGTCGAATTGTTCCTGGGCCGCGGAGCGAGTTGGCGTCTCGAGACGGCAAGATACTTCCAGACGAACGAAGATCTCCAGCGGTTGCTGAGCGAAGTCGCTGAACGCGACCACGTGGGCGTGGTATTGCACGCTGCCGCATTGTCGGATTTTGAAGTGGCGAAGGCCATGGTTTCCGGGAGGATATCGGACGCCGCGAAAATTTCGAGTGACGCGGACTGTATCGAGCTTCGACTTGTCCCCAAGCCGAAATTGATTCGGCGGCTCCGCGACTTGTTTGTCAGCGCCTATATTATTGGCTGGAAGTTTGAGTTGGAAGGGACGCCCACGGATGCCGTGCGCGAGGGCGTTCAACAGATCGAGCTCAACCGGACGAATGCATGCGTTGTGAATGGAAACGCTTTCGGGCTCGGGTTTGGTTTTTGTACCCGCCGGGGCCTTGTCCGCAGGTTCCCGACGAAGGATGCACTTTCGGACTGGCTTGTGGAGGTCGTCGCCAGAGATGAAAAACCGGGTTCCGGGGAAAATACATCGTAGAAAGCGCCATTTTCGTCCCGAGTCAGTCTACCGAGAATTATCTGTTGCATCCGCAATTCGATGAACTATTCTCGGATTTCTCGCTACTCTGCGCGATTAGCTCAGTGGTAGAGCGCTTGCTTCACACGCAAGAAGTCGCAGGTTCAAACCCTGCATCGCGCATTCCTTTTTCCTCCTATCGACACCCATATAACTTCCTGCGCGAGAACGATTTATCCTCTTAGAATAGGACTAGTGGAGTGTGCTTGAGATAGCTCCGGCTCTAGCCGCGTTCCTAGAGCCTTACAGGGGCCGCACGGGATCAGTGTTGCCCCGGATCTTCAATGATCAGCGATCATCGGTCCGCCGACTCGATAACTTGCGCACGAAAGTCGAGAAAGCTCTGCCGAATTGCATCCTTGGAAGCCGGGTTGGCTCCGACACTCCTTTAGCAGTTATCTCTACGCAAAAACTGGGAACGAGAATTTCACTGCCATGCAAGCCGGGAACAAGCCGGACATCGTGCACAAGAATTACAAGGGCTTTGGTGACCGGGACCGAGGCGCAAAGGTTCTGGGCGATCCGATTCCTCCGGAGGAACTCGTGGACATGGACGAATGCGTGATGAGACGCGTCTGGTCAGAACTGCGCGAATCACAAATAGATGTCTTGCGGGATTGCATGAGGCATTTAATACAAATCTACCGGGACTAAGATCGTGCACGAACATCTTGTCCGCGAAGGAAACCCTGAGGGTAACGGCCCAACTTCGAAGACGACCCATCGAAACTAAGGCGGGCTCGGAAGCAACGATTGTCGCACACGCCGATGTGCCTAAACAGTGTAACGAATTTATTGAAGAATACCGGGGGGCGAACCCTTTCTGGTCGATTTGGACGTAGCGAATTTTGAAGTGATCTCGCCATGAGCGAAACCGCTTGGTAAAAAGTCGAAGTGAAAGAAAAAAGCTGGCAAAATTGTCCCGGGTGCAGATATCGGTCCGGTGACTAAGCTTTGCGCCGTTCGGCGGTCCAAGTCGCGCATGTCGGCTCTACAAAGAACCCGAAATTAGTGCAATCCTTGGCCTTGTAGGTAGTGCTCCAACCGTCCGCGCATACCCTCAAGATGATCGACCACGCAGTTTTCCAAGCTACAAGCTCCCGCGCACGCGGCTTCCACATCGGCGACCATCCTGTCCGGCAGGGTAGGCAGGGCTTGGGCGTGTGTTAACAATCGTTTTTCGCCCGGGTTGAAACGCTTATTGGCGGCGAACAGGAATTGGCGGCGAACAGGATGTCGAAGTAGCTGGCCAGCCAAGCCGTCGTCCGGTGGTTGAGACTGATTCGATCCCGCCGACGGAAGGCCGAGCGAATCTGCTGCTCGTAAGAATGGATCGCACCCCCCAACACGGGCAGGTTCATCTTTATAATCCCCTCCACTAGTGCGTCAGGATATGGAGTCGATTTGAGGCGGCTTTGGAGGGCTTTGAACCATCCACGGCGATCAAACACTGACACTGCTTGCAATACAGAGTGGCAGAGACTGGTGGAGTAGCCAAGTGCGGCTACCCCCCGCCCAAGCTTGGCTTCCACGTCCGCCTCTATCGCATCGCATGAGCGATACATCAGATCGAAAATGGTTCCATCGGGTTCCACCCACTCATCGGACCATTCCCAAAAGGCGTTATGAAGCTCTAAGCGAGCTGCCCGAGGCTTCAGTAACTTGGCCCGGAACTACCTGCTTACCCGAAGCGTGTTGACGCCGAAAGGCAACCTCGTAGTAAAACGAGTTGATCGTCCGGCGCGTATGGTCGAATCCTCCGAAGATGTTTCGCAAGGCCGAAAAGCCTGTTCTGCGTCTTTTACGATGCGGCGAATTTCTAAACGTTGATATGACTCGCGTCGATTATCTTCATTTTCGGGATCACATTTTTTAGCAACAAAGAGTATTTATCCGGGGGGGCTGGCCGAACGAGGTCGGCCCGAAGGCGACTCGTTCGCTATTAGCGTGATCTCTGGATAAGCATTATCGGGCACATCTCCGGATCGTTCAGTGAAGAGCTTAAAACACAGGAGCCTCGCGATGCCGAAACCGGAGACGGCTGTGACTGGGGAGTTGCGACGCAGCCCGGGTGCTACTTGTGACAAGCTCTTTTTCGTTCTCTGGTTAATATCGCGTTCACCGTGCCTAAGGGAATGGTCGTCTGTTTTGCAATCCTCCTAGCTCCCATCGCATTTTCCTGATTCAACGTCAGAACTTGGTGAATAGTCGCCTCGGGGAGCGGTGCAGGTCTACAAAAGCCAAGGGAAACTTGACAAAGCGCAAGCCGATTTTGCAAAAGCTTCCCAGCTAAGAAAGCCCGGGCACTAACTGCCAAAACAATCGACTAAAGGGCCAGCACCTTTGAGGGGTTGGTGTGGCGGTCGCAATCGGAGGTGACGGCCCAGAAGACATTCGATGCGGAGGGCGAAGCCTTGGAACACGCTCTGACGAAATCCTTCCGGATTCGTAACGAGGCGATCAAAAATCTGTGTTCATCCGTACGCCGATTCAGGGACGCCACCATCACATCAAGGAGGAGTGCAAACGCGACTATCCGCACGCTCTTCAGGCGCTTTGGAAAGCCCTAGATCGGGCGGAGGATCTGATTCAGAGTTGAGTCTTGTGACACCGGAAATAAAGACCGAAATACCATCGCTTATCTTACAGCTCTTGAAGGAAGAGGACGCCGAAGAACTGTCTTTACGAGTCGATCAAAATCGCGAACATCTGCGACAATGGTTGCCTTGGCTCGATGGAGCGAAAAGTCCCACCGATCAGTTGAAGTCCATCCAGAGATGTTCAGAGTGTGCAGTCGCCGGAACGGCGTTCCACTACGCCCTTCTCTCAAGTGGCGAAATCGTTGGAATGTTTTCATTCAACAGTATTGAGAAGCTGAATCGTTGCGCAACGATGGGCTACTGGCTTGCGAACTCCCAAACTGGCAGAGGGCTGATGAAAGCGGCTGTCAAGGCGCTGATCGACTGGGGATTTCAAAACGTCGAACTGAACCGGATTCAAGCGCGGGTTGCCACTACTAACCATCCAAGTCAGGCTGTTTGCGACCGTTCAGGTCTAAAGAAGGCGTATTGCGCCAAGCCGAATGGCTCTATGATCACTACGTCGATCTGACCATGAACAGCGTTCTGAGGAGCGAATGGAAAGAGAATCTTTACGGGGAGTGAGTTAGCAACCGATTGGACAGATCCAGCATGGCACTCCATTGACGAACTGATATTGCCGCTGGAAATGGACAGCCCGTGGCAAGAAGAAGGCCGGTCATTGGTCCTTTGTGTTTTCGGGGGTGATGGCCGGTCTCCTCTTTTTCAAATAGGGCCTTAAGAATCAGCCGGTCACCGGTACCTCCGCTATTGGACCGGATTATTTGTCCCCGCAAAAAGGCAACGCCGATGGCCGAGGCCAAGCTTGGCGCACCAAAAGTGATCGGCCAAAGCAGACCGGACGTTTACGTTGCTTCTCCGCTCCCGCTTCTCTAAAGGGGAGTCATGCGAACCTTGCTTTCCTTATTAATTGCAACCGTCGTACCTCATCATGCTTTGCACAGGACGTTACGCCAAGCCCCAGTCCCGCCGCTTCTGCATCTCCGAAAAAGCCGCACCGGCATCGCGCCGCCGCTCAAATGTCATCAACTCCAGCTCCTGTTGCTGCGAGCGTGAACGGCTCCCAAGGACCAGTCACAGCCACGACCCCGGCAACCGGCGGAGGCAACGGTCAAGTCTGGGTTAATTCTGCGACCCACGTCTACCACAAGGAGGGTTCCCGCTTCTACGGAAAGACGAAACACGGCAAGTACATGAGCGAGCAGGATGCAATCAAGGAAGGTGATGGCGCCGCTAAGAACGAGCATTGATGTTTAGAATATCGCGCTGTTTGAACCGGTAGCTGATGGCGAACTCAGGAGCCGTCGCCCTCTTCGGGTAAATGGACTTTGGGAGGCGCCTTTTGCCAACGCCGTTGCAGTAGCTTTTATGCGCTCCCTTATCGCCACGAAAACAAAGACAGCAGCGAAGCCTTCTAAAGAGAATAAATTTATTAATTAGTGCGGAAAAACTAAAGAATACAGATGGTCTAAGTGGCAGGAGAAATGTTCGTGCGTATTGCAAGCAGATAGAAAATTCTGTTCTGTGATGGGCGCCTTGTTTGGAATTGCCGCATCCTTCCTCAGGCGAGTCGGATACCTGTAAGTGCTCTCCCGTCGCTGGAGAGTGTTTCCATTACCATTCGAACGTGCCGATCTGAATGCTCCGGACCGTGCTCTCGTCAATACCCGCCGAAGAAAAATTCGTTGCGTTTACTACGATGCTAGGGGAGAGGAACGGACACTTAACCTGAGTTCGTTTCCAGCGTGGCGCGGTCCAGACTGTCCGCTTTGCGGATCTTCGCAAGATCTTCAAGTGCTGTTTTCAATTCCTTTTCCCAAAAGATCGCACCCTACATCAAAAGACATTTTCTCTTCTTCGTTTGGCATAAGGGAGATAGCGGGAGCGATTAAATGATCGCAGGTGCTAGATCGGGCGGAGGATCTGGTCCAGAATTGAGCCATGTGCGGATGACACAGACGGACGACTTCAGAAGAAGAACTAGCTCGCCGGTATCCCATCCCACTGCCACCCAGCGAGATCCACGATCAACTGCAATGTCGCGCCGATTCAATTCGCTCGGTTCGCTAAACCACTCTAACGATCTGTAGTCTGCGGTATACTCTCAATTCGCGACCATGAGCCATGATAAAGCCACAGTGACCCATCATCGCACAGGGCGATAAACGCCCAATCCTTCTCTGGGTGGACCATAGTAGAAATCTGAACCACTTTTCGGACCGGAGCCGTTTCCCGCGCGGTAGAATTTCGTTCCTGAGCCATAAGGCGAAAATTTAGCGTCCCCTGATCGCCAGCGGAAACGTCGCTAATCACATAATCGTCCACAACGGGAACGACTTCCCTGCTCTTACACCGGGATCTCGGTAGTAAAAAAGATCAAGCTGACCGTGGTAACAGGAGCCGGTGAACGGTTTCCTTTCTCCGAATCTTAAGGCGTGGAACGAACCCAGATATTTTTCGAGTTCGATCTGAACGAGCACCCGGTTTTGGCTGCTCTGCTTATCGATGGTAAGGACTTTTGCGGAGATGGGAGTCATTTGGGTCACTTTCTACGTCTGACTTCGCCGGAGATGGGACCCGTCTTCAAAGCTTCGGGTACTGCGAGGCATCGGTGGAAGTGAGAGTTGGCTTCGCTGAATTGTGAACAAATTTTTTTAACATTATTGAGACGGTGTGACCACGGTTGTTGTTGTACTTGAAGATTGAGGCTCCACGGGTTGACCAGTCGTAGTTGTCGTGGTGCGGCGTTCGACGGTAGTTGTTGAGGTTGGTGGCGGCTGTTGAACCTCCTCCGTGGTACAAGCCCCCAAAGAAAACGCTACGCCGATGAAAAGAAAAATCCGAGACATGGTTCTCATTCAAAAATCTCGCTCTCTTTAGTCAGCCTCTCCCATACTATTCTCCACGGGTTGGCATTGCGTTTAGGTATGACAAGGAATGGTCGAGGCAGATATCCTTCAATCTCTCCGTGACATCCACGATTTTAGTTAACAATCGTCATTCTGCCTTTGGCTTTGAGTCGTCTTTTTTCTCTTCCGGTTTAGGCTTTTCTGTTTTTGACTTCTCTTCCTCTTTCGGCTTCTCAGTTCTGGCCTTCTCTTCCGCTTTAGGCTTCTCGACTTCAGTTTTCCGCTGTTGCTCCTTTGGCTTCTCTACCTCCGCTTCAGGCTGCGATAATCGTAACAGTTTGAGCTGCTGTTTTCGGCGTTGAACCGGCAAATAAGCCTAAAGCACATAAACCGATTAAGACGGCTTTCATAAAATTAACTCAATACTTAAAATTATAGAAATTATAACAATCCAGCGGGGAACAATGTACCTCGGGTTCTGATTGTGATGCTTTATCTAGTTTTGCTGATCGCAAATCGCAAAGACCAACAAGTATATGTTTCCGTCGTTCTTCTCCCAAACGGGCCGGTTGTTGAACCCAGAGCGGGAAACGGCTGTAGACATCATTGCGGCACGGACGAAAAGTGGCCTATCGATCGTCAGAGATGCGACCGCAGCTTATCCCAGATACTCGACCTGACTGTTCTTGTCCCGAACGATCACAGAGTTCCCCGGATCGACTATCGTTACGTCGAGCGTACTGTCGTCTTCACGCTCAAACAAAAGCTTTGTCTGATCCTCTGAGATCTGGCGGATTTTGGCACCCTCGTGAAGTGGTGGGCTGTTGCATTCCGCGATTGTTACGGTCATCGTCGAGCCGTCAACGAAACTGATCAGTAGTTCCGAGCCATTCAGGTGAAAGGGTTTGGACCACACGATCTTTAACTGCATGGGTCAGCTTAAGATTCACAGCCATAAGTCATTCTCCCGTTCCGTTCGCGGGTCGGTATCCTTTCTGGACTGCTTCTTCTTCGGACATATTTCCGCCCTGTTTGGTTTTTGCGAGGGCGGTTGCGCAGTATCCTCAGGTGCCGGATGAAACGAAAAGGCCGCCCATAATATCGCGATCTGGCAGTGGGGATAGTTGGGCCTTTTTAACCCATGACTGTTGACCAACTTAAACCGAACAAGATTCTGCAAGGGGCAATCTTTCCAGAGCCGGTGCAGGTCATAGTCGTCATTCCAATGGGCGATGCGGTGAAGCTTGTTGGCAAGGGAGTTAACACGTCGCGTGTTTATGAACCCATTCTCACCCTCGAAAATCTGGCCGCTCTCGAAACAACGCCTGACATCCAGCCGTTCGACGGCAACGCGCAGCGATTTCGCCTTGGCGTCGAAGCCCTTCGTCTGTCACTGGCGTATGAATACGATCCCTATTTTTCGCTTTCCATCGCACGGGTTGATCCGCTGCCGCATCAGCTGGCTTGCTTCTGAAGGAACTAAAAGTGCGCGGGCTTGTCTCGCGCACGCTCATCCTCACGCCAGCCAGTCTTTCGTTTCAATGGCAACGTGAGATGAAGGATAAGTTCCGCGAGAATTTCGCTCTCGTCAGTTTCCCTGACCCACAAACCGGCAAGGTGAAGGCACTATTTACCAAGCGCATTGTCCGCATGACCGAGTTCCAAATCACGCTCCAAGAACTCGATTTTTACGACGCGCTAACACGTTTCGTCGAAGACCAATCCATCAAAGCCGCGTCCGAGAACTCCGCCCGTGGCCGCGCTCTCGGTTTTACAATGGCGATGCTGCAGCGCCGCTTTGCATCGAGCATCTACGCCGTCCGCTGCAGCCTTCAACGCATGAAAACTAAGCGCGAGCAGATTCTTGCCGACCCGGAAGCTTATCGGCAGGCGCAAATCGACAAGCGCCTCCCAGACGAATTCGACGATCTGCCCGAAGATGAGCAACTGGAGATCGTCGCAGAACTTGAAAGCCTTGTGGCGTCTTACGACCCAGCCGCGCTGCGCGAGGAAATCATCGAACTCGGGAAGCTCATTCAACTCGCACAGACGCTCGAAAAGTTAGAAGTCGAATCGAAGCTCGTCCGACTGAAGGAGCTTATCATCCAGAACGGCGTCTTCCAAGACCCGAAGATGAAACTGCTAATCTTCACCGAACACAAGGACACACTCGACTTCCTTTGTGGAGACGGCAAAGAAGGTCGTCCACTTGGCAAGCTGCGAGAGTGGGGCCTGACGGTGACACAGATTCACGGCGGTATGAAGATTGGCGACCGCGACACTCCGGGCTCCCGCATTTTCGCCGAGCGCGAGTTTCGCGAATCAGCGCAAGTGCTCGTTGCTACGGAAGCCGCAGGTGAAGGCATCAACCTGCAATTTTGCTGGCTGATGATCAACTACGACATCCCTTGGAACCCGGTGCGCTTGGAGCAGCGTATGGGCCGCATTCACCTTACGGTCAGGAGAAAGATTGTCTCATTTTCAACTTTGTTTCGACCAACACTCGCGAAGGTCGCGTGCTCCAAAAACTTTTTGAACGCATTCAAGCGATCGAGGAAGACCTCGATCCGAAGCGCACGGGCAAAGTGTTCAATGTACTTGGCGACGTGTCTCCCTCAAATCAGTTGGAGGATCTAGGGAGTCTCGTAGAAGTCTCTGGTGAACAGGCCCGCCTGCTTACCGTCGGGGAGCGGGCACGTTATCTTTTTGGCAAAGACGAGGGGCGCGTCATCTCACAACGCAAAAAGCGCGAGCCACAAATGGACTTATTCACGGTTCTTCAGCAAGCAGACGGGGAAGGAATTTCGTTTGGTGAAACCAAAGTCGAGCGCCAAGGCGCGACCGTCCTAGATCGCATCCACCAGAGCATGATTCTCTTCGCCGCCGGTCGCGGCGAAGCGTTGAAACGCTTTCTCGTCGAAGACGGCGCGGGTCGCGACCAACGCTTCTGGCGTCTTGCCCAAGCCCTCTCCGCTCTTTATCCTTCCCACATCGCAGAAAAGCGGTGGGTTGACGGCGTGCTGGCACGAAAGAAAGGATTAGGTTCTAATTTATGGCCGTTAAACCGTGGTATAAAGTTGTCACGCCACGCGAAGACTTGCGCGAAGGTAAACCGCTCGACGCGTCAGAATTCGCGGTCCACCTTGATCAAGTGCGTGAAGGGAATGCGCCCGCCGACTACCAAAAGCCGGAACGCTTCTTCGAACGAACCTACCTTACCCAAAACCTCGCCAGCCTCGCTTCTGAGGTCATCCGGCGCTTGTCAGGCGAGCGAACGGAAACCAACGCTATCTTCAATCTCGCCACACAATTCGGCGGCGGAAAGACGCACGCATTGACGCTGCTTTATCATCTGGCAAAGCACGGTTCCGCCGCGAATAAGTGGGTGGGTGTGCCGCAGTTACTTTCTCGAGCGGGGATGGCCAACGTGCCGAAAGCCGAGACCGCAGTGTTTGTCGGTACAGAGTTCGATTCCATCACAGGCAGAGGCGGATCGGACGGCACGCCTCTTCGGAAAACGCCGTGGGGCGAGATTGCATGGCAGCTCGGCTGGCAAACCGCATTTGCTTTCGTAGCAGAACACGAGGCGCAAATGACCGCACCATCCGGTGAAGTCATTCGCAGCTTTTTGCCGAAAGGTAAGCCGAGTTCATCCTGATGGATGAGCTGATGAACTATGTTAGCCGCAGTCGCAAGAGTGGATTGGGTGCGCAGCTTTATAATAGCTCATTCTTCGTGGGCTTCAGAGAACAACGCCAGCCGGATATTTCGGTGACGCGACTGGGTGTGCGGCGTGGGCGCGGCTATAGACACTCCACTGTGGGCGATCACGAATCGGGACTCAGATTGCGGAGATTTCGTCAACCCGAGCTTAAATCGAATCGTGCAGGGTTCGATATCACCGCCCGGAAAGCGACTCCGGGTCCGCAAGGAGTTTTGGTCGCTTCTTTCGCATTACCGGTGGATGATCCTCAGACTTCCGCGTGCTGCAATAAGGGCATAGCCACCCAAGTCAAAGGAATATCCCGAGGCACGGACCCGCATTCGCGCCTGCAGAATACCCGCGCGGCGGGCCGAGGATCTCTTCCCGAGTAAGATTATTGAAAAGTCCCTTGGCGGCGTGAACGACCGTGGATTCAACCGTAAAGTCAACGGTGGGCTATAACTGGTCCGATATCCTTGGGTTAACAACCCTCCCGTCGGGCAGCACAACGACCAAGAATTGCCTCATCGGACCGGCAAACCTCGATTGCTCAACGCGTTCCTTTGCTATGGCGATATCCTCTCTGGCAATCCCAGAACGGGTAAAACTTCCGAACGAGATACGATATTGGAATATTGAGATTGCGACGACGATCGCGACAAGGATTGCGGATATCAGGATCAAAACCATATTATATAAACTTATACGACCTTACCGCGCAGATCGGATGCATGATTAAGGCAGGCCATTTTTCCGATATTGTCCTCTCACACGCGTGCCGGTATTCATTTCTTTGAATATGCGACGAACGAGATCTCATTGAGTTGGTTGACGATGCTGGCGCTCGTCTTGGCGTCCTGCACGAATTGGTACTAATCATTTGTAGGCCATGCCGTGCCGCCAACCCCGGGGAAACTCTAAAATTCCCTCGATTTTCCCGAAAGCATCGCCATCAGCTACCGCGTTCCCTCTCAGAAGCATGGAACAACAACGATGCCTCCGCCCTGGCCTCGCTCTTCACGGAAGACGCGGTTCTGATGAATAACTCAGGGCCGGTCAACGGTCGGGAGGGCATCAAGAAATATTATACAGACCTGTTCCAGAACGTGCATTTCAGCAACAACGTCACCACATACGATCCGAATTCCCCTCATCCTATCGGCACGGATGGCAAGGAGATGTGGGAAAACGGAACATGGAGTATGACTTGGCAGGTGAAGGGGAGCGATCCTGTACAAGGCAAAGGCTACCATGCATCGGTTGCTGTTAATGAGGGCGGTGTTTTGAAAAAGCGATTGCTTATCTCGAACGCAGCTCCAGCACCGGCCGCCACGCCAGCCCCGACGATTACCCCGGGCAACAAATAGCATTCCAGGGGAAATGTTCCGTAAGGAAACGATGTTAAGGGTGCTGCAGAGTCTTCGTCGAGCTTCTGACAAAGACCAGGACTTCTGGAAAAGCTAGGCGCTCGGGACACCTGCGGGGCAAACAAGTGGAGGATTGTCTCTACACGCGAACTGCTCATTTCGTTTCTCATATTGGAACCGGTGGATTATACCGTTCGATCTGGGAGAATTTTGGAGCTCCGCCTAACGATGACAAAGAAGGAATCGCTCAGGTTGCCTGCTGGAGTTCCTTTAATGCTTTCGTAAGGCGCGATTGATTGCAGTAATGGAGAAGCTCGCCAGATACCAAAAGCGAGAAGTACAAACTTTGGCGGAGTTTCGAAAGGGATTGTCTCAAATGTAAGGAGATGTGCGGGCGTCCTCCGGACATTCTTCATAGCAGCCGGAAACAGGTTCAAGCGATCCGGTGACAAACTGGGTTGCCACCAGGCGCCTTTAGCTTCTACAGGACCGAAGTTCTGGCCTTTGAAAGTCGCAGTCCATTTTCCGGTCGCCCAGATCTCATTTCCAGCCGTACCTATCATGTGCAGGGAATCCTCGTCAACCGGGGCGCGGTTGTTGCTTAAGTGGACTTGCTTGAACACCTCTTCATAATATTTCTCGATGGCCTCCCGACCGGAAAACGTCCCGTCCGGTGCCACCAGAACTCCGTCATCCGTGAAGTTCGCGGCCACGGCGGCGGCATCGTTCTTATGCCGAAGCAGACGCCGTTATCCACGAGCGGCGAGGGCTGATAATCGATACGAGGCCGGAAAACGCAGCGGCACGTGGATCAAGATCAAGCTTCATCAGGAGCCAGAATTCGTCGTTGGCGGATACACCAAACCCGAAGGATCCCGAAAGCATTTTAGCGCGTTGCTTGTGGGTGTCTACGAAGGCAAACTTAAATTCAGCGGCAGAGTCGAAACCGGCTTCGCTGAAAAGCTCCTGCGCGATCTCTACTCTGAGTTGAACAAAATTCGGGTTGAAGCCTGCCCTTCTTTTAACCTTCCGGCAGTTGGTCGGAGTCGTTGGGACCAAGGATTAACCGCCGCCGAAATGAAACGTTGCCACTGGGTAAAACCTGTGATGGTCTGCCAGGTCAAATTCACGGAATGGACGCGGGATGAACCGTCTTCGTCAGCCGGTCTTTCTCGGAATCCGAGAGGACAAGAATGCGAGTGAAGTGGTTCGGGGAGGGTGAGCTAGGACACGGGGACCTTTTGATAACAACTAAGTGCAATTCATCGTCGGTCAGGGCTTCAATGCTCAATGTTGTATGTGTGAGGAAAACTACCGCGCTCAATGTCGGAGATCAGGGTCTTTGCCGTGTAGGTGCCCCAGTAGGCAACGAACGTGTGGGCGGCGACGAATGGCGGGAGGGAACCGATTCGATTTCTGAGATATTATCTTGGGTGCAGAATTTCACCTCGTCCTACTTTATTGTAGAAGCACAGGAGCAATTGCCATGATTAAAACCGACCTGTCCGACGTCTACCGAGACTACATTGCCTGCCTTAATAAGCAGGACTGGCCGAAGCTGGAACAGTTCGTTCATGATGAAGTGTACTACAACGGTCAGCGGATCGGGATATTAGGTTATCGCGAGATGCTGCAGAAAGACTTTTACGAAATTCCGGACCTTTATTTCGACATTCAGCTGCTGATTTCCGATCCGCCTTATATCGCGAGCCGGCTGGAATTCGACTGTACGCCAAAGGGAAAGTTCCTTGGACTCGATTTAAACGGGAAGAGAGTTTCCTTTACCGAGAATGTATTCTATGAATTTCGGAGAGAGAAGATTTGGCAAGTATGGTCGGTTATAGATAAGGCAGCTATCGAAGCTCAGCTTTAGCGCGAAAAATTATTCCGTATCTCGTCTCCAAGCGCGATTGCTCACCGGTAAATTGTTACGGACGGTCGTGGGAATCACATTAAGTGTTAGCGGCGAACGGAAGAGGTCTCCTCAGGGCGCAAAGCGGTCTATCACCCTGCTGGATTAATGGTCCTGAGCCTTAGGGTGACAAAGCATCCGTCGAAGATCTTGCGGGAGATTTTTAGCTGTCGTAGCCCGAGACCTCGTGCTGGTGGTCGTTGAGCAGTCGTGGATCGTATATTCCCTCAGCGTCCACTACGAGTGTTTGTCGGCGGTCGAATCAAAACCAGCCAGGGATGGTCGAATTAAAACCAGCCACTTTTTTGTTTAAAATGATCGGAGATATTTTGGCAAGGAGTGATTTTCCCTTTTTGGCGTAAAAGATCGGCGCATAACAGGAATCAGGTAAGTTGGTATCCCGCGTTCGAAGCTGACCTGCATCATGCCGATTTATTCATTTTTAAAATAAACCGAAGCATGGCGTCTTCTCGACGAAGATGCAGCCTGCTCGGCAAACCAAAAAGCGCCGTCGCCTGCTGGTTCCGGGAGTAAGGCGTAACAGAAAATGCTCGGTTCAGGCATACGGAACAAGGTTGTACCGGACGCCCATTTCAGCCCTTGGCAGCGATCCACTCCAGGGTGGGGCCGTCCAGGTGATCGCCATGATGGTGAGTGCAGAAGACGAAATCCAGCTCGGGCAGCTTCGCTTCACTCACGGGTGCGGGCATCATGCGTTCGTGCGAGAATTCATGGTTTCGGTATTTCTCGGCGAGCCGATCGGACAAGTAGGGATCAACGACCCAGGTTAACCCCGGTGAACGGATTAAAAAGCCGACCTGCCCTAGCCAATAAAGTTCCGGCTCCCTGCAAGCTGCAAGGGGCTTGCAAGGCGCTGCTCAGGGAGTCCGAAAGACGAGTCGATACAACGTTCCTCATTTTCCGTGGTCAGGGGTTCTCTTTGAGAGACTTAGTTGATATTAGTTCAAATACCGCAATAAGATCATGAAAACTCCCCAAAACATCAAGGCGGCCTGGTGGAAAGAAAGCGTCGTTTACCAGATCTATCCCCGACTTGGACGTCGTGGCGGTATCATTTATTTTCGAGCTTCGAGGATTTAATCCGGTCCAAAAGGACATCCAGAATGCCAGCCACCTGGGTCAATGCCGCGCACAGCACCAGCTCAAGAAACGGTATTCCGTATCGCCACACCTGCCCAGCAACACAACAGCTTAACAAATAGACTAGCTCGCCCACAACGAGCATCGAAACTGCGGTCGCGGTATTCCAGGCTGGAACGCGCAATATCCCGGCCACCACGCTCAAAATGCAGATGGCCACCACTAGATGCCAGACCGCGATTTCGTCCGCGAGAAAGGGCCCGGTGAAATTCTTCTCGAGAGCGTTCAGGTCGGCAAAAGTGAAATTGGAAAATGTCGCTAAGCCGTGAAGCGGTTGCATCTTGCTGCCGAGAGGATCATTGTCCCAATCGATGGCCGTGCCGCTGATCGAGCAATGGGTAAAGAAACCACACTGCCAATTTTGACCTTCCAGCCAATCACTTGCCACGGCTTGGCGAAACGACGCGGGCTGGGTGAGCAACGTGGCCGTCGTCAAAGCGTTAAATTTTTCGTCCATGAGCGCGCGAAACGAGGGGGCATTCGACGACAAACCATGAGCGCTCGACACTTCCTCGATGGTCGCTTTGGCTTCGGTGATAAAATCGGGTCCAACCTTGTGTGCCTCGTTCGCGAGTTTCAATCGCTGGAGTGTTTCCACCAAGACAGGATCGCTGACGTGATCAACCATCTCGTCCACAAACTCCGAGAATCTGCCCGGCGTGTTTCGCAATTGGTCGATACGTGCAAGGAAGGTTAGACCTACCATCGACCGATGATCGACTTTAGCGCATAAACAACACAACCAAACGAGACAATTTGCTAAGGCGAGGGCAGTTACTCCCGCTGCCAGGGCGACCAAAGCTCGCGACGCTGCATTACGACAGGCTTCGAGGGCGCCTCTGCCGTCCTTTAAACGAGGCAATGCCGCTACAAAAATGGGTAGAAGGACCATCACCGCGTTAATATGCCTTGTGAGGACGGCGGCAGAGAGGAGGGCAGATAACAAGATCCACCTCCTGAAGTTAAGCTGGCTAGATCTTGCTATCTCTAGTGAAAATGCAGCGATGAGAAGAATAAGTACGACACTCCCCGATTCGCTGCCAACCGTGTGAACCGTTGCGTAGAGGAAACTGAAGCTCGAGAAGATGAGCGCCAGAACAATTTGCACGAACGTTTTCTTAGAAATAGTGCGAATAAAAACTAATGAGGCTCCCAAGAAAGCTAGATGCTGCGTGATGATTAGCGTCAGGACGGCAGAATTGGTCAACACTGGATGACTAATATACCGGAGGGCCCCTTTAATCGTTCCACCTCCGATCAAATAACCGATCAGCATAGGGAACCGCGCCCCAAAGCAATAAAGCGGTGGCCATACGAGTAAGTTCGCGGCACCCGGTTTGGTCGAGACCTGCAGAAAACCGTCCATGTAATTCCACAAAACTGGGATCTTTGCCAGAAACCACACCGACGGCCAGCCTAGTAAAAAGACCAGAATGAAGAAGCTCGGCGATGGTCGCACAAGTCGGCCGAATAAGCCAGCGAACCAGAATCTCTCAAGAAGAATATTGTCTCGCTGGCCGGAGTCTTGCTGTTTTTCTTGATGTTGCATAAAAAGCACGCACGAACCTCGGATCCTTAGGTCCAAAGAGAAAACAAAGCAAGGCGGATCGCAAACAAAGCCGGGGCATATCCCTGAACCAGCTTGCTCAACCGGCGCGCTTATGAAAGGCTTGCTGACGAGATGTTCAACGAGGAACTGTGGGACTTCAGTGGGAAGACGTGAGAGATTGCCGTTCTCGTGGACAAAACGTGCGAAAGGCTGGTAGCCTGGATCTCATTTGTCATCCTTCTGGTGACGATCGCTCTACATTTCGGATTAGTGGAAGTGGGTCAATGGACCAATGACGAGTTCGGCATTATTGGTGCCTACAGGGAGAATCCTTGGACAGCCTTTGTCGATCGACTGACGCGCTGGAGTCCACGTCCGATTTCTGAAGTACTTATCTGGATTTATGCTTGTCTCGTGAACTCTACTCATAAACCTTTCATAGGGCTTTTTCTCGGATGGTTGTGGCTGATGCTGGTCTTGACCCCCCTGATTGCCTTCCTGCAGGTTCGGAAATGCTCTGGGGATTGGCCAAGAACTTTCCTGTACTTTTCTCTTTTTGCGTACGAGCTTACCGCCCTTTTCCTTCTGGAGCATAGTCCCGGGGAACTGTTTTACTGGCCCGTGGGAGCCGCCGCATATTTGACGACGCTTAGTGCGATAACTCTCTGCTTCTTCCAACTTGCTTGTAACCTGACAGAGCACCATGGGGGACGCCTAATAACGACCCTGGCGCTGATCCTTGCTGCCGGTAGCAGTGAGACTGGTGCCTTTTTTGCGCTCGTTTTCGGATGCCTCTCCTTAATCGGTACGTCCGTTGACAGCCTTGCGGGACCAGTTTATCAGCGGAAAATACTTTGGCCCCTGATCCCAGCGCTGTTTGGAATTGCCGTGTTTGGCCTTCTAGTGCACACTCGCGCTCGAACCCAAGAGGCATTGTTTCCGACTGCCGAATACCATAACCTTTACAGCAGCATGAAAGCGGCGATTGGACAAACGCTCAAAGAGTATCTTGTACCCGGTCATCGGCTCAGTGCTCGCGCCATCGTTTTCGGATTGATACTAAAAGCGTGCTTCTTTTTCGCGGTTCGATACTGTTGGCTATCGAGCGGTATCAAGTTACCTCGGAGACAAGTGTTGATCGTATTTGCACTATCAGTAATCGCGACTACCTACTTTTCTGTAACGGCGTCCTACTATGGATATGGCGGCCTCACCAACCCATGGCATGAAGAGCTTCGACAGTGCCTGGTGATGCTTGTCGTCGCGAGCGTTGGTTTGTTTTCCTGTCATTACCGTTCGCGCATTCTCAACCCACGGAGAGCGGAATGGCTGGCAGGGGTTTTCGTGTTAAGTACGCTAATCCTTTTGGTACCGCGCCGATGTACTTCTCTGGTCCACGACTACAGAAACTATTCCGCCTGCATTGAGAGCCGCGCTAAATCGTGGAAATCGGGTTTATCCGAGGGTAAGGCGATGATTTGGTTTTCTCCACCGAAAGGGGAAGTGGCACAGACGCTAATATTTTTACCGGGAACCTATAATTCAGAGTCGAAAAACACTGACTATGCGCATTTAATGCGGTTTTTCAATAAAAGCGTATTAGAAATACGCCCTTACCTGGCGAAATAGAATTAGCCGACAGTGGAACACTTAGCGGAACCGGAACCGTTCCGTACAAGACGGAGGACGTCCCGTTAAGAGCAATCCCAATTAGCGGCAAAACGGCAAGGGCAATTGTTAACGGCAGTGGTACCAATGTCAAAATGCCAAGAGCGGTCGCGCCTTCGGTCAGCCAAACCGTCCAAAGAACACCCAGACGTGCGCCGAGCAAGCCACAAACCAGCTTACCCATGGCGCCACCGATGAACACGAGAACAAGCGCTAAGCCTACGGTCGGTAGTTGCGTCTTTGCCACGTAACAGAAATGGCAGGAAAGTTAGAAAACCCATGCGCGTAGCCCCGTCGATCACGCCCATCGTTAGCAGCACAAGAAAGTATCGGTTCCTGGGGTCTCGGGCTTCAGTCCCGGTTTTTGCTAGTTCAGTACTCTTATTCGACGCGACAACCCGTGTTGCCTCTGGGAGTCGAAGCACTGCGGCGACTCCAGCAAGACCGGTAGTACCAATGATGAGCAGCGTTAGACGCCATGGCAGCAGAGCCAAAGACCGGAAGTTGCGGCGGGCAGGGCCATCTTCCCCAGGTCGCCGGCGAAATTATAGGTTCCCAGCGCAGCCCGCGACCTCTTTTCTCCTAAAAATTGCGGATTTAAGAGTTTTCAGCAGACAATCGATTTGTTCTATCACATATCGTGAGATAAACTCACAACTGTGCCGCATTTGTTGCCACCGTTGACCGCGCTGCGGGCCTTTGTGGTCGCAGCCCGAACGGGAAATTACACAGCAGCTGCGCGAGAGCTCAGCGTGACTCATGGCGCGGTCAGCAAACAGATCCGGGTGCTGGAGCAGTGGCTTGGGCAGACACTATTCGTGCGCTCCGGTCAACGCATGGTGCCTACACTCCACGGCCTTGCCTTCGCTCGGGAAATTAGCGAGGCCTTTGATCGTATAGCCGATGCTACCCAGCGCTACGGTACTCAGAAGAACTGTTACTGCGTTGCTAAGCCGAAGATCAGCCATCCCACGATTTAATTGGAAAAAATATTTCAAGCGCAGTTTAATTGGAGAAAATATCGCCGAAAATGGTTTAGTCTAAGAATCGACTGAAAGCGACACCAACTCAAAGTCTGACCTTGGGCTTAAAGCATTCAAGAACACGAGGAGCATAGATGAAAGAGGCGTTTGTCTGCGATGCAATCCGCACCCCATTTGGCCGCTACGGCGGAGCGTTAGCAACTACGCGAGCAGATGATCTCGCAGCGGTTCCCATCCGCGCTCTGATGGAACGCAATCCTAAGGTCGACTGGTCCGCCGTTGAGGATGTTGTCTATGGCTGTGCAAACCAGGCCGGTGAAGACAACCGGAATGTCGGCCGCATGGCGCTTCTGCTGGCTGGGATGCCTCAGGAAGTGACAGGAACAACCGTGAACCGTCTCTGCGGATCGAGCATGGACGCTGTCACCATCGCTGCGCGCGCGATCAAGTCAGGAGAAGCTGATCTCATGATGGCCGGCGGAGTTGAAAGCATGTCGCGCGCCCCGTTTGTCTTGAGCAAGTCAGAGTCGGCCTTCAGCCGAAACGCAGAAATTTTCGATACGACCATTGGCTGGCGGTTCATTAATCCCCTGATGCGGAAAATGTATGGCTCCGACTCGATGCCGGAAACTGGGGAGAACGTCGCGGAGCAGTTCGATGTCAGCCGGAAAGATCAGGACGCTTTTGCGTTTCGGAGTCAGCAGCGCTGGGCTGCGGCGCAGAAGTCCGGATTCTTTGGACGGGAAATCGTTTCGGTGCCGGTACCGCAAAAAAAAGGCGAACCTAAAATTATTGATAAGGACGAGCATCCTCGACCCGATACAACCCTTGAGGCGTTGGCAAAGTTGCGGCCGGTGGTAAAAGCCGGCGGGTCGGTGACGGCCGGGAACGCTTCTGGGGTTAACGATGGGGCCTGTGCGCTTTTATTGGCATCTGAAGAGGCGGTAACCAAATACAACCTCGCTCCTCGGGCTCGCGTGGTGGCGGCTGCTGTCGCCGGTGTCGCGCCGCGAATCATGGGGTTCGCCCCCGCTCCTGCTTCGCGCAAGGTTCTCGAGAAGACTGGTCTGAAGATCTCAGATATCAACTTTATTGAGTTGAACGAAGCCTTTGCTGCACAGGCCTTGGCAGTGACGCGCGATCTTGGTTTGCCAGACGACGCGCAACACGTGAATCCCAACGGAGGGGCCATAGCGATCGGTCATCCGCTCGGAGCCAGCGGTGCGCGCTTAGTCACCACGGCGATCAACCAATTGCACCTGACTGGGGCGAGGTACGCGCTTTGCACGATGTGCATCGGTGTAGGGCAAGGAATAGCCGTGGTTTTGGAACGTTGCTAGCTTTAGTTTTAGTTAAGTGGTCCTCGATCTCATGGGCTTCGCGGTTATTGCTTTACAACGTTGCTCGCCCGAATCTCAGAAGCCCAAATCGCTGGTGGAGATATGCGCACTTAGGCTTCGCCGCGATGCGCTCGGGACGTGCGTTCCTGCAGCGCCCGCAAGGCGGTGAGTTCGGGTTCGGTAGGAGCAGCGGTCTCAGGCACCGTACTCCTCCATTTGAGATCCCAGCCCGTCGATGATCGGACCTTCTCTTCGCTGATTCCAGGGTGCAAGCTGGCCACCTCCAGTTCTCCCGTGGCGGGGTCTGGGTGCAAGATGCACAAATCGGTGATGACCGTGGTGGGTCCGGCGGTGGTGAGGCCAAGCTGCTTACGTCCACCGGGCCCGCTGCCGTGACCAACGCTGGTGACAAAGTCCAGCTGAGGGACAAAAGTGCGCTTGGTCTGCCGCAGAATGATGAGCACCTCTTTGGCCGAAGCCGCGATTTCAGGTGCGCCACCGGCGCCGGGCAGGCGGACTGTGGGCTTCTCGTACGTCCCGATGACGGTCGTGTTTAGGTTGGCGTACCGATCGATTTGGGCCGCCCCGAGGAAGCCGACGTCGATTCTGCCTCCTTGGAGCCAGTAACGAAAGATTTCGGCGGTCGAGACCACTGCGGTTGCCGTTTCTGCAAGTTCTCCGTCGCCGATTGAAAGCGGAAGCACGTCGGGCTTGGTGTCTACCGTGCCGGATTCATAAACCAGCACAACGTTCGGGGCATGTGTCAGCCTGGCAAGATTTGCGGCGGCGCTCGGGAGGCCGATCCCCACGAAGCAAACCGCGCCATCCTTGAGCTCCCGAGCTGCGGCCACGGTCATCATTTCGTCAGCGGTGTATTCGGTCTTGGTCTTTGTATTCATGGTATTCCGGATAAGGATTTGGAAGTCCGTCGTTCAGCGCTCGGTGGCCGCGACTAGTTCTCGGCCATCACCGTGAAAAACGTTGTCTTCGAGCCACGCCTGGAACCGGGCTCGATCGCCTGAAATTTCGTTCCACTTAAGATAAAAAGCGTTATCTCGCTTGTAGTAGCCTTGGGCGTACGACGGCTTCGCCCCTCCGGGAACAACGGCAATGGCGGAGATGATCCAGTGCGGAAGGATGACGGCGTTCGGGGCAGCGTCGAAAGTTTTCACGACCTCCTCGACGGTAACCAAAGCTCTCTTTGCAGCCAGAACGGCTTCCTTTTGAACGCCGACGATGCCCCATAGAAAAATGTTTCCTGAGCGATCCGCCTGTTGCGCGTGGATGATGGTCACGTCCGGACGAAGGGCGGGCACCGCTGCTAACGCTTCGGCTGTGAACGGGCAGGTAATGGAACGGATGTTCTTATTATGCTTCGGCAGGTCAGAGCCGCGGTAACCTCGCAGCACGCCAAACGGCAAGCCGGAGGCCCCGGCGACGTAGGCTTCAGACATAGCCGCGTGACTGTGTTCTTCGATCTCCAGGGGGTTAGGCCACCCGCGCTCGACCGCGTCTCTAAAACGGTGTAGCGAGCCGACGCCGGGATTTCCGCCCCAGGAAAAGACGAGCTTGCGGGCGCAGCCCGCACCGATTAATTGGTCGTAGACCAGGTCCGGCGTCATACGCACCAGCGTCAGGTTCCGCTTGTGTTGTCGGATGATTTCATGACCCGCCGCAAAGGGGATCAAATGCGTGAAGCCTTCCAGTGCAACGGTGTCCCCGTCCTTTACCAAGGCATTCACTGCCTCAGATAAGGTTGTAAATTTATTTGCTTTCATGGCGGTTCGTAATTGGAGGGATGGCGTGAAATTTGGTTAGGCCCTGTTCAATGAGCCTTCTTTTTGGGAATGCAGCTGCAGCTCCTCGAGCACAGCCTCGGCGCAGTGGTAAGCGGCGTTGGCCGCGGGAAGCCCGCAGTAAATCGCCGAGTGCAGAAAGAGTTCCTTGAGTTCTTGCAGAGTGACGCCGTTACGGATCGCCGCTTTGACGTGCATGCGAAACTCCGCCTCGCGATTCAGCGCGATCAACAGCGCCAGCGTGACCATGCTGCGAACTCGAGGCGAAAGTTCGGTTCGGGTCCAAATCTCACCCCATGCGTACCGGGTGATGAAATCCTGGAAGGTCTCATTGAATTCGGTGAGGTGCGCTCGAGTGCGGTCGACGTGCTCATCACCGAGCACGGTACGTCTCATCTTGTCTCCTAGGGCATGCCGTTCAGTCTCATTCATATTCGTTGGTTTGTTCCCGTGAGGAACCTGTTCAGGTGGTCGGTGAACGCGGGGGCTGCCTCTGCGCAGGCAAGGTGCGCGCATTCAAGCGCGATCAGTCGGGAACCGCGGATCTTTCGCTGCAAATATTGTGCGGCAGCTATCGTGGTGGCCTGATCTTCGGTCCCGGCGATGACTAAAGTAGGCGCCTTCACCCGTTCAACGTGCTGGCTCATGTCCGCATCCCGGATCGCTTGGCAACAACCGATGTACCCTTCCGGGGCCATTGCTTGCAGGGCGCTAGCGAGTGAGGCAACGATCGAGGGATGCAGGTTTCGAAAGGGGCGGCTAAACCAACCATCCAATACCTCTTCCCGGACAGCCGGCATCCCTGACTCCGCCACCAATTGGATGCGGCGGTCCCATTTCTCGGCAGTTCCGATCTTGGCCGCCGTGTTACTCAGGACCAGGCTGGCGATCCGCTCAGGGTGATGCACGGCCAGGTACTGGCCAATCATGCCCCCCATCGACACGCCGCAAAAATGCGCCCTGGTCACGCCGAGTTCATCGAGCAGGGTGACGATGTCCGAGGCCAAAAGCGAGAGTGTGTAGGGGCCGCGGGGGGCGGGGGATTTGCCGTGCCCGCGCGCATCGTACCGTAAAATTCGGAACGAACCTCTAAGCGCCTCCACCTGTTGGTCCCAAAGCGCCAGGTTGGTTCCCAGCGCGTGGGACAGAACTACCACGGGTGCATCGGGCGGTCCGACCAGTTCGTAATGAATCGAGCTATTTTTTGGCAAAGTCATTCAGACCCCCGCGTTTAAGTGCTCTTGGGGGACTTGCACTCCGGCTAACACGCGGTCGATCAGTCCATTAACCAGCTCGCTGCCCTGTTCCGGAGAAAAGAGGCGATCGAGATCGCCCGGGTCGAGGAGCTTTTTAAGGGTGGGATCTTCTTCTAACACCTCTCGGAGGTGCTGGCCGGTTTGTCGGGATTTTTGACTGGCGCCCGTGAGTATCTCGTGGGCGGTGGATTTTCCCAAGGATTCCGCCAACTCGATCGAAACATTTTCCGCAAAGAGCAGTCCGTTAGTTAGTTCCATGTTGGCCTGCATTCGTTCCGGGCAGATCTTTAATCCCGACACAAGATCGAGCGCGTGAGCGACTGACCCTCCCGCGACGCGAACAATCTCCGGAAATGTCACCCATTCTGCATGCCAACCGCCGACGGACCGCTCGTGCTCGTGCACCATCGACGTCAGCAGCGCCGATACGAGGGACGGGAGGCGCTTTGCATTAGCGAGGATTTTCGTTGGCGCGATCGGGTTTTGCTTATGGGGAAGGGTAGAGGAACCACCACCGCCGGTTCCTAGTTCCTCCGCGACTTCGGCGACTTCGGTTTGCATTAAGAGGAGGACATCTTGAGCCATCTTCGCCAGCGCGGTTCCCAAAAGCGCCAGGTCCATGCCGAGACGTCCCACGCGATCGCGTTGGGTATGCCAAGGCAGTTCCGGTGTCGTCAGGTCAAGCTTCCGCGCCAAGCCGTCAAGGATCTGCAGTCCTTTCGGACCGCTGGCGGCGAGGCTTCCGACCGCACCCCCAAACTGAACGGCCAAGCTTTTGGCAGCACCGTGCTGTAACATCTTGTGGCAACGGACAATCCCGTCCAGCCATCCGGCCGCTTTAAGGCCGAAAGAGATGGGTCGGGCATGCTGCAGCAACGTTCGACCTGGCATAAACGTTCGGCGGTGCCGCTCGATCAAATCGGTCAGCTGTTCTTCGAGCAGGACTAAATCCGCAACGAGCGCGTCCAACGCTTTTTTGGTGCAGAGCATCAGCCCGGTATCTATCACGTCCTGGCTGGTTGCCCCGAGGTGCACGTAGCGCGCCGCCTCCACATCCTTTGCCGCCACGCGTTGGCCGAGCGCCTTCACCAAGGGAATGGCGGGGTTTCCATCCCGCTCCGCGGAGCGGCAAAGGCCGTCAATATCAAAAGATTGCACCGAACAACACGCTTCGATGACCGTGGCGGCCCTGCGCGGGATCAATCCCAAATCGGCTTGCGCCGCGGCCAAAGCCGATTCGAACCTCAGCATCGCGGCAACGAGCGCTTCGTCTGAAACGAGAGGGTCGATCCCCGGAGCGGTAAACAGACGGTCAAACATGGGGGAACTTTCCGGAAGGCTGTTAGAGGTCGAAGAACACCGTTTCGTTGTCTCCTTGAAGGAGGATGTTCCACTCGTAACGGCCCGTTTGAGACGGGTTAGCTCTCGCGACCAGCGAGTTGCGCCGGCGTTCCTCCACGGAACGCAGGACCGGATCATCCGCATTTGCGGCTTCGTCGTTGAAGTATATGCGTGTAACCAAGCGGTGAAGGAGTCCGCGCAAGAACACCGAAACCAAAATATGAGGAGCTTGGCGCGCTGGCGCGTCGGCCTGAACCGCGCCCGGCTTAATGGTTCGAAAGCGGAAGTGGCCGTCCGCATTGGTTGGAACGCGGCCAAAGCCGACAAAAGGACCATCGAACGGCTTTCGTTGGGGCTGCTGCGGGTAGCGGCCCTCGGCGTCCGCCTGCCAAAACTCAAGAACTGCGTCGGGCACCGACACTCCGTCAGCATCGATAACGCTGCCCGCGATTTCAATGACCTGCCCGGGGGTATTCGGGCCGGTCAAATCATCCCGATAAAAAGCCTCCAGGCCGATCTTAAAATAGGGTCCCACCGTTTGATAGGGCGTGGGCAGGTTAACCTGCGGAGGCGCGTCCGCAGACGACTCAGGATTTTTGGGTTGAGTCACGGCTTATTCTCCATGGGCGTCTGCTCAGCGCCCCGCAGGACGATGTTGAACTGGTAGCCAAGGCCGTAATCCGGGACAGTCGTGTCCCAGTTGAAGGAAGCGATAAGTCGGTTCCGGGCGGCCTCGTGCCGGATGCTGTTAAAAATGGGGTCGAACGGCAGGAGCGGATCGCCCGGAAAATACATCTGGGTGATCAGGCGAGTGGCAAACGCTGGTCCGAAAACCGAAAAGTGAATGTGGGCAGGGCGCCACGCATTGTAGTGGTTGCGCCACGGGTAGGCACCCGGCCGGATCGTTTCAAAAGCAAACCTGCCTCCGGGGTCGGTGACAAAGGAAGCGCAACCGGTGAAATTTGGGTCCAGCGGAGCATCATGCTGATCACGCGCGTGAAGGTAGCGGCCCGCCGCGTTCGCCTGCCAGATTTCCACCAAGGTACCCGGCACGGGCCGGCCGTCCTCGTCCAATACCCGCCCACTGATAAGGATCCGTTCGCCAAGGGCATCTCCATGAGGTCCTTTCGCCAAATTGACGAGTGGGATGGTTTCGGGCGGAACAAACGTCGGAGCGGTGAGTTCGGAAAGGGTTTGCGGCAGAGGAACCAACGGCTGGCGAGGCGATCGCTTAACCGAGGAGGTGTAAGCCGGATGATTGTAGGCCGGCAAAATGCCGTCCTGGTACTTTCGATAGATCACCGCAACGGGAGGCGCATCAAGTGAATCCATAAGGGTAAGGGAGATGTTTGTTTGGGGTCACCCCTCCGTTTGTGACAATTTGTCGATCACAATCAGAGGCTCTTTTATCCGCTTCTTCAATCCTTTTTTGCTGAGTTGCCATTGGTTTTCAGTATGGCGCAAGACCAAAGACGAATGCAAGTGAACACGGCAGCCTGCAGTTTGCGCGAGAACAGATTTGCAGCCATTCGAGTCCCGATCATGTTAGCCGGTTTGGTCCCGGTGAACGAGTTGCTTCAATCATTGCAACGCCCTTTTTCGAAACGGCTTAACTCGGGTGACGAGAGAAGACTACACCAAGTCGGAAAAGGGTGTTTTCTTAGTTGCAGTTAGTAAAAAGCCCGTGTCATCCAAATGTAAGCTTACCCTCGCGGCTTTGAGGGCAATGTGATGCACCCCGGCCCCGCCAAATCTTGAGACAGAGCGCTGGTGGCGATGTTCCGGCTTCCCGAAATGTTCAGAGCAAAACAAATGACCGATCTGGCGCGCCAACAACCGGACGATGCCGTGTCGCTCGGGAAGCTCCGCAGAGATCGTCAGGTACGAAGCCCAGAACGAGCGACCAACAATCGTCATACTCAAAACCCTAAGGCAACGGTTCAAAAAAGATATTGGAGAATCACGCGCGTCCGGGTGAAGGGTAGTAGAGAAATCCCCAACTCGTGGCTGTCGGCGACCACGAATCCGCCAAAAAATCGGAAGACCCCGGGATTGTTAAGTTAGCGTCCGAGTTAACCTCCAAACCATACACTTCGCTAATAGCCCCTTCTCAACCATCATCTTGCAGATTCGGAAAAACTTAAGAACTAATAAATGTAGAGGAAACAAATGAGCACAACTGCTACGGAAACGATGATAGAGGTTGCACCTCCGGCAACCGAGAGCCGGTGGAACAAGCCAGGGGCGCGCTGGAAAGACGTGATTCGCCCCTATACCAAGGAGGAAGTTGAACGGCTGCGAGGCACGGTGAAGATCGAATATACCTTGGCACGCCTGGGCGCGGAGCGGCTCTGGAAATTGCTCCAGGAAGAAGATTATGTGCCGACACTTGGAGCCATGACGGGAAATCAAGCGGTCCAGCAAGTGCACGCCGGCCTCAAAGCAATCTACCTCAGTGGGTGGCAAGTGGCAGCCGACGCCAATCTGGCGGGCCAGATGTATCCCGACCAGAGTTTGTATCCGGTCAACAGCGTTCCTGCGGTGGTCAAACGAATCAACAACGCCTTACTGCGGGCTGACCAGGTCCGTCATCTGGAGGGGAGACACCACATCCATTGGATGGCGCCGATCGTCGCTGACGCGGAAGCCGGCTTTGGGGGACCGCTCAATGTCTTTGAGTTAATCAAGTCGATGATCGAGGCGGGCGCGGCGGGAGTTCATTTGGAGGATCAACTGGCCTCTGAAAAGAAATGTGGCCATATGGGCGGCAAGGTCCTGATTCCAACCCAGCACGCGATTAAAAACCTGATCGCCGCGAGGTTGGCAGCCGATATCTGCGATGTGCCGACGATTCTCTTGGCGAGGACGGATGCCAACGCGGCTAACCTTCTGACCAGTGACGTGGATGAGCGCGACAAGCCGTTCATCACCGGCGAACGAACCGCGGAGGGATTCTATCGGGTGCGTGCCGGGATCGATCAGGCCATCGCCCGTGCCGTTTCCTATGCCCCTTACGTGGATCTGCTCTGGTGTGAAACCAGCGAGCCGAACCTGGCTGAAGCTAAGCGGTTTGCCAACGGTGTTCACAAAGACCATCCAGACAAACTCCTTGCTTACAATTGCTCACCCTCGTTCAACTGGAAAAAGAAACTTGATGACACCACGATCGCGCGGTTCCAACGCGAGCTCGGCGCGATGGGATACAAGTTCCAGTTCATCACGCTGGCCGGTTTTCATGCGTTGAACTACAGCATGTTTCACCTGGCCCGGGGCTACAAGGAGAGCGGGATGTCTGCCTATGCCGAGCTACAGGAAGCCGAATTCGCCGAGGAAACCAATGGATACACCGCGACCAGGCATCAACGTGAGGTCGGCACGGGATATTTCGATGAGGTAAGCCAGGTGATCTCTGCCGGTGAGTCGTCGACGACCGCTTTACATGGTTCAACTGAAACGGAACAATTTCATTAAGATGAAGGGAGTTTATTGCTTATGACTAACCCGTTCAACCTTAAGGACCATGGCATTACCGTTGCCGAAGTTCACCGCAATCTTCCTCCAAGCGCGCTCTACGAGCACGCCATCCGTTACGAGAGGGATGCCAGCATCGCCGAGAATGGCGCGCTGGTTGCCTACTCCGGAAGCAAAACCGGCCGCTCGCCTAAGGACAAGCGGCTGGTCAAACATCCCGGCTCCGAAGCTGATGTATGGTGGGGCAAGGTCAATCTGCCGATCGAACCGTTCACCTTCGCCATCAACCGCGAGCGCGCCCGCGACTATTTCAATATCCGCGACCGGATCTACTGCTTCGATGGGTTCGCCGGCTGGGATTATCCGATCAAGATACGCGTGATCTGTTCGCGGCCCTACCACGCACTGTTCATGCACACCATGCTCATACGACCGACCAAGCAGCAGTTGGCGGAATATGGCAAGCCCGAATTCGTCATTTACAATGCCGGCGCATTCCCGGCCAACAGTCTGACCCAGGGCATGGGTTCCAAGACGAGTATTGATTTAAGCTTTGAAGACCACGAAATGGTGATCCTCGGCACCGAATACGCCGGCGAGATGAAGAAGGGCGTGTTCACCCTGGTAAACTACCTGGCGCCTAAACGCGGGATTCTCTCGATGCACTGCTCGGCCACTGCTGACAAACAGACCGGCCGCTCGTCGCTGCTATTCGGTCTGTCGGGTACGGGTAAGACGACGCTGTCGGCTGACCCCAAACGCAATCTGATCGGCGACGATGAGCATTGCTGGAGCGACGAAGGCATCTTCAACATCGAAGGCGGCTGCTACGCCAAGGCTATCAATCTGACGCCCGAGAACGAACCGGAGATTTTTGAGGCGCTCCGCTTTGGCGCGGTACTGGAGAACGTGGTGCTCGATGAGGATCATTTGGTAGACTATACAAACATTAGCCTTACCGAGAACACCCGCGGCGCCTATCCTATACAATTCATCCAGAATGCGAAGATTCCGTGCGTTGCGGGCCATGCGACGGACGTTATTTTTCTGACCTGCGACGCATTTGGCGTGCTGCCTCCAGTCAGTTCGCTCTCACCGGCCCAGGCGATGTATCATTACATTAGCGGCTACACCGCAAAAGTCGCCGGCACGGAGGTAGGAATAAAGGAACCCGCGGCCACGTTTTCAGCCTGTTTTGGCGGCCCGTTTCTTGTCTGGCATCCAAACAAATATGCCGAACTGCTTGCGGCCAAGATGAAACAACACGGCGCGCGCGTCTGGTTAGTGAATACCGGCTGGAGCGGAGGCGCCTATGGCACCGGCAAGCGGATCAAGCTGGCGAACACCCGCGCGATCGTTGATGCCATCCACTCTGGGGCGCTCGTCAAGGCGCGAACCCAACGCGATCCGGTGTTCGGCTTCGATATGGTGACCGAATGCCCAAACGTGCCCGCCGAAATTCTGATTCCGCGCAATGTTTGGGCCGACAAGGCGGCCTTTGATGCCACGGCAAAAAAGCTCGCCGGGTTGTTCATCGAGAACTTCGGGAAATACGAAAGCGGCGCGGCCGCGGAGGTCAAGGCGGCATCGCCCGTCGCGTAAACGGTCCGTTCAAGAGAAAGCCATTCCCGAAAAACCACGGGCTTCAGGAATTTTTTCCATTTGCAAGGCTCTGGCGGTTTAGCATGCAGAGCCGGCAAATTCGGAGGAAATTGCGTTTCATTACGCGATTCCTTACGAGTATTACGAAAAGTACCGGATCCGCAGGTACGGATTCCACGGCACTAGCCATCATTACGTGACGTTGGAAGCCGCCAGCCGGTTGGGCAAGCCATATGCAGTTTATTTCAGCCCATCTCGGAAATGGGTGCAGCGCAACGGCAGTCAAGAATGGGCAAAGCGTCGAAACAACCATGGGCCTGACGCCGTTGGAAGGCTTGGTGATGGGTACAAGGAGTGGGGACGTGGATCCAAGTTTGCTTTTGTTTCTCCAGACGACCACCTTGCAGCCGGCCGATCCGATCCCGGTCACCACCGCCACCAAGATGATTTCGGAGGGACGAGTGGACGAACTATTGGGGCAGGTGATCGCAGCCTTCCATGGTTCGACCGCGACTGCTGATATCGTGGTCATCGAAGGTCTTCGTCCCGCTCGGGGTGATCCACGCCTTGGGAGCCTCAATCAGGAATTAGTCAAGACGCTTACCGGTGAATCGGGATCAGGCGCCGGAGTGGATAAAGTTTGCGCAGCCACCAAGCTTGCGCAATCGAAACGGCCAGATCTCCTGATCGACGGTCCGTTGCAGTACGATGCCGCGTTTATGCCCGACGTTGCGAAAACGAAAGCCCCCGTTAACGATCTCTCCAGGGGAGCCTTGGTGGATGACATTGTCTATACCATTGCCCTGACCGCGATCCAGGCGACTCAAGTGTGAATAAATGGGAATCAAGGGGCCGGGCTTTTGAGAAAAATGCGGCTTCAGACGCGCGCGTGCTCGTGGTCGGCAATCCGTGTAACACCAATTGCCGTTTCTTTGGAATCCGATCGCGAGACAAGTTTTACGTATTGATCTTTGAAGAAGGGGAACCAATAATTGGAAGTCTTCCTTTTTGTGTTCCGGATTCCGATATCTCAAGACCCTGTCCAAAGTTCCCATGAGGTTCCTGATTTCCTTGCTCATCGTCCTGCTATTCGCTGTTGCGGCTGCTTCGGCGCAGGAGACTGAGCCGACACCGACTGCCACAGCGCCACAGACCATTGCCACACCTCACGACCAAAGCGGACAATCGCAAACCGCCTCGCCGACGCCAACTGTCGCGCCGACCCCGGAGTCGCAGCAAACGCCTCAGCTTTTGCCTGAATCCAAGACCCTGCCGCCACAACCACCCGAAACGGCGCTTCCGAGTGATCTGATTCCGGAAGGGGCGAAGCCACTGATTCCCGGTTCTATCCCGAATCCGACTTCTGCCGAACAGGTGGAAAAGGACAAGATCCAGTTTCGTCAGCTGCGGACAATCGCGGCGCGTAACCCGTATGCACTCTATTTTTGGCGGCGAGCCAGGGCGGAACAGACCGATGAGCTCAAGCGGGAGTATTTGCGAGTGTACTACATTTCAATGTGCGATCAGATGCGGAAACTGGAACCGCGACTTAAGCCGGTAATCGATGCCTTCGAGAACGTGAACGTGGGGCGTTTGTCCCAAGTCGCCCAACGCCCTACAATCCCAGGGCGCGATATTCCTCGCTTTCAGGCTTTGCAGAACCATGGATGGCGTTAGTGTCCTGTCCCCGAAAAACAACCCCCGATCGGCCTTAACTTCGTGCCGATCAGGTCTGGCAGCTAACCGTAGGTACATTTGCGCTCGGGCCAGCGTTCGGAGAATTTTACCTCCTTGAGTCAGGCAAAGGCGAGAAGGGACAGAAACCCGCTAAAGCACGACCGGCCCTAACTAATTGCGTAGAGGGACGGATTGACGAGCCCCTCATAGCCTAGAGGAACGTACTTGCACGGCTTCGCCTCGAAGCCGACCGACAGCGGCGATTCAGCCTTACGCCGCGTACGTTACCAATATGCTAATCCCTCGAACGAGGGGCCTGATTTGCAAAGGGCCGAATCGCCGCAGATTGCTGTTCATATTTGCAATAAAATCAAGAGTAACCATATGACAGAAGGAAACGCCCGAGCTATAAGTCGATAGCAATGAATAATAGATCTGTTTTGAGCGTGAGATTAGGCGAAGAGAAGCCGGTTGGGCCCCACGGGTCAAATTCGAGCCGGGACGTAAAAAAATTCAATGATCTGCGTGCAGGCCAGATCTTATCTGTTCGTAAAGCCTGCGATAAGTTTTTAGAGAATCGAGGGCTTAAACAGGTGCCGTTCAGGACCTTTCTTTTAAGAAAGAAGGGGAATTAAGGACTGACTAACAGGCAGGCCCGTGTACATTGATGCCGCTCGTTTGCGGGTGAAACGGTGATACCAGGCTCATATGAATCTAGTCATCCAGGATGATGAAGGGCAAGTAATCTACGGGCACCAAGTGCTTAAGCGCATTTCTCAAACTGGCATGACGCTGGAAGTGAATATCGTCCGAGGGATCGGACCTGAATGTTTCGTCACCTACGTCGGTAAGCGGTTTCCTGAAGTCAAGGAGGTGATAGACCTGCTCGCGAGCAACGAGATCAACTATAAGCTGCTCGAAGCGGTCTCACACCGAATTGAGCTGGGCGTAGCTGACGTTGTTTCTATGCTCAGGTCGCAATCCCAGACCCAGGCACGGTCGGATGATTGACCAGCTTTTATTTCCGCTTCGGTAAACTGCGAAAGTGGATGAGAGTCTGCCGCTTGGATCCCGGAGGCAAGTCGGTGCTTCGGTCGTCCTCCGCGGCTGTGGCCTTCTTCGTCTCTTCGCTATCGGCGAAGCGGTAATCGTGCGTTCACTTCAACGTATCCGTCAGACGAACTCACCCCGTCAGTGCGCGCCCGCGCCTGCGGTCATGATCTGGGTTTTGATCTCCTCAAGCATCGGCTTGGATCTGGCTCCATAATAACCGCCAGCCTCAATTGATTCCATTAGGCGCTCAAGCTCCCTAAAGCTATGTTTCATTTGTTCCCTGAGGATTCCTGGGGGTGATCCTTGCTCCAGCATTTTGTGAATGCTGCTTCGAATTCCATTTGGTTCAAACCGTAGCTTCTGAAGCAACCTGATAGTCTGCTCGAGGTCCTCAACGCTCCTCTTGCGATCACCATTCCCCGAGTGACAGCGACCCGGTATGCATTGAACTTTTGCTGACATCACCCTGCTCTTTTAGCTTTGCAGTGCCCCCGGGCGCGGAGCTCTCTCGACTGACCGGCGCCCGTCGGGAGTTTGGAGCTTTATCCCCCATAATTTCGACCGTAATCACAAATTTGACGAAAACAATAATCGGAATAAACTTCGACAAAGGAGCTAAACAGTGAAGACGAACAAGTATTTTGAAAAGGTACACAGCGTCACGATTCTCAATGAGATTTGCCCAATTTGCGAAAGGAAGATCTGTCGCATTTCTGCCCAGGGGATCAACTGGTTTGGTTGTGAATGCCTGATCGAGGAAGACCTCCGGGACAACCACAGAAAGCGTCGGCTTTATCAATCGTTCGCGGCAGGGTGGGCACACAAGGTTAAACGCCGCAAGAGCTGGAGAGATATCCAAATCCCAACGGAAGTTGAGGAGGAAAAATTTCTCGAAGAGTTGAACAAAGCTTCAAAGCGCAAACTCATCGCTCCCGGAAAAGAACACCCTGAGGAGTGGGATGATCTGTTGGACTACGAAGAAGACGAGGCTCAGTTCTTGTTCGAAGGAGAGTCGAACGCAGATCTAAACGCCAGGGTCGAAATTCCAAGGGCATGGCTGCACGACCTCCCGTGGCATCGCTCCCATCTCCGACGACGTCCGACGTAAAGGTGACACAGATGACCCCCATTCCCGGAAAGATCCTTACCATGGACAAACAGAGCCACCAATCCCGCGTGCTCGTTCAGATCGAGGTCGAAAAATTTCTAGGCTCTTTATCCCATTTCGTACGAAATACCGGGCACTTTCGGAAAGCTTCCTTGCTCATCGCCATTGTCTCCCTCATCTGCAATTTCAGGTGCCTTTCCACGGATGTTCTGACTTACCACAATGACAACGCTCGCACGGGCTGGAATCCCAACGAAGTCGTACTAACGCCCGGAAATGTCAACGAAAGCACCTTTGGTCTGAAGCACAATCTCCCAGTTGATGGCAAGGTAGATGCCCAGCCACTGTATGTCTCAAATGCCACTGTTTTTTCTGTTGGGAGTCACAATCTCGTCATCGTGGCCACCGAACACGATAGCTTGTATGCTTTCGATGCGGACTCAGCCGCGCTTTACTGGAAGACATCTCTCCTGCTTCCCGGGGAAACTCCTTCGGATGACAGGGGATGCGATCAGGTAACTCCTGAAATCGGCGTGACTGCCACACCCGTTATAGACCGAAATAAAGGGACAAACGGGATAATTTACGATGGAAACGGCCACGTCGTCTTTGATCCCGCCGCATACAAAGAACGGTCAGCTTTGCTCTTGCTTAATGGAATCGTCTACACCACATGGGCGTCTCATTGTGATAATCCTCCTTACACGTCATGGATCATAGGGTATGACGAGGCGAGCCTCGCGCAGGTCAGGGTGCTGAATCTGGATCACAATGGGGTCGCTACAAGTTCATTCCTTCCTGACGGATCCGGCAATGCATTTTGGAACAGTGGTGCGGGGCCCGCAGCGGATGCAAACGGCAACATCTACGACCTAACGGCCAATGGCCCATTTGAAACCGCCTTGAACAATGGTTTTCCGAGCGGCGGCGATTATGGAGACACTTTTCTCAAGCTATCGACCTTAGGATCGCTTGTTGTCAGCGACTACTTTACGCCTTTTGATCAAGCCGCAGCGGCTGCCAATGATTCAGACCTCGGCTCAGGTGGAGCACTTGTACTGCCAGACATGGTCGACAACAACGGCGCCACGAGGCACTTAGCAATCGGAGCCGGAAAGGACCAGAATATCTATCTTGTCGATCGGGATAACATGGGGAAATTCAATCCCGGTTCGAACAGCAACATTTATCAGGAATTGCAGGGCGCTTTACCGAACGGAGAATTTGCCACGGCCGCTTATTTTAATGGAGCGGTGTACTACGGACCGGTCGGAGGTGCCTTGCGGCGGTTCACCCTCAGCGAAGCTCGCCTGGATCCACTCCCGGCTGCAATGACCTCGACATTGTTCGCCTATCCGGGTGTTACGCCTAGCATTTCCTCTTCCGGCAACAGCGCAGGAATCGTTTGGGCGTACGAGAACCCCGGCACCGGCAGCAACCAGGGGATCATGGACGGATTTACAATAGTTACTCAGTGGTTCCCAAGCGCTGTCTCGCTCGACTGGCAGATTCGGGCGACGCCGGATGTTAACGGAAACGGTGTGAACAGCATTTTCTGGTCGAACGTGAGCACGGGCCAACAAGCGATCTGGACGTCGAACGGATCAGGATTTGTGCCTGGAGCCCCGTTCGCAACTGCTCCCCCAGGCCTGGGTCGTCCAGCCAATAGGCGGATAGGTACACGCTAGGATCTTTTTGAAAGCTAAACGAGCTGATCGAGGAGGTGTTTAAAACCGAAAAGTCGACTAACAGAAAACACTAATACGAGGAAACAGGTAAATGAATACTCTATTGCGCCCTTTTCATCGGAACAAACCGCACCGGCAATATAGCTTGCTGCTCGACCTTCGTACCGTGCTTTTGCAAAAGGTAAAGCTGCTGGTTGTCCGCTGGGCCAACGGGAATGATCATCCGACCGCCATCTCGCAACTGTCCGACGAGCGGTTGCGGGATTTGATCCGGAGCGCAGGTCACGATGATGGCATCAAATGGCGCATGATCCGGCCAACCTTGGTAGCCATCTCCCGCGAGAACTCTTACATTGTTGTATCCAAGTCGCTTCAGGTCCGCCTCGGCCCGTTTAGCCAAAGGTTCAATGATCTCGATGGTGTAAACCTCTGCAACCAGCCGAGATAGCACGGCGGCCTGGTAACCGGAGCCCGTACCGATCTCCAAAACACGGTCAGTTGGCTTGGGGTCGAGTTGCGCAGTCATGAATGCGACGATAAACGGCTGGGAAATAGTCTGGCTGTAGCCGATCGGCAGAGGCTCGTCCCAATAGGCAAACTTCCATAGGGCCTTCGGCACGAACTCGTGCCGTGGCACTGTGGCCATGGCGTCCAGCACTCGGCGGTTTTGAATATCGCGTCCCGGAGCAGCGAGCTGCTCCTCCACCATTCTTTTGCGCGCTGCGAAAAACTCGGCTTCCGTTGCGGGTTGCGAGTCACAGGCGGTCAGGCATAGGTCAAGCTGCAACAGTGCGATCAATGCTCTGTGCAAAAAGACCGTCATTAGCTGAAGCCACCCGAACATGTAAATAGCCCCCGCCTACACCATTGCTCGGCAAAGTATACCCCTTCAACTACTCCAGTAGCAACCCGTCCTATGCCGATCCCTATATTTTGTCATCGAGTTGCTGAACCCTTCCGTCAGACTCCTGGACACTACCGGGTAGCAAAATAATAGGCAGCGTTTGCGCCGCAGGATTTATAAAGCTGGGCAACTTCGGCAAAAACCTTCTGCCAATTCGCCTGCAACCCTTCTCGCCGATCATACACTCGGGTCTGCGGGTGGGCGTCGCTTATCCGGTCGTTAGTCGGTCGATCGCGGCCTTCAATTGCTGAACATTCACGGGTTTTGTCAGTCGGTATCGTCGAGGGAGATGTCGCAAGCGCTGCGGGCCGCGGGACAGTTTCTGCCGATGGCAGTTTGACCAAAAACTCCGAACCCAATCCGACTCCTTCGCTTCTTGCCATAATCTCGCCCCCTTGCTGAACAACGAGCGCCTGAGAAATCGAAAGCCCCAGCGCGAGACCTTCCGACCGCGGGGAACTCGCGGGCGCGCTCCCCTCAAAGGGCTTGAATAGCTTTTGAATCGTTTCTGGCGACATTCCGATTCCTGTATCCCTAAAGGCAATACCAACCGACGAGCCGATGTTGAAAGTCCGAATATCAATGCGGCCCCCATTCGGCGTGTAGCCGGCCGCATTTTTCAGGATGTTCCAGAAAACCTGCTGGACCCGGTCCGATCACAGTTCACATAGGGGTTTTCCGCCGTCAGATCCGTCGCCAAACTCAAGCCCCGCGAATAGATCTCGCTCGCGTAAATCTTCAACACCGATGAAATCAATCCGTGTACGTCTACCAGTTCCAGTCTCAGCGAAATCCTTCCCTTGGTGATCCGGTTCAAATCAATCAGTTCATCAATCAAACGGGTCTCTAATTCGATGTTGCGGCGCATCATCTTCACGTCGCCTCGGAGCGATTCGGGAAACGAATCTTCGCCTTCCCAAAAACTTAGTGTTGTCAGCACCGGGGTTAATGGCGTTCGAAGCTCGTGAGAAACCGCCGCAAAAAACTGGTTCTTGGCTCTGTTGGCCGCATCCAGTTCGTCCTCGGCGGTGCGGAGATTTTGTTCTGTCGATTTGTATTCCGAAAAGTCTCGAAAGACCAGTGCGACTCCGCGAAGCTCTCCGGTCGCTTCTCGAATGGGCGCTCCGGTGTCGTCGATCGCCATCTCGCTCCCGTCGCGCCTGACCAAAAGCGTGTGATTCGCAAGACCTACTATGACGCCCTCGCGCAGCACTTTGTTGACGGGGCTTTCAACGCTTTCACGGCTCTCTTCATTGATGATCCGGAAGATGGCTTCGCAGGGCATCGATTTTGCCTCGTCAAGAAGCCAGCCTGTTAACTCTTCCGCGACCTTGTTCATTGTTCATTAGCACAATCCGGCTTTCGAGATCGGTAATAATGACAGCATCACCTATGCTGAGGAGAGTGACCCTGAGGAGATCTTTCTGCCTCTCAATCTCGGTTAGCGCATTGGCGCGAACGAGGGTGTCATGTCGGATTCTCCGGTAAACCACCCGCTATTTCCGGGACAGGGCACTAGTATTTGCCGAGCGTAACCGCGATGTTTATGCCTCGTTTTGGCGGCCAGCGGAAGCTTGACCAGCCAAGTCCGGATATCTTTGGCGGTGATCTCCGAGACGACTGTCTTGCCGAAACGAGCTTCCATCTTTCGCAAGGTTTCGGTTAAGGTCGCAAAATTGCCGAGGGATGTTTCATTTTTGTTCAATCGACGTTTGATTTCGGCGCGGACTTTCTGCGGGCCAATTGCGAGAAGGCGGCTGAGGCGCAAAGATTATGCAGGTGGTTCAGGTAAAAATTGACCGCTTCATTTATATCTTTATTGTGGGGATCCAAACGAGCCTAAATGAGCGTTTTTTAGGGTGTGTAGGAGCATGAAAAAAGAGGCCATTTGTGGATGAATTGGTGGTAAACGGTTGATATGCAGATACTTGGCGCGTTCGTCTAGTCGGTTAGGACACGGCCCTCTCAAGGCCGGTGCACGGGTTCGAGTCCCGTACGCGCTGCAGTGTAAGGCTTTCATAAGTAGAGATTTACGAAGAATCGGAAAGAGGCGATAGCGTAGGACAATTCTCCCGACATCGCTGGATCTGCAAGCAAGAAGGTGACTTGCCATCCTTGGTGTTTTCAGGGTCAACCGGCCGATCTGTCTGTTGGGTAGTCTGGTTCGCCGGTGCAGGGGTTACGTTGTAGGTCAGCCTCCAATGTTTCCAAGCATCGCCCTCACGAACCTCAATCGCTGACCAATAGCCCTTGACTTGTAGGGGCCGGCAGTCTTGGCCTGGAGGGCCTCACTAAATTCCCCATTTCTCCACACTTTATTAGCACCCAAAAGAACTGCATCCTCCGCGTAAACCGTGGCGATCGCGGCAGCATCGTTGCTGTCGATGGCGTCCATAAATTTCTGTGTAAGCGCATCAAGCTGCTCGACTATTGACAGATCGACCGTTTCTTTCTTGCTGAGAAAAAGCTGGCAGAGCAAAGCCCACTGCCAGTGCTACAAGCGCGGCTAAGTGAATTTTCATTGTCTTCTCCGGTTTAGGACTCGTCGCCTAACGACCTGTTGCGTTGAAAATGGGCCGGCGGCCGCGTTGCTCGTCGGTTACGTCCCGCACGAGTTTTTGAATGGCAATCCCGGGACATTACAATTACAAAGCATCCTGCTTCGCACCCTGTACGACCGGGGCCTCATTCTGGGCGCACTCGGTCTGACTTTCGTTTCACGTGGGGGATTTTAGAGAGTAATTTGCGCATTGATGTTGGCGTAAGCAATGGTGGTTAAAGGCTTGTGACGATGTTTGGTAGCGCACGAATGACCGTTGCTGATTTGGAATTCCACGAATGAGCATCAATTTTGATCCATCGGCCTACGCGCGGGATGTTGAGCAAGCTGCGCGCGCGGAAGGATGGACGGTCCGCTATCTCACGCCGATGGCCAGCGGCACACGGCCCTGGCTTCATCGGGCAGCGCGGAGCTGCGGGGAGGTCCCGAGCGTCTATCTTTCCGCGGGCATTCACGGCGATGAGACCTCCGGGCCGCTCGCTCTGCTCCAAATGCTTCGCCAGCCGGATTTTTTTGCCGTCTTCGACACCACGATCTTCCCCATTCTTAATCCGAACGGTCTCGCTCGCGGCGTCCGGTTCAACGCCGACGGCATCGATCTGAACCGCGATTATCGAAACTCCCGATCGCTGGAAATTCAGAGCCACATCGAAACGCTTCTGACCCTTAGGCGCTTTGATGCGGCCATGATGCTGCACGAGGATGTTGACGGAATCGGCGCATATCTTTACGAACTGAACGAGGTGATCTCGCCCACCCTCGGCTCCGAGATCATCGCGGCGATGGGACGCCATGTGCCCATCGATCTGCGGCCCGAAATTGAAGAGGTCCCGGCGCATGGCGGCGTGATTTCCAGAAAAGATATCGTTCTGAAACTTGGGAGCCTCGAAGATCGCCCCGATTGGCCCGAGGCGATGTATCTCAGTGTTCATCACACGGAAGTCAGCTATACGACGGAAACGCCGGTTGCCTTTCCTTTGGAGCAGCGTGTCCACGCACAGATGGCCGCGGTGGAAACGTTGCTGGAGGCTTTAGAAAAGAGGAAATGAAATTATTTACGGATCTTTTTGTCAGTTTTGCTTAGTGATACGTCTATTGCGTTGTTTCATCGGCACCACACGAACCGACAATATCGCTTGCTGCTCGATGGGTATTTTGTCCAATCGTCGATCCAGCTCACGCATCGTATTGCAGTAATTATTGTTTTTATGATTCAGCGTTGCGCATTTGTGTCGATCTTCTGAGTATGCCCAATGCGACCCGGCGCAAATCGTCGACGGGTAAGAAAGCATGCCAGGCCCGGCGGTTCGGACCGCACTTAACGTTTGGCGGGCACCAAGGATTTCTCTATGAAGAAACTGCTTTTGTCGATTCTTATGGCCATTGTTTTTTTAGCCTCGGCGCGAGCTAACGTTCATGTTGTGGTGAGTATTCGTAACCAGTCTGCCTGGTTGGTGGACGGTGACCGCATTCTAATGACCTCTGCTGTCTGCACGGCAAAAAGGGGAATGCATACGCCGACCGGACACTTCAGAGTATCCGAAAAAGATGCGTCACATATCAGTACTATTTACCACGTTGCGATGCCTTTTTACATGCGCCTGAGCGGAAAGCCGTTCGGTATGCACGCCGGTTACATGCCGGGTTACCCTGCCAGCCATGGTTGCATCCGCATGCCGAGGGAAAAGGCGGCTCTGTTCTTTAAAAATGTCATTGTCGGGACTTCGGTGCGGATTCTCCCGAACTAATCGGAGCCAGCCGCCAAGAAGACAATCAGCTTATGCCCGACGGGCTCTTGCTCTTTATCGGTTTTTTAAGTAATGAAAGATATGCTGGACGGAATCTACAGCTTCGAGATTACATTCCTCGACACGGTTATCAAGGGTATCGCGATGGCCGAAAACAACAGCATCAGAGGATTTAACTGGAGCCATGTCTATAAGGTTGAACGCTCGGAAAAGCACGGGAAGAACTATTGGCATGTTACGGAAACCCCTCACGCATCGGACACGCAAGGGTTTGTCAGACGTGGATTTCCAGCGAAGCTCGAAGGCGAAGAGGGTGAAGATCGGTTTGCGTTCGAAGTAGCGGGGGAAGCAGACGACGAAAAGGTTTCGATCCGCGGTCGTCGGCTATGCGATCTGCCGTAGAGCTTTTCTGGCAGGATCTACGTCATCCGTCTGGCTGCTTTTGCTTTAGCTGCACAAATATCGAGACTAGTACGGGAAGCTTCCTAGCCGACTTTGGTATCCACGTCGGAATAGGCCTGCCATGTCCCTAGGACGAGCATGCCCAACGTGATCCCGTAATGCACGCAGGTCGCGGCCAAGTAGTTTAGAAGCCAACGATGTCGTTATGCGAATGCTCTTCGCCACGGACCCGCAGCACCCATTTTCGTGTTGCGCGAAAGCCACCTAGTCTAGTCCGACTGCTACTGTGGCCGCGACGATCAGGAGCCCAAAGAGCCTGATCGGCAAGAGCGACTCTGACTCCGGGGCGCAACCGTCCTGGCGGAGAGAGTTTTCTTGAGCGATTAAGGCTTGTCACTAAGTATTTATTGAGAGAGATTCCAGGTATACCGTAAATATTGGGCTCGAATACGAATATACGCATCGAACTACATCGCAATACGCTGTCTTTAAAGGGATTCCAGACCACTATAGTGATTTTGGCAATATCGGGGTTGGCTTTGTGCCGACCGGCAATGGCGCAGGAGCTGAGAGACTCGCTTCATCCGAATAGAAGCCTTTTAAGGGGCGATGATCAACAGGTCTATGATGTCTTGCTCAGTATGCTTGATCGTTGGAATGCCCACGATATGGATGGATATCTGGAGGTCTATTGGAATTCGCCCGAATTATTGGTTGTGGTCGATTCAGAGCAGTTTAGTGGTTGGCAGCAACTCCATGATTCCTATGTCAATGGGTATCCGGACCGTACGGCAATGGGGTTCATCCAGCCCAAGCGCATGCAAATCCGGCTGCTGAAGCCTGATTTCGCATTAGCGTTTAGCTGGTGGTCGGTCTCTTTCCCAAGTACCAAGCACGAGGTGGTGGGAAATAGCACCATGAACCTGCAAAAGTTTGACGACCGCTGGAAGGTCGTAGCCTCTCATACCAGTATCGGCGGAATGTGATTTATCTCTTGCTCACATCTTTCTGCCAGGTCGGAAGAGAATTATGTCGGTCTTTTTAGTACAAGGATGTACTAATAAACATTGGACTAAACCGCTTCGCGGTATTTGGTAGCGCGACGTCCCAAGAGTAACCTCGCGCGAGCGCAGCGAGTTCGACTCAACTTCAGTGGCAAGATACGGAGGCGCCGTTGCGAGCGCGTGGAAAAGCTGTTTGCAGCAAAGCCCACCAGCGCAAATGAGCTCTCCATGACATCGCTTCGACGACGCATGACCGAGGACATGCAGGTGAGGAATCTCTCACCGCATACACAAGACTCATACGTGCAACAGATCTCTCTGTTTGCGCGCCATTTCAGTAAATCACCGGAAATACTGGGCCCTGAGGAGATTCGCTCTTACCAGCTCTATCTAACCAACGAAAAGAAACTGGCTCCCAGTTCAATCCTCATCGCCATAGCCGCTCTTCGCTTTCTCTACAAAGTCACGCTTCATAAGGATTGGAGCCTGGAAGAAATTATCCCGGCGCCCAAGAAGCCTCAGAAGTTGCCTATTGTCTTGAGTCCCGAAGAGGTCCTGCAGTTCTTAAGCTGCGTACAGAGCTTCAAGCATCGCACCATCCTGGCCATCTGTTACGCTGCCGGGTTGCGCATCTCAGAGGCTGTCCGGCTGAAAGTCGCCGATATCGACAGCCAGCGAATGGTCATTCGAGTCGAACTAGGGAAAGGGCAAAAAGATCGCGATGTCATGCTTTCACCAAAGTTGCTGCAAATCCTGCGTCGCTGGTGGCCGGTGAACAAGCCCAAGCAGTGGCTCTTCCCAGGCGATCGAGTCGGCGGCCACATTACCAGGGCGGCGGTGGAGGACGCGTGCCAAAAGGCGCATCGAATTTGCCGGATTTCCAAACCGATCACACCGCATTCGCTTCGGCACGCATTCGCAGTTCATCTGCTGGAATCCGGCACCGACGTGCGCACCATTCAACTGCTGCTTGGTCATCGCAGCCTGGCTACCACGGCCCGCTATCTGCGCATCGCCACTACCAAGGTGTGCTCCACCACCAGCCCACTCGATCTGCTCCCGCAGCCGGTTGCCGCTGAGCCCGAGCCCGCTCCACCACAGTACTTCTAGCTCCGGGACATGGATCGCCCGAAGTTCGAAGTGGCGGATGTGTTTCGCCGCTACGGCGAAGCCTATCGTCATGAGCATGGCGCTTCGCTCTCCACGGCGCAGCGCCGCGCCATGACCGCGATCGAGGTCTGCCGGACTGCTGTTCTCGGCGGCCATCTCGAGCACTGTGACCACTGCGGCCACCAGCGCAACGCTTATAACTCCTGTTGCGATCGACACTGCCCAAAATGCCAGTCGTTCGCCCGGTTCAAATGGCTCGTGGACCGTCAGGCCGAACTCTTAAACACTCAATATTTTCACGTTGTGTTCACTCTACCGCAGCAGATTGCAACAATTGCCTATCAGAATAAGAGAGAGCTCTATGGCATCCTGTTCAGGGCCACGGCGCAAACCTTGCTCACCATCGCCGCTGATCCCAAACACCTGGGCGCCGAGATCGGCTTTTTCGCCGTACTTCACACTTGGGGCCAGAACCTGCTCCATCATCCCCACCTGCATTGTGTGGTCACCGGCGGTGGTCTCTCTGCCGACGGCAGCCAATGGATTTCCTGCCGGGATGGATTTTTCTTACCCGTGGGCGTGCTTTCAAGGCTGTTTCGTCGTCTGTTCCTGGAATATTTGCTCAAAGCCTTTGATGCCGGCAAACTGGAGTTTTTCTCGTCGCTCGAATCACTCCGGGATCGGTGCTCATTCCTGGATTACCTGGCTCCCTTACGCGAGGCCGAATGGGTGGTCTACGCCAAGCGGCCTTTCGCCGGGCCCGAGCAGGTATTGGACTACGTCGGGCGTTATACTCATCGCGTGGCGATCTCTAACAATCGTCTGTTGGACATCGCGGAGGACAAGGTGACCTTCCGTTACAAGGATTATCGTCATGACGCCCAACAGAAGACGATGACTGTGGAAGCCGAAGAGTTTATCCGTCGCTTCCTTTTACATGTGCTTCCTGAGGGCTTTCAGCGCATCCGCTACTACGGCTTCCTGGCCAACCGGTACCGAGAGCAGAAACTAGCACGCTGCCGAGAATTGTTGGACATGCCGGCGCCAGAACAACCGGCCCTCGAAGGAGCTAAGGATTATCGTGAGCGTTATGAAGAACTCATCGGCCCTTCGTTGCGGGAGTGCCCAGTCTGTCACCAAGGTCGCATGCTGGTGATTGAGATCTTGCCGCGAAGCCCACATAGGAAAATGGCGATTACGGATACCTCATGATGAACAGGACTGTTTTCGGATGCAGATCAAATTCCGGCGCACAAGCTTGGCGAGGCCAAACAACAGGAGCAGTGCTGCCACGCGCCTCATTGCGAACATTTTCCAAGGGACAGATGTTGTCCCCCGACGCCGTGATAGCCGACTGGAGGCCCCGCGAACTATCCCGGCAATCCCCTACGCTGACCGCTTCCGGCCCCTTCAGATCCTCGCCAGAGATCCAGCCGGCAATCAATACACATAGGTCACGCTCTGGGCAGCGGTTTTGTCCAATCAATTTTTAGCCGACCGCCGCGGCGACCACCCTTCGAATGCTTTCCAAGCGTCTCGCGCCGCGACGCTGAGCTAAAAATTCTCTGCATTACTAATCACTTCCTATAAGTGCAGGACCGTAAACGTTTCCTAACGAAATCAAGGTTGATGGTTACGGCGCTTTGCCTTTTGCGACGGCGGAAGAACCCGCCTCCTGTCCAAACTCGGATTTCAATGGCTCATTTTTGGCAAGGAACTCGGATTCGGGACCTTACCGGAGAGCCACGCGGTGACAACCAGTCGACGGGATTTTTCCTTCGCCTCCATTAATTGGAAGGTAGTTAAAGTTAAGGCGACGTTGGCAGCTTTCAGCGCAAGAGTGCGCTTCTCAGCGATTTTTTCGACGGTGTCCAGTCGGAGCTTGGCCTGCAGGTTGAGTTGCCATTTTTTAGTCATCGCAATGGACATTTGCAGAACCTCGATCCATCAAAGGCTTTTTCAGGATGACCATTCGCTCTGAATATCCCAGTTTCCTCACCATCTCTTCCCAGGAGCAATCAGAATACGCTGTGCATAGGACAACTTGCAGATCGGGATACTTCTCCCAAATTCTGCGTGTGGTCTCGACTCCGTCCCATCCCGGCGGCATGCGGACATCGACAAAGGCCATGGCATAAGGCCACTCTTGCCGGAGGCTTTTTTCAATCAGATCCATGCCTTCCGGTCCCTGGTATGCCGAATCAATTTCAAAGATCGGAACTGGAGAATGTTCCGTCCTATCCCCGAATAAGGCTGCTTCATCCTCATCTAAGGAAGCTCGGAGAGTGGAGGATGCCATTAATGTTCGGCGGATGTCCTCATGAATAGTGTGGTTATCATCAATCACCACAATCCGGAGGTTTTTAAGCGGATTGATTTTCATAAAACAAAGGGGCAGTCACGAAACAGCTTTCGTATCCTGAGTTTATTGTAAATATAATTATTATCAAGACCTTTTGCCGATGGCGTCGAAAATGAGAGTCGACTTCCGAGAGACGCGGCATAGGAAAATGAGGCGTCAACAGATTTGAAACCTCTTCGAAAAAGCTCTTTACTGGAACGTAAGTTGGGCTGAGGGTTGCCGCCCTCAAAACAGGAAACAAATCTAAAGGATATTTATGACGTATGCCCACGATCTTGGAAACGGCCAACGGCTCCTCGTTCAAAATGACGGCGAAAACACAGAAGTGGCATTGAGCAGCGGCGACTCTGGCCAACAGCAAAATCAGAGCCTTGGCTTCAGTACCGGCGAATGGTCGAAGCCGCCGGAGTTGTTTCGCACCGCCGAAAATCTCGTTCTGCGTCTTGAGAGCAAAAGCGGCGTCGAGTTTATCCGAGTTCAAGGTGGTCAAATCGAGTCGATGCAAAGAGAGCCCAAGCTGGAGAATGCGGAAAGACTAACGCTTAGGGAATCGGATGAGAACATTGCCCAAATGAGGCCGATGGAGCCCATGAAACCAATGGAACCGATGAAACCAATGGAACCGATGAAGCCGATGAAGCCGATGAAGCCGATGAAGCCCATGCATTAGCCGTTGCGTTACCGAATACGAGTCCGGAATTTGGGCCGACGTTTCGACGGGGTTTTCTCATTTCCGGATTTCGTATCCCTTTTCGTATTCCTATTGCGGCACTGACGTTTTGCTGGTCCGTCGCCGGCTCGTGCAGTCCCGGGACGGGTCGCAAACGATCCGGGCGCCGGCTATTGCGGAGAAAATATCGATACTGCTGTAATTGCTGTAAAGGGAAGCAGCGCTTAGCCGTAGTATATTGCATGCCCAAGCGACCCGCTTCCCATGACCGACCGCGTTTCAGCATTCATGGGTGCTTTGCGCTCCTTCACGCCATTCGCTCTTCTAAGCCGCAGAATCCATCGCGGTTGGGCCGGGATTGAATATCCGTGCCCTGTTGCCAAAACGCTTAAGGAGACTCATCAAGATTTTGGCGATAGCAGCGCTCTCTCTCTGCCTGCCAGCCATGGCTCAGGACCAGAACGGGTGGCAATTCGACTCGCTCCGTGCGGGTTCAAGCGTTTCCAAAGATGACGCTCAACAAATCTATGAGGTCTTGCTCAAAATGCTTGATCGCTGGAATGCCCACGATATCGAGGGCTATTTGCAAGTCTACAGTAAATCACCTGAGCTTCTGGTTGTCGTCGACTCCGAACAGTTTAACGGCTGGCAGCAACTCCACGATTCTTACATCAACGGCTATCCGGACCGCAATTCGATGGGGATCATCGACCCCAAGCGGATCCAGGTCAAACTCCTCAAGCCGGACCTGGCTCTTGCCCTCACCTGGTGGTCAATCTCGTTCCCCAGCTCAAAGCAAAAGGTGGTGGGCAATACGACCATGAACCTTCAAAAGTTTGACGACGGTTGGAAGGTCGTGGCTGCTCATTCCAGCACCGCCGAGATGTGATTCGGTAAGACTTTTTTGGATTAGGTAGGGTCTTGGTTTGGTTGCTTCGGGCGAGTTTCGCCAGCGAACGTAATTGGTTTCAATCGAGCGGCCCGCGAATCGAACCACATCGTCGGTTACCTGCAGGATGTTAAGTCCGAATGGTCCACCTTGAGCCGGATCCACCGAGAGCTGTCCGACGAATTGACCATTCACGGTGAATTCCACGATTTCGCTAGGCTGATTTGGATCTGAATTGATCCCGTCGCTATTGCTAACCAGGAGATGCCCATCAGGCGCGAGAACCATGGCCAATGCCCCATGAAGGTGTACCTGATCCTTGTAGATCAACTGGCCGAGACCCCGCGACTGGTTTTCCTTGCCGGCATTTTTGACCGCAAAGACCTCGTTATCTCCTGTCGAGGCGATATAAAGAATATCTTTACGGGGGTTTTGCTAGTGGTGTGGGATTATGGCTTTGGCGAACTGGGTTGGTCCCAAGTAGTGCTGACCTTGTCGATTTGAAGCTTGATAGACTTCGAAAGGTGTTAGGATATGGCGGAAAAAAACCAGATTTCATATCATGCCGTGATCGCCCTCGCCGGACGGCGGATCGATGCGCCGGACACAGATCCGCCGCGGTTTCCGCTCGAGGACGTGCCCATCGTCCGGAGTCGGCTTGCTGCTTTTCTTTCTGCAGAGCGCGCCGAGGCCCTCGTCTGCTCAGCGGCATGCGGCGCCGATCTGATCGCGCTTGAGGAAGCTGAGCGACTCGGTCTGCGCCGGCGGATCGTGCTGCCGTTTTCGCCCAAGCGCTTTCGTGAGACGTCGGTCACCGACCGTCCTGGGAACTGGGGACCTGTGTTCGATCGATTGGTCGCCGCGGCCGAAGCGGCCGGCGATCTAGTGATCCTCCATAGTACGGGTCAGAGCGACGACGCAGCGTACGCGGCTGCGAACCAAGCTATTATCCGCGAAGCCCAGGCGCTCGCCAGAGCAACTTCGGACGGTACACCACTTCGACTGGTTGCGGTGATCGTCTGGGAAGGGTCAGCAAGGGAGGGAACCGACGCCAGCGGCGGGCTCAAGAGCTTAGCGACACAGGCTGGGTTTGAGGAGCGTTCCCTGCTGACACGGTGAAAAATGCTTTTGTCAGCCAGAAGAGGCCAGCCAGAAGAGGCCCAGTCACACCTCTGAGATTTCCTGGCAGTGAGCTTCTTCAAGGATCTTTCGAGCAACTGACGCCGTTTTTTGTTTGTCGGTTTGCACAGCAATGAGAATCCCGCCTTCCGCCAGTTTCCTTTGGTACTGTCGCGTTGCCGCCCCGGAGAGACCAAAACGACCGAGAAATGCTGCTGACCCTCCCGTCTCCCGGCCTATTTCTCCGCTATTGGAGGCGTCCTTAATTCTACCGGTACCCACGAAATGGCCGGCGCCGCCCACAACCGCCGGGCCGATGCCGGCCAAAAGCCCGACTCCTTCGTTGAGCGATCCCCGTTCCCCCGCTTTACCACTTTCGCGAGGAGAGGTTAAAACGTATATTTCTTCTTTTCCGAAACCGGCGCCGGTAATTTTTTGCGTAACCTCTTGCGCAGCCTCATCCGTATCCACCAGACAAAGAACATAATGTTTCATAATGAATTCAGTCTCCTTATTGATGGGCTAAAAACGGTTTTTCGCAACCCCTGGTGACGTGCTCGACTTCATCGCCGCGCATGGACAGCAGGCGCGCGCGTGCGGGCTAAAATTATCTGGCGTGTCGCGCTTTTCGCACCGACCGTCGGCCAGCACTGAAACTCACTTGACACCCTGACTGTCGTCAGTTCAGCCAAGTGCAGAGATTTGGGAGATATGCAAGCCTTGACTGTTACGGCGTTAACTCTATTAGGTTTAACAATTCGAAATGGTGAATCGCATCATTTCCGCTATCAATGCCGAAGCTGGCCGAACCGAAACGGATGGCAGCTTTCGGATCGCCTGGGGCCAAGGAGTAGGAGCAGGCCATGCTCGTGCTCCTTTTCCTGACCGGGCCCCTGCAGTTTCTTCCGGTCTGCGTGCTGGGCGCGATTGTTTTCACCATTGCCGTCCGTCTCGTGGATTTGCAGGGTTTAAACGATCTGCACCGCAAGAGCCCTGGCGAGTGGATTCTTGCTCTCCTAACTGCTGCTTCGGTGGTCCTTTTCGGTGTGAAGGACGGCATCCTGCTTGCGCTCGTCCTGTCGCTGCTTCAACACGTGCGGCACAGCTACGAGCCTTCGGTAGCGGTGAAAACGCTGACAGCCGACGGCCATTGGCAGATGGCCCCTGTAGAACCGGGACGCATGGCGGTGCCGGGGCTGTTGGTGTATTGGTTTGGGTCCGCTCTCTTTTATGCGAACATTGATCGTTTCGCCAGCCAGGCGCGGAAACTGGCGACCGAATCTCCCTCTCCCGTGCGCTGGCTTGTCGTGGACGCGGGAGCGATCACGAGCGTTGACTACACCGCGGGAGGCACTCTGAAAGAGCTGGAGAATGATTTGGCGCAGCACGGAGTCGCACTCGTTTTCGCTCACATCAGCGAGAGCCTGAAAGCGGATCTCGATCGTCAAGGCTTGTCGCAAATGCCGCATGCGGCATTTGCGACAGAATGCCGAGGCCAGGAAAATGCCGAACCGCAATCTGAAGACTTATCGGAAGATATTGGAAGACAGGGGTTTGGCGATGTCTTCCGGTTCTTGCGACTCGGCATTATTTTTCGATGTTCGGCAGCTGCCTCTATAGCGCGTTTAAAAACTCGAGTAGCTTATCGCTTGGTCGGAACCGAGCCTGCTTACCGGTCAGTGGTCTGGTTTTGGCAAGCGCTGCCTCCTTCAGCGCGAGGTGGGCGTGCAAATAAATTTGGGTTGTTTCGACATTTTCGTGACCTAACCAGAGCGCAATAACCGAAGTCTCGACACCGGCCGCCAGCAATTCCATGGCCGAACTGTGCCTCAAGGAATGGAACGTCACTCGTTTTTTGTTCAGCGTCGGACACCGTTGCCGAGCGATGGCGACGTATTTGGCGAGCAAGTACTGCACGGCATCGGAACTGAGGCGCTCTCCTTGGACGTTGGGGAATAACACGTTGGTAGTTCCCCGCGCCGGTTCCTTTAACCAGGATTTCAAAACACCGACGGTTTGTTTCGTCAACGGCGTGCATCTTGTCTTGCGTCCTTTGCCATCGCACTGAACATGCGCACCGGTACCGAACACCAGGGCCTGTCGACCGAGACTCGTCACCTCTGATAGACGTAAGCCTGTCTGCACTGCTAACCGCAGCAGTGCATGATCGCGGCGTCCATTCCAGGTGCGCTGATCCGGAGCCGCAAGCAGTGCCTCGATTTCCTCCCGCATCAGAAAGTTAATCATCGGGCGAGCCCGGCGTTTGTTCTGGATCGCAAGGACGCGCTGAATGTGCGCAGATTGCGAAGGCTCTTCGTACGCAGCATACCGGAAGAAAGAGCGGATGGCCGTCAGGCGCACATTGCGACTGCTAATCGCGCTGCCGCGTTGTTGCTCCAAAGTGTCGAGAAACGCACTGATCAAAGGCGCATCGAGGTCCGTAAGGTTTAAGCTGGAGGGAGACTTCCCGCACTGCTCATGCGCAAAGTTCAAGAGTAAACGGAATGTGTCCCGGTAAGAGGCGATCGTATGTGGACTGGCTTGTCGTTGAGCCATCAAGCGCTGGGTGAAGTAACTCTCCAGCAAGGCCGGCAGGGTGGGCGTCGCGTTCATGGTTGCACCTCCCAGCGTTTCTCCAATCGCCGAGCTGCCTGCTGCAGGAGCTCGGAAGTCCCTGACAGGTACCAGAATGTGTCGCTGACATGCCCATGGCCCAAGAAGGTGGAGAGTACTGGCAAACGGCGCTCGACGTCCTCGCCCGCTTGATATTGCACTGAGTCGATACTGACAGCCCCCGCTCTTGCGACAGATATTGCCTGAATGCGTCGACCACAATCTCGCGTGGATCAACCACAATCGGCACCGTCTTGTGGGTGACGATCCGCCGATCACGCAACATACCGAGAAACTTGTACGGGACGAAGGACGCTCCGCGATATGTATCGACGAAGCGCTGTCGAGACTGAAGGTAACGCTCCACAGTGCACTCATCGACATCGCCTGCATCCAGCCTTCGGCGCCTCAACCACCGACTTAAGTCAGCAACGATGTGCAGATGCACGTAAGTTGACCCACGTGAATAGCCCTGCTCCCGCAGGAGTGCTTCATACGCATCCACATGGATACCAAGCGGACCTTCGTGGTGGCGACGGACCACACTCGGAAATTTGAATATTGCGCTCGTAGTCATATCTCCTCGCCTCTACCGGTGAGGAGAAGAAATCAAATAATGCCGAGCCCGCGGTCAGCAACTGGGCCGCAAAGACCGTTCAAACGCCTTCATGC
>CAWAIK010000028.1:0-179310 GCA_963782115.1 uncultured Verrucomicrobiae bacterium
GACTGAGGTCATGGGTCCGCACCGGCAGTTTGAGAGCTTGCGGGAATGCCTCGCCGGCTACGAGGCTCTTTGACAAGTGAGTAGGGTATAACCTTACAACTATGCGTCTAATTCCATTACATGGTAGATGATTCCATTCTCATGACTGACAAGAACGCATTGCGACTCAAACTTGGAAGGCGATGCGGATTTATTCCTAGCGTGACTGTTGAATCCGCTTGATATTATGCGGGCAAGAACATAATGGGTGAGTTTTCCCCTTAGTCCCTTTTTCGGAATTAGGAAGGATCGTGCTGTTTTTGAGCACCGAATGAGCATGGTTGTGATCATCGCCAAGTATTTGCGGAAACAATCGCTCGTTGGGCTTTTCATCCAAGCGCTTGCACTAACGATCACAATCGGATTAATAGATTACCTTACCGGCGACGAAGTAACAGTAGATCCTTTCTACGCCATACCGATTTTGCTCATGGTGTGGTTTGGCAATAAAAATCTAGCCATCGTCATTTCGGTTTTCTGCGCTTTAGCCTGGTGGTGGGCGAATGCGGCTGGCGGGCATGGCTATTCATCCGAATGGTTTAGAGTTTGGGATGCAATTGTTAGGTTAATGTTTTTCTGCCTGGTGATGTTCGCGGGTGCGATTTTCAAACAGCAACGCGATTCCATCCGCGATCGCGTCGAGTTACTGGAAAGATCGCAAAAGTTGGAGAGAGAAATCATTGATATCAGTGAGCGCGAACAAGTGCGTATCGGGCGTGATCTCCATGATGGGGTATGCCAATATCTGGCGGCGATTGGTTTCACCGCGGCCATGCTGAACCGGGATCTTGAACGAGAGTCGTCCAGTCGCGCCGTGAAGGCCGGAGAGATTGCGAATTTACTTCAAGATGCCGCCAAACGAACGCGCGACCTTGCTCGAGGTCTTTCTCCTGTGGATCGAGATGAGGGCGGCCTGGAGTCTGCGTTGAACGAACTGGCGTCGATCACTGCAAAACTCGCTGGAATCTCGTGCTCCTTCATTTCTGTGGGACCGGTGCAGATCCACGACAATGCGCGAGCCATCCATCTGTTTCGGATCGCCCAAGAGGCTTTAAGCAATGCCACCAAACACGGCCACGCTCAAGCTGTGGTCATCGCGCTAGATGCTTGGGATGGCGCTTTGTCGTTGCGAGTGAGCGACGACGGGGTTGGATTGGACCCGACCTATTCCAAAAAGAAAGGGATGGGATTGAACATCATGCGTTATCGAGCCCGAATGCTTGCCGGGACCTTGGAGATTCAACCGAACGCGCCTACGGGAACAGTGGTGACTTGCACAATTGCGCAAACCGCGAGCGCCGAGCTAAGCCCCGATGCCACAGCTCATGAGTGAAAAAAAAGAAAGAGTCGTGATCGTCGACGATCACCCGTTGTTTCGTGAACGTCTCTCTGAGCTGATTAATTGTGAGCCGGATATGGAGGTATGTGGAGAAGCCGAAGATGCTCAACAAGCAATCGGCCTTATTCGAGACACCTCCCCAGATCTGGCAGTAGTAGACATCTCGTTAAAAGGGTGCAGTGGGCTGGTGCTTATCAAAAGCATCAGGGCGCTTTCGATCGAGGTGCCGATACTAGTCCTGTCTATGCAAGACGAATCGCTCTATGCAGAGCGCGCTCTCCGCTCCGGCGCCACCGGATACATCACAAAAGATGAACCGGCTGATAATGTGTTATCAGCCATCCGGCGTGTGCTGGCCGGGGAAGTCTATCTTTCCGGAAGCATGACCTCTGTTTTCCTGAGAGGTCTTACTAGCGGAATGAAGAGCTCGGCCCGGCCGCTAGATCGCCTGACCGACCGCGAATTGGAGGTTTTGGAGTTGATCGGGCGTGGCCACACGACGCGTCAGATAGCTGAGACGCTTCGGCTGGGCGCAGCGACGGTTGATACGTATCGAGCAAGGATCAAAGAGAAAATGAATCTCCGAACTTCCACTGAACTACAACACTTCGCCGTCCGGTGGGTGCGTGAGCGCGAGTAAATTTTTGTGCGTTTGTTAGTATTCTATACCCTGAAAGAGTCCTAACCCATGGAGCGCGTTCAGACGAGGATGTATGCGAGACGTGCACTAGCAGCGCCGACACTCCGCATGGCAGCGGATCATGGCAAGTTTACATTCCGCTCTCCGCATCAGCCCATGCAAATTTGCAACCTCCACAGGTATGCGCGCAGGAAAGCAACCGGGTGCCAGCCGCCCAGCGTGGTCGAAGCATTCGGGGTTGGCTTTGACTAGTAAGACGATAAAGCGTTTGCGCAGCCGCGTTAAGCGCTTTTGCAAGCGTTGCTCGCAAAGTAGATCAGACAGAGCGACCATAATATTTATAATAACAGTAATTTGAAAGGACGCAAGTGGCTGCAGAAGATGGAAATCATCCGAGAGCGGAAAGCGCCTAAGCTTGAAGAATTCGAGCCGGCTCTCTGCTGCTACCATCCCGCTTCGACGCACTAAAGCGACTCAAAAACGCGAACGACAGGATGAGCGAGAATTCCTAGGGAAACCGCCCGAATCCTAATAAAACTAGACGTCCAGACCGGGTTGCCGTAAGGTGCTGCCGGTAACCGGCTTTGAGTTAAATGAATGGTCATGAGAACCGGTCTAAATGGAAATCCGGTCCTATGAAGTTCGTGATCCCTGTGGCGGTGATGATTGTTTTCACGGCCGAGTTTGCCGCCGGACAGAAAGCGGAACCGAACCCGGCCACGCCTGGGGTTTTGCCGAAAATGGAGGAAGTCCCCACGCCCGCAGGAACACCGGAACCACAAGCCGCTCCGGATTTACTACCAGAATCGAATCGGCTTTCCGCAGAGCCACCTGACTTACGGTTGCCTTCGCCATCGATCCTGAGGTCTGAAGGATCGTATCCGACGCCAACCTTCGGGACTTCAGAGCAGGTTTCGCCCGAGGAGCAGGAGAAGAACAGGGCCAGGCTGGCCGAAATCCGGACGATCGCGATGCGCAATCCCCGAGTGATCGATCTGCTCAAGGAGGCCAACGGCGCGCTGACGGAAGAGGCAAAGCGCGAGTTTATGCGAGCGTACTATCACACGATGTGCACGCGGATGCGAAACTTGGAACCCGGGTTAGGCCAAACGATCACCGAGTTCGAACGTGCTCAGATTCGAAAGTTAGCGGCGGGACCCATTCGCAACTCAATCGTTTCCCGCGACCTGCTGCACAGAGAACGGCAACGGCATGGACGACGGTCCGACTAAAGCGAAGCGTCCTCGCTTCGTATTGGGTGAAGTGAGCAACCCAGGCTAGCTTCGATTCCAGGGCAGCGGCCTTACTTTGGAGATGGGATTTGCCCATTCCGAACCCGAGATTGAAAAGAATGGACAGCCGTGAGAGGAGACCGTGCATCGTCGGTTGCACATCGAGTGCTGTTCTCAGTCATCGGATTTCTGCGGCTGCGAAGGCCCATAGACGATGGCATTGAGCAAGAGCCTGACGGTCGAGGTCCAGATCATCCTGAAGCCGGGTTCAAAATTGAAGAGGATCACATTACCCGCGTCAATCGGCTCGTCGATCAATGCCGAGGAACCGCGGAGCAATTGCTCTGTGTTGTCTTCCCAGAAAAATCCACTGATCCTCAATTTGTCACCTTCAAAGGTTAAGGCATTTGCGCCTGTTTCGCTCGGCTTGAAGAAGACATTACCCTGCACGAAGAGGGGAAGAGTGTCGGAATCATACCCAATCGTTAGAAAATGGTCCCGATTCACCTTGGCCATAACGATCGATCCAGGAACCTCGAGCGGCTTGCGGTTGGTTGAGTCTTTTTTTTGGGGCGACGGATGGTCTGGCTTTTGTCGTGTTTCTATTGGAGGTTTTTCGGTGGAGGAATCCGACCTCTCTTCATTACCGACGATGCGAGATGGGGTGAGCTTGGTATCGGGATCTGCTGCGAATTCGCTGGCGCCGCCGATACAAACCAGGACGCCACCGTGGCTAACCCAGTCTCGCAGATCGCCGAGTTGGCTTTCTTCGAACGCCTTTTTATAGTGCGAAGCCTGGCCGTTGGGAAGGATCAGCACATTGATTTGCTCAAGGACATCCGGAGTCAGGTACTGCAGCGAAACCGGAACGACTTCCAACCCACACTTTTGCTCCAGAAGGAACAGCAGGAGACCGTAGCTGGTCTGCTCCACGGGCTCATCCGCCAGGATCGCCACTTTCGGAGCTTTCAGGGAATAATCTGTCTCCGAGGCGATGCCGCGATGGTTGTTATCCGGGAACAAGGTATGGATCGATTGGACTGTCACTTCGTATTTCTCGGAAAGGTCTGCCAGGGTCTCATGGAGATTGCGGGGATTTCGCTCCTCCCAAAGAATGAAACTGCCGCGGGGCATATCTTTAGCTTCCGCGCGAAACGTCTCATTCGACGTGTCCACGCGAAATCCCTGCCGCAACAGCTGAATTACCATTCGCATAGCTCGAACGGAGGACGGCTCAAACGCATAGGCGACTCCTGACTCGATGCGGCGCGTTGCCGTTCTCTCTGCCTGGTTATGTTTCGCGGCGTCAAAGTCGAGGTTCTGGCCTCCTGCCGGCACCGCGGTGACATCTGCTCGAACCGGCTCATCTGTGGAATAAGCCTCAACTCCCATTGCCAGGGGAAGAGACCAGGCAGTCACGTCATAGAACTCGTAGTCCTGCTTCGCCTCTGCAGTCCCTTTGGCTTCGTTCGCTTTCCGCAATGCTTCCTGTCGCTTCAGAAAATCTGAGTCCTCCGGAGTCTCTGTCTCCAGCAGGGCGATTGCCATTCGGCCGTAAGGCTGCGCGGTATCGACGACAAAGGAGCCTGCAGGAATCGTCTTCTCGCCCGGAGCGTCTCCAAAATAATCCGATGCCTTGAGCAGTTTAACGTCGGCGTCGGTTCGAGAAACTTCGATTCCCTGCTTCATCAGGAGTGAGACCAGCTCCGTGGCACTTTGTGAATCCTTGCCGGGAACCAGATAGAATTTTCGCTTCAGCTCCTTAAGAGTCGTTTCGAAGAAATCTCGATAATCCCGGAGTCTGGCTTCGCGGTTAGCTGCGGCAACCATCACAGTTGCGAGACTGGCCGTTACATGTTTGGCGATTCCGCTCCGGAGCGTGAGGAGCGTGCCGTCCGCCCGACGCCACCTGTATCCCAAAGGGCCGCCGCCATCGGTCTCATAAGTCATGCCTGTGGCACCGTGCAGCGAGGACCAACTGTCCCAATATCCGGGATAAAAAAGGTCGAACTCCTCGCGCACGAAATAGGGCCAGGCGTATTTGTCGAATGCACTGGCATTCGATTTCCCAAAAATTTCCAGCCACTTGATGGTAATTTTCTCCGGTAGATTCGGATTAATCGGAAGCGCGGGAGGCGGGAAGAAGTATTCTTTGGTTTGGCCATGATGATCCGCGAGAACTTGCGGATGCCACTCAAGAAGGGCTCTGGTCGCCGCTTCGGATTCCGGTTGTGACAAACAGATCAAATCGCGGTTCAGGTCAAAGAAATTGTGGTTTAACCGCCCGGTAATGGACCAGGGTTCTTGGTGCTCGTAGGCGTATTGTTCCTGGCGACCGCCCCCATGGGCATTGTACCAGGTCGTGAAACGCTCGTGGCCGTCTGGGTTTTGGCAAGGATTGATGAGGATCAGAGTGTGATCCAGCGCCTCGCGGAGCGCAGGATCATTGGAAGCAAGAAGCTGGTAGAGGACCTGAATCCCTGCCTCGAAGGCGGCCGATTCGCTCCCATGTACACTGTAGGAGAGCCACAGAACAATCGGCAGTTTCTGGATCAATTGATCCAATTCGGGACCAGCCTTCAGCTTTCTTGGGTCGGCTAAATTCCCAAGTTGATCCTTGATTTCATTGAGGTGGGCCAGGTTGCTTGGAGAACTGATCGCCAGAATGTATTGGGAACGGTGCTCCGGAGTTTTTCCTATCGTGAAAACGCGCAACCGATCCGAGTGTTTCTGGTACTCGCGCAAGAGAGATTCGTAGAGCGCGAAGGTGGTCAGAAAATCGCCGGTCTCATAACCGAAGAAATCTGAAGGGCGCGGTAGATCTGGGCGGTAAGGCCCTCTGTCATAAAAGTCAAAGGGACGGCTATTGGCCGGCAAATCAGGAGCATGAGTTTGGGCCTGGAGCTGCCAGGGGCAAACGAAGAAAAGCAGCAGTGCAACTAGTAGTAAAGAACGGCTCACACTGACGCTGGAGAGTACCTTAGACCGAAAATCTCACAAGCCAAAGCGCGCTCGCGAGATTTTTGCGCAGCGTACACTTCAAAGCGGAGAGGTTTCACCGGTGCGAAAACTACAGGGTTTCCGGCGCTGCCAGGAGCTCCATGATGCGGCGCACCAGACGCCCGGATTGACCTCCGTCGATGACGCGGTGATCAAAGCTGATGGTCAGGTCTGCTTCGAGCCGCGGAACGAAGCGCTGGGCCTTTTCATCCCAGAAGGGTCTCTTTTCGCCATATCCGAGGCCGACGATCAATGTTTCGTTTGGAAGCGGAATAGGCGTTGCCCAATGGACTCCGAGCGTTCCAAAGTTTGTCACAGAGGCGATGGCGGGCCGCTTTGCTTCTTCTGGCAAACGCTTTTCCTTTGCGGCCTGGAGGAACTTCTTATACTGAGCAGGCAATTCGGCGAGCGGCTGCTTATCGAGATTCGCGAAGACCGGCACTATGACGCCGTCTTCCACTTCGACGGCAACGCCGATGTCGATCGATGCGGGAAGAACGATTTTGTCGCCGATTAGACGCCCGGCGGATTGCGGATATTCCGACAAAGCAGTTGCCAAGGCTTTTGCCAGGTACAGGGCAGGGCCGGGCGAAGGGGAAAGAGTTTTTCGGTGCACAAGGATCGGTTCAAGTGAGATGGAAACCCCAAGCGTTGCAAGCGGCCGCGTCCAACTCCTGCGCATCGAATCGGCGACCGAGAGTCGCATGGGAGAAGCTTTTTTCGACGGGAGCCGATTGAGCTCCTCCAAGTACGCTTCGAAATCGTCGATCGTCACACGACCCGCGATTCCGCTCCCCGGCACAATCCCGGCGTCGGTAGGGTGAATTCCGAGTTCCTGTAGCCGTGCTTTCAGCCGTGGCGACTGGAAGGCGGCTCCGTTCTGACCAAGCGGAATTTCCAGACTGTGCGAAGGACGCTGCTGAGAACCGTCTGGAGGAACTGACTGTTCTCCTGAGTCGTCGTTCCGAGGCTCGCCGTACCACGGGTGAGTGGTTACCGGTGGTTGGGCGGCGTTCAATCGTTCAGCATCTTCGACAGACGCTTCGATGTATCCGAGCGTGCTTCCAACCGGGTACGTTTCGTTGACCTCGGCTGTAATGCTTTCGAGGAACCCCTTGCAAGGGGTGGTTACGCTCATCACGGCTTTATTGGTTTCGACCTCGATAACCTCCTGGTCGCTCTCGATCTGCTCGCCAACCTTCACGGTAAGCCGGACAACAGTTGCCTCGGCGATCGATTCACCGAGCTGCGGCATGATGATCGGGACTTTCGGCATAAAGGGATGGGAATAATGGTTATTGGATGGTTACCATTCGCAAAGGCGGCGCGCTGCGGCGGCGATGACCTGGCTGGACGGTTTGTGGGCGCCCCAGAGGTTGGGATGGAACGGAATCGGGGTGTCTTTGCTATTGATTCGTTGAGGCGGTGCATCGAGGAGATGGAAACCCTGCGTCACCACGGAAGCGATAACTTCCGAGTTGACGCCGCCCCAGGGCCAGGATTCTCCGACACAAAGCAGCCTGGCGGTTCTTGCCACCGAGCCCAGCACGGTTCGGATGTCGAGCGGTTTGACGCACCGAAGGTCGACGACTTCGACTTCGATATTTTCCTTGCGGAGTTGGTCCGCGGCGGCGAGAGCCTCGTGGACCATCGCGCTATAAGCCACGATCGTGAGATCCCGTCCGAACCGGGCGATTCTGGCCGTGTCGTACGGCAAGCCTGTCTCCGGGAGCGCATCCGATTTCAAGCGATTGTAAAGATACTTGTGCTCGCAGAAGATGACCGGGTCATCGATTTCGACCGCTTCCAGCAACATCGTGTAGGCATCTTCAACCGTGGCGGGAGTCATCACGACCAGCCCGGGAAAATGGCTGTAGAGCGACTCTAGACATTGACTATGAAAAGGGCCGCTCCCAGGGTTGCCTCCCGACGGCAATCGGATCGTAATCGGGCAGGCCACCTGTGTCCGCCAGAAAAGTGTGGCCGCCTGATTGACGATCTGGTTGATGGCCACTGCCGAGAAATCCGCGAACTGCATTTCGACAATCGGGCGCATGCCCTCGATGGCTGCCCCGATTGCGCTTCCGACCATTGCGTCTTCGCTGATCGGAGCATCCAGGATCCGGCCGGGAAATTCTTTGGCCAGGTTCTTGGTTGCCTTAAAGGCGCCGCCGAATGTCCCGACGTCCTGGCCGTAAATGTACACACGCTGATCGTCTCGGAGAGCCTTTTCCTGCGCTTCCCGAATCGCTTCGAGGTACGTAATAGTCATCGAACCAAAAGTGCTTCGGCGATTCTTTGGGTTGCGTAGGGACACCAAGTTTCAGTGTTTGGGTCTGCCAGCGGTTCATGCTGAGCGCTGACCGCGGCTTCCTCCACCTGCTGCTTCGCGGTTTTTTTCCAGTCCTCGAGCAAAGCCTCATTCGCCCACTGGCGTTCCCGCAGATAATTTTCCGCTACCTTCAGGCAATCGCGGCCGAGTGCGGTGTGATATAAACTTTTATCCATGTAGAAGGCGTCATCATGTTCTGCGTGGCCGGTCAGCCGGAGGCAGCTTCCTACGACCATTTGCGGTCCATGTCCTGATCGGGCTCGCCCTGTGGCATGCGCAAGCACCTCGAGGCAGTCACGGAGATCTGTTCCGTCCAAGGAGTGGCCGTCGACGCCGTAGCCGATGGCGCGATCCACCAGATCGTTACAGGCGAATTGCCGACTGTTTGGCGTTGAATAAGCGTACTGATTGTTCACCACCACGACGACGAGTGGCAATTTTTCGACTGCAGCCATGTTTATTGCCTCATGGAAAGCGCCGGTCGAGGTCCCTCCATCGCCTATTGTTGTTGCGCCGATTGCGGAAGTGTCCCCTTTAAAACGTCTTGCGACCAAGGCGCCAGCCACCACGGAAATGAGCGATCCCAGATGGCTGATCATTGCGTGGTAGCCACCACGCGGATTGCCTCGATGCACGTTCCCGTCGCGACCACGGCTCAAGCCCGTGCGAGACCCGAAGTGGACCCGGAAGACGTCAATCAGCGGTTCGCCAAATGCGAGTCGGCCAGCCTGATCGCGAATCAAAGGGCCAAAAATATCGCCAGACTTCAACATGATACCAAGGGCAGCGCTGATCGCCTCCTGTCCCTTGCCCAGGTAGACGCCACCGGAGATTTTTCCGGCGCGCCACAGGCTTGCCAACTTTTCTTCGACCGTACGCGCGAGCAACATCCAGTTAAAGGCGTTGATGTATTGTTCCCGGGAAACAGGGGAAACAATCTCCCTCTTCGGCTCCTTGAGGGTGTCTAACATAAGCGATCAATATCAGTAATCCCGAAAGTCATGCAATGCTTTCTTAATCATGACGATACCCAGATTTGGCGGGGGTGCAGTCCCCTTGCCGGTGTGCCAAAAGAGGGCCATAACAGGCTCTCAACCGGTTGGATTACCGATAGCGCGAAGGTGTCAGCCCAGTTTCCGCGTGCGCAGCGGGAACCTCGTCAAGGTGTTTGAATAGTTTTTTTGTTGATGACGTCGAGAGACATATGGGTCGAATGAAATTCGGTGACAGGTTCAAGTCCAGGTTTGCTACGAATTCGGAATCCGTTTATAGTCGCAGCGCGGATTGATTAAGAAGTACAGATGAACGAAGAGAGAGCACCCGAATATGGTGGTTTTGGTTCTGAGCCCTCAACTCCTCTCGAATACCTAGAGAGAATCATTGCCAGTCTTCCTCCAGGTGACCCTACAAGAAGCGAGCTGATCGATTTACGGTCAAACTTTGCCGAGCAGGAAGAGATGATAAGCGAAGCTCGGCATACGATCGAAAAACTCGACGAAGTCATCAAGAAAGTGACTTCCCCGGCGAACCGCATAGGAACCTATCTCGGCAGTCCGAATAAAGAAACTGCTCAGATTGTGGTGGGAGGCTCCGACTATTACTGCAACGTCGATCCGAGAATCAACTTTTCGAAATTAAAAAAGGGGACGCGCGTTCTAGTCAACGAAGCCTATGTGATCGTTGGAGACCTTGGGTATGATCTATCGGGTCCGGTTACCAAGATCACTGAGTTGCTGGGACCGGATCGTCTCCGAGTCGGCATGGAACATGGCCTGCAGTCCGTCGTGCTGCAGAGATGCCAGGACCTGATGAAGGAGACGCTAAAAGTCGGAGATGAAATCCGGGTCGACCCGAATTATCGGGTTGCCATTGAGGTCTTGAGTCGATCGAAATCCGAAGAGTATTATCTCGAGACGGTGCCCGAGCTACCGTGGGAGAAAGTCGGTGGGCAAGAGGAAGCTCTCAGCGCCATCAAGGACGCGATTGAGTTGCCCCTTTTGCATGCGGATCTGTTTGCAAAATTTCAACACCAGACACCTAAAGGCTTCCTCCTGTATGGACCGCCCGGTTGCGGGAAGACTTTGATTGGGAAAGCAACGGCCTACAATTTGACCCGGCAATTGAAGGAAAAAACCGGGGAGGATATGCAGCAGTTCTTTATGCATATCAAGGGACCGGAAATCCTGAACATGTGGGTGGGAGAATCCGAACGCATGGTTCGCGAAATCTTCGCGACTGCGCGGGAAAAGAGGAAAGAAGGATTTTTGCCCTTTGTCTTTATTGACGAAGCCGAGAGTATTCTTGGCACTCGCCGGGCCAGCCGCTACTCGAGTGTTTTGTCCACTCTGGTCCCAATGTTCTGCACCGAAATGGACGGGATTGAATCTCTGAACGAAGTGGTCATCATCCTTGCGTCCAATCGGGCTGACTTGATCGATCCAGCCATCCTCCGACCGGGTCGAATTGATCGAAAAATCAAGGTGGACCGCCCGGATCGCGAGGCAGCTCGTGAGATTTATCGAATTTATTTAAGTGAGGATCTGCCCTACGATCCGGAGCTAATCAAGCGGACCGGTGGTATTGCGCCGGCGGTTTCCCATTTGATCGATAAGGTTGTCGAGGCCCAATTTTCTCATAGGGACGAAAACCGGTTCCTGGACGTCATCTTGCGAAGTGGCAAACGCGATACACTTTTTCGAGGAGACTTGGTCAGCGGAGCGATTATAGCGTCCATTGTCGAACGGACGAAAGAATTGGCGATTAAACGCGCAATTAACTCGACGCAGGAAGAGGGTATCAGCGAATCGGACCTGCTTCTTTCGCTCAACACTGAATATTCGGAGAATGACATTTTCCCGCCAACTGACATTGTTGAGGATTGGCTGAAGCTGATCGACTACGATTCAGAGAATGTCGTCAAGGTTTCTCCCGTCAGAGGTACCGAGAGACCGGCGGGAGAATCGCATGTCATTTAATTTGGTCCTGAGCCCAGACGCACCTTCGAGTTGCATGAAGCGGGTTTTCGGTATCGAGACGGAATACGGCATTACGGTGAATGGGGTTGAAAGCGTCGATGTCGTGACTGAATCGATTGAACTTGTGCGGTGTTACACGGAGCACGGCGCTTTGATGAAATGGGATTATGATCTGGAAGATCCGCACTTGGATGCTCGGGGTTTCCGTGCGCAATCCCTCATGCAGGACACCGACGAATCGGCATATTATGAACTCGATAAAAACCGTCCACTCAGTTTCGAAGAGATCAAGAGCGATTTAGTCTTGAGCAACGGGGCCCGCTTCTACAACGACCATGCTCACCCGGAATACTCGACTCCGGAGTGCACCCGGCTGCGAGACATCGTTGCGCAGGACAAAGCAGGGGAACGAATCCTGAGCGAGTGTGTCCGTCGCCGGAATAAAAAAATTGCGCCAGAACGGGAAGTCCGACTCTACAAGAACAACACCGATTTTATCGGTCACAGTTACGGATGCCATGACAATTATTTGATGAGTCGATCGGTGCCGTGGGACCGCCTGGTGAGCGATGTAATCCCTTTTTTAGTGACCCGACAGATCTTCGCCGGCGCTGGAAAGTTGGGGATCGAAGGCGAAGGATCATCCGGTCAGCCGGGGGTTTATCAGATTTCTCAACGGTCGGATTTCTTCAGCGTATTGGTGAGCATCGATACGATGAATCGGCGACCGATCATCAACACGCGGGACGAACCACACTCAGACCCCGGGAAATACCGCCGTTTTCACGTGATTCTTGGGGACGCGAACATGAGTGAGTTTGCGACGGCGATGAAGATCGGGACGATGTCGCTCGTCCTGGAATTGATTGAACGGCGCGAGGCTCCGCAATTGGAGGTCGCGCAACCGGTTGATGCAACAAAATCGATTAGTCGGGATCCAACGTACGACTGGATCATTGAATTGAAAGATGGACGAAAGATCTCTGCCATCGATATCCAGCGCATGTACCTGGAAAAGGCTCAGAAACATTGTGACCGGTCCGATCAGGAGGTCAGTTGGCTGCTTGACGAGTGGGAAAGAATTCTGAATGATCTGGAAGTAGATTTCATGCGGTGTATCGATCGCATCGACTGGGTGGCAAAAAAATATCTTCTCAATACCTTTCAGGAAAGCGAAAAGCTCGATTGGACGGATCCCTGGCTTCAATCGATAGATCTCGAGTACCACAATATCGCTTGGGAACAGGGCCTTTACTATGAACTGGTACGTGAAAATCAAATTCGGCGTATCCTGAAGGAAGACGAGATAAAGACGGCGATCTTTATGCCGCCTGATACGACACGGGCCTATTTTCGCGGGCGATCCGTCGCCCGGTTCAACTCTCAAATCCACGCCATCCATTGGGATGAAGTGGTATTCGACCAGAATGCAGGCCAGCGCAGAGTGGCATTTAACCACGCCTCTGACGACGACCGAATTGATCAGCTGAATATGGTGATTCGCGAAGCGGCAAACTACGAGGATTTCCTGCATCGTTTAGAGAAGTTTGACCAGTGATTCGGTTCGTTGCGCTTGGCTGGTCTGTCGTTAAGCTGTTGCCATGCGCATTGATCGTTTTACTGCGAAGATGCAGGAGGGCCTCCAGGAGAGCCAGACGCTGGCCTCCAGCCTGCAACATCAGGAAATCATGCCGGAGCATTTGTTGCTGTCCCTGCTCCGGCAACCGGACGGCCTGGTGCGGCCGCTTTTGGAGAAGCTGGAAGTCAGTTCTCGCTCAATTGAGGAGCAGTTAAAGGGCGATCTCGCAAAACGTCCAAAGGTATCGGGTGCCAGGGATCAATTTCTCGGTAGTGAACTGCGAACCGTTCTGAGCTCGGCCGAAACCGAGATGTCCAAATTGAAGGATGAATTTGTCAGTGTCGAACATTTTCTTCTGGCGCTAGTGGCCTCGCAATCCGCAGCGGGGCGGATCCTGCGTACAGCAGGCATTAACAGGGACAAGCTGATGAAAGCGCTCGTCGGGGTTCGTGGATCACAACGTGTGACCGACCAGAATCCCGAAGGCAAATATCAGACCCTCGAAAAGTATGGACGAGACCTGACTGAATCTGTGCGCCGGGGGAAGATCGATCCGGTGATTGGCCGGGACGAGGAGATTCGAAGAGTGATGCAGGTACTCTCCCGGCGTACCAAAAATAATCCGGTCCTGATCGGCGAACCCGGCGTGGGAAAGACCGCAATCGTCGAAGGCCTGGCTCGGCGAATTGTCAGTGGCGACGTGCCGGATTCGTTGAAACAAAAGCGCGTTATTGCCATGGATCTGGGCTCGATGATCGCGGGCGCCAAGTTTCGTGGGGAATTCGAAGATCGACTGAAAGCCTTCCTGAAAGAGGTAACAGACTCGCAGGGCGAGATCATATTATTTATCGATGAGCTTCACACGATCGTTGGAGCAGGCGCGGCCGAAGGGGCGGTAGACGCTTCGAATCTGTTGAAACCGCAGTTAGCCAGAGGCGAACTGCACGCGATTGGTGCGACCACTCTCGACGAATACCGGAAACACATTGAAAAAGATGCTGCTCTCGAACGGAGATTTCAACCGGTCATGGTCGAAGAGCCTTCTGTGGAGGATACCATCGCGATACTACGAGGCTTGAAGGAGCGGTACGAAGTTCATCACGGTGTCCGGATTCAAGACGCCGCGCTAGTGGCGGCTGCCGCGCTGAGTCACCGTTACATTTCCGACCGGTTCTTGCCGGACAAGGCCGTCGATCTGGTGGACGAGGCTGCGTCGCGTCTAAAAATCGAGCTGGATTCGATGCCGACCGAAATTGACCAGATCGAGCGGCAGGTAATGCAATTGGAGATGGAGCGCCAAGCCTTGAAAAAGGAGAAAGACGAAGGCAGTCAGCAACGTTTGGCACGTCTGGAAAAAGAGTTATCCGACCTCAAGGAACAGAGCGCCCAATTGAAGGCTCAATGGCAAAGCGAAAAGCAGGTGATCGAACAATCCCGAAAACTGCAGGAACAAATCGAAAAACTCAAAGTGGAGCTCGAGCAAGCTCAACGTCACGGCGATCTAGCCAAAGCGAGCGAAATTCAGTACGGACGATTACCTGAGCTGACTGACCAGCTGGCCAAGCACAACAGCCGCCTCGCTGATCTCCAGAAAACGCAGCAGATTCTAAAGGAGGAAGTGACAGAGGAAGATATTGCGCAAGTGGTTTCCAGTTGGACGGGTATCCCGGTGTCACGGCTTCGAGAAGGCGAAAAGGAAAAACTGATCCACATGGAGGAGCGTCTGGGGCAACGAGTGGTCGGCCAGAAGGAAGCTATCTCGGCCGTGGCAAACGCCGTGCGACGGGCTCGGGCCGGGCTTCAGGATGAGAACAGGCCGATCGGCTCGTTTTTCTTCCTCGGTCCTACTGGCGTCGGTAAAACTGAACTCAGTCGGGCGCTGGCCGAATTCTTGTTTGATGACGAGAACGCGATGATCCGGATCGACATGAGCGAGTACATGGAACGGCACGCGGTGGCTCGCTTGATTGGGGCACCGCCCGGGTATGTCGGCTACGACGAGGGAGGTCAGTTGAGCGAAGCAGTCCGGCGCCGACCTTACAGCGTGGTCCTTTTCGACGAAGTTGAGAAGGCGCATCCAGACGTGTTCAACGTCTTGCTGCAGGTCTTGGATGATGGTCGAATTACGGATGGACAGGGACGCACGGTTGATTTCAAAAATACGGTCATCATCATGACCAGCAATATCGGCAGCCAATACATTCTGGATGTCGATGACCGCGCGGAACGGAACCGGCGTGTTCTGGAAGCGATGAAAAGTCAGTTTCGCCCGGAGTTTTTGAATCGAGTCGATGAAACGGTCATCTTCGACCGTTTAACCGAAAAGGAACTGACGTCCATCATCGATATTCAGCTGGCGCGTGTCCAGCAACGGCTCGCTAAACAGAATCTGCGCCTCGTTTTGACAGATGCATTGAAGCGAATCATCGCGCGCGAGGGATTCGATCCGGTCTACGGAGCGCGTCCGTTAAAGCGGGCAATTCAGCGCTTTGTGCTTGATCCATTAAGTCTCGAATTGCTGGAAGGACATTTTAAAGAAGGGGAGGCTATCGTGGCCGATGCGGCTGGAGATAAGGTGCAATTCCGGAAGGAGACCTCAACGAAACTAAGCTAATTCGAGCCGAGGAAGTCGAGAACGACGACGAAAACGAAAACGAGACCGATTACGTCTCGAACAGAGGTTCTGGACAGGAGGAATAAAACGGGCTTTTTTCTCTCATGAAATCGGCCTATGAGCTAGCAATGGAACGCCTTGAGAAGCAATCTCCTTCTTCCAAACTGACAGACGATCAGCGCTCTCAGCTGGCGGAGATTGACTCTTTGTATAAGTCGAAAAAAGCTGAAAAGGAATTGCTCCTGGCCGATCAAATCCGGGGCGAACAAGCGGCTGGAAAGTTTTCGGAGGTGGAAAAGCTCCAAAAGCAACTTGCTTCCGAACTTCGGCGGCTGACGGAAGAATGCGAATCCAAGAAGGAAAACGTCCGAAAGAGTCGCACTTGACGCCCTCATTCTCATTGCATGAAATGGCCGTGGCTGACGACGATTGATTGACCGGTCATAGCGTTGCTCGAGAAGCTCGCCAGGAAGACGGCGGTTGCAGCGACGTCTTCCATGGAAGTGAACTGGCCATCCACTGTTTCCCGCAACATGATGTTTTTGATAACCTTCGCTCCTTCCTTCGCGACAGCCTTTGCGAGGCCGACGATGCCGTGTTTCGCGGCGACGTAAGCTGATTTGTTCGGCGATGCGATGTGCGAGTGAACGGAACCCATGTAGAGGATCGTTCCGCCTTGCCCACGGTGGATCATCGATCGCATCGCTGCCCGGGTCGTCAGGAATGCGCCGTCCAGGTGGATTGCCAAAACTTTTCGCCAATCGTCAAACGAGAAATCGGTGATCGGGTGAATGATCTGGATCCCGGCGTTGCTTACCAGTACGTCCAATGCGCCCAGTTCGCGCGCGGTTCGTTCGACGCCGGCATTGACCTGATCTTCGTTCGCCACGTCCATCAGGATGAAGCGGGCTGTGCCGCCGGAAGAGTTGATCTGTTCGGCAACGGCTTGCGCCGCATCCAAATTCACATCTGCGATTGCCACGCGGGCTCCTTCGAGCGAGAAAGCTTGGGCGATTGACCGTCCGATTCCGCTTCCTGCACCGGTAATGAGCGCGGATTTACCTTTGAGTTTCATCTCAGGTCTAGCTATAACGCAAAATCGAGGCCCGGACAGCAGTCTCCGCAGCCGGGAGTTCGATTCGGACCAGAACTCAGAGAATATGCCAACTGGTGGCTGAGACAATGGCCGCGCAAATTCGCAATTGCAGGAAATCACGACGGAAAGACATCTGTCCACGCGAAGAAATCCGCGATTCTTCATTTCCTGCAGAATTTTTGCGACTCGAAGAGGAGAAGAAGTCCCGACAATCAGACGGCCAAGAGCAACCGGTTGACGATGATTCAGCGTACCCATATTGGCTGTTCAGAGGATCACCTACACTTATGCCAGCGGGTGGCAAATCCCTTACCTGGTTGCGGGAACCGGCGGCCATGGTCCCATTGAAAAGATCTCCAAAGCTTGCTCGGGAGAGAGTGTAAGCCTCCCAAGTGTACCCTTCGATATTATTGTCCCGCCGGGCCTTGCTCTACCGAAAGGCGATTCAGTGAAAATAGCCTTTTACGACGATAATGATTTTGGTTTCCTGCGGTTGACTGTGGATAAGAATCAGAAAATCGTGATAGGAGAATTTTTTCGGTTCAGAATCAACCGAATCCGGCGGTCAATCTTCCGGCGTTATCGGATTCTTTTACCCTCCACCTGGACAAACACAGGATTGTTTGAGCTGGAAACCCGCAAAGCGATCGGAAATGAGAGTTAGTTAGTCCCTATCGAGTGGTGATGACCAGTTGCAGCGGTCGACCTGAGTTAGTCGTGACTATGACCTCGCGGCCGCGATGGAATTACAATAGGCACGGCCTACTATCCATCGGGATAGCTCTAGTCGCGGCAAAGTATTAATCATGGCCTGAGCCACCTGACTTTCCATAAACCGACAATTATTTCAGTCGGTTTTGTCAAGTTGATTCCGAACCGACCGCATCAACCAACTTTGTTGCCGTTCCTGATCGGCGCATCCATTGCAAAGTCAGAATCATTATGAGGGGGCAGAAGGTTGCGCTGGCAAGACCCCACCGCAATCCCCAGCGGTCCGCCAGCACGCCCACCTGCCACGGCATGAAAATGCCGCCGAAATTTCCCAGCGCACCCAGCAGAGCAAACATCGTCGCTCCGCCGTGAGGATAGCGGTCCGCCGCGACTGCGAGGGTGGTCGGCCAGAGGCAGGATCCAGTGAGTCCCACCAGAATGCAGGCGGCGACCGCCAGACCTGGATTCGCTGCGAACGAAGCAATCGGGAAAAGCGCAGCGGTAGCAACACAACAAACCAACATTAACGGAATGGCTCCAACCGATTTTGGTAAGAGCATAATTCCAAGCCGTCCCACTGTCATCGCCAAAGAAAAGCCGAGAAACGCCAGCGCAGCGATCCAGGGCGAATAGCCTAGCGACTTTTCCGCGTAGGCAGGCAGCCAGTAAGCCATGCCTAGCTCCGTCGCTCCGCCGAGGAAAATCGTCACCATCGTCAAAAGGAAGAATCGCTGTCCCACTAGCTCACGGGTGCGAATCCTGGCGCGTCCCGCCTCGATGAGCGACGGCATCGGCAGTAAACACAAGGCAATGCCCACCCCCACCGGCATAGGCAATAATCCCAGCGCGAGTGTGTGCCAACTCAGGGCAAAGCGCAGTGCGAGCGAGCCCGCCAGGATGGTCATAATTGCTCCGATGCAATAAAAGGAGTGCAAGATATTCAGAGCCGTGGTTTGCGATTTTCCCCGCGTGAGAGACGACACAATCGGGCTCAAGATCATATCCAGGATACCCGCTCCGACTCCACCGATAAAGGCCGCACCGAGAAGCATCGGGTAATCCGTTGTCCAGCGAAGCGTCAGCAGACCCAGAGCGATCAACAAATTTCCGCCGACTGCGAAAATCCGCCCTCCCCAGCGATCCGCAAGCGGACCGGTGACAAGGATACCGCCGACCAGACCGATAAAAGTGATGGCCCCGATGCGACCCAGCTGTTCGGCTGAAAGAGGTGTGCCCTTGCCCAAATCGATCGCAATAGTAGTTAGGAAAACGGGCAGGAGATTAATGGCAATCGCCAGCATCATCATGGCTAGGTTGCAGGTAACTATTAAGAGGATGCGAGAACGTTTGGACACCCGCCGATATTATCCACTTTTAGCCAACGTTCCAGGGTGTTGCCACTTGCCTTTATCGTCTCGGATCCCGCCGCTTCCGGCGGCAGCCAGCGAACGCCGCAGTTGCGTTGGCCTTTCAACCGCTCGATCCTCTGCACATTGAAAGAAACTGAACTGCGCTTTCGTCAAATCCACCTCGATTTCCACACGAGTGAATTTATCGAGTCAGTTGGGTCGAATTTCGATCCCGACGAGTTCGCCGAGACGCTGGTGAAAGCAAACGTAAACTCGATCACCTGCTTCGCGCGCTGCCACCACGGGTGGCTCTACTTCGACACCAAAGCCTTTCCCGAGCGCAAGCACCCTCACCTGCAAAAAGAATTGCTCCCCAGGCAGATCCAGGCCTGCCATCAGCGGGGAATCCGGGTGCCGATCTATCTGACCGTCCAGTGGGATCATTACACGGCAAGGCGTCACCCGGAATGGGTGGCCCAGGACGCCGAAGGCAGGGTGATCGGAACGCCCCCGTTTGAAGCCGGTTTTTACCAAATGCTGTGCGTGAACACGCCCTACCGTAAGTTCCTCAAAGAACACACGGCGGAAGTTTTGGAAACCTTCCCGGTCGATGGGCTGTTTTTCGACATCGTCTGGCCCATTGCCTGCGCGTGCCGTTATTGCCGTGAAAAGATGGCGGCCGCGGGCCTGGATCCCAGTAACCAGAATGCTCGAGAGCGGTTCGGCCTTGAGACGGTCCACGGATTCAAGCAGGACATGACGCGGTTCGTTCGAACCCGGAACCCTGATTGCACGATATTTTACAACGCGGGTCACATCGGACCTCGACACCGGTTGGTCAAGGCGGCGTACAGCCATTTCGAATTGGAAAGCCTGCCGAGCGGCGATTGGGGTTACCTCCATTTTCCGATAACGATACGGTACGCCCGGAATCTCGGGCTCGACTGCTTGGGCCAGACCGGCAAGTTCCATACTTCCTGGGGCGATTTCCATTCCTTCAAAAACCTGCCGGCGCTGCGCTTCGAATGCCTTCGCATGCTGGCGCACGGCGCCAAATGTTTGATCGGCGATCAACTCGCTCCCAGCGGTCGAATCGACCCGGACGTCTACCGGCAAGTGACTGAAGTTTACGCGGAAGTCGCACGGAAGGAACGTTGGTGCGCGGGGGCGCGGGCCGTGACCGAAATCGGGGTACTCACCCCGGAGGAGTCTGCTGGCGGCGCGGAGCGGGGTCTGCCGGAAGCCCTCAAGGGCGCAACCCGCATCCTCGAACAAGGAGCTCACCAATTCGACGTGCTGGATTCGGCCAGCGATTTTTGCAAATACCGTTTGCTCATACTGCCTGACCACATCCCGGTGGTTGGTGAAATGGCGCAAAAGTTGGAGCGCTACGTCGCGGACGGCGGCAGCGTTATCGCCAGCTTCGCTTCCGGGATGGACGAGGCACAGATGCGATTCAACACGGATTTATTCGGCGTAACCGTCGTCAACTCGGGTCCGCGTGACCTCAACGGCAACTTGATTCGCGGCAAAGTTTTCGAGCGCCATGACTACTGCGAATACCTTCTGCCGAAAGGCGCTATCGGCCACGGCTTGCCGCAAACTGAACACGCCATGTACCGTAGAGGCATGGCCATCCAGGCCGATGCGGATGCGGAAGTGCTTGCTCCAATGGTCGGTTCGTTCTTCGACCGGACCTACCGCCATTTCTGTTCTCATCGGCAGACGCCTTCTTCCGGCGTGGAGGTCCAACCGGGCATCGTCCGAAAAGGGCGCTGCATCTACTTTTCGAGCCCGATCTTTAGCCAGTATAACGACAATGCCCCGCGCTGGTGCAAGCGGCTGGTTTTGAATGCTCTCAACCTTTTGCTGCCGGAACCCTTGGTTAAACACGACGGGCCCAGCACGCTCCAGCTAACACTGACTGCACAAGTGACTCAGGGTCGCTGGATCCTTCACCTTTTGCATTTCATTCCGGAGCGTCGAAGTGATGCGCTCGAAGTGATCGAGGACGTGATTCCGTTGTTCAAGGTCAAGGTGAGGGTGAAGGCACCAGTGCCTGTTCGCGAGGTGGCGGCGGTGCCAGAAGAAGCGTCTCTGACCTTTCGCATCGAAGAACCCTACGCTGTTTTCGAACTCGAACGGATCGACGGCCACGCGATGGTAAGCCTGACGTTTGGTTAGTATCGTGTCTTTTAACGCCCGACGGAGCGGGCGAGGGTCGTCAACCTCGCCGCCGGTCCGCTGAAATGCCACCCGCAAATGAGTTATTGGAACGCTTCAGCCTCGAAGCTTTGCCGCCAGGGGTTGGATTCTGCGGAGTTCCGCCGGCGGATCGAGTGTGCCATTTGGCTTGTTCCTCGTCGATTAGCCCTTTGGAGTATTTGATCGCGCGTGCGCGTGTGTATCCCAAAATAACCGGCTCGCGTTTGTCGATCTGCGCATTCCATCCGAAACGCTGTGAACCGAAGATGGTTATGGTGTGTCCTTTATAATCTCTTTTCCAGGTAATGCTGCTGGCCTCAGTCTCTTGCTTCTCACGGGGTGGCCGGGCTCCGGCGGATTCGGTGTCAGAAGGCGTGCTCATATATTCACGAAGATAGCACAGTCTATTTTGACGAACGTAATACTTCCTCGAGGTACTGGATGACTTCCTTGAATATCGGGAGGTTTTCGGGGGACGTCTCGATCAAGGCTTCGTGTGCTTCAAGCATCGTCCGAGCACGAGCGGCGCGGTCTTTTTCCAGTGCTGTTGTGAGAGCTTGCCCCTCCTTTTTCATGCCGCTCACCCGTACGTTGATAAGCTTGTCCAAACCCAAGCTACCCAATGATTCCGCGTCTCGCGCATTGAGATTGATGACCGACAAAGAACCTTCCGTCAGCTCTCCAAGCCACAACGAGATTGCAGCAAGCGTGCCCATAAACGTCGAATCCATCGCCGGACAGTTGCCTAGGTCGACAATGAACTCGCGGACACCGCGGCGGATCATCTCCTTGGCAAAATCTCTCACAACCGTGCTGTTTGCGGACGAACCGTTTCCCTCCACTCGAATCCAAACGTTACGATCCGTATAACTTACCAATATTTTCGATCCCGGTTCCATCGTTTCGTCTCGCGTTTCCGTTCTACCGCCCCGAGGCAGGCAACACTTTTGCTTCGTCGTTCAAGGCCTCCGACGTTCTTCCGAACGGTGAGCGGGCTACGGATTTATCAAAGCAGATCATGCCTGCCTGATAGAGGACTTACCAGAGCATTACATCCCTGCAACATTTGATAGCTTTGTGCCAGGATAGACAACTCCTAGTGCTGGCATTGCCTCCGGCATCGGTTAGAATCAGAGATGCCCAATGAAAGAGTTCTGGAATTGGCCCTCGACCTGGCACGGTGTGCTCCGCGCAGTGCTCGGGTCCAATTGGGAGCTTACGGTGCCATTGCAGCGCGAGCGCTGGACAAGTGCCGTTCCGAAATCGCTGGCCGCGCCGGATCATACCATTACAACTGCCCTCTTGACCGCGCGTTTTTCAATTTTACCGGAATTGACGCCGCTGAATTCAAAGCGTTCGTCGGAACGGGCGCGAGCGATGAGGAAGTCGCTGATTGGATTGCCAAAAAGTCGCAGGTTCAAGACTCCAGGCTGATTTCGCGATGGAACCGGCGGTTTCGACTTCATCCAAGCAACTGGCTCCTTGACCTCGATGACTGGCTTCATGTCCTCCGAAATGCCAGGCCATCCCGGAAGCTCTTAGAGACTGAGCACTAGTTGGAAATCGCTACGCGCTTAGCACGATCGTACCTATACGAAATTCAGGTTAGAAACTTCGACCGATTGACTGGAAGTCAATTTCTGCGCCAAACGCATGGCCAATGCAACCGCAGTCAAGGTCGGATTAGCGTGGCCCGAGCTGGCAAATACTGAAGTACCTGCGACAAAGAGATTATTGACGCCGAACACCCGACAATCTCTATCAACGACACCTGTATTTTCAGTATGTCCCATCTGGGTAGTGCCAATCTGATGGCGACCATCTCTTGCTTGACTAATTATATGGCTCACTCTTTCCTCCATCGGAACCGACCATTGAAGTGTTCCAAGCTTCCTGTCAGAGAGCCATTCGGCGAAACATTTATGTGTACGAACAATCGGTTCCGCATCGGCTAAGCTATAGCGAAAATCAATTGTCAGCCGATGCAGCCCGTAGGCATCGGGCTCGTCAGAGAGTACCACCCGAGAATCTCTGTTCGGTAAATGTTCAGCATAACTCGAAAATTCTCGCCTATACTCTCAAGGCTCGGAATTGCATTCTCGAAGACCGCTTCCCCGCAACCCAGATAGTCGCAGGCTGCCGGCAAAAATGGTGTCAAGTCGGCTGCCGAGCTCGGCCATGAGCTTTGATTCAGAACGGGTCGGGGCTCGAAATCGAGAGCATCCAACGTTACACAACGCCCGCCCCAAAGATTAGACGTGCCGCCCAGGCGCCGTTGTACGGCTATATTCATCGGGCTATGGTTGCGGGCCCATTGACAAAGTCCGTAAAGAAGATTGTCACGGTCTTGGCAAAACCTCTGGGGGAGGGTTGGGGAAGTGTTGATGGTATAAGGGATTTGAACATTTGACCAGATGGGAATCTCATTTTGGCCATCCCCGCAACTTTTCGGAAGCCATCGTTTCATAATGTATTGCGATCGACAGTTGTTTATTGCAAGAGGTCAGGGTTGGGAGTGTTTCTCGGCCTGCACCACCGGGGAATGAAACAATGAGAGGGAGCGCTTGCGGTGCTTTCGGTTTGCAAGTCAGTTAAGACGCCCTCGGAAAGAGGAGAGTCTTTCGCTGGATGGGTATGACCGCGGACGGTTCGTCAACCGGGTTTTCATTGAGAAAGTGAGGCCCCGCGCCGCCGCTGCCCCGCGACAACGAACCGGGCGGATCTCCTCTCCATGCTCAAGGGCGCCTGACTTCAGGCCGACCCTAAACTCGGCCGCCGAGGTCGAGCGCGCAAGTTTACGCGCTTCTTCGGAGGCAGTGAATAGCATTACAACATTGCGAACGCTTTACTTTAATGCCGATTTTCTTCGGGCGCGTTGGCCCGCATAAAATTCTAGAGCTATTACAAATAGCTCAACGACACCGAAGTTATAGCACTTTTAGTGTTAGTCGTAATATAGTCAGGTTGCGTTCACTGGTTCTTGCTTCGATATAACCCAAACGGATTATGGTTCTCGGGACGATATGAGTTAAGAAATATAAAGCACGTCCGTATCCAATAATATACGGAGCCTTGAAGTAGAAAAGGACCTGAAAAGAAGAACCAAACGTAACTAACGGATAGAGAAAATAGATATGAAAGAACTTAGCATCGAAGAAATGACCTCCGCACGAGGAGGATTTTTCAATATCGGTATTATAAACGCAACGGGCAATAGTGCCCAGGCCAACCCAGTCAGTCTCCAATTTAGATCTAACAACGCGGCTGGTTTTAGCACGAGCGGCGGCGGTGGCGTTACTCAGCTAGCAGAAGCCGAGTCCGGCAATCAGAACGTCATTCAAAATGTTTTCTAGACTGAAAAAAACGAAGCGAACAACCGCATATATATTATGAAAGAATTAAGCATCGAAGAAATGGGCTCCCTAAAAGGGGGGTTTCTCAATATTGGGATCGTTAACGCCTCGGGCAACACCGCGACCGCAAATCCGGGTAGTCTCGAAGTCGCCTCCAATAACGCGCTTTTTGGCAGCTTGAGCCTTGGCGGCGGCGTCTTCCAAGAAGCGGCAGCGGCAGCCGGTAATCAGAACGTCACGCAAAACGTCGCCTAGACCGGAGGCTAAAGAGAATTGACAGGACGAACCCGCGCCACGCCCCGTAAGAGGCGGGCAAGTTCCCAACCTGGGGAGAGAATATGCAAATAGCGGGTTTCCATGATCGTTTCGCAGTTCTCTCCTTAAAAGTAACACATCCTGAGATATGAATGAACTAAGCATCGAAGAAATGGCTTCGCTTCGCGGTGGGGCCTTTGATACCGGCATCGTGGCCTCAATAGGAAATTTCGGCATTTCGGTGCCGATTAATGTGCAAGTACTATCAGACAACGCCCTTTTTGGTAGCAGCGTCAGCGACAGCCATAACCAGACTGCACAAAGTTTGGTGGGAAATCAGCTGGCAAACCTGCATATCTTTTAGTGCAGCGGCCTAAGGAAATAACCGAGTGGCCCCGCGACCTCCACGGGAAGTAGCGGAACCGGTTCCAAGGCTGAGGGGAGATAGCCGTACAATGCGAGATATGTCTCGCTTAGCTTTCTCCCTCTCAGTTAAGTCGGCACGAGCAGGGATTGGGGGCCAAAAAAAGGCACAGCTAAGCTAGCACCTGTTTCGGAACGTGGCGAGATACGGCAAACAGGCGGGAACTGGGTGATGAGGCGTCGTGGAGCGCAAGGAGGTTTTTTAGCAAAGTGTTTTGTGCCTTTGGCCTTTTTCACACGGATCAACTTAAAGATGAATGCGAGACGCGATTATAATCGCCTTTATGGTGGTACCTACGCCCTGGCATGTGCTGAAGCATATTTAACACAACAGGGGCGTAATCGACCTTATGTGTACTGGACCGCCTTGGTCATGTGCAGCACTGCATTAATTTCTCTTCCGATTATTCACCTGGACGTAACGGTTCAGGAGCGAGCCCGAGTGCGACCCGCTACCGAGCGCAGTCCAATCGTCGCGAGAATAGCCGGATTTATTTCCTCCATTAAAGTACATGACAACGATCTTGTTCGCGCGGGAGAAGTTTTGCTGACGCTGAACACTCAGGGTCTTCGCGCGAAATGTGACTTCAATTATACACAAACGAAAGAGGTAACGAAAGAGTTGGCAGACCTCGATTATCTGCTGGCATGCCTTAGCAACAAGCAGCCAGTGTCATTGACCGCTTTGCAGACCGCGAGATATATCTCCGAGTATCAGAGATTCGACACGGAGGGGCGCAATGCGGATCTGAAAATAGATCGTGCCAATCGGGAAATGAATCGTACTAAGCAGTTGTTTAGCAACAAGGCAGTGGCATCCCGAGATGTCGAGGAATCGTACTACCAAGCTAATGAGGCGCGAGCTGAGCGTGAAGTGGTGGATCGGCGGACGGTTGCGCAATGGCAGGCTGATAAGGTACAGAAGGAGCTTGAGCTGGAGCAACATAAATCAGAAGCGCGGCTACTCGCAGACGAGGAGGATTTGTACTCCGTCAAAGCTCCATTAGATGGCGCCGTCATTGGTCTGGAGGGAGTCGTCGAGGGGAATTACGTCCAAACCGGTCAACGGCTTGGTGATATCTCCCCGACGAGCGATTTTGTGGTGGATGTTTCGGTGCCGCCGAAAGACATCGGACGAATTTTCAAAGGGCAGTCAGTTAATTTACAGGTGGACGCGTTTCCCTATACAATTTGGGGATTGTTGCCCGGCCGGGTGATCAGGATTTCAGCCGATTACGTTGAGGAGAATGAGAGAAGCGGCAGCTTTAAAGTGATAGTAAAACCCGACCGAGACGATCTGCGGACGCGCGAGGGGCTCACCGGTTACCTCAAAAAGGGCATGACCGGAAACGCGCGCTTCTTCATATCGCGGCGGAGCCTTTTGGAGCTTGTTTACGAAAGCATGGATAAGCTGTTCAATCCGGCCACAACAAATAATACCTTGTTAAAAGATCCTCTAAAGAAAGATCCCCCGGCGTCGCCGGCGATGGTGTCGCCTGGGTGAGCCATGGAGGAACTTGTTTTTTCGCGCATTATGAAACCAATTAAGCAACGTGATGTTTCCGATTGCGGAGTAGCTTGTCTAGCCGCTGTGGCGAGCCATTATGACATGCGCCTATCGGTCGCTCAGGTCCGCCAATTAACGGGTACCGATCAAGGCGGGACCACGATATTCGGTCTTGTTCAGGCATCAAAGAACCTTGGATTTATCGCCAAGGCTGTTAAGGCTGACCTCAACGAGTTGTCGGGCGTCGCATTTCCAGCTATCGCCCACGTCATTTTACGGAGAACCCACCTCCATTATCTCGTCGTGCTTAAAATAAAGAAGAACCGCGTTACCGTCATGGATCCGGCAACGGGAAGTTTTTCGAAGTATTCAATTCAGGAGTTCCAGCAGATATGGACGGGAGTCCTGGTCTTGATGGCGCCGGGAAGTTCTTTTCAGCCGTGCGATCAACGGCATAGCCGATTCGCTTGGTACCTTCAATTACTCAAGCCGCACCAATCGGCATTAGTCCAGGCCCTTATTGGCGCTGTCCTCGTCACTCTCCTGGCCTTGACGGGTTCGTTTTATATCCAGAAAGTTGTCGACTCCGTGATTGTCGAATCGAACGTGCAATTACTAAATTTGCTAAGCATTTCCATGTTGGTGGTGCTCGCTTTCAGCGTCGTACTTAACATCGGTCAGAGTCTGCTCCTGACAAAGTCGGGCCAAAACATCGACCTGACACTCATACTTTCTTACTATCGTCATCTATTTACGCTGCCGCAGACTTTTTTTGACGGGATGAGGGTCGGTGAGATGGTTTCACGCATCAACGATGCAGTGAAGATTCGGGCGTTTCTTAACCAGCAAGGCACAAATTTCATCATTAGCGCATTCACGTTGGTTCTTGCCGTTTTCGCGATGTTTATTTTTTCATGGAAGCTAGCCCTCCTGTCGCTAGTCTTTCTGGGACTTTACTCAATTTTGTTTAGAGTTGCAGTTCTACGAAATCGTTTATTTTCGCGCCGCATAATGGAACAATCTGCTGACTTTGATGCACAGATCGTCGAGTCCTTGGAAATGGCATCGACGCTTCGGCGTTTCGATCGACAATGGGTCGCGGAAATGAAGACTGAGGGTCTATTGGTGAGGCTCCTGAAGTCGACCTATTCCTCCGGACTTTTCGGGATTTCAGTTAATTCACTTGGAAGTATCCTGGTGCAAGGATTTACCATCGCATTGCTTTGGATTGGGGCCTCCTCCGTGATCGAGACGCAGATGAGTCCGGGTCAACTCATAAGCTGTTTTGCTCTTACGGGTTATCTGACCGGGCCTGCGAATAACCTTTTGTCTATCATTGTCTCCGCATTGGAAGTGCAGGTGGCGGCAGACCGCTTATTTGAAATCCTGGAGTTAGATAGCGAAAAAGCTTCCGGAACAATCGATTTAGCGAACAAAGGCGTACCGGAAATTCGGCTTGAGAACGTAAGCTTTGGGTACCCCGGCCGGTTGCCTATCCTCAGGAACGTGGATGCTCGCTTTCTGCCGTGGGAAATCACGCTGCTTCGCGGAGCCTCGGGATGTGGGAAGAGTTCGATTTTGGCCCTGCTGCAACGATTCTATGCACCCGCTGAAGGGCGCATCTTTTTTGGTCAATACGAAATCCGGTACCTCTCATCGTCCTCCTTGAGAACGGAGATCGGCGTAGTTCCACAGAAGATTGATTTGATGTCCGGAACGGTGATCGAAAACATCACTCTTGGCGAATTCGAACCGGACATGGAGAAAATCCTCGCTATCTGCTACAAGCTGTCGCTGCTCGATTTTATCCAGTCACTGCCAGAAGGATTTGAGACCAGATTGACCGAGAACGGAAGAAATCTTTCGGGAGGCCAGCGCCAACGTCTCGCCATAGCGCGGGCGTTATATATAGATGCCCCAATTTACCTATTTGACGAACCAACTGCCGCGCTTGATGAGATTTCCGAGAATCGGTTTCTGCATATCTTACAAGAATTACGAGATCTTGGAAAACTGGTAATTCTGGTCAGCCATGACAACCGCCTGGTTTCTTTCGCTGATCGAGTTTACACGGTCAGCAACGGCACAATAGAGCCTGAGTCCACGGTCGGGACCCGATACCTGAAGCGCGAAAGCTTCAAGGCACTCCCTTCGTCCGGCTCAGCGTAAACTCGTCTTTTGCCTGGTCCATCCAACGCGGTTATGATCGGTTCTTGACTCGACTCCGTGACACTTCCCCGCTAAAGCTCTGGTTATGGCTGAGCGAGACGATCAAAAAGTCAAAGTATTCACTTCGCCCGATCCGCCCCAAGCGTCGATGGTCGAACTCCGCAGCCGATTTGGTATGGTTGTCGTGACCTTACAGCGATGGGAAGAAATAAGGTCTGCCGCGCAGAATCCGGACCGCTTATCCGAGTTGATCGACGAAGAAATCTTGAAGTACAACTGATCGATGGCCGAAACGGACTCCGCCGGAAGATCGAAAAGAACATGGGAATAGCCAGGAAGGATCAGTCCCCGGCGAAGTGCATCCAGGCTGCGCTCCTTGGTTTCCGGATTGTACCGAATGGCGGGGACCTTCTGAGGCTGCGCCCTTTGCGGTTGCCATGGACTTTGCAAATGCCATAGTAGGTTTTGCTCAGGCTAAATCAGTTGGGGGTATAGCTCAGTTGGTAGAGCGTCTCGTTCGCAATGAGAAGGCCAGGGGTTCGAATCCCCTTACCTCCATTTCTCCTGATCGCCCTCGTTTTCGATTTCCGCGGGCGCGATGGGGCTGCTTCGTTCACGTTTTCCGTTGAGCGCCATCCGCTTCGGCTGGCAACGCCCAAAGATCGAGAACGATGACGAGCACAATAACGAGAGCGATTGAGGGGAAAGAGAGGGGATAGGCTTTGCGCGGTGACGATCACCATCCGATTACTTTGCGATCTCGAAAGAACTTTCCGCTCGAATCCTGCGACGCGTCTGTTGCCAACCATACCGCCGTATCCGCGCCTTCTTCGACCGACCGGGAAGCGTTAGCGCCTCCCATATCGGTGCGAACCCACCCTGGACACAGCACATAGACTGCGATCTCGTAGCCAATGCCTTTATTTGCACCTGTTACCAAAGCGGTTCTTTGGTCGCTCATTGCTCTTAGGATACCCCTCGTTGCCTACATAGGCGAACCGCCCCACTTTTCTTGGTCGCTAAGAAGCGAATCGGGATGCTTCGTGGGAATCGCGCCCGAGTCTTCGATCATCAAAAGTCGATTGTATTTTGCTAAACGTTCGGATTGCGTGATTGATCCGACTTTGATGAAATCACCGGACCAACCGATAGCGAGGTCTGCCAGCCAGTTATCCTCTGTTTCGCCGCTTCGCGCGCTTATCGCCACTTTCCAATCGGCTTGCCTGGCGAGCATATAAGCGTTTTTTGCCTCGGTAACCGTCCCGATTTGATTGACCTTCAACAGCAACGAATTTGCGGCTCCGAGCTTAATCGCTCGCTCGATACGATCAGGGTTGGTGCAGGTGAGATCATCCGCAAGCGTGGACGTCCCTTCTCCCAGGCGTTTGCGCAGAATTGGCCAATGATCCCAGTCATCTTCGCTGAGTCCATCTTCAATACTAATGAGGGGAAACCGATCTTTCCAGCGTCCCAGGAGGTCGATCATCCCCTCCGGACTGAGGATCCGTTCATCTATCCGGTAGCTTCCATCTTTCTGAACGAAATGACTTGCGGCGACATCGATTGCCAAGCTGATGTCACGGCCCAATTGGTATCCCGCAGATTCAACTGATTCCGCAGCTCTTTCCAGCATTTCAACGCTCGTTTGAAACGGCGGAGCTAGTCCTCCTTCGTCTGCTCTAAGGGCTCTCGTATGGTATCGTTTCGCGACGGTTTCCGCCGCAGTTTGGTAGATGTCGTAGATCATGGCCAGGCTCGCAGCAACCGACCATTCCCCCCGCGGAACAACCAGAACGTCCTGAATCGCTACTTGGCCGAAGGCATGTTTCCCCCCGCTGAAGAGGTTGACCGAGAGCCGAGGGAACGCCGGCGTACCGTCCGGTAGCAAATTCGCAAAATATTCATAGAGCTCTTTACACTGATGAGCCGCGGATGCCCGAGCAAAAGCCAACGAAGTGGCAAGAATGGCGTTGGCGCCAAGTCGTGATTTATCCGGCGTTCCATCGAGTTCGATCAAGCTCAGGTCCAGATCTTCCTGGCTTAAAAATTCGCGACCGACGACAGCTCTGGCGATCGCGCCGCGAATGTTCTCGACGGCCTTTCGGCATCCCAGGCCGCGGAATGGTCTCAAGTTATCTCTCAGCTCTTTGGCTTCCGCTTTTCCTGTCGAGACCCCTGACGGTATCGAAACGGTGGCGACGCTGCCGTCGGCCATACGCATCGTTGCCGCGACGGTGGGACGCCCACGGCTATCGAGGATCTCGATGGCGTGGAGGTGAGTCACTTTGATCATTCGTTAAGAAAACTTTTTGTGACCCGCAGCCGCAATCTTTTCTGCAAAGCCGGTGATGACCCGGTCCACACCGGCAAAATCTTCTTCGATCATTTCCAGAACGATCTGCTGTTGGAGGAGGCGTTCCTCTTCGTTCAAGTATTCAAGAGGAGACCTTCCGCAGATCCGCGCCAGAAGAGACGCGAGAGTGTGCTGCGCCGCGCGAAAATCAAGATGCGCGCTCCATGGTGTCCCGCGAATCTCGTCAAGGTAGCGCCTCCAGTATAACTGTGCGGCTCCGATCAGCGCTTGGCGTTTCTGCGGCAGGTGAAGCGCCTTGCTCAGGAAATGGGTGAGGCTGAAGCCGATATCAAAAGCCGGGTCACCGAAATGAAGCACTTCATGATCAAGCAGAATCAACTGGCTATGATGCACCAGGACATTCTTAGGGCTGAAGTCGCCATGGACCAGCGTATCGGAGCGACTCAGCGTCCATTCCGCAAGCTCATCCAGGAACGATGCTGCCTGCTGGACGACCCTGCCGCTGTGCTCGTAGTACGGTTCCAGGCGCAAAGTTCTAAAGAATTGCTTGCCCGCGAAGATGGGTGCAAGTTCGTCCCGCAGCTTGAAACTTTCGCGATGGATCGATCCGAGAATTTTTGCAAACTGTTCGAAAAACGGTTTATCAATTTCGCCGCCTAACAACAGTTGTTTCCAATTCTGATGGGGTTCAGGCACGGCCCGCATCGCAAGAAGATTCTGGCCTGTATCCTGAAAAAGCAGCGAAGCAATGCTCCCTTTCGGAGTAACTCGCGGCAGATATCGGAGACCGTTCGCTTCAACTTGGATACGAGAAGGATCGCTGTACCAGTCCGATTGGACCCTGAGCTTTGGGAGCGCTTGCTTAATCACCCATGATTCACCGTTGGAACGTGTCAGCAACAGGGTCTTGTTCGAAACGCCGCCGCTCAACTTTCGAAGGCCCGGTTTTTCTACCGGACCAATCCGGCTGGTGTCGTGCAGATAACCGAGCAGCTGACCAAAATCCTCAATGTCAATCACAAGTCGGATGAAGTTGCGTGCTTCTGACGGGGTCCGCGGCGCATTCGAGATATTTGAGGCCTGTGCCGGTGATGAAAATGCGCTCTGTTCATCCCGCTGGAGCCAACCGGAGTTCGCGAGCTTTCCCGCTGCGGCGCAACAGGCTGAGCTTTCGAGTAAAATTTTCCGCAGAGCCCACAAACCAGTTCGGTCAAGAAGGTGGCGGTTAAGAACATGGGATCCCGGATGACTCAGAGATGGGCGCTTTACCACCAGTCCGGCTCGGACCGCCTTGAAAAACAACCAACTGGCCCTCGGCAAAATACATGTTATTTCGGGGAAAGGACACTAGACTAGAATCCCTTCTCGCCAAGCTGGCTCAGGCACTTTTCGATCGCGTCGAGCGCCTTCCCGGAATCAACTCCTTCGGCTGTCACAAAAACTTCTGCTCCCTTACGGATGTCCGCTGTCATGATATCCATGATGCTGACGCCGGAGCATTTCTTACCATTCACGAGAATAGTAATCTCGCTCTTGAAACGCATCGCACAACGCACAAGCTCGCTCACCGGCCGCGCGTGCAATCCGCTCTCGTTCGTGATGAGGAACTTGCGAGTCTCTGCTTTTTTGGCGGGCTTCTCCATGGCTCGATCAATTCAGTCTTTAACCAGAAATCCGAAGGTTCTGCGGGAAGGCACTGCATCCGTCCGCGGAGCTTCGGATATCAGGTTTAATGGACATCCTGTCGTTTGATTTGTTTAAACACCTCCCGAAAAACGGGGCCGCAGCAAGTTCCAGAAAACGATCCCGAAGTTCTTAGTGAGGCTTGGGTGTTCGTGCCCTGATTTCCGGGTAATGCACCGGCAGAGCGCCCATATCACGTTGGCACGTTGTTAACGGCTGCGCGATTTTTCCCATTTCGCGCGGCGCGACGACCAGCAACAGAGGAGCCTTTTGGCATCTCCGATCGGCCTCGCTGGTCTAACTCAAGTAGTACCAGGCTCGCGGCGCCGCGGGCCCACACTTCGTCTCCCCAGTGATGAATCACGATCTCTAGATTCCCCTTTAGCGGCGGGATCACCATCCGCTCTGCGACTGACCGCAAACTGTCCTCAAAAAGATGCGCGCAGCGAATGGCCCCCTGGCAGATGATAACCCGTTGCGGATTCAACAGATTGACAAGATTCGCGATACCCAATCCCAAATATTCGCCCATCTCTTCAAAGATCCGCTTCATCGATTTGTCGCCCGCTTCTGCTTTCGAGACGATCGCTTGGATCAGGCGGGATCGCTCATTATAATCGAGAGGCCGTTTCGGAACGCGAAACCCGGCTTTTGCGGCTTCACGTATAATCGCAAAGGCCGCGGTATGCGTTTCCATGCAGCCGTGCTCTCCGCATTGGCACAGCGGGCCGTCAAAGACGAGTTTTGTGTGACCGAATTCAGCGGCGAACCCCTGGGCGCCCCGGTAGAGCTTTCCGTTGAAGATAAGGCCGCTTCCGGTGCCGTGCTCGATGGTCACAACCACCGCGTTTTCCAATCCTTTTGCCATCCCGAACCAATGCTCTGCGAGGGTGACGAGGCTGGCATCGTTTTCGACAAAAACCGGAATATCAAATTTCGTTTGGAGCAATTCGCGGAAGTTCACATTGGCGTTCGCGAAGACCGGACTCCAGAACGCAATGCCGCGATGAGAATCCACGAATCCAGGCAGACCGACGCCGATTCCGCTGACATCACCGATCGCTTTGCCTGCTTTCTTCAGGCAAGCGCGGACACCGCGAACGATAAATGCGACCAACTGCGGCGGAGTCAACTTCAACGGTTCCACAGGGATGTTATCGGAAGCGCCAACATTTCCGACAAAATCGGTGACCGAAAAGACAATCTGATGAGTTGCAATCTTGACACCAACGACGTGGGTGTACGCTGGATTGAGCCGCAGCATGACCAATGGCCGTCCACGCCCTCTGGCTCCCATGCCATAGGCGTCATCTTCGATGAGCGCACCTTCAGCGATCAAGTGGCCGACGATACTCGAGATCGTCGCCTGGCTGAGTCCGGTCAATTCCGATAATTCGGAACGCGAAATCTGGTTATCGTGCAGGCGGATCGTTTGAAGAACATCAAATCGATTGATGTTGCGAATGATGGCTGGACCTCGCGCAGACATTAGAAAAATGAGAACAACCGTGCTTAAAAATGAGAATAACTCTTCCTGTTATGTCAAATTTCCCGGATTCGACAAGCTCGTACTCGCACCTCGAACTCGAGGCAATTGGCAAATACGGCAAAAAAAACGCGAGACAAGCACCAGATAAAAGCTTGACGGCTTAAAAAGGTCCCCGGAGGATAAAAAAGGTTGTTTTTACCTTTCTTCCGCAATTTTTCCGTTTGAACCGGCTGCATAGCCAATCCCCCGAACATATGAAACTCGGATATCTTCTATCTTTCGCGTTGCTAGGATCACTTTCTCTGTCGGCGTCTGCCGAAACGACCATTAAGGTCCTCCACTTGCAAAAATTGCCCAAGGTGTTGGCAATCTGGCAGGAAGCCGCTCAAACGTATGAAAAGGCGCATCCTGGCGTGAAAGTTGAGTTTGATTACCTCGAGAATGAAGCCTTCAAAGCGAAGCTGCCGACGCTGCTCCAATCCAAAGATCGACCGAGCTTGTTTCACAGCTGGGGTGGGGGCGTGATGTACGAGCAGATTGACTCAGGCGTCTGTCAGGATATCACGGCTGCGATCTCAGAAGGCGGGTTCAAAGATACGTTTTACCCTGCTGGGATACAAAATTTTACCTATAAGGACAAAACGTATGGTCTGCCCAACGACGTTGCCCCGATTGTTTTCTGGTACAATAAAGAGTTGGTTGCGAAGGCAGGTGTTGACCCGACAAAGATCAAGTATTGGGACGATTTCATCGACGCAGTAAAAAAATGTCAGGCGGCCGGAATCACGCCGCTGGCGGCAGGTGGAAAGGACAAGTGGCCTCTCCATTTCTATCCCGCAATGCTCATGATGCGCGTCCTTGGCAAGGAGGGGATGCAAGCTGCATACGAAGGGAAAAACGGCGGATTCGCAAGCCCTGAGGTCATTAAAGCGTTTCAACTCTACCACGACCTCGGGGCGCTGAAGCCGTTCCAAAAAGGCTACTTAGCAAATACCTATGGGGAATCGGCTGGCACATTTCACGATGGCAAGACGGCTTTTCACCTGATGGGAACATGGGATATCACGGAGGGCCGGGCAGATTCGTCCGACCAGAAGGGGCTACCGGACGAAAAACTCGGTTGGTTTTTCTTTCCTGAGGTAAAAGACGGCAAAGGTCATGCAAACGATATCTTTGCGAGTGTGGACGGCTGGCTGGTAGCGAAAGATGCGCCGAAGGAAACGGTGGATTTCATGAAGGTGTGGTTGGGAAAAGATTTCCAGGACAAGCTCGCTGAAGAAGGGTTGTTCATCCCGATGGTGAAAGGGACGGCGGAAGTGATCAAAGAACAATTCTACAAGCAGATCGCGCAAGAGACCGAGAAATCGCAGTGGATCCAAATTGCAATGGATCAACTGCTCGGACCAGACACCGGTCGGGTGTTTAACGATGCGAGTGCAGATATCGCCGAAGGAAGAATGACAGCCGAACAGGCAGCCAAAACGATCGAAAAGTCGTGGGAACAAAATAAACAATGAAGATTTCCGCCTGAAGCGAAGGGAGCCGGCCGGTTCGGTGGTCGAACTCGGCCGCTCGGCGCGAATGACGATTTACTTGCCGTTCAGTCCTAATGGCAGAGGTTAGGGATGGCGTTTCGAAATATGGGTACACCAATCCGTGTTGGCATTGTCGGAGCGGGATACATCAGTGCCGCTTATTTGAAGGCGGCAAAGAATTTTCCAGATATAGCCGTCGTTAGCTGCGCCGATGTGCTGCAATCAAATGCGGAGCAAAGAGGGAAAGAGTTTGGACTAAAGGTCCAAAGTGTGGATGAACTGTTGCAGGAAGAGACGGTCGACCTCATTCTGAACCTGACTACTCCACAGAACCATCTGCCGGTTAGTTCTCAGGCATTAGAGGCTGGGAAGCACGTTTACTCTGAGAAACCTCTTGCTCTGAGCCTGGAGGACGCGGAGGCGTTGTTGAAATCTGCTCAACGGCATAAGGTCAGGTTGGGGTGCGCGCCTGATACCTTCCTGGGAGGGGGCCAGCAGACCGCTCGCAAGCTGATCGACGATGGTGCAATCGGCAAGCCGCTTGGCGGAACTGCATTTGTTCTGACGCCCGGTCCGGAGAGTTGGCATCCCAGTCCGGAATTTTATTACCAAACGGGTGGCGGACCTGTTTTCGACATGGGTCCGTACTACATTACGGCTCTGATAAATTTGCTAGGACCAGTGACGCGAGTCACTTCCATCGCAAAGCGAGGCTTCGAAGAGCGGCTGTTCGGAGCTGGTCCTCGAAAGGGCGAAAAATTTCGGGTGGAAATCTTTACGCATTTCAATGCCCTCCTGGAGTTTGAGCAGGGTGCAATTATCAGTTTTCACGCCAGTTTCGATGTGCAGGGACATAGTCACTTGCCTATAGAGATTTACGGGACGAACGGGAGTCTGCAGATCCCGGACCCGAACTATTTTGGTGGCCAGGTGCGGCTTCTGGAAAAGGGTGGTCGATGGGTTGATATGCCCCTGACGCACGGTTTCAGCGATGGGAACTACCGAATTCTTGGTGTTGCTGAGATGGCGTGTGCAATTCGAACAAATCGACCGCATCGAGCTTCCGATAAAATTTCGCTTCACACCGTGGAAGTCATGGAAGCAATTGTTTTGGGAGGCGAGTCCGGTAGACCGATTCCTGTTCATTCTCATTGCGAACGGCCTCGAGCACTCCAACCGCTGCCAAGATTTGGAGTTCTCGACTAGTGAATGAAAGAAGTGCCTTGATCGTGTGGGGCGGCTGGGAAGGGCATCAGCCTGGGCAATGTGCTGCGATCGTTGAAAAATTCCTGGTCGAAGAAGGGTTCGTCGTAGCAAAGGAAAATAAAACGACCGTTTTCGCCGATCCGGATCTGGTACGCTTCGATTTGATCATCCCGATCTACTCGATGGGGAGCATCGCGGATGCGGAATCGAAGAATCTGTGCGCCGCCGTCGAGTCCGGTGTCGGACTTGCCGGGTTTCACGGAGGTATGGGAGACAGTTTTCGCTCGAACACAAATTACCAGTTCATGACCGGTGGACAGTGGGTTGCTCATCCGGGAAATGTCATCTTTTACCGGGTAAACATCGTTGATAAGAGTGATCCTATCACGGCCGGGATAGAAGATTTCAACTACGAGTCGGAACAGTACTACATGCATGTCGACCCGAGTAACCATGTCCTGGCCACCACCACATTTTCCGGAGATTACTGTTCCTGGATTGAAGGAGTTCAGATGCCGGTTGCATGGAGACGAATGCACGGCCGTGGGAAGGTGTTCTACAGCTCTCTAGGGCACCTACCATCGGAGTTCGCAGTGTACGAAATGGCGACGCTGTTTCGCCGTGGAATGCTGTGGGCGGCAAGAAAGAGATCTCGTGACCCTCAATTCGCGATGTAGTGGAGCAACAATGTCTCAGCGCTTTCAACATCTAAGTCATACGCGGCGCTGATTTTTCCGGTGGGGTTATCCAGTCGGACCAGATGGCCTCGCCGATCCTGTTCCATGCAGACTGCGACGTCACACCTTTCAAAAGAAAACAGGTCCGGTCGGACCATGGCCAACGCCGCTAGCGGATCGTGCGGATTGTTCTGGTTCGTCTTCAGGAATCTCCACCACCGCCTGATCTGGTCTTCGAGCATCGATCCCAAACCGTTCGGAAGGTTTCGGATTTGCGCAACCTGCGTCTCTGTTATCCAGACCCTCAAGGTCACATCCAGGCCAATCGCTGTAATTGGGATGCCTGATTCGAATACGATCTTGGCTGCGAGTACATCCATTTCAATGTTGTGCTCCGAATAATCCGTCCAGTACGCGCCGCCCATCAGGTACAGTCTCTTCACGCGAGATCTGAACTCCGGGAAGCAGAGGATCGTTTGAGCAAGATTCGTCAGCGGTCCAATGGCCAAAATTTCAAGTTCGCCTGGATATTTCCCTGAGAGATCGAGCAAGAATTGCGGTGCGGAAATGCTCGTCTCGACGCGGGCATGCTCTATCCCCGGAATATTTTCACCTTCGTGTCCAAGCCAGAAAATCTGTTGTCCGGAGAGGGTTTCGCTGGCTCCGGGAACAATCGGAAGATCTGGAATGCCAAGCTTCTGGCAGGCGATTCTGGCTATTTTCGCGCGCAGGAGCGTGTTGCCATGGACAGTTGTGACTCCTTCAAGGAATAGTTCCGAAGCTCTGGCCAGGAAGACCAGAGCGAGCAGGTCGTCGACATCGGTGCCGATATCTGTATCAAGAATGACGTGCCGCATTTCTTGCTGCCTCCCGAGAGAAAAGAGGAATCAGATGTATGACAAGCAAAATCAGGTTCGCGACGCAGGCAGACGCCCCCGCGGTGCTGAAGGTCCATGGTCCGTTTTGCGGAGGTTTTCCCATTTCACTGGAAACGGAAAGCCCTTGGGTACTGAGATCGAACGTCGGATCGGGAAGATTATTGAGCGGTTCGCGTGGTTGATGGCCTGCTTTGTCGCCTTGCTCGGTGCCGCCGGAAGTGCTTTACCGCAGTCAATCCCGATTTCCGATTCGCAAGCTGAACGGATCGGACGGCGACTTTGGCAGAATGAGTCAGGCGGCACGATCGGCGGGTTGACTGCTTGGAATGTCGGTGAGGACTTTGCCTCGTTGGGGATCGGGCATTTTATCTGGTATCCTGCGGACAAGCGTGGCCCATTCGAGGAGAGTTTTCCACCTCTGCTTCAATACTTGGTTTCAACCGGGTGTCCCGTTCCCGCGTGGCTAAAGCAAGGGAGGGCTTGCCCGTGGTCGGATCGCGGGCAGTTTTTAGCCGACCAGCAAAGCCCGCGCATGAAAGAGCTCCGGTCCCTCCTCGCGGAAACAATAGCATTCCAAGCTCGGTTTGCCGCATTGAGGTTGGAGCGGGCATTACCCAAGATGCTGGAGGCGCTTCCGAGCGAGGACCGTGAAAAGGTCCGAGAAAACTTCCAAAGAGTCGCAAGTGAGCCCCAGGGTTTGTACGCCCTGGTCGATTACGTCAATTTCAAAGGCGAAGGCCTTGTGGCAAGCGAACGCTATCGCGGTCAAGGTTGGGGATTACTTCAGGTTCTCGAAGAGATGGGAAAAGGGCCGCCGGGAACGGAATTCAGCCGTGCAGCAGACAAGGTGTTAACCCGGCGCGTTGCAAACTCCCCGGCCGAGCGAAATGAAAAAAGATGGCTCCCTGGCTGGCGAAATCGAATTCGGACCTATGCTGAGTAGTTGCCGCGGGGATCTCGCGAGTCCAAGCGCTCGCGAGATTCCCGCAGCCGGGTGAAGGCAAGAAGGATGGACCAAACGATATGTTGGATAGGATTTGAAGGTTCGAGTTATAAGGTAACCGTTTCTCAAGCATAAACCAGGAGATGAATCTCTTCGGGTAAAATGCTGGAAATGTTCCGGATGATGTTACCTCTGAGAAGGTTGACCAGCATGTTTCTTTCCGGTGCGCCAAGGATCAGGTAAGAGGCGCCTACAGTTGCGGCGATATCAACGATGGTATCGGCCGCGGAATCGCTCACCGCATAACAAGGCAGCATGGTATGCCCTTCCGCCTTACCTTTCGCATATGAAAAAATCGTTCTGGCCTCGTCGTCGTCGATCCATTTTCGCTTCCGGTCTTCCGGCGCAAGAATCGGTTGCTCACGAACAAAGAGTAAGTAGAGAGGTCGATCGGTTTCCCTAGCCTCCTGCAGCGCGAAATCCAGAGTTCGCCCAATTCCTCGTACCGCGCAAAGCATCGGAGGACCAGATGTCTCGCTGGTCGGCGCATTGAATGAGAGTGCCACTTCGGCTTTCCGCGCATCATTTGCCAGCCCAGCGCTCACGGCCTTCTTTTGGGCTCGCTCAGTCACCAGCCCGCGAAGGATCAGTCCAAAGACAAGAATCGTGGCAGCAAACAGCCGAGCATTCGGTTTGTCGACAAAGAGCGAGATTTCAATTGCCCCCATGATGAGGAAGGTAAAAAACATCAAGATCCGCTCCCACCGTTGCAGATCGAGCTTTTTATCCGTTGACGAAGCGCCAAGGTTTGTGGCAATCGCTCCAACGACACCAACAGCATAGAGGTCGGCGAGACCGGCAACGTCCTTAACCGCCACGACCAAGAACGCCGGGATTACCGTTGCCACGATCAATCCCAAATTTGGAACGCCAAAGCGATTCAGTTTTTCGAATGGTTCAGGCAATTCCCGGTCTCGTGACATCAGGAAAGAAATCGCGATCAAATCGACAATTGCCGTGTTCACGGCTGAGAGCAACAGAAAGCCGAACACCCCAGAGACGATCCAGCCGGCTACCTGGCCTGCCAAGGAACCAAACGGACCTCCGACGAAGACTTCCGCCATGTACCGCAGCATGTAATCTCTGACTCCCGGGCTGTTGGGAGCATTGACGTCACCGTCATGAATCTGCAGGCCGTTCAGCGCGTGCATTCCCAGACCGAGAAGCGCCGTAAAGATGCAGACTTCCGCCATCACCCAGAGAATTGCCGGCGTTGACGTCTTCGATACCGTCGGTTGTTCGTCGGTGCTGCCGGGATCGAGCTTCATCACGCTTGTAGCGTTGGCGATCGCTTCTACGCCTGACAGTGCTAACACTATTCCGACAAAGCCATTCCAGTTTGCGAGAAGGCCTCCCGACAATGGCCTAAGATTGTGAATGGCCTGTCCCAGATGGGGAATACAAAAAAGTCCTAAGATGACGACAACGATTGCCGTTGGGACTGAGACGAGGAACGCGAGTCCCCCCGTGTGTTTTGGGCCAAAGTAATTCAAAGCGCCGATCCCAAGAATCGCCACGGCCGCAAAAACCTCCGGGTGGCCGACGCCCAGATATTGAAAGGCGGACAAGGAGCTGATTGCCGCCGTGACAATGTAGTCAGCGATCAAGAGAAAGGCGCCCACGATGGAAAGGATCTCGGAACGATGCCGAACGCTCGCGTAAACGCCGCCCCCGTCCGGATAATGACGGCAGATGGCCATGTAGTTGACGCCGACCAGAGCGGTCAGCAAACACATCGCCGCGATCAGCCAGAAAGAGCTGTAGCCGGCGATCGCAAAGGCTAATCCAATGACGTAAGCCTTACTTGTGCCCCAGTCACCATAAAGAATCGCCGCAGCACGAGGCGAGTCGACGTTCCGGGGCCGTTTCGTTTTCCCTACAAGCATGCAATTAAATTCCCTGGCCCAGGAGAGTAACGGGCGACCGCGATAGTTACTCGGTCCTGTCGATAAGTCAATTCCTCGTCAACGGCGGTTTCTTCGCAATTCCTGAAGGAATTTCCCGTCTCGATTTCTGGTGCGTTCTCTTCAAACACGAGCGCCGCTTGGATCGCAATTTTTGTTTTCAACCGAAACAAAAACACATAACAAATCCTGATTTTCTCAGGATTTCATCAACGAAAGATTGATGTACCCCGAAAGTTCGGTGCCTCTGCCGAGCTAGAACCCTGCGCACAAATAATGGCAGGAGACAAAAGCAATGGTAATTATAATAATTACCCAATTTCTAGGTGCAATAAACTAAAAAGCGGTTACCCGTAATTCGATATGACAAAAAATGCGCTACTCATCGCTACAATGTGCAGCTTAGCCTCCGGGGGTCTACTCCCGGGTCGGGCTTTCGCAATGTTGCCTGTTAACGACGCTAACAGGCATTTTTACAGAGACGAAGAATGGATTTGGACGGCGCAGGAGCATACGGCAACGTCAGTTGACCTGAGCTTCCATCGCGCCTTGCCGTTCAGCATGCCAACGCACCCGCCCCAGGCGAGCTTGGCGTTCACGATGCCGACGCATCCACCGCAAGCGAGCTTGGCGTTCACGATGCCGACGCATCCGCCGCAGACGAACTTAGCATTCACGATGCCAACACACCCGCCCCAGACGAGCTTAGCGTTCACGATGCCGACGCACCCACCACAAGCGAGCTTAGCATTCACCATGCCGACGCATCCGCCGCAGACGAGCTTAGCGTTCACGATGCCAACGCATCCGCCACAAGCGAGCTTAGCGTTCACGATGCCAACGCATCCGCCACAAGCGAGCTTAGCGTTCACGATGCCAACGCATCCGCCACAAGCGAGCTTAGCGTTCACGATGCCAACGCATCCGCCACAAGCGAGCTTAGCGTTCACGATGCCAGCGCACCCGCTCCAGGCGAGCTTGGCGTTCACGATGCCAACGCACCCACCGCAAGCTAGCCTGGCGTTCACGATGCCGACGCACCCGCCCCAGGCGAACTTAGCGTTCACGATGCCAACGCACCCGCCCCAGGCGAACTTAGCGTTCACGATGCCAACGCACCCACCGCAAGCTAGCCTGGCGTTCACGATGCCGACGCACCCGCCGCAGACGAACTTAGCGTTCACGATGCCAACGCACCCACCGCAAGCTAGCCTGGCGTTCACGATGCCGACGCACCCGCCGCAGACGAACTTAGCGTTCACGATGCCGACGCGCCCGCCGCAAGCGAGCTCGGCGTTCACGATGCCGACGCACCCAACGCAAGCTAGCCTGGCATTTACGATGCCGACGCATCCACCGCAGGCGGACTTAGCATTCACGATGCCGACGCATCCCCCGCAGGCGAGTTTGGCGTTCACGATGCCGACGCATCCACCGCAAGCGGCCTTGGCGTTCACGATGCCGACGCATCCACCGCAAGCGGCCTTGGCGTTCACGATGCCGACGCATCCGCCGCAAGCGAGCTTAGCGTTCACGATGCCGACGCACCCGCCGCAGGCGAGCTTAGCGTTTACGATGCCAACGCACCCGCCGCAGGCGAGCTTAGCGTTCACGATGCCGACGCATCCGCCGCAAGCGAGCTTAGCGTTCACGATGCCGACGCACCCGCCGCAGGCGAGCTTAGCGTTTACGATGCCAACGCACCCGCCGCAGGCGAGCTTAGCGTTTACGATGCCGACGCACCCGCCACAAGCTAGCTTAGCATTCACCATGCCAACGCACCCACCGCAAGCGAGTTTGGCGTTCACGATGCCAACGCACCCGCCGCAGGCGAGCTTAGCGTTTACGACGCCAACGCACCCGCCGCAGGCGAGCTTAGCGTTCACGATGCCGACGCACCCGCCACAAGCGAGCTTAACATTCGCGATGCCGACGCACCCGCCGCAGGCGAGTTTGGCGTTCACGATGCCGACGCATCCACCGCAAGCGGCCTTGGCGTTCACGATGCCGACGCATCCGCCGCAAGCGAGCTTAGCGTTCACGATGCCGACGCACCCGCCGCAGGCGAGCTTAGCGTTTACGATGCCAACGCACCCGCCGCAGGCGAGCTTAGCGTTTACGATGCCGACGCACCCGCCACAAGCGAGCTTAGCATTCACCATGCCAACGCACCCACCGCAAGCGAGTTTGGCGTTCACGATGCCAACGCACCCGCCGCAGGCGAGCTTAGCGTTTACGATGCCAACGCACCCGCCGCAGGCGAGCTTAGCGTTCACGATGCCGACGCACCCGCCACAAGCGAGCTTAACATTCGCGATGCCGACGCACCCGCCGCAGGCGAGTTTGGCGTTCACGATGCCAACGCACCCGCCGCAGGCGAGCTTGGCGTTCACCATGCCGACGCATCCGCCGCAAGCGAGCTTAGCGTTCACGATGCCGACGCACCCGCCGCAGGCGAGCTTAGCGTTTACGATGCCAACGCACCCGCCGCAGGCGAGCTTAGCGTTTACGATGCCGACGCATCCGCCGCAGGCGAACTTAGCGTTCACGATGCCGACGCATCCACCTCAGGCGAACTTAGCATTCACCGTGCCGACGCATCCGGCACGAGCGCGCTTGGCGTTCACGATGCCGACCCACCCACCCCAGGCGAGCCTGGTATTCACGATGCCGACTCACCCACCCCAGGCGAGCTTAGCGTTCACTATGCCGACCCATCCACCGCAGGCGAACTTAGCGTTCACGATGCCAACGCTCCCACCGCAAGCTAGCCTGGCGTTCACGATGCCGACGCACCCGCCGCAGGCGAGCCTGGTATTCACGATGCCGACTCACCCACCCCAGGCGAGCTTAGCGTTCACTATGCCGACCCATCCACCGCAGGCGAACTTAGCGTTCACGATGCCGACGCATCCACCGCAGGCGGACTTAGCATTCACGATGCCGACGCATCCACCGCAGGCGAGTTTGGCGTTCACGATGCCGACGCACCCACCGCAAGCTAGCCTGGCATTTACGATGCCGACGCATCCACCGCAGGCGGACTTAGCATTCACGATGCCGACGCATCCACCGCAGGCCAGCTTAGCGTTCACGACGCCAACCCATCCGCCACAAGCGAGCTTGGCGTTCACGATGCCGACGCACCCGCCGCGAGCTAGCCTAGCATTTACGATGCCGACGCATGCACCGCAGGCGGACTTAGCATTCACCATGCCGACGCATCCACCGCAGGCGAGTTTTGCGTTCACGATGCCGACTCATCCGCCGCAGGCGAGCTTGGCGTTCACGATGCCGACCCATCCGCCACAAACGAGCTTGGCGTTCACGATGCCGACGCATCCACCGCAGGCGGACTTAGCATTCACGATGCCGACGCACCCGCCACAAGCGGCCTTGGCGTTCACAATGCCGACCCATCCGCCACAAGCGAGCTTAGCGTTTACGATGCCGACGCATCCGCCGCAGGCGGGCTTGGCGTTCACGATGCCGACCCATCCGCCGCAAGCGGCCTTGGCGTTCACGATGCCGACGCATCCGCCACAGGCGGGCACGCATCCGCCGCAAGCGGCGCCAAAGGCCCTTTGCTGAAGAGCTGAGGGTTCAGTTTCTTGTTGCCAAGCCGGAGCGCCTTCAAGATTTGGGGTGATGGAGTTGCGAATGATCGTGGAAAGATCAGCCAGTAAAGTCTGAAAAGAATGGACCGGAGCTCCCTCGAGTGTCTTCTTGGTTCGGGCTTTTCGGGCCGCGCTCGGGGAGGGTTTCTTCGGGCTGACGACATCTTCACGCGGCTCGCGTGGGGCGTCATCAACGAAGAGCATCGGCGCAAGGGCCTTGCGCATGTGCCATTCGACGTAGTAGGCGAGCATGCATAGAAAGACGTGTGCGCGCACGCGGCCCTCCAAACGATGATGGATGGGGCGCACCTTGAGATCAACGGTTTTGAGGCAACGGAAGGCTTGTTCTACGGCGCCCAAGTCTTTGTAGCACTCCACCGCTTCCGAGGCGCTCATGGCGCTTTGATCCACGCTGGTGCGGACCACATACATCCCGTCCAAAAGCGCTTCTTCTGCGATTTTTGTCTCATTGCGTTTCCAGCCAAAGGCGTCTTCTTCTATTTGGAGAACGAAGTGTTTGGCCATCTTGAAGCGCTCAATGAGCCGGCCGACTCGCAGTGCAATTTTGGCTTTGCCTCGCAGCGCGCGTTTTTCCCGATTGGTGGCTTGGGCGATCTTTTGGAGCTCCACTTCGGTGGCCCTCAAAAGTGCCTCACGCTTGGAGCTGCGGTATTGGGCTAAAAACGGATTGCGACAGGCAATGAGACGCTCGTTTGGAAAATCCGGACTGCTGATTTCGGCCAGATTTTTCTCATCAAAAAGCGATGGAGCTATCGCCCCTTCTTCGAGTAGTCCGGCGATTTGGCTCGAACGCAGCGCTCCAATCCACTCAAGCCCTTCGATCCCGCGCAGCTCTTGCTCGATGCGCGCCTGGGTGATCATGCCCCGGTCGCCGACGATCACCACGCGCTTGAGCCCGAAGCGCTCGCGCACCTTCTTTAACTGGCTGCCCAGCGTCATGGGATCAGCCGTGTTGCCTTCAAAAACTTCGACTGCCACCGGACAACCCTCTTTGTTACAGAGCAGTCCGTATTCAATCTGGAGCTTGCCCACTTTGCCATCGCGATTAAACCCAAGGCTCGCCAATTGGCAACATTTGCCTTCCAGGTAACTCGAGGTTAGGTCGTAGAGCACAAGGCAGCCTTCCTCCAGATGCCGAGTGGCTAAGGCTTTTTCGATCCGAGCCTGACGACTCACTAACCAGTCCATCGCGGCGTAAAGTTCATTTTCGTGGATCGAGCCCTCCAGATGACACTCCTGAGCCAGGGTGCTCGAGAGCGTCTGGCAATCCAGCGAACGCGCTGTCGCAAGCTTTGAGCCGGGATCCAAAATCCGAGCCACAATCATCGCCAGTCCAAGATTACGTTCTCTGGAGAGCTTTGAACCCAAGAGTCGATCCAGCCCAAGGGTGCGCACCACCCGCAGCACAGCCTCGACATGGCCATGAGGTAGGGAACGGGTGATGCGAAAACTCTCCGAGCTGACGCTGGCCGAAGGCTGATGACCTTTGAGAAGCAGACCCAAGCCCGCAACAATGCGTCTGGGCCAATCGGTGAGATTGGCCAGTGTGCGGTGCTTGACCTTGCCTTCCTGGCGGAAGGACTGGCGCAGGAGAATGCACGGAGGAGAATTACGGTTGGCGACCGTCTCGATATACATGGTTACAAATATGCCAAATATACAGGCACAGAGCAAGAAAATAAAACATATTTACATGGCTACATTATTGAGCCAAAAATCGCCTGAATCGAGTATTGAAGCCATCTAACGGACGATCACCTGATCGAAGTTCAGCCTAGCGTTCACGATGCCGACGCATCCGCCGCAAGCGAGCTTGGCGGTTACGACGACGATCTATCCGCCCGCACAGAATGCCTTGGCGTAGTCCGCGGTCCTGAAAATCCGGTCTAATGTTCCAGGTGATCGGCTATCGGGTCGAATTACATCTCGGCGGTACTAGAATGAGCGGCAACGATCTTCCAACCGTCTTCGAACTTTTGAAGGTTCATGGTGGTATTGCCTACCACCTTTTGTTTGGAGTTGGGGAAAGAGATGGACCACCAAGTGAGGGCAAGAGCCAGATCCGGTTTGAGGAGTTTGACTTGGATACGCGCTGGATTGATGAATCCCATCGAATTGCGGTCCGGGTACCCGTTCATGTAGGAATCATGAAGTTGCTGCCAGCCGTTAAATTGCTCGGAGTCCACGACAACCAACAGCTCAGGTGACCTCCAGTAGACCTGCAGATGACCCTCAATATCGTGAGCATTCCAACGATCGAGCATTTTGAGCAAGACTTCGTAGACCTGCTGGCCATCAGTTGCGGCCGCACTTGGAGTGGGAATCAGAGAGTCGAATAGCCATCCCCCCTGCTCCTCTGCCATCACCGACAAGGAGAAACAGAGCAGGAATACCAAAAGAACTCGGCTAAATATCGGGCAACGCATGATCTAAGCTCGGTCCTAATACGTTCTCTGGCAGATTTAGCTACTCTTTTCTTTGCAGTGATTCTATTGATTACAATAGGGATTGAAGTAGCCTTCGCAGGAGGCCTGAAACCTTAACTGATGTCTCTCGTTTAATGAAACTTCTTTTAGCGCCGTTGAATACAGAAGAACTGTTGCTCCACGAAAATCCGACGTTTTGTCTCCAATCGATGAGCACAGGTGACGTTAAACGGCAGGGATGTTAGGTTTGGATGAATGATCTCTTTGCAGTTCGATAGAACCCAGCCACTCAAGGGGTATCGAGGGGTTTTGCTCCGGGCGGAAGATCGTGACGCGCCGCTCGCGATCTGTTTGTTCGTGCGAATGGATCCATTAGAATCCCCTCCACTGATCCTCTTGCGGGAGACAATGGACGCCTCGATCTATCTAGGTTGTATTGTCGACCGTGCCGGTCATCCGAAGGCGTGGATCGAAATCTGGGTGCAAAACGTGGACCGGGTGGCTTTCAGCTTCCGCGCTCAGCTGGAGCCATTAACCAACTCGACCCTGGACCGCCGGTGGTCCGATCGGGTTGCAATGTTCCGCACGCTCAAACGTGGCACGATCATCGAGACTGGCGCGGAATTTGATCATCCCGTCCCTGCTTTGATTGACGCGAAAGAAGGTGCTGTTGTCCACCCGGTTGAACCGGGGACACACCGGTCGTTCGTGCTCTGCCAGGATGAGAAAGCCCTGGAATTTGCGGGCCTGCCTTCGTATGCATCGTCACTGCACCGGTACCTGTGGAACGGCCCCGAAGTGGAGGAGCCGGTATTCCTGGCAGTTACCAGCGGGGCGCCTCTGCAACCCGGTGTTAGGCCGGCGACCGATATTTTCAAGGGACTTTACCCGTTTAATCCCGGGGGAGGGTTGTTGCTTGTGCGGCCCTTGGCGCCTCTCGCGCTGACGGAGTTCTCAGACGTACTTTCCGGCAAGACCTGGCCCGGATTTCAGTGTGGCAAGGAGGTGATTCGTCTCGGTGCGGCCTACGCGAAACTTGAGGATGCCGAGGAAATGCTTTATCGAGGAGGGCATCTTTTCAGCGGGCGCGCAGGCAAAGCCGGGCGGCTGCTCGAGGTTTTCCACCTAAAGCTGAATTTGATCTTCCAGGCTCTCGAAGAAACGCGGGCCGCGATTCGATTTCAGCAATTGCCATTCCTGGTGCTGGGGGCGGAAAGTTTTCGTTTGCAGCTTTTCGAGATAGGAACCGGGCTGCCTTTGTTCTGGAGTGCGCAGGTCGATCTAGCCGAATCGAATTGCGCCTTGGCAATTTCAGCTGGTGGCAGCGAAGCGCGTTATTTTATCCCGCCGGAATTACCCGGCCCGTCGATTTACCGGCCGCAGACTCGCAGCTTAGCGGAGCGAGGATCGGCAACCGTGCGTATCCGGAAGATATTTCCTCCAACGCTCGAAGGGGCGAGTCTTGAAGCGACTTTGGCGACAGACGAGCGATTGAATCTTACCGCCAGCGATTTGATCCACGTGCGATTGCCCGTCGCGGGTGGCCGCACAGACCTCTACGGCCGGGCGGATGAGTCCGAAGCTTTAGCTAAAGGAGAGACTCGATTCCGCACCCTGCCGCAAAAGCTATCGGAGCCGGTTAGATACGCCCTTGAGAACTTGGCCGGCGCACCGATCGCCAACGCGAGTTTTGAAATTCTTCCGCTGCTCACATCGCCCTGCGATATGTATGCGCTCGGGGTACTCGCGATCAGGGTTTTGCTGGTCGACGAGGAAAATACGCTCGCCATCGCGCTGGACGAAATGTTGAGTCTCGCGCGTGAGGTGGCCGTTGAACACAAACCGGACGTCGCGCTTGGTAAAAGGCTCCATACGATTATCGAACGGGATCGACGCTGGGCGGCATCGCTCGGCCCGTACAGGCTGGTCAGAGATGACGGCATTCGCCAAGTCGCGGCTCGGATTATTCCGGCTGACCTCTGGTGGGAGACGATCGGCCTTATCGTTCGATTATTTCCCGGAATCGGCCCCGACAGTTTTTGCAAGGACTTCGGTGATGCCCCCTCATCGGCGCTGGATTGGATCTTCGAGGACGCGATCAGCCAGATTAATCTCCTCCTGCTGCGATCCAGGAGCCTTGTTGTAGCGGATTGGAATCAGAACCTTGAAATTCATGACGCTATTTATGAGGTCATCGCCAAGAAACATGGCACCATGGCCAAGAGAGACTAGCGTCCTGGTTTTCGCAAACACGAGAATTCGCAGAATTGGTTGTTTACGGCAAAACGGCCCAAACTTCTACGATCCGATTCTTTGCCAATTCCCGAGGATCCAGCAAATTAGTGCCACCCATGGGGACCACATGCATGACGTTTTGGATCCCGAGTTGATCCCGGAGCGCGTCCATCACGGCCTGCGCCCGAGCGTTTGAGATCTGGAAATTCTTCTGGTCATCACCTTGTTTGTCTGCATAACCGAGGATTACTAGCACCAGCGTAGGATCATCGAGGAACTTCTTGATTTGCGGGTGCTCCAGCTGGGCTTTCATAGCCCCGATCTGCTCCGGAGTGACTCTGGTCAGCAGAGTGTCGAAGGAGACGGAAAACAAGCGTCCCATCCCACGCGCCCTATCGACGGCACTGTAGAGTCTGTCTTTGTTTTGCGAAGAGACGTTTGGCATCAGGTCGATGCGTCTCAGCACTTCGCGTTTCACTTCCGCGATCTCGGGCAAGGTAATATCGAGATCGATCGTTGTACCGGAAGCATCCGCAACCGGCGTTGGCTTGGAATCTGGAACGCTAGGCGCTGGAGTCTCGGTGGGCGAAGGGGCTGGGGTAGGCGTTGGAGTAGACGTTGGTGTTGCAGTGGGAGTCGGACTCGGACTCGGAGTCGGAGAGGGTGTCGGCGACAACTCAACAACCTGAGTCTGCCGTCTTTGTGAATTGCCAAGCGTCCAGAGGATGGCGCCGACAGCCACTAGAAGGACGATAGCGACCCCGATTGAAAGGACGAGGGTCGGAGACAAGCTTCGTTTTGGCCCGAGGGATTCGAGCGGCGAACCGCATTCTGGACAGCGGAACTCCTTGGTGACGACGGTAATCTTTTCGTTTCGATAGGCTAGTTTGCAACCTGAATAATTAGTGCATTTACCGATGCGTTGCGCCATAACAAGAACAACGATTGATATAGCTCGAATGCAGCACGGTCAATCGCCGATAAGGATTCTGCCGAAAAACTGGCAGCTTGACTGCGTCGGATCGTTGCCTGCATTTCTAAGGTTTAACTCACCAGCATGCCTTCTCGGGCCAACGATTCAAGCCCTTCGCGGACGCGGCGTTCGAGAATGGCTGCAACTTGGCCCATGTTCTCGACTACCACGCCGCTCTCGAGGAGTTTGCCGCGCCCGGATCGGACGAATTCAAGCAATTCGCAGGTGAGCATTTCTTGGTTGCGTGTTCCATCCAGCAGTTGCACAAGCCGACGGCTTAGTGGATCTGGAAACCTTACCGATACGTGAAGCTGGTTGGTGGCAAACTCGCCGCGCTCCAACAAAAATCGCGCCAACCTGCTGGCCGACGGGCATTTACTGACCACGTTAGTGACTTCGTGGGGAAAAACCTGCAATTGTAGAAAACCGACTCGGTAAGCCCTCCTCAAGGCCTCGGCAAGAATCTCTGCTTCGTCGACTTCGGCGCGATTATCCGGTTCGGCGACGACGGTTGCTGCTCGCGCGTCAGCGAGAAGCATTTCGAATGAAACTGCAGCGGGCCAATGAGACCCCAGAGACTTCAATGCGGCGCAAATCAAGGGGTGCTTCGTTTCTAGTTTTGCTCCTCCTGGGCTCCGGAACAGAGTTCCCTCGCCGCCGTCTTCTTTCGGGACTGCATCGCAGGATGCATAAAGTTTCGGAACCCGTTCAAGCAATAGATCCGAAGCGATCTCCAATTCTCTGTGGCAAAGCAGGGTCTCGCGGAAGGCGGAGCCGGAAATAAAGTCCTTGTATTGCTCCCGCACCACTTCCGGTGCTCTCTCGAGTTCCTTCATCCTTTCCATGACTTCCGGAGTGTAGTTTCCAGAGTTTAAGTTACTCGCACGGGCTTCTCCGACGAACTGCAAACCGTGACGCCCAGCGTCAGAGATGAATTCATGGAAGTAGAAGGGCTGATTGACCTCGCTCAAATCATCATGGAAGAAAGCTTCGTCTACGTATTTGAGGGTTCGCTCAAATTGTGCTTGAATTGCCGCGACATAGTAGTCTGACTTTCGCGTGGAACCCGCCAAGAACTTTAGAAGCCCGCGTGCCTGACCCACCTTGTCGATAGGATTCTCGAAACGGGCCGTGTGGAAACGCATCATGCCCCGGACGAGGTCGCGCATATGATTTCCGGGGTAAGCGTTGTAGCTGATGTATGCGACACCTTGCGGCTCGAGCATTTCCCGACAAATTGCCAAAATGCGCTCGCGCACAGGCTGCGGAACCCAGGAATACAGACCATGCGCTATGATGAAATCGAATCGTCCAAATCGCTCGGGATTCGCCTCACAGACATCTATCGAATGCAGACCAATATTCCCCAGACCGAGCTCCCTCACGAAGGTTTGACCGGAAGCGATCGGACGCCGCGCCAGATCAAGACCGATAAACTGGCTTCCAGGCAACTGAAAAGCCATCCCAATGAGATTGCTGCCAACCCCGCAACCCAATTCGAGCACACGACAGCGGTTTACCTGCGCCGGCTCCATTCCACGGAGAAAGGCGACGGTTGCGAGCCGGTTCGGATGGGTCTGCGGAAAGGTCTGCGCTGGATACAAAACCTCATCGTACAAACTGAGAGCACCTCCGGCAGTCTTCATACTAACTTAAATTCAGATTACAAAATAGCACTCGACAAGCCAAAACAGATCCTGTCTGTTGGCGATCGAATAATCGCCTCCATGATTGTCGCAGAAGAGCTGCTGAAGCCGATTTCCGAGGAAGCGCCCTCCGGGGAGGATTTGTCGTATGATCCGAGTCTCCAGGAACTCGAGACCCTCGCTCGTGGCAAGGAAGAGACCCAGTTCTCAGCGGCAGAACCGCCTGACTGGAAGAAACTGCGGGCCCGTTGTCTGGAGTTATTTCATCGATCCAAAGATCTTCGGATCGCGATGACCCTCGCGGTGGCTTCTCTGGAGCTTGATGGTCTGCCGGGTTTTCGGGAGAGCTTGTCCCTGATTAAAGGGTTGTTGGAAAGGTACTGGCCTACCGTTTACCCACAACTTGACCCGGCGGACGAAAATGATCCGCTACAGCGGATGAACATTGTCGCTTCGATGGCGATGCCGGTCGGTACCTATGGCGACTCATTTCGCGTACTTGAGCGGCTTCGTGCAATACCCTTATGCGACTCCGTGCAGATGGGCCGGTTTAGCCTGGCTGATATTTTACGAGCCGAATCCGGAGGGCCGTCGCCAGAAGACAAACCAGAAGTTAAAATGGCCCAGATCGATTCGGCGTTCCGCGACTCAAAGCAGGACGGGCTGGGCGAGATTTTTCAGATTCTGAGCGAATGCATCACCTTGGTGCAGGCCATTGATGAGTCAATTACGCTGACTGTAGGCGCCAAACAAGCGCCAGACTTGACACCGCTTTCGAGCGAACTAAGCGCGATGCGGAGTCGGGTTGCGCCCTTCATAAAGGGAGGAGGTGCGCCCGTTGTTGCCTCCACGACCGGAGCTCACGAAGGTGCTACTCAACCGGCCTTTTCCTTGGAAGGAGAGATCCGCTCGCGGGAAGATGTTCTAAGGCTCCTGCAAAGGATCGGTCAGTATTACGATCGAAGCGAGCCATCTAGCCCGGTGCCGCTGCTGTTAAAGCGTGCCGCTCGCCTGGCAGAGATGGACTTCATGCAGATCGTTGAAGATCTTTCCCCGGACGCAATCTCACAGATTCGCATCATCACGGGCGAGAAGGAAGAATGATTGCTTGCGAGTTTGGGACCACACAATGCAATTGACAAATGATAAAGGTTCCGGCGACATTCTCGAGTGCGCAGAGCTGTCGAACGCACAAAATTCTCGCGCCTCCACAATTCAATGATTCAAAGTTATGGCAAAAGCTAGCAGCCAAAAGTTTATTGCTCGAAATCGTGCACCGCGGGTGCAAATCGAATATGACGTGGAGGTTTACGGGTCACAAAAGAAAATTGAATTGCCCTTCATCATGGGTGTGATGGCGGATCTTTCCGGCAAACCGGTCGATCCGCTCGCGCCGGTGGCGGATCGCAAGTTTCTGGAAATCGATATCGATAATTTCGACGATCGACTAAAAGCGGCCAAGCCCCGGGTGGCTTTCAGAGTTCCGAACACCTTGACTGGGGAGGGGAATCTGAATGTCGATCTCACTTTTGAGAACATGGACGACTTCTCCCCAGGCGCCGTTGCGCGGAAAGTCGAGTCACTTAACAAGCTGCTTACCGCACGAAATCAACTATCTAACCTGATCACTTACATGGATGGCAAAGTTGGTGCGGAAGAAGTCGTAAAAAAACTTCTCGCTGACCCTGCTCTGTTAAGCGCGCTCGCTGCCGCGCCGAATCCGGAAAGTGGGAAGCAGGCGGAGAGCGCATCTTAGGTATAACGATTTATGGCTCAAGAGAATCCACAGACTCCGACGGAATTAGCGGCCGGTACGACGACACTCGAGCCCACCGAGTTCGAGGCGCTACTTAACAAAGAATTCAGGCCCAAGACCGACCAGGCCAAAAGTGCGGTCCAGGAAGCTGTCAAGACGCTCGCGCAGCAGGCGCTAGGCGCGGCTTCTTTAATATCAGATGACGTCCTTCTCACCATTCAATCGCTCGTAGGCGAACTGGACCGCAAGCTTACTGAACAAGTTAACTTGATCATTCACCACGAGGATTTCAGGAAGCTGGAAGGAAGTTGGCGCGGGCTCTACCATCTTGTCAGTAACACCGAGACGGATGAGATGTTGAAGATACGCGTCATGAACGTCTCGAAACAGGAGCTGGGGAAGACGCTGAAGAAATACAAGGGTGTCGCTTGGGATCAAAGTCCAATTTTCAAGCGAATTTACGAGGATGAATACGGTTCGCCCGGCGGGCAACCGTACGGTTGCCTGATTGGCGATTACTCTTTCGACCATAGCGCGCCGGACGTTGAATTGCTGGCCGGCATGGCTCAGGTGGCATCTGCGGCCCATGCTCCCTTTATTGCCGGCGCCGCGCCGACGGTGATGAATATGGATAGCTGGCGCGAGCTTAGTGATCCCCGCGACTTGACCAAGATTTTCCAGACGCCCGAGTACGCACCGTGGCGGTCCCTCCGCGACTCCGAAGACTCAAGGTACCTCGGTCTCGCCATGCCACGGTTTCTCTCTCGCATCCCTTACGGTGCTAAAACATCTCCGGTCGAAGACTTCGCCTTTGAGGAGGATGTAGAGGGCGCGGACCATAATAAATACGTCTGGTCGAACTCTGCGTATGCCATGGGAACGAACATTACTCGAGCCTTCAAGCTCTATGGCTGGTGCGCGCAAATTCGCGGGACCGAAAGCGGCGGGATGTTGGAAGGTTTGCCGGTGCACACCTTTCCGACCGACGACGGGGGCGTGGACATGAAATGTCCGACGGAGATCGCGATCACCGACCGGCGTGAGGCGGAGCTAGCTAAAAACGGATTTATGCCGCTGTCGCATTATAAAAATACCGACTATGCCGTATTTATCGGTGCTCAATCGCTCCAGAAGCCGGCGACCTATTATGATCCGGATGCGACGGCTAATGCAAACTTGGCGGCAAGGTTGCCGTACTTGTTTGCAACCTGCCGCTTCGCGCACTACCTGAAGTGCATGGTGCGCGACAAGATCGGCTCATTCAAGGAGCGTGCCGACATGGAACGCTGGCTGAACGATTGGATCAGGAATTTCTGTGTGGACGGCAGCACAGCGTCCGAAACTCAAAAAGCGATGCGTCCCTTGGCCGATGCTTCAGTCGAGGTTACGGAGGTGGAGGGCAACCCCGGATACTACAATTCCAAATTCTTTTTGCGGCCCCACTACCAGCTTGAGGGTCTCACCGTATCGCTCCGTCTGGTGTCGAAACTTCCTTCGGCCAAGGGCGGGAAATAAATCAGTCGTTGGCGAATTGTCTCCCGAGGGTTGGCGGCTTCTGCTGTAGCGCCGCAGCGGACGCGCGGCAGGGCGGGGGCTAATCGGTCACCGAAACAACCGGCGCCAAAAATAAAAAAGGATAAGAGTACAGTATGGCAGTAGACATGTTCATAAAAATTGACACCGTTGACGGCGAGTCAAAGGACAAAACCCATAAGAAGGAGATTGATGTTCTTGCCTGGTCTTGGGGCTTGAGCAACAGCGGATCTGCTCACGTTGGCGGTGGCGCTGGAGCTGGCAAAGTCAATGTCCAGGACTTAAGTTTCACGAAATGGGTCGACAGCGCGACACCCAAACTAGCACTTGCTTGTTGTGATGGAAAGCACTTCAAGGACGCTACCCTCGTCGTGCGCAAGGCGGGTGAGAAGCCGGTCGAATACCTCAAGATCAAAATCGAAGAGGTTCTGATTACCTCGATTTCGACAGGAGGATCGGGCGGTGAGGACCGTCTAACAGAAAATGTAACTCTTAACTTTGGGAAAGTTAGCCTGGATTATGTTCCCCAGGACGATAAGGGCGCAGCAGGGACGGCAATTCCAATGGCATGGGACATCTCGGCGAACGCGAAAGAGGGTTAGGATTGTCGGTATCTAGAACTGATGATAGCGGAGCAGCTTCTCAAAGATGGCCGGTTGGATGAGGGATTGAAAGATCTTCAAAAGGTCGTTCGGGATGATCCCGCGAACGCCAAACCGCGGATTTTCCTTTTCCAACTGCTCAGCGTGCTGGGTGATTGGAAGCGGGCTGACACCCAGCTTCAGATACTGTCCGAGATGGATTCCGATAGCATGATGCTATCGCGAATTTTTGAACCGGTACTGCTTTGCGAAGCGATTCGAACGGAGGTATTTGCCGGCAAACGGACACCGATCATTTTCGGGGAGCCGGCCGAGTGGGTTGGATCGTTGGTACAGGCGATGGAGCTGTTCGGCAAGGGTGAGTTCCGGGCCGGTGCGGAGCTGCGTGACAAAGCATTCGACGCGGCCCCCATGAGCGGCGGCAAGATTAACGGGGAAGTCTTCGAATGGATCGCCGATTCGGATGAACGCCTGGGCCCGGTCCTTGAGGTGATCCTGGAAGGCCGTTACTACTGGATTCCTTTTTGCCGCATCCGTCAGATCTTTATCGAGCCGGTAACTGATCTTCGGGATTTAGTATGGGCACCGGTACAGTTTGTGTGGGAGAACGGCGGTCAAGCCGCCGGCCATATTCCTGCTCGCTACGCCGGAACGGAGCGTTCCGGGGACAGTAACCTGAAGTTGGCTCGAAAGACTGATTGGCTCAATAAGTCTGGGGTCCATATTGGTCTTGGCCAAAGGATTCTTGCGACAAACGCCGGGGAATATCCACTGTTGGAGATCCGAAATATTGAACTCGCAGGTTCCGATCTGACGACTTGAGAGGCCATTGAAACGTTATTTCGGCAGAAATCATCGAGGGGCGTTACTTCACGTTCGCTGAATATGCCCGAAGGAATCACTCCGCTCGACAGACTCCAACCCTGCTTACTCGATCGCCTTACGGACGAGGAACCGGGAAAACGAGAGGAGAGTCGGAACCAGCGAATCGTTTCCCTCCAACGTTACAAGGCCGGGGTGCTTCGAGATTTGGAGTGGCTTTTCAATTCGATGGGTCATTACGCCGACGAGCGAGTGGGCGAGGCGACATTCGCTGACTTTGAAGAGGCTTTCCGCTCCGTAATCAATTTTGGGGTGCGTCAACTGTACGGCCGGCTGGCCCCGGACGTCGATGAAATCGAGAAACAACTGTTTGATGCGATTATCGTCTTTGAACCACGGATTAACCGCAGGACGCTCCGGATCAATGTTTTGATAGAGCGGAATATGCTTTCTGTCGAATTGACAGGTGAACTATGGGTAAATCCGCTTCCGGAAAAGCTTTTTATCAAGACTGTACTCGACCTTGAGGGGAGCGAGTGCAGCGTCCGAGAGGCTGGCAATGGATGAACGGCTCTTAGCCTATTACAACAGCGAGTTACGTCACGTCCGCGAGATGGCGGCCGAATTTGCGCGCGAGTTTCCCAAGATTGCCGGGAGACTAGCCCTGGACCGGGACGCGAAGGAAATTTGCCCCGATCCGTATGTTGAGCGTTTGCTGGAGGGCTTTGCTTTCCTGGCTGCACGAGTCCATTTGAAATTGGACGCGGAATTTCCCCGTTTTACGCAAACTCTGCTGGAGACAGTATTTCCGCATTATCTAAGTCCGGTTCCCTCCATGGGAGTGGCTCGTTTCGAACCCGACCCTCGTGAACCGGGTCCCGAGGATGGCTTTTTGCTTGAGCGGGGAACCGCGCTTCGCGGCCAAAGCGACGAAACACCCTGCCAGTTCCGGACGGCCCATGACGTGCGTCTCTGGCCATTAAAAATTACTAATGCGCGTTACTACACCCGCACGATCGTCGAGCTGGACCTCCCCGGTTCGCTGGGATCTAAGGCCGCCCTATCCATTCGCCTCCAGGCAACCTGCGGCAAAAAATTCAAAGAGCTGAAGCTCGATCGGGTTCCACTCTTTATTCGCGGCGCCGACGAGATCCCGATCTGGATTTTCGAGCAGATATTCGCGCGAGGGACGCATATCATTCTGCAACCGCCAAAAGGGCAAGGTCGATTTCGCGAAATTCTACCGGCCTCAAATATTCACCGGCTTGGGTTTCGAGAAGAAGAGGCGCTGCTGCCGCGAGGGCCGCGCAGTTTCGAGGGGTATCGACTATTGAAGGAGTACTTTGCTTGTCCGCAGCGTTTTCTCTTCTTTGAACTATCTGGGCTCGCCTCCGCGGTCCAGCAATGCGGCGGCGATCAGCTTGATATAATTATTGCCCTGCGCACAGCTGAGCCGAAGTTGGATAACCGGATTGATGCAAATAGCTTTGCGCTTTTTTGTACCCCGGTCATCAACCTCTTCCCGAAAAGGCTCGACCCGGTATTGATCTCAGATCGCTTTGCCGAGTTTCATGTGGTGCCGGAACGCACCAGGCCAATCGATTTTGAAGTTTACCAGATCCAGGAAGTTGTGGGAATCACTGCCAAAACGAACGAAGAACAACGATTCGAACCCTTTTACCTCGCACGGGACTCCGATACGCTGGCCGGTGCCTATTATACAGTTCATCGGGTGTCCAGAGTGTTGACCGCGAAAGAAAAAAAGTTCGGTGCAGTATCGTCCTATGCCGGCAGTGAAGTTTTCATCTCGCTAGTGGATGCTAAGGTCGGGCCATACAAACGACAACTCAGCCAGCTCAACATCAGTGCGCTTTGCACGAATCGTCATTTACCTATTCAGTTACCGATTTCCGTGGGCGATACGGACCTCGCGACAGAACTCTATTCGCCGGTGGCCTCTATCCGCTGGGTTGCGGTTCCTACTGTCCCGGTTTCCTCGACGGCGGAAGGCGATCCAACCTGGAGAGTTATTAGCCATCTGTCTCTGAATTATCTTTCGCTGCTCGATTCGAAGGATGGCCAAGGAGCTGTTGCCTTGCGCGATTTACTAAAGCTTTACCTCAATTCAAACGACGCTTTCATGCTGCGCCAGGTCGATGGCATACGTTCTGTCGTTGCTAGTCCGATCGTCCGGCGGGTCGCTAGCGCCGGACCGCTGACTTTTGCGCGTGGCCTTGAGATTAGAGTCACGTTCGACGAGGAGGCGTTTGAGGGTTCCGGGATTTTCATACTTGGCGCCGTACTGGCGCAGTTTTTTGCGCGCTATGTTTCGATCAACTCGTTCACCGAGACTGTTATTATCTCTCAACGACGCGGGGAGGTTACCCGATGGCCGAGCCTGATCGGCAGACGCCAGATAGCTTAGCCGGCGAGATGGCCTTGAGGCCGCACGCTTTCAACTTTTTCCAGGCTGTTCGGCGACTGGAGGCTGAATACCGGGCGTGGCCGCGTGTCGGATCTTCGGTTCGCCTGGAAGAAGATTTTTTGCGTTTTTGTCAGGTTCCTTCTCTGTCGTTTGCTCCGTCGAGTCTGGAAGGCATTGAACAGGCGGAAGGAGTGGTCCGCATGTTCGTCAATTTCCTGGGTATGTTTGGACCCAATGGGCCTTTGCCGCAGCATCTGACCGATTTCGCACGGGATCGCCAAAGGAACGCGCACGATTCGACACTGGTTCGGTTCATAGACATTTTCCATCACCGAATGTTGTCGTTCTTTTATCGGGCCTGGGCCAGCAATCAGAAGAGCGTCGATCTCGATCGCGCAGCGCGGGGGCGTTATGCCACGTATTTCGGAAGTTTTTTCGGTCTTGGATTCCCCTCGTTACGAGATCGCGATTCGGTGTCGGATTGGGCAAAAATTCATTTTGCCGGCCGCATGTCGGCGCAGACGCGAAACGCCGAAGGACTGGAGGCAATCCTTGCGGATTTTTTCGGTCTTCCCACGGAGATCCAGGAGTTTGCCGCGTACTGGATGAAGATTCCGAAAGAGAACCAGTGCCGGTTGGGCGAGTCACCCGAAACCGGAAGTCTGGGGATTAATGCGATCACCGGAGAACGGAAGTATGAGGTACAGCTGAAATTTCGCATCCGGATGGGTCCTATGGAGTTGGTTGATTTACAAAGGCTGGTGCCGATCGGTGACAGTTTTAAACGTTTGAAAGACTGGGTCCTGAACTATACCAACCAGGAACTCTACTGGGACCTCCAATGCGTCTTGAAGGCCGGCGCGGTGCCTCCCTTATCTCTCGGGCAGGGCGCTATGCTCGGATGGACGACCTGGCTGAAAAGCGAACCTTTCACGCGTGATCCAGACGATGCGATTTTCGATCCGGAAACTTTGTAAGCAAGGCGTCCCGCCTTGCCCGGTCCCCAGGGAGGCAAACCGGGACAGTTCGCTTACCTCTGTTTAACATTGATCGGACGGATGAAACTGAATACATGGTAAAGAACGGCTCGTTTCCGTTTCTGTCACCCGGCCTTGGCTGCCCGATTTTCGGGCCTAACTCTGGAACCGCGCAATTCGCGACTATGACGAATGTCTGAAATCAAAAGATCGATTCTCTTCGGGAAACTCAATTCGATAGCCTACAAGGCAGTCGAGAGCGCGACTATCTTCTGCAAGATGCGGGGCAACCCCTACGTCGAACTCGTGCATTGGCTCAACCAAATATTTCAACTGCCCGACTCGGATTTGCACAGGATCATCAAGCATTTCGGGTTAAACACCTCCAGGTTGGCGACGGATCTTACGGCCGCGCTCGACAGGTTGCCCCGCGGTGCCACCTCGATCTCCGACTTTTCGCCGCACCTTGAAGAAGCGGTCGAACGCGGTTGGGTATTCGGATCGCTCCTTTTCGGAGAAAACCGCGTCCGGACCGGTCATGTGCTGGTCGCGCTGCTTAAGACTCCAAGCCTACGCAATGTTTTTCTCAGTCTATCGAAAGAGATCTCGAATATAAAACTTGAGGCCCTCACGGATCATTTCGCGAGAATTACCGCGGGCTCGCCTGAGGAATCGCTTGGTATTGCGGAACAAGCCGGAGCAGCTGGAGTTTCTCCAGGTGAGACCAGTGGAGCAATGGCTCCCGGCCCCATGGGAAAGCAGGAAGCGCTTGGCCGATTCTCCGTCGACCTTACCGAGAAGGCTAGAAAAGGAGAGATCGATCCGATCCTTGGTCGCGACGCAGAGATCCGACAGATCATCGATATTCTCATGCGCCGCCGACAGAATAATCCGATCCTGACAGGCGAAGCTGGTGTAGGAAAAACGGCAGTCGTCGAAGGGTTTGGCTTGCGAATTGCCGCCGGTGATGTGCCTCCGGCCCTCAAGGAGGTGGTTCTGCGAACTTTGGATCTTGGATTGCTGCAGGCTGGGGCAAGCATGAAAGGAGAATTCGAAAATCGGTTGCGCCAGGTGATCGACGAGGTCCAGGCCTCTCCGAAGCCGATCATCCTTTTTATCGACGAGGCGCACACGCTGATCGGGGCTGGGGGCGCGGCCGGACAGGGTGACGCAGCGAACCTGCTCAAACCAGCTCTGGCCCGAGGCACCCTTCGCACCATCGCCGCGACTACCTGGGCGGAGTACAAAAAGTACTTTGAAAAAGATCCCGCGCTCACCCGCCGTTTTCAGGTGATCAAAGTGGACGAACCAAGCGAAGACAAAGCGGTCCTGATGATCCGGGGCCTGGCTCCGGTTCTGGAAAAGCATCATAAGGTGCAGCTGCTCGACGAAGCTCTCGAGGCGGCTGCTCGCCTGTCGCATCGTTACATTCCTTCCCGGCAATTACCGGATAAGGCAGTCAGCTTGATCGACACGGCCTGCGCCCGGGTCGCAATCAGCCAGCACGCAACTCCGCCGGCCCTCGAAGATTGCCAGCGCCGTATCTCCGCGCTCGAGAGCGAGCTTGCCATCATCGAAAGGGAATCCGCCATCGGCATTGATCACCAGCAGCGCAAGATCGACATCGAAGCGAATCTGACATCTGAAAAAGATGGTCTCGCCAGACTTCAAGCGGCTTACAAGAAGGAGAAGAAGATAGTCGATGAGATTCTTGAACTTCGCCGGCAACTGCGTTTGGACGGTGAAGCCATTCCAGGAAAGGAGGGCGAGGCCAGGCAAGAGATCAAAATGGAAGATCGCGACGCCCTGCTCGCCAAACTGCGCGAATCGGAAAAAGAGCTGTCGGCGATTCAGGGTGACGATCCGCTCATCCTTCCAAGCGTAGACGAACAGGCGGTAGCTTCTGTGTTGGCGGATTGGACCGGCATCCCGTTGGGCCGGATGGTCAAGAATGAAATTCAGGCGGTTCTGAGCCTGGCGGACAGTCTCGAGAAACGGGTGATCGGCCAGCGACACGGCCTGGAAGCAATTGCTAAACGGATTCAAACCTCGCGTGCCGGTCTTGATAATCCCAGCAAACCGATCGGAGTTTTCCTTTTGGCCGGTCCGAGTGGTGTAGGAAAAACCGAGACGGCGTTGGCTCTCTCCGAAGCGCTTTATGGTGGCGAGAGCAACATCATCACGATTAATATGAGTGAATTTCAGGAAGCGCACACGGTGTCGACGTTGAAGGGGGCTCCGCCCGGCTACGTCGGTTACGGTGAAGGAGGCATCCTGACAGAAGCCGTTCGCCGGCGTCCCTACAGCGTCGTGCTTCTGGATGAAGTTGAAAAAGCGCATCCGGATGTCCACGAAATTTTCTTTCAGGTCTTTGACAAAGGAATGATGGAAGATGGTGAAGGGAGGCTAATCGATTTCAAGAACACGATCATTCTGCTCACGACCAACGTCGGAAGCGACTTGATTACGAATATGTGTAAGGACCCGGAGATGATGCCGTCACCGGAAGGTGTTGCCAAGGCGCTCCGGCAACCGTTGCTAAAGGTATTTCCGGCGGCCTTGCTTGGGCGTCTTGTAGTGATCCCTTACTACCCGTTGAGCGACGCAATGTTGAGATCGATTATTCAGCTCCAACTCAGTCGCATCCAACAGCGAGTCGGTGCAAATCGCGCCATCACTTTTGGTTATGATGATTCAGTGGTCGACTTGATCGCAAGCCGATGCACCGAGCTCGAGAGTGGCGGCCGCATGGTGGATGCAATTCTCACTCAGACGCTCTTGCCCGAGATCAGCCGCGAGATCCTCGGCCGCTTACTGGAAGGAGGTACCACCGAGAAAGTGGAGGTCACCGTTAAGGATGCCGCATTCCAATATAGTTACACCTAGTGTCCTATCCTCGTGCAAGATAAGGCTGAAATGTCAGAACCTCCTAATATAAGACCCCTATGCCCCAATTTTCGCAGGCTAACCGACTTTTGCAGGTAACAACTCCTCTCGGCGCAGATATTCTTCTGGTCACCGCGTTTAACGGAAACGAGCAGATAAGCGGCTTGTTCGCTTTCGACATTAAATTGATCGCCGAAAACTCCGCCCAGATCGACTTCAGCAAGATTGTAGGAAATGAGATAACGCTTAAAGTTGCCACCCTCGGGGCACGGGGCGATACCGACTGGAGGTATATCAATGGCATTTGTTCCAACTTCTCGGAGGGTGATCGCAACGAAAGGTTTACAAGTTTCTCCGCGGAAGTTGTTCCTAAGGTCTGGTTGCTAACGCACCGGTCGCGCAGCAGGGTTTTTCAGCAGAAGTCTGTACCGGACATCCTCAAAGCCGTGTTCGAGGGATTCGACACCGACTTTCAACTTCGCGGAGACTACCAATACCGGGAATACTGCGTGCAGTACCGCGAGACAGATTTCAATTTCGCCAGTAGGCTCATGGAGGATGAGGGTATTTATTATTATTTCAAACATTCCGACGGTAGCCATAAAATGATCGTCGCGGACACTCCACAGTCCCATGAGACTGTACCGGGCCTTTCCATCGCCAGGTACGATGTCGTAAGAGGAAGTCCACAGATAGGTGACCAGATCTTCGGTTGGCAAAAAACCCAGGCTCTGCGGGCGTCAAAGTATACGCTCTGGGATCACTCGTTCGAGCAACCGAAGCAGAATCTTGAAGCTAAAGAAAATATCATCGACTCGATTGAGGTCGGGACGGTCTCACACAAGTTGAAAATGCAGGCCAACGAACCCCTCGAAATCTATGACTTTCCGGGTGGCTATGCGGTCCGATTTGACGGCATCTCGCCGAGTGGCGGTGACCAGCCTGCACGCTTGCAGAAAATCTTCGATGACAATAAGCGAACCGTAAAACTTCGAATGCAGGCGGAGGCGTTGCCGTCGATAACGATTTCGGGGAGTTCTGGTTGCAGTAATTTTGTCGCCGGTCAAAAATTCACTCTTGAGCGCCATTTTGATGCCGAGGGTGATTACGTGCTGGTCTCGGTTGCACATCAAGCGCTCATGTCGGGTGAGTTCGTCTCCGGTGGGACCGGATCCGGTCTGTTCTATTCGAATTCGTTCACCTGTGTCCCGCTCAGCCTTCCCTACCGACCGCCGATCCGTACACCGAAACCATTTATTGCCGGTGTCCAGAACGCGCTCGTAACTGGTCCAAGCGGGAAGGAGATCTTCACCGACAAATACGGCCGCATAAAGGTACAGTTCTATTGGGATCGCGATGGGAAGAATGACGAAAACAGCTCCTGTTGGATTAGGGTCGCACAAACGTTCGCCGGGAAAAGGTGGGGTGGTTCTTTTTGGCCGCGCCTCGCACAAGAGGTTCTGGTCGCATTCGTTGAAGGCAACCCCGACGAACCCGTCATCGTAGGGAGTGTTTACAATGCGGAACAGACGCCCCCCTACCTTGGTGATGGGTCGGACTCGAAACACAAGAACGATGCGAATGTTAGTGGCATCAAATCGAACACCAGCTTGGGGGGCGCCGGGTTCAACGAATTCCGTTTCGACGATACGAAGGACAAGGAGCAAATATTTTTACATGCCGAGCGGAACCTGGAATTCACCACGAAAAACGACTCGCTTGCCCGCACCTACAACAATCGTCATCAAATAATCGGTCAGGAAAAAGATGGATCCAAGACAGGGGACCAGCGCGAAATGGTCTACCACGACAAGCACATCAAGGTCTGCCATGACCAAGTTGAGCAGGTGGGCAACAGCATGCAACTCCTCGTCGGTGGCGTTGACAGCGGGGAAGGCAATCAGGATATCGTTATCAACGGCGCCAGGAAGGAATCGGTTGGGAAAGACGATCATTTGCACGTGACCGGGAATCGTAATGAGAAGATCGACGGCGGTCAGTCGCTGACAGTCGGCGGTTCTCAGCAAGAAAAAATAAGCATGAACCACGCCGTTGATGCGGGGCAGGTGATCCATCTGAAAGCCGGAATGACAGCAGTCATCGAGGCGGGTGTTCAGCTGACGCTTAAAGTGGGTGGAAACTTTATCGATATCGGTCCTGCGGGAGTCTCTATTCAAGGGACATTGGTGATGATTAACAGCGGGGGTGCTGCCGGATCGGGTTGTGGAAGCAGTCCGACATCCCCGCAAGACCCGGCTCAAGCCAACCCAACCCAACCCGACGAGGCTGACGACTCTAAATCAGGACAAAAATCTGCACGCTCCTAACAAAAACTAACTAACGAGAACCAACTATGCCTCCAGCTGCAAGAGTAGGTGACATGCATACTTGTCCAATGGTCACTCCAGGTGTGCCACCTGTCCCGCACGTCGGTGGCCCGATTCTACCCCCCGGTTGCCCGACCGTACTTATTGGCGGTCAACCTGCCGCGCGCGCAACTGATATGTGCACGTGTGTCGGACCACCCGATCCGATCGCCATGGGCTCGCCCACGGTCTTGATCGGAAACCTGATGGCGGCCCGAATCGGAGATCCCACAATGCACGGTGGTGTCATTGTGCTCGGTTGCCCGACCGTAATGATCGGATAGCGTGCCATCCGGGAACCTTATCATTTCCAAAGACTTTGCCTTCAAGAAAGCTACCGGATCGGGGTATTTACGGTTGAGCACGTTGTCTTTTTTACAAAACTCCTTTAATACTGACGATCCCATCATGAACCTTAAACTTTCTCTATCCTCCTTTATGGCCGGTGTTGCACTGCTTGTAAGCGGATGCGCGGGCTGGACCGGTCCGAACGGCTTGGGTCAGCGAGTCCTTGTGATTTGTAAGACCACGCCGGATCAACAGGCAGCCGCGCAGAAACTCGCAAACCATTACTTTTCCCAAGTCGTGAGCGGCAAAAAAGAGAGGCCCGCGCGCCGTTACGTTGCGGTTCAAACGCTCGATCCCAATGAAAAACAGCGTGGGAAATACGTCCAAACCCGAGCCGCCGCCCAGCAAAAGGTTGAAGCGAAAGGCGAGTCGCTTGGCTCCGAATGGGCGGACCCTGCAAATCTGCATTGCATTGTGGTTTTTGACGTCGTAACTCACGAGGCCGTGGGAACCAATTGCTATGTGATCAGCTCCCTACCCAATGTTGGGGAGGTAAATTCGTACGACACTTTCCCTGCGGAATTCGTTGCTTCGTCAGCAGAGTTTGTTGCTCATTGATTGAATACCGTTTTCTGGCGGGCTGGGCGTAACAAATCTGTCGAGCGTTACGAACATCGCGAGTGGCGATTTTAGTTGGCCGAATGATCCGGGAGATCCCTATTGTCAGGGCTTTCTGCCGGGTTAAGGAACGTCCTGGCTCGACATCTTTCTGCGGTCAATCGGAAGTCTAGGCTCGCCGAAAATCTTGCGCCACAGCTGTCTGTACTATTGGCAGGATTTTTGATAAGTATAACTTCTATGCGATGCTTCGCGTGGCGTTGTTCATTGGATTTTCCGCTATTTACTTGCAGGCTGGCGCTGTTCGGCTTGAGCCTGGTTTTGATTGGACCTTTCCGGGGGTACTGCCAGGCTATTGATGAACTGTGGAACAATACCGGGAAAGGCGACTGGTTCACGGCAGGGAACTGGATCGGTACAGACGACCAAGCTGGCGTGGTCCCGACGATTACTACAGGTCTTCTGGTGAACAACGGCGGCACTCCGCAAATCGGTGCGAACAATGCCGTCGCGGGCTCCCTGAGCATCGGCGCCGTAGTTCCCAATTTTGCACCGCCCGTCGCCGGTAGCACGGTGGAAATTCTGAACGGGGGTAATCTCCAGATCGGCACGTCGCAAGCCGGCGGACCGCTGACAATTGGTCCGCGAGGGAACCTGATTGTAGATGAGGGAGGAGGCTTCCTCTCCTACGGCCCTATTGAAAATGACGGTAACATAACGCTCAATCGAGGAACGTTTTTCGGTACATTTAATGGGGGCGGCACTATCACTAAGCTCGGGAGTGGTACCGTGACTTTCCAAGCGGTCCTGAGCAACTTGGCAAACGTTTTAGTCGATGACGGAATCTTTATCGACTCTTCCACGTCCATTGGTACCGCCGTAGTCAACGGCCCTAAGAGCGTTTTGCGCGTCAATAGCGGCATCACCTTGGTGACAGTGCCGACGGTAAATAATGGCGGCACGGTTGACAACTTTGGCAATATCACAGCCGGCGTAATTTCGAACATTGGTCCTGGGAATATCATTAACGAAACCGGTGGCAAAATCAGCAGCCCAACTGGAAATGCCATCGTTTTCAACGGCGGCGGTACGGTAACGAACAACGCCGGTGGCGTGATATCCGGAACGGGCGGCTCAGCCGTTGCCATGGCCGGTGGTCCTGGGACACTGATAAACAGCGGCGTCATCAATGGAACCGTCACGCTCGGTAACTCGGCTAACACCGCGCAGCTTTTTTCCGGCAGTACAATAAACGGTGATCTGAACCTTGGAACGAACCCTGGAAGCATCCTTATCCTGGACGGGCCAGGAGTGCAGACCGTCAGTCAGGCGGTAACCGGAACGATTACAAACGCTGGTTCGCTGACAAAACAGGGATCGGGGACCTGGATAATTGATAAGGGGTTGGTCTTGAGCAACTTGGCAAACGTTTTAGTCGATGACGGGATCTTTATCGACTCTTCCACCTCCATTGGTACCGCCGTAGTCACCGGCCCTAAGAGCGTTTTGCGCGTCAATAGCGGCATCACCTTGGTGACAGTGCCGACGGTAAATAATGGCGGCACGGTTGACAACTTTGGCAATATCACGGCCGGCGTAATTTCCAACATTGGTCCTGGGAATATCATTAACGAAACCGGTGGCCAAATCAGCAGCCCAACTGGAAATGCCATCGTTTTCAACGGCGGCGGTACGGTAACGAACAACGCCGGTGGCGCAATATCCGGAACGGGCGGCTCAGCCGTTGCCATGGCCGGTGGTCTTGGGACACTGATAAACAGCGGCGTCATCAATGGAACCGTCACGCTCGGTAACTCGGCTAACACCGCGCAGCTTTTTTCCGGCAGTACAATAAACGGTGATCTGAACCTTGGAACGAACCCTGGAACCATCCTTATCCTGGGCGGGGCAGGAGTGCAGACCGTCACTCAGGCGGTAACCGGAACGATTACAAACGCTGGTTCGCTGACAAAACAGGGATCGGGGACCTGGATAATAGATAAGGTGTTGAACGCGCCGGTTGCGACCAACGTGATGGCAGGTGTCCTGAACGTCGATGGGCAGTTAAACTCGCCGGTCGTTAACGTTCAAGCGGGCGGGACGCTCAAAGGCACTGGACTGATTGGGCCGGTAGGCGGGACAGTGACCAATGCCGGGAATTTGTCGCCAGGGAATTCACCGGGGACTTTGACTATCAGCGGTAACTATACCCAAACCTCCACTGGGACATACAACGTGTCGATCGTCTCAGCGAGCGACTACACTCGGCTGATCGTGGGTGGACACGCGGCATTGGATGGCACCTTGAAGCTGACGCTGGCGAGCGGATTTGTGCCGAGTGCCGGGAATCAATTTTCGGTATTGACTGCGACCGGAGGGGTCAGCGGGACGTTTCGCACTGTCGTTGGTCCGAACGGCCAGGTTTTCCGAGTCACTTACAGCAACGGGGTAGTTAATGTGACGAGCGCGGTCCAGACCAAAATCGAACCGGCTCAATTTCATCTATCGGACGGAACGCCCACCAGCACGACGGCGTTGATGGCGAACAGCACATTCTATGATTTTGGCTCGTTGTCTAATGAGATGGCGCAGTCCGGAGACAAGAAGAGTTCGATCGGAGTCGCGTTCGACGCAGGAGAGTTTACCTTTGAGGGGCATCATGGAGAAGAGTACGGCTTTCCAATCACGGGACAATTCAAGTTCAATGATCGGATAATGCTCCAGTATCAAGTACCACTGCAGTACGTCGAGATCTCAAATATTGGCCTCTTCCAGTCAGGTCTGACGCTCGAGTTGCCAACGAGAGTGATAGTACCTTTGCCGGATCAGCCGTGGTCCTGGGATGTAACTCCGGCAGCCGCGTTTGCCGCATCGGGAAGCAGGGAAATCATCGGTGCGGGCGCGTTGACCAATTCTTTGGCCTATCGCTGGCCTTGGCTGACGCTGACGTATGGGAATTACATAAGCTTTCTAAAAGGGCATACTCTGACCACCGATGACGCGCAATTTCCGACCGGGGTAGATCAGCAGATAATGAAGAACGGCCTGAAAGTGGCGGTCCCCTTTGGCAACGGGTGGGTGATAGAATGTTACTGCATCTACACACAGTTTTTCCAGTCGGCACCGGTTAGTTCTTACGTGACGGCCGGCGCGGAAATCGGACACCATTTCACCTGGAACGTCGAAGGTCGGCAGCTTGATCTGGGGTACTTGAGCTTCGGACTCTACACTGAAGAAGGCAATCACTACAGTTCAGGACATTTTAGAGTGGGTTCGGCCTGGAAATTTTAACCTAAATTCCGATCTGATCTTCAGTCTTAGTTCAACTGGTGGGGTTACTTGTTAAACAGGCTCGACCACCAGGAGCGGCGATGTGTTGAGGTGCTGGCAAGTCCGAGCCTGTAGGTATGCAAGTAGTCTTTGGCTTCCGATTCTAATTTTCGCAGCTCTGTTTCCTCGATTTCAGTCCACGTGGCCGGGAGCGCTTTCTCATTGGCTCGAAGACAAAAAAAATCGTTCTCCAGCGGTTCACCGACGATCAGGTCGGTCCACCCTTGCCTGTTGGCCGCGATGACAACATAAGGCAGACTGGGGCCGCTGTGTCGTGCGGCGAGATAGGCAGACCAGAAACTTAGATTTTCTTTGCCTTGAGTCGAAATTGCGCCCAACCGGAAATGCCATCTGCTTGGTTTGGCAGTGTCGCGCAGGCCGCGGGGGCGCCTGTTTTTCAGACCTGCGGAAAGCGTAACCAGTGCCGGCAGAATTATATTTTCTCCTGAATCCGGTATTTCGTTAAACAGGTTGTCGCAGATGGAAGGCAGGATGGCGGCGTTTAATTCCCATTGGGTTTGACTAAATGCCTCGCGGATTTCCTCCTGAGTCTTCCCTGTTCTGCAGTACGTGCCGAGCCGCTCGATGGGGTCGAACAAAAGATCGATTGCCCGCGGACCGTCAAACCCGGCCTGCGCGCAGATTACCAATGGGAAACGGGTGCGTCCCTTGCGATCCGCTGAAGCCCAGATCGCCCCGACGATCGCCTGTTTGTCGCGGCCCCAAACGAATCGGTGATCGAACTCGATGGCGTTTCCTGACTTCTCGATCTGATCCCAAGCGCCCGACGCAAGCTGGGTTGCGATTCCTTCCGCATAGAGAAGCTGTTTCGTGAGAACTAAGGTCTCCGTGTTCAACCCGATATCGTCGATATGGTCATCCCAGGCCGGGTGTTTGCCAAAGCCGGCGACGTGGATCCGGTCACTTATCGGATCCCGCAGGAAAACCTTAAGAAATCGACTCATGGCCCGGCAAAATCTCGCAGACCCAGGCTGTCCAGAGTCGGCCAGGCTTCCAGCGCCGGAAGCGGCGTCTCAAAGGCGATCTGGACCCAAACAGCGGTCGGTTCGCCGGGCCTGAGCGAGACACGCCAAACCTGACCGACGTCCACAGGTTTTCCGCCGAACCTCCCTAACAAGCGCAACGCGGACCAGTTTTCACCGCAGTCTACCGTTTCAGATGCGCCACCGGTCGGGGTGTGGAAAACGATGAAATGAAAGGCGCTATCAATTGGATATTTTCCGAGTGGCATATCCGCAGGAGCGTCGATTGGTACAACGCCGCTTCCGTGCCGGTAGGCCCGCGATTTGCCGCCCTCGACGAGCATTATTCCGTTCCAGTTGCGAGGATTGTAAGGGAGCGTCGGTGCAGGCGTCGGGGTGGGTGCGTCGCCAGTGAAAAGCTGACTGACGATCGAGCGGCGGGGCGGGGCCGGAAGTGGAGTCGGTGTCGCCATCGGGGCAAGATCGGGTCCTGACAATTGCCGTTGCGCCTGTCCATTGAGCAGGGTGATTGTGACCGACGAGACAGAACCGTCCGGCTTCAGGATTGTATCGCACAAAGTGTAAAGGGGGTTCAATCCCTTAGCCATGTCCGTTAACCCTTGCCGTGTCTGCACCGGCATCTTGGTGAAAGTGTCCGATTGCAGATCGCGGCGCATCGTGTTCAGCAAAGCTTTCACCTGCCGAAGCTGATCGACACTGATGGTGAGATTATCCGGGCCTGGAGGCCATAAGAGAGGGAATCGTACGCGCGACCGGAGTTGTGCCTTCGCCTGCTTGAAATAGTTCGTCACGAAAGCGTCCCGCTGGGTTTCTTCTGCGCGACGAAGGAGATACTTGCATGTTGCCGCGAACGGCTCTTTGAGTTTGCCCGGATAATCCTCGACTTTCGTGTTTAGGGCTGCGAGCGCATTGGTCAGAAGTTCGAACGGCTTCCAAACCATGCCGATCAGATTCATCCGGTCCGTATAATGAAACTGTGGCGCCCCTTCACGGCACTCACGATACAGATTCCAGCGAGCAAGATAACTTGGTTTTTGATCTGCCAGAGGCACCAGAATCGCGTCGTCGAGGGTCTTGAACTCTTCCAATTGAGGTTGGCTGACCGCACCCGTAATCTGGGTTTTCAGCTGCTCGGAAATGTCGGACAGTTTCGCTCTTATCTCCCGGAGAAGAGCGTACTTGTTGTCATCCCGTGGCAATGCTTCCAGAATTTTTGCGAATGCATTTCCGTTCGGGTTGGGAGGAGTGGGAAGGACCTTTTCTATATCGGCCTGGATCGTTGCGATTTGCCCGAAGAGAGATTCGTTTCCCGCGATCAGGTTCTGATAACCGGCAAAGAGGGCTTCCGGACCATCTTCGAACACGCCGGCTCGCCGGAGCGCGGCGAGTTTTTCTTCGAGCGCGATCTTTGCCGTGTTGAGCTTGTCGAGCATGATGTCGACTTCCCGATCGCTGGTTGCCGGGTCGTCTTTGATGCTGGCCTTAGTGGAGAGGTCGGTCTCAGTTGCCTGGTACTGCCGCGCAAGCCCGGCCAGTTGCACGAGCAGTTGAAGATTGGCCGCCCGGCTCTGAATCCGGGTTCGCGCACCCGCTGAGAGGTGATCCAATCCAACCCTGATAGCAGTATTCTCCGCCAAGGTTGAACCACCGCTGGCCCAAGGTAGAGGCCATTTGTCGCGGCCGTCGGGATTTTCGGTGTAGGTCCAATTCATGATATCAACAAGCCTCGCCTCGTTCGGCCTGTCTGCGACATACTCCAGCAAAGGTGCCAGAAATCTTGGTCCCGGCGAGCCCTGCACCGGCTGGCCGAAGTTTCGGCGCACAGCTATTTCCACGCGGACGAGAGCCACAAGTGCCTTTGCTTCCAGGCTGCTTACTCGGTCGGCCGGTCTGGGATCGGGTTTGCCGTGTGCAGGGAGAACCGGATTTGGTTCGCTCATCTTCCGGCGGGTTGCGTCCAGAAGCGGCTTGACCACGCTGTCTTCAAAAAGAATCCGTTGAGCGTGTTGACGTCCTCTATCCGGATCGGTGCCCGAATGCGCAAACAAACTAAAGATCAACGGAATCTCGAGCGGTTTGCTGGCGAGTTCGCGGAGCGCCTCATGAAAATCTGAGAGCGACAGTTTTTCGTAGTGAAATTCGGCCCGTGTCTCTGGCGTGAGACCCGGACCGACGGGCTGATCACCGCGGTACTGAAAAAGCGCGCTCCCGGCGGGATCGGATACCACGATTGGCTGCCAGGTTTTTCCTCGCCACCCTTCTTTGGCCCGTGCCCAGAACCCGCTTTGAGCGCCAATGCTCTCCTGAAGCGAACGGTAACCGAAAATTCCGAACAACAGGAGGCACAGCAATCCGAGCACTCCAGCGCCAAAAAGCAGCAGTTTACGATAGAGCAACAGCCGATCGGTGTTGCTGGCACGAGTTACGAGGCCGTCCTCCCTGAAGACCTTGTCCAGAAACAGGTCCCTTAGAAAATACGAGTGATCTCGCTCCCAGGCACGTCCCGCGGGCAACTGGTCAACTGGGAGGCCCATGACTCGGGCAAGTTCCTCATCAAGCGCAGAACCCTCGCGCATGGACGAGGTGAAATAGATTCCACGCAGAAACAAAGGGCGCGATGTCCACTCACCCGCGACAAAGATAATTTCCAGGTAATGCCGAAGCCGTGGAGCAAGCGCGCTCAGGCTTTGGGGATAATCGTACAGCCGATCGACTTCATTGGCGCGCCGGCCGCCGGATTCAACCGGGATCGGATCAAGCAACAGACCAAGCCTCCTTCTGCGGAGACGTTGCGCGATCGTTCGCAGATGTTCTTCGAGGAGTTCGGGTCGAAATGGGGCGTCGAGCGGCGCCGGATTTGACCATCCCAACATTTGTTGCTGGGCGCGAGGATCATCCAGCGACTCGAAATATTCGCGAAAACCGTGGATCAGATCGCACTTAGTCACTAGGACGAAGACCGGAAAACGAACATCAAGCTCCCGTTGGATCAACTCAAGCTGACGCGCGATCTTGGCGGCTTTGCGTTCCATTTCTTCCGCAGAATCCTGAACAAGACTTTCGACCGGGATTGTCAGCATCAGCCCGTTCACGGGGCAGTTGAAACGATGCTTTTTCAGGAGGCCGAGGAACTCTCGCCATTCGCTGGTGGCGCCCGGTTCAACCTCCTCAAAAATCAGTCTCCCGGCTGTGTCGAGGATGACTGCATAATTGGTGAACCACCAATTCATGTTGATGGTGCCGCCTACTCCTTGGAATTCGTCCTGCAGGCCGGGCGGAAAGCCCGCCCGTGAGTGACGGATGGCTTCGGTCTTGCCTGAACCGGGCTCCCCGACGATCACGTACCAGGGCAACCCATAAAAATCCTTGCCTGCCGACTCAAACTTTTCGATCCCTTTGGCGAAGTTGCGGCGCAGGTCTTCCAGTCTGCCGCGCGCCGCGGCGTCGGTGACTCCGCTGTTGGCACCTGTCGTGGCAATCTCACCCCGCATTTTGGCGGCCCGTCGGCGACCCACCCAGAAAACAATCAAAAGGTAGAACGCGAATATTAGTACCAGCACCGCAATGCCAATCGCGACTAGAAGTGCGGTCTGAAGGCCGAAAACGTAGTAGGCGCCGAAAATGACTCCCGTGATCAAAAGAAAAATCACCAGCTTGACCCAGAGGGGCAGGCTTGCAAATGCCTTAGAAAGATAGGCTAACTCTTTCACTCGATAATCAACGTCAAGCGTTCACTTGGAAATCTCCTGCAAGCCGATGGCGGTTAGAGAGTCGGTCAGAGAGAGCGACGCCGCGTGAAAGAGGAAGGCTTCAACCGTCACGACGATCAAACACAGCCCGGCAAAAACGATCGCGATTCCGCCCAGCTTCGAGGCGGGCGGCTGCACCAGATCTCGCGTGTCGACATTTAGATATGTTTCCGGGCAAATCCGCACGGATTTGTCGGTTTCCATCGCGGTCCGTATGCGCTGGCTGACGTCCAGCATCTTGCCTCGCAGGTATTCAGGCTGACCGGTGTACCAACCTGTAAATCCCAGTCCGATACAGGTGTAAAAAACTACCAGGCGCTGACTCGCTTCATCGCTTGGGTCATTCAACGTCTCGTCAAGCAGATCGAAAAACTTTTCGTCGCCTGCGAGTTCTTTTCTGTCGTAGGCAAGCCGGTTTCGGTTCCATGTTGCGGCGACTGCAAGGCCGCTCTCCGAAATCATCGAGTCCACAAAGAAGATCATCGGCAGCTCCAGCTTCTGCCAATGCAATCTCAAGGCGGGGTCAGCTTCGGCAGAATTACGTACTCGTGCCAGCAGCTGATCAATTTCCGAACGCAACTGATCGTAACTAAGTAAGTCTCCCTGTTTGCGGCCCAGACGATTGAGCATGCACACCTTCGTAAAGATCGGTTCGCACAGTTCGAGGGGAGTCATAGAAATTAGGCTTCCGATTTCGGGAGCGTCATATACAGAGTTAGATCGTAGTCCGCCGATTCGTTTCCAGTCCACCGCACGACGGCAGATTTTTCGCTTTGGATTTGTTGCCAGCTGCGGGCGCTTTCTCCACGGAGCAGGCGGAAATAATAAAGATTTGATTGCGCGGGGAGTTCAAGCGGCGGGAACCGCTCTTCTTTCAGGATTACCCCGCGGATGGCGCGTCCGGCCATGCTTTCCGGCATCAGCTTGAATCGGTCTGCATCTTCGACAAGATGCGCGAGCGAGCGTGGGTCTTCCTTCGTTCGTATGCCTAGAAAATAATCGCTTGGCCGGAGGAAATGATCGTCCGTCAGCGCTGCCTTCAGGACTCCGTTTACCTTAACAAACGCCACCTTCAGGAAACTTGGCGCGACGCTTCCTTTGAGCAATTCACGAATTTTTGAGGTCAGTTCGCTGAAGCATGGGTAAGGATTATCGTGCTGGTACGGGGCGGAATCATAGAGATCGCGATCTGGATGAAGGGCTGCCAGCTCCCCCAGGATCTCCCGCAGTTCCAAGTAAATCTCGAATGGAGCAAGGTTAGGCGCTTCAATAAGCGCCTCCAGTCTGGCGCCGAAGCGGTTCAAGGTTCGCAAACGCATCACCTGCTCGAACTGGATGCCTCGCATTGTGTCGATGCTAAATCCTCCGCGCGTAATCTGGACCACAAGTTCCTGACGGCTCCCCAGGACTTGGCTGCTCAAGTCACGAACCAGTTCGCGGAGACTCGCCGACCCGTTTAATATGAGGCACGGACCAACAAACTCCGGGTCGCGCCTTGGCAAGCCGACCTCTTCCCCTGCGGCCCTGGTAACTCGCAGCAAAGGGATCACTTCAAGGTCCGAACGATCCTCTTGCTCGAGTAACAGGCGTGCATTGACTCTGCGGTGGAGGATCGTTTTGAGGTTTTCTCCGGTATTTTCATCGGCTACTTCCGTTTCTGCGATACGGTAAAGAATCTTTGCCCGTGGATCGGCTGTCTGACCCGGGTTTACGCAATTGGCGCGTGCGGCAAACCAGAGCGGCACCCCGAGATAAACGATGAATCGACCCCGCGATTCGAACGCCTGTTTGATGTCCATGGCAGGTAATTCGGCATCCTGCGGGAAAAGTATTTCCTGTCCGCTCGGCATAATGGCATGGAGCCGGTCGAACCGCAGCCTCATGTTTTCCAATTCGTCAGTTGAGAGACGTGCGTCGATCAACCCGTAGGGATAAGCCCAATTAAGACGCCGCTCGAAAGACGAGACTTCAAGAATGCTTCGCTGGATTCGCTGCAGATGATGCGGCAGTAAAAACAATCCTTCATGCCAATGTACTTGCATAAAAATTTGGGGCTCTCGCCGGGTCCGGCGCACCAACCGGATTAACGCCCTCTGATTTCCGATCTCGAAATCAATTCCTCTGTATAAGCTACAATTCCATCGACAATTTGCATTTCTACGGCGTGGCCGCTGAGGTCAGCGGCTAATTCGACGTAGCGGCGCCAACATTTTAACTCAACGTTCGAGATGAACCCGGGAGACTTGGACTCAACGCCGGCGCGAATCTTTTCTGGCGCAAATTTCTCCAGATGTTTCCGGGCGAATATTTCTCCGGCCGGACCAATGGCGGAGAGCAAGCCGCCAGTGAGTTGGCGCGTTTTGTCAAGCATCTGGGTAATTTGCCGGGTGGCTACCTCGCGATCTCCCGAGAGATAACGCCCGATCGTCCGTCGCGGGTTATCGCTGCCCTGCTCGCGGCGCAGACTTGATTTCGGCGCTATATTCTTCCACACGTTCCAGATCAGATGGTCAAGGGTGACCACCATCTCAAGCAAAGCCGTGAACAGCTTTATCAGGCGCTCTTCATCCAACGGCTCTTTCGGTGTCATCCCCAGTTTACCTAAAACTTCCAACGGCAATTCAATGCCTCTGCTCGTCGAAACGAAAAGTCCGACAGCTTGAAGTTTCTGGGCGAGCACTGCCTTCGCTTCGTTTGAGAATTCAGGTAACCGGGCAATCAACTCGTCCGCTACCTGTTGCGGGCCTCTCTCCACCGTTTCGACTTCCGGCGGTCTGAAATAGGGAGCGTCGATCCGTTCCGGACCCGGAAAACGCTCCATCAGCGCAGCTAGATATTCTGAACGCCTGCTCTCGACTATGTCCTTGATTGAACGTTCGATTTCTTCAACGAGGTATTCGTGGCGGGCGCTTGGCGGATCGTCGGCGAAACTGGTCTGAAGCATCCAGAGGCGTGAAGCGACTTTCTCGGCCCATGAACGGGCTTCTGGCACGGGTTGCAAAGCGACGAACGACTCAGGTCTCTTGGAAGTGCCAGGCATGCGGAGTTAAAAACATAGGTTGATATACGTTGCCGGTGCTTTCCAACGCAACCTAAAACGGAGCGATAGCGCAGCAAGCGATAGTCGATTTTCTCGATCCAGGATCGGAAAAACGTCGGAAAACTATTGAGTCCATGGACTCTGCGTCAAGACTGGAGTTTCTTGACAAGCGGTTGTCGGGAGACTTACATCCCGACTGCAAACGACCGTTTCAAGCCCCGGACATACCCCAAATGAAATCAGAATGGTGGCGTGGAGCAATCATCTACCAGGTTTACCCGCGAAGTTTTTTTGATTCTAACGAGGATGGTACCGGTGATCTCGCCGGTATCACCCGAAAGCTCGATTACATCTCCAGTTTGGGTGTTGATGCTATTTGGATCTCTCCGTTTTTTAAATCATCGATGCGCGATTTCGGCTATGATGTGAGCGATTATCGGCTGGTCGATCCAATTTTTGGTACAAACTCAGATTTCAATGCTCTACTTTTGGCGGCACATGAAAGGGACCTGAAGCTCATCATCGACATGGTCCTGGGGCATACCTCGGATCAACACCTTTGGTTCCAGGAGAGCCGTCAAGACCAGAGAAATCCGAAGTCGAATTGGTACGTCTGGGCTAACCCCAAGCCCGACGGCACCCCGCCGAACAACTGGCTCTCGATCTTTGGCGGGTCTGCGTGGCAATGGGATGCGCGTCGCAGACAATACTATCTTCACCATTACTTGCGCGGCCAACCGAATTTGAACTGGCACAATCAGGAAGTCGTCGATGCCATGTTTGGAGAGGTTCGCTTCTGGCTTGATGCCGGTGTAGACGGGTTGCGTCTCGATGCCATCACCACTCTAACTCATGATCCAGAACTGCGAGACAATCCTCCCCTCAATCCTGATCCAAGCGACACCAAATCGCTGCCCGGGGCGAATAATCCGTTCAATTGGCAGCGGTTGGTCTATACCCGTGATCAGGATCGCACTTTGGAACTGCTGAAAGAACTCCGCGCCCTGGTCAACCAGTATGACGATAGGTACCTGATCGGCGAGGTTGCAGATGTCGAGATGATCAGCGTCAGCGCCAAGTACACGCGCACAGGGGAGCATCTTCACAGCTGTTACAATTTCGAGCTCATGCAACGTCCGTTCAATGCCGCTTCACTCAGTGAGGTCATCGCAAAAACGGAGGCGGTTCTACTTGGAGGATGGACCACTTGGGCGATGAGCAACCACGATAACCTGAGGGTTGTCACCCGAGCCGCCCTCAGTCCGGAACTGCAAGGAGACGAGCGTGCATTGGCCAAGTTGCTGCTCGCCGCACTTTTGTCGTTCAGGGGAGGTGCGTGCGTCTATCAGGGGGAAGAGCTTGGCCTGACCGAGGCTAAAATCGCTTTTGAGGATCTGCGAGACCCCTTTGGCATCGAGTTCTGGCCTGATTTCAAGGGCCGCGACGGATGTCGAACGCCAATGCCGTGGTCGTCCCGGCTACCGAATGGAGGTTTCAGCGTTGCCAAGCCGTGGTTGCCGATGCCGCCGGAACATTTACCCATTGCCGTGGATGAACAGGAAAAAGATCCGCATTCCGTCCTGCAGATGTTCAGGAGGTTTGCCGCATGGCGAAGACAGCATCCTTCGCTTGTGACAGGTGATCTTGCACTGGTCCAAGCGAATGAACCGATCCTGGCATTTGAGCGAAGAGGAAACGGCGGGCGGATCCTTTGTTTGTTCAACTTTTCCAACCAGAACGTGGCACAGCCGGTTGCATGTCCGTGGCGTCCGCTGGATGGTCATGGCTTTGATAGCGCCAGACTCGAACAGGAGATGGTCTTACTTGCTCCTTTTGGGGCCTGGTTTGGGGCTCCGGCGGAACCTGATCTAATTTCCGTCCTTGGGTGATAGGATTCGTCTCGCTCGCAAAAATAAGTTATCTATCGCAATGCAAAAGCATTGAAGAGTCGACCGAGATTCAGCATTTAGGTTTAGGTATGACCTACAAAGATTTCTATGCACAAGCATTGCTAAGCTCGCTGCCGATCGCTTACGCCGTGGAAAAAGATCTGATTCAGGGCAGGGAACCAACGCCCGAAAATGTTGCTATGGGTGCCTCTCAGCTTGCGATGGCGCTAACTGAATTGCTGGCGGCCACCGTAGAAGGTGTTCCAGGCGCGGACCAGCAGTTCTAAACGGAATTCAAATGAGGTGCACAAGATGTTTTCGAGAGGCAACACCGGGTGGTGCAAAGCCCGGTACAGCTTATGAAACAAGAAGCAGAAACTGAAATTAAGCGGCGTTCAACTTCAGCTGGAGCGCAGCCGTAATCGCCGGAGCGCGTTGACCGGCAATGATGTGCCAGACGTTCTCCGACGCTTTCATCACGCCGGTCAGGCCGGTGCGCTTCAACGCTTCCTCATCGGCTTGCCGACCGTCCCGAAGCACAAACCGCAACCGGGTGACTGCCACAGTTTCGGCCAGCTGAACATTCGAAGACCCGCCGAAAGCGTCGACTAAGTGCTGAGCGATTGTGGCGTCTTCAGCGGTCGCCGAAGCCGGCCGCTCAAAAATCGGTCCAGCAGCATTATCAGTGCTGACCGCTGGCTCGTGAACCGCTGCCCCGAGCGCAGCATATTCTCCACTGACCATGGCTTCCCGGATCTCCCCTGCGACGATCTCGGCCTGAGGGCCGATTACCACCTGCAGGACATTCCGCCCGGGTCGAATGATGCCACGCGCGCCGAGGGTCCGGAGCGCTGGCTCGTTGACCAGGGAATCGTCTACCACTTCAAGGCGCAGACGCGTCGTGCAAGCGTCCACCAGCTTAAGATTCCGATTGCCACCTAAGGCTCTCACGAATCCGACTGCCCCGGCAAGAGCAGGCGGGGCCACCCGGCTCCCTGCGACGCCGCTCGCCGTCGGGACCTCTTCAGCAGAAGGCTCCAGGGAAGCCTCAGCGCGACCTGGCGTGGCCAGGTTGAACTTTCGAATCGCGAAGCTGAAGAGAAAGTAATAAATGAGGAAGTAAACCAAGCCGACTGGTATCAATACCCAGCCGTTCGTTCCAAGCCTGTAGCTGATGATGTAATCGAAGGCTCCGGCAGAGAACGTGAATCCCAGCCTTACGTGCAAGAAGTTCATCAACGCCATTGAAATGCCGGTCAGGATTGCATGGATCACGTACAATATCGGCGCCAGGAACATAAAAGTGAATTCGACCGGCTCAGTGACCCCGGTCAAAAAGGCAGTCAGCGCCATGGACATTAACATTCCGCCGACCAACTTCCGGTTCTCCGGACGGGCAGCGCGATACATCGCGAGACAGGCCGCCGGGAGACCGAACATCATGATCGGGAAGAAGCCGGTCATGAAGGAGCCAGCCGTGGGATCGCCCGCGAAGAAGCGATGGAGATCGCCGGTTACCACTTTTCCATCGGCTCCCGTAAAGCTGCCGAAAACAAACCAGACGAGACTGTTTAGGATGTGGTGCAAACCAGTGATCAGGAGGAGCCGGTTCAGTACACCGTAGATAAAGAGGCCAAGGCCACCGGCGCCAATAAGCGCGTGGCCGACCCAGTCGATGCCAGTCTGGACCGGCGGCCAGATATAGCCGCACACCAAACCGAGAATAAGGCAGACAAGACCAGTAATGATCGGGACAAACCGTTTTCCTCCAAAGAAAGCGAGGTATTCGGGGAGCTTGATATCCTTGAATCGATTGTACAGGTTGCCGGCCACGATGCCGCAGAGGATGCCGGCGAGTACACCCATATCAAGCTTATCGTTGATCGACTTCAGGACGGCAGTCAGGATGAGATAACCGATACCTCCGGCCAGACCAGCTGCGCCGTGGTTCTCCTTCGCAAAGCCTACCGCAACACCGATGGAAAAAATTAACGCGAGATTGGCGAAGATGGCGTCGCCGGCCTGCGCGATCCATTTAATGTTGAGTAGATCGGGCTGTCCCAAGCGGAGCAGGAGTCCGGCAATAGGCAGCACCGCGATCGGCAACATTAACGCTCGACCGAGCATCTGGAATTTAGCAAACGAAGGTGTATTCATGTTCTGTTTTTCGACTGTGTTGCTAGTGCTCTATCCGACAACCGGAAAGGCTTCTTTAACCAGGGTCCTGACTTCGACCGCGGTGTCTAACTCAAGTGCTTTTTCGGCCAACTTACGGCAGCTCGCAAGATCCAAGCTTCGAACTTGGGCTTTGATCTGCGGCACCATCGGGATGCTGACGGAGAGCTCTGATACACCGAGGCCGACCAGCAGCGCGACAGCGGCTGGCTCGGAGGCCATCGCGCCGCAAACACCAACCCATCGCTTATGGAGCGAGGCTCCTTCAACGGTGACCGAGATGGCCCGCAGGACCGACGGATGCAGACTATCGAGCTTGCGGCCCAGAACCGGGTGTCCGCGATCGATAGCCAGAATATATTGGGTCAAATCATTGCTGCCGATCGAAAAGAAGTCGGCTACAGCTGCAAAGCGATCCGCCAGCATCGCGGTCGCGGGCGTTTCCACCATGATCCCCATTTCCGGCAAAGCTGAAACCCCGAGTTCTTGAGCCAACGAGGTTAGCACGCCGCGAAGTTCTCGAACTTCTTCGACTCCGCTGACCAGCGGTAACATGATGCGGTATCGGCCGCGCGAGCCGATCCGGAGAATCGCGCGCAGTTGATCCCGATAAAGGTCCGGGCGTTCCAGTGCCAGCCTAACCCCGCGTATGCCGAGGCTCGGGTTGTCTTCATGGAATTGAGGGAAATAGGAAGGCAACTTATCGCCCCCCAGATCGAGGGTGCGAATGATCAGCGATCGATCTCCCAGCGCCCCGGTGATGGCGAGATACTCGGCCAAATGCTCCTCCTCGGTCGGCGGTTCAGCGCGATCTAAGAACAGGAACTCGGTCCGGAGCAGACCGATCCCATCGGCTCCCATCTTGACGGCTTCCTGCGCCTCGGCCGCGCCTCCAATGTTCGCGGCGACTTCAATCCGCGTTCCATCCTGAGTCACCGCCGGCTCGTGTGCCGTCTTCCGGTTTTCAGCGAGAAGAGCTTCTCGTTGACTTCGAACGGCCCGGATTTTCTGGAGCCGCGCGCTGGTCGGTTTCGTTTCGAGCAAGCCGTCATCACCATTCAGCACAATCTCCTCGCCCTCGGCCAGCGCTAGCGCGGCGGACGGTAGACCGGCGACCGCGGGCATTCCCATCGAACGAGCGACGATCGCGACGTGCGAAGTGGGTCCACCGCGGACGGTGGCAAAACCGGCGAGCCTGGCGCGATCCAACGAGATCAGGACTGAGGGTGGCAGATCCTCGGCGACAAGGATCGATTGGCTAGTTAGTTCTGGAAGTTGAAGTTCGACGCTGGTCAGGCGCCAGAGCACCCGCAGAGCCACGTCCTCGATATCGGCAGCTCGACCAGCAAGAAGACCACTCTTGAGTGATCGAATTCGTTCTTCACAGGACCGGGCCGCCGCTTGCCACCCCCAACTGGCGGTCTTTCCCTGCCCGATCCATTTTTCCGCCTCAGCGACGAGCAAGGGGTCTTCCAGAATGATTCGGTGGGCGAGAAGGATTTCACCCTGGCTCCCGCCAGCCTCCGCATGTTCCGCTTCGATATCGCTTCGCGTCGCGGCGACGGCTTCGTGCAGGTGCTGTCTTTCCAGCGCGCCGTCCACGGCGTACTCCTCAACGTGAACCACTGGCCGGACCAGTTTCGCGACGCGGCCGATCGCCACGCCGGGAGAGGCTGAGACGCCGCGCAGGACATCCGGTTCCTCTTGACCCGAGGGAAACGGCGTTGGAGTCGCTATTTTCTCGACAGGGGCAGCTAAGGGCTTTTCTTCGATCCGGCCAAACGCTGTACGCGCGGCCAAGCCCAAAGCCTCAACGGCTTCCTTCGCGTCAGCACCTCTTGCGACAATTCGAATCGAATCGCCGCGTTCAATTTCAAGCCCGAGAAGTGCGACGACGCTTTTGGCGTCAGCCGCTTTGCCGGACGGCCTGATGATCTGGACGAGACTTTTAAAGTGGCGCGCTGTGTTGGCCAGAGAGGCTGCCGGGCGGGCATGAATCCCGTGTTCGGCCTCGACGACAATCGGCGCGGATTCCACTCGAGGCAGAGCGGGGTCGAGTGGTGTCACGACCTCTGCAGGCCGGTCTTCGATGCGGACAATAAAAAAAGGCGTCGCACCTGCCTCGGCGACTCCTTGAAACGGGTTCGTCGGGTGAAAGCGATCGTTATTCGCGACCAGAACGACGGTGACCAGGCTTTTAGCTTTCCGAGCAATTAGGTCAGCGTCGAACTCGATCAAGAGGTCACCTTTGCTTACCCGTTGACCGTCCGAGACCCGAACTTGGAACCCTTCTCCATCCAGATTCACCGTCTCGATTCCGATATGAATTAAAATTTCGACCCCTTCGTCGGTGGCAAGAGTGACCGCGTGCCGTTTCCGATGAACCTGAGTCACCTTCCCGTTGCATGGAGACAAAACCCGATTATCGAGAGGATCAATAGCTAAACCGTCACCCGCCATCCGTTCAGCAAAAACCGGATCGGGCACATCCTCAAGTGGAACAACGGGTCCGGACAAGGGGGAATAGAATATCAGATCCATTAGGCTTATTGGTAGGGATTGTTCGTCGCGGTGGGTTTCTTTGTTTCCAGTTGTCAGATGAGTTTCAGATTGAGCGAACGAAAAGAGCGCAAACGAGCATCGTCCTAGACTAGAGGAGTTCTTGCGGGATAAAAGGCGTTGGCCGGGATGGGATATCTAACGAGGGGTATTTTCGGTAAATTCTGTGGGCCGCGGTGCAACTTCCGAAGATGCACGAACGGGCCAAATATTATTCAAGTCCGCTTGGATATGCCATACTTTATTAATAGGACTACGGTCCCCTCGGAGTATCGGGAGCGGAAACTACCGGTACTGGTCAAGCCTACTGTCAATACAGAATCGCCCTGCTCAAATCTTTAAGCCACTGCCGGATCATAACCAAAGCTGAAATAGACCTTTTCTTTCGATGAATTAGTGCCTGATGTTTGTAAATTTCGTCTGCATGAGCCGCTTCGTTTATTTCGACTACCGTGGGGAATTTCCCCAAAGCAAAACCTTCCTTGGCCCCGCGGTGCCTTACCGTTATCTCGTGGAGGTCTCAAAAAAGGATTGCGACGGGGGGGACCGTGATTCAGCAGAGTTGAGACGTGTAGCTAGAAGTCTGTTGCATATGAGTCTGGGCGAAGAAAAGACCGAAGTTGTCGCGAGTTCACCGAAGCAGTTAGAAGTTGAGCAGGGCCATTTCGATGGGATTACTAAGGCGCAAATTTACTCGACCTTTGATGGGTCGGTCTACCGAGTGGTCCGAGGGTTGGACGTGTGGGAATAAGTACCGAGATTGGCTGTCGGAAGAGGCTGCAGTTTTGTCGTCTAAGAACCATGAATCGGTCGCTTGACTCCGGTAGCAGCTCGGCTAAGAGATTTTCCGTCGAGGTCTCCTTCTACGGCGATCTCGGTTTTTTCGTTAAAGATAAGGACAGGTTGCAGCCAGCCCGGCGCATATTGACCCATAAGACGTCCGTAAAAGACGTGATCGAGTCTTTTGGCGTACCCCATCCCGAAGTCGACTTGATCGTTTTAAATGGACAACCGGTAGATTTCTCCTTCCACTTGGAAACCGACACCGCACTCGACGTCTACCCAATGTCGACGAAGCTTTTTGCGACCTCCCGACTGCAGGCACGCGACGTGCGCGCCTTCGTCGCAGATGGTCACCTGGGAAAGTTTACGCGAAATCTGCGCTTGCTCGGGATCGATGTGAGCTATAAGGGGGACGCAGACGACAGCGAACTCCTAGCCACGATGGCACAAGAGAACCGCGCGCTCCTAACGCGCGATCGGCGCCTGTTAATGCACCGCGCGGTAAGAACTGGGTACTTCCCGCGCTCTCAGCATCCGATCGCACAGGCCGTAGAAGTGATCGAGCGTTTTGGGCTCGCTCGGGCCCTGGCCCCTTTTGTCCGGTGTTTGCGCTGCAATGGTTTGCTGGCTACCGTTTCCAAAGAAACCGTGATCGACCACCTGAAACCGCTGACACGTTTGTACTACAACGACTTTCAAAAATGTCCGCAATGTGGGCAGTGTTACTGGCGCGGCTCGCACGTCGCCAAACTCGAAAAGCTAGTTGAGTCGATTCTGAATCAGATTACCTCAGACACCAAATGACATTCTAGTACTGTCTCTTTGGCAGCTCGGCGGCTGCTTGGGATTGTTCGTAAACTTCCTCTTGGGTGACTACCCGCTTCGGTACTTCCTTTTTGGCGGCGGCCGCCTCGACCAAGTCAAAGAGTTGCGGTCCCAGGAGCGGATTGCACTCCACTGTGACGTTCAGTTTGCCGTCCTTCATCGCCTCGAAGGCTCCCTTAACCCCGTCAATCGAGACAATTTTAATATCGACACCAGGCTTGATGCCGGCCTCTTCCATCGCCTGGATCGCTCCCAGGGCCATGTCGTCATTGTGGGCAAACAGCAGGTTAATATCTTTGGCGTTGGGGGCTTTCAAAAACGCTTCCATCACCTCTTTGCCTTTGGCCCGGGTGAAGTCGCCGCTTTGCGACATGATGATCTTCATGTCCGGATGGCTCTTTAAGACTTCTTCGAAGCCTTTCTTGCGATCAATGGCCGGCGCAGATCCGACGGTGCCGACTAACTCGGCGATGTTGGCCTTACCGTCGGTCAGCTTCACAGCCTCATTCCCTGCACGCCGGCCTTCCTCGATGAAATCGGAACCGAGAAACGACACGTACAGCGAGGGGTCAGATACCTTCACCGCCCGGTCCGACAGCACGACAGGGATCCCGGCCTTCTTCGCTTCCTGCAACACCGGCTCGAATCCGGTCTCGACCACCGGTGAAAAGGCGATCACATCGACCCCTTCGGCGATGAATGAGCGGATCGCTTTGATCTGGTTCTCTTCCTTTCTGCTGAGCGTCCGAGAACCGCAGGTCAATGCCTCTCTTGGCGGCTTCGGATTTGATCGAATCGGTGTTGGCGGTGCGCCAACCGCTCTCGGCGCCGACTTGAGAAAATCCGACCACGAGCTTTTTGTCCGCGGCAAATGTTGCGGTCGCTGACGCCGCGAGCATCGCCGAGAGACCGATCAGGACGACCGGAACGATTTAAGAAGTCTGATATTTTTCATTTTTTTTGGGGAAGTAGAATATTCAGACAGGATTTCCGTTGAGGTTTACAGTGAACGTTCACGAACCGTGAACGTTCACGGAACGATGGCAGGCTTTCCGGCTCTAAGCAAGAACAAATTCAAATTTAAATTCCCTAAGCTTGAAGATCAGGTCATATCCTCGCCAGCTCGAGAATCCGCGTGCCGGGTCGGCTCAATGCCAGCTAACCTTAGGCTAAGTAAATTAGCACCGGCGTCTGCCGCGAACTTTCATCCTTGAGCCCCACGGCATGTGTACTTTTCCGCTCGATGAAGGTCGGTTGGATGCTATAGGTCCCTCCTCTGGATTCCATTCAAGCGTTCCACAAGACAATGGACACTTAGTTTGCCGAGAGCCCCGAAATCTTGTTTCATCGTCGAAAGCGGCGGCCCGAAAAATCCGGCTTCCGGGATATCGTCAAACCCCACAATTGAGATATCTTCCGGGATCCGAATTCCATTTTCTTGGAACGCTCTGATTGCTCCTAGAGCCATCTGATCGTTAGCGACGACCACGGCGGTGAATTTGCCCCAGCTTTTCGCGAGCATTTTTTTAACCGCGTCGAACCCCGACCCGGCGGACCAATCTCCTTGGACGAGAGGACCATGCTCGAGCCGCGCAGCTTTAAGTTCCTTCTGCCAGCCATATAACGCAGTCTGGAGGCCCGCCAGCCCGGCGGTCCCTGCAAATAGGCGATCTTCCATGATCACGCTCAATCAAATGCCTGGTCGCAATCCGGGAACCCAATTCATTATCTATGACTACCGATGGAGCTTGAAATCCAAAATCGGAATCGACCGCAACGAAGGGGACGTTTCGCGATAAATCCTGGAGATCGCGGAGATCGACTTGCAACGGAAGATGAATAAGAATCCCGCAAACCTGATAGGCGCAAAGTTCATCTACCGCCCGACGAATCTCGTCGATGCTCTCCTCGACGATCCCACTGAACATGAATCCGAAGCCAAGCTCCTTGACGCATTGCTCGCTGTTCGTCAATACCTGCGAAGGACCGTAATAACCTGTCGCGAAGGTCACCAAGCCGACCGTCGTCGAGCGGCGACTCCTGAGTTGTCGGGCTGTCATGTTCGGTCTGAACCCGACCTTTTTCATTACCTTTTGGACGCGTTTCCTGGTTCTATCGGAAACGTCCGGCATGCCATTGATGACTCGAGACACCGTCTGATAAGAGACTCCCGATAAGGCTGCGACGTTTTTCATCGTGACCTTTTTACTACCTGTGGCTTCGGACGACCGCATACCGGTTTTCAAGATTGATATTCTACCTCAGAGGATAACACAGTTGGGCCGGGCCGGTGCAAACGCTTAAAAAAATCGAGCGCACTCAATGCTGAAACGTTCTAGATCTCGCAAACTTCATTCTTTCGATGCGACTAAATGCTTGGCACCAGCCGTGCGCGCTGCCCGGCACGCAACCTACGCGATGTTCTTTGCTGATGGGCTCGGCTTCGGCATCTGGGCCGGCCATATTCCCGCGTTCAAACAGAAGTTCCAGCTGAGTGACTCATCGTTGGGCATCGTGCTGCTCGTGGTCGCTGCTGGGTCCATCTTTTCGATGCCGCTGGCCGGCCAGGCAGTGCGACATTTTGGGAGTAGGTGTTGCATCGCCCTCAGCATTGCCGGCTTAGCGGTTTGCCTGGTCTCTATTGCACTAGCGCCGAGTCTGATTCTGTTTGTTGTCGCGGCGCTTCTGTTCGGTGCGGCAAAAGGCGGCGTCGACGTTGGGATCAACGCCCAGGCTGTGGTCGTTGAGAAATGCTACGGGCGACCGATCATGTCCTCGTTCCAGGCGCTCTGGAGCGTCGGTGGTCTTGCCGGGGGCTTTTTGACTAGCGCAACCCTCGGTCTTGGCTCTACGCCCATAATTAATCTGGTGTGTGTCAGCTCGCTGATTTTGATGCTTGACCTGCGCTATTATCCTCGCCTAATGCGCGACGCATTGTCGCCGGAGGGGGAGGATGGGAAAGGCTTTCGCTTGCCTGGCAAAGCTTTGCTTTATGTCGCCATCCTCACCTTTATCGCCTTATTCAGTGAAGGCGTTCTGCAGGACTGGGCGGCGGTTTACATGCGGCAAGTGGTTGCCGTTCCGGTCTCGGTTGCGGCAATCGGCTACGCTGGCTACTCCACCGCGATGGCCTTGGGGCGGTTCGTCGGAGACCGCGTGGTGGCCTTCTTTGGCGAGCGCTTTGTGATGCGCTTGAGCGGTGCGCTGATCATTGTCGGCTTAGTAGCCGCTCTTTTGATGCCGACTCCTGCCTTCGCCATCGCCGGCTTCGCTGTGGCCGGACTGGGCAATTCCAACCTCGTGCCCATTCTCTTTAGCGCAGCTGGGCGGGATCCGGTCCTGGGCCCTGGGCCCGGCATCGCCGTCGTTACCACGCTGGGCTTTTTTGGTTTTCTGATCGGACCGGCGGTGATTGGGCTGATGTCGAAGTTTTTTGGTCTTCCGGTAGCCCTCAGCCTGGTGGCGGTCTTAGGTTTGGTTACGGCAGTTTGCGGTCCGGCTGCTATCCGATCGCATGCTTTGTCCCGAACTAAAATCTAATAAATCCTAATCTATCGGGGTATAGCTGATTCGGCACCGCTGTGATTTACTCACTAGCATTCGCTAGTTTACTTTTAGCTTGGATCTATCTGGTCTCACGAGTCAGTTCGACCTCTTTGAACGCGGAAATACGAGAACGATACATAAATTTTCAAAGATTAGTCTCAAAAATTGTTCCTGGATAGAGAACCTGACGAGAGGGAGCAAGTGTGATGAATCTAATCTACTATCCATTCGTTATTCTATCGCTGTTGATTGTTGCCCGGCTGACCTACTTGATAACTGGACTTGGTCGCTCCTGATCGCGGCTCTCTCTTTGCACTTCTCCCTTGCACTTTACGCAGCATGGCGACTTCCAAAAGTGGCGAGGGAATACCGAGATAAGGTAAGTTCCGGTTGATCGTCGAAGAAGGGTTGTCGCATGCGGTTCTTACGCACTTGGGAACTGTCGCTAACGGGTCAAATGCGCCCGTGGAAGGAGTCTTGTGATCGCCTTGGAAACCAAGAGGCGCCATCGGCAGACTCTAAACCGCGCCGGCGGCCAACGCCGCGGAAGCCGCGGGTATGTGTTTAGCGCGATGTATCCGGAAGGACCGGGACGAGTTCGACGATTACGATTTCAGAACGAGTGCGAGGAAGCACCCTACGGGCGCGCGCGCGTGAAGATTTGAGTAGAAACTCTTTGCTCGGCGGGTTCGCGTGGCAAAAGGTGTGTTTGACGGAGGAGCATCGGAAGTAAAGGTCGAGATCTCACTGGTGCGGGGAGCGCGAGCTCTCTAGCCCGAGAGGAAGCATGGTTCTTCCCGAATAGCGATGAAGTTATTGGTGAGATTGCGGCGGCTGGCTGTCGCAATCAACCCGGAGAGAAGAATGAATATAAGATCGCCGGGAAGCCGGTGCCCAGCCGTCGCAAAGGAAGAGTACTATGTCAACGGCATGCAAACAACAACGGGAAAAAAAGGGATCCGACGCTCAACGCTCAGCTTCTAAGCGCAAGGCCAGAGGTAGCCACCGCCAGCAAGGCGAAGGCAACCGGCGAAGGTCCAAGCTCACTATTACCAATCCGGATGCTGCCGGGATCGATATTGGATCTCAAGTTCATTATGTCTCAGTGCCCGAAGATCGAGCTGAGGTGTCGGTTCGCAGCTTTGGCGCTTACACTGCCCAGCTCGATGAGTTAGTGCAGTGGCTCAAGGACTGTGAAATAAAGACCGTGGCGATGGAATCGACCGGAGTTTACTGGATCCCGTTGTACCAGAAGCTCGAAGAGGCTGGTTTTGAAGTCTTGTTGGTCGATGCCCGTCAAGCCAAGCATGTGCCTGGACGCAAAAGCGACGTCCAAGATTGCCAGTGGCTGCAGCAATTGCACACTTACGGGTTGTTACGAGCGGCGTTTCGTCCCGAAGACTCCATTTGCCGCTTACGCACTTTGCAACGACATCGCAAGAATTTGGTCGAATGCGCGGCGATGTGGATTGAGCACATGCAGAAGGCTCTCAACGAGATGAACCTCCACTTGCATCACGTGCTCAGTGACATCAGCGGGTACAGTGGGCTGGCGATCCTAGATGCGATTCTGGCAGGTGAACGCGATCCAAGAAAACTGGCCTCGCTGGCACATTATCGAGTTCAGAAAAGCCAAGCCCAGATCGAAGCCGCGCTGACAGGCGATTACCGCCCGGAACTGCTCTTCGTGCTGCGCCAATCCTTAGAGAACTACCGCCAGATACAGCAACAAATCACCCAGTGCGATCTGAGCGTTGAGAAGCAATTGGCAAAAATGGCCGATTGCACAAACCCAAGCCAAGCCTCCGAGTCAGCACCACAATCGCCAGATTCGGCGGGTGGCAAGCCACGCAAGAAAAAGCCCAAAGATGCCTTGGAATTAAGCTTGGTCGGGCATCTGAAGCGCATCCTCGGAGTCGATCTAACGACCATCCCCGGCTTGAACGTTCTAGCGATCTTGACTCTGCTAAGCGAGATCGGGACCAACATGGCGAAGTGGCCCAACGAGAAAGCCTTCGTCTCATGGCTGGGACTAAGCCCCAACAACAAGATCAGTGGCCAGCGGGTGCTAAGCTCCCGCACACGCAAAGTCGTCAACCGCGCGGCAACGACTTTACGTCTAGCGGCGATGACAATGGGCCACAGCAACACCCCCTTGGGCTCGTTCTATCGCAGAAAACGCGCTCAGCTCGGCGCTCCAAAGGCCATTACAGCCACCGCAAGGAAACTAGGTTGTCTCATCTACCGCCTCATCAAAAGCGGCCAAGGTTACCAAGAACCCGATATTCACATTTATGAACTTAAATACAAAGACCAAATCCTGAACTCGTTACGCAAACGCGCGAACAGTTTTGGATTTGATCTCGTTGAAGTTCCAAAGGCAGCCTGAAGGCCACGTCACACGTCAAGTTTCAGAGAAGGAAGGAGAACTTGGAACTCGAACTCCGGTTCGCTGCGCTGATCTATCTAGATCTAGATGTGGCTCTAGGCGTAGGCCGTTTCTATCGAAAGGACTGTCTTTGTGACCTTTGTGATCTGCTGTGCAAATGATTTTCTTCGTTCCCGCGGCACTAAGATAGAAAAAAGGCAAAAGTCATTTTTGAACAGAAGATCGCAAAGATCACAAAGAGTCACTGTCTTTAAGAGCCATCGGAAGTACGTGGGCCTGCGTTGTCTAAAATCGCGATCAGCCAACGAACGAAACGCTCGTTAATCCCCACTCGTCCTCTTGTTCTGAAATCGTAATCGTCATCGTTCTCGACTTCTATGGACGGGGGAAACCCGCCGATTGCCGACAACGTTCAAAGATCGAGGACGAAGGACGACCACGACGACGATTAGGAAGCAAGCTTCGATACATAGTCCCCCATCTCGATTCCCTGCCCTCTCTCCCGATCGTTCTCGTCCTTCGTCGTCGTTCTTCGTCCTCGATTTCTTCGGCACGAGCGAGGCACGGGTTTGCTTCCTCCGTCCGGTGTCTTTTCTCCGCGGGAACGCTTTTAGCCAAGCAACATCCATGATCGAGGACGATTGGGAGAGGTCCTACACCGCGCTATACAGATACAGCCGCGGTGGTGGAAGGCGTCGATGTTTACGGGGCCTGTTCGCTTTCCGAGGTCGTGCGAGAGCATTCTCCAGCGTTCGGTGCTGGCGCCTGCCCGAAGGATCGGTAATTGTACCTTTGGAAAGCCGAATGTTGCCGCCCTTCGGGCAAAAATATCCTTCTTTCCCGTTCCAACAGGGCAAAACCGTCGGATTGGCCTGTCTTTGAAGTTTCGGAGCTGCTCTCGCCGGTATTTTTATCCTGTGATTTCTTCTTATTCTAGTTATTAGGAGTAAATATGGCTGTTCGGAAGCGAGTCTCTAATCTTCCTTAACGCGGCCAAAATGGGGTCGTTACTCTCATCTCACCAAGCGCCGCAGGGCCCTTACGAATTCTCAAATCCGACGAAATATGCCTACAGTTCATGAGAACCCCAACCAGGTTGTTCCAATTGAGGAGCTGTTCTCCTCCAATCCGCGAGTTTGGTCTATTTCTACCTCGATGACTGCCCCGAGCAAATCGGAGCCACTAATTGGCGGCTCCGAGATGACCGACAATTACTCGTCTCACTTGTCCGAGGGTGAGCGAGAGAGTTTTGCAGAAACTACCTATGGCGGAACTGAAGTAATACCACTTTGGAAGCGCGTTCTTGATGTGACTTGCGTCCTACTTAGCCTGCCGTTTTGGTTGCCACTATTCGCTCTGATAGCTCTTTGGGTCAGGGTCGTCTCTCCCGGCTCGATTTTCTTCAGGCAGGAACGTGTTGGCTACCGAGGCTCACGTTTTATGCTCTTAAAGTTCAGAACCATGAAGGTGAACGTGGAAACGCAGAGCCATGAGAAGCACCTCGAGCAGCTCATCCATGGCAATGCTCCGATGGCAAAACTTGATATTTCCGGGGATCCCCGCATCATCGGTGGCGGACGAATTCTGCGAGCCATGGGACTGGATGAATTACCTCAGCTTTTCAACGTGTTGCGAGGAGAAATGAGTCTCGTTGGTCCACGTCCTTCCACTCCCTTCGAGTTTCAACGTTTCAAGGGCTGGCAACAAGGGCGAGTCAATGCCTTACCGGGTCTTACGGGATATTGGCAAGTCAACGGGAAAAACAAAACGACTTTCACCGCGATGGTTCAGATGGATATCTGGTATACCAAGAACCTGTCACCTTTGGTGGATCTCGCGATTATGTTTAAAACGATTCCCGCGATCATGGTGCAGCTTCTCGAGGCGCGGACACCGGTTCGGATTTCGGTTGATCGTCCAAGAAGGGGTATCGCATGAGTGCAGTCCCTGCTGGTTTTAACCGCCAACGAACAGACATAAGCAACCAGCTGAACGGAGCGGTTTGCCTTCTGCGGGCTCATGTCCGGCGGTGCCGTCTCGAACGGCTAGGGCTCTCATCCTAAGTTCCTTATCAGTTCTTCCACCGGGCAAGAGCCCGCGAGTTGGACGGATATCTTATCACAACTTCCTTCGCAAATCCAATAGGCAGGCGGCCTCGTCGCCAGTTCTTTCCCAGCCTCGGACAAGAGACTGACGCTCAATGCATTGGGATCGACGCGATATCTGAGTCATACGGTAGGAATTTAACGAGGTATAAATCATGAAAAGACTATTTCTGGTAATCCCTATCTACCCGAATCAGAAGTTCACAGCTTGGATTCCTTCCAGCTCTGCGGCAGCAAACCAAGCGACACTTTCAAATCTGGAAGGTGAGACGATCAGAGTCACCGGAAAGCTCGACCTGTATAAAGGCAAGCCTGAAACACGCGTCATGTCGCAAGACCAGATACAATCGGAAAAATGAAAACGGGTGTTCGGCGTTTTGGTGGTTTTTTCTCTCTGTTCAGCTCCGTTTTTGCGTTGCTGGTGCGGGCGACGAAAGGACGTGCACCGGCAGTTTTGCCTGAGGGTGTTTATATCCAGGTGGAAGCGCCGGAGATGATCGAAAAATTCGTAAAGAGCCGACTTCTAAAACGCCTTCGAGAATCCCAAAATGTGAAAATTGCGACTACCATCGATAACGCTGAGGACGGTATTTTTGTCGGGGCTATCGCATTGCGACTCAAGAGCGGCCAACAGGACGGTTACTGCTTCAGTGTCATTTACGCGTCGAAGGACCCGTTTCTCGCGGTAAGGGATTTAGCACGAGGTTATCTCGACGAAAAGGTATTGGGGATGATCACAGACGAAATCCGGGGCCAAGCCTGCCTGAGAAGACAGATGATGTACGTATGTTCGATCGGCGGATTGAACAGTACAATCGACGAAATTGTCGCAGACATCAACGTTGAGATTCTTGAACCGGATCACCAGATGAAGAAAAACGCTTCCAAGGAATTTAAAGCGGAAGCTGCTCGGCGCTGGAATCTCGCTTTCCGAAATTTGATTGAATTCGTTCTCCGTGGCGATTGCAATATTAGCGGTGCGGTCGATCCCATCCCATTGCGGGAACGTTGCGCGTTCAATGTGGTAAGTCACAGTCTTTGCCGCCTCGTCGACCGTATACATTCCGAAATAGCCCACCGCTTGCCCAACTGGATTCCGAGGATTGCTGGACGCGGATTTTGAACGGTCAGCCGATAGTTTAGAGAAGTTCAAATGATCGTCTGCGGTATATTCTCAATTCTCGACCATGAGCCATGATAAAGCCACAGCGAGCCATCATCACATAGGGCGATAAATGCCCACTCCCTTTCTGCGTGGACCATTGTAGAAATCTGAACCACTTTCCGACCTGAAGCCGTTTCCACGAGTGGTATTTCATCCTGAACCATGAATCGGGATTTATTCATTGCGTACTCACCAGCAGAAGCGTGACTAAAGCCTGATTTTTTTCGTCCACAACGGGAACTCTTGTCCTGCAGCTAGGCAGGGATCGTGGGAGAAAATAAGGTCCAGCCGACCATAGTGATACCAACCAAAGTGCGGCTTGTTTTCCCCAAACTGGAGTCGATCGAATTTTCCGGGATAGTTTTCGCGACCAACCTGAACGGTTACCAGGTACTCACCGTACAGCTTGTGGACACTCAGAACCTTTGCGGGGATATGAGGCATTTTTGTCTCTTTCTGCGGAGTGAGTCTCGCCCGGATGAATCGGCTTCTCCCATACTCTTTTCGACAGGTTGACCTTGTCTTTAGATATGGCGAAGGATGATCGAAGGAGGCTATGTGCTATCTCGCTACAATCCTGATCACCCTGTTGCTAGCGGTATTAGCAACGTCGTTTGAGTTATATTGATATCGAGGTGCAGCGACTGTCGGCGGGACGCTGGATTGATGGCTTATGTCTTGGAAATCGACGCACAGGACGTCCTGAAGACTGTCGAATTCATCAAGAGTAAGGCACACCGGCCATTCTGGTCTGGGAGATGAGATGACACTGCTGTTTTAGCCTCGCAGTGGGTTTACTCAAGAGCCTGCTGTAACCTTTCCAGAAAAAACGCGGCCGGATAAAGCGCTCTTTCTCTCCACCACTCCGTGAAGATCGTGACCTCCGTGCGAGCTTTTCTTATGGCATTTTCCCCCCGACCAGTTGTCCTGGTCCTAATGCGAGAATTTCTTCAAACCGTCTCTAATCTCGCGACGCTTGGTGACATGTCGCCGCTAATTCTGGGCCGGTTCTTTTGGAGGAGAATACAACGTAACATTCCATTGCCAGTGGGAGGCAGAAGGAGATACGAGAACGATTTGTGCCATAGGTCTGGCAGGCGAAAGCAATACGTCTGGGGCTTTCACTGAACCGTAGGAGATCTCAGAGAAGCGGACATTTTCGCGCGACTCAAAGATTATGTAATGTTCCCAGCTTCCGCCTCCGGTGTCCCTGGAGCCGGTCCGAAAACGGTAGTTGCTCGAGTCCTTCCATGGGTGCCATTCGATTTGTTTGTGAGCAAGAGTCGGCCTTTTTGATCGCGCGGCCGGCGTTTCCGTCGTCTCTGGGTTCTTAGCAGTGTCAGGAACGGAGTTAAAATTAGGCCAACCCATCAAGTCCAGGGCGTTTGAACTCCGAGCCGAGAGCAGCAATAACAAGAACGAGGAGAACAAGATGCCGAATCGTCTCATATCAGAGCATTTTATTTTTTCGTTTCCTTCGTGAAAATCAATCTATATGCACTGCAAACGGGCGACCCGCATCAGGTTTGAGTGTGGGTCTATGTCGACGGCTTGCAGTTCTCGGCCCATGTGGATCGACGGGGAGTGGAACAACGATAATCCGGCCGTCAATCCCTTAACTTTCACATGCCACTTTTATCCGACTGAAACAACCCGGATGCAGCATCAAAGTTTCCTGGCGGAAAACCAATTTATCTCCAGTTATGAAAACGCTGAAAACCGCGAATCGAGGGTATCCGTGCGAGCAATCTACGGTTGATCTCATCGGCCAATTTTCGCCAGATTTTGACCGTTAGTTTCGGGCGAGCCAAGCGGCGGGTATGAGTGAACTCGGCCTCCGATTGATCGGGAAGTTTGCCAGGCCCGGCAAGATCGAGCAAGGGTACTGCGCCCGGTGGTGAAATCCAATTTTCAGCACGATTGCGCCACATTGCTCAGGTGCCCTGTTTTTTGGTAAGTGGTGATTTCGGTGGCGCGGATAGCATGATTGTCGATAGGCGTCTCGATGCCGGCGCTTTTCGCGTGATGCTGGGCCATGCGATAGCCGTCTTTAGACGATCGTATAGACAAGCTCGTTGGGAGACCTTAACTTACCCCTCACCACAATGACGGGGCGCACCGCAGAGACTTTTTTTCCCACTTGGAAGCTTGACCGGTCAAATGGTGTGCTGCTGCACGTCCAAATTGAGCGGTTGATTCACGAGCTGATTAGCCGGCCCCCCTATTCCAATGGGGCATTGTTGCCGGACGAACTGACTATGGCGAGCCGGCTTGGGGTTAGTCGCGGTACTGTTCGCGAGAGCATCCTCAACCTGGTGCGCCAAGGATTGCTGGAACGCAGAAAACGCGTCGGGACCAGGGTGGTGCAAAGCGGTCTGGTCTCGTGGGCCAGCCTGACGGGGGAGATGAGGCGAAAGGGAATCGACGTTCAGTCGTTTCTGTTGAAAGTTACCGAAAAAACTGCCAAGGGCAAAATTGCCGACGCGCTTCAAGTACCGGTTGGGACCGCGGTCAAATCTCTAGACCAGGTTCGTGGCTGGGATGGCCGGCCCATCCTGCAATCGCACTCGTGGTTTCATCCTCGACTTAAGCTTTCCGGTAAAGAAGATTTTCGGCGACCTCTTTACGAACTCCTTAAAGCGGAAACAGGCATCGTGGCCGACAATGCGCGTGAAGAGTTTTTGGCGGTGATGGCTGACGGCCCAACCGCGCGCCGTCTTAAGGTCAAGAAGGGAACGCCCCTGCTGCTCCGACGTCGGACCTCGTTCGACTCTCAAGGCCGTCCAATCGAATACTCCGAAATACTTTACGACACCGGGGACGTTTCGCTGACGTTGAGCTCTCGCTGGTTACCGGTCGAATAGAGCATTACCCGGTAGCTTGTCGCGGGTTTTGAGATAGAAACCGTTAGCTGAGCTAACCGGTAGGCCTTATGCGTAGGACCCCGAACCGGCTAGGCCCAGTTCAGCGCGGCGGGCTTTGCGCTCCGAGGCGACGCGCGTTTCGTAGCCGCTTTGGCGAAAGGCGCCCAAGGGATCCAGGGGCAAGTTGTGTTGTTTGCGCCATTCGACAATGGTCGGGCGGACGTCGGCGAAAAACGCCTGTTTAAGGCATTCCTCGGCGTCGATCTGCTCATTGCGTTCCTGGTGGCGCGCCAGCTTTTCGTGATCCACCGCGGCGGCTTTTACATACAATTCCTGCGCGGTGACCGCCGTTTGGATCATCGCTTCGATCTTTGGCTTATCGATGTGCGATTGGTCGATCATGTAAGGGATTTCCGGTTTTTGACCCGTTTCCCAGCCGAAAAAGTGAATTTCGTGAAAGATCCTGAATGCTTGGTAAGGGTCGATTGACCCGAAGGTGAGGTCGTCATCCGCATAGCGCCGGTCGTTAAAGTGAAACCCGCCCAGCATACCGGTGTCCAGAAGCCACGCGACGATCTGCTCGATGTTCTGCGACAAGTAGTGGTGGCCGGTATCGACCAGCACTCGAGCTTTGGGACCGACCTCCTTAGCGACGACGTAAGACATACCCCAATCCGCGAGGTCCGTATGGTAGAACGCCGGCTCAAACGGTTTGTATTCCAGCAAGATCTGCTGGTCAGCAGTTAATGCCTCATGCAGTGGACGCAATGTTTCAACAAGGGCGCGTTTGCGCCACCGGATGTTAGCCTGGCCCGGGTAATTTGAGCCGTCTGCCAGCCAAATAGCGACAAGTTGACTGCCCGTTTGTTTCGCCAGTTCGGCGCTCTCGAGCAGATGCTTCACTGCTGCGGCGCGGATCTCGTCTTCGCGGTTGCATAGCGAACCATATTTATAGATCTGATCTTGGAAGAGGTTTGGGTTAATGGCCCCGATGCGGACCCCGTATTTCTTACCAAGTTGCACGATTTGGGACGCCGTTTGGTCGGCGCGAAAGTCCCAGAGCACATGAACGGCGACCGACGGACAAAAACCGGTGAACGCGTGGACTTGTCCGGCGTCGGCCAGTTTGTCATGGATGTCGATAGCGGCTGCATCCTGGAGGAACTTACCGAAGCGGGTACCAGTGTCGGCAAAGCCCCAACTCGGGGTCTCGATCCGAAATTGATCGAGCGCATGTTGAATTCGTTGAATCTGGGGTTCGTTCATAAGCGCGGGAGGGAAAATTTTTGACGACCAGGAATCGTCGCAACGGAACTCCAATATGTCTACACATTATTTTTTGAATTTTGTCTAGACATGTAGAAAACTTGGACCATGATTTTCAATCAGTAAACAGATCGTTGATCTTCGTGGATCAACAAAAAGTTCCTCTCATGTTATGCCTTAATTTGGCCTCTTGCCAGCGACCCTTTGTCATACTTAAAAGCTAGTGCAACTGTTCGAAAAAGATATTGGAGAAGCTCAAGCGTCCCAGCGCAAGATATACTGAATGGATCCCCCCAACGATAGTGATTCGTAGATCATTTCTCGAAGTTTAGTCCCCTCTTAACAGCATCGCGCATCTTTCTTGGCAATCTTCCGATTGGTTATGAGCCCGCCTACCATTGAACTGGTCGACATCTACAAATCCTTCGGAAGCACCCGGGTTCTTGAGGGAGTCAGCTTGTCGCTTTTCCCCGGGGAAGTGCATTCACTGATGGGCGAGAACGGGGCGGGGAAAAGCACCCTGGTCAAAATCGTTGCCGGACTGCATCTCTCGGATAAAGGCTTGGTTCGGATGAACGGGCAGGAAGTACTTTTTCGGTCACCCTCCCAAGCGCAGCAAGCTGGGGTTTCAGTGATTTACCAGGAGCCCACGCTGTTTCGCGACCTCTCCATTGCCGAGAACGTCTTTATGCACCGGCAGCCGAAGACTGCCTACGGTTGGATCGACTACGCCGAAATGAACCGGGCAGTCTCACAGCACATGAGCCAGCTGGGCGTGTCACTGCGGCCCGATGATCCGGTATTGGGACTGAGCATTGCTGACCAGCAAATCGTGGAAATCATCAAGGCGCTGACCTTCGAGGCCAAGGTGCTGATCATGGACGAACCGACAGCGGCCCTTTCGCTCGAAGAAGTCAAGCGCTTGTTCCAAGTGGTTGAACGCCTTCGGAGCAAGGGGGTGGCCCTGATGTTTGTCTCGCACCGGTTGGAAGAGGTTTTCTCGATTTCCCAGCGCATCACGGTAATGCGCGACGGTCGAGTGGTTGGGTCAGGACCCCTTGAGGAATGGACTACTGATGAGGTGATTCGCAAGATGGTCGGTCGGTCTTTGGAGGCTCTCTACCCGAAAGAAAAGGTGGAACCTGGCAAGGTGGTTCTACGGGCTAGCGATCTGCGCCGGGCTGGGGTGTTCAAGGATATCAGCTTTGACGTGCGGGCAGGGGAGATCGTGGGCTTGGCCGGGTTGGTCGGCGCAGGGCGCAGCGAGGTCGCGCGCGCGATTTTTGGGATCGACCCCCTCGATAGCGGAGAAGTGTTAATCGGCGACACAGCGCTCACCGACCACACGCCGCAGATCGCGATGGCCGCTGGGATCGGCTTCGTGCCTGAAGATCGCCAACAGCAGGGCTTGGTGATGGAAATGACAGTGATGCGCAACGTTACGTTGACCGTTCTCCGCCAGGTTCAACGTTTCGGCCTGGTCTCTAAAGAGAAGGAACGGGAGATTGCCGCCCAATGGACGCAGCGCATGCGCCTGAAGGGCCATATTGAGGAGCCGGCTAGCATCTTGTCGGGCGGCAACCAGCAAAAAGTCGTCCTGGCCAAATGGCTGGCTACGCAGCCAAAGCTCCTGATTGTTGACGAACCCACGCGGGGCGTTGACGTAGGCGCCAAATCCGAAGTCCACCGAACCTTAAGCCAGTTAGCACAAGAGGGGATGGCGATCATCATGATTTCCAGCGATTTACCGGAAGTTATCGGGATGGCCGACCGTGTTCTCGTGATGCACGAAGGAAAGCTTACCGCCGAGCTGGCCCGGTCTGAAGCTACCGAAGAGGCGATCATGTTCGCCGCGACCGGCCAAACGGGGCCGCTCCGCGACAAGAAAATAAAAGCTACTTCCAACGGACAATCATGACGAAAGAATTGAAAAGTGCCGCCGCGGGGCAAGGGTGGCTAAACGCATTGCTGCGGAGTCGTGAGGGCAATCTGGTCCTTCTAATCGGGGTGCTGACCGTGCTGACCACTTCACTTAATCCGCGTTTCATCAGCCCGCAGAGCCTGAAAGACCTGATGTTAAACGTCTCAATCATCGCTCTGCTCGTGCTGGGGCAGACGGTTATCATCCTGATGCGCCAGATTGATCTCTCCATCAGTTCAATTGTCGGGATCACCGCCTTTCTCTCGGGAACGCTTTTCATCAATTACCCTGGAATCCCGAGTATGGTGGTGGTATTGATCGCTGTTCTGGCGGGTCTTCTTCTCGGGGGAGTGAATGCCTCTTTAATCGCCTGGGGAAGGATTCCGGCATTAATTACTACCCTCGGCACGCTGTACATCTTTAGGGGCGCCAACTACGCCTGGGTTCACGGGCGGCAGGTCAATGCGGTAAACGTTCCCGGTTCCTTCCTGGCCATGGGGACTTCCACCTTCGTGGGTATTCCCATCCTGACTTGGATTGTCCTGATCCTGCTAGTCGTTTTTGCGATCGGGTTACGCCAGTATCGGGTTGGGCGGGAGTTCTATGCCATAGGAAGCAACCCGAATGCGGCCGTTCTTGCGGGCATCAATGTTAGTCGCAGGCTGGCCACCGGATTTCTCATTTCGGGTGCCATCGCCGGATTGGCCGGCGCGCTCTGGCTGGCACGTTTTGGAACCGTAGATGCGACAGCAGCCGAGGGGATCGAACTGTCAGTGATTACCTCGACCGTGGTGGGCGGCGTTGCCATTACGGGCGGGGTGGGGACAGTTGTTGGCGCAGTCCTCGGAGCGCTGTTGTTAAGCGTGTTTAGCAGCACCTTGGTTTTTCTGCGGGTGCCTTCCTTCTGGCAGCAGGCTTTCCAGGGGGCGATGCTTCTTCTGGCTATCGCGGCAGACGCCTACCTGGCGCATCGCCACGCCTTGCGCTTGCGAGTCAAATGGAGTCACGTATGAGCCAAAGCCAGCCGAGCACACGACGCCTTGCCCGCCGAGTCAGCTGGGAGACTATCCTTGCTCTGCTTGTGTTGATCGCCGTCATTGGCGGAACGCTTCTCAACAAGGATTTCCTGACCGTTGAGAATTGGTCCAACCTGTTGGCTAATTTTGTGGAGATTGCGCTGATGGCACTGCCGCTAAGCCTGATCGTGATCACCAACGAAATCGACCTCTCGGTTGCCTCGATGCTGGGCCTTTCGAGCTCCCTGCTTGGGTTGCTTTGGGAGTACAAGCTCGCCATGCCGCTGGCGATCGTGATTTGCCTGGCAGTAGGCGCCCTATGCGGGGCGCTCAACGGCTTCCTGATCGTGCGATTCCGCCTCCCTTCCTTGGCTGTGACCATCGGGACGCTCGCGCTCTTCCGTGGGTTTGCGTACATCGTCCTGGGAGATAAGGCCGTTGCCGACTATCCGCCCGAGTACGCCGAGTTTGGAATCGGGGTTATTCCCTACACATTTATTCCGATCGCCGTTCGTGCTGTTCATCGTCTTGGCGCTGATTTTCTGGGTCCTGCTTCATCACACCACCGTTGGCCGCAGTCTTTACGCGATCGGGGGCAATCAAACGGCGGCGCGTTTTTCCGGAGTCAACATCAGCCGGTTGAAGATGCTGCTGTTTATCGCTTCAGGCGTGATCAGCGCTCTGGCTGGAATCGTTTTCACCTTTCGGTTTTCCAGTTCGCGAGCGGATAACGGGACGGGGTTCGAGTTGAGCGCTATCGCGGCCGTGTTTTTGGGCGGCGTTACAGTTCAAGGCGGAAAGGGAACGGTGACCGGAGTGGTGCTCTCCCTGCTCTTAATTGGGATCATCAACAACGTGTTAACCTTGGCCGACGTGGCGAGCGAGATCTTGAGAATTGTAACCGGGTCGCTGCTGATAATCAGCATCCTTCTGCCCAACTTGATCGCGTCCACGCACGAAAGGTGGCGACTGATGCAGCGCCAAAGGGAGATCACCAGACTCGGCGGCGCGTCCGTGGCCAAATGAATTTTCCCTCGCTAAATCTAAAGCCCCTAAGAAGCCCCACGAAAAACCCCTATGACCAAAAACTCGCTGATTCGAACCTTCACTCTCGTTTGTTCCCTAACGTTCCTTGGAACGGTTAGTTATGGCCAGGACAAGCCGATTAAGAAAGACCTGAAAATCACCGTCATTCCTAAGAACATTAACAATCCTTACATGGTGATTCAGGACGGAGGCGCTATGGATGCCTGCAAGGAGATGGGAATCGAAGGCAAGGTGGAGGGTCCTTCTGAGACCGGTGCCTCGGCTCAGGTTTCCTACATCAACACGGCCATTACCCAGCGCCGGAACGCCATCCTCATTGACGCGAATGATCCCAATGCGCTGGTGCCATACCTGAAAAAAGCGATGAGCCAAAAGATCACGGTGGTGTCGTTGGATTCCGACACGGCCCCGGAAGGTCGCAACGTTTTCATTAACCAAGCCTCGGCCGAAGGCATCGGCCAAAGTCTTGTTCAAACGTTAGCCAAACAGATTGGGAGCAGCGGCGACTTTGCCATCCTGTCGGCAACGCCCAATGCCACGAATCAGAATACGTGGATCAAGTACATGCAGGAGGAGCTAAAAAAGCCGGAGTACAAGGACATGAAATTGGTCAAGATCGCCTACGGAAATGACGAGGACCAGAAGTCTTTCACTGAGACTCAAGGTTTGCTGCAGGCGTACCCAAGCCTAAAAGGCATCATCAGCCCGACGAGCGTTGGGATTGCGGCGGCTGCGCGCTACATTTCCACCAGCCCCTACAAAGGCAAGGTTGCTCTCACCGGCTTAGGAACACCGAACCAACTACGCCAGTTTGTCAAGGACGGCACCATCAAGGAGTTTGAGTTGTGGAGTCCCGCCGACGTCGGTTACCTGGCCGCCTACGCCGCTGCGCAGATTGCCTCGGGCAACATCAAGGGCAAGGAGGGTGAGACGTTCGCCGCCGGTAAACTCGGTAATCGCACAGTGGGCAAAGACGGGGTGGTGCTGTTGGGGCCACCGACGGTGTTTAACGCCGACAATATCGACAAGTTTAACTTTTAGAAATGTGCCCCCGACGCCGCCGGTCCACTGCTCTCGGCGGCGTCAACGCACCTTGGTTCGAAGTTCATGATCCGGAGATTTTTCGTCATGCAGTTGAATCGTGGTGCCGAAGACGAGTACCGACAGCGGCATAATCCGATCTGGAAGGAACTGGAAGAGGTTCTTCGTTCGAACGGAGTACATAACTACTCGATCGCCCTGCACCCGGAAACCGGGCAGCTGTTTGCCTACGCGGAGATCGAGGATGAGGGCCGCTGGAACGCCATTGCACAGACGCCCGCATGTCACCGCTGGTGGGCCCATATGGCCGATCTCATGGAGGTAAACGCGGACCATTCACCCCGCGTGATCGAACTCCGAGAGATGTTCCACCTGGATTGACCAAAGTTTATTAGTCCTATGAAGTCTTTCTCCCTTCTTCATCCACGCGATCAGATAGTCTCCATGATGGAGCGCATCTACGGTCACGAAATGACCACCACCTCCGGCGGTAACATTTCTGTCTGGGACGAAAACGGTGACGTGTGGATCACGCCGGCGAGGGTGGACAAGGGGAATTTGCGCCGCCAGGACATCGTGCGGATTCGCCCAAATGGTGAACAGGAAGGCGCGCATCCGCCTTCATCGGAGAGCCCGTTTCACTTGAGTGTTTACGAGGTAAGGCCGGACCTCCATGCTGTCATCCATGCGCATCCTGGCGCCCTGGTGAGCTTCAGCATTTGCGGACAGGTGCCGGACACGCGCCTTTTTCCGGAGGCCTGGCACGTTTGCGGGCCAGTGGCTTTCGCGCCGTACGCACTCCCAGGGAGCCTCAAACTTGGAGCACGCATCGCCGAGCAATGTGGTTCAAAAGCGCAACCTAATTGTGTCGTATTAGAAAACCACGGCGTCGTAGTTGGCGGCGAAAGCCTGGCGCAGGCCTTTGAACGTTTCGAAACGCTCGAGTTCACTGCCCAGATTATTCTCAATGCACGGCTGCTCGGGCCGGTGAACTACCTCAGCGAGGCGCAGATTGAACTATCAAAAAAGCCGCGTTCACTCTCGCCGGCGGGTTCGCCGCAAACACCCTCGAGCCGGGAAAAAGAACTGCGCAAAGAAATCTGCGACTTTATTCATCGTGCCTACGAGCATCGGCTCATGACGAGCACTTGGGGCAGTTTCTCTGCGAGGGTGAATGACGATGCTTTTGTCGTCACGCCTTCACACGTGGATCGCCGCGAGATGGGGCTGGAAGATTTGCTTCTCATCCGCGACGGCAAGCATACAGCGGATCAAAGGCCCAGCCGGGTTGCGGGCCTGCACCGGGGAATTTACCGCACACATCCCGAGATCCAGGCGATCGTCAACGCTTTGCCCCTTAACGGTACCGCGTTTTGCGTCAGCGATTTTCCCCTGGACACCCGCACGATTCCGGAAAGCTACCTGTTTCTAAAAGATGTAGCAAAAATCCCCTTCGAACACCTGTTCGGCGACGGCGAAGAAGTCGCGGCGGTCGTGGGCCCGGGGAATCCAGTAGCGCTTCTTGAAAACAACGGCGTGATGGTTGCCGGCCGCACGGTATTGGACGCCTTTGATCGTTTGGAAGTGCTTGAAGCGACAGCGGCTGCCATTATCCGCAGCCGCGCACTGGGGTCGATCAGCGCCATGGGTCCAGAGGTCATTCAGGAACTCTTGGAGGCGTTCCCCGGCCTTTGACCGTTTGACGGATCATGAACCCAAAGTACTACATCGCTTGCGACCTAGGCGCAGAGAGCGGCCGGGTGATGCTCGGCCGTCTCGAAGAGAGCCGGTTGATGCTGGAGGAAATGCATCGGTTTCCCAGCGCCGCGGTGCGAGTGCTGGGTTCCCTCCGATGGGACGTGTTGCGCATTTTTGAGGAACTCAAAATCGGCCTGCGGAATGTCGCCGGGCGCCAGGTGCCAGTGGCGAGCCTGAGCGTGGATTCCTGGGGTGTTGATTATGTGCTGATCAACGCCGTGCATCCGATGCTGAGCCCCCCTTTCATTATCGCGACGCGCGCACCGAAAGCACCTACGAGCGGGTGCGGAAGAAAGTCGGCCCGGCACTGATTTTTGCCGAGACGGGCATTCAGTTCATGTCCATCAACACAATCTACCATTTGGTCTCCGACGTGGAAAAAAGCCGCGCCTTGCTTGAGACGGCAGACTGCTTTCTGACCATCGGCGACTATTTTAACTACCTCTTTTCCGGGGTGCCCCGGGTAGACGAAAGTAACGCCAGCACCACCCAGCTTTACAACCCGCGCACGCGCTCCTGGTCGCAAGTGCTGATCGAGCGATGCGGTTTCCCGCCTAAGATCTTCCCGCAACTCGTCACACCCGGGACGGTGCTGGGGCTGTTACTCCCGGAGGTTGCGGCCGAGACAGGCTTGCATGAACTGCAAGTAGTGGCCACTTGTTCGCACGACACCGGTGCGGCTGTGGCCGCGGTGCCGGCGCAGGAGGGAGAGGATTGGGCCTACCTTTCCTCGGGAACTTGGTCGCTGCTTGGCCTGGAGCTGCCGCAGCCCCTCATCAGCGAAAAAGTCCGCGAACGCAACTTCACTAACGAGGCTGGGTACGGCGGTACGACGCGGTTTCTAAAAAACATTGTCGGGCTTTGGATTCTGCAGGAGTCGCGACGTGAGTGGGCTCGGCAAGGGCGCGAGCTCGACTATGCCACCCTGACGCGGGAGGCCGAGAACGCGGAGCCGTTCCGGTCCCTGATTGATCCCCGGGCGACGCGGTTCTTGAAGCCGGGCGAGATGCCGCAAAAGATCGCCCTATTTTGCTCGGAAACAGGCCAGCCGGCACCTGAAACACCGGGGCAGTTGGTGCGCTGCATTTTCGAGAGCCTTGCGCTGCTGTACCGTATCACCATAGAAGAATTGGAAGAACTGACCGGACGGACGATCCGCCGGTTGCACATCGTGGGCGGCGGCAGTCAGAGCGCGCTCTTAAACCAATTCGCCGCCAGCGCAACCGGACGCCAGGTCGTCGCGGGTCCGGCGGAGGCAACCGCGGCCGGGAACGTGTTACTCCAAGCCATAGCACTCGGTCACCTCGGCTCGCTAGCCGCCGTGCGCCAGGTCGTGCGCGATTCTTTTGCCCTGCAAACCTTCGAGCCAATTTTGCCCGAGGGTTGGCGGGCTGCCTACCAACGCTTCATTGGATTGTAATCTCGCGATTATGGACTACCAGAAATACCGCTACGTAAACTACCTGTGGGACGACACCGTCGCCTCCACGCTCGACCCGCTTGGCCGGCTCGTCTATCGCTCTAATATCCTGGGTTCTGACCAGCGCATCACCAATACCGGGGGCGGGAATACCTCGGCGAAAATCGTCGAGCAGGATCCTTTGACGGGCGAGAAAGTCGAGGTGCTCTGGGTAAAGGGCTCTGGCGGTGACCTGCGCACCAGCAAGCGCGAGAATTTCTCGTCGCTGTACCAGAGCAGATTAATCGAGCTGCAAAGGCTATACGCGCAGGAGTCGGAGAAAGGGCCCAAGACGCCGGCGGAAGACAAGATGGTCGGTATGTACATGCACGCGACCTTTAACTTAAATCCGCGGCCCTCTTCCATCGACACACCTTTGCATGCGTTTATTCCCTTCCGGCACGTGGACCACATGCACCCAAATGCGGCCATTTCGGTTGCTGCGGCGAAACACTCGGAGAAGCTGACCAAAGAAATCTACGGTGAAGAAGTGATCTGGACGCCCTGGTTGCGACCGGGCTTTGAGTTGGGCTTGGCACTGCAGCGCCTCGTTGAGGAGCATCCGCAGGCGAAGGGCGCAATCTTGGGGCAGCACGGACTGATCAATTGGGCCAATAACGACAAGGAATGCTACAACTTAACTCTCTCCCTGATTGAGAAAGCTGCCGAATACATCGAGACTAAATTTCAGGAAAAAGGCGGGGACGCTAAAGCGTTCGGCGGGCAGAAATACCAGGCGCTGGAGGAGGCGCGGCGGCGCGAAGCTTTTGCGGCAATCTTGCCCTGGTTGCGCGGCCAGGTCAGCCAGCAAAGACGCTTTATCGGTACCGTCCAGGATGACGAGAAGATCCTGCGTTTCGTTAACTCACACGACGCGGGGCGTTTGGCGGAGCTGGGCACCAGCTGTCCGGACCATTTCCTGCGGACGAAGATAAAGCCGCTTTACGTCGACTGGAACCCGCAAAAAGAGGATGCGGATACTCTGAAAACGAAGTTGGAACGCGGCATCGAGAAGTACCGAAAAGATTACGCCCAATATTACGAACGTTGCAAACGAGAGAACTCGCCCGCCCTGCGTGACCCGAACCCAACAGTGATCTTGATCCCGGGGTTGGGAATGGTGGCTTGGGGCAAAGACAAATCGGAATCGCGGGTGACGGCAGAGTTTTACAATTGCGCGGTCGAAGTGATGCGTGGATCCGAAGCGATTGACGAGTACATTGCGCTGCCTCAGCAGGAAGCTTTCGATATCGAGTACTGGCTGCTGGAAGAAGCCAAGCTCCAACGCATGCCGGCCGAGAAAGAACTCGCGAGGCAAGTCGTTGTCGTCATTGGTGCAGGCTCCGGCATTGGCAAGGAAGTCGTGCACCGCATCGTCAAGGACGGCGCACACGCCGTTTGCGTGGACCTCAACCACGGGGCCGCCGAGGCGACCGCCAAGGAAATCACTGATAAATACGGAGTCGGGATTGGAGTGGCAGGCAGTGGGATCTCCAACTGTGGTCTGGCTGTCGGGCTGAGCGGGAATATCACCGACCGGGCCAGCGTTCGTGCAATGTTGAACAACGCCGTACTCGCTTACGGCGGCTTTGACTCGATCGCGGTCACGGCCGGCATTTTCGTCGCACCGGATACCACAGGTCACATTCCCGACGAGAAATGGGCGCTCACCTTTGCCATCAATGTGACGGGTTCTTATGTCGTCGCCGATGAAGCTGCCAAGTCGTGGAAGGAACAGGGACTACGGGGTAATCTTGTGCTGACTACTAGCGCCAACGCGGTGGTGGCCAAAAAAGGGAGCCTCGCCTACGACGCGTCCAAGGCCGCCGCCAACCACCTGACGCGTGAATTGGCCATCGAGTTGGCTCCGCTGGTCCGCGTCAACGCGGTGGCCCCGGCCACCGTGGTACAGGGAAGTGCCATGTTCCCGCGGGAGAGGGTCATTGCCTCCTTAGCCAAGTACAAGATTTCTTACTCTGAGGATGAGCCGACCGACTCGTTGACCCAGAAGCTGGCACAGTTTTATGCCGATCGGACGCTAACGCAGTCCCCGATCACGCCAGCCGACCAGGCCGAAGCCTTCTATCTGCTGTTGACGAACCGTTTGAGCAAAACCACCGGTCAGGTAATCACAGTCGATGGCGGTCTCATTGAGGCTTTCCTGCGTTGAAAATCACCCTGTTCATCCCGTGTTTTGTGGACCAGTTGTTCCCTTCAGTGGGTATCAGCGCGGTGCGCATTTTTGAAAAGCTCGGGCACACCGTTGATTTTAAGGAGGCTATCCTTTGTTGCGGCCAGCCGTTGTTCAACGGCGGTTACTGGGAGGAAACCCGCGGGATCGGCACGCGGGTGCTGCGGGCCTTAGCCGGGCCGGATCCGGTCGTGGTGCCCTCCGGCTCCTGTGCGGCGATGGTCAAGAACTTTTACCCGGAGCTTTTTCGCAGAACGCCGCAGGCCGAGGCTGCGGTCCAACTGAGCCAGAGGGTTTTCGAGTTTTCGTCCTTTTTGGTGGATCAGTTAGGGGTCATCGATCTCGGCAGCCGGTTTCCGGCCAAGGTCACATTCCATGACGGCTGCCACGGCTTGCGTGAACTGCACGTTAAACACCAGCCGCGCCAGCTGCTTGAGCGAGTGAAAGATCTCACGCTGGTGGAGATGGAAGATCAAACCAGCTGCTGCGGATTCGGCGGCACATTCGCCGTCAAATTCCCGATGATCTCGACCGCCATGGGAGATACCAAGTCCGCCTCGGCCCTGGACACGGGGGCGGAGTACTTGGTTTCAAACGACTCCAGTTGTCTGATGCATCTCCAAGGCCTCTTGAGTCGGCGAAACCGGAAGCTTAAGACCATTCATCTGGCCGAGGTGCTAGCCAGTTCCTGACCCGGACCGCTGACCTAACTCCCCTCCGACTGTAGCATTTCATCTGATTGCTCGTATGGCGCTTCACCTATGATTTCTTCTTTTGCCGCTAAGTTTAAAAGCAGTTCGACCAAGCTGACCGCTGACCTCGTTCACCGAGCAAAAATCCGTTCGGCGCTTGGAAGCTACGAAAAAGCCCGTGCCGGAACGACGGCGCAATACCAGGACTGGGAGGCGGCTCGTGCCGGCGCGTCGACTATCAAATGGGAGGCGATCAATCACCTGGACATCTATCTGACCCAATTTGCGGACAAGCTAACCGCACGAGGAACGAAGGTTTTCTGGGCGAGTAACGGTCAGGAGGCGCGCGACTATGTCGTCGCGCTGGCCAAAGAAAAGCAAGCTCGTTTGATCATCAAATCGAAGAGCATGACCTCCGAAGAAATTCACCTCAGCGAGGCTCTGAAGCAAGCCGGGTACGAGGTGGTGGAATCCGACCTGGGCGAATACATCGTCCAACTTCGGGAGGAGGCTCCATACCACCTGGTGTTTCCGGCGATGCATCTGACCCGGCACGAGATCAGCGATCTCTTTCACGAAAAACTGCATTCGCAGCCGACAGATAGCCCCGAAGAACTCACGATGATTGCCCGTCGGGAGCTTCGGATGAAGTATCTCCGGGCCGACATTGGCATCAGCGGCGCAAACTTTGGGGTCGCCGAGACTGGAATGATCTCGATAACGGAGAACGAAGGCAATGCGCGCCTGACCACGGCGCTGCCCAAAGTGCATGTGGCGCTCATGGGTATTGAGAAAATCATCCCGAAGTTGGCCGATCTCGCGCTGTTCCTGCCGATGTTGGCCACCGCGGGCACCGGCCAGCAAATCACCTGTTACAACTCATTGATCGGCGGCCCGCGCTGGCGGCGGCCCACCACCATCCCTTGTTGGACCAAATCGTGCCCGCGCTCGGGTTGGAAACACGATACATGGAGGAGCACCCCGGTTCGCCGTCGCTGGAAAGCTGTTCGGTGGGCTTCACTGCTTGCGACGCCTTGATTTCCCAGACCGGCTCCATTCTGCTGACGGCGCACAGTGCGGGAGGGCGCGCCTTGTCGGTGTTGCCCCCGCACCATGTGGTGGTGGCTCAAGTCAATCAACTCGTGCCGGACCTGCCGGCGGCCTTTGAACTACTCTCGGCACGGTACGGTAAAAACTACCCTAGTTTTATGACGTTCATCACGGGACCGAGTCGAACCGGTGACATCGAGCGAATTCTGGTCTTGGGAGCCCACGGCCCCAAGAACCTCACGGTGATCTTGCTTCGGTAAGGGTGACCATCTGTAACTTCGTCTGTAACCATATAGTAGACACATGGCCATAGGCAGCGACAAAAACGCCTCGTCGGGAGGTCCAGAGGTTGAAACCCCGAAAGTAAGCTCGAAGGATCTGGGCGTTGCAGCTTGGACCTGCTCTCTGGGTAGTGCGCTGAGTACTATGACTTCGCGCTTTACAGTCTCGCTTCGGCTCTAATTTTTGGGCCGTTATTCTTCCCCCACCAAGCCGCAGGTGTTTCCCAGATCGCCAGTTTTGCTACCTACTTTATCGGTTTCGCTGTACGCTCCTTGGGGGGGCATCATCTTCGGTGCGTTGGGTGAATCGATTAGGCCGAAAATTTGTTCTGGTAACAACCGTTCTTTTGATCCTAAAAACGGAAATAGAGTCCGAACCGTCGACCCAGCCGACGGTTTTCAACAGGCGTAGGCGCTGAGAGCAGGCAGATCTCAGCCCGAGAGGAGTGATTCGGCCTCCGGCGGGAGCATTCCAAGCCATTTGCCACCGAGCCAGTGGCGAAAAATATGAGTCAATAGCAAAGTCCAGCGTTGCTGGATACTCCATTGCTCCGCAATGAGCCAGAAGCGTTGTAAGGTGTTGCTGACATGGGCGATAGCCTCTGCGAGCGCCTGACTGTTTTCGTGCTGCAAGCTGACTCTGACTTTGCGTTGGTTTTGATGAACGGCCAGCCGAGCCACTCCGCTCAGCAAGGCCGGCCGACTGGTGATCGCCTCCCGATGGTGCTCTCCGTCGTAAAGACGTACGTAAAGGTGCCACCAGTTGTAGATCAGCGCGACGAGATTGGCCATCAGTCGGCAGGGAGCCAGTTTCTGCGTCGTGAAGCCGTTCCAGCCCCATTGGTTTTTGAGCTCATCGTAGATGTTCTCTGCGTCGGCTCGTTCCCGGTAAAGACGCGCCAAGGCTACCGCAGGATAAGCTTTGGAATCCAGCGTGGTCACCAAGACTGCCATTCGCCCAGCCCAAGGCGCCAGGACGCTTTTCCACTGGGCCGATCCGGGCAGTCCGGCTTGCTGCAGATGATCGCGCCGCCGGCGTCCCTGCTCCCCTGCGGGAGCCACCGCTGGCCTCTCGCGTACCAGCACCACACGACGCGCCAAACTCCAACCGCTCAAGCGCAGCGTCGCTTCGAGCACTTCCCACCCCTGGCCGGTATCTTCCCAAGCCGCTCCGGCACGCTGCATTTGTGAGACTAGCGTTTTGACTTTGTCCGTATGGCGCAGCTTGAACAGGCACGGCAATCCGCGCCTCTCAGCCTCCTTCAAAAGCACCTCATTTCCGTAGCCACAATCGCCACGCAAAATCGACGGCCAGTGCGTGCGCGGCAGCCCATCGAGCAGTTGCCATAAGCCTGGCAGGGCATGCCGTGCTGCGTGCTGCTTGCCCCCAAGCACTTCCACACCCAGACAGAGCCGCGTATTGGCCATGAAGTAACTGTGATAGCAGTGGCTCGGCCGCCCAGGTTTATGCGGATTGTACCCCACCTCGGCTCCTTGCTGGTGACCATAGATCGGCTTGACCGTCACATCGATGTCCATGATCCAAGGTTGGCTCAACACCGGCTGGACGCACTCGCGCAATTCCCCGCCGAGCCATCCTAGGCCTTTATCCTCTGGCATCCGTCTCATCGCCCGGCGCACCACGTCTTCGCTCACCGTCGTGCTCATGCCCAACAATCCCGGATTGAGGGTGTCGCCGCGCACCGCATTGATGTGAGCGTAACGCCAGTGCCCGCAAAGCACCGAGAGCGTCGCCGTGCCAAGCACATCGACCACACGGCTGCCTCGGTTGCCTTCGTAGTCTAACGGACAGTTGCTCACGAACTGCTCCCAGCGCCCTCCCACGCACAGAAACTGAGCGAAGAAAATAAGCTGGCCTTCACGGGTCACAGGTGACTCATCGTCGATCTCGGCGTAGTAACGTCCACCCGGCGTGTCCACCGGCCACGAACCTGAAATTAGCTTCGAAATCGGTTCACCCACCGGGTGAGCGCTCGGCATCCAAGCTTTTGGCTGCATCCCTAACTAAATCAGCCTCTTTCACCTCAATCCAACTTTTTCCATTTACGCTTCTAGGGGCTTGCCAGTACATTGATCGGTGTACTCCCCCCGTTTTCCAGTGTCGGTTACTGGGCTCCATTGATGCTAATTGTTCTGCGCCTGCTGCAGGGGCGCCGAACAGGCAGGAGCGGCGGTGCTCATGACCGCTCAGGGTACGGAAGAAGTCCAGCTCGTTACCATGGCATATCATCACCGGAAGCTTGTGACGATGCGGATGAAACACGCGCTTGATGACCAGTGTACGCCTATATTATGCAAAGACTTTCTCCCCCGGCTATTTAAAGATGCGGCCATGCAATTGACCCTCATGCCACGATGATCTCTACGTTGGCTTGGCTGAGAGCTTGGTTGAGATCTGGCGGAGGCGAGGCATCGCACACCAAAATATCGATTGCGTCGAGCGGGGCGATTTGAGCGAAAGCGCCAATGCCGAACTTAGAAGCGTCGGCGACGACGATTGCGCGCCGCGCGCATGTGATCATCTGCGCCAACATCGGAGCTTCTTCCAAAAAGGTCGTGGACAGGCCGTCTTGCGCGGTCAGGCCACTTACCCCTATGATAGCAGTGTCCACCCTGATGTTCCCAGACCTAAACCCCACGAAACCCACCGTCGAGGCCAAGTTCATGCAATAACTGCCTCCCAGCAGATAAACGTCCTGAACCGTGTCAGGCGACAGGATTGGAAGCATCGCCACGTTGTTCGTGACGATCGTCAAATTGCGACGCGGCCCGAGACTGGCGGCAAAGGCAAAAGTTGTGGAGCCTCCATTGACGATCAGCGTTTCTCCATCAGAGATCAGCTGAGCTGCCGCCCGTCCGATCCTGGATTTTGGTCCAGAGTTGGCGTGGGTTCGGGTTAAGAATGGCGTTTCCCGGTGAACCAGCAATGCGGTGGAAACCGCACCCCCGTGCGTCCGCAGAAGCAGCTTACGCTGCTCAAGGTTTTGCAGGTCGCGTCGGATGGTATCGTCGGAGACACCTAAATGGCGGGCCAATTCCTGACGATTTTTTAAACCCCGTCGCAACCCACCGATTCTTGGATCCGAGTGTTGCAGACTCGCTCCCATTCGTAACCTGGATGGTCTGTCTCGCAATGGATCCTTACCGTTTAAACTGAAGATACCAAATCTATGTCCTTTACTCAGGAAACCACACCAACACGAAACTCGAACATAGCAATAAAGCTAACATGACCTCCCTAACTAACCGGCCTCTTAACACATTTCTTTGTTCCCTCCTTTTCGGAGTAACCGGCGTCCAGGCTGAACAGACGACCGTCACCATCGCCGCGGTTAATAACCCCGACATGCTCGAGCTCAAAAAACTCTCTTCGAAGTTCGAGCAGAAGAATCCGGACATCACTCTTAAGTGGGTCATCGTGGAAGAAAACATCCTGAGACAACGAGTGACGACGGATGTCTCAACCGGGAGCGGGCAATTTGACCTGGTTTTTATCGGCCTCTATGAAACTCCCATCTTTGCCAAACGCGGCTGGCTCCAACCGATTGAAGGTCTGTCGAGCGAATACGACGTCGACGACGTTTTTAAATCACTTCGGGACGGTCTCTCCTATGAAGGCAAACTCTTTGCTCTGCCGTTCTATGGAGAGAGCTCTTTCCTGATGTATCGTAAAGATCTTTTCGAGCAAAAAGGACTGACAATGCCCGACCAGCCTACTTTTGACGATTTAGCAAAATTTGCTGAAGTTCTCAATAACAAGTCGGACGGCTTTTATGGTCTCGCCCTTCGTGGCCAACCCGGATGGGGTGAAAACATGGCCATTGTCGACACGATGGCCAACAGTTTTGGGGCGACCTGGTTTGACATGAACTGGCATCCTACACTTGACACTCCGGAATGGAAGAACGCCTTGTCCACCTATGTGAACCTGGTGCAAAAATATGGTCCTCCCGGGGTAACGGCAAACGGGTTCAACGAGAACCTGACCTTATTTGCCGGCGGCAAAGCGGCTATGTGGGTTGATGCCACCGTAGCGGGGGGGATTCTGGAAAATCCAAAGCAGTCTCAAGTAGTGGGCAAGGTGGGCTATGCGCCCGCGCCGGTCGCTGTGACTCCAAACGGCTCTCACTGGCTGTGGTCGTGGGCCTTTGCCATTCCGGCAAAAGCCAAGAACATGAAAGGCGCAAAGCAGTTTGTCGAGTGGGCCACTTCGAAAGAATATATCAAGTTGGTGGCCGACGACCTTGGCTGGGCGTCAGTTCCGCCAGGAACGCGAAAATCGACCTACGAAAACCTCGAGTACCAAAAGGCGGCTCCTTTCGCTAAAGCCACGTTGAAGGCGATGGAAACAGCCGATCCAACGAATCCGTGTATCAAGAAGGTGCCGTACACGGGCATCACTTTTGTGGGCATCCCGGAGTTTCAATCTTTGGGGAGTGTCGTGGGACAGAACATTTCCGGACTGGTAGCGGGGAAAGCCTCCCTGGAGGAAACGTTGAAGAGCAATCAAAATCAAGCCGAACGCACGATGAAACAAGGCGGCTACATCAAATAGCGAAGGCGAGGGATTTGTTAATCCATCCCGGCACCGGGGGCTTGTCAGCCCCTCGCGTCATTCAGTGTACCCTCCTACGAAAGCCGTTTTCACCAGAGCAAGTAAAGGCGATGTTTGTTCCAGGACTTTCCCTACGGCGGGCTTTCGGCTTACCCGAGTTCCCCTGCCGATCACTCAAGAGTGTCTCACGCGGCAATCCGGGGCTGGCTCCAAACCTCGCGTGATCAAGGCCCCGAATTATAATTGTAGTAATGACAATTTTAATCATATATTCGGAACCAATTTCTTGAGTGAAACCACGCAGCAGGCTTCCTACAATCAGAGACGTCGCGAAGGCAGCGGGGGCGTCTCCCATGACCGTTTCACGAGTCATCAATCGTCCTGAATTGGTGGCGAAGCCCACGCGCGAGAGGGTTCAAGCGGCGATCCGTGACCTGGATTACATGGTAAACGAGCTGGCGCGTCCGCCCGGAAAGTCCAGGCGTCCTGTTATCGGCATATTAGCCCTCAATCTCGCCACAACCCCATACTCGGTAACCATCACCTTTGCGGTAGAACAGGTCGCACGCGAACATGATTGGCAGACGTACCTCGTCAATACCTTTTCCAATGATCCACCCGCGAATGTCCTGGACTCGCTTCTCTCCTTAAGGCCTGAGGGCGTGGTTTTTGCGACGATGGGGCACCGTACCGTCAACGTGCATGAACGTCTAATCCGGGCCGGTGTGGTGCTGGCCAATTGTCAGACCTCACAAAAGGGCGTCGCCTGCTACGTACCGGATGATGAGAAGGGCCAATATCAAGGCGTATGCAAGTTGCTCGAAAAAGGGTACCGTCGCCCCCTTTGCATTCACTTGCCGGAAGGAGGCGCGGCAGCGTCTTTACGCCGCAACGGAATACAACGAGCGTTTAAAGAGTTCAAGGTTGCAGAAAAGGACCAGGCCCACGTTGTCTTGACTAACAAACCTGATTTCCTGGAGACCGTTCAATTTCGCAACGAAGCGGATTTCCTGCAGACCGTTCCTTTCCTAAGGGAAGCTCTCACCAAGCATCCTCGACCCGATTGTGTGATCTGCGGGAATGATCGAGTGGCCCTTGTAGCTTACCAGTACCTCCTGTCCCGGGGCTTCTGCATTCCGAAAGATATAGGTATTCTTGGTTTCGACGATATGGTGGGCATAGGAGGGCTTTTTTTGCCTCCCTTATCCACCATCCGCCTGCCTCATGATGACATCGGCCGGGCGGCGGCTTTGCACATCATCTTGGGGCGAAAGAAGTCGAGTATTTATCGGATGCCCTGCGCTTTTATAGGCAGGGCATGCTTTTAGTAATCTCTTTGTTTCATTTTCACCTTGCAAAGCGTTGAAGATGAAATTCTTGCTTGGCGAGTACTCAGCCATCGGGTCATTCGACAGCCCCGCGAGAAAGAGAACCTGACTGTAGGGTTCGAGATCCCCATGCAACTAAGGCGGTATTAACACTTATATGTTACGCGTATCACAACAAGGGTGACAGTCGGGTGTCGGTTTCCTTGAATCCCCATTCCAAACGTCCCTATGAAAAAGCAATTCCTCCTCTTAGGGTCAGCTTTGAATGGCGCGAAGATAAGGGCGATTTGGGATGGTTCTTCACCCCGATGGGGTCGAGAGGACTCAGCCCGGGGTTTCAACCTGGATCTTTGTACACAAATCGGAGAAACGGAGGATACCTGGAAAGCATCGCTTGATGGTGCGAACAATACAGGCTGGAAGCCTATACTACATTGCTTTCCGGAGTGTCGAGCGATCTCTAGAGGACATCCTGGCGCAATCTCCGCGAATCCACGGCAACCACGCGACGGCGTAAAGTAGCATAGGCTTCCAGCCTGTATTTCGTTCACACCGGCGAGCGATGCTTTTCCAGCGATAGTGGCGCTGGGCGACCGCTTCCCGCCGACAAAATTGTGTATAATGATCAGGGGTTGAAACCCTAGGCTGAAATCTATCGCCTCTTCGAGGCAAAAAAAAAACCATCCCAAACCCTGCTTAACTTCGCGCCATTCGGGTCAGCTTTTTTGCTGGCAGCCTCCGTAAACGCGCAAACGTCTAACCCAAACGCGACCTTCCCTCTGTACGACGAACCGTATCGGCCGCAGTATCACTTCTCACCGCCGATGCACTTCATGAACGATCCCAACGGCCTTGTGTATTTTAACGGAGCCTACCAGCTCTACTACCAGTACAACCCGCTTCAGCTAGTGGCAGGTAACCAGAGCTGGGGTCATGCCGTGAGCACCGATCTGATTCATTGGCAAAATTCCGATCCCCAGATTGCCATCCCAGAGGTACTCACGGGCCCGCTGGCAGGACAGATCTTTACCGGGAGCGCTGTCGTCGATACGAACAATACCTCGGGCTTCTTTACGGGTCATCCAGGACAGGCACTTGTCGCTATCTATACCCTAAACCAGCCGACCAGGGAAGTTCAAAACGTCGCCTATAGCCTGGACAATGGTTTGACCTACACCAACTATTCAGGAAACCCGGTGCTTAACTCTCCCACCGGCGACAATCCTAACTTCCGTGATCCGAAAGTCTTCTGGTACCCTCCTAATAACGACTGGATTATGACTGTGGCTTTGCCGCGAGCTCATCAGGTTCTCATCTACTCGTCTCCTGATTTAATACATTGGAGCCAAGTGAGCACATTTGGTCCGGCGGGAATTGATGGTTACCAATGGGAATGTCCGAATCTTTTCCCGGTTCCAGTTCAAGGTACAAACCAGACAAAATGGGTCCTGATGGTTGGTATTAATCCCGGCGCCCCGCAGGGCGGCAGCATGGATGAATATTTTGTCGGGAATTTTGACGGAACGACATTTACGGCGGACGACACGGTCGGTCGATTGATGGATTTTGGGAAAGATTTCTACGCGGCCCAGACCTATAACAACGATCCTCTTGGACGAGCCATTGTAGTCGGCTGGATGAGCAACTGGCAGTACACCCAAGTAGTTCCCACGAGTCCATGGCGTGGGATTTTCGCGCTGCCGCGAGTCTTGTCAGTGCTCCAGGACCAAAACCAAACCCAAACGGGCGAGCTTCTGGTCCAAACTCCTATTTCCTTGGATAGCTTGCACGATCAGACTTTATTTAATGGATCTGCACAAGTTAGCGATGGCTCTCCGCTATTCATTTCTCTTAAGGGAAATTCCAGTTTCGAATTTGAAACGACTTTGGTGGCCCAGCCCACTTCGGGACAACAACAACAAAGGTTGTATATTGATATCAGCAATGGTGCCGGGGAAACAGTAGCCGTTGGCTACGATTGGTCACAAGGGCAGGTCTTTGTCGATCGTGGTCAGACTAGAGGCTTCTTTAATCCGTTCTTCACTGACAAATTCGCGGCATGGGACGCGAATGCGGCTAACTCGATTAAACTTCACGTTTTCGTCGACCGATCGACCCTGGAAGTGTTCGTCAACGACGGTGTGGAGGTCTGTTCGACCACCTTCTTTATGCAGCATGGCCCCCCAACGCACCTGCACTTAAAGGCCCTAAATAATAGCGTCACCGTGCAGAACCTGACTGCGTATTCTCTGAAGAGCATTTGGCGGTAACAGAGTAGCGTGTCACACAACGGAGAATCGTTGAGTCATACGGGTCGAGCGAGCAACGCGGAAAAACAGCCAACCGGCCGCGCCCCGGAGGTTTGCGTTGAAAATGGGCCGGCGGCCGCGTTGCTCGTCGGTTACGTCCAGCACCAGTTTGACGGCTCGCCACGCAAACCAACTCGCTACCTACAAACGTCAAACTGGTGCTGGATGCGCCCTCTACCGCCAGTCCGGCTCGGACCGCCTTGCCGACGGCCCATGTTGAACGCAACGCCATCACCATTATATTTTTATATGCGAGGCGGTGCACTAACAATGGACAGAGCGGCGGCGGCAGCTCGGTTCCAGGAAGATGCTTCCCGGACCTTTCAGCAAGATGCTTCCTGGACACGATGAACCCGTACTTCTAACGTCCAACTTCTTCGATTGAAGTGATCTTCCAGTCGCGCTGGTCGGTCGAGACCACTCGAAGGTGAAGCATAGATCGTCCACGGGTTAGACGCGATCCGTCCGTTCGACTCCAGGAAACCGGCTGATCGACAACATAAAATCCTCCATCCACCGGACCTTTCACGACGGCGGGTGCTGCCGCTTCATATTGCTTGTTCTGCTTTTGCTGGTGATATCTCCTGATCGCGGCTGCGACGCCCGCCCAGCTCAAATCTCCTTCGTCATAGAAATGGACTGAATCCGCGTAGAACCGATGCTGGTCCGCGACGCTGCCGGTCTGGTCGGTCCGCACAAAGTCCAAGGCAAATTGCTGTAAATCGTTCGGTTCATCATGCGATTTCGTAGGAGCGCCCCCATTAGCAGGGTGCCATTTCCATTTACCATCGACCCAATGCCAAAGGCGCTGACCATTGTCGTCAAAAGGAGCACGGTTTTCACGTTGCCACTGATGACGTCTAGAGGTTAGCGTCAAAGATGCAGCAGGTACTGCTGTTGGTGTGGACACGGATGTTGAGGTTGGTATGGGTTTTCCAACACGTGTGACATTTCTTGTCAGAGTCCAAAAGGTGGTTGGTCCGTTCAAAAAACGAAATTCGGCCGGACTTTCTGGTGTCGATCCGGTGGCTAGTATTACAATATCTATTTCATCCTCTGTTCGCTTACTTATGTGTCCGTTTTCGATCAACTTGGCGATACCATCATTGTCACCTTGCGTTGATAATTTGATGACTTCCTGCAAGATCTGCGCCGAATCAAAATACACCGTTCCAACGACCAACGTATCGGCGTAAACAGGTACTGACGTAATCAATAATGCGATGAAGAAAGATTTAATGCGCATGGTGCCTCACATCTCATTGATGACAGCTTAGTCTGTGTCAATGTCGCAGCCGACGCAACTATCAGGGAATTCCAGTGGCTTAGATGACACCCTCTTGGCGCCGGACAAATCGATTAGCTCGGCAAATCTCGGAAGTCGTCAACAGGCTTTTAAACAGCGGAATAACCGTCGGTGGGCTTGGCCATGAGGCGCTGAAGACAGCGAACTTGCAAGTTAGAACTCGAATTGACGCTCGATTGCGGAGACCGGGTGGTCAGCCTGAACGCGCGATAAAGGAACCGGCAGGGTCTGTCGGTCCGGGGACGATACGCCGCGTACCCATGCCACGCCCGCTCCCTGGTCCAACTCCCAACCCATCATGCATCGAAGGTGATAAAGTACCGCCTGGCTCGCGCAAAAGCCTTGACCGGTCTTCTACGGTTAGCGGTCTCTGGGTGCTACGGACTAACACCTTACGCTTACACGACACCGGCCAGCGAAGCACTGGTCACTGACACTGGCACCGACAACTCCCTCTGTGGCTATCGTGCGCGTTGGCGAGCGAGGCGAAAGGCTCGAGGGGTCAGCCCTGTCCGCCCATGAAAAACTCGGAAAAAATGGTTCAGATTCGCGAATCCAGATTGTGCCGCGATATCGGTGACAGAGAGCCCGGTTGTCTCCAGGAGCTTTTGGGCATGGTTAATTCGGACGCGCAAGATTTCGTGAAGCATGGTGCGCCGGAGTTCCACGCGAAACGCGCGTTCTAAAGATCGACGCGGCAGTCGAGTGTAGGCGACGACGTCGTCCACCGACAAATTGCCCCGGGCAAAGTTTCCTTGGATGTATCTCAGAGCGGCGCTTACCCTCGGGTCTTCAACAGCAAGAATCTCGGTGCTTTTGCGAGTAACGACTCCCTTTGGTGGAATGCGCTTAGGTATCTTTGGCGCAGGGTCGCCATTGATCAGGCAGTCCAGCAAAGCCGCTGCCTCGTACGCCATACCCTCGAGATCGTGTCGGACGCTGGAGAGTGGGACCTGCACGCAATCGCAGATAACAGGATCATTGTCTACGCCTAGCACCGCGACCTTGTCGGGAATTTGAATTTCAGCTTCAATGCAGGCGTCAACGATGTCTGCGGCCACGCAGTCGTTGTAGCAAAATATGCCGAGCGGATAGCGTAATGACCGGATTGTGTGGATTACCCACCGCCGGCGCAGCGTCCAGTTAACGTGCCGATTGAGCCGAGTGCTCCTGCGAGTATTGACCGGCAGCAGTTCCACACAGTCGTATCCAGCCGCGCGTAACGAAGCTGCAAAGCCTCGGAACCGTTCCTCATTGACTGCGTCATCGCAGAACGGCGCCCAAACAAAGTTCTTGAAATTTCTTTCAAGCAGGTGTTCTGCCCCAAGTTGCCCGATTGCCTGGTTGTCCTCCATCACGCAGGGAATCCCCAGATCCTTACGAACCGACGAGATTTCGACTGCAGGAACGCCGGCAGAAATCACGTATTTTGCCAGCTCTTCCCAATGCCCGACGAACGAGAGAATCCCGTCGCCCCTCCATCCGACTGGTATCGTCGCGTCGTAGATCATGTCGGCAACCACGTGCCAATCATGTTCGGCAGCGTAGCGGGCGGCACCCCTGTAGAAACCATGATGGGTGGAGGTCAGCGCTAGCAAGATTGTTCGTTTGCGATGCTTCGCGCGCATTTTGCGATAATTCTGGCGTAAATTAGCAGCTTACGCCAGCGGCCATTTGTTCATAGTGTAGCGGTTGACGCCCCGCGACCGAGTCCAATGCCCCCGATTTTGCGCCCGATCGCTTCAGTCCAACGCCTTCACATCTTATCAACACCAATCCTGGAAAGAGAGAACCGACCCCTATGAAGATGAGGTCCCCCCTGAACTCGATGCTCACTGCGCCGTCGATCGGTATGGTGAATTTTCCTTCCGCGCCGGCGGAAGCGAACAAGATCCCTGTCCTATTCCTGAATGCTATGAAGCGGTGTCAGTTCCTAACGCTGACCCTATTAACGAGCTTTCCACTGCTGACCGCGTGGATAATAAGCGCCAGGGCGGCTGGAGCGGATAATTTCGAACTAGCCATGGTGATTAAGGAGACCACTAATCCGTACTACAACGCCACGTTATCAGGCGCGCGGATCGCCGCCCAAGAGATCGGCGGGACCGCCAACAACTACGGCCCAACGCAGTCAAGCGGCCAGGCGCAGGTCGAACTCATCAATAATCTGGCAGACCGCCATATCCCGGCGATCGCGATCGCGGCGAGCGATCCCGATGCGGTCGTCCCCGCAATGAAGCGAGCGCAAAAACTTGGCGCCAAGGTCATTACATTCGACGCCGATTCGGCCCCCGAGGGTCGTCCGTTCTTTGTCAATCAGTCCACGAGCGATGCAATTGGCAGATACGGGGCCAAATTACTGATCGAGGCTATGGGACCGAAGGGCCAAGTGGCTATCGTTTCCGCTCAGCCGACGGCGGCGAATCAGAATGCGTGGATTGCGGCGTTCCGGGACGAACTCAAGAAATACCAAGATATCAAAATCGTGGACGAGGTGTACGGATACGATAATGAGCAAAAGGCTTTCGACGCGACCGTGGCGTTGACCACGAAGTATCCCGAACTGAGGGGAATCTTCGCTCCGACTTGCCCCGGACTTCCCGCGGTTGCGCGCGCTCTTGAGTCCGTGCACAAGGCGGGCTCGATTAAAGTTTCCGGCAATTGTGTTCCGAGTATCACCGGGAAGTACATGCTGGATGGCACGATCCAGGGTTTCTACCTGTGGGATCCCATCAAACTTGGTTATGTCACTTACTACGCAGCAAAAAATTTAGTCGAAGGAAAAATCCAGGGAAAAGCCGGCGACTCCTTTACGATCAAAGAAGGAAAGTGGCCGGGTAAATATGAGATCGACTCAACCGGACAGATCATTACCGGTGAGCCGCTGCAATTCACTCCGGACAATATCAAGGACTACAACTTCTAGCCATTGTACAGTAAGGGCGCGGGGTCGCAGCTGGGGAGGCGAAGCCCCGCGCCGCCAATACCGACGTGAAACCGGCTCCATCAGGAGAACCCAGCGACGTCACCTGGGCCCGCGATGCGCGCAATCCCGATCCCGGGCGGGATACAGTGGCGCCTGTCATTGAGCTTCGAGGGATCACAAAACGTTTCGGGCTCATCGAGGTTCTGAGTAACGTTGATCTCAGCCTTTATGCGGGACAGGTGCATTCACTCGCCGGTGAGAATGGGGCGGGGAAGAGTACGCTTGTCAAGATCCTTGGTGGGATCCATCAACCGGACAGCGGGCGGATCCTGAAGAATGGCATCGAGACCACGATCCTCGGTAGCGCCGACGCCCGACGCCAGGGTATAGCAGTGATTCACCAGCACCCGGCCGTCTTCGCCGACCTCTCGGTCGCGGAGAACGTGTTTGTCGGCCGCCAGCCGCTGCGGATGGGTGGGGTTGACTGGGCCGCGATGACACGCCGGGCCCGCGAACTATTATCAAGTCTGCGCTTGGAGATCGACGTTCGGGTACCGGTGAAGATCCTGAGTCTTGCCGAGCGCCAGGCGATCGAGATCGCCAAAGCTCTGTCGATCGATGCACGCGTCCTGGTCATGGACGAGCCAACGTCGACCATTTCGAGTCGCGAAGTCGACCGGCTTTTCGAGATCGTCGAGCACCTCAAGCAACAAGGAGTGGCCATTCTTTTCATCAGTCACTTTATCGATGAGATCCTTCGGTGGGGCGATGAGGTTACGATCCTGCGTTCAGGAAAGCGCATTATCACACTTCCCGCCACCGATCTGACTCCCGAACAGACCGTCCGTCACATGATCGGTACTGAGCCGGGTGCCTTCTTCCCCAAGGAAGATACGCAGATCGGGCCGCCGGTCCTCTCCGTGCGCGGACTCTCGGGCGCCGGATTTGTCCAGGATGTCAGCTTCGAAGTTCGGGCAGGCGAGATCCTGGGCTTCTTCGGCCTGGTTGGCGCCGGCCGATCTGAGGTCGCGCAAATGCTCTTCGGGATCACAAAGCCGGATCGGGGCGAGATTCAAGTGGACGGACAAGTCGCCCGACCTCGCTCTCCTCGGCACGCGATGCAGCTTGGAATCTCGTTTCTGCCTGAAGACCGTCACCAAGAAGGGCTGGTGCTTCAATTTCCGATTCGCGCGAACGAGACGCTCCCGATCCTCCGAAAACTCGCGAACGATCTTGGACTCGTCGACCGTCCGAAGGAGGCTCAAATCGCTCGGGATTTTGCGGCCAGGATGCGAGTTGTCGCAACTGGAATCGAGCAGCAGACGAACACCCTCTCTGGCGGCAATCAGCAAAAGGTGTTGCTGGCTAAATGGCTGATTCCATCGCCAAGAGTTCTCATCCTCGACGAGCCGACGCGAGGCATTGATGTCGGGGCAAAGGCGGAAATCCATCGGATCGTTTCCCAGTTGGCGGGGCAGGGGATGGCCGTCATCCTCATTAGCGACGACGCGCAGGAAGTCATTGGAATGGCTGATCGAATCATCGTCTTTCGCGGCGGCCATATCGCTGCCGAGTCTGTGCGCCCTTCGTTCGATCGTGAGGCGATGCTGCTTGCTGCCGCTCACGCAGCGCGAGAACACCGCACATCTGTGCATCCGGCTGGCGCATTGGCCCAACCCATTGAGGCGTCAACGGGTTCGTCGGCTCGCAATTTACGGGGCTTGATCGAACGCATCATGCGTGTCCCGGAACTGGGTCTCGTCCTGTCCCTATTCGTCATCGGCGCGGCGGTAACGATGCGCGAACCACGTTTTTTGCAGGGGGCAAATCTCGAACAGGTGGCTCTGTCGTCGACTCTCGTCTGTATCGTTGCCCTGGGCGAGGCCGTCGTCATCATTACCCGACAGGTCGATCTCTCGGTAGGCGCCATTGTCGCGGCGAGCGCATTCATTTCCGCCGAATGGCTGGAGCATCATCCTGACGGGTGGATTCTATTTGTGATCCTCATCGGATGCGCTGTCGGAGTCGCGCTCGGCGCCGTGAACGCTTTGTTGGTTGCCGTCTTTCGGATCCCAGCGATCGTCGCAACGCTGGGAACGCTCGCGATTTACCGTGGTGGCGTGATCGTGTTGGCGGGCGGCCGGCAGATCTCCGCAACGGCGTTACCTGACAGCTATGGGGATATTGCCCGGATGCACCTTGCCGGCACGCCGCTGCTCGTCTGGCTGGCGGTTGTTTTGACCGTTGGATTCGGATTGGCAACGGGGTTCACGCGGACGGGACGAAACCTGTACGCGCTCGGCAGCAACCAGGAGAGCGCGCGATTCGCCGGCATTGGCGATAGGGGGCATATCGCCTTGGTCTTTATAGTGTCAGGACTTTTGTGCGGCCTGGTTGGTGTTCTCTGGGGCGCTCGCTTTGGAACAGTGGATGCGGTGATCGCGCCCGACCTCCATTTTCAAGCAATTTCGGCTGTTGTGGTAGGTGGAGTAAGCATCTTCGGAGGCAGCGGATCGGTTTATGGCGCGGCTCTCGGTGCGGTAATTTTCGCCGTTTTGCAGAACGGGGTGCAGCTCTTGGGGATCAACCGGTTTTGGCTCCAAGCCGTTTTTGGTGCGGCGATCCTTTTCACCGTGCTCTTTTACAGTCAACTGACGAGACGAGCTGAGCGGGTCGAACGCCAATCTCGCCGTAGTCGGCGGGGGCTTGGGAGGCGTTCATGACCAACGCAGACCGGTCGATGGCCTGGGTGCGCGGTTCACTCGCGCGGTGGGAGGTGTTTCTCCTCTTTGTCCTGATCGGGACTTTCATCAGCGGTGCGCAGGTTTCTCGATATTTTCTGACATCTTCGAACATTTCGATTGCGCTGGCGGGTATGACGCCCGCGGCAATTGTTGCCTTGCCCATGACGTTAATCATTGTCACCGGCGAGATCGATATTTCGGTTGGGTCCATTGTCGGCCTTTGTGCAGCCTTCATGGCAGTCTGTCTTGAGCACGGACTTCCGGTCGAAGTGGCCATGCTGCTCAGCATTGTCATCGGAACGCTCGCCGGATTTATTAATGGATTGGTCGTCGTCTATGGAGCACTGCCCTCCCTGGTTGTTACTATCGGGACGCTCGCGTTATACCGGGGGATTGCGCAGATTATCCTTAACGAACGAGGCGTCAGCGGGTTTCCGCAATGGTATCAAGACATTGGGTTCGGAACGATCGGCGCTACACCGATTCCCTGGAGCGCGTTAATCTTCATCCTGTTGTTTATTGGATTCGCTGTCTTTTTGCACGCGACTCATTGGGGGCGGGCGTTGTACGCAATCGGAAACAACTTGGGCGCAGCCCGGTTCTCCGGCATCAATGTTAAGCGGGCTATTCTCGGCGTCTTTATCGCATCCGGAGCCCTGTCTTCGTTGGCGGCAATCATACTAACCGCCTATCTGGCGAGCGCGCGTTCAGATACCGCCATTGGACTCGAACTCCCAGTGATAACCGCTGTGGTCCTCGGGGGAGTCAACATCTTTGGAGGGGCTGGCACGATGCCTGGCGTCCTAATTGCGCTCCTGGTACTTGCTTTCGTTCAGAACACGCTGGGACTCGCCGGCGTCACGCCGGAGGAACAGCAAATAGTCACGGGCTCTGTGCTGATCGGGACGCTTATTGTCTTTGGTGCCTCTGACATCGTCAAGAAGGCGCGACTGACCCTCTGGCGCTCTCCAGGGACGAGGCCAACCAGGGACTGACGATTGTATTCCATTGAAAGCATTCGAATATCAACACGCCGGCGAGATCATCTTTGGTAACGGCAGGATCAGCGAGGTCGGCTCGATTGTTAGTCGGTATGGTCAGCGATGCCTGATCGTAAGTGGGCCGAAGAAAGGAGCCTTGCGTGATCTATATCCGATCGTGGGCGAACTTCTGGAGCATCTGGGACTCGAGTGGGAACATTTCGACGGCGTAAATCCGAACCCGACAGTGGACCTTATTACCACCGGTGCGAAGCTTGCCAAAACATTTTGTGCCGATGTAATTCTCGGAATTGGAGGTGGCTCTAGCCTCGATACGGCGAAGGCGATATCCGTGGAAGCAACCCACGAGGGAACAAGTTGGGACTACGTTTTTTTTAAGCAGCGACCTACCGCGCGAACGTTGCCGGTGGTCACCGTCGGAACCACGGCCGGATCCGGATCGCAGGTAAATCCACTGGCAGTCATTACTAATACCGGTTCGCGCGAAAAGTCTGCCTTATGCAGCGACTACCTCATCCCAAGGGCGGCAATTGTTGATCCACAGCTGATGCTTTCAGTGCCCTCCGAGGTCACCGCGGTGACAGGATTTGTCGCCTTTTGCCACGCTTTCGAATCAATTTTGAATCCCCGAAGCAATCCATTGACGGAATTGTTCGGTTGGGAAGCGATCAGTTGCGTCATCAAAAATTTGCCATTGGCGGTGCAGGAGGGAAGCAATTTGGGCGCACGCAACAATTTGGCCTGGGCTGATACCCTGGCAGGGCTCGCGGCTAGCGGCTCCGGCGTAGCGCTTCCTCACGGGATTGCGCTGGCCGTTGGGGGCATGTGCGCGGATATTTCTCACGGTCTGGCTTTGGCATCTGTCTATCGCGCCTGCCTGAAGTTTACGTGGGCCTCTGCCGTTTCCACATTCGCGACACTAGCGCACCTACTGGAACCTGGGCTAGACGAGTTCCCGGCCCCTGACGCTGCCGAGCGGTGTCCGAACTTGCTTCAAGCGTTCCTCGCTCGCATCCACCTTGCCTGCTCTTTGAGAGAATTCGGCATTTCGAAACAAGAACTCAAGGCCCTGGCAAGGCGATCGATGGTACTCCCGCACTGCAAGAACAATCCCAAAGTCCCAACCCCGGTCGAGATGCTGGAGGTCATCGCAGACTCCTACTAGTGCACCATTATATGCGAGACGGTACTAGGCGCGGAGACCGTGCGACGCCAATGATGTTAGTTTCCCGGCGGTTGCCGCATTTCACTTTTCTGTCGCTTCGCAGGGAAATTTTGGAAGCAGTTCCAACTAAATTTCGAAGGGTGGAAGGTATCGTTCACGCTGGGGTTTATTCATTTGTGATCTTTCCAAGGGGCGCCGACGGTGTCGACAATCGAGGTTTTGGAGTGTCCCATCACTTAGCGTGCCCGCATTCTTGGTGCGTGCTCTCACCACACTCGAAGGAAATCTTTAGCAATGTGGCTCTGCATGATGCCTTCGCCACACAGACATTGGCCTCCTGTTCGATGCCCTTGCCGATCGCAGGGCGCTGCTATTTCAGCTTGGGTCGTGCCACTGCGAGTGATCATCTCCCCCGCTTGCCATTTGAAGTCCTCTGCATGCGGCTGGTGCGTTTTTTTTGCTTCCATCAGGTTCTCTTTCTTTTGATTTCCCCTGTCCGTCACAAATCGGGGCAGGTTCCACCCCCTGATCACCGGTCTAACCGCCGTAGCAAACGTTGCTTAACGCCAGCCCATTCCTCTTTCAAAATGCTATAGTAAACCGAATGCCTCAACCGGCCGCCCGCCATCACCATATGATTCCGCAGTGTACCTTCTTCAATCGCGCCCAGTTTTCTAAGCGCTTCTCTAGAGGGCGTATTCAGGCTGTCTGTCTTGAATTCAACGCGATTGTAGCTAACCACCTCAAAGGCATAGCTGAGTAAAAGCAGTTTTGCTTCGACGTTGATTCCGGTCTTTCGGAAAGGCTGAACCAGCCAGGTCCCCCCAATCTCGACTCGCCGATGACGCTGGTCGATGTTGGCGAACCGAGTTGATCCGACGACCCGGCCTTTTTGTTTCTCAACCAAGACGAAAGGCACAGCAAGCCCTTTTTCTCGCAACCGAATCGCCTCATCGACGTACTCCTGGAGTTCCTTCAAGGAATGCACTGCCTCCGGCACGTATTGCCAAAGCTCGGGTTCGAAAGCCACAGCTGCTAACCCCGCGAAGTGACGTTCGACCTGGAGCTGTTCGATTTGCACTAAGTTCCCCGTCAAAACCGGTATTGATTCATAATTCACCGCACCTTACCCAGCACCATATCGCCAAAGAACTCAACCAGACATTCAGTGCGTTAAGAACATGGCTCTATTGCCGCCACTTAGGATCTGTAAATAAATAAATGTTACAACTTGAGTTGTTGTTGGAGGGGTGCGATGGTGTAGTTCCATTCACCGTGAAAGCTCTCCATGGTGAGGTTGATCTGAGCCATCTGCTCGTCGCTCACTTTCTGTCCGGCGGGATAGATGGTGTGATCAATTTCGGCTTCCACTCGCAAACCTTGCGCCGTCTTGGTCGCTTTGATCAGGTTGACAATCACTTCATGGCTGACCAAGGGCTTTCCACTCCAGTTCATGCTAATAAAGGAAAACAACCGGTGCTCGATCTTGTTCCATTTGCTAGTCGCCGGTGGTAGGTGGCAAACTTGGATGGGGAAGCCCAGTTCCTCGGCCAGTTTCTGAAGTTCAACTTTCCATAACCGCACCCGCGAACCATTGCTGCCGCCCCCATCGGCCATGATTTGCAAGCACTGTGCCTTGGGATAAAGCGTCGCTCCCATCGATTTCCACCAACGCCGGATCGTTTCCACGGCAAAGGCAGCCGTGTCATGGTCTGTGCCGACGCTCACCCAGCCCATGTTGTGGGCCAGATCATAAACTCCATAGGGGTTTGCACGCCCCAGTTCAGGGATGCTGAAGTCATGCACGCGGACCTTCTCGGGGTTGCCTTTGGCTCGATAAGTGCGTCCGTGGTTCTTAAAATCGCCCACCAACTCCTTCTTCTTGGTGTCCACCGAGATGACTGGATTGCCGGCCGCCAATTCCTTTTTGGTGCGCGCATTGATGAACTTGAACTGAGCATTGCGGTCCGGGTGTGTGGCACCTTCCTTGGTCTTCTGGTTGGCTTGAAGACTGTAACCCATCTTGCGCAGTAGTTCGCCCACCAAGGTGTGGCTGACCGGATGCCCGAGCGCGGTTAGTTGCGTGGCGAGCTGGCGCAAGCTTTGACAAGTCCACCGTAGCGGGGACTGTGGATCCCCACGAGTGAGCGGTTCGATGAGGCTTTCCAAATCACTTTGCAAAGTGGTATCGAGCACCACTGCCTTTTTACGCCCTCCACCCGGACGGCGAATCCACTCCGGCGTCTTCTCCGGGACGTAACTCACTCCACTGCTCAGTTCCGCCAATCCTTCCGTGATAGCGCGTCGCGATACTCCTGTCGCGCGAGCCACCAAGGAAACGCCGCCATAGCCAAGAACTTCAGCCTCGGTCGCGGCGAACAATCGCCGCAGCCGTTCGTTGAGAGCGCCGGAAATTCTCGAGAAGCGTTGCCTGACAGCATCAAAGTCTTCCATTACCCTCATTCTACCACTAAACCCTAACTTGTAATACTTATTTTCTTACAAACCCTTAGCTCGGGAGAATGGCTCGTACCTGTTCCGGCTTGCCATCCGTAAGCGACCCACTTCATCGATTCTCGAGGAAACGCCAAATCGTGTGGGTACGGCACGGACCTACCGCGGCTCACGTGAGCTTGTTCCGATAAAGTGTTAATCGGGACCCAGCGAATCGCCCATATCTGGATTCACATGGGCCGAGCGAGCAACGCGGAAAAACAGCCAACTGGCCGCGGCTCGGAGGGTTGCGTTGAAAATGGGAAGGATAACAAATCTCGCTCGGCCTGAGGTGGGCTCCATGAGGATTTCATTGATATCAACAATGTCATGGTTTTGCAGGTTCTTAACCTTGGTTCCTTTAATTTCCGAAGCAGCGATCAGATTTGGATGATTCCCGGTTTCCTCCGCAACCGATCCGCCCGACCACATAAGCGTGAGAACAGCCGCTGTAGTGATTGAACTCAATGTTTTTCTCATACTCTACCTCCCGGAGGATTTCGATTTTACGCCGCGCGACGAAAGTCAGCTCCGTGACGATTTCCTCCGGTCCGTGCTCCAAGACGTCGTCGCCTGAGCCTCGGAACAGTCCGGCCTGACGATCCCGCCCGATCAGCTCGCAGTCGACATCTACAAAACCCTCGCAGCCGACAAATCTTGTCAGGGCAAGATCGCCTGTCGCGGCCCGGTGTCGCCGACCTCGGGCGGCTGGCCGAAGATCAAGCTCGATCTGACTGCGGACGAAAGACTGGTCCTGCCCGCCGCCCGCCGCGAGGTCACAACCGTCACTTCGCAGGTCTTCTCGCCGCGCTACTTTGTCGAATTAACCTCGACCGGTCCGCTGCCGGTCGCCCCATCGGTCGCAAACCCCGCGCATTCACGTTGTTTGATGCTCCAAAGGCAAGGACAAGTGCGGTGCGAAAATCCAATTACTTTTGTGGCGGCAAAGCAAAAACGACCCTATCAATCGTTATTCTAGGATGTTTACTCTTGTATTCATCCCGGTGGGTTGCAAAAAATTCGATGCCATTCTTTTTGCTAGAAAACTCATTAATTTGCCGCCAACCGATATCGGGCATATGAATCCAATCTCCTTGTCGCAATTGCAAAGAGCGGGCAATACTTTTACCCACTCCGACGCCATTACCAGGATTTAAACGATTCCCTTTGGGACCATATTTAGAAGAACGACCTTCCCACGGATACTGTTCGAACACTTTGTAGCTTTTACCAGACGAAAGCACCTTTACCGGTAGACCCTCTATTATCACATCGGCGATAACGGTAGCCTTTGTCGTGCCAAGGAACGCGAAACTGATGAGTAGGATTAAAAACCACTTCATTGCTACAAACCGCTCAAATATCGCGGACCGCATATGAGTCGGCTTTCATGTTGGCCTGGGGTCGTCCTTTGTTCGTAAACGCCGGTCGTGTCGGATGTCGACGCGGAAACAATTTTCGGCAATAATCGAAAGCCAGCAAATATGACCAACCAGCCGCGTACCGATTATCGAGCAGTTTGTTTCGTTGATATGCCGTTTGGCAAAAAGCCAGATCTTGCAAGCGGTGTAATAGTCGACTTCGACTCCATTTACGAACTGGCAATCAAACCGGCGATTGACGGAGCTGGTCTCGAGTCCATTCGAGGTGACAAAGAACAGACGGGCGGGATCATTCATGTGCCAATGTTTGCCCGGATACTTTTGGCCGAATTTATGGTTGCGGACCTTACGCTAAACAACCCGAACGTGTTCTATGAACTAGGAATTCGACATGCCATAAAGCCGTTTACCACAGTGCCGATCTTTGCCACCACAGGATCCCTGCCGTTTGACGTCGGCATGGTACGCTCGATTGGTTACGAACTTAAGGATGGACAACTCACTGCGGATGGGGCTGAAAAGCTAAAAAGCGCGATCAAAGCGCGTCTGGAGGAAGCTATTCACGGATCAGCTCACGCGGACAGTCCGGTTTACCAGCTCATCTCGGGTTTCCCGGTCCCGGTTGTGCCGGAGCCGGTCGAGCAACTGCTGAAAGATCGGCTCAGCGAACGATGCGGTTTCCATGAGAAGATCGCGGCAATTTCAGCCAGCGCGCCAAAAGAGCAGAAGCGACATGCTCTGGACGAAATCCGGCAGGGTCTGGGGGAAATTGCGGCCGTGCGCCGCGGAGTTCTCGTCGAGCTGATGCTTGCTTATCGGGACGCTGAACTGTTCGAAGAGATGGTGAAACTTTGCGAAGATTTTCCCGATTACCTGCAGGCGAACAGCTTCGTACAGCAACAATGGGCGTTTGGGTTGAATCGCCGAAAGTCTGCTGGCGATTCCGAAGCTGCCGTCAAGCTGCTCGACGGATTGATCAAAGAACGCGGTGCCGATCCGGAAACACTTGGACTTCTTGGACGCGTCTATAAAGATCGGTACAAAGGAGCTGAAGGATCGTTGCTGGCGCAAGGGTATTTGGATGAAGCCATTTCTGCTTATACGAGGGGCTTCGAGGCGGACCCGCGCGATCACTATCCTGGCGTCAACGCTATTAATCTGCTGATTCAAAAAGGGACGGCGGACGCCCTAAAGGAAGCGGAGCGTCTCTTGCCGCTTGTCAGTTTCGCGGTAGCACGTCGCGGCGGAATGAATTCAAGTGATTACTGGGATGTTGCCACTGTGGTAGAGCTCGCCTGTCTTGGAGGTGATTGGCCAACGGCGGGTCGCGGTCTACCAAGGGTCCTCGTCATGGGCACAAAAGCCTGGATGTTACGAACGACTCGCGACAACCTCGTCATGCTCCGAAAAGCCTTCGCGAAGACGGGGAAAAGCGTCGCCGAGCTTGACGAAATTATCAGCCATTTCGAAGCGACCCTTTTGCAGCTCGAGGTTAGCGAGAAGGCGAGAGCTGATGAGCAAACTGGCTAACAACCTACCCGGATCAAGCATCATCAGGATTCCAGCCGAAAACGTGTTGAAATTTTCCGAGTCGCCTTTAATCTGGACGTCTGCGGGAGAAGGAGACAAACCTTTTGGCGATCCTGGCCATCAGCAGCCAGAGACCGAACCCGAACAACACCGAAAATGCGCCGATTCCAATGAATGCGGTCTCGGAAAGGATCGCGTTTCCTGCTGGATCTCTGGCGGAGAAAACGCCGATGAGGATGCTTCCCGCAAGGAAAGAAATTACAATCGCCAAAAAACACCCCGTTACCGGTACGGTGCAACCATACGAGATCCGGGCTAGACATTTTGGACAGCTAGCCGCGCCCCAAGTGACGTCGGTGCGGCAATAAGGGCAGCGCATCAGATTAACTATGCCGCAAGAACGGGAGTCGCAAACAACTTCTAACTGTAGGACGCCGGATCTGGGAGTCGGTTTCAACCTGGAGGTTTTGGCCGCTTCGCCCTGATGATCACTTCCAACCGAAAACCTCCGTTAAGGCGTCCCGATAGCAGACGGAGAATACAATGTTTGTAATGTTTGTTGCGCCCCGATAGCTCCTAATTATATCGATTGAGACCAAACTGCCTTTGAGTTGTCATGAGCGAGCTGCCGGAACACGTGGTCAAGAATCGAGCGAAATGGGATGATCTCGCGCTGCAGTTTGTGGAGGCTCGAGAACGCGCCTGGGCACGGGAAGAGCCCGCCTGGGGCATCTGGAAGGTTCCAGAGGCGGAGTTACGAGCTTTTCCCGAGAAATTAAGCGGCAAGGATGTTATCGAGCTGGGATGTGGCACCGCCTACATTTCCGCGTGGCTCTCACGCCGTGGAGCCCGCGTTGTAGGGGTCGACAACTCCGAGGCTCAACTTGGCACGGCACGCCGCCTACAGCGGCAATACGGGCTCGATTTCGCCCTCATCCACGGAGACGCTGAAGCGATCGCTTATCCGGACGCGAGCTTCGACTTCGCGGTTTCTGAATATGGCGCTTGCCTGTGGGCAGATCCACAGCGCTGGGTTCCCGAAGCCGCGCGTCTCTTGCGTCCAGGTGGTCACCTAGTCTTTCTCACCAATTCGTTCCTGGTGACGTTGTGCATGTCGCCGGAGGACGGAGTGGCAGCGACGGAGCATCTGCTGCGCCCGGCATTCGGGATGTATCGAGTCGAATGGCCGAACGATCCAGGCGTCGAGTTTCATCTGTCACATGGCGACTGGATACGGTTGCTACGGCGTTCGGGTTTCGAGGTTGAGGATCTGATCGAAGTACGGCCTGCTCTGGGAGCAACCTCGCGTTATTCCTTCGTTACTCTCGAATGGGCCCGGAAGTGGCCGTGCGAAGAGGTGTGGAAGGCGCGCAAAACGCGCTGAAAATGGCCCTTCTCCAGCTGCCAACCCGTTTGATCTTTCTTGGGTCCGGTCTTGGTGAAGCTCTGCCTATCGTTCAACAACGCTTCAAGTTCGGTCTGGGTCGCAGTCGGGCCCTCCTGGCTCTTTAATCTCCATGCTCATGGTTCTTCATGGTTACTCCTTCTCGAACGCTTGGGTACATTTTCATGCCCTATCCCTCATCGTCATCCTGGTCGCTGTTCTCAAGCTGCCACAAAGCCCAGGAAACGTATCCGAGTAGAAATGCTACATCGAAGCAGAGTATGGCTGGGATGTTTGGTTCTTGGGTCATAAGCGAACGTTGTTACAGCAAGTATCATGCGGAGTGCGTCAATTGTACCTCAACGATTCCCGCCGCTCCTGCCAAGCTGCGAAATTATTTCGAAATTGCCGTTTTGTTTTTGGATCAATCTTGATTGGGCAATCCTGGCCGCCAAACCAGATCCGCGCTTCTAGCCGGCAACGGCCGGCCACCCGATTACCTTTCCAACCAGGCGACGCAGTGCCTGTCGTCGCCATGGTCGCGGCATTCAGCGTGGAGTGAAGGGCTCCCAAAGGACAGAATGTCCTTTCAGTTACTTGTGTTTTACAAAACAGCGCACACTTCGCCAAAATATTTGTGAATTGAAAGGTACGGGAGGCGGGTACACTGCGAATAACTCCGATGAATTATGTTGCGCACTGTGAGGTTCTGTGATGCTCGATCGGACAGTTTCTCTGGGCATCTCTCGGAGAAATATTTGTGGGAAATTAAAAGGTACGGGAGGCGGATACGCCGCTGGCACTTCAGATGGGTTCTGTCGTACACCGTGGCGTTGGTGAGCCCGAAGTTCCAGGTAAACGCAGATCAGGGTTGGTGTTACCGCTAAAGCGGCAAGGCCAATGGCAAATAAAATGCCAACCGAGGCAGTGATGATTTCCATATAATTATCCTTCTCAATCTTAGTGAGTACATCAGGATACGGACTGGGCCACGTACGACTCTTGCCCATCAGACCGACGGCTCGGCGACTTGTCCTTGGCAAGATACACTCGTCTCAGCGCTTGCAGATCAAACGACTGAAATTTGGACGGCTCAGGGACAAACGCCTCCCTCCTTCTGTACGCGTTGCGTACGGCAATCAGTGCGAATAGTAATGCTTCCATATTTCCTTTTCTTGGTTGTTTCGCTGCCATCAGAAGAGCGGCGTGGGTTGCCGTGCTAATGGAGTGAAAAACGGTTGGTCTTGTTTATCGGCGCCTATTTACGACCGCCGAGATAAGTGTCGATGGCTCGCGGAGCCATCACAATAGCGATTAGGACGAGGGACGCATGCCAAGTCGTGAACGCCTTTGACTATTTCCATGGTGTCTCTTTTTCCCCAAGTTTAGGTTAAACATTGAGAGCCAGTGAAAGACACCCCCTGCGGGGTTTCCCTTTCTGCTTTCTCTCAGCATCCTAGATCGGTCGCCCCTAATCGGAACGCTTTCCGGAATGCCCAGAGAATTTTTTTTGCTGTCTCAACAAATATAACAGCCTATAGAACACGTCCAGCGATTTTTAAATTTCCTGTGGCAAGTACAGCTACAAAGTATATGCAACCTCTTGATTCACAATCCATTAACTTGTAATATCAGATTTATGATGTGCTATACTTAATGACCCCGTAGAAGCGCCAAAATACCAGCAAGTCAAATCGTCTAACATACGTGGAAATTCGCGAAATATTCGATCGGAGTTGCTAGTGCACCGTCTCGCATATAATGATGATGGCGTTGCGTTCAAAATGGGCCGTCGGCAAGGCGCAAGGAGGGCGCATATCTGGATCGATACGTAACCGACGAGCAACGCGGCCGCCGGCCCATTTTCAACGCAACCCTCCGGGCCGCGGCCGGTTGGCTGTTTTTCCGCGTTGCTCGCTCGACCCGTATGACTCAGATATGGGCGCTTCGCTCGCGCCTTGAAAAACAGCCAACTGACCTGCGGCGACATCACCATTATATGCGAGACGGTGCACTAGGGGTTAAACGATGCCAGTCGGCGAAAAGGTAATTCTTGTGGAGGCGGCCTATAGTCTGGCTTAACAGTCCTTGTGAAACCCAAGGCCGGTGAATCCGCAACGAGCGGCCGGAAAGGCCAAGTCAAAGGCGCCAGGCCTGCGCCGCTTTTAAACAACGCTCTGGCGGCAATTAAATCGTTCAACGCTGCCGGCCTTGAAGAGACGTTAAACCGTGCCTCAGTCCAGCTGGCAAGACCTGCGTTTCTTCAAAAGGCGGTGGCGCCGTTGATCGAGGAAATCGGCGCTTGCTGGGAAAGAGGACAAATACAAGCCATTCAGGAACATTTGGCCACGGCCGTCATCAGAACTTTCTTGGGAAATTTATTGCATACTAAAGCCTTGGGCAAAAATGTCCCTCGCATCATCATTACAACACCGCCGGCCGAGCTTCATGAACTGGGTGCGCTCTTGGCCGCAGTCACCGCGGATCACCAGGGTTGGGGCGCCATTTATCTGGGACCGTCGCTCACCTCCGATGCAATCGCCGGAGCGGTGAGACTGAGCAGAGCGCGGGCGGTCGGCTTGAGTATTGTTTACCCGGAAGGGCCGTACGCGCTGGAAGCCGAACTCAAGAAACTGCGACTCTTGTTGCCCCGCGAGGTTGCACTCATCACCGGAGGACGCGCGGTGCCTGCGTATAGGTCGGTGCTGAACGAAATAGAAGCCATCCAATTGCAGGATCTTTCCGCCTTTTGCACGGTACTAGACACGCTGGTTGCGAAGCGGAGACACTAGTGCAGATCACTGTAATAACAACACGATCACTACGCCGCAAATCGTTAAAAGGGTATTGGCGACAGCGAAACAAACGGTGAAGCCGAGCGCTGGCACGCGACTGTTGGCCGCGTCCTGAAGCACCGACAACGCGACGGTTGAAGCACGCGCGCCGGCACAAGCCCCCAGCAAAACGCCTGGGTGCATCCTAAAAAAATACTTGCCCATTAGCAGCGCAAACCACATCGGCACAATCGTCACGATCACTCCCGCCACGAAAAGGAGGACTCCAGCATCGCGGAATCCTTGAACGAACTGCGGGCCGGCCTGGATAGCTACTACCGCCGCAAACATGCTCAGGCCTACATTGTTGAACACCCAGAGACCCGCGCCGGGAATGTTTCCAAAATTCGGGTGCACCGATCGCAGCCAACCGAAAATCAGCCCGGCCAAGAGCGTTCCTCCACTCGTGCTGAGACTTACCGGAAGTCCACCGATGCGAATGCTCAGCAATCCGACGATTGCTCCGGAGAAAATGCCGATCCCAATGAGAGTCACATTACTTGCGTTGGTCGAACGGATCGGGTAACCAATAAACTTAGCGACGCGTTCCACATTGCGCTGCGAACCACTTACGCGCAAAACATCGCCTTTCGATATTTTTGTCCCTATGTTGAACGGCAACTCATGGCCGCCGCGTATCAATGCGCGCACGAACACACCGCGTGACCGCTGTTCATGACGCATTTCTGCAAACTCGCCTAGGGTGTTCCCGACGACTTCCTTGCGGGTGACCATTACATCAAGGGTTTCGCTGGGATAATCGAGCAGCGCCGGATCGGATACTTCAACACCAAACCGCCTCGCGTCGGCAATCAAAGTCTCAGTGCGTGAGGCGACGGCCAGAACGTCGTTCAGCCGGATCTGAGTCTCCGGAGTGCTCTCTACGATCTTATTATTTTGTCGCAACCGTTCGATGAAAGGCCGCTCGTTTGGAAACCGCGACTCAAACTCCGCGACCGTTATTTCCGCGAACGCCAGGTTGGTCACTTGATAGGCGCGCGCGCTGATCGCATGATAAGCAGAATGCACTGAAGGATCCGGTTCGTTCCCGCCCATCGCCGATTCTAAAGCCTTGCATTCGACTGCGAGGTTGACGCCTAGAATCCTTGGTCCAAGCAATGCCAGAAAAGCCGAAGCTCCGGCAGTGCCGAAAATGTACGTGATCGCAAACGCGATCGACATGGCGTTGACCTCCTCCTGGGTTACAGCTGGTGGCTTCCCCAACTGTCGGATGGCGTCCGTCGCGACACCGAGTACTGAGGAAACCGTGCAAGCGCCCCCGAATACTCCCGCGCCGTATCCGGTTCCGAAACCAAAAAGGCGAACGGTAAGAAATGCGACCACGAGGCATGCGAGGCAGACGAGCGTCGCAAAAAGCGCCTGTTTAAGTCCTTCGCTCTTCAGACCTTGGAAGAATTGCGGTCCCACCCCGTATCCAACCGCGAAAAGGAAGAATAGAAAAAAGACCGACTTGATTGCGGGCGAGATCGGTATGTCAAGTTGCCCGATGAATAAGCCCGTCAGCAACACACCTGTTACAGAGCCGATGCTACATCCGGCGATCTTCCATCGGCCGATGTAAAACCCGATCGCCAAAGTCAAAAAGATTGCGAGTTCAGGGTACTTTCGCAGAATTTCAATGAAGTGATGCATGCTGCAATTGAGGTCAAAGACCGTAGCAAAGACGGATTAAAGACGTGGACGATGATCGAGTACTCGTCGTTTGAAAGAGGAGTCTTGTCGAATCCTATTGGCTATTGGGCGGAGTCGTCGGAATGGGTTTCGCGGCCAGTGCTGGAGTTACCTTATTGATGAGCATCCACTTCTTCCAAACTCGGCGATAGTGGCCAAACGTGCACGCCAACAAGGACAAATTGATTTTGGTGGCCGGGGCTACGGGGTACGTCGGAGGAATGCTTGTCCCGCACCTACTTCAGGCAGGGTATCGTGTTCGCTGCTTGGTGCGCCGGCGAGCGAATCTTCAGGATGAGCCCTGGCGCCCGCTAGTCGAATGTGTCGAGGGCGATGTGCTGCGTCCCGAAACATTGCGCCCAGCGATGGAAGGCGTGGCGGCGGTATATTACTTGGTTCACAGCATCGGGAGCGGGAGAGATTTCGAAGAGCAGGACTTGGCCGGCGGCCGTCACTCTGCCAAGGCTGCCAAGGAGCAGGGCGTGAAACGAATAATCTATCTGGGAGGCCTGGGCGATCCAGCCGCAAAGCTTTCCGCGCATCTTCGTTCGCGCCAGGAGACCGGAGCTGCCTTATGCGAGGCGGGCGTGCCAGTGACCGAATTTCGTGCGGCTGTGATCATCGGTGCGGGTAGCCTTTCCTTTGAGCTAATCCGATATCTATCGGAACGATTGCCGGTCATGATTTGTCCCCGCTGGGTTTATACCCGTATTCAACCTATCGCGATTCAGAACGTGCTCGATTATTTGGTCGCCGCGCTCCAACATCCGAAGAGCGCAGGCCAGATCATTGAGATCGGAGGAGAGGACATCCTGACTTACGGCGGATTGATGAAAACGTACGCCAGGGTGCGCGGCCTGAAACGCTGCCTATTGCCCGTTCCCCTTTTGACGCCCAGGCTTTCCTCATACTGGGTGCGTCTGGTGACGCCGTTTTCGGTCGGTGTGGCGCGCCCGCTAATTGAAGGATTGCGCAACGAAGTGATTGTCCGCGATAACAAAGCCAGAGAAATATTTCCTGAGGTACGATTGCTGGATTGCAAAACGGCAGTGAAGCTGGCTCTGGCAGATACGAAAGCGGACCAATTGGACAAGTTGCTCCGGGGTTTGCCGGTACTGCCCCACGAGGGACCCTCGGTAAGCAGAGGCTCGGTAAAAGGGGTGATTATGGAACGAAGTCGAAGGGTGGTGAACGCATCAGCCGAGGAAGTTTACTCCGTTATCACCGGATTGGGCGGAGCCCAAGGCTGGCCCGCGCTGAATTGGGCTTGGCAGCTGCGTGGCTGGATCGATCGCCTAATTGGCGGCGTAGGCATGCGCCGGGGTAAAGCAGGCGCTTTGCGCGTCGGGGAGACCCTGGATTTTTGGCGCATTGACGCGCTTGAAGCTGGACGACTGCTCCGGCTGTGTGCCGAGATGAAATTGCCCGGAAAAGCCTGGTTGCAGTTCCAAGTGGAACCGCAATCCGGTGGGTACAGCGAACTCATGCAGACCGCGCTCTTTGAACCCAAAGGGCTCGGCGGCGTGCTATACTGGTATTGTCTCTATCCGGTGCACCGTTTGATCTTCAGCCGCATGATCCAGCGGATTGCGGAGCGGGCGGAAAGAATCGCTATTAATGATACATAACCCGCGTTTCGTTGTCTATGGACCAGCCGGCGACCCCATCCGGGATGAGTAGGCTGGAGTAGGGGAGGGAACCGGATTTCCCTTGCGACTGGGCAACTCAGCAAGAGAGAAAAAGCCTGCTGAGCGGAACAATATTACAAATCATTGGATCTGACCCGAGTGGAAAAGACTAGTCGAATGATCCGCTCAGCTGCGTCCTAACTAAATCTAATTCGCTACACTAGGACTAGGTCGGATCCGAACAGTGAGATAAAAATTCTCGATGCCGAAACGATCAAGCGGTAAAAGCACTATATAGTCCTGCTGCAACCCGGCGGGATAACTCACGCTTACAGGACACTTCCTTGCCGTCGCCTTCCGCTACACGCTTGCAATCGACTGGACTTCTGGTCCGGCTTGCCAGACAAACAGAAGCTGGCGGTGGTAAGTTAGTCTGGCGCCGCGTGCGCGCGCAGGTCTTCGAGCAGAACGAATTCGAGCGCGCTGATATGCGTAGCCGCGAGCACCACGGCCGGCGCGCATCCAACTTCAAGCGCTTGCTGCCATCGAGTAACGCACAAACACCACCGATCACCGCTTTCGAGACCTGGAAAGTCAAACTCAGGAACGGGCGTACTGAGATCGTTGCCGACCTCCGCACTGAAGCGAAGAAACTCCTCGGTCATCACTGCGCACACGGTGTGCAACCCGTGATCGCCAGGACCGGTGCGGCAGTAGCCATCGCGATAGAAGCCGGTGCGCGGCTCGCGACAACAGCATTCGAGTTTGCCGCCGAGGACGTTCGTGGGGTCAGCCATGCATTGATTCTACACCGATAGTCAAGATTCCGCCCACTCCTTTTTGGTCGAAGCCTCAATGGGTTCGAAGTGCGGCACCACTGCTCGGCGAATCACTCGCCACAGTTCGGTCTTGTCCCAAGGACTATCGGCCATCAATTTGTACCTCGCTTACTATCAAATTGTAGCAACCATAAAATAGGTGCATAGCAGCGCAGAGGATGCAATTGACTCGCAACCATGAACATGACATGTACTAGTGGTATTATTTTCACAGATTAGCTTTCTGTCCATCTCTCGCGCGCCCTGGTCGAAACTGGAAGAATACCGAAAGCGCATGGGATGGAGATTCAAGTGAATTTCGTCGTTTGGCACCGACTTCAATTATGATTATAACGTATCGTTCACGCCCGAGGAAGTTGCGACCCGCAGCGCCTTTTTCAACTCCGTTCGATTCTGAAACAGTTGGTATTAGCGGGTTCTACAAGGACCCTGACGGGCTGATGCTTCACACCTATTCATATTCATGCAAACTCAGGCCATCCAGTCCGTACACATCTCTAGGCCCAAATCGGCTTGCTCAGGGGGAATCGGGCCTGGAGCAACAATTTGGTAATGGGGCAATGAACCGGTTCAATCGTTCAGCTCTCGCTCTTTCATAGCGGGAGCGAACAACACGGTTTCGGGAGAAGGGACTGCGGTAGTTGGGCCTTGGGGAGTAGAACGGGCTGACGCGCTGCATAGGTATCAATCCAACCATCCTTGGTGCGTTGGTTAGAATAAGCCGCGCATTTACCCTCGTGCCGTTCTCAATATCGCGATCCGTTTTCGTTGTTTCATAATAGTTGTAATGGCAATAATAACAAGCACGACTATCGTGGCGATCACATGGTTGTGATGTGTACCAGCGATAACCAAACTTTCTATCCTGCCAGGACTTTGGATTGGTATCCATGATAACCGCATGCACAGGGATGCTGGACATGCTCCGGGATTTTGGCTTGTCCATGGCCACGGTCCAGCGCGCCACGATCAGCCACGCACAGCTTTCCATGCTTTTCTGGATCATCTTGCGGTGGGGGGACTTCTGGCGGCTCTCTGCGCGGCCATTGCCCCGGTTCTTGTGGCCTTCTACCATGAACCACGTCTTTTATGGATTGGTATTGTGATCGGATTAGGTTTTATGCTCCCTTCTTCTCCGTTCTAATCGCGGCAGGATGTGTATTGGCAGGCTGGAGCTTCATTCATTCACTGACCTCGCCTCTCCTGCGCCTCATTGCGGCAAATGGCGTCTTATTCGGCGTCTATTTCGTCGTTTTTTGGTTTGTGATGGGTCAAAAGGAGATCATGTTCCAGATAAAGGTAGAATGCGCTGCTCGTAGCCTCCCATTGCGGAGTCGCGATCATTGACCGATACAATTTTTCTCGCCGAGCGCCACCGCCTGAATATAAGTAGGGTTCATCGGGGTTGGCCGCAAATGCAGCTCCCCGTTCAGAAGTCGAAGCATGCCAGCATAATTTGGTTTGGAGTCAAGGAATGAGCAAAAACGAAGTAGATCTGAACGACCCATTGAATTGGTACATCGCGGATTCGATCGACGATTACGACGTCCGCATCGATCCTGAGATGGTCGACGTGATTAACACCTTGAGTGCCGCCCAGACTAAAGGCGCGCTCAAATCCGAGCTCAAACGCTATCTCTCACCCGCATTACTGCTCCTCGACTAATGTTGAGTGCTCAAAAATGTGGAGCTGAAGGCGTGTGAGCCGCATCAGGAGCTTGCGGAAGGGTTCCCCAACTCCACATTTTTGACGGGGTTCAAAAGGCTGGGGTTGTGTTTGGAATGAACGCAACACAGTCCCTTGTCCAACTCCGTCCTCAATCCTTCCGTCGTTGGCGCGCTTTGCCGATCTTCGGCCCTCACTTGGACGATTTTGTCCAGTGGCTCGGGGATCAAGGCTACACGCCCGGATCCATTCGTTTCTACCTACGCCTGCTTCCTCAAGTGGTGCGCTGGCTACGCCGTAAGAGGATCACTTCGCTCGCCCAGTTGACTCAGCAAGATCTGCAGGCGGCTTACCGTTATTATCGACCCCGCAGCTTGGACCTCAGTGGCGCGGTGCGAGCCCTGGGCCGCTTCTACGTTGAGCGAGGAACGATCCCGGAAGGCCCAGGGACCCTCACCCTCGCCCGTGGAGATCAAGCTGGATCGATTTGCCGAGTACCTACGCGAGAGCCGCGGGCTAGCAGCGGCTACCGTCTTGGGCCATACCCGACAGCTTTGAGCCTTTTTGCGTTTCCTGAGGGCAGATCAGGATCCGGACTGTCTCCGCCAGCTCGAACTCGGCCGCATTGAAGCCTTTTTACATTGGTCTGCCCGAACTAACAACCGCTTCAGCCTGCAGCATGCGTCATTCCTTGGCCGCACATCTGCTGCGCCAAGGTGTAGGGATCATCCGGTAAAACGACGTCTTTTACCTCTACCGAGGTCACCTTGATTCCCCATGGATCCGTCTGCCGATCGATGATCTCCTGCAACGTGAGATTGATCTTCTCGCGTTGCGCCAAAAGTTCGTCGAGCTCGGCCTGTCCGAGCACACTGCGCAATGTCGTTTGAGAAATGACCGAGAATTTCAGACGCCAAAGCCCCCGCGAGATTTTCGTGCTATCGGCGGTGAATTGCCAGATAAGTTATTCGTTGGACTCTCAGGCTTCTTTTACCGACTTTTTGCTGGAACTCGGTTTCTTTGAGGACGACAAGCGCGTTCGCCCCTTTTTGTGCCGCAAATTGACGCGCGCTTTTGATTGCGGAAGCAAGCTGTTCGCCAACCTCGGCAACGACCGTTATAACCTCAAGTCGGTCATACGGACCCTGAGGAAGACTGCGCAATTCCCGGAGCGCAGTCTCCGGCACGGCAGGATAAATCATCGCCGGAGGCGGTGCTGTTTTGTGTGCTGCGCAGCCAACAAATAAGAGGTACGGTGCCAGACACAGGGCTAACCCCGAGGATTGAAAAAGATTCAATTGAGAGAACCGCACAAAGCCCGAATCCAGTGTGATTGTTGAACCATCTAATATCGTTTCCGCTCGTGAACAAGCCTGAATTGGGGCGTCAAAACTGCGGCCGCAAATCGTTGGATGCTTTCGCTGATTTTTGCTTTCCCGAAAAGAAAACCGTAGAAAAGAGCGAAACTTCAGCGACGTTCTCGACGATTTAAAAAGAAAAGGGCCTATAGCTCAGCGGTTAGAGCAGGGGACTCATAATCCCTTGGTCAAGGGTTCGAATCCCTTTGGGCCCAAACGACTTACGCAAGAGTTGACGAGTTGACTACACCATTTTGCCTACACTACTGAAGTCACCGACGATCAGACGTCGACCTCGCCTACTTCCAGGCCAGGTAACGACGACGCTCGAAATTAATCCGGCGTCTATTAGCTTGTAGGTGATCGCCCTACTGAATGGCATTTCGTCGACTAGTAACCACCGCCGCCGACCGCTTCGACTTATTTCCGATAGCAATTGTGAACGCATGTCGCGTTCAATAAAGCAAAAACGATTTCGCTCCTATGGCAGCCGAAAAAAAAGGCCAATATACATACTAGTGACCCTTCGTGTGCTGATATGAGCTTTGCATTTGCACGAAGTATCCAAATTGGACCGGAATCTCGGTCAAATGGAATTTTGAACAATTTTTGCCGACTTGTTTCTGCTCGGGCTGCTACATTTCGCGGTAAGGGCCGATGGCCGCGCGAATCGTCGCGAGCTGGTGGTGGCTGTAAATAGAGTTCATCTCCGCACGGAGCATCCGGTAAGTTTAATCCGGAGCTCGCAAAAGTCTCGATGAAGGATTTCTGGGGTCCCTCGTTTGCTGAGACCTCGCTCAATCGAAACGCAGCTTCGCGAACTTTTTTTAGCGCCGAGCGACGGCTTCTCGATTTGTTCCGGGCGGTCTCTTCTTTTCGTAAAACGAATCTAATCCGCCAAGATTACAGACTAGAAAAGTGTTCAAGAAGTGTCCAAGCAACTGATTGTAGTTGTAGATAACGCGATTCATTACGAAGTCGTTGACGGTGAAAATCTGACTCGCATAGATTCGAACCGTGAGAAATTGATCCAGAGCTCTTTCTGCCGTGCTTCGTTCGTTGCGCTCAGTCTGAAAAGACATCAAGATGATCGGTTGCGGGTTGGTGCCGGTGGTCGATTCAAAACCGGCCAGCAATGGCCGAATTAAAACGAGCCGCCTTTTTTCGTTTGAAACAAAACCCGGCAAAACAACGGACATCCCGGATATCTGTCACGTAGTGTTTGCTGGTGATCGCGATATCGGCGTGACGCAATGCTCGGCTTGCAGCGTATGATCCCAAACCGGTCACACAGGCGGCTGCCATACTCTTTTAGTAACGTATGGAGAGGAGTGTTTCCGGGAACTTTCTTGGAGCGAAGCCAGCGATTCAGGTCAACGTGGGCTTCCCACACATCCTGTTACTGGCGTTGCGCTTTGGCCCGAGTATATGCAGCTTTGGGTTCTTGAACGACAGATTGCGTCACCCGCGCCGATGGCTGAGCGCTACGCTCCTGGCAGGGCTGTTGGTAATGGCAACGGCGGGTGCGTTCTTCATGTACCTTGCCGACGAGATTGGTGAACAGGCGTGGCTGACCCAGCTCGATCTTGCCGTCGCGCAGTTTTTCCATAACCACGGCACCCCCTGGGCCGTGCGCTTGTTCGAAGCCATCACGTTTTTCGGCGATGCGTCTACCTTGGGCGTAATCGGGCTGATGACAGCTCTGGTGTTGGCCTTCCAGCGAAGGTGGTCCCTGTTGCTGGGCTGGGCGGTCGCGCTGATCGGCGCCGGTGAGCTTAACGTGATTTTAAAAGGCATCTTCCGGCGTCTTCGTCCCCAGCTTCCGGACCCCTGGGTGACGCCGTCGGGCTGGAGTTTTCCCAGCGGACACGCCATGGGATCGTTCGTCACCTATGGATTTTTGGCTTACCTGCTTACCCGGGTACCTCCGGCCGATTTTCCACGGCGGACCGCCGTCGCCGTACTTGCGGTCCTGGTCTTGCTCATCGGGTTCAGTCGGGTCTACCTCGGCGCACATTACCTCAGCGACGTCATCGGTGGCTACGCGGCAGCGGCCGTCTGGCTCAGCTTTTGCATCCTCGTGACCGACCGGACGCAAAGAAGAAGAAAAACGGACCAGCGGTAGCTCGCCGGACAGCAAGGTCTGGCTTTTAGGGCAAGGCTAATCCATCCATTGGCTTCGCGGACGATACAGTGGACATTGGTCATCGACGGCGGAACGCCTTGTATGGTCACGGAGCCATCTATGATCGCTGAGAAGTCCGGTTCCCTATTAAGGGCAGCAAATTCGCTAGATTGAAAATCTATCGGGAGGGATTCCGGTATTGAAGTTGCCAACTTGGTTTTTGAGACTCCATCTGTGTGCACTCCAAACCATCGCGCGGCCAGTTCCGATTGGCCGATTTGCCCAAGCCTCCGCCTGCCTCCAAGCTCTTCGGGTGGCACCTCTTCGATCCGTCTCCGGCGAAGCTGTGCGCCGGAGTGCACCTGGAAAGCGTCATCTTACCCGCAAATAAAATACCTTGAAAGATTCATTCCCAATGGCGTGGCAGAAGAGCCTGACCGAAGCAATATCTTGTCGCCGGAGGTCACGACCTGGATATAAGTTGGCCTTACGGGGCTGCCGCAGACGAAGCTGCCGTCCACAAATCAAAGCTTGCCTGGTTAATTTGGAGCCGAGGAATGAGCACAAACGAAGTAGATCTGAACGACCCGTTGAATTGGTACATCGCCGATTCGATGGACGATTACAACGTTCGCCTGGATCCTGAGATGGCGAAACAATTAGTGCATCGACACACCGGGTATCCGAAACTGGTGAATGCTCTGAGAGAGGCAATTACGGCCTTGGAAAACGTTGGCTGCACGGAGAAAGCGGATTTGCTCAGGCAAAAATTGCAAGAGCTCGGCGAATTGGAGCAAACCTGACGCAGTGTTCGTCGTTCACAGGATCTCGTCCTTTGACGAAGTCAGTTTTCCCGCGTTGAAACAGGATACGATCCGATTCGGTGTACGTTTGAATCGAAACTGCAGCAGGCTACCGGGAGCATGGAGTTCTAACGATCGCCGGCCCATCGAAACCCCCGACCGAGATAGTCAAAAAAGCCCTACAGTCGTTGCGAACCGTGCCGATTTGGTAGTTGACCGAAAGCGGCCTGTTCGTTAGTAAGGCGCCGCTGCAGGATAGGTGTCGGCGGACTGGCGAGCGTCACACTCGGGGTCTGAAGAGAAACGCATGGATGCCCATGTGACAGCAGGTTCAAGAATAATCCACTATGTTCAGAAATCGCCGAGTTCTCGCATTTCTTGGGTGCGGTGCGATCCTATTTGTCTGCGGAGCGGCCCTTCTGGCGACTTGGGCACTAACCGGTGCCAAGCCCGGCCAGCTTTCTTGGGATCCACCGACAATCCGCAAATCCGTCATGAGCTTTGGCTACAAGGTGTACGCCAATCCACAAGTTGGGCAGGGCAGATACTTCCTTAGTAAGCTGGTCCTGAAAAACACTGGGGGTCGTCCTATCCGCGATCTGACGGTCAGCTATCAGGTTCCGGATTACATCTCATGGACGACACCGGAAGTGGCCAGTGAGCTTCCTCCGGGCACCTCCGCTGTCGCGATCTACTATCCAAAGTTTCCAGATCGGATTACGCACCTGGCCAATCAAACAACCGCCTCGCTGGAAATCAAACTGCAATGGCGAGAAGAAAGTGGCTCGACGAAGGAGCAGGTGCTCAGGGACGATTTCACGATTTATGGCGTAAACGAGGTGCAGTACAGCGACCTCCCTGCGGACGACATGCTAACCTGGTACGATCAATGGAACCTGGCGCAGTTTATCGTCTGCATGGTGACGCCAAACGATCCGGTCGTTAAAGAATATGCCGCTGCGATCACCAAACGCTTGGGGGGCACGCTGGCGGGAGCAACGCAGGATCCGGGCCAGATCCAGGAGTTGATGAAGGCGACCTATGATTACATGCGAGAGACGGGGATGCGTTACGCGAGCGCCGAAGGCGTTCCCGTAAGCATTGGCGACGTTAAGACTTCGGTGCAGACGGTCCGATTGCCGAGGGATGTGATCACTTCGAACAATGGCCTTTGCATTGAACTCGCGATACTCTGGGCGTCGATTCTCGATCAACTTGGTTGTCAGACTGCCATCCTGATGCGTCCTGGACACGCGTTTACGATTGTCCTGGCGGGTGATAGATATTTTCCGGTTGAGTGTACCGCCATCACCCCGAAGGCGGTGAACGAAACCGCGGACGTCCCTTTCGAGAAGGCGATGGCGATGGCGGACGAGGACCTCCACAAACAGCAATACAAGATCTTGTTTTCGGTGCCGCTTTATCGGAGCCAGGGTTATGCGTCTCCGGAACTGCCTGACGTGGATGTCGATAAGGTCAAATCCATGTTAGCCTCTCGCGAGCGGGAGGCGGCGGAGGCGACGAGACTCGCCCAGAATCAGACTCAGGAAGCGCAGCCGGCAGCACAAGGACAGCCCCTCGCGCCTCAACAAGGGATGGCGCGATATGAGCACAGCGCGGGCCTGGTCTCATTTTCTTATCCGGAATCCTGGAAAGTTACGTCGCCCGCCACCCAGCTGGGAATAACATTCCACGTCTACGATCCATCAACATTAATGGGTATGGATGTGCTTGAAGTTCCAAATGCCACCTCCACGAGCGATGCTTTGAAGGCTGTGGCAAGGGCTTTCGTCCGCGCCGGCAGCCGCATTCAGGTTGACGACTCCAAGAGGCAGGGTGAACTCACCGTTGTGCTGGGGCACACGGTTGGTTCGGCGGGAAATAACGAATGGTTCGGGGTTTTTCGACCTGTGCGGGGAGGGGTAATCGGGGTGGCAGCCGGCTCTCCGACAGCTAATTTTCAAGCGAACCGACAGGTTCTCCTACAATTGTTGGACACGGTGCGTTTTCCATGAAGAGACCATTATTCGGTTTAGTAACGTTGTGGATGGCTTCAGTGGCGACAGCTTGCGTTGGTCTTGCCGCCGATACGCTGAATGAGGATGTCGTTGCCCATATCGACCCGTACGGAGACGGCTCAATGAAAGTAACCTTCCATCTGTCGGCCAGCCAGTGGGCAAACTGGAGAGAACGATACGGAGATCATCCAGACGTATTGTGGCGAGATATGAAGCAAAACTACGCAAAGTTTGCGCTGGATAAATTCGATTTGCAGAGAAACGACGTTGATCGAACGGCAACGGCGAATATAGAAGCGCGGGCATTTACCACGGTTCGCGATGATGGGAGCCGCGCAGTCGAGATTCTAAAGGGCTTAAGACCAGTCTCAAACAGCGGGCTTGAATGGGTTTTTGAGGCGACAACCCAGCAGTCGCCCGACGCCCCAATTCTCACGCAAATGTTTCGAATCATTCTGCCTCCGGAGGCCACCAATGCGCATATTGACTCACCAGGGACCGCGTTTCAGGAGCTTGTTTATCAGATGCCGGATAACTTCGGTAAGAACAGTGTACTTTTCTGGGTCGGGATTCTGGCAACGGGAGGCGGCATCCTCCTCGGAATCTTAGGGCTCGTTTTATCCAAACGCCCTCCGCCGCTTCCTCCCGCGCTCTCAACCCCACGGTAGAATAGACTTGGAGTCAGGAAAGCAGCCTGGCCCTCTGTGGCCTGTTAGCGAAATAATGTAGGATGATCGGTACCAACCGGCGGCCTCTCTCAAGATCCGACGGTTCGCTCAGGTCTTGGGTACGACTTTAACCGTCAATCCTTCGACAGCGACGATTTGGACGGAATCTCCCTGATTGATCGGAGTAGCGCTTTTCGCGGTCCAGTATTCCCCTTCGATGAAGACCTTTCCACCATTTAAATCGATCGGAGTCAGGGCGCTGACGATCTTTCCAAGCATTGTTTCTATGCCGGACTTTACGGGGAGACGCTGCGCACGGAGTCCTTTGGCCACAATCAGCAGGAAAAATCCGGAGGTCAGAATGGCGCCTGCGATAATGTAAGACAGCGAAAGGCGGAATAAGGGGTCCCTACGATCGAACAGCATCAGAGAACCCACGAGGAACGCCACGATTCCACCGCCCGTGAGCACGCCATGTGTCGGCGCGAACACGTCAATCACGAACAGTGCGACCGCCACGCCGATCAACAGCAATCCTGCGACATTGACCGGTAGAATCGCCGCCATGTAGAGCGCAAGCACTAGTGCGATTGCCCCGGTTACTCCGGGCAGGATCGCGCCCGGCGTGGTCATCTCACCAATCAGGCCGTAAATGGCGATCAGCATCAGAAAGAACATGACCTCGGGCCGCCAAAACATCTGGAAAAATTGCTCTGCCGCAGACATTTTGATTTCCACGACCTGCGCATTGGCGGTTCTAAGCGGCCTGCCATTGACCATCCGGCCATCGAGTTGGCCAAGCAAATCGTTGAGGTCGCTTGCAATGATCTCGATCACCTTCAATTCCTGGGCCTTTTCCGCGGTAATCGATGCGCTTTCCCGAACGGCGGATTTCGCCCAGTCAATGTTTCGATTGCGCCGGCTAGCGATTGCTTCCATATAACTGACGGCGAAGTTTTCCAGTTTCTGTGCCATCGTCTGGTCCGGCTTGGACTGGTCGCCGCCGGACAATCCACCTAGCGCAACCGGGTGGGCGGCACCGATCGTTGTCGCTGGAGCCATTGCGGCGATATTCGCAGCGAGGGTAATAAAACAACCGGCACTGGCCGCCGTTGCGCCCGTCGGTGCAACATAGACCACGATCGGAATTGGCGACCCCAGTAATTTCTGAACAATCAGCCGGGTCGAATCGAGTAGACCGCCGGGCGTGTTAAGCTGAATGATGAGGCACTGAGCTCCTTTGGATTGCGCCTCGTCAATGCTCCGGGAAATGTAGCTTGCTGTGGCCGGACCGATTGCACCGTCAACGTTGCTCACGCAGACTTTTTCCGCGCTCGCAATTGTCGCGAATACGCCAAGCCAACAAGCCACAAGTAGACCGGCTGACTTCATCCTTATCCAATGCTAGCACTCTCTCGGCAGGATGCCGGGGAATTCGCACGAATCGAAAGGACGTGCTTCACTTGGCCTCGTAAATTGTCCAGATTTCCGAAATGTTCATTTACACAGAGCGAAAACGTCCCCATCCGTTGTCGCACTTTCACCCGGAAGCTCGGCACCCGATTCTCGTTCCGCTGCATTGGCTGGAATGGGCCTGTCGATGGCTGGTGTACTGGCTGAGTGGATGGGCTTTTCTCGAAGTGCTCGAATATGTCGGGACACTTTCGATTTTTTTTGCGGTGATCTCTTACTTTGCGGAAAGCGGAGACCGGCTAAAGCAGAAGCACTACCAGGCGTGGCAGGTCATTAACACAGCTCAAGGTAAAGGAGGCGCCGGAGGCAGAATAGATGCCCTGGAAGAGTTGAACAAAGATGGAGTAGCGCTGGTGGGGGTCGACGTCAGCGACGCGTTTCTTCAAGGTCTTGAGTTGGACAGAGCAGATTTGGCTCGTTCCAATTTTAGTTCTGCAGATGTCAGGGGAGGCAGCTTTAGGGCAGCCCGATTAGAATTTGCCAATCTGGCTTCGGCCAATATTCGAAATGGGAACTTCCAGAGTGCCGACTTGCGAAATTCGACTTTGCAGGACGCCGACTTGCATGGCGCCAACTTGGAGGACGCGGATCTTGAAGGCGTCGATCTCAGCAAAGCGGATTTGCGAGGCGCGGATCTCCGCAACATCAAATGGCCGATGATCGCCAATATTAAATTGGCCAATATTTACGGCATGAAAAACCCACCGGCTGATTTTAGCAGTTGGGCGCTTCAAAAAGGGGCGGTTTCGATCGAATCGGACGAGGAATGGTCGAAACTGACCCAGTGAGACAGAAGACAGGAGACAGGAATCAGGAGTCAGAATTTAAGAAGGGGAAGCTGCTGGTAGGATGATTGTCAATGCGTCGGTCAGATCGACCGTGACTATTGCAATTCTGTTACATTGTACGATTTGAACAGCACGAACGATTTGACTTCATCTCGGGTCATAGGCTCAAATCCCCTGTCGTCGGGCCATGAAAACTATCCTTTTAAAGCTAGATGCCCACTCGCGGTTGTTCTTTGCGCTCGTCATTTCGTTCCTTGTTTTTATTCTGACAACTGGTCGCTTCCAGTTCTCGGTCCAAGCCATCATTGTATGGAACGTATTTGCCTGGAGCCTGACCCTGCTTGCCTGGTTACGAATCGTATTGGCCGATGCAAAGACCAGTGTGCAGACGGCTAGACTCCAGGATACGGCGCGCTTTGCGATCTTCCTTTTTGTGATTTTCGCCGCCGTCGCGAGCTTGGCTTCGGTCGGAATTTTGATCGGCGGAGCCAAGGGATTGGGTCGCAAAGCTCTAACCGAACACCTTTTGCTCGCCGGCGCGACCGTGGTTTCCTCCTGGTGTCTCATCCATACCGTGTTTGCGATGCACTACGCTCACGGATATTATCACGACGAAGACGAAGGTCCGGCCTTTTCCGGCGCCGGGGGACTCGAATTTCCTAATGAGAAAGAGCCGGATTTTCTGGATTTCGCCTATTTCTCGTTCGTGATCGGAATGACTTGCCAGGTTTCGGATGTGCAGGTCAGTTCACAGGCTATGCGGCGCCTGGCTTTGGTGCACGGTTTGCTGTCGTTCGTATTTAATACGATTATCCTGGCGCTTTCGATCAATCTGGCTTCAGGGCTGCTATAGATGACCAACTTCGCGCTGTCCTTTGCCCGATTACTGAATAAATGTCCAAGGTATGCATCGTTCCTGGATCAACGCTCTTGCTACCTTCGTGCTGCCGGTCGTCTGGCTCACCGGCTGCGCGAATTCCTCTTCGCGCCTTTCGGTACCGATCGCCGGCGGGCGGCCCGTCGATCTCGAGCGAGAAGGAACAGGCTTCAAACAAGCCGCGAACGACCGAGTCATCATTACTAATGTCGGTTTGCAGGCGGTCAAACTGAACGGGAACAATTATGTGCGTTGGAGTTTTGCGATCAAGGCCAGGCAGGCGGCGGTACTCAGCACGGTTCGCATTGAAGATGTAAGCGGCCCAGCGCCCTTGCTTCTGGTAAACGACGTCGCTCCGCAGGTCGATGCCGGTCAATGGACCGAAAACGCAGGGTTGATGGATTTGTCTTCCGCGAGTGTGCGATGGCTTTTTGAGCCGAAAGCGACGGTTCGGATCTTCCGTTTTACGATTAACGAACCTGACGGCAAGAGCTATGTGTTGTATCCGGGCGTCAAATACTCGCCGGCTTCAAAGGAGGCAATTCGCGCGATGTCAGGTAGTTGAAGTGCGTTGCCGGAGATTCCGCCCAATGAGCAGATGGTTCTATTTGTTGTTCCTGGCACTCGGCTTGGCGACACGATCCATTACAGGTCTCGGTCAGGAGGTGAAATCGGGATCGGGATTTATTTTTCATCCGTCCGGGTACATTTTGACCAACAATCATGTTGTCGCCGACTCAACGGAACAAGCTGTTGTTCTATCGAATGGAAACCGGGTACCTGCGAAAGTGGTGGCAACCGATCCGAACAAAGACCTTGCTCTTCTTAAGATTCCGGGTTCGAATTTTCCGACCCTTCCCATCGGGGTATCGCGGAAGATCTCTGTCATGGATCCGGTTCTCGCAATGGGTTTCCCAATGTTCTCGACCATCGGCTACGACGTTTCGGCCTATGACGGAAAAATTAACGCAATCCGGCGATCTGAACATTCGCCGCTTTTCCAGATTGACGCCAATATCAATCCCGGCAACAGCGGTGGGCCATTGCTGAACGACCGAGGCGAAGTGATTGGGATCGTTGTCGCGAAGATCAATGCGATGCAATTGGCGAAAACGATGGGAGCCATTCCGGAGCGAATCAATTTCGCCATCCCGATCGATGAAGCCCGTTCGATGATACTGATGGCTTATCCGGGATTTACCCCGTCGAATCGCACAGCTCCGCTGCAAGATCAGGAGATATTCGCCCAGTCCAAGGACGCCACTGTTCTAATCTTGGCGCCGAATAAAGTCCAAACTGCAGCGCAACCAGCCGGGCGATCCCAGTCGCCGCAAAACGAGGCTTCCTCAGAAATTTTTGGCGGGCCGAATATGAAACCAGTTGCGATGAAACCGAGCTTACTGGCCTTTGTCCAGGCTTTTGTCCAATCCGGAGCGTCAGACCGTCTGGAGAGCGTCATGCAGTTCTATGCTCCGAAAGTGAATTATTACGACAGAGGAGCCGTCGACGGAGAGTTTATTCGAAAGGATCTCTCTGAGTTTCGGCGCCGTTGGTCGCGCCGGGAGTATCAGCTGTTTGACGACCCGGTCGCTCGACTCGGCCCTGGAGCAAATCAATTCTTGGTGAGCTATAGGGTCGGATACCTGCTGGGCGATCGCCGGAGCGAGAAGCACGGTATTGCGGATGTCACCCTTCTGGTTCTGGATAACAACGGAACCTACAGCGTACTCGCGGTTCACGAAATTATTGAGAAGAACGATTCTCCTGCCCACTGAACATGGTAAAAGCCGTTGATGGCTGAACGCGCTCAAGCCGCCCTCGATCAGTTGTTAAAAACGGGCATGGTGGACGAAAAGAAGGTTGCAGCCATCGGGTTCTGTTTTGGAGGATCCGCCTCGCTTGCCCTCGCTTACAGCGGTGCGCCGATCGCCGGAGTCGTGACTTTTCACGGCGGTCTGATTCCGGCCCCGGCAGACGTCGCGGAAAAGACAAAGGCCAAGTTTCTGATTCTTCACGGTGCTTTGGATCCGCATGTCAACAAGGAGGCGGTCGACAAATTTTTGCAATCGATGAACGACGACAAATTAGACTATCAATTCATCGCCTATTCCGGTGCGGTGCACGCATTCACAAATCCCAACGCCGACAAAGCGCATGTGGCAGGTCTGGGTTACAATGCGGAGGCTGCAGCGCGGTCCTGGAACCAGATGAAGATATTTTTCGGCGAGATCTTTGGGCAATAGTGTTGGCGGCGTCCCCGCTTTGCTCGAATGCTAAACTGCAGATTCTGGAATCGGTGTCCTCTGCGGTTTGTCTCCTCTTTTTTTGGTTTTGGGTTAGGTTGGATGTCGTTCGCTTTCCGGCGCTTAAAGTCCAACTTGATCTCCGTTAAGGGCTCGTTCTCATTGCGCCATGGAATCTGTCGGTGGACCAATTAGCCTGGAAAGCGCTTGGGCGTTCGGAAGAGATTACCCCGGCATCAGGCGGAGACTCCAGAGATGCACCGACTGCTTCGAGTTTTTTGGATTGGTGGCGCAGTAGATGGGAGCAATGCTCGCAAGGCTGGAATGGCCTTTGAATGGTTTCAGAGCAAACGCCAATATAGCCAAAGTTCTCATGCGCCCCTCCTTGGCTGCATTTGCACACTTTCACAAGTCTCTTTTTTTTTGAAGGGTGAATAGTGAGTGGCGGTGTCAGCGGGCCGAGGTAGCGACGGAGTGGCTTGCGATGGGAGAAGAGACCCAAACGAAGGAAGAAAGAGATGGAGTGCGAGGTTCGCAGCCAAAGACATCGATAACGATAACGACGACGAGCACGAGGACGATAGCAGGGAAGCTTGAATGAGGGCGCTTCATCTCGGCCGCTTTGAGGGAGGCGATGCCCTCCATTGCAAGACTTGATTCGCTCATCAATCGTGCTCGTTATCGTGGTCGTGCTCGTTATCGATCTTTGATCGTGACGGTAAGAACGGCTTGCGATGAAAGAGTCGGTGGTGACGCTAAGTTCCAAGCAAAGAAGATCGGAGTCCTGCCTCCCGAGATAATTTCGAGATATTCCGGCCTCCAGGTTCTCCGACGGTTGGCGAATGGGGAGTTGCCGCTCCGGCAATGAGCGAGGTCATCCCGTTCCGGTTGACGGAAGTCGCTGGCGGGCGAGTGGTATTTGAGAGTACGCCGAACGAAAGAGTACGGCAGGGATTGTACACAGCGGGTATTTTCTATTCCCTTAAAGTAGAATTACGCTCCGCCCAGAACCTGTTCGATGTCTTGCACCATCTTTTTCGAGTCACTGAGTTGATCGAAGTTGTACAGCAGTTTCCATTTCCCGTCCGGAGTAATCAAGTATGTCAGAGCCGAATGATTCACCGTGTAGGAATCCGGGTCGGCTCCCGAATCGTGGACGATCTCATAATAGGCTCCGTATGCTTTCGCCGCCTCGGCGAGCTGGGCCTCAGTCCCGGTCAATCCGATAAAAGAATCGTTGAAGTAGGGAACATAGTTTTTCATCGTTTCAGGCTTGTCACGGTGCGGGTCGATGCTGACGAAGAGGACCTGCACTTTTTTGCGATCTTTAGCTGGTAATGCCTGGTAAACCTTTGCGAGATCACTCAAGGTCGTCGGGCAAACATTCGGACAATGAGTAAATCCGAAGGAGAACAGTACGGTTTTCCCTCGCATCTGGCTCAGCCGAAAAGCCTTTCCGTCCTGATCTACAAGATGGAAGTCGAAACTTTGCTTGGCGGGCACCAGGGCCTGCCCGTAAAAATTCTCCTGAACGGCTCGGTAAGCAAAGTAGCGGGTAACAAGAAAGCTGATCAGAAGGGCCAGACCCAGAGCAACCGCCGCTACGAACATCCGTCGAGCGACGCCCGGCGAAGAACCGATTGGGAATACATTTTTTTCGGGCTCCGAGACGGTCTCGCTCATTTTGGCTCCTGTTTAAAAACGGGGACCTCAACATCGAGCCGTTGATCGCCAGGCGCAAATCGCACAGTTAATTTCACGCGCTCGCCCTCCTTCGGGTGAGAAGTTAATCCCGTGATCATAAGATGATTTCCTCCGGGCTTCAGCTCCAGCACCCCTCCGGGCGGAATTTCCAAGCTTTCGACGCTCTTCATACCCATGACCTCCTCACCGCTTCGTTCCTGTCTGGTCGTGATCATCGGCTCAATTTTTGCGGCGATCGGAGCGAATGCGCCGATCAGTTTGAGCGGCGACTGACCAAGATTTGTAATCCTCATGTAGGCGGCTGTCGCTTCCGCAACTGGTGGAACCGCCTGCAGCCAGGCGTTTTCAATTTTGATTGGAACGTCGTCGGCCAAGGCGGCCCTGGAAAGGCAGCAAAGGAAAACGAGAACAAGCCGGGTAATCATCTGAATGATCGATAGTGACCGTCTATTCATTGACGAGAACAGCCGCCGGCACAAGGAGCATGTGCTTAGTTCGGAACGGGAATGCCGGCGAAACACGCGAGCGGGTTTCGCGGACCTTTTCTATTGGCGAAGCCGGCGAATATATCGTATGAGCGATTGAATTTGGGCATCCGACAAATCCGGGTTTGGGGTCATCGCAGCGCTGCCGCCCACGGCCCGTCCGCCGTTTCGAATGACGGAACGAATGGCTTCGTCAGAGGTTGAGTCTTGCCAGGATGGACTTGTCAAGTCTCGTACAGTTGCTCCGAGACCAGTTGAGGCGGGCCCGTTCCCTTTTCCGTCGCGTCCGTGACACACGAAACAACGCGTCTGAAAGATCGCCTCGCCTGCGTGTAATCCCGACTCATCGGCCGCGTCGGGGAGGGGAGCGGTTTCCTCTGGAGCTTTGGAACAGCCACCCACCAGGAGAACCGAAAGCAATCCAAACCCAGGAAGCCGCATCCGCCTCATTACTTTCAGTCATGCTGACCCGATGAGAATTCCAGTGAGGAATACTAGCACCCCGCCGAGAACCACCTGAAAAATTGCCGACAACAGCGGCGTCTAGCGCGAGAATATCCTTCTCGCTCAATTCGTAAAACGATTTCGCCATAGAATCACAAGGCTAAGCGAAGCTCCGCCTTTGCATCCAAATAATTCCTTCGGCAGGCTCACATTTTGTTCGTCACGGCGGGAGGGCGAGCATGGAGCGAATAGCGGATCGGCGTGCGGCGCCCGATGCATAGCCGGCCGTGAGAGAAAAAGCGATCACATCTCTGTGGAGGAGGTGTGCAGAGCAACGATCTTCCAATCAGAGTCGAATTTTTGAATATCCATCGTGGTCGTGCCGACGATTTCGGAGGCGTGTGCGTTTTCGGGATACTTCATGGTCCAGGAAACAATTCCAAACGCCAGATCGGGTTTCAAAAGCTTAACCTGGACTCGGATCGGATTCACAATTCCCATGTTGTTCGGATTCCGGCATTGATTCCTGTACGAACGATAGAGGTCTTCCCATCCGTCGAACTGCTCCGTATCAATCACGGCAAGCAAGCGTGGCGAATTCCAGTAGACAGACATCAAACCGTCGATGTCGCGTGCGTTCCAGCGATCGAGCATTTTGATCATGACCTCGTAAACGAGTCGAGTATCTGTCTTGCCAGCCGCAAATACTAACGTCGTTGAAGCCGTGCTAGCCTGCGATACGATCAAATTTTCAGCCATTGCCGGAAACCGCAGGGAAAAAAGAAGCAGAGATACACAGGGGGCTATGGCACAATGCCGCATTCCAACATGTCATCTATCAAACGGATACCCCCTGTGACCAGCGCGCAAGAGCGACTGAGATCATCCGAATTTCCCGAAATTCCCAGCTGGAGGTGAAAAATATAGACAGCCTGAGGAATAGAATTCTGGGTCCCTCCCGTTTGAGGAGGTCGACTTGGATACGCGCCATGGGCCTACGATAAAATTGGCCCCATACTGACGCACGCCAGTAATATTGCGTATTCTGTGTCCGGCGAGCGCTTCTGTATCGACATTAAGATTGCCGCTGCCGCCAACGCACCAATCCATCGCCGGCGAGCGCGGCGGAGAAAAAAAACAACTGCGCGCTTGCCCCACCGTTCGACCGGTAATGAGTAGCCTGACCGCAGCATTAAAATCGCACCCAGGCAGCAAAGAACCAGTTTCCAAAGATCCTGCCTTTGCGCTTCTTCTCTCTGAAAATAAAGAATACCCGGCAAAGGCAATTGCGAGAATCAGAAAACGGGGTCTGCTCGAACACCTGGCGCGAGCCGTGCGTAACGCATAGGTCAAGATCGAGTACACAATCAGGAACAGAGCCGCTCCCGGCAGTCCGCTTTTCAGGCAGGCGATGCCCAATCCGATCGCGCGAAGAGTTCCACCAGGAAATACCAGACCGGGATTGGCGCACGGCAGCAGGGCGCGCCTTTCAGCAGCACCCAACTGCGGCTTTTCAGACTTGCGGACGAAGGTTTTGCTAAAGCGCCCAAATGCGTAGCCGATCTCGAATTCCAGTGCTTATGAAATTCCTGGTCTCAAGAATGGCCGACCTGAAGTTCCGACTCCTCGACAAAATTGTTCAGGCAACAAACAGCGCCCAAGTCGTCGATACTCTTCCAGCCGAAAGAATTGAGTCGCACAAGATGACCATCTGCAAGGCAGTCGAAGACCGAATCTGCAAGCGAATCGATCTAGCCTCCCGCACCGATCTGACGGATCGAGAGGCCATGGACGCACTTCGCCTCCTTGTCAAGATTGTACACAGGAGCGGTTTGCCAGCAGATTTTTCGCTCGCGGAGATTTTTATGTTAACGCACGGCGTTCCGTACAAATCGCGCATGAGATCACGTGCCTGCCCGGAAGGATCCGGTTCTAGTGCACCGTCCCGAAATTTCGGATCTTTCAAAATTTATTCTTTTCTGCGCGCAAAGGTTTGTTAGATAGTCGAGAAGAACAGCAACTCGAGTGTTACTGAACAAATATTCCATGCAACCTGTTTCACGGAAAACGTACCTTTAGTGCCAATCATCCCATCCGACCCTCTCAGCCAGGTAATGCGGAAATACACTCGTAGCCATCGGCACTGATCGCTTACCCGTATTTCGGAAAAACATCCACCTATGAACAGAAGAGAAGCCATTGTGGCGGGGGTATCTGGCATTGCCGCTGTGGTCGCCGGAACTGCCGATGTGAACGCGCAGTCAGCCACCCCGGCCGAGCGTCCGAAGTGGAGCCGATTCGCGCCCTGTTGCGGGCGCACGACGAAGCTTTTACTAATCAAGATCTAGAAGGGGTCATGGCGTGCTTTTCGGAAAAAGCCGCGATTATGGGCTCCGGGCGTGGGGAAATCTGGTCTGGTCCGGAGGAAATCAAGGTAGCGTATCAGCACTTTTTCGAAGGTTTCGACAAGGGAGAACAAAAGTTCGAATAGCAGTTCAGAATCGGGAGAGTAACGCCGCAGATGGGTTGGATGATGACGGCCGGAAACGTGACGGGCAAGAAGAACGGGAAAGACTTCGCGTTCCCTGTCAACATCTCGCTCACAGTCGCCAAGTACCACCAAAAGTGGCTGATTGCGGCTATGCATTCGACACTCATTTTCGTCGGCCTCGACGATTTCTCGACGCTGACCGGGGGGGCGGATGCCGGCCGCAAAAGCACCCAATAGCCGACATCGGATTTGTCATTATGAATGATGAAAAATTGCCTTTAATAGACACGGACTACGCGGATAAGGACCTGCTGGGGCGGCGGTTGTTCCTCCGGAGCATGGGAAAGTGGTCAGGTGCGGCAATCGCGGCGGCGGTATTTGGAGGCACCTGGTTTTCATCTCCACCGGAGGCAGCCGCCGGCGCTTGGGTCAACCGCCGGGGTGGTTACGGTGGTGGATGGATCAACGGACGCGGTGGTTACGGTGGTGGGTGGATAAACGGTCATGGAGGTGGTGCTGGTAGCTGGGTCAATCGTCGGTACTATGGTGGCGGAGGTTCATGGGTCAATCGCTGGTGAATTGTCCTTCGGACCGCAGTTACTCGCCACCACTCGAAGCTTCGCGGGGGCTATTGAAAGAGTGGGTTGCCCGAAAGAGTGGGTTGCCGCGCGAAACACGCGAAAAGACGCGATTTCATATGCCACGAAAAGGTTATCGTTCGAAATTAAAGCTGTTTCCGCGCTTGCTGGCGAGCATCGCGGGCCCTGAATTCACCGCGGAGAGGAGCGGATAATGGCTGGCCGAGTCTTTAGTGTGATCCTCCTTCCGACCTCAGATGCAACGTCGCCTGTGATTCTGTTTCGAGCACAAGGAGCCGCAGCGATTATCGTCGGCTCCGCTGCCGCTGTTGACGCGCCGCTTGCTTGACCACATTGAAAACGATGGAATCGAAGAACGCGAGATCTACCGGCGGGGAGGGGAGGCGATGAGCATGGGCCGTGCATGGTTCGCTGAGGCCGGAGACCCGATGGACAATGTCGCAGCCAAGAGGGGCCGGAGGTTGCCGTGGATGACCACAAACTGAGCCTCGTCGTACCGGCATTTAACGAAGAACGAACAATCGAAGCTGTTCTCGACAAAGTCTTCCAATATCTTCCCGACGTGCACGAAGTCTTAGTGATTGACGACGCCTCTGACGATCGCACACCAGAAGTCTGTCACGCGTACACCATTCGAGAACAGCGGGTAAAGCTATACCGGCATAAGACGAATCTGGGCAAGACGGCGGCTCTGCAGACAGGGTTCGCGGCGTGCACGCGGATCGATCGTGGTCGTTCAGGATGCGGATTTGGAGTACGACCCCCGCGAGATACCCGAACTGATCGCGCCCGATCAAAGAGGGAGCCGCAGATGTTTGTCTTGGTTCGCGCTTTATGGTTCGGCGAGCAGGGCGCGTCTTGTATTTTCGACACTTTCTGGCGAATAAATTGCTAACCTTTATCAATAATTTTTGCACGGACCTTAACCTCACGGACGTTGAGACCGGATACAAAGCTGCGCGCGCGGAGATCGCCAGGAACATGATCATCGAGTCAAGCGGGTTCGGATTTGAAATCGAGTTCGTGGCAAAGTGCAAGAAAATCGGAGCGCGGATTTATGAAGTTCCGATCTCCTATTATGGCCGAACCTACGAAGAGGGGAAAAAGATTGGCTTAAAAGATGGCCTGGACGCGCTCTGGTATTTGATAAAATTCAATCTGTTGACCGGATTGAAGCAGAGTTTCCGTCAGGAGTTCCTCGAGACGAACGCTTACCCCAAAAGACAGGGTTGAGGGGCGATTTGCAACGTGCGCCCCACCCGTCGTTGAATCTTTAAAAAAACGGGCGGAAAGTTCAGTCAATCGCACTTTTAAAACGCATAGTTGATTGAAAATGCGAGGGTATTTTGAATGTAGTTGTTCGAAGCCGTCGTACCCGTTCCGAATGTCGCACCCGATACGCGGCGAACGTAGTCATAGCTCAGCCCGGTAGACCAGCGTTTACGAAGTTTCCAACTCAAACCTGCCTCAATTCCGTATTGCGTGTAGCTCCCCGTGTTGACTCCAACGCTGGTTGTCTTGACGTCTCCGAAATTGACGAATGGAGAAACGGAGAAAGTAACAAAACGTGTAAGGTTTAATTGGGTTCCAATCTAAACACATTTTCTTCCGTCAGATCGGTCCCCGTGGTGAATATCAGGTCGTGCGAACCTGAAAATAGTAACTGCCAGTGACGAGTGATCTGATAGCGAATCGCCGCGGAGACGTAATAGGACGGTGAAATAGCTGGTTTAGTGTCAACGAAAGTGCCGCCGGCGGCGAGGTCGAACGCGAACTCTCGGCTCAATTTTCCGTTAATAAAGGGTCCCACATTGAGACTGTTCACGTTTGCAGCGTTCGAGCCGGTGCTTCGGGTCGCCGTGGCGTTAATGCCGTAGAGGATGGTGGGTGACAATCGAAACGTAAGAGAGGGACCGATGCGGAAAGTATCCCGGGTACCGGTCGTGGTCGGATTGGCCTGACCTTGAACGTTCGTGCCGCTCTGGTCGTTGTAAGTGTAGTCCGCCGATAACGAGAGGACCGCAAGATTCAAGTCCGCGTCGATCGCCGCGCCGATCGTATTGGTGAAACTATTAAGGTTTGCCGTATTTGTCGCTGTGGGGTCGGTTGCAGGATTTTGAACGTATGAAAATTGATCGTAAAAGCGCACCTGCAAAAAATCCGCGACTGCAAACTTAAATTCAATCTTGGAGGTTGGATCGATCGCAAAAGTCAACTGGTTGCGCCCGTTTCCGTAGAAATTTTCTATCACTTGCCCGCCAAAACTAAATTGAAGCTGATTCAGATGGCTGATGACCCACGTGGTGGCCAGGTTCAGCCCTAGAGTGAAGCTTAGGTCAGAAATTTTGTCCGTAGCCGCGAGGTCAACATTGTCCGTGTACTGAACGCCGAGCCGATCCGGTTAAAACCTCCTGGAACGGTCCAAGGTAGAAAAAAGCTTCCGGGGATCGCTGGTATGACTCAATCGGTAGCTGCGTTGCAGAGGTACGGACCCGCTCTTGGGCTCGCAAGGACGTGGTCAGAACCAGACAAAGAAGTGCGGCCGAGATGGTTGCTGGGCAGGCATTCAGAAAATGAGGAAAAGACCTCAGTCTGGAGGTTGTGCAGCGGTCCCTGGACATCTCTCGTAGCGGTGTAGCTGATATCCGCTGTCGATTCAACGCATATCTTCGAGAATTCGAACCAATCTTAAGGACGAGACTTTGTGCGCTGTGACCGTGAGCTCCGTCGTTTATTTTTATTAAAAATCCTAGCAAATTCTGGAATTTACTGATGATTCTGGCTGCTTACATCCAACAGGCCGATATCTCCTCAACAGCCCAGGATTGCAGTCGTTATTCTCTTTAACCGGCCCATTTGCCGCTTTATTAAGACCCCGGCCAAACCAAAATGCATACAGTTGACGACCCCTCAGCTCCTTCAATGGAGCTTCCCGCTTCCAACCGCAGTGTCTGCCGTGATTCCGCCTTGAAAGGCGACGCACACCCGCCCTTTTCGCAATTTGGCATCAGAGCGATGACTTGTGAACAGCCTCTGCCCGGACGCGAAAACAACGTGAGGATTGGCACTGACACTGGCTCGATGGCCGCCTCTGCTGACATCCCTTCGTGGAAGCGGATTCTCGACGTCACTTGTATTTTGCTCACTCTGCTCCTCTGGTTGCCCGCATTTATCTTGATCGCACTGTGGATTAAAATCGTTTGTCCCGGGCCGATTTTCTTCCGACAGGAACGCGTCGGGTACCGCGGGAATCCTTTCATGATGTTGAAGTTCAGGACAATGAAACCCAAGGTCGAGACCGCAATCCACGAGCGTCATCTGGAGCAGCTTATGCAGACTGATAGCCCGATGACGAAACTGGATGCCTCCGGCGATCCCCGAATCATCCGCGGAGGGCGTTTTCTTCGCGCGACCGGATTGGATGAACTGCCTCAACTCTTCAATGTGTTGCGCGGAGAGATGAGCCTTGTCGGCCCGCGTCCATGTACTGTCAATGAATTTCGACGTTATCAGCCATGGCAGCAAGAGCGAGTCAATGTCGCGCCAGGCCTCACCGGATACTGGCAGGTCAACGGCAAAAACAAGACCACATTCACAGAAATGATTAACCTTGACCTCTTTTATACCAAAAATATGTCTTTGCGGCTGGATCTCGCGATCCTCCTGAAAACGTTGCCGGCAGTCATCGGGCAGGTTTTCGAAGCTCGAGGTCAGCTGGGCCAGCGCAACGTGCAGGCAAGTCGATCGTAGGACAGTGCTCACGGTAGAGAAAAGGCCGCTAAATTCTGAGTAGCATTTTGTGCGAAAGCCAATCGTTGTAGGCGTGGTCGGATGCGGATATTGGGCCCGAATCTAATCTCATTCGGAATTTTCGGAATTTCACAGGGCTGCCCAATTGCGATCTCAGAGCGATGTGCGACCTCAGCGAAGCGCGTCTCAATCACATGAGGGGCTTGTATCCGAATGTGGAGGGCGTCACTGACTTTGTACATTTGCTCAATGGCGTGGGGTTGGATGCGGTTGTCGTCGCCGCGCCGGTCAAGCACCACTATCCCTTGGCCAAAGCCGCCTTGCTTGCCGGTAAACATACGCTGATCGAGAAACCGATGGCAGCTTCGTCGGCGGAGAGTGCGAAGAATTGATCCAAATCGCGGAAAGCAAGGGGCTAGTGTTGATGGTCGGTCACACATTCCTCTATTCGGCTGCGGTCCGTAAAATCGCCGAGATTGTCCAAGCCGGAGACGTCGGCGAGATCCGGTACATCAAATTCGCGTCGCCTGAACCTGGGACTCTTTCAGAAGGATATCAACGTTGCCTGGGACCTTGCCCCGCACGACATCTCAATCATCCTGCGTAGTGCGCCGTCCCGCCCCGTCCCCTACTCGTCCTTTGACCGTGCAAACTGATTTTGACAAGCAACGGCCGAAGAAATCGAGGACGAAGGACGACGACGAGAAGGATTGGGGAGTGAGCCCATACCTTGCTTCCTTTCAATCTCCTGCCGGGCCGCTTTCTGAGCGGCTCTATAGCGCGAAAATCTCACGAACGCTTTGGCTTGTGAGATTTTCGGGCTCCGAAGATTTTCCTTAATCAGCCTGCTTTGCGGTCGATTGCCTTGCTTACAGCTTATCTGCGAATTTTAACCAAAGAACTGGAGGGGACCTCCAAAGGCATTGATATGAAAGAACCAATCGGCGTGGGCGTGGTCGGATGCGGATATTGGGGCCCCAATCTCGTTCGCAATTTTAAAGGCCTGCCCCATTGCAACCTGAAAGCGATGTGCGACGTCAGCGAAGCACGGCTGAAGCACATGAGGAGCTTGTATCCCGATGTCGAGGGCATGACAGACTTCGAGCACATGCTCAACGGGGTCGGTGTGGATGCGGTTGTCGTGGCCGCGCCGGTCAAGCATCACTATTCACTGGCCAAGGCAGCCCTACTTGCCGGTAAGCATACACTGATCGAGAAACCAATGGCCTCAAGCTCGGCCGAATGCGAGGAACTGATTGAAATCGCTGAATGCAATGGCCTGGTATTGATGGTGGGCCATACTTTCCTTTACTCGGCTCCGGTGCGTAAGATTGTGGAGATTGTGGAGGCTGGAGACATCGGCGAGATCCGCTACATTAATTCGCGGCGACTTAACCTGGGCCTGTTTCAGAAGGACATCAACGTAGCCTGGGACCTCGCCCCGCACGACATCTCGATCATCCTGCACATCCTTGGAGAATTTCCGCGGGTTGTCAATTGCCAGGGGAATGCCCATGTTACCCCCGGTATCGAGGACGTGACCAACATTTCCCTGACTTTTGGGCACAAGCGATTTGCCACTATCCAGAGCAGTTGGCTCGAGCCCAGGAAGATTCGTGAAATGACCATCGTAGGCACACGGCGCATGATCGTCTACGATGATCTGGAGACAAACGAAAAAATTCGCATTTACGACACCCGGGTGGAGCGGCCGGCGCATTACAACACCTTCGCCGACTTTCACTACTCGTATCACTATGGGGACAGCTACATCCCGTACCTAAAACAGGAGGAGCCGCTGAGAGCCGAATGCCAGCATTTCCTCGATTGCATCGAAAAGGGCACGGAGTCACTGACCAGTGGCCACGAAGGGCTGGAACTGGTAAGAATCCTCGAGGCCGCTTCGAGATCGCTTAAGGAAAACGGTGCTCCTGTGACGTTTTCCCGATCGCGCGAAGGGACTCAGTTGGGGGCTAGACCGACCCGCTCGATGGAGCCGGCATTCGCGTAATCCTTAAATATTCCTAAACTTGGCTGAGTTGCGGTCGATAAATTCCCATACTTGGTCCGGTTTATTCACCACCTAGTAATTGAGATTCTAGCCTGAGGAACATGCACACAACGATTGCCTTGGAGAGGACACCTACGCCGCACAGAAACCGGGCGGACAGCACAGAACCAGAATGGTATTGCGTTCGGTCGCAGCCTAAGCACGAGCACATCGCAGCAGCGCATCTTCGTATGCTGGAGCGCGTGATGGTTTTTTGCCCCCGGATCAGGTTCAAACGGACGACTCGCCGGGGCCCAGTCTGGGTCACCGAGGCAATGTTCCCTGGATATTTGTTTGCCCAATTCGAGCTGGCGGAAATGCATCGGCAGGTCCGGTACGCTCATGGTGTGAGCGGTATCGTTCAGTTTGGCGGTCGGTATCCCGCGATCGAAGACCGCGCTTTGGCGCAGTTGCGAGAATATTCAGGTGCCGCGGAAATCACGGAACTGAACTACGAAATCTCACAAGGCGATCAGGTAAAGATCGTCGAGGGAGTCTTCGTTGGACTGGAAGCCGTCGTCACGCAGGTTGTGCCGGCCAAAGAGCGAGTAAAGATTTTAATGGATTTCCTGGGTCGGAAAGTAGAGGCCGATGTCGAGCACACAAGTGTTCTGCTGGATGTGCCGCACCCGCTCGCGGTCTAAAGGTTTCAACGGATTAAGCAGCTAAAACGGCGAAGCACACGGTCTTTCGGCAGGAACGGAAATCGGCGATGGGCGCTAGCATATGAGTGGAGGCACGAAAGCTTCGTTTGCCGAAAAAATTCAACACAGATAATGTTAATCACAACTAGAAATCTCCGAGAGTTCAATGTCGGCGATCTGAAACAGCCGATCGCTGTGGGCGTGGTCGGATGCGGCTATTGGGGCCCCAATCTTGTTCGCAATTTAAAGGGGTTGCCCAACTGCAATCTCAAAGCGATGTGCGATCTCAGCGAAGAACGACTGAAGCACATGAGAAACTTGTACCCGGACATCGAGGGAATGACCGACTTCGAACACTTGCTCAACGGTGTAGGGTTGGATGCGGTTGTCGTCGCCGCGCCGGTTAAGCATCACTATTCATTGGCCAAAGCCAGCCTGCTTGCAGGTAAGCATACACTGATCGAGAAGCCGATGGCGTCCTCCTCCGCCGAGTGTGAGGAATTGATAGAGATTGCAGAGCGTAACGGCCTCGTCTTGATGGTTGGCCATACTTTCCTCTATTCTGCTCCGGTGCGTAAAATTGTTGAGATTGTCCAAGCCGGAGACATCGGTGAGATCCGATATATCAATTCGCGTCGGCTCAATCTGGGCCTGTTTCAGAAGGACATCAACGTCGCATGGGATCTAGCTCCGCACGACATCTCAATTATCCTCCACATTTTGGAAGAATTTCCGCAGGTCGTTAACTGCCAGGGGCAACGCCCACGTCACCCCAGGTATTGAGGATGTCACGAACATCTCTTTGTCGTTCCGGCACAACCGATTTGCCACCATCCAGAGCAGTTGGCTTGAGCCACGGAAAATTCGTGAAATGACAATCGTTGGCACCCGTCGAATGATCGTGTACGACGATTTGCAGACGCACGAAAAAATCCGCATCTACGATACCCGCGTGGACCGGCCGCCGCATCACGACACGTTCGCCGACTTCCATTACTCTTACCACTATGGAGACAGCTACATCCCTTACATCAAACAAGAGGAGCCATTGAAGACGGAATGCCAGCACTTCCTGGATTGCATCGAACAGGGAATGACGCCCCTGACCAGTGGCAGTAAAGGGCTCGAACTAGTAAGAATCCTTGAGGCGGCATCGAAATCTCTTAAGATCCAAGGCGCTCCGGTGATATTCTCGGAACCGCGCAAAATACCGTCCATTTTGGAACGACCGGGGATTGGGGAAGTTCTGTGTGAAGAACCAGTGTGCATTTAGAGTAGCTATAATTAAGATAGCGTTGATAGCTGACTAAATTGAACCGTAAATTGAAAAGTCCAGATAGGTTTTCCTTCTCTACTTTTCCGTCAAGCCGACGTTCAAAGTGCCGATACACTTTTCGAGAGGCTGATTCGTCAGCGATCGCGCATCATATGAACACAAATATTTATTATCGACGCGGCTTGATTAAGCGCGGTTTAACTTTGCTCGGAGGCATCTTCTTCCTGGGTGCAATTCGCTCCAGCTTCGGCGCAGCGACAAAAACGGCAGAACCCAATAAGAGGACCAAGATGGTTAGCAGAGGACGGGGCATGACAGGGCATTGCATCGAGGGAAAGTTACTCCCTTTACCGGTGCAACATCTGGAAGACAACAAAGATTAAGTACGATCTGTAGAACAACTCTCTTTCTGTTTAGTTTAGGCGAATGTGGGTGCTCGGCGTGCGCCATCTGCGGTGAACGTACTCCTTAGCGAGTGGTTATAGTATGGACAAAAATAAATTTTCTCGACGCCAATTCCTCAAGCGGGGACTAACCCTGACCGGAAGCAGCGTCGCATTAGGTGCAGTAGGAACTGCATCCGCGGCAACACCAAATTCCATAGTGACAGAGAACCAGCTGACGGGCACGGCTCAAAGTCAGTGGGATCTAGGCGGTGCCCAAGGCACTGGGGAGGGGCAATACAGCGGGTTTGGCCTAGGTACGTCAGGCGTGACCCATTTCATTGAAGGGTTCGCCGACGACATCAGTGTCGATCACGGGCAGACGGTAAATTTCAAGGTCAACACCGATTGCAAAAACTATCGGATCGATATTTATCGGCTTGGATATTACGCTGGCAATGGTGCGCGCTTGATTACCACCATCCAGATGAGTTCGGCATCGCTGCAGCCCACTCCTTTGACTAATACGGCGCTCGGCCTAGTCGACGCGGGCAACTGGTCGGTTACCGCGTCCTGGGCGGTTCCTGCCACTGCCGTGTCCGGTGTCTACATCGCCCACCTCGTGCGCCAAGATACGGTGTTCGGCGAGAACCATATCACATTTATCGTCCGCGACGACGGCACCAAACATGATATCGTTTTTCAGACTTCGGACACGACTTGGCACGCTTACAATGGCTGGGGTGGGCCGAGCCTCTATGGGCAAGCCTCGAATTCGGACGAACGCGCTTACAAGGTCAGTTACAATCGGCCCTTCGCCACTCGCGACAGCATTGGCACCTTCGCCGGCCCGCAGGACTTCGTTTTTGGTGCAGAAGTTTCCGCAATTCGCTGGCTTGAGGCAAACGGCTATGACGTTTGCTATATCGCCGGCGTTGACACCGATCGCTTAGATACCACTGGAAAAGGCGGACAGTTGCTCAACCACAAGGTTTTCTTATCGGTCGGACATGACGAGTACTGGTCGGGAAATCAGCGTTCCAACGTCGAGGCGGCGCGCGCCGCAGGGGTGCACCTGGCGTTCATGAGCGGTAACGAAGTCTTTTGGAAGACGCGGTGGGAGCCCAGCACGGACCCGAGTGCAACGTCTTACCGCACGCTCGTCTGTTACAAAGAGACAAGAGATAACCAGCCGATCGATCCCGACGACCCGCCGACCTGGACGGGTAGCTGGCGCGACCCAAGGTTCAGCCCCCCAGCAGATGGGGGGCGGCCGGAGAACGCTTTGACGGGCCAGTTTTGGACGGTCGACTCGTGGCGAGCCGACACCATCAAGATCCCGTATCCGATGACGACGTTGCGCTTTTGGCGCAACACGAACGTCGCCAAGACAGCGGCCGGCCAAACCGCCTCCCTTGTGACAAACTATCTTGGATACGAATGGGATGAGTCGCCAGATAATGGTTTCCGTCCTGCGGGCTTGTTTCATCTCTCCTCGACGACGCTATCGGTCAGCCAATACATGATCGACTACGGTTTGACCGATGGTGCCTATACTGCAACCCATAATCTCTCCCTCTACCGTTACCCTAGCAGCGGTTCGATTGTATTCGGCGCCGGAACCGTTTTCTGGGCATGGGGCCTCGACGCCGACCACGACCTTCAACAGAACGAAACCGACTCCAATGCGGCTACGACGGGTGAGGACACGACTGGGCTAACAACCACGCCGGTCGACCCAAATGTTCAGCAGGCGACTATTAACCTGTTCGCAGATATGGGTGTGCAGCCGCAGACCCTTCAGTCGGGCCTTATCGCTGCGACGCAGTCGACGGATACCACGCCTCCTGTCTCCTCTATTTCTCCGATCGGGACCGTCACAGCGCAACAGATCGTGACGATCAGCGGGACTGCGACCGATACTGGTGGCGGTATCGTGGCGGGCGTGGAAGTTTCGACCGATGGCGGCGCCACCTGGCATCCGGCGAGCGGCACCGCGACTTGGACCTACAATTGGTGGTCGCAATCGCCGGGAACATTCCAGATCTTGTCCCGTGCGGTCGACGACAGTCTGAATCTTGAAGTACCCGGTTCGGGTCAATCGGTTACAGTCATTCCCGGATCCACATACAGCCTATTCAATCCCGACTGCGACAAGCCCTTACGGCGGCAGCAATGCCCCTGCGTTGGCTGGACCCTCGATGCCGGCGGACCCCAATGCGGTGGAAGTTGGCATCCAATTCCAGACATCGGCGGCGGGCTCGGTCACGGGCATCCGCTTCTACAAGAATCCGTGGAACACCGGCACGCATGTAGGGAATCTGTGGAGCGCCACCGGCACGTTGCTGGGTTCTGCCAAATTCACGAATGAAACTGCATATGGCTGGCAGCAGGTCAGCCTTACGAGCCCGGTAACACTGACAGTTGGGACGACTTACATCGTCTCCTACCACTCCAGCGGGGGCAACTATTCGGCTGACGACAATTACTTTGCTACCACCCGCACCAGCGGGCCGCTCAAGGCTCCGGTGAGCGGTGGTTCCAGCGTTTACGCCTACGGCGCCTCCAGCGTTTTTCCGGCCAACTCTGGCGGTTTAGACAACTATTGGGCCGATGTAGTCTTTGCTCCCAATACCGGAACCCAAAATCCGACCGCCAACAACGACAGCGGCTTTATCGTTACTGAGAATACCTCGCTTTCAATCCCGGCTTCGGCCCTTCTCGCCAACGACTCGGACCCCAACGGCTATTCCTTATCGATCACTGGTGTGAGCAATCCAACCAACGGGACTGTTTCTTACAACGCCAGTACTCAGACGGTGACTTTTGTGCCGACATCTGGTTACCCGGCTCCGAATGCGACCGGCCCAGCGAGCTTCAACTACACGATCACAAACGGGCATGGCGGGACTGCAACGGCCCTAGTCAGTTTAACGGTCAGCGTTCCGACTTCGAGCCTGTTCAGTGCCACGAGTGTGCCGGGAACCATAACGGAAAATGATTCAAGCGCTGTCGAGCTTGGAGTCAAGTTCCAGACGACGAGTAGCGGCAATGTCGTCGGGATTCGTTTTTATAAGGGTCCGCAAAATACGGGCACTCATGTTGGAAATCTGTGGAGCTCCGCCGGAGCATTGCTCGGGACCGTGACTTTTACAAATGAAACAGCCAGCGGTTGGCAGCAGGCCAACTTGTCGAGTCCGGTCGCCCTGACGACGGGTACGACTTACGTCGTTTCCTATCATACGAGCGGCTTCTATTCGGCTGACGCGAACTACTTCGCCAACGCGGTTACCAATGGTCCACTGACGGCGCCTTCCAGCGCCTCAAGTGGTGGCAACGGCGTCTATGTCTATGGAAGTTCAAGCGTCTTTCCTACGAGTAGCTACAATGCGTCCAACTACTGGGTAGACGTCGCCTTTGCATCGTCGGGCGCTACCGGCACGCAGCCACCAATAGCGAACAATGACAGTGGCTTCACCACTATCGAAAATACCGCGCTGACCATTCAAGCCTCGCAATTATTGGCCAATGATAGCGATCCCAACGGCTACTCATTGTCGATATTGTCCGTCAGCAACCCGGCCAATGGGACTGTCATTTTAAATACTGGCAGTCCGCAGACCGTGACCTTTACACCAACGAGTAATTACGTCGGGCCGGCCAGCTTCACGTACACGATCACTAATAACCATCCCGGCGGCACTGCCTCGGCCACCGTCTCGCTGACGGTCAATGCTCCCGGAACAACGACCGCGAGCTTATTCAGCGCCAGCAGTACGCCTGGCACTGTGACCGAAAACGACTCCAACGCGGTGGAACTTGGCGTGAAGTTCCAAAGTTCCGTGGCCGGCAAAATCACTGCGATTCGCTTCTACAAGGGCCCACAGAACACTGGAACGCACACAGCCCACCTTTGGAACGCCACGGGGAGCTCTCTGGCCACTGCCACCTTTTCAGGTGAAACGGCTAGTGGCTGGCAGCAGGTCAACCTGTCAACCCCGGTGGCGATAACCGCCAACACTACTTACGTCGCTTCCTACCACACCGCCGTGGGTTTTTACTCGGCCGATGTTAACTACTTCGCCAACGCGCTTACCAACGGTCCCCTGACGGCTCCGTCCAGCGCGACCAGCGGCGGCAATGGCGTCTATCTCTACGGCAGTACCAGTGGATTTCCCAAGAATACCTACAACGCAAGCAACTACTGGGTCGACGTGGTCTTTGTGTCCAGCTAACAGCTCGGAGGAGCGGCAACGGCATACACGCGCCTGGCAAAGCTCCAGTAGCTTCCCATTGAACAACTTCACCGAGTCCAGATACTGGGCCGAAGCATCTTCACGCAGGGCCGTTAGAAAATTGCGCCACGGATCATATCGAACGAACACTACGCCGCGAACCGCATCAGCGATCGCGCCCGATTTACTGTAACCCAACTTTTTCGGAAGCTGGTTTACTTTTCCGTAATTGAAGCGTCTCGCTTTACCTCTTCCGGAAACTATGGAATCGACTGCGTCAGAGAGAGTTTCATCCGCCGAGTGCTGCTTCGGAAGGCAAGGCGAGACGCTTCGCCTACTCACTCTTCGGGGAAATTACAAAAGAAAGCTTAACCAGCGCGAATCGCGGTCGATACTCTGCTTTAGCTCGTCGTAATTATTTGTGGGCTTTTTTAGTGGTTCTAGTACGAAGATCGAAGCAGAACAAGGCGGCTGTTTCCAGAAAACCCGGAAGGCGGGCCAAGGGCGGCAGCCTGTCTCGTTCACAGTTTCCTATGAGTAACCAGCAACCTGATTATCAGCGTATTGCGCCAGATGTGAAGATCGGTCGGAACGTGCGAATTTACGCGTTCGTGAACCTTTACGGGTGTGAGATTGGGGATGAAACGCGGATTGGGACGTTTGTTGAAATTCAAAAGGGCGCAAAGGTCGGCGCTAATTGCAAAATCAGCAGCCACACATTTATTTGTGAAGGCGTGACGATCGAATCGGGCGTCTTCGTCGGCCACGGCGTCACTTTCATCAATGACCGCTACCCCAGGGCGACCAATGCCGCCGGGCAAATTCAAACGGAAGCGGATTGGAATTGCCAGAGAACCGTGGTTAAGCGAGGTGCGTCGATAGGCTCCGGTGCAACGCTATTAGGGGGAATCACGATCGGAGAAAATGCGATCATCGGCGCTGGAAGCGTCGTAACCAAAGATGTGCCCCCAGATACGATTGTCGCAGGCAATCCTGCGAGAATCTTGAAGAAATCCGTAACAATATGATGCAAACGAAAGTTCCATTTCTAGACCTTAAATCCCACCACGCGCCGATGCTCGAGGAAATTAACGCAGCGATCCGAGAGGTGATCGACAGCGCTGCATTCGCCGGCGGCCCGTTCGTCACTAGATTCGAAGAGGATTTCGCGGCCTTATTGCGATTCCCCATCATGCGATCGGCGTCGGTAGCGGCACAGAGGCGCTCTGGCTTGTCCTTCTGGCGTTGGGCTCGGGCCGGGAGATGAAGTGATCACGGCGCCTAACTCATTCATGGCGACCGCCGAGGCGATTACCTACTGTGGAGCCAAACCGGTGTTTGTCGACGTCAACGAGCGCACCTACACGATGGATCCCGCCGGTCTTGAAGAGGCGTTGACCCCCCGCACGAAGGCAATTATTCCCGTTCACCTCTTTGGACAGCCTGCGGATATGGACCCGATCTTGAAATTCGCTCGCAAGCATGGCCTGTTCGTGATCGAAGACGCAGCTCAGGCCCACGGAGCCGTATATAAAGGTCGTAAGGTCGGCACCTTAGGTGATGCAGGCTGTTTCAGCTTCTATCCCGGGAAGAATCTCGGAGCGTTCGGCGAGGCCGGAGCGGTCGTGACTAACAGCGACGAATTGCAGGAGAAAGTACGTGTCTTGCGAGACCACGGGCAGGTCCGCAAATATCATCATACCATGGTTGGATGGAACGGTCGCATGGACGGAATCCAGGGAGCCGTGCTCCAAATCAAGCTTCGATATTTGGAAAAAGGAAATAAGCTCCGCCGATCCCATGCAGCGCATTATGATGCCGCACTTCAGGAAGTGGAAGAGATCGTCATTCCTTTTTGCCCGAGCAACTTGACGCCCGTTTATCACATTTACGCGATCCGCGTTCAGAATCGAGATGAAGTGATGCATTCTCTCGCGCAAAAGGGTATCGGATCGGGAGTGCATTACCCGGTTCCCATCCACCTGCAGGAGGCGTACAGGAGTCTCGGCCACGGTCCGGGATCGTTTCCAATCGCAGAAAAGTGCGCGGCGGAATTCGTCTCCCTTCCCATGTTTCCCGAGTTGACTTCAGAGCAACTGGATTACGTCGTTCAGGGAGTGACAGAGGCAGTTAACACAGGAGTCGTAGCGTGAATCCAGGTCCCCATTCGATAACCCTTTCGAACGCTCGAGATCATGATTCGGACATGGCTCCGAGAGAAATCTCTCTATCCGCAGCCGAATCTGAATCTTCAAACTCCGGCATGAAACTGAATGATGTTTTGTTCATCTTGTTCAGGCATAAGTGGAAAATCATTATCTGTGCCACGGTTGGAATTTTAGCGGCAGCCGGCGTTTATTTTCTTGTTCCTCCTCAGTACGAATCACAGGCTAAACTGTTTGTCCGCTACGTCGTGGACCGGAGTGCGGTGGACGGCGTGGACTCCCAGAACAAGACGGAGGCGATCGGTTCACCGAGCGAAAGTGCGATAAACTCGGAAGTGGAGATTTTGACCAGCTCCGACCTGGCCATGCAGGTGGCGGCAATAGTGGGCGCCGATCGACTAGTGCCTGGATCAGGAGAGAAACCCACGAATGCTGACGCTGCTTTGGTTATCCTGAAGAATTTGGAAGTAACCGTTGTCAAAGAGAGCAGCATCATTTCCGTTACTTATAAGAACAAGGATCCGAAGCTCGCAATCCAAGTCCTGCAGGAGCTCGTAAATCGGTATTTTGACAAGCATCTGGAAATCCACCGCTCGCTGGGTGGATTTGATTACCTGACTCGGGAAGCCGATCAGCTGCGGGGGCAGTTGAACCAGACGGAAGAGGAATTGAAACAGCTAAAAACGAAAACTGGAATCACCTCTCTACCGGAAGACACAGCGACTTTGGCTACCGAATTGTCTAAAACCCAGCAGGACCTGGACACGGCAGAGGGAGAGCTCGCTGCGCAAAAGGCTCGCATTAACGAAATTGAAAGGTTGGTTGCTGGGGCGGATGCGCAGAAGTCGGGAAGTGTAGTGGCTCAACCGACCAGCGAGGTCATTCGAGAGTACCAAGCCCTGGGCGCCCGCGCGGCGCACCTGCGGGAAATGGAAACGGAACTGCTTGCCAGGTATACGCCGCAGAACCGAATCGTAAAAGTAAAACAGGCGCAAATCGAGGACCAGGAAAAGCAAATGCGAAACCTGGAGACAAAGTATCCTACCCTTGTTGGGACGGTCTCGACCGCAGGCATGGCCCAAAGTTCGCGACCCGACATTCTGTCTGAGAGAGCTCGCCTCACCGAACTAGAGACGAAAACGGAAACGCTTAGATCCAGGCTCAGCACTCTCCAAAAAAGGTCGGCCATGCTTTCGGAAATGGGGCCGAAAATTGCACAGCTCGAGCAGAAGAAGGAGGTAGAAGAAACGAACTATAAGTATTACGGCGCGAGCCTCGAGAAAGCCCGCATTGATGAAACACTTGATCCCTCCAGGATGCCCAATATTAGTATCGTCCAGGCGCCTTCACCTCCCGACAGGGCTCAAAGAGATTTGAAGAAAGTCGTTTTGGGTTTGGTCGGCGGCGGACTGGCAATTGGATTGGTGCTTGCTTTGCTGATCGAATTGGTTTTGGACCGGACTATCAAGCGGCCACTTGAGCTTGAGAGCGCGATTGCACATCCCTCTTTTGCTTTCGATTCCCAATTTCGGTCTTCAATGGTCACCGTTTACGTTTGCACGATGCCGGGGACGATTCAGAAGCGGCCATCGCGCAATGGCACCGGGTCGCAGCGGAGACCGGCGAATTGCTCCGACCATTTTGCGAAGCCATCCGGGATCGGCTCGGCCTCTATTTTGAGATGAATCGAATGACTCACAAACCAAAGCTAGTGGCTGTCACCGGCCTCTCGAAAAATGCGGGAGCCTCCACTCTCGCGGCAGGTCTCGCCGCGACTCTTTCGGACAACAGGGAGCGGCAAAGTATTGCTGTTCGATAAGCCGGTTTCTCCGAAGCGGTTTTACGACATGATGAGCGAATTCAAGGCGAGCGACCTTGATTACGTCATTTTTGATATGCCTTCCCTCGGCGACACGAGTTCCACCTTACCCATGGCCGGATTTATGGACAAAGTTCTGCTCGTCGTCGAGGCAGAGAAAAGCAATCGAGAATCCATAAAGCGCGCCTATTCGCAGCTTGCGGCAAAGGTCGATGTGTCGGTTGATCTTTAATAAAAGTCGCTCCTACGGCCCGAAGTGGCTCGAA
>CAWAIK010000029.1:0-85551 GCA_963782115.1 uncultured Verrucomicrobiae bacterium
AACGCGCCACGCGTGCCCCAATTCATCGAGAACCTGGGCGCCGGAAAGTTCCTGGGCGGCATTCCGAACGATCTCGTCCTTTGGGCGCCAATCGCCATCGTCATCATCTTTGTATTGCGCCGCACGGGATATGGTCGGCTGCTCTACGCCATCGGGGACAACAGCGAGGCCTGTAATCTAGCGGGCATTCGCGTCTGGCGGATACTCGTGGTCAACTATGTCACGTGCAGCCTGCTCGCCGCCGCCGCCGGACTCGTGATTGTTGGGGGCACCGACGCCGCGGACCTCAGCCTGGCCGATGTCTATCTCTTACCGTCAGTGGCCGCGGTGATCATCGGTGGGACCTCGATTTTCGGCGGTCGCGGCGGATATTCGGGCACCATTATCGGCTCGTTGATCCTGACCGTGCTGAACAGCATTCTCACCCTGCTCGACGCGCCCGAGCCGGTTCGCCAGATCCTTTACGGCGCCATCATCCTCCTTCTCGCAGCAGCTTACACCCACCTTACTGACTAACCAATAATCCCCATGGAAAGACCCGTGCCCACGAAGCTCCGCGTCCTCGTCGTCGGCCTCGGCCACATGGGCGTGACGCACGCCAAGGCCTATAACCGTATCGACGGCTACGAGCTCGCCGGTTTGTGCTGCCGTTCCATCGCCAAGCGCAACGACATCGTCAAGGCTTGGCCCAAGGTGGCGCGCTTCGCCGACTATGGCGAGGCGCTCGCGAGGGTGAAACCGGACGTCGTTTCGGTAAACACCTGGCCCGACACCCACGCCGACTTCGCGGTGCGCGCCTTCCAGGCCGGAGCGCACGTATTTCTCGAGAAGCCGATCGCCGAAACCGTCGCCGATGCCGAGCGGGTCGTCGCCGCGGCCAAGGCGAACAATCGCAAGCTGCTGGTCGGCCTGGGACCGCGGCACAGCCCCACCTGGGTGCGCTTCATGGATCTGGCGCGCGGGCTCGGCAAGCCTCTGGTTATGCGCATGAATCTGAACCAGCGCTCTATTGGACCGGCCTGGACCTGGCACAAGGATCTGATGAAGTCGCTAGCGCCGATCGTCGATTGCGGCGTGCACTATGTGGATATGATGTGCCACATGACTGGCGCGAAGCCTGTTCGCGTGCATGCAATTGGCGCGCGCTTGGCCGACGAGATCGGGCCCGAGATGTACAATTACGGTCAACTCCAGGTCGTGTTCGATGACGGGTCGGTGGGCTGGTACGAAGCTGCCTGGGGTCCGCAGATCAGCGAGGTCGCATTCTTCGTCAAAGACGTCTTCGGACCCAAGGGCGGCGTGCATATCGTCGTCGAGGACCCTCGAGACATGTTGGTCGCGGGGGCGACTTCCGCGGTATCGTCCGACATCCACACGCATTCGAAGTCGGGGGCGATCCGCATGCATCACGCCAGGTTGCTGCCTGATCAGTCGCTCGCCGAATCCGACGAAGAGTTTCAAATTGCCGATCAGCCCGACCATGACGAGATGAGCGTGCGCAAGCAGCGCTTCTTGCTCGACGCTATCCATGGCAAGCCCGATCTCGCCGATCATATGCGCGATGCGGTCAACAGCCTTCGGATCGTGCTTGCGGCCGACGAGAGCATCCGCACCGGGCGCGCCATCGAAATGTGACGCGTGGCCCCCGCCGGCGGCATTCGAAGATGGTGATTTTTGAGCATGATCCAAGCCGGAAATGGGGAACTCTACTTCTGCGCGGACGGCGGCGGCTCCCGCAGCCGAGGCCGGTTCGTCGACATCGAGGGAAAGATCGCTTCTCTTCGGTGAAACAGTGGACCAAGCTTAATGACCGCCAATTCCCCCGCATCGCCGGAAGGCTCCATTCTCACCCCCAACGGGTGGGTAACCGGCAAGGTGGAATTCGCTGGTCACGCGATCTCCGTTATCGACGGCCGAACGTTGGCGGCGGGAGCCAAGCCGAAGGGTCCCTTCGTTCTGCCGGGTTTCATCGATCTTCACGTCCACGGCGGCGGAGGCGGCGACTGGCAGGGCGGTGAAGAAGGCGTTCGCACCTTCGTGCGTTACCATACTTCTTATGGTACGACTGTAATCGCCCCGACCACCGCGACCGGGCCGGTCCCGGTGATCGAGAAGTCGCTCTCCGCCATCACCTCGATCACCGCGGCGCGACGGCCGGGCGAGGCGGTGGTGTTGGGCGCGCATCTCGAGGGACCTTTCCTGAACCCCCTCAAGCCAGGCGCCATGGAGGTCTCTCTCATTCTCGAGGGCGACGCCGCGCTCGCCAAAAGCTGGGCCGAGAAGTTCAAGATCGTGATTGCGACAGTGGCGCCGGAAATTCCCGGCGGTCACGACGTCATCAGGGCGCTGGCCGAAAGGGGCTGCCGCGTGCAGATCGGTCACAGCATTGCGACGCCGCTCATGGCCGAGGAGGCGTTCCGTTGCGGATGCTCCGGCTTCACCCACCTTTTCAATGCGATGTCCCAGATGGAGCATCGCTCCCCGGGCGTAGCCGCTTATGCCCTCGCCAAAGGGTGCTTCGCGGAAATCATCGGTGATCTGGTGCATGTCGACGCGACCGTGCTCTTGGCGGCCTATCGTGCGATTCCGCGCCTTTACGCCATTACCGATGCGACCGCGGCGGGAATGCCGGACGGAACCTTTGCGTGGGGCGGCCGTCGTGTCATCAAGAAGGGTCAGCGAATCACCCTTGAGAACGGGACGACCTTGGCTGGCAGCGCCATCACGATGCTGGATGCGTTTCGGAATCTGATCAGCCTGGGATTGAGCCTCGCGCAAACCGCCGAAATGACCTCCGCCCGACAGGCGGAATATCTCGGCTTGCAAGATGTCGGCCGGATCGAGCCGGGCGCCCGAGCCTGTCTCGTCCAGCTCGACGAGGATTTAAGATTGCAAGGCGTCTGGGTCGATGGAGAGAGTATCGCGCCCGCTATGTAGGCGAGGCGTCCCCCCTTGCTTCTTCAAGCCGGAGCAAAGCGGGACGCTTCGCTTACTTCCGCTGCCTGACCTGCGTCGTTCACAAATCTCTAAGGATCGGTGAACGACGCCGCCTAGAAGTAATTAATCTTTAATCCTCATTACACTATGCCAAACCCGCCGAACTTTAAACCGGACCCAAGCATCCGATGTCGAGAGTTTAAAATCGGATGTATCGGCGCAGGCTTTATCATGGCCGACGTTCAGCTTTTAGCTTACGCCACGGCCGGTTTTTCGGTCGTCGCGATCGCTTCGCGGCGGGCGGAAAAGGCGGCAGAAGTCGCCAAACGCTGGAAAATTGCCACCGTTCACCAGACACCGCATCAACTGATAGAAAATCCCGATGTTGAGATCGTCGATATCGCTTTTCCGCCCGATCAGCAACCAGAGTTGATCCGTCGTGCCCTCAGACAAAAACATGTGCGCGGCATACTGGCGCAGAAACCGCTGGCAATGGATTTTGCGACCGCGAAAGCGCTCGTCGAAGAAACGGCAGCAACTGATAAAGTGCTGTCCGTCAACCAGAACATGCGATTCGATCAATCGATGCGCGTTCTGAAGCAACTGCTCGAGAGGAACGAGCTGGGAATGCCGGTTCTGGGAACGATCGAGATGCGTGCAATACCGCATTGGCAGCCGTTCCTGGCCTCCTATGATCGGCTCACGTTGCTGAACATGAGCATTCATCATCTCGACGTGCTGCGATTTCTGTTCGGTGAGCCATCCGAAATCTATACCGCTGTGCGGCCGGATCCCCGGACCGAATTTCAGCATACGGACGGCATCACTGTTTCTATACTCAAATTCCCGTCAGAAGTGCTGGCAGTGACAATGGAAGATGTCTGGTCAGGGCCGCGCGAAGAAGGGTTCGACTCCGATATCTATATCAAGTGGCGAGTGGAAGGAATGGACGGCGTTGCGCAGGGTACAATTGGATGGCCGGATTACCCAAAGGGGTCGCCTTCAACGCTTCGCTATTGTTCCAGGAAGACAACCAATGGTCATTGCGTCCAACCATCCTGGGAGACCAGGTGGTTTCCGCACGCTTTTGCCGGAGTGATGGAGCAATTACAGTACGCGCTCAAGACCGGGTCGCCGCCAATGTTATCCGCGGCGGATAATCTCAGAACCATGGCGCTTGTGGAGGCGGCGTATCGCTCGGTGCAAGAGAGACGGGTGGTCCGCCTGGCGGAATTTGGTTTTTAACATCCTGAACATTCCTGAAACCCGGAAAGAAAAATAACCATGCTACAGGTAGGTATTTTTAACGGGTACTTCCCTTATCCGCTGGAGGAGCAAGCGAAGAAAATCAAATCGATCGGCTTCAATACAGTCCAGCTCGATCTCGCGTTTAAGGATGTCGATTTTTCGACACCCGATTCGATCACTGTCGCAAAAGCGAAGCGAGTGCGTGAGACGTTCCGCGACTATAATTTGCCCATCTGTTGTATTTCGGGCTATACCAATATCGTTCATCCCGACCCGGCTAAGAGGAAGGAGAAGCTTGATTATCTGAGGGCGCTGATCAGGAACGCCCGGCATTTCGGAAGCCCTTATGTAATCTCTGAAACCGGAACATTCAATCCGGAATCAGACTGGGTAAGTCATCCGAAGAACGAGACAGAAGAAGGATTTCAGGAATGCAAAAAGGTTATTAAAGAACTCGCCCAGGTGGCATTCGATCACGGGGCTGTCTTTTTGCTTGAGACCTATGTAAATAACGTTGTTGGATCCGTCGAAGAAACCGTCCGGATGTTTGCTGAGGTTGATCATCCCGGCCTCGCTTTACTGATGGATCCGACAAATTATTTTGAGGCATATAATATCGACCGCATGGATCAGGTCTTGAAGCAGATTTTCGACACTCTGGCAGCGAAAATTCGAATTGCTCACGCGAAAGACGTAAAGCGAGCAGGAGCCGACAAAGGTGAGAAACACGTGGATATCGATGCCTCTGAGGCACACACTTTCCGTGGGGTTGGTGAGATTGAACTGCCGGCACCTGGTCTTGGTAGTTTAAACTACAATTACTACCTCGAACGGCTTGCCGAGAAACATCCAAACATCCCCATCGTCATTGAGCACCTGGAAGAAGCAGACGTCCCTAGGGCTAAGAAATTCCTGGACGGGAAGTTGAGAGCCCTTGGTCTCTAATATGAAGCGATTTGCTAAAGCGAAGAAGAAAAGCCCTGCGGAGGTTGATCATGCGAATTTCTAAGAGAACAGCGGCGGTAGTAGGAACCGGCTTTATCGGTCCGGTCCATGTGGAAGCTTTGCGACGCATCGGCATTGATGTGAAAGGCATGCTTGGTAGCACCCCTGCCAAGGGCGCGATGGCGAAAGATCGATTTGGACTTGCCAAAGCTTATGCCACCTATGAAGAAATACTGGCTGACAACGAAGTTGATGTCGTCCATATAACTTCACCTAATCGGTATCATCGCGCCATGGCTGCCGGCGCCATTGACGCCGGGAAACATGTTGTTTGCGAAAAGCCTTTAGCTACCAATTCGGCGGAAACTTCCGAGTTGCTCGATTTGGCGGCAAGGAATCCGCGCTTAGTCACCGCCGTCAACTACAATGTCCGATTTTATCCTTTGGCTCTCCACGCTCGAAATCTCATTCAAAGCGGCGCGCTCGGTCCCGTCATGAGCGTGCGAGGCGATTACAGTCAGGATTGGTTGCTGAAGGAAACAGATTGGAATTGGCGCTTGCTACCAGAGGAAGGCGGTGAACTGCGAGCGGTGGGCGACATCGGAACGCATTGGATGGACTTGATACTTTTTGTCACCGGTCTCGAGATCAATTCGGTCTTTGCAGATTTGGCTCCGCTGGTACCGGTGCGTCTCCGTCCGAAGGGCGCGCTCGCCACTTTCCAGACTGATGATGCAGGCGAGGGGCGGGTGGAATCCGAATCGATCGAAATCAGGACCGAGGATTGGGGCTCAGTCCTCTTCCGCTTCACCAATGGCGCCCGAGGTGCAATGTGTGTTTCGCAGGTAACAGCTGGACGGAAAAATCGCATCACCTTCGAAATCGCCTGCGCAAGAGCTGCCCTGGCCTGGGACTCTGAGCATCCGAATGATTTGTGGATCGGGCATCGAGACAAATCCAACGAATTGCTAATTCGGGATCCATCGTTGCTCGCCCCTGAAATCCGGTCATTTGCAAGCTATCCCGGTGGCCACAACGAAGGTTTTCCTGACACGTTCAAGCAACTTTACCGAGCGATTTACGATTACCTCGCGGAGGAAGATTACTCAGGGCCAAAACTTTTTGCCAGTTTTGAAGATGGCCACCGAGAAATGCTGCTGTGCGAAGCGATCCTGAAAAGTCATCGGGCACAAAGTTGGGTTCGAGTGACGAACGGAGGTCAATCTGAATGATCAATAGCGATATTGGAGCAAAACGATTATGCAACTAGGATTCGTATCGGCAATCCTGCCCGAGTTGACATTGGAGGAAATCTTGTCATTTGCGGCAACGGAAGGGTTCCGTTGTGTAGAATTGATGTGCTGGCCTGTTGGGAAAGCAGAAAGACGCTACGCCGGTGTAACGCATCTCGATGTAACTTCGTTCGGAGAGAGTGAAGCCGCGCGAACGCGGGAGCTCACCGAAAAATATGGGGTTCGTATTTCGAGCCTTGGATACTACCCTAATCCCCTATGCGCTGACCCAATCGAACGCGAAGACTATATCCAACACCTTCGCCGGGTGATCGAGGCATCCGCAGGCCTGGGAATTGGCGTTATGACCACATTTATCGGCCGGGATCACGTCAAGTCCGTGGAAGAGAATTGGAAACTTTTCGAGTCGGTTTGGAAACCATTGATTTCTTTTGCAGCGGATCATGACGTCAAGGTTGGGATCGAAAATTGTCCGATGTTGTTCAGCGGCGATGAATGGCCCGGCGGAAAGAACCTCGCGATTTCACCGGACATCTGGCGTCGGATGTTCGACGCTATTCCCAGTAAACATTTTGGCCTCAACTTTGATCCCTCTCATCTGGTCTGGCAAAGGATCGACTACGTTCGGGCGCTGCATGAATTTAAGGATAGAATCGTTCATGTACATGCAAAAGACGATAAAACCGTGGCGGACCTACTATATGATCGAGGGGTCCTGGGTCTCGGGTGGCATATTCCGAAGCTCCCCGGTCTTGGCGACGTCCAATGGAACCAGTTTTTCTCGGAACTCACTGATATCGAGTACCGCGGACCGGTTTGTGTGGAAATTGAAGACCGAGCTTATGAATATTCGCTGGAGGGCAGACAAAAGGCTCTTCGACAATCTCAGCAATATCTAAAACAGTTTTTTGCATAGTCGGCAACTGGAAAACTTCGGGGTATGTGTTTAGCGTCGGTGTATCGGTTTTATGCCCCGACGGGAAGACAGGTTTTTAGCCCAGGGTTTTAACCCAGGTTGAAACCCCGGGCTGAGTCCTCTCGACCCCTTTGGGGTGAAGAAGCATTCCAAAAATAGTCTTTGGTGCAGGCCCGTTTGGGCCGGATATACGGCGCTAACTAAACACATACAGTTTGGGTTGCCGGTCAGATAACAATACCCCCACAATATGAGAAAGTTATTCGAGCGATCAGCTGTGCAGTCCTTTTCGGGTTGTTAACTTCCGCCCGCATTTGCGGCTTTGAAGCATCCACTGATGAAATGAACTCAGACCATCGAGACTTCGAAAATACTCCGAGCTACTCTTGCCCTTTTGGTAGGCTCTTAGCCGGCCAAAAAGCGCTGGTTACCGGTGCCAGTTCGGGCATAGGTCGGGCCGTGACTCTGGCCTTCGCACGGGCAGGAGCCGACGTTGCGATAAACTTTATCGGAGCCGATGAGGCCGTAGACACCGTTCTGTCAACGGTTCAAGAGGCAGGGGCCAAGGCGATTGCTATTCGAGCCGATATATCCCGGGAGGACCAGGTTCAGGCGATGTTTGAGAAAGCGATCGCTGAGATGGGAACCATCGATATCCTGGTCAACAACGCCGGAATTCAGGACGACGCACCGATTGAGAAAATGACGGTCGAGCAATGGAATGCGGTGATCAATACAAATTTAACTGGCCAATTTTTATGTGCTCGAGAGGCTATTCGCGAATTTAAACGGCGCGGTATCGTTAGCTCGATATCGGTAGCAGCCGGTATAATCATTTTTATGAGTTCAGTACATGAAGTAATACCCTGGGCAGGCCATGTAAATTACGCTGCCTCAAAGGGGGGCGTAATGCTGCTGATGAAAAGCCTCGCGCAGGAGGTGGCTCCGTTCAAGATTCGAGTAAACAGTATTTGTCCGGGTGCAATCCGTACTCCGCTTAACTTGTCAGCTTGGGAAACACCCGCGGCATACGATGCGCTGATGAAATTAATTCCACATAAAAGGATCGGTGAGCCAGAAGAAGTTGGCTGGTTAGCGACGTTTTTAGCTTCGGACTATGCGGACTATATTACAGGTTCGAGCCTCTTCATTGACGGAGGAATGATGCTTTATCCCGGCTTTGAATCAGGCGGCTAGCCGAGGGAACAGCAAACGGCGATGCTGGCAAACCTGCCATATTGGAGGCTCCGAGACGCCGTTCTCGTCCACCCGACCATAGCGGAAGGACTCGGTTCACTCTTTTCGAAAGTGCCGTCCGGGTCCGTACAATAGATCAATAGATCACCCTCAAAAACTGCTTTGTTGACGCCCGGCTTCCCGCTTTCAACGGTTGCGGGCGCGACACCTTCGGTCGGGCGCGTCGTACATCAAGGCGGGGCCTGGCTCCTCAGCAATTCGTCTTTAGCCGAGCGCTCGCCGGGTTTTGATGCCGACTTCAAAGCGGCCATACTCCCGGCTCAGCGGAGATGACGAGTTCCGCTCCTTTTCGTCGCGGGGTTTTCTACCACCTTTGCTCTGCTCGCTATCTTCAGAGACGAAAAAGGGGGGATTATGGAAACCCCGCTTGCCGTGCAGAAAGGGCCACCGTCATCATTCTCGATCATTGTGGTTTCTGGCCGATGTTTTCGGGCTGTTCTCAAATAATGTGGGCCCATTCTCATCTCCTATGAAGCCGACGTTGTAAAGCCCGTGACGTGTTTTTTCCGATTTCTTCATCATTTTCGTTGGTTTTGCGTTTGGCAGATGCGAGCAGGCTTGGGCGCGTTGAAGCGTCCAGCTGCCGGCACTCTGTAACCTGCCGCGCGTGCAGGTCCAACCCTAATTTGATCACTTCCGGCTTGGCTTTCGCCTCACCGTCATTAGCTTGGTTATGGTTACTATTCATACAGCCGACAACGTAGCAGCGGGTGTTGCTGCCTGTCGGCTCATATCATCTAATCTGGTTTGGGAATGAGCGATCGCCAATTCCCTCAAGGACAGGTGGACAGGTCCGCTTTATCCCGTAATTCGTGAAGCCGTTGGCCCAAAGAGATTTCGATCATGTGTCAGCTAAAAAAGCTTGCGCAGAGTGGAAACGCCAGAAAAAGTGCGGCCCGGCCGCCAACGACCGCACTGATGGACGCCCCCCCATTAAAAGTTACATCCCGCTGTTCCTACCCGGCCGTCGATTCTCGCAACGCCGGTGACAACGCGGCAGCGAAGTTCCTCGACTTCTTCTCGCCGGGGATCCGGAACCTGAAAACGCGTGAAGCATACGCTCGCGCCTGCGCTTAGAAGATCATCCCTGTAACTCAGATGTGCGCCAATCTTACGATGGTCCTTGTCAGGCAACCCGGGAATGCGCCGTTGCCTCCGCCAGCATGCGAAACAATCCAACTTGAACCGGGTGGTCAACCAATTACCATGCACAGGTGAACAGCACTGCAACTGAATGGATGAGGGATTACGTATGGCCAGAAATTCAGGCCATGATGTTGAACGATGCCCATTTTAATGGTGCTCACTGCAAGGGAGTTGACTGGAAAATTTAATGGCCCAACAGCAAAGCTCCTTCAGGACGGATACTTAACCTATCAAATGGTCGCTATTCGCCGCCTCTGCGACAAACGTACAGATGTTATTTCCCTGCGAAGGGCCTTTTAACGCATGGAAGTAGGCAGAACAATCCCGCGGATGCTGATGCTCCGTGCGCTGATTAAATTCAATGAAGATTCGCAGATGCCTGGCTGAGCGCCTCGGCCTCCGAGTCGGCCTGCAACATTTCCGCCAGGTTGTGAGGTCGATTTTGACCTTCGGATGCGGCGACACGTAGCTTTGGGACTTGGTAAGAGAAATGTCACTTTCCGAATTAATTGGCATAGAAATTTGCTCGATATTTGGCGGGCACGAGAGAGCGATGCCTTGTCATTTAGGGGCGCACGGTGCTATTTTGTTTCCTATGAGCACGCTTGCCGAGATCGAAAAATCCGTCTCGCAGTTTTCCGCAGAGGAGTTGGCGGAGTTGGAGCAGATCATCCGTAAAGCACGGCGCGAAAAGGAACAGGCGCAGAAACCCAGTCTGCGGGATACCGATCCGGTAAACGTTGGCACGATTCTCAAACCGATTGGAACACGCGACGAGTGGTATAGCGAGATGCTGGAAGGCCGGGTGTGACGCATGGCTTGGATACAAGTTTCCTCCTGGCCGTCGAGATCGTGGAGCACGTGCATCATGCAGAGACTCTGCGCGTGCTCGGGGAGTTGCTCGCGCGAGGGGACCGGGTGGCGATCGCGCCGCAGGTGTTGGCGGAATTTGTGCATGTTGTGACCGATGAACGGCGGTTTCAGCAGCCATTTTCGATGGAGACAGCGCTGAACAAATCGGAACGCTGGTGGAACGCAGCGGAGGCGGACCAAGTGCTGCCAACCGATGTCGCGATTGCGCTTTTCCATACCTGGATGCGGCGTCATCAACTTGGCCGGAAGCGTGTGCTCGACACATTGCTTGCCGCGACATACCGAGCGGCGGACGTCACGTCGCTTCTGACGTTGAACGCGACGGATTTCACGGTTTTTGATGAGTTTGCCTGTGGGCCACCACTGGCACTCCGGCGTGATTGAATCTTATCGAGGTTTCTGCGACCTATGGGTCAACGCCATGCAAAAGCGACTGCGCCGTGTGCACCTCGCTGATTTTTGCGGTTCGACGGGAACTTCGTTGCCCAGTCCCTGTGGGGCTCTTCACTCCGGCCCCGACCATCACCGTTGTGTGATGACCGGAAAGTGAGCAAACCACGATCCGCGTCTGTCAAGGGCCGGGGTTTTCTCGTACAGGGTTTCTGACCTAGCCGGAGAAATTCAGGCTCGAGATCAGAGATCCGCTCTCATACTGATATATGAGCTTCTCACCATCTTTTCAGAAGTTCGTGTCGCTTTCCTTCCGGATAACCTAAATCATATGTAGCGGCCTGAGAACATAAACGGCTCGAACCGAGAACATCGCTCGTTTCCAAACCACATTAAGTGAGAACGAAAGGCCGCTCAGAACCAGATTACGTGAGAATGAAACCACCATATTTGAGACGGATGACCTATCTGTATGCGAACCGCCAATGTTCCCTCCGAAGTTTAGGATGGTTTCTCGCGCGGATCGGGAGGTTATTGGTTACTCGGGGTGGTCGTTGGAGACGGTGTCGCAGCCGGTGCTGGGGTTATGTTCCAAACGTCCAGCCGCTTCTTCCAAGTATCGCCCTCACGAACATTAAATCTCTGACCAGTAGCCCTTGAGTTGTATAGGGCCTTTCTGGCTTTGAAGAGTTTGGGTCCATTCCCCGTTGCTCCATGCCTCATTGCCAGCCGTTCCTATAATGTGTGGGGAATACTGATCGCGCTTGTCGAGATGGTTGCTGAAATGCAATTTCTGGAACAAGTCCGCATAGTGCTTCTCAATGGCCTCCCGACCGTAAATCGGTCCTGTGTCCGTCACTACAACCGCGTCCTCCGCGAAGAGCGCTGCGAGAGTGGCCGCGTCGTTCTTATTGTATGCTTCGTCATACTTCATACCAAGCGCATTGAATTCACCGAGCGCCTCGACATCCCCAGAGAAATTAAAGGCGAGGACTGGCACAGCAAAGCCGATTGCCAACCCTGCGAGGGCAAGCAGTATGCGCATTTTCATTGTTTCCATTATCGGGTGATGCACGACAGATCCAAAGTGGTGAACTCCGCCTCCGGTACGACCGGCTGTTTTTTGTTTTGAGCGACGCTCCAAGGGAGCGCTGCGACTGATGCGTAGGTCATCGTGTCCATAATAAAGTATCTCTTTCCGAAGGAGTGAGTTGTCCCTCATTAAGTTACAAATAGATTGCGAGCTCCGACTTTCAGGATTTCTGAAAGATTTTTGCGGATTATTAAGGAATTAGAACGGCAATGTCGGAGCGCGAATGTCGGCGCACGGCCGAAGCAGCAAATAGAAACTTTGAGACGTGCATCCTCGGACGCGCGGGCCGCTTCCCTACCAACTCAGGAGTGAGCCACGTTCTGAGCCTATTTGCCTCGGTGGTGATGTGAGTGATCGTCATCGCCGATGACGGCATTCAATAGCGGACTTAAGACAGCCATCCCGCATTCGATCAGGAGGAACGTCTTAATCCCGAGGTTCGCGCTGTAGCCGAGTTGCACCAACGAGGAGGGCTACCGCGACTGGAAATAGCACGAGCAGGCAGAAGTAATTGAGAATTCGAATTAACTTTGGCGAGGTGTTTGGCAGGAACGTCTTTCCCTGGTACTTAGATTAGAGCATATTTTCAGCTCGACGTTTTAAAATCAGCGAATGCCAACGAGCGACAAAGAATGCCAGTGGACGTCGGTGTTTACGAACGTTCGTCAATTCCATGCGCAAGTGGACAAAATCGCGTAGGAGTCACCTCACTGCGGCGTGTTTTCGCCTAGCCCCCGAGATGGCGCGCCAAAGACTGGTCTCATAATTACGAACTGAAGTTTCGCAAAGCAGTCCTCAGAAATCGTGACCCCTTTGAGACTTTCCTCTTCGGCAGCGGTATTCTGCATAAGTTGCTTCCGCGCGCTTCGCCAATGAAGTCGATTTCTGCTCCCGTGCGATTCTGATGGCTGCACGGAACGCAGCCTCAATTTGCGTCTCGTCGATTCCAATTGCCGCGAGGAAAACGCCACGCAGCCGGTGCAGTTCGGCAGACCACCAGCGCCCTTCAGATCTATCGGCAAGGGCTTCTGCCTCTGCTATTGCCTCAAGAGCCTCAGAGTTGCGGTCCGCTAGTTGCAAAGCTTCAGCCTTCAGTCCTAGCCAATACGGCACGAACGGCATCGAGCCGATTGTGCGATAGTCCTCTATTCCGTCCTGGATCCGCGAGAGGCCCTCCGCTGTGTCGCCCGACGCGCTGCGCGCCCAACCGCGGTGTACGGCTCCTAACGCCAGCCAATGCGCAAAATTGTGACGAGTTGCCAGCTCACTTAAATCCGACGCGCGGCGTTCCACTTCAGCAGGATCACGCTCGAAATAACCGAGAATCGCTGCTCAATGTAATGCCACAGCTAACCCGTGCGTATCATTAAGTTTCTTCGCTAATGAGATCGCTTCTGCCATGGTCACATGGCAAGAGGCGAGCTCTCCGAAATGCCACTCGACAAGGGCCTCATGGCACAGACAAGAGACGGGGTGCATGTCGACCTCTTCGACCTGAGACTGTATATCTCCCGAGCGCCAGACCCGCACACAAAGCATCGCGTATTTTTGCGCTGACTCAAAATCGCCCAAATAGTAGAAAGTTACTGTTAAAGCATTGTAGGCTCCTATCATAAGCCGCGCGTCATTCCTCTCCCGCGCCAGCGCGTAAACTTGTTTGGCAATGTGCATCGTTGCACTCAGCTTGTCTGTGATGAGGGAATAGCGCCACTGACCTATCAGCGCGCAATACAGGAGTAGGGGACGATTTAGCGAATAACACATGGACTCTGCCCGCTCATGGTAAATTCGCGCTTCCGGTGCTTGCATTTCTTGCGTGACCGACGGTTCGGCAGACCATCCGGCTCGCTCGCGCTGGTCGCCAACCGTTTCACAGACCGGTGAGAGTTTTGTGGGAATTTAACCATTATCGGGTGATGCACGACAGATCCAAAGGGGTGAACCCTGCCTCCGGTACGACTGGTTGTCTTTTGTTTTGAGCGACGCTCCAAGGGAGCGCTGCGATTGATGCGTAGGTCATCGTGTCCGTAATAAAGTATCTCTTTCCGAAGGAGTGAGTTGTCCCTCATTAAGTTACAAATAGATTGCGAGCTCCGACTTTCAGGATTTCTGAAAGATTTTTACGAATTATTAAGGAATTAGAACGGCACTGTCGGAGCGCGAATAAAAAAGATTGCCAGTGGACGTCGCTGTTTACGGACGTTCGTCAATTCCATGCGCAAGTGGACAAAATCGCGTAGGAGTCACCTCACTGCCGCGTGTTTCCGCCTAGCCCCCGAGATGGCGCGGCAAAGACTGGTCTCATAATTACGAACTGAAGTTTCGCAAAGCAGTCCTCAGAAATCGTGACCCCTTTGAGACTTTCCTCTTCGGCAGCGGTATTCTGCATAAGTTGCTTCCGCGCGCTTCGCCAATGAAGTCGACTTCTGTGCTTTTGCTGTGCTGATGGCCGCGGAGAACGAAGCCTCAATTTGGGCCTCGTCAGCACCCAGAGCCGCGAGAAACACACCGCGCAGCCGATGTAGTTCGGCACACGACCCGCGCTCTTCAAATCTATCGACCACTGTTTCTGCCTCCTGTATTGCCTCCAGAGCTTCGGAGGTACGATTTGCTAGGTGCAAAGCTTCAGCCTTAAGTGCTAGATAATACGGCATGCGCAGCATTGAGCCGGCTGCTCGATAATTCCGTATTCCGTCCTCGATCCAGGAAATACCTTCCGCTGTATTGCCGGAAACGCTGCGCGCCCAGCCGGCGAAAATCTCTCCTCCAGCCAGCCAAAGCTCAAAATTGTAATGCGTTGCCAGTTCCGTTAATTCCGATACCAAGCGTTCTACTTCAGCGGTATTGCGTTCAAGGTTACAGAGAATCGTTGCAAAATGTAGTGCTCCGGCCAATGCGTGCGAATCATTCAGCACCTTCGCTAATGAGATCGCTTCCGCCATGTTCGCGTGGGCAGAGGAGATCTCCCCGAAATGCCACTCGGCTAGCGCTTTATAGCACAGACAAACGACGGCGGACGCGTCGAGATCCTCCTTATGAGACTGTACTCTTCCCGAGCGCCAGGTCTCAATACCACTCATCGCGTATTTTCGCGAAGACTCGAAATTCCCCAAAAAGTGATGGGGCCCTGCCAAAGCGCGGTAGGCTGCTATCATTTGTGCAGAGTCGTTCTGCCCCTTCGCCAGTGAGTAAAGTTGCTCGGCAACCTGCATCGTTGCACTGAGCTTGTCGGTGAGGAGGGAGTAATGCCACTGACCCAACAGCGCCACATACAGGAGCAGCGGACGATTAAGCGAGTGACACAACGCCTGCGCCCGCTCATAACATATTCGCGCCTCAGGTGCTGAGTGTCCTCGAGTGGCCGTTAGATATGGCCCCGCCTGCAAGAGAACGAAGAGCTGATCTTCCGCAGTAAGACTCTGGTACTCGAGGCCCGTCTGCGCGGGTGAACCCCAGCGTCTCTCTTCGAAGAAATGAACTAAGACAGAGAGCAATGGCCCTCTGGCTCCAAGAACGTTAGCCGCAAAGGAGTCATTCCCCCGCTGAATACGCGGAATGTAAACTTCATGCAGCGCTTCGCGAAACAGACCGGCATTGCAGCCACAGATGACGGCTGAGAAAAGCGGTTCCATCTCCTTGAAACTATTCGGCAGCTGCGGCGCAAGCGTTCGATAATAATGATAGAGCCGCCTATTGCATTCCTTCCACGCATCCGTTTGTTGACTCCGGAGCTGTTCGCCAAAGTATTCACGAACGAGAGGATGCGTATCCAGACAGCCAGGACTATGCGGATCTTCGCCAGCGAGGAGTCTTGCTCTTCTTAACTTGGCAAGAATAGTTCGCCACTCAGTTGGGCTCAAATCAGTTAATGACTCTGTCAGGCCAGGAATCGCAGGAGATTTTAGCAGGGCTCCAACCGCCTTTTCATCTGCGGGGCGATCAAATAGACCCAATATGCGCAACACGGAAAGCTCAGGGGCCTCACCAAACCAGGTTTGGTAAGATTCCATAACCTTTCGGGCATGGACTCCCTGTCGGACGTCGTGAGCAAGACCTTCTGACACTTCTTTGCGACGACGAATATCTCCATTGTAAGCGTCCGTCAGATAGCTACCCAGCAGCGTTAGCCCGAGACAATGGCCACTGAACTCGCTACTGGCCTCTCTCAATTTCTCTTCATTCCCTTTAACGCTGAGCGCTCGGAGCAGCTTCGCACCCGCATCGCTGGATAATTGCTCCAGTTCACGGCGTAGGACTGAGCTGCGCTCATGATCTGCAATATCGGTGACCGGCAGGCGCGTCGTTATGACACAAAGCCCCGCATTAAAGGCAGCAAGCTCGCGCAGGAGCGCCTGAAGGGAAGGCTCCCGGACCCGTCCTTCTTGTGGACCAGGCGGATTTTGGAGCGGCTCCAGGCCGTCCAGGATCAGTAAGGTTCGGTGATGTGAGATGAGCTTCGCTAATCGTTCGCCCTTATCCCACTCCGTCCCGATCCGTGGATCCGGATCACCAAACCAATTGAGGGCAGCGTCAAGAAATTCATTTGCGGATGAAGATTGCCCGCTGCTGCCCTGTCTGTAGAAGGACCAGCCAAATACCAGCTGCGCAGAACGGTAATGGTCAGTAGCCATCCGCCCGAGCCAATGGTTAACGAGGCTGGACTTCCCGACACCAGCCCAGGCAACGATTGTCACGACATTTACCTGCTGATTTTCCCATGCATCGTTCAGAAAGGCGATATCCTCCTCTCGACCAAAAACCTCGCTCCCTGTAATGGGCAGTTTGGCTACGGAGACTTTCTCTGGTCCAAGGTGTCTTGCCGGACCGCGAATTACGGCGCATAAATCAACAGGGGGTATCTTGTGCAAGCTCTGCTGCGTGATCGGACGCTCCGCGTCGATGGCGCTCGTTATCGTCGGCATCGTCTTCAGAAGTTCTGCGGGAGTCTGAAAACGGCGCGCTGGGTCTTTCTCGAGAAGCACCTCAAGTAAAACGATGACGGGCTGCGGCAATCCCTTGAGTTGTTCGAGCGGCAGGGACGCGTGCTGATGCTGATACATGACCTCAGCGGGTGAACCACTAAATGGCACCTGGCCGGTCAGCATCACCCAAAGCGTCACGCCGAGCGAGTACAGATCCGAACGAATATCGACGCCGAGTCCGGCGAATTGCTCCGGGCTGGCGAAGCCTGGCGTACCAGTAAATGCTCCGAGGATGGAAATCGCGGTTTCAGAATGCGGTTCATCTATCGCCTTGGCAAGCCCGAGGTCGATAATCTTCGCGATTGCCACGCCTCCAGCCTCCAAGCGAACGATGATATTGCTTGGTTTGATGTCCCGGTGCACCAGGTTCTGTTTGTGCACCTCAGCCAAACCCGCGGCGATCTGGGTGGCTATTTCCAGCGCCAGCTTTACCTCAAGGCGTCCGGAGCGTTTAATGAGGTGTTCCAAGGTTTCCCCCTCCACAAACTCCATCGCATAAAAGATTTCGCGCCCACGGGAACCGAGATGATAAACGGAAGCAACATTGGGATGGTGAACAGTGGCAGCAGTTCGCGCCTCGCGGAAAAAACGTCGGCGCGCCAACTCTTCCTGAAATAATCGCAAATTCAGGACTTTCAGTGTCACTGGAATGCGGAGATTCACATCGATCGCCTTAAAGGTGATGCCCATGGCGCCGTGCCCCAGCTCACGGAGACTGCCGTCTGGGTGGGTCTGAATTTCGTAGTGCCCAAATCTTCGCGGGTTAGCTTCTGCGGCGCCAATACCGGACTCAGCGAGATCTCCCTCGTTCATTATGCTGTCCCCGCTATAGCCGGGGTTGAGTGCAATTCTGAGCAGACAGACCGGACAGGAAGCAGCGGGTTTACCAGCCGGCAGCTTCCTGCCGCAAATCGAACACGTACGAACAGTCGGCGGAGGCCTGGATTCCGATATTTCCGCATCGGCCGGCTTACTTTTCTGTTTGGCGGAGTTCATTGCGCCAAATAACCCTCCGCAGCGACCAGCGCCTCGCATAGGAAGTGAATTTCCTCGTCAATGGCCGCAGGCTCCGTGACGGTGCGCGCGACCTCGCGACGAAGGGCAACCGAATACTGCTTGCGTAATCGATGGATCAGCGTGTTTACGGCAGCCTCACTGACCCCAAGCGTCGCGGCCGCCTCGTGATAGGAACTAAGCTCTTCTGTACTTCCGCTCGGAAGGAAACCCTTGAGGGTTTCGAAAATCTTTCCTTTACCGCGTGCAACATACTGCGCCTGCACGCTGGTCACGGCTTCCTTCAGCAACGTGAGCGTCCAGCGAGCGTCAAAGATCTGCTCCGCCGTTAGAGCTAAATCATCGACTGGCTCAAGCTTATAGAGGCTTTCTACACTCTCGGCATCCAGGGAAATGAAAGTACAAACTCCGCCGCGCTTGATTGTCTGCTCTCGGTGCCACGCGACAGAAAGAAAGTTTTGCAGCGAAGCGAGCAAGAAGGAGCGAAATCGACCTTTGTGTGGGTCGACCTTGGTTAGGCCTCGCTGCTCCAGCAGATGAAGAAAAAAGCCTTGCGTCAGATCCTGCGCATCTTGGGGGCTATATCCGCGGCGGCGAACGTGAGAGTAAAGTGGATACCAATAGGTTCGACAAAGCTCAGCAAGTGCCGCTTGACCCGCGAGTGTTTGATCCTGAGCGGCGCTCAAAATGACACTCCAATGCGTCGAGCTGAATCTCGCCGCGTCAGCGTCCACGGAGCCGTCTTTCGGGTTCACCCAAACCTCCCAGCTGGAATTCTAAACTTAGGTCATAAAGCATAACTCTCTCTGGCGCCGGAAGCCATCGAAACAAGTCTGGAACCTTCGGTTGAGAGAGGGAACTACGCTTAGCCGAAATTCCGAAATTGAAACCGCAGATTCCTTGCGGATCATATGAATGGCTTCGTAGCCGGGCAATTGTGCGCCAAGCGCCCCAAAACGAACAGAGATGCTGGCTGGCGCGGACCCGGCGTTTGATGGCCCGGTGATCTGTTCCAAGACGTTGTCAAGGTACTGCACCGGTCGATGCTACGACCCTAGAATTGGAGCTTGTGTGATCCATTGCAGAGGAAGATTTAAAAAGTCTACGATTTAGTTTAACTGAACCGGATTCCAAAGCGCTGCAACGAATGCTCTCGTCACAGTCGGATTCGCTCCACCTCGCTCAGTGTAATCTCGTCCTTTGTCCGGTCGTAGAGTTTAGTGGTTCGGGGAGACTCATGGCCGGCCATCTGCTGGGCGCGCTCGAGGCGTCCGTCGTTCTTCAGGTAAATCGCGATGCCGGTTGCCCGCCAGGTGTGACATTCGACTGGGGTGAAGCTAATTTTGTATTATTTTCTTCGTTCACGCTTTTCAGTAACGGAAGAGCTTTGATTACGAGGCTATCCGTCGACACTTTTTTTTTAGTATGTTGCGGAACGATTAACCTACGGCCACTCCAACGCCTGAGGCCACAGCAACCCCGGAGCCGACTGCAACTCCTGAATCGACGCCAAACCCAGAACCAACCGTTACACCCACTCCGCAATAGCAAGTAGGTGGCTGCTTGGAGTGGGCCTTCCTGTCGATTTCAGTTAAATCGTAGACTCCGAGGAGAAATCGTCGGTTACCAGTGTACGTTTCAATTGAAAACGACACCAGAGTCACTTTACTCAGTGTTTTCGGCGACTGACCGGCGTGACCCCGCGGCGCTTCCGACTGAAAGCAAACGCGTAGCCTGACCAGAGCAAGATCAGCCAAAAAATGTGCAAGAAAGCACAAGATTACCGTAGGCAGCGCTGCGAATGCTATTCTGCTACGTACCAATACGCCGCCACGGCGCGCACATGTGGCGGCGTGTCTAACAGGGCAGATCGTCAAGAAAGCACGTTAACGTTAGAATGAATCTATCTCTCCATATGTACTGACCAACGAGAACAGGCCCGCTTTCTGGCTCCGCGACAATCTCTGGATGCCGCTGGCCGGGAGCTTCTTGACTGGCGACAACTTCTGCTTCCTTGAGCAGATCTGCGGAACCGGTATCGGTGGACCGCCTAAACATGCCCATCCCTCGGACGAGGGCTTGTACGTGATAGTCGATTGCAGTTAAATCGTAGACCGGATCACTTTCGGGCCAGATTTTTGCAGCGCAAGGTGCTCTTTATCAGTGGAATCTCCCTCTGGCGCAAAAGCTGGGAATTCCACTAATAAAGGGCATCGCGACAACAGCTTCGATGGGTATTGATTCGCCGGTGAGCATGGACTGGTCGAGCAGGATCTCGCCTTCCATCCAGACCTCACTAAAAGCGGGTTTTCGGGCAACAGGGAAGCGCAGGTCTAATTCCGTGCAAATTTGATCGGCGCGATAGGCGCCATTAAAGCGGCAGGTTGTGCTGGCGTCGGCCTGGCGATGAGATGTCCAATGGAGGCTTATGATCGCCACTGGCCAACTGATTCTGGGGACCGACAAACGCAATGCGCTCTTCACGGTGTATGAATGGGAGGAAGATGACGGCGAGGAGCAACTGCACGTTTACTACGGTTTGGAATTGCTGGAGGTGGTGCCAGCGGACCGGAACGCACCGAGCTTCAAGATGCTGGTGGGCCGACTGTACAACGCCGGATTGAGCCGGAGGGTTCTGCAAGAGACCTTCAGGGTCGATCTAAAAACCATTCAACGCTGGGCAGCAGCGCTACGCAACCGTGATGGCGAAGAATTGGTGCGAGTGCTGGCTGGACGTCGGGCCGGGCGCAAGCTGACGCCGCAGATTGAGGCCTACGTGCGAGCACGGTGGGCGGATTTGAGCCGCTCGGAAACCTACGGGATTGGTAAACGGCTGCGCGAAGAAATTGAGTCGGTCTTCGCGGTGAAGCTTTGCCAAGAAACGCTGCGGCCTTTGATCGGGCAGTTAAAGCGCCAGCCTGTGGTAGGCACCCACGGAGCCGAGCAAGCAGCGACTGGGTCGCCAAATGAGTCTGGGGCCGAGCCAACAACCGCAGACGGTCTCCAGCAGTCTGGGCAAAATGCTCCTGAAAATCAAAGGGTTAGCTCGCAAAGCGAGGAGATTACTTGCGGTTGTTGTCCGGCACTGCAAGCAGCGCCGCAGACGGTGTGGTGTGATCACGCTGGGGTGCTGGTCTTTGCGCCGAGCTTGCTGGCCATCGCGCAGGTGCTCGATCCGCCGGAGGCACGCTTCACACAATGGCTGGCCAGTTTGCTGTTGGGCGCGCTGAATATCGAACAGACCAAGTTCCTGAACTGGCAAGACATGGCGCAGCTCTTGGGCTCGGTGGTGCGCTTTCCGCACCCCCAGCGCCAGGAATTGGAACGGCTGGCGACGCAGGCGAGCTTTCAAAGGCTGGCCTGCTTCAATGCCCGGTGCTTGGGAGCCGGCGAGCAGAGCGACTTCTACTTCGATCCGCATACCAAGCAGTACACCGGCCAGGAGAATGTGCTCCAAGGATGGTGTCCGGCTATTCGGGGAGCGGACAAGGCGATGCACAGCGATTTTATCCACACGGCAGCCGGAGAACCGCTTTACTTTGAGACGAGCGATAACTTTTCCGATCTGCGTCAGCGCTTTTTCGAGCTCGTGGAGCGTTGTCGCCAAGTGTTGGAGTGGCCCCAGGAGCGGGCGATGAGCTGGGTAGCAGACCGAGGTATTTTCGGGCAGGAAGTCTTCGAGAAGGTGCTCTGCGATGAGAGGATGCATCTGATCACCTGGGAGAAAGGTTATCAGGCGCAGAGTTGGCCGCCCGCAGAGGGAGTGAGCGGCTCGATGGTGATCGAGAGGACGCGTAATCGCGCCGATGACATCCGTTCTTATCATCTGCAATATTGGGACCGGCGCTGGCCCAAAGACGAGCGGCTGCGCCAGATCGTGGTGCAAGCGACCAACCCCAGTGGCCACTCAATTCAAGTGGCGGTTTTGACCGACGACACCCAGCGCGAGGCGAGCGAGATTCTCCGGTTGATATTCTGCCGCTGGGTCCAGGAGAACGATTTCAAGTATCTGGACAAGCATTTTGGCATCAACCAGATCACCAGCTACGGAGTCGTCGGCTACGAGGAGTTAGCCGAGCATGTAGAGGATCGACAGGTGCGCAGCGCTGAAGCCAAAGCCCTAGGGGAGCAACGCCGCCAGCTTCGGGCTGGGCAAGGGCGGCTGTTATTGCTCCAGGCCCGTAGCGAGCACGCAGCCACACTGCGCCACAAACGCATAGAAGAACTCGAACCGGGGCCAGTTGCCGATCAGACCAATAAGGAATTGAGTCGCTTGCGCAAGGCGCAAATCCGCTGGCAAAGCGACAAGCCGGAGCGCCAGCAACAGATTGAGGCTCTAAGCCGGGAACTGGCCGAATTGGAAGTTAGGGCCGAGACGGTGCAAAAGACCGAGTCACGCCTGGAACGTCTGATCGAGGAGCAGATGGTCCGGCTGGATCCGGACAAGAAGCGCTTGATGGACAACTTTCGAGTGATCGCCCGCAACGTGTTCTACGCGGCGCTGGGACCTTTCAAGAAGGCCTATAACAATTACCGCGACGATCATGATCAGTTCCGACAGTTGACGCAGTGCAGCGGGGTATTGGAAGTCGCAGCAGAGCAGATCGTGGTGCATCTGATGCCGCGGGTAAACTACCCTCCACGAGTGCGGCGAATCATCACCGAGCTGTTGGCAGAACTCAATGCCAAAGAACCGGTGTTCCCCGACGGCAGCGGGCGACGATTCAGGTTGCGTCTGGCCAGCCGCAGCGAGCTGCGGCTCTCCATCGCCAGGAGTGATTGAAGCTTCCGGCGCCCCCCTCGAACCACCGTCCGGGGGCGCTGTGAAGCCAGTTTTCCAGGAATTAAATCTGCGTCTGATTTTTACCCTCAGACCGGAATTTAGTGAGGTCTGTCCATCAGACGCACCTCGGGCGGGTGCGTGGATAAAACAGGCACGCTGACGCCCAGCGAGCTGAAGGTGACCGCCGTACGCCCCCATGCTCGGCTTTGACGAATCACACGTTCTGGGATTGGCCGCCCTCGCCAGCTTGGACGGCGGGCAGGATCCAAAGCCACGAAATCCGCTCCGCACCGTTGTTGGTCGACCTAATCCGACATGACATCTTTCTGAGCGTCATCATGCTTTGTGTCAGGCTCACTGGCGTACGCTGGTTTGCGCCAGGAAGATAAAAGAAAAAGCGCTTAGGAGCGGGCTAGAGTCGGGAATTATGAAACCCACCCAGACCGCCCGCGCCGAATAACCAGTACAAAATCAGGATTAAAATGAGGATACCGATAAGGCCATACCCTCGGTTGCCGTACCGGCTGTAACCGTAACGGTGGTAGCCGAAACCGCCACCGAAAACGAGGATCAAAATGAGAATTAGAATCAACATATCAACATTCCGAAGGTTTTATTAAAGGGTTTGAGAGGATCTGATCATCTCGCATCGCGGCCGCAGCCTGTCTCTCCAAACAAGTGACTCCCTAGCCTCATCGAACGTCCGATAAGTTCCGATGAGAAACCCTTCCTTCCATGCGAAGAAGCACCGTCCGCTACGGGAGATCCCCCCAAGTGGACCTTCGCCGTTACTCGGTTACTCACGTCTCCAGTATCGCTCAACTGAATCGCTCGCACCCATACTCTTCTCGATGGGCTACGGTTGCTTTTTACCTAGAGCAGGATACGCCGCCTTCTTCGACGTGCAAGATCCCGGAAAAGCACGTCCTTGGCGGGTATATTTTGCAGCGGCTCACTACTTTCAAGAGCCAATCGCCGTTGTCACGATGCCCTTTATTAGTGGAATTTGCACTCGCAACCCTGAAAATTTCACCTCAGGTATCGTGGAAAATGACACCTTTACCGCCTGCCTACGAACTAACCCCCTTTTCAAGCTATGCGTTAGGAATGGATTTTTGTGATTAATTGGGGCTAAGGCGGACTCGAAACTCTCGCACCATATGGATCACCCAATCACTCCGCAATCTTCTGTTAATGATGTCCCGCTCTCGACCGGCCTCACCAGCGACGAAGCCCGTCGCCGGCTCGAGAAGTTCGGTCCAAACGCAGTGCCCGACACGGCTCTGCATCCATTACGCAGAGCGCTGACCTGCTCGACCAGTCCATGCTCACCGGCGAATCAATACCCATCGAAGCTGGGCCAGGTCTGCAAACATATGCAGGGGCGCTGGTGCGGCGCGGCGAAGCCGTTGCGGAGGTTACGGCGACCGGCGCGCGGCACAAAGTTTGGCCGTACCGCGGAACTGGTTCGCACCGCGCACGTCGAAAGTTCCCAGCAGAAGGCCGTTCTGCGCGTCGTGCGCAATCTCGCCATGTTCAATGGCGTCATCATCGTGATGCTGGTGGGTTATGCCTACGCTCTCAAGCTGCCGCTTGGTGAGATCATTCCCCTGGTGCTCACGGCGGTTCTGGCGTCGATCCCAGTAGCGCTGCCTGCAACCTTTACCCTTGCGGCCGCGCTCGGCGCGCGGGCTCTGGCACATCTGGGCGTCCTTCCAACGCGGCTCTCGGCCGTGGATGAAGCGGCAAGCATCGAGGTCCTCTGCGTGGATAAAACAGGCACGCTGACGCGCAACGAGTTGAAGGTGACCGCCGTACGCCCTATGCCCGGCCTTGACGAATCACACGTTCTGGGATTGGCCGCCCTCGCCAGCTCGGATGGCGGGCAGGATCCCGTAGACGCGGCCATTCGCTCCGCTGCCTCGCAGGCCGTCGCCTCCGATCTACCGAAACTGAGTAAGTTTGTGCCTTGCTGGCAGAAGAGCTCCAGCTTTCGTTCCAGTTCCGGAGCTGGCTGATCGATGCGAAGCCGGTCAGGGTGCGATCGTAGTAAGTCTTCGAGCAGTTGACTATCAATTGGATCATCCTTGGCGCCGCTAGTATAGAAAGCCTTCCGATAACGAGCCAGGGTTTGAGGATTAATTTGATAGAGATCCATCCAGTCCAAGCACCTGCTCAGACAATGGAATAGTTATGGCTACAATCGTTGGTCGTGACGTCAACTGCCAGCCTTAACGCCATGCGGACCAGGTCCGCCGGAAAGTTGCTCGAGCACAGACGAGCATAGCGCTTGTAGTGCAGACCTTTTAACCACGATGTCGATCTGGAGCGGCTTCCCGGGTCGCAACCCCGCGAGTTGAGAAAGACGGGTTAGGGTCGAACGTCACAACCGCCACCTACGATGCGCTCGAAGACCGGTGGAAAGCAGCCCAGCTCGGTGATGTGATCTCTCGCAAAGGGTTTTACCAGGCCGCATTTCATTCTCGGGTGGCAGAGAAGTTAATGGCGGCCGGCCACCGGCTCCGGCGCACCGGGAAAGATTTTGAAATGGACGTTTTCACTGATGAAGAAGTCCGGGTGTTTTGCAAGCGGACCAAACAGATTGAGGATTTGGAGAAGCGGCTTCGGGACGAGCTGGAAAAGAAGGCGGAGGCAAGGGTTAGGGCAGCGGCTAAACGCGGAGAACTGCTCGATTACGAGGAAACCTACGCGGCGGAAAAGGCTAAGCTAAGCTCGGCTCCGAATACCGGGAAGCAAAGAATCAGGCCAAACTGCAAGGCGCGGCGCTCGAAGCAGACTGGGGCAGCCAATTAGCCCCAGGCCGGTGGAACGCCATCACCCCTCAAGCATCCAAGTTGGGGCACTCGATCGGCTTCCTGGATTCCGAGACGGCTCAAATTCAAGCCGTCCATCATGCCTTCGAACAGCACTCGACGATTCGGGAAAGGGCGATGATGACCGAGCTGCTGAAGTGGGGTATTGGCGTGATCCCGGTGCGGATGGCCGTAGGATTTGTCCGAGAGTCCGCTGCCTTCCTGCGCAACCTCGCCGATCCGGGATCCATCACCACCCAGGCGGTCTACCGGGAAGAGAGGAAGATCCTTTCGATGATCCAAGCAGGCCAAGGAACCCTTGCTCCGATCGACTCGGGCAACGCCTGGAAGATCCAAAGCCAAAAGATCGCCGGCGATCCCGGCCAGGCTGACGCGGTTCGCCACGTCCTTGGATCCACGGACCTTCTGACCGGCATTGCCGGTAAACCGGGCGTCGGTAAGACCACTGTGATCCGCGAAACCGCCGATGCCATCCGCACCTTGTCCGGCCAGGAACCGATGATGCTGGCCGCAACGGCTCGATAACGCTGACATGACTTGGCTATTGAAGTTTGCGCGCGCTAACGGGAGCCGCCTGGTGGTTAGCGGCGACCCGCGACAGCACGGCGCCGTTCAGCGCGGGCACCCTTTCAAGATGGCCATCGATACCCAAGTGCTCCTGTGCGCGAAGCTCCAGAAAATCTACCGGCAGCAAAGCGCCCCGCAGTTGCTCGAAATCATCGAAGATTACTATGCCCAGCGCTACGACGCAGCACTCCAAAAGATCGAGGGCCTGGGGCTGATTCGGGAGAGCAACACCCGCACCGACTCGCTCCAAGCGCTGGTCGCCGATGTGATGGAAGAGTTTAAGAGAGGCCAAAATCCTCTGGTCATCTCCCCTATTCACCGGGACGGCAAAACCTTCGCCCAGTCGCTCCGCGCGAGCATGAAAGCCGAGGGAATGCTTGGCCAAAAGGACCACCAAGTCGCCTGGCTGGAAAGTGTGGACCTTTCAGCGGCCCAGCAAAGGGACCCCATTTACTACGAGCCCGGCCAGATCATTGAATTCCATCGGCAACGCGAAAGGGCGGCTTCCGGTGCGGCAACCATTGGCAGGTCACCCGGCGGGAGGACCAAGCCGTTTATGTCGCCAAGGACGGTAAGGAAAGGCAGCTGCCTTTGCACTTGGCGCAAGATTTTAACGTTTACCGGGCTCAGTCGATGCCCGTTGCGATCGGCGAGCGCGTGCTGATCACTAAGAACAATCGCAAAGCAAGCCTGACCAACGGCGACCTCATGGAGGTCAAGGCGATCGACCAAACCGGGATCTTACTGGAAAACGGGCGACGCCTGGAGCGCTCCAAGCCCCTTCATATCCGACAAGGTTACACCATCACTTCCCAAACTTCTCAAGGCCACGAGCGGGCCAAGATGTTCGATTTTCTGCCCGTCAGTGCGACCAGCCAGATCAATGCAGTCCAGATGCTCGTCAGCCTCTCTCGAGCCAGTCAGGAGGTGCGGCTTTACACCGATTCCAGGAGGTCTTAAAAGAGGTGGCCATCAGGCCAGGCCAAGGCCGCTCCGCAGTCGAGCTAATAGATGGCGTGGTGATGCCAAGAAATGATTCCGCAAGGGGCCACCACGAGAAAGAGCTACGACAAGAACTCGCCCAAAAAGACCCCTCCCTTTCCTCGGCTGAGGAAGCACGCCCCGAAAAAGAAATTCAAGAGACCGTCATGAAGCACCAGAAAATTCTACAGCGAACCGCCGCCGGACACGAGCAGCATCATCCCCCTCCGCGCCACAGCCAAAACACGATCCAACACAGGAACGAGGGATGAGCAGGGATTTCTGACCCAAAAAACAAAGTGCCTGAGATCCAGTTGATTCTATGCCTTAACAGTTCGTACCCTCCCCTGCTCTCGAAGTTTGCGACCTTGGATAGCCCCCAAGCGTGTCCGGTTCACTCGAGGCTTCGAGAACCACTGTTATGAGCAAGCGGACTAGAGGAAAAAAAGCGCAAAGCCTCAGCAACTCGCAAAGTCCGACGAGATTTCAGTGGGCCGGAGGTTTGCCCAACCCTACGCTAGGGCTCGCCTCCTGATCGACCACCCCCACTCTTACCGCGAATGGAACATCCTGGGCCAATGTGACGTGCCGGGGTTTTTCTATTTGGAATCCCGATTCCGCTTAAACCCTGGAGAGCAGCCGGCGACCTACACGGCCTTCGAGCTCTGTCTTCACGAGTGCCAATTTGAAAGGGTCCTGGTTTGATCGGCGCCAAAGCCAGACTTGGTGCTCCCAAAGCGATCGTCGCAATGGCTCATCATTTCGCCCGGTTAGTCTATCGCATGCTCCGCTACGGGCAAAATTTCGTCGAACAGGGCATCGACCAATATGAACTTAAATTCCGGCTGCAGCGGATAAAATGGCTCAAAAAAGAAGTTCGCTCATTCAACCTTCAACTCGTTCCGGCTTAGCGGCTTCCATCACCAGTTCCTGAGAAGAGCGAGAGAGAGCACTTTGCCGGATCCGACAGCTTTGCTCGTCATCGACGAAGCGGATCGGCTCAAAGAGACTGAGTTGGAGCAAGTGCGGAACATCTTTGACCATGGGGGTATCGGTCTGGTTCTGATCGGAATGCCGGGCATCGAAAAGCGTCTGGCCCGCTACCCGCAGTTCTACTCCCGTATCGGTTTCGTCCATGAATTTCGGCCTTTAGGTGCCAAAGAGAATTCGCAAAGTCGCGAAGTATTGGACCAGCGCTGGACGCCCCTAGGCGTGCATCTCCCCCAGCATCCGTTGGACCCGGAAACAGTCGCGGCGATCATCCGGATCACTGGCGGCACCTGGTCACATTATTTCGCCAAAAATACGATGTTTGGGGATCTTCAATTGCCCGGATCGCATTTTTTCATTGACGCCGAACCGGGCGAGGCATCCACTCAGAGTGCCGCTCAGGACCTTTGACCAAAAGGCGTTCCCTCTGCCCCCCCCGCGTACGGCTGCCACCGCGACTCAGAGAAATCCCCGCAGCAGGTCGGTAGGCGACGACTAATCTCAACTCCCGGAAGGAAACAATGAAAACGGAACAACAAACTCGGGCGATCCACACATACCCAGCAGGCTGCAGCGAAACATAAGAAATATGACGAGGCATACAATAAGAACGATGCTGGTCAAGGCCGCGATGCGGCGGCAGGAGAGACGATATGAACGAAGCTCGACATGATGCGGCAAAGCCCGCGCCATTCGACACGGCGCGACTCGACGCTCTGCTCGAAGACGAGGGTATCGACGTCCTCGTCACGACCTCCAAGCACAATGTGCAGTATCTGCTGGGCGGCTATCGCTTCTTCTTCTTCGACTACATGGATGCGATCGGGGTGAGCCGCTATCTGCCGGTCGTGGTCTATCAGAAGGGTCGCCCTGACAACTCGGCATATATCGGATGCCATCTCGAAAACCACGAGAAGCAGCTCGGCAAGTTCTGGCCTCGGGTCGTCGAGACGACCTCAAGCAACAGCACCAGCGCGATCCAGCGGGCCGTCGAGCATATCAGGGGTCTGCCCGGGCCGATCGGCAAGGTCGGCGTCGAGGCGTCCTTCCTGCCTTGGGACGGCGCCAAGTTGCTACAGGACGGGCTAGACAACTGCCAGATCGTCGACGCCTATTTCCCGCTGGAGCGGCTTCGTGCGCGAAAGACAAGAGCCGAGCTTACGCAGCTGCGTGCGGCCTCCGAGCGCGTCCTGGCCTCGATGCTCGCCGTGTTCAACCGGTGTGCGCCCGGCCAAACGAAAAATGAGCTCGTCGACCGACTGCGGCGAGAGGAGGTCGAGCGGAGCCTGACCTTCGAATACTGCCTGATTACGGCCGGCACGAGCCTTAACCGTGCGCCCTCCGACCAGCGCCTCGAGGCCGGCGACATCCTTTCCCTCGATTCCGGGGGAAATTATAAGGGCTATATCGGTGATTTGTGCCGGATGGGGATTCTGGGTGAGCCAGATGCCGAGCTTGTGGACCTTCTCGGTGTGATCGAGGAGATCCAACAGCGGGCGCGCCGCCCGATCCGCCGCGGCGCTGCAGGCGCTGAGATTTTCGCGGCGGCGCATGAGCTTGTGGACGCCTCGTCCCACCGGGTATATCTGGATTTTGTGGCGCATGGTATGGGCCTCATCAGTCATGAAGCGCCGCGCTTGACCGGCTACAAGCCTTGGGCTTATGACGGCTATGACGCGACCCGGCCGCTGGAGGCCGACATGGTCCTCTCCATCGAGACCACCATGGCGCATCCTAAGCGCGGCTTCATCAAGCTCGAGGATACGGTCGCGGTCACCGAAGAGGGTTGCGAGGGCTTCGGCGATAAGGGGCGGGGCTGGAACCGAGCGAGATGACGATCCGAGGCCGGTCCGAGTTCGCGGCACCGGAAATTCCCATTTTGCGCCGCTGACGATGCGCTGATCATCACGATGGCTCTCGCGATCGAACTGACGGCGGACCACCAAATTAGTGCCGTCACCAAATAACCGTACCAACGTGGTAGCGCAATAGACTACGCTTAACCTGTGAGCCCCTCCTCCCATGCAAACACCTTCATCGACCGGACGCCGCCGGCCAACACTTCCTGCAAATCCCCGGCCCAGCGAATGTGCCCGACCGCATCTTGCGGGCGATGGATTTTCCCACCATCGACCATCGCGGGCCCGAGTTCGCGAAACTCGGCAAGGAGTGCCTCGAAGGCATGAAGGCAATCTTCAAGATGACGAAAGGCCATGTCTTCATCTATCCCGCATCTGGGACCGGTGCTTGGGAGGCGGCCATCGTCAACACACTGTCGCCGGGCGACTGCGTGCTGATATTTGAGACGGGGCTCTTCGCCACGCTCTGGCGCAAGATGGCAACTGCCTTCGGCTTGGTCGTCGATTTCGTCCGGGGCGACTGGCGGCACGGCGTCGATCCTGCAGCCGTTGAGTCAAAGCTGAAAGAAGATCCTGCAAATGAGATCAAAGCGGTGATGTGCGTGCACAACGAGACGTCCACCGGTGTGGCGAGCCGTATTGGCGAAGTGCGCAAAGCCATGGACGCAGCGGGACATCCGGCGCTGCTAATGGTGGACACGATTTCCTCTTTGGCTAGCACGCATTCTGGATGAAGCCGGAGGACGCTTTCAAGATCGCCGCGACGCCTGGGGATCTCACATTCGCGCCGGATCCGAGCACGCACAACCGCTGCACACTCGGCGGCATAATCGGAAACAACTCCTGCGGCGTGCACGGGCTGATGGTGGCAAGACAGTTGATAATGTCGAGGAACTCGAAATCCTGCTGTACGATGGCTCCGTGATGACCGTAGGGCCGACGGACGATCAGGAGCTTGGTCGCGTGATCGCCGCCGGCGGACGCAAGGGCCAACGGCTGGCTGAGGCCAAAGCCGGATTTCGCAGCTTGACAGAAGCGATCGACACAACCACACCGGCAGGCCGCATGATGATGCAGATGGTCGGGGCGTTTGCTGAATTCGAACGCGCCATGCTTCGGGAGCGCACGAAGGTCGGATTGGATGCTGCCCGCCAGGAAGGGCGAATAGGGGGACGTCGCCCAAAACTCTCAATCAACAGCAGGCCGAGATCAGAAGAATGGTTTCCAAGGGCGATGCATGGTGTGTCCTCCGCCGCTTATCTAAAATCCTGCATGCCGTGATTGCCAATCGATAGGACGGCTCGCCCTTTGCAAGCCTGGGCGAGCGAGGAACGAGGGCTCGAATATTGGGCGTCTCCCGCCAAAGTGTCAGCGAATGGTTTTCCGCGCTCATTATTCCTCAGCAAAAATGCGTCTCATCTACTATTTTAAGCGTAGGATCCGTGTATACTGTAAAATCTGGACACAACATGGACGTAGCTCTCGACTTATATCGCGGTACTATTTGGCCAAAACGGCTTCAGAACTTTTTCGGAACTTTAGCGATGTCGGCATTGGTCTTCTGCCCGAGCGCAATGGCGCAGGAACAGAACGGGTGGCAACTAGACTCGCTCCAAGCGAATTCAAGCATTTCCAAGCCCGATGCCCAACAGGTTTATGAAGTCTTACTTAAAATGCTCGATCGCTGGAATGCCCACGACATCGAAGGACATCTGGAGGTGTATTGGAACTCGCCTGAATTGCTGGTTGTGGTGGATTCTGAGGAGTTTAATGGATGGCAGCAACTTCACGATTCCTACATCAATGGGTATCCGGATCGTGATGCGATGGGCTTCATCCGACCCACACGCATCCAAGTCAAGCTGCTGAAGCCGGATCTCGCACTTGCCCTCACGTGGTGGTCGGCCTCCTTCTCCAGTTCCAGGCAGCTGGTGATGGGTAACAGCACGATGAACCTCCAAAAGTTTGATGGCGGCTGGAAAATCATCGCCTCTCACAGCAGTATAGCGCCAATGTAACTCGTCTCCGGATCTGAAATTTGGTATACTCGTGCCGAGCGATCGGCCGGTGTTGGAACTGTTACACGTCCGATTTTTAATTTAATACCCGGTGAGCCTGGCGCTGCCGAAGTCCCACCCTCATGCAAACAAGACGCAGATCCCTTTAGCGCTTCTGAAAGAGGAACCTTTTATCGGGCTAAAGCGTATGTACCCGAATTATGGCGATTGGCTCTTGAAGGTCTGCCGGCGGGTGGGTCTTAAGCCGCGAATCGTCAAGGAAGCCGACGGCGCCGCGAGCGCGCTGGCCTTTGTCGCGGCGGGGTTTGGGGTGGCGGTGGTCAGCGAGCCGCTGCAGAAGATACCCGCCAAGGATGTGATTACACGGGCTCAAGAAGGGTACGCCCATAAACTACGATTTAAGGATTTAAGTACAGTGCGACAATTAGGCCATGACCTCGATTGTGAATCCACCGGGGGCATCAAAATAAAAGGTCCAGGAGCCGTGTTGCCGTGAAGGCGGTGGCACGTCAAAGCCATCGGCTTTCAGGCGCCGATTGATTTCGTTCACCTCTTCTTCGCTGTCCTGGATGAATCCGATGTGGAACGTGGCCGGGTGTTTTACCTCCGACTCCCGGTCCATCTTCATATTCATCAAGGAAAGCACCATGCCATTGTCGTCCGAGAGGAGGGCCATGTTCTGGTTGCCTTTCCCTCTCGGCTTCAGCCCGAAGTGTTTGACGAGAAATTGCTGGGTTTCCACCGGATCGGTGACGGTGAGATTCAGATGATTCACTTTCATAGCCATTGCGCTCGGGAAGGACAGTAATCCAATTTAACCCAATTCGGTCGCTTGCCGAGGGCGTCAGGAAGAGGGTTTACCACCAGAGAATGTCCAGCTTATCGACCTGCCGAAAGTGGTCGTCACGGGTAGCGAGCGGCATTTCGCATTCCAATGCCACAGCTGCAATCCAGATGTCGTTCTCCGGTGAAAGGCACAAACTTACTCGGTTTTGGTAGATCGGAGGCGACGGCCTGCGAGGTAGCGGAGCGAATGGCCGCGTCTACGGGATCCTGCCCGCCATCCGAGCTGGCAAGGGCGGCCAATCCCAGAACGTGTGATTCGTCAAAGCCGGGCATAGGGCGTACGGCGGCCACCTTCAACTCGTTGCGAATGTCATGTCGGATTAGGTCGACCAACGACGGTGCGGAGCGGAATAGAACCCAACTCGGAGGCTGGTCCGACGATGTCCACTCGCGATAAGAGCGCGGTGATCGATCAATAGACGGGCTTTGCGCAACGACCCAGCAAGCTGCCGGCCAACGCAATAATGCAACGTCTTCTTGGGGATGATCGTCGCCGAGTCGAGTTGACGCCCGGCAGCCCGTTGCCTCAATAGTCATTTTAAAAGCTTTGTTCTCGGCCGCCTTACCGAAAGTGCGGTAGGCATCGAGAATCTGCAGCTGTAGCGGCCTGAGAAACACAAACGGCAGTTTGGCTTGGCGCTTGGCGCTTCGACCTTGACTGTTTGGAATCGGCGTTCGAGCGCTGCATCCTTTTCGATCTATTTCTGGTACTCGTTGAGGGTGGTGGCTCCAACGCACTGCAATTCGCCCCGGCCGAGTGCCGGTTTTATAATGTTTGCGGCATATCTATCGATCTTTTCGCGGAAGTTCTCACCGCAAAGCATAAGGTTAACTACCCACCGAAAGGCATCGCAGTTGTTAATGCATCGCTAGCTAACAGTTTTTCGGAAGTGTTGGCTCTGACGTTGGGCGCATTAGCGTGTGAGTCTACAATTGAGCATTATGGGTATCATGACCGCGATCACTTCGACCACAAACGTTTTTACCACCAAGACCCATACGACGGAAAAGGAAAACTTCCCTTGGCCTCCCATAATTGCAATTGGCAAAACAGTCGCGGCGCTGTCTCAGCCTTCTCAAAATGTCGATGGAAGTTACCACGGAGGAGGCGTATTCTAAGCATAAGTCAGGGGCATGGCTTCTATGCTCGCGCGTCTTTGCACCATAATTCTACTGGCCCTTTCAAGCTTGCGGGTCAATGCGACGAGGCTGACGGGTATGATAATCACAAGGGAGGCAACTAGTACTAGTTTTCCCTCTGTAAACCTCCCAGTCGTCGATTGGGTTCACACGACAAATCGAAGCGCCTTGGCTGACACAGTGGGCGGCGCCCAGAACCCGACGGAGGAGACCCGGCGCGACTACGAGGAGGCACTAAAGACCGACCGTGACCTTGCTGAGAAAGATCCGGAGACCTATTTGCCGGAGGTCGCGGCGACGCTTAACGACCTGGGGATTCTCGATAGCGATCAAAATCGGTTAGAGAAGGCCCGGAATGAATTTGAGGAAGCCTTAAAAGTCTATCATGAGCTGGCCCACAAGCAACCGGACATCTATCTGCGTTATGTGGCGATAACGCTCAACAACCTGGGGATCCTTGAGGGTGCCCAGAACCGGCTGGAGGAGGCGCTGAAAATCTACCGCGAGCTGGCGCGGAAAGAGCGCGAGACCTATCTGCCTTACGTGGCGATAACAATCAATAATCTTGGGATAATTGATAGCGGTAATAACCGCGTGAAAGAAGCCCGGAAGGAATATGCGGAGGCGCTCAAGATCTACCGTGGCCTGGCGCAGAAAGAGCCGGGGACCTATTTGCCTTATGTACCAATGATGCTTAACACTCTGGGATTTCTTGACAATGCAGAGAACCGGTTGGGGCAAGCTCGGAAGGAAGTCTCGGAGGCGCTCAAGATCTACCGTGACTTGGCGCAAAAAGATCCCGAGCCTTATCTCGCTCACGTAGCGATCACCCTCAATAACCTTGGAGTTTTCGATAAAGATCAGAACCAGCTGAACGAGGCGAGAAAGGAATATGAGGAGGCGCTGAAGATTTATCATGAGCTGGCGGAGAAAGAGCCCGAGACTTATTTGTCTTACGTCGCCGCGACTCTCAACAACTTGGGTATTCTGGACTATGCCCAGAACCAGCTAGAAGAGGCGCGGAAGGCTTTCGAAGAGGCCCTTAATATTTACGAATCGCTTGCGAAGCAAGATCCAGATCAGTTCTCGCCTCTTGTCGAGCAGATGAAGAAGCTGCTCAAGCACTTGCCGAACTAGCTAGCTAGGCGGCGCTCTAAAGATACCCGTGCACGTTCACGGCCTTAAATAGGGAGCGCCATTTGCGTCCTACCAAGGTTTCAGCGACTCTCTAGAAGGGAGGATTCTCCGTTTCTAAACGCCCCGCAGATCCAGAATCTGGAGGGCACAGGAAAATCAAAACGCGTGGAAACCAAATGAGCCAGAACCTCAATCTGCTCCGGCAGAAGTATTGCCAGTCAATCGCAATTCGTTCAAAGTGAAAGCAGGCGCGGTCTTACCGAGGCAGAGCAGTACCTGGTAGACGAATTTACTACCAAGCCGGACGGCAATTTTGCCCCCAGTCCGACAGCGAACCCTGAAACCATAGCTCTGCTCAGCAATCACCGTCTTCGCCAGAAATCCCCCCTGATAAGCAGACACTATCGGACCGCGAAGAGGCGCCGGCCGGAAGCGATGTTGCACAGGAAAGACTCAATCCGGTCTTTGCTGCGTCCGATCGGAGAACTTGGCTTCGCCGATCAGAATCTGAACGGATGCTTCTTCAATACTTCCTTCGCCAAGCCAAAAGCAGCATAAAGTCGCTGGCTATAAGTGCTCGCTCCAACTCTGATCGATATTATCGACGTAATTACTATACCAGACCTCACGCTGTTTTTCGGCAACCGACTTCTGCACCTCAGTGCTTGCGCAGCTGCAAAAGCCTGCGAGGAAAAGAGCAGAAGCGCCGATGATTTTCAAGCCGTCGCATATGTCTTTCATATCTTTCTCGTTCCTGACGCCCTGACACGATTTGCATCGCTACCGACTTATGTCCTTACAGTGCGTAATCGCCCCAGTACCGATGTATCGACAACGATTTAATTAGCCTGGCGCATTCTTCCAGTGTATCACCGACACGCTGACACCGGCTGATGACTTCGAGAAGCTGGATAGGCGCATCTAAACTTTCCGTAGCGAGAATGCGTTCGCGGCGAATCTGGTCTGCTCTTAGGCGCAAACCGTCTAGTGCGCCGCGGACCGTAGGGAATTCACGCCTGCAGTCACCCTTGCGAAAACAATCAGCGAAGGCATCTGTCATCTGACCGAATTCAATCTCCAGCTGGTCAAGCTCGGGATGCACAAGAGCCTCCAGCTTCGCCGGAAGTTCGAATCGGCGCCTCGCAAGCGCCGTTCGTCGAGCCGCCAGACCCGATAGTGCGCGTATGAGCAATTCAATTTGGCGCTGCTCTTCTCCCGTAAAACCAGGTAGCCGAATTCCTTTTGCGGCTTGCAGCGCTTCGATGGGCAATAGCGCCAGCCGGGTCTGGATTTTCTTCATCGGCAGCTTCGGGTTCGAAAGCGCTTTTAACTGGCCGAAGAAGTCCACCAGATCGTCACGCAACAATCGTTGGGGTAGCAACGGCCAGATCAGCCTCCCTATTACTGTTGCCATAGCCATTCCTGTAATTAATCCCAGGACCGAATCGATAATCGTGCTGCTTTCGACCGGTACCTGCGCATTTAAACCCACGAACACGCTTGTGCTCAGAATAGTCACGATTGCCCAGAACGAAAATCCGGGAGTGCGAAAGGTCATAAAACCAAAAATGAACACTGCAACGAACAAGGTTAGGTTCATCACAAGGTAGCTCGCCAAAAACGGTGTTATGACTATCAGGAGAGCCGCGTAGACCGACAAAATAAGGCATGCGAAAAAAAGTCTCTGAAACGCGCGGAGGTCGCCGGTCCCTCCCGCTCGAATAAAAGTGCGTTGCAAGACGCTGAAGAGTAGCGCGGCCAAAGGCAGCGCGGCCGGCCCCGGAGGATGAATCCACCGAATTAACAGAAGGGACAGAGCGGCCGCTAGTGCGGCCTTGAAAGCGGTCCTCATCCAGAACCAGTCAATCGCGGGCAATAAGTCCCAAGCACGTTTCCGTTCCGGGGAAGCCGCCCTGAGCCGCGGGAGTCCTTGTTTGATTTGCCGCATCTCGAGTAGTTCGTTTCGAATGGTCCCAAGCACAGCAATATGCGAAAAAAAGTCGATATTTATTTCAATCGATGATTCGACAAATAGACCAGCCGCCCGTAGCGTGCTCAGCTTCTCGAACAGAGTGTCGAAAGCCTTGTCGATTGTAGTCTCCGGCAGCCGGGCCCCAGGAGAATAAGGGCTCAGCAAAATCTGAAACTCCTGAGCGATGGCCGTCATTGCGGCTGCGAGCTCATTTTGGATCCTAGCAATATACTGTGACTCTTCTTGTCGGTTTCTCTCAAGGTGCAGAGCGGCTTGAAACAGGTTTGTCAGTGAAACTACGAATGCGTTGTAATTGCCGAGGCGTCCATAGAAGCGAGTGCTCTCCCGGGCGCCGGCTTGAAGCAGATTGCGAAGCGTCGAAACCTGTTGTTCAAATCGCTTCTGGAGCTGTTCCAGTTGAGCGGACGTATCCCGGACCTCAATAAAAGAGGCGGTTTCCAGCGTTACAAGCTCAGCAGCTGTCTCTAGCGCTTTGCTGCCGAGTTCGAAGAACTCTTCGCGCGCGTAACGCGGCCAGATGATGCTGGTCACTACTAAAGAGATCAATGATCCAACAAGAATTTCCAATGCTCGATTCAGTCCGGTTCTCCATACATCGGAGGGATCCTGAATCCCATAGGTTGCGACACTCAACGTTGTCAACCCGACGAGGTAGTATGCATAAGGTGCCTGGCTGCCTGGATACTGGCCGAACTTGTAAACGGCAATCCCCAAAATGATAAAGATGAAGAGCAGGAAAAGAACCGGACTCGAGGTGTAAGAACCGACCAGCCAGACTCCTAGGAATGCCCCAGCGATCGTGCCGACACATCGAAGAATTGCTTTGAGCGAGGTGGATCCGACATAGTGGGAATTCATCATGACGAGGGCCGTCAGGACCGCCCAATTCGGATGCTCCAGTCTGAGAACCAGCGCGACATACAAGGAAAGCAAAGCAGCGAGGCTTAGCTTGATTCCATACCGCACCCGCAAGTCCGAGAAAATGTCCGGGAACGGTGAGAGCAGGGTGGTTGATTTGGTTTGGGCCGGCATTGACTCCAGAAAAGCCGGTCAGGTGACGATGAGTAAAGAACGATTGTTCGTTGCAGAAAGGGAAAAGGGGTAACGCAAAGTCTCAATGAAAATCCTGCAATCCTTATTCTCTCGACAATTCATTCACGCCAGCGGAATGCTGCCCGGGGATCATTGATGGATCTTGCGGCTGATGCGTTGGAATGACGGGAGGTAACTTAACTTTCAGAACGACGTTATGACAAAGGAGCAACCCTATGCAGAAAATCACCTCAACGAAGACCAAACCCAGGACGATTGACGAATATCTCGCGGGCGTGAATGCCGATCAGCGGGTCGCCCTCGAGAAACTCCGCAAGACCATCCGCACCGTCGCGCCCAAGGCGGAGGAGTGCATCAGCTACGGACTTCCCGCGCTTCGTCTGAATGGGCGTCCGCTCGTTGCCTTCGCCGCGTGGGCGAATCACTGCGCGTTCTATCCAATGAGTTCCGGCACCGTGAAAGCGTTCCAGGACCAACTCAAAGGTTTCGAGACCAGCAAAGGCACGATCCGCTTCTCCACAGACAAACCGTTGCCGACCGCGCTCGTGAAGAAGCTGGTCAAGGCACGAATCGCGGCGAGCGGCGGTTGACGGCCACACAACGGTAACGACCGCCACTATTCAGAATGCATGTTCTGCATGTGCTTGCCAAAACCGACCCCTTTGCAATCCTTTATCGGTAAACCTTGTCCGGGCCGTCAATGAGAGAACCATTTAATACTTCTCGCTATCTAATGTCCAAAGAGTATTGTGAGTATTGCAATTATAAATCTTTATTTTATGAAAGCAAACCAGTTTTTAACCGTCTTTTGTCCTCGCATTTTTCTACGCATAGAGGCGACGGAGGGGCTTTTGGAAGAACGAAAAAGAAAATTAGATTTTAGCCGGTGTCTAGGAGTGTCCTTTTGTCTGCGTCTTGAGTTTCATGTCCTTAACTAAAAAATTAGTTCTCACCTTTTTATTCGTGACCTTGATCCCTATTGGAGTGATCATCTGCGTCTCGCGCCAGACTCTCGTTGCACAGGCTCAACAACAGATCGGCACAAGGCTAGAGGACAGCGTAGTACAGGTTGGGAAGAGTATGGACGAGTTTATGTTTCAACTCTATCCGTAATATTCAAACGGTGGCGGCGGACCCCGATATGAGCTCGGGAAACCTGGAGATCGCCGACCACCATCTGGCCCGCTTATCCTACTCATTTTCCCTTTTCGACCAAGTCATGCTTGTAAATCCTCAGGGCATGATTATTGCGTCGTCCGATAGCTCAAGCATTGGCGAATCGCTTTTTACGCAATTCGCCCACACCCGAAATGAGTTTGAGCTGGCACTTCGCGGCAGACCTGGCTCTGTGTATCTTTCCGACGTGGCTGATGATGTAAAATCTACGAGCCAGGCCGCAACCGATGAGCACCGGAGTAACAGGCTCCTGGATATCCAGATACTGGTGTCGGTGCAGGACAGCGAGGGTCGCACCGAGGGTGTGATTGTAGCCAATGTTTTGACCCGCCAGCTGCTTTGGCTCTTGCGAGATCTGAAACAGCAATCTCCGGGCGACGAATTTCCCTATTTACTGGACAAGGCGGGGCTGGTGCTAATGAGTGCTGATCCGCGGGCCCGCCTGCTTTCAGCTCCCGCTGAAGTGACAAGCGGAGAGTTACGAGCTGCAATGGGCAGTGCTAGCAATGGACACCTGGTGTACACAGAGACTCCCGCGGACACAAGTTGATGGCCGGCTTCACCGGCTTAACGACTTATGGCGACAACATTGTTGGGGGCTGGCCGCTAATCAGCCTGGCCTCTTACGGGACAATCATGCAACCGGCGGACGAGTCATTTAACCGGATGATGGGTATACTCTTGGCCACCCTTTTGGCGGCGGGTGTTATTGGCGTCTTGGTCTCGCGCCGTCAGGTTAAACCTTTGTTGAAATTAACCGAGGGAGCAAAGACGATTGCCGCAGGGAACTACCACACCCGGGTGGTTGCCACCACTCATGATGAAATCGGCGCACTGGCCAACACCTTTAACCAGATGGCCGATGCACTGGAGGCGAGAGCCACCGAACGGACCCAAAGGGCTCGACCTTTTGGTTTACCCTTATCCGCTGGCCATAATTGATCAACAGATGCCGGACATGGACGGCATGGCCCTGGCGCGGGGCGGGTAATCAAGGCCGACCCAACAATCTCTGACACCCGGCTTATCTTGTTCACTAATTTTGGCAAGTGGGTCAGTTCGGAAGAATTGCACGCTTCTGGGTTTATGAACTGTTGTTTTAAGCCAGTGCGACAATCTACCCTGTTCGATTGCCTGACAAATGCCATCGGCGAGGGTCCGGCTACATTGCCACGCTCTCCTGCTGAAAAACAGCCGCCCTCTTCACCGGTCCCGCAGCGACAAAAGGTCCGCGTACTCATTGCGGAAGACAATCCGGTGAACCGATTGGTCGCCTTAGGGCAGTTAAAGCACCTTGGCTATACTGCAGACACGGAATCCAATGGGCGGGCGGTCCTGGACGCTCTTGAGCATACCTATTACGACATCATTTTGATGGATTGCCAAATGCCCGACATAGATGGTTACGAAGCACTCGCCGCATCCGCTCCGGCAACGGCGGCTTCCCACAACCCTACATCATCGCCTTGACCGCTCATGCCATGACCGGCGACAGTGAAAAGTGCCTGGCTGCCGGCATGAACGAATACCTTAGCAAACCGGTAGTCTCGGAGACGCTCGCGGCCGCTCTGGCCCGCGGAACACAAGTGAGTGTTCTGCAAAGCGCGCTCTGCAAAGTTTAAGGGAACTCGGCTGAGACATCGGGAGTTATTTTAGAAGGTAAGTAGTCATACGATAGGGGGAATGCGCCGATAATCTGCTTCGATTGAACTGTTATTCCGTCGGTGCGGTTTCAATGTAGCGCATATTGTGAAATTTCCGGTCATATATTGCCAGTTTAACGTTTCGTCAGTTAGCTACAAATTTATGGAGAATACTAATAGTATGGCGAGAATCTTCTTCGGTAATTTTCTTTGCAAAGGGCGCCTCGTCAACGTCCGTTGGTCGAGGGATTCTGGTGGCAACGGAGGGGGCTTGCACGGGGACGAATAAAAGCATCAGCCGGATAGCCTGGCTGAAGCATATGATTTCGGATCACAGGATTGCAGGTTCGAGCCCTGCCTGGGTGCAAAACGAGTTCCAGTGCCGACCTCCAGCGATTTAAGCACTCAAAAAAGCAAGTTAAGTGCCACTACCTGCCAAAGTTTTGCCACTTTTGAGGTGACCGCCGTTTCGGGATTCACGCGCCGGGCCATCGGCATTCCGCCGCCCCACGCTTCGGTTCTGGCGCGTTTGACGATTGATTCGGCACGTGACACTCACCGCCGCGTTTTCTTCCATCTGCGGCGACGCCTCCGGGATGCTCGCCGGCGATTCGCTTGGACGTTCCGCCGCCGGATCAAACGCGACCGACGGTCAAGTGAACATTTCATCCGCGCCCAAAATCTTTGCGCCGCCGAGCCGCGCCGGGCGAACCGGGCCTACTCCATTGACGGCAGCCGAGAAACCGCCACTGGCCGTACGGCTCTCTTGCCGGGAAGTAGAATCCATCAGAGCGACCAGTTCCGGCGTTCCTGGATCCTTACGGACCACCACCTGGGACCCTCACTATCCTTCTCGAGGCGAGGACACGCGAATCCCGTTCACTTCGAGGTTCGCGCGGGTGATCCTCTGCAAACGTCCAGCTTCGGAGCGTCATCGGTTGATCATCGAAAGATCCAACGGAATAAACTCTACGTCCGGCAGGACGGAATGAGTATAGTCTTGAGCGATGCTCCAGGGGAGCACTGCAACTGAGGCGTATGTCATGGTGTCCATAACAGTGGTCCTCCCTTCCGACCGCTACAATAGCCCGAAAACGTTTCGCTTCAATGGGCCGAAAGGAGTATATCAGCGGTTTTCCGTTTCCGGCAGCTCGCTTATTTTGCTGCCGCTCGCGACCCAAAGGCAATTGTAGCGAAAGCCGGCTAACAGTTGAAACCGGAAAATGTCTTAGTCCTTTTCCCGGACAAATGGAATGAAGCATGGCCGATCGGTCCGAGAATTAACGGTCCAAACCAAAGAAGAATAACCCGAAAATCACTTTGCCCGGCAGGGTGCCTTAATTTGGATGCCGCATCTGAATGAGAGCTCGGAGCCGACGATTTCGACTGTTTCAATGGTTGCCCATCAATACGTAGCCCTGGATCCGAACGCCAAAGCGCACCGGCAAATTGCTCAGCACCTCTAAGAATTTTTCGCAGCAGCGGCGCTGACGGAAGATTCGCCGTCTTTCTGCTCATCGATTGAGCACGTGATACCAAGCATCTGCCAAATCCACTCGCGTTGCCCGAGGTATTAAAGGAAATTTTGCTCGGTTTGTGGAATGGCATCTTCCGTACTGGATATGGGCAAGGACTGCGAGACGCCACGCTGGAACTCGCGATCATGGTCGAGCCCACCGGCCAGCAAGCAGCGGGCATCGATTTACAATCCTCAAACTCGTTGCTGGCAAACGCCTGCTCTACCGCCCACTGACCGGCACGACGGAAGCGCAGGCGATCGGCAGTGCACGCGCCACAAAAGGTGACGTGACACCTGCCGGAGAGAGATTTTGCGAAATCTTGCGGGAGACCTCAGGTGGAGCGAGTTCGCCAAAAGCAAAGCCGGCAGGGTTTTTCTGAAGGAAAGTTCGTACGATGTTGCAACGCGAAGACGAAGCGGCTCAGAAATGGTTTGATTGCTTCATTGGGCCGCGACTAAGAACTTCCGTCCTGTAGGACTCAAGGCGACAGCGTCGCCGACGACCACCCCGAGCAACCAATAGCATCCCGATCCGCGCGGCGACAGAACGCTTTAACGGAGATGTTGTTGTTCAACCGCCACGCGGCCTCGTTCCCAAAGCTAAACGTACTTTATTTTCCGTCCTTTGGACCAGGCGCATGCCGGGGTGTGGGTGCTGGTTGTCAAACGGCAGACTCGCGCAGGGCTCGCTCACCGCTAAGGAAGCTCCGAGTCTCCGATCTTGCGAAGAAGGGGACCTTCGCTATCGTTCTAAACCAGGCCGGGACTTGAGATCCTCCCGATGTATCCACCGGCCTTTCACTGGGAGCCCTCGATGAAAGTCAAGTGGTCAATAATGAAGCAACCGACGTTGATGGCGTTCAAAATGTTCAAACGCCACAAACGTACCAACTTTATGTTAGGGGTGAGTGCGATGTACGAACGTTTTCGATCGACTAGCCCTGAGCGAGCGCCGGAGCCTGGACGAGCAACGCTAGCGTTCAACGACTCAAAAAGGAACTGGGCCGCTGACGCACAGCAACTCTGCCATCCATCGGTTCCGCGTCCTTCGTTAATTTCGTTAACCGAGGAAGAGAAAGAAACCTTTCGGCAGGTCCATGGTGATTATGCCGACCAAATGATGCGAATACCCGTTAAGTCGGCCGACGGTTTCAGCAGGACTTTCATGTTCCAGCAGGGTGGAAAAACTCAATATGACAAAGCGCTTCCCACAAAGGATACAAAAATTGCCGCGGTGGGGGTAAAAGTAGACAAGGGGACTGCGCGTAGCCGCCTGAATCTCGTGGTGCGTCCGGAGTGTACCGGACAACCTCTATTCCACAAGCTGCTTGCAGTGAATCTAATGCTGACGCATAAAAGCTCATCTTCGTCGGGGGCTATCATCGATTGGAAAGTGATGAGCCCCCAATTGGGTACTGAAGGCCCAGAGTCAGCGGTGATCTACTTAAGCCAGCCGCTCGCTGACGCAAAAGTTCAGCATGTGATCATTGTATTGAGCGCCTACCTACACAGCGATTTGATGGCACTAAGCAGTGGTCCGTTTGGCCTGATCAAGATCACGGACGGAATTTACGGATGCGACCTTCCTGACGAAAATATCGAAAAGCAGGTATTTAATAATCAAACGTCCGATTCTAGCGCCGGTTGGCTCATGTCAATGATCATCTGCAAGGCCGCGTGGGAAGCTGCTGAGAATCTCTGCCACACACCGGAGGTCCGCAGCAAAGGTACAGAGGCCAGCCAAAAGGTTCTAACAAAGATTCTAACGAGTGAGAACGAGGAGACCTGCTTAAAAGCCTATCTCGACCTCGTTTTGAGGGAACTCGGATGGAAATTGGAGGACTAAGTTTACATTCCACCGATAAACAGCAGCCCCGTTGCCCTTTATCAGTGGACTCTCCTCGAAGGACAGAAGCCTGGCATTCCATCTAATAAAGGGCATCGCGACAATTGGCCTTTCTTGTTATTGTTCAAGCGCCCGCTGTTGCAATGTTCAATCTTCGGCTATTCCGCCGATTAGATGAACGGAACCTCAATAATGCGACTCATTCCAGCGGATCGCCAGGAAGAGGAGGAACAGATCTGTCCCGTATACGGCGAGGCGAACGCGTTGACCATTTTGAAACCATTCGCGTAACCAAAGACGGACGTCAGCTTAACATTTCTCTAACCGTTTCCACGATCAGAGATGCCGCCGGTAAAGTTGTCGGACCATCCAAAATTGTCCGTGATATTACCGAGCGAAAGGCAACAGAGAAGGCTTTGCGCGAGGCGACGGAAGCCGCTGAGGCTGCAGGTTTTGTCAGAGCGGAGAGCAGGAGGCCTACAAGGCACGGTCGCCGATCAACTTTACCGATAAACTGTCCGGACCTGTCATCTGCTTGCAAGGATCTATGCGGCCGCTCAGCCGCCGCTTCGTCCAAGGTGGAAGACGGAAGCAACGTTGGGATGCTGGACGCTAGCCGCCGCGCGCGCCTCGCGTAAAAACCGACGACGAGCCGATTCGTCACCTACATATCTCTCGCTGATTACCTTTAGAGTGACCGGACACTGCAGATCCTCATCAAGCGCCTTGTAGGTGATCCCCATTGCGCCACGGCCCAGCACGATCGGTCTGGCATCCGTGTCTAATATCAATTCATAATTCTCTGGCCTTGATCCGCGAGATTCGCGGCGTCGTCGTCGATTGCGGGCTCTTCTTGATCTACGAGAACGCAAGCCCAGACGGAGAAGACCGAGACGCTTGGCTTTGTCGCTGGGACCGCCAAAAGCCATCGTGGACCGCGTTGACGCCCGAGGAGTGGGACACCGCGGCGGCTCATGTCCGCGCCGCCGATTTTCCCGAAATGACCTCCCGCTGGCATTCGCTGGGCCACGAAGCCGGGTTTGGCGAGGTACGGGAGCTGTTCGTGGCCCCGACCGACCTTTTCCGGATGTACTGCTTTAAGGCGTAAGCAAAAAGTCAGGGGATCAGCAAACGTAATTCATGGCAGAATCACCGATTCTACGGCAATTCTCAATGCTCGCGCGCCGTCGCGGCCCTATGACGCCGCCAGATTCAAAATGACGCTCGTGATCTCGTTGATCACTTTCAATGTGGAACAGCCGCGGGTGGAATTCCTCAGCGATTCCGATGCCGTGGTCCTGGAACCATATCCGCACCGATTCATCGCGCGGCTCTGAGTAAATAGATACCTCTGGAACCCTCCACAAATTTGACGGCGTTGGCCAGCAGGTTGGAAAAAAGCCTGGCGCAGGCCGATGTAGCTGCCACGCACCGGAGGCATGGGATCCTGAATGTGGATGGAGGCTATGTGCCGATGACGATTACCCAGATATCGGTGCTGCCCGCCCAATCGAACAACTGCTCTGCGTGGTGAGCGGGGACATGGATGCACCCATGCGACTGAATACCGGGATCACCCTGGTGAGGCGCTTCGCCTTCATGATAGAACAAAGAAAAATCCATGTTGTCTTTGCCTGGGAATTCGCTGCTGCTGTGACGGCGGAGTCGCCGAGAAGTCATCTGAAACACGCCGGGAGTTGACCGATAACCAGGCCGGCCGCTGCTGATCGGACTGATTTGAAGAGCCGAATTTCCGTGGTCATAGGCGGTGAGAACCCGCCCGTAGAGGTCTGCAAGGGTGCTCCTGCCTGTGGGGGGCTGGGCGGTTGCTGGTTTTCCGATGCGGCTTTTGAGCTACTGGCCAAGAGCGTAGAGGAACGGTCAATTTATTGACGGCATCTTTTGTAGCAATGTGTGTCAGGGTGCCTTTGGGCTAACCGGGGAGGCGCATCGCCCAACCCAGCATCAAGAGGCCGATGGCCGCGATCCAACTTCCAGCGACGCGGACGGCTACGCGCGCCCACGGGACACGCGTTGAGGCTGCCTGTCCCGCCAAGAGCGACACCGCGACAAAGAGCGCAACCGCAATGCCAGCAGCGGAAATCTGACCGGACGATGACGTCTTCGGGAGTTCGGAGCCGTTCAGGATACCGTGGAGCAATCCGAGCAGGATCGCAAGACAGGCGACAGAGGCAAGCGGAAGCGGACGGTCAATGGCCAACAGGACGCCGAGCGCGATGGTGACCATTGTCTCCGCCACAGGCAGCGTGATGGGTGGGGCGAGCAATAATCCGGCCAAGCCGCCGACTAGCCAAGCGACCGGCAGCGCAAAAAGGACGGCCCGCCCGAAGCGCGGACCACGGAGTCCGGCCAGAAGGGCGAGAGCTATCACCGGCAGCAGATCCTCAGACGTCACAAAAAGATGCGTCAACCCATCATTGAACGGCCCTAACCCCGTGTTCATGAGATGAGCGTGCGCCGAAGGCGCGGCAATCATTGTGATGGAAAGCGTCAACCAGAACAAAATCAACCTTGGTCGGAGCATCCTCACACCGCTTCACCCAAAATCGCCTTCCAAAGAAAAAAGACGCCTCCCATTGCGACAACGGCTCCTGCAGCCCGCAAGGCTATGCGTCCGGTGGGCCATCGATGGATGAGGCCGATTCCGATGCCAAGCGCGTGGAGGAGGCCGGTTGCCATCACGAAACCGATGCTGTAAAGCACACCGCTGGCACCCAGAGGCAGTTCCGTGCCGTGGGCATGTCCGTGGGCAATGGCAAAGACGCCGACAATAATTGCCGCGATCCATAGCTTCGGACGTGCCTCGCGGCACACCGCGAACCCCAGCGCCAGGGCCGACAGCGCGATGCACAATTCAATGCCCGGGAGCTTGATTCCCATCAGTCCCATCATGCCGCCCAAAGCCATGACCATTGGAAAAACTACCGGCAGCACCCACATCGCCGGAGCACCGAGCTGCGCGCCCCACATCCCCACCGCAACCATAGCAAGGATGTGGTCGAGTCCAGAGATGGGATGCAAAAAACCGCTTGCGAAGCCAATCGCCTCACCGCCGCGCTGGTGGGCGAAAACGGTAAGCGGGTAGAGCAAAAGGAAGAGAATTAGGAACGAGCGGCGGGCCGCTCCTCCGTTTTGAATGAAGTTTTTCATGGTGCGTGTTTGGAAACATTTCTTTATTGTCACTGTATGATTCCCAAAAGCATCGCCGCCCGCTGGACCGTCCAGAATGCCCCGAGCGATCCTACGGTGTATCCCGGCAGCGCCTGGACCCAGCGAGGCCAGCGGATTTCCAATTGGCGAAATGAGCGTTCGAGCAGCAAGATCAACAGCACGAACGATACCTGGCCGATCTCGACGCCGACGTTGAACATCACCAGCGCCAAGGGAATATCGGCGGCCGGCAGGCCGAGCGCACTGAGTCCGCTGGCAAAGCCGAAACCATGCAACAGTCCAAAGGCGAAGGCCACGATCCATGGATGAAGGATGGTGATGGTTGCTTCGCCGCTCCGGGAACGGATGACCTCGACACCGAGAACCAGGATCGAGAGCGCGATGGCGGCATTGAGCGGCGGCCCTGGAAGGTGCGCATAACCGAGCGTCGCCAGCGCAAGGGTAATGCTGTGGGCCACCGTGAACGCCGTAATGGTCTTCAACAGCATCCAACGCGATTTAACGAGGAGCAGCAGACCAAACACGAACAGCAGGTGATCGACTCCGAGCCATATGTGCTCGACGCCGAGCTTCAGAAATGCAAAGACAGTGTGGTTCTTGTTCGAATCGGCGGCGGATTCGGACACCGCGGGCAAGTCGAATTGCAGCGAGTTTTCCTGGGCTGAGAGCATTACTTCCCCGAGGATGGTTCCGCTCGTGGTTTGGATCGATAGAAACTCACGGTGACCCAAAGGCAACCTTTCGAAAAGGGTCGACATCAAGCGAACCTGTCCAGAGTTCGGCCTTTGGAAGCGAAGTGAAATTTCGATATTCTGGGCGTGCTTTCGTTGCGCCGTCGTTTGGTTAGGGATCGCCCGCTGCTTCCCCCAATAAAGGCTGAACTCGTTTGTGGCGACGGACTCGAGTTCGGAATGAATCGCCGCAAAACCCTTTGATGTATCGATGTCGGCAGAATTTGTACCGGCAGCAAGGATGGATTGGACGTCCCTTTGTGCGAAGCCGAGGAGCACGTCGATCTGTTGATTTCCAACCGTGACCCTGGCACTGCTCAAGCCCGGATCGTGCGCCTGGGCATGAAATGGCAAAGAGGTGAAAAACAATAAACAACTATAAAATCGGCAGTAAAATCCGGCGGATGGTGCGATTGATTTCATTGCGGGCCAGGGCTGTCCAAAATAAACTGTGTGCTTAGGTTCGAGTTCTTTTGCCGCCCGGCGGTGGCGCGCCTCCCGCGCATCCGAATGAGATGCACTTGTCTCATTAACTTTTGCTTTTCTCCCTTCCTTGGAGGTGCGTCGCCGGACGCGCGGGAGCGCGTTTACCGGCGGCTTAGCGAGTCAGTGCACCTCTCAGGGGATAGTTCGAATCGTCGTCGGCGTCAGTAATGGATTACCTATGCCATAGATCCGAGCGCCATAACTATCTCGGAACTCCTATAATCAGCCTATGGCTGAGTGTGATGCAAATTATCACGCCCGTTATGCGGTGTCGGGGCGTACGGAAAGACTTCATTGTAAGTAACGTCGTTGTGTGTCACCCCGCCTACGTTGAATGTACTGGGATTAAATCCGACAAATATTTTGGGTGGACTTGTTCGAAGGTCGCTCAAGATCGCAATCACCGCTATGCCCAACACATCATCACCGAACCGCCTGCCATTTGGCCATCCGCCGGGCACTGTTCCGTTACCGAATCCTTGTTGAACCGTGCTCGTGAGGGTATCTCCTCCGAATATTCCGAGTCGATTAAACATTGGGTCATCCGGATTGCCTGCCAAACGCGCCGGTCCGGTCGATAGATCCACTTTGACCAGGTCCGGAATGAATATTCCCGCTAGATCAGTTCTGGCAGTCTGCAAATTCGGAGGGGCGCCTAATAATTTCGCCAGCTCCGGAGCCAAAGCATATTTCGCAAAGATGCTCTGATCAACGGCCGGAGAAGTTTCCGTGAAAAGATCTTTATCTTTGCCGGCAACCAAAAGCTCGCAAAACGCGGGATTCCCCTTGCGATGGACTTGGACGTATTCACCAAAGGTTGCAGGAGCTCTTGGATCACGCAAAACGGTAAGAGCTTTCCGGCTGGTTGTAGCATAAACACCGACAATCTGTTGATCACCACCCAATTCAGAGATGGGAATGCTAATTACGATGGTGTGCACATTAAATCCAGCTTGGCTGTCCAGCGGCTTTTCCGGGCCAGAGAAAGTCGCGTCCAAGTCGAAGATGCTTTGGATGTTAGCGTAAAAGCCGTCAGATCGTTGCCCAGCAAAGACAATATACCCTTGGTTGATCGGGTGGACGGTTTGTGAAGTGTAGACGTCTAACTTCGAAGGGTCATTTACGCCTTCCTTAGCGAGCATGTCCCCATCCTCGTTCTGATTGTAGTGCGGAGTTACTAAACCCTGGTTGTTAGGTGGAACGGTCAGATTCGTGCCGAGTACGTCGAACGTTTGCTGATCGTGCTCGTCACCTTCGCTCTTTTCATGATGGACGACTTTAGTGACGCTATATCTTTGCGTCAGATTTTGATTCGCATCGTCTACATTTTCGATGGACCCGAGGAAGGATTGGGCAATCGTGTTGTTGTCCTTGATCGTTGTGTTGAAGTTAAACAGGTAGCTGATAGTCGGCTCGCCCTCCGCGAGATCGGCGCCGGTGGCAATGTGGATCGCGTAGAGCACATTGTCATCGAAGTTGTATTTGTTGGGGCCAATACTTGGCTCTTCAAACGGGTAAACTGCAAGCGCCGCGGTCAGGTATTTGACGTTACCGACCTCTGAGACAAAGGCGTATACATCCGTTATGTGTGCTGACGGATCGCGAGTGATGAGCGGTGCATCCATGTGACTGGATGCCATGATTATAGATGGGGTAAGAAGCAGCGCTGATAACGCCGCGCCGATTTGCGCGCAGGCGAGTGCCCGCTTTGGGATTTTCATATTTTGCTTTTTTTGTTAGTTGCTGACTGCGGTAGGCCGGGATGTCTCCCGTCCTTTTAAAACAGCAATTTCCTTTTCCAGATCGTCTCTCTCCGAAGGCAAGAGCATCTGTTTAATCCGACCGGAAAGTGCGAACGACCGGTCGGCGCTGATGTAATCGCCCGCAGCGAGCGCGACGCGTCCGGCGTGATAGAATAATCGTGCGTCCTGAGTGCCTTCGCTCAGTGCCTTCTTTGAGTATTCCAGCGCTTCTCGAATTCGCCCATTGGCCTTCAGTGCCCAGGCAAGAGCGTCAATGGTAAAGACGTCTGCGCGAACATTCAGCTCGTCTTGAGCGAGTCTTAGCGCCTGTGGAAGCTGTTGCCCTCTTGTTGCCAGATAAAGCGAAAATGTCCGGGGATCGTTCATTGCTCCATCGCGGATCAATCTGCTCTCGGCCTTCTCGGCGGCTTGAGGGTTCCCCGCTTCCCGCAAGGCATCTGCCAGCGTCCACTCGTATTCGGGTAGTCGAGTGAGAGCTGCAGCACGTTGGAGAGATTCAATCGCCTCCTCAAATTTACCTTGCGCCAACAGGATGCGACCTCGGAGAAAAAGCGCGGCCGCGTAGTTCTGTGCGAATTGAAAGGCAATTTCCGCCGATTTTGTCGCCATCTCAATATCGCCGGCTTGAAGTTCGTAGATCCCTAGCCGGGTATAGGCCCACGCTGTCGGTTCCGCGTCGCGTGGGCTGCCAGATGTTACCGCCATCTGCATCACTTCAATTGCACCGTCCAAGTCGCCTTTTAACCAGCGCATATGGGCAACACGGGTGTAGGCTTGAAGGTCCGGCCTCAGGTCAATCATTTTCTGGTACGCAGTGACCGCTTCCTTCAGACGTCCCTGTTCCATCAAAACGTCCCCCAACAGTCCGTAGTCGAAGGCTTCATTGCGGATCATTACCAGCTTCCGCGCGATTGGCTCCCCGTCCTTGAATTTGTGTAGGCTTTGCGAGATATGGCCTTGCAGCAGGAGAGCGTCCGGGTCATCATCGTTCTTTGATCGAATGCAAAGCGCACACTGTTCGCTCAGCTTGTAGTATCCGGGATCGTAGCTCAGGCGAGCTTTCGCAATGAACGCCCATCCGAGGCGTTTCATAGTGTCGGGGCGCTCCGAATTAGATCGTGCCTCATCCTGCAGCCGCTTAATTTCGCGATCGATCTCTTCATCTCCCTTGTGTGGAGCGAGGGCAATCACGCATGGAGTGATGTCCTGCGGCGAAAGGCTCACTTTCTTTTCGCTTGAGGCAGACGAAAGAAGGTCCTGCCATTGGAACTTCGATTTCCATAAACCGATTCCTGAGCCGGCTAGAGCCCAACCGCCTAAAAGAAGAGCCAAATAGCGCCACTTCATAGGACTCAGGTTGATGGTATTGCCAGGCGTTGCGGGTGGAAGCAAAGATTGAAACGGGTAGATTTCGTCATGCATGAATCAATGCGTTGCCGCGCGCCGGGTGGATGCAGTGGAAAACGCATCTACGCGGTTGGCGGGCTGTGCAGCACCATATCGGATGCCGGGCTGCTTGGCCGAACCGGCCAACCTGCTCCGGGAGAAGTTCGCTCACCATGGGGGTGCTGTTTTTGGTGGCCTTTTGAGCCATTCAGTCAGGCCGATAGTCCCACTCCTCGCAAATTTGGCGGCACCGGCTTAGGTTTCGCAATCTGCATGCACCTGGCGGCCATTATGGAGGGTCAAATCGGAGTGGAGAGCGAGGCGAATAAGGGTTCGAGATTTTGGTTTACGGCCAGGCTTGAAAAGCAGCTGAGTCCGGCGATGTCGCGGGAGACTAATAAGGTTTGCGATCTGCGCGTGCTCGTCGTTGACGCTAACACCACGGATGTGCTCAAAATAATCAGAGCTTTTATTAAGGACCACCGAAGCTCCGAGCAGGAAATAGCCCCACGATTCGGCGTTTCCGTCATGACAGGCAACGATCATCTTGATTTATGCATCAAAATTACCCGCTGCAAACTCATTGAATGATCCTTGGGTAAATTATTTATATTCCACCATTTAGCCTCTTTTATTTCACGATGATCAATTTTTGGCTCTATTTTTGCGATTCTTGCGACAAAGCAAGATACCGTATCAATCTTGTGTTCGGTGTTATGAGTAAACTCTCCTATATATTCAGGTGTGATATTTAATCCCAATTCCTCTTTTACTTCCCTCTGAACAGCCTCCTCTTTTGTCTCATTTTTTTTAAATCCTCCACCAGAAAGAGTCCAGGCTGAATGACCATAAGTATGGCGAATTAGAAGTAACTCATCCTCACTTAAAATGAGACACATAACGCCTTGAGTCTTGGGTCGGAAAATGAACCAATAAATTTTGAGGAATGGATAAATAATTTTGTAAATAATTGATATCATTAGCTTGAATGTACAATTACCAGTTTCTTTATAGCCTTCAACTAAGTCGGCAGAGCAGGGGCTCGAACTATTCCGATCAAAATTCACGAGGACATATGGTGAGCGCTAGCATTTTGTCAGCCGATCAAGAGGTTGCCGCTTCGTTCTCAATGTCGTCGTGGAGCTTTCTTCTGAATGGTTCAGCTCATGCGAATCCGGCGGGGCACCGAGTTGGAGAAGCTTTGTTTCGAGTTCGCCGACTTTTCGGCTGTAGCTCATATTACTTGTTTTTGCGCCTTTTGATTTTACGCTGCCAGATGAAGCCGACCAACCATTCCGTTGGCTGCTGCGTCCGCGGTGCGTGTCATCGCGATGATGAGGCCGCCTGACCTTTGGGCGCCGCCGCGGTCCCTGCCGCCGGTCGCAATCGAGTTTGACCAGCCGCTGAACCTGCGCGACCCTCGAGCAGCAGAGCCAGGCAGTTGCCCGCCCCAGCGTATTGTCAGGGCGCTGCCGAGCACGTTGGTCGCGCTGCAAAAGTCTGCAGCCGCTGCGCACTGAAAAAATGAAGTATGCCCGCAGATCAAAGCGCTGACTTAGTGCCGCAGGCGGACTCGATCCGTCTTTTCCTCTGCGGCGACGTGATGACGGGCCGCGGAATCGATCAGGTCCTGCCTCATCCCACCGATCCCACGTTGCACGAACCGTACATCTGTGACGCCCGCTCCTACGTGGAACGCGCCGAGAGTGTCAACGGCGCGATCCCGCGCCCGGTGGAGTTCGATTACATCTGGGGCGACGCGCTGGCGGAACTCGATCGTGCCGGCGTGGATCTGCGCATCATCAATCTCGAGACGAGCATCACTTCCAGTGAGGACTACTGGCGCGACAAGGAGGTCCACTACCGCATGCATCCCCGCAACATCGACTGCCTAACCGCGGCGCGCATCGACTGTTGCTGCCTCGCGAACAACCATGTCCTCGACTGGGGCTACGACGGTCTGGCCGAGACACTGCGCACGCTCGACGCAGCGGGCATCGCTCACACGGGCGCGGGTCGCGACGCCGTGGAGGCTGCAGCCCCGGCGGTGCTCGAGGTGCCGGGAAAAGGCCGCGTGCTCGTCTTCTCGTATGGCTCGCCGACGAGCGGTGTTCCATGGGAATGGGCGGCGACTGCTCACCGGCCCGGCGTCAACTTTCTCGAGGACACGTCGAAGAAAACTGCGCGCCGCATCGCCCGGGAGATGCGCCGATTCAACCGCCAGTGCGATGTGATCGTGGCGTCGATCCATTGGGGCGGAAACTGGGGCTACCGCATCCGCGACGAGGAGACCTGCTTTGCTCACCAACTGATCGAGCACGGCATCGCTGTTGTGCACGGCCATTCGTCACATCATGTGAAGACTGTCGAGATTCACAGCGATCGTCTGGCGTTATACGGTTGCGGCGATTTCCTGAACGACTACGAAGGCATCAGCGGGCATGAGGTGTTTCGAAGCGACCTGAGGCTGATGTATCTGCCCGCGATCGATCCGCGGCGAGGCCAGCTCGTGGAGGCGCGGCTGGTGCCAATGCGTGTTGCGCGCTTTCGGTTGAATCGCGGTGCCGAAGCGGATGCGGAGTGGCTTTGCGATTTACTGAACCGACTCGGCGCACCGCTCGGCACGCGAGGCGAGCTGGGGGCCGACCACACGCTCGCGCTTCACCGTTTCACATAAATGACCGCTTTGAGTCGCGCGACCATGCGGTAACTGGCAGCCGAGACCCGGATACGGCTCCTGCATTTTTTTAAGGATTTTCATCCTGCTAACGGATGCGCAAGTAAAGGCCTGCTGACAGCAGGACGTAGATGAGGGGCCGTCCCCAAAAGAAGGAACACACTGGATCGATGAAATTCTGAAGCTGTTCCACGGAGTCCACCTCGGTTATTGCGCCGTAGCGACGTCGTCTTAGAGGATGCCGATTATGCCTGAGCGCTTGCTCGCTTTCGAGCACGGCGCTCCGATGGTGATTGCAATTCATTCATTTGCGGGTTGAATCTTTTACGATGAACGAACCGCATCAGCCGGCCATTGCAAGAAGTGAACACTCGGGGACCGAGAAAGAGGAACTTTCGCGCAGGAATGAGGATCAACTTTATCTTGCACTTAGCTCGGCGCGCATGGGTACCTGGGATTGGCATCTGGTCGATCACTCCATGCATTGGGACGAGCGGATGCACGCACTCTTTGGACTGGCACCATCAACCTTCGGCGGGCGCTACGAGGAGTTCCTTGAGATGATTCATGCTGAGAACCGGCAGCAAGTAGGCAGAGAATTTGCGCAGGCAGTTGAAAGGCGTGCGGAGTATGACGGAGAGTTCCGCGTGGTTTGGCCAGCGGATCGCAGTGTTCACACACTTAGGGCGAGATCAAAAGTGTCTTGTGACAAGCAGGGAAAGCCAGTGCGGGTTACCGGCGTCTCCTGGGATGTGAGTGAGCGCTCCCAAATGGAGAATGCCCTCGCACGAGAGCGTTTTCTCCTGAAGACGCTGATGGATAATCTGCCGGATCACATCTACTTCAAGGACAGGGAGAGCCGCTTTATTTCAGTCAATCGCGCCATGGCAGCCTTGTTCGGCCTCGAAGACCCAGGGGAGCTGCTCGGCAAGACCGACGCCGATTTGTTCGCTCCCGAGCATGCCCAGTCTGCGCTCCGCGATGAACAGGAGATTCTGCGTACGGGACAGCCTCTGGTGAACATGGACGAAAAGGAGACCTGGCCCGATGGGCGTGAGACGTGGGTTTCCACTTCAAAGTTGCCGCTGCGAGATCCCAACGGACACATCATTGGCACCTTTGGTCTCTCGCGCGACATCACGGAGAAGAAGCGAGCCGAAGAAAAGCTCGTCACGCTCGCAAGAGAATTGCGCGAAAAGAATGAAGCCCTTGAACAGGATCTGGAAATGGCCCGGGAACTTCAGCAGGCAATGCTGCCGCACCGCTATCCTCGGTTTCCGCATCGTGAATCCAAAGAAGAGAGTGCGGTGAACTTCTACCACTTTTACCAGCCCTCCATGAGCGTGAGCGGCGACTTTTTCGAAGTCTTAAAACTCTCTGATACCAGTGCAGGGATCTTCATTTGCGACGTGATGGGCCATGGGGTCCGTGCGGCTCTTGTGGCCTCCACCGTTAGTGCTCTGGTGGGTCAACTCCGAGATTATTTGGGAGATCCGGGGGAATTCCTTTCCCGGCTCAACCGAGCACTGCGCTCAACACTGGAGTATAGTGAGGGCCCGCTCTTTGCTTCGGCCTTTTACCTGCTCGCGGATTTGGAGAAACGCGAACTGCGCTACGCAAATGCGGGACATCCCAATCCTTTGCGCGTCCATTGCACAAGAGACCGCGCTGATACGTATCCTCTGAACGGCAGCAAGCATGGGCCGGCGCTCGGTCTTTTCGACGACGCGGTTTATCCCAATAGCCACTGTGAACTCTCGCCGCACGATACGCTGCTTCTCTTTACCGATGGACTATTTGAAGTGGAGGGACCGGGCGGAGACATCTATGACTATCGGCGTCTGCTGGAAGCTGTGAATAGGCGCCGCGAATTGCCTGCTTTTCAACTGTGCCATGAGGTCATCGAAGAGGTGCAGCGATTCTCGGCGGGCCGACACTTTAGCGATGATGTTTGCCTCGTTGCAATGGAAGTTGGCGCAATGGGCATGTAGCTGTAGAATCGTCGACCGCGAATCATCCGGGTAAAATCGCCCCCCCATGAACCCGCGCCAACTCCTAGCTAGCTAGCTAGCGTTCACAAGTGCCTCCGGATTCGTGACTTGTGCAAGGAACTGGTATTTGGCAACCAGGCGCGAGGGCCGCCAAACTCCCTTTTCATACAAGTGGTTCGCGTTCAGGCAGTTATGCCACCAGTTCCCCAGTTCCTGGAGAGAGCTAGAGGCTTTCCTCCCCCCCGCCAAAAGTGCTCGAACTCTGGCCTGAGGTGAATCTCCTGGCTCGGGCCAAAACGTCCAGTTTGCGGCTGGAGGGGACGAAATTTGGATCTACCGCTGGGGCCTGGGTCCTCCGGTACTGCTCGTTCACGACTGATGGAGTCGGGCGGCGCACTTTGGAGCGCTCATCGTCGCGCAGGAGAACGGGCGAAAACTAACTTTGACTGGAACATTACAACTAACATTAGAAAAACTCCGCGAATCACCGATTGCCAGTAAGCCGATAGACTGATCCAACCAAGACCGTTCTCAAAATTGAGTATATTGAAGATCAAGCCAAGGAGAAGCACCCCGGCCAAGGTTGTGATCACTGAACCTTGGCCGCCTGTGAGGAGGGTGCCGCCGACCACTACCGACGCAATGGCAAACAATTCCCAACCTACGCCTTCAGTTGGTTGGCCCGCCCCGAACTGCGCCGCCAGCATGACACCGGCCAATCCGGAAAGAAGTCCGCTTAACAAATAGAGAGAACATGTGACGCGATCCACCGGAAGTCCCATCAAACGCGAAGCATCGTCGTTTCCTCCAATCGCTAGCACGTACCGTCCCCAGGCACTGAGATTCAGCGCGATTGAGCCGATAACGAACAACAGGAGCGTGATCCAAGCCGGGATCGGGAAGCCGAGAAAATCACCTTGACCGACTTGCGTGAAATCTGAGTCGTACGATACAGAAACAGATTGATTGTTGGCCAAGAGCAGAGCGACACCTCTGGCAGCTAGCATGGTTGCCAGGGTAGCAATGAAAGGGGCAATCCGCAGGCGGGTAACTGCGAGAGCACTACAGAGACCGATGATGCCGCCGGCCGCAGTGCCGCCAACCAATCCTGCCCAGAGCCCGTATGGGCTTAGCAGCGCTGATACCACGCTCCCAAGTGCGGCAACCGCTCCCACCGAAAGATCGATCCCGCCGCTCATGATCACGAAGCACATCCCGAGCGAAATCAGGGCAAACATTGAATTGTAGCGGAGCACTGTCAGAATGTTAAAAATGCCCAAAAAATGGTCGTAACGAAGCCATCCGAAAACGATCAAAACAATCAGGGCGACGATCACGCTGTTTTGGCTGATTAACTTCACCATCGCGCCTGGGTCGCGCTGCGGTTGTGGTTTCATTGAACACCTCCTCGGCGCTGGAGAAAGACTGCACCGACAATGATTGCTGCTTTGACGACTTGCGCGGCCGCATCCGGAACGCCGTTTGCCAACAGCGTATAGCGTACGAGCTGGATGATGAGCGCGCCCACCAAGGTTCCCAGTAAGTATGCCTGCCCGCCCAGCAGGGGCGTTCCCCCAACCGCAACGGCCGCGATGGCATCGAGTTCCATGCCTAAACCGACTAGATTAGCGTCCGAAGAAGAATTGATCGCGATGACGATCAGACCGGCAATTCCGGCACAGATGCCGCTCAAAGCGTATACTGCCTGTTTGATCCGGTTCACCGCGATGCCAGAGAGATGGGCTGCCTCGGTGTTACCGCCGATCGCCAGCAGTTGCCGGCCAAAGATAGTGCGGCGAAGCATCCATGCCGCGATGACGACCAGAATTGCCATCAAAATCGATTGGGCTGGAATGCCGAAAACATGACCAAGGCCAATCACCTGGAAACTTGGTTCTCGAAAAGCTTGGAGATTGCCGTTGGTCATGACCTGGGCAAGTCCACGGCCAGCGATAAATAGCACCAGGGTTGCGACAATTGGTTGAATTTTGAAACGGGTGATCAGCCAACCGTTAAACCAGCCGAACAACCCGGCGACCAAAACCGGAACCACAAAAGCGAGTGTTACCCCAACTGAGGTTGGTAAAGCCACCAGCTTGCCCAAAAAAATGAGCGGAGCCAATGCTCCGGCAATGGCCATCAATGATCCGACCGAGAGATCGATTCCTCCGGAACCAATGACTAGTGTCATGCCCACTCCGACGATAACGATGGTGCAGACCTGAGTAAGATTAACGAAAAGAGTTTCCCATGTCGCGAAGTGCGGCGTGAACGCGAGATTGAACAGGATTAGAGCGATTAAAGCCACAAGAGTTCCGTGACGCTGCAGAATCATTAGCCACTCGCGTCGCCGGTCTAATTTTTCGGCGCCGGCATGTTGAACCGCTGGTCGGTCGACAACCAGCTTTGAAGCGGCCGGAATCGTTGCTCTCGTCGGCTCCTCTAGCGGCAGCTCGTTTGCTGGCCCATCGATGAAGCTGCTGTCGTAATGGTCGCCCACCAATGGACCCGGATCCAAGACTCTGACCGCCGCTTGATCGGGTGTTAGACTACTATTCTCATCGGTGTGACTCGGCTCCGTCGTCTCTGCCATCGCGCCCATGATAGCGCCTTCTGTGATAGCCGCGCCCTCAAGCTCAGCGACGGTGCGACCTTCGCGTATGACAAACACCCGGTTCGAACCCTCTATGATCTCTTCCATCTCGGAGGAAATCATCAATACCCCAAGCCCTTCAGCGGCCAATTGTCCAATCAGGGCTTGGATTTCCTCTTTTGATCCGACATCAATTCCACGTGTTGGTTCATCCAAGATCAGAAAGTTTGGCCTCATACAGAGCCAGCGTGCGAGGAGCACCTTCTGCTGGTTGCCGCCTGAAAGTTCACGAATCCGTTGATCCAGACTGGCGCATTTGATTCGGAGCCGTTCGATGAACGTGTTCACCACTTCGCGCTGCTCTTCTTCGTCCACAATCCCGGCGCGTGCCAAGCGTGGTAAAAGCGCGAGCGTCAGATTTTCCCGCACCGACATGTCCGGTACGATCCCTTCGAGTTTGCGGTCTTCCGAGCAGAATCCGATTCCTGCTTCGATGGCATCCGCCGGACTCTTGGGAGCGAATGGGGTTCCGCGATAGTGCATTTGCCCGAAATCGGGCTGATCGGCACCAAACACAGCACGTAGCGATTCGGTTCGCCCTGACCCAAGCAGTCCGGCAAAACCAACGATTTCCCCCGGATGCACATCAAAGCTGACATCACTCACGCGCCTTCCAACCCCAAGATGTTGCACATTGAGAAGCGTCTTATCTTTCTGTTTCCGATGTGCCTTCGCAATATCGTGAAAGCCTGTCTGCTCGGCCGCGGCCGACTCAAGCTCGCGTCCGATCATCGTGGTGACGAGCTCGAGTTTCGAGACTTCGTTTAGCGAGGCGACCAGCACGGTACGGCCGTCCCGCATGATAGTTACCCGTTCGCAGACGGCGTACAACTCGTTGAGTTTGTGACTAACAAAAATGACGGAAACTCCGGAAGCCTTCAGCTGGCGAATCACTCCGAAAAGGATGGCCACTTCGTGATCAGCCAGGGACGAGGTTGGTTCATCCATGATTACCAATTTGGATTGGAAGCTCGCCGCGCGAGCAATCGCGACCATTTGCTGGATCGCGGTGGTGTACCGTGACAGCGGTTGGCGGACATCAATATGAATGTCGAACCTTGCGAGAATCCCCTCCGCTTCCTGGTGCATGTGCCGCCAGTCCAGAAGACCAAAGCGTTTTTTCTCTCTCCCGAGACAGATATTTTCGGTTACCGATCGATACGAGACAAGGTTGATCTCTTGATAAATGGTACTGATCCCGCTCCTCTGCGCGGATTTCGGTGAATCCACGTGCAATGGCGCGCCCTCAAAGAGAATCTCGCCGCTATCTTTGGAATAATAGCCGGTCAGAATCTTGATCATCGTCGATTTGCCGGCTCCATTCTGTCCAATCAACGCGTGAACTTCGCTACGGCCGACCTCAAGCGACGCCTCCAAAAGAGCCGGGACGCCATTGAATCGTTTGTCGATTCCCCGCATGGAAAGGAGGGGAGTCTGAGACGATAAAGGTTCGGTCATGCCAAGTAGTCGTGAAGCCTGCGAGGATGCACAAAAAAGCGGACGAAAAGGCCCTTGCGCTTCGCCACCTTTGATGGAGCGGCGACGACAGCACGTCGCCCCTCGTATGTTCGTCAACAGAAGCGGTCAGTCCTTGACCGCCTGGCCAAGCTGGTGCGAGCTCAATACGCCGTGGCTAGGTTCTCTTTGGCGTTGCTATCGTCAAAAAGATGGTCGTCACTCTTAATCCACTCAGGGATCTTTTCGCCTTTGGCATACGCCTCAATAGCTTCAAATGCTTTCTTGCCGAGCCGGGGATTGCATTCCACCGAGCCAGCCATCTTACCGTCAACGATCGCTTGCACGCCGTCCTTTTCACCGTCAATACTTACGACCGTCACGTCTTTGCCGGGCTTCTTCCCAGCTGCTTCCAGAGCTGAGATTGCGCCGAGCGCCATCTCATCGTTGTGCGCGTAAATCGCGGTTGCGTTCGGATGTGCCTGGAGCAACGTCTCAGCGACTTGGCGTCCTTTGTCTCGCGCGAAGTCGCCGCTCTGCGAAGCAACGATCTTCATTTCCGGATACTGTTTAATTTCGTCATCGAAGCCCTTTTTCCGATCGTTAGCCGGAGACGAACCCGTCGTCCCTTCGAGTTCGATAATGGTTGCTTTCCCTTTGGTGGCCTTGGCTAGCCAGTCAGCGGCTCGTTTTCCCTCTTCAACAAAATCTGAGCCGATGAAGGTCAGATAATCCTGTCCAGGCTTAGCTACAGGATCGACGCGGCGGTCCAGGAGTATGACGGGAATACCCGCTTTTTTCGCGGCCATGACGGCAGGAACCAGGGGTTTTTCCTCGCGCGGAGCGAGCAGAATTACATCCACTTGCTGGGCGATCATGCTGTTGACGTCGGCAACTTGTTTTGCAGCGGATCCAGCCGCGTCGGTATAAACGAGCTGCCAACCGCGCTTGGCGGCCTCTGATTTTACGCTTTCGGTCTCGGCCAGACGCCACGGATTGTTGGACTCGGTCTGTGAAAAGCCAACCTTATACGTTTTCTTTTCTTGGAGCTTTGGTAATTCACCGGCAGCCGGAGCGCTGTAGGTTGTAGCTGCGAGAACCAGTCCTAGTAGGTAATGGAACAGTTTGGGAGGGATTATTTTCATTGTATGTTTTTTTGGGCTGCCGCTGGAGGCCAAAAGAAGTCTCGCGCGGCGGTTTATCTTCGACGTATTTCGAAGAAAGTCGGAGAGAGAAAGTCCGGGAATAGCACAGAAGGATAATTCCAAGCAGTAAGAGCGACCACTCCGCGTAAGGTACTCGCCGGATCCAGATTTCTTCTTTGGCACTGTCGGAAGGCATGATATCGCCTTCAATCCTGCGAGCGCTTTCTGCCGCGTACCGGAGAAAGGTTTCGGTTGCTCCGATTTCTCCACAGGCTTCTTTAAGCGGTATTCATTGACAGCTTCTTTCCGACCATTCGCCGGGGGGTGGGTGATTGGCGGGCAACACACCGGCTTACGGTCGGCCCGGATGTTGATTAGGGGAATACCATATATAGAGCGCGATGGGCGTCAACTTGATGTTTAAAGGGCAGTTGGTTCCTTTACCTCTGAAGATCTGCATTTACTTCGTCGGTCCTACCATGTCTTAGCATTTGGGATCGAGAAGCGAGCCTGTATGGAATTGGGCAATGGAATGCAGTCCTCGGAGATGAAAAAACCCCGCCTGAAGAACTAGCCGGCGCACATTCTCGCTTGTCGAGAGGATCGACGCGCTTCGAAGGCTCTTAAAGATGTTCTCGCCACGGTAATCCTGCGAGGGCAACTTGAGGTCGGCAAACCGATCCATCGTGCCTACATCGATTTGCCGCCTGGTTAGATTGATCCCCCGGCGTCGATTATTGATTCGATCGCGATCATCGCGCTCATTCGGTCGATTGCCCGAATCACAAATTGTTGACCGTTGATCACCGCCTGATAGCCCCCGAAAATCTTGGTTAAGATCACCGTTTTGCCGGCGTAACCGAAGGAGCTTTTTTCATACGGCTTAAATCGACTCTCGGCCCCCAAGCTTGAGTAGCATCTAAAAAAGATTACCGATGGCAACGCGGTGTGCGGTATTCCGGCGAAACGGTCTGACGGCAGGCGGGAAGCCGGTTCCCGTTATTTCAAGGATCCGCTTTTAATGAAAGCCTTCGGATCCAGAGGGATGTAGTTGAGCGCCTCAGACACACGATTCCTGGAGCGTGAAATTGGGCCAATCAGACAGCTTCCGTGGCGATGCGTGCGCGCAATTTCTCATCGGGGAGCGGTCCATACGCTGCATTCATGTTGTCGCGCAAATGCGCAACCTTGGAGGTCGCAGGAATCGCGCAAGTGATGGCTGGGTTTGAGACGACGAACTTGAGCAACACCTGCGCCCAATTCTCACAGCCGATCTCCGCCGCCCACTCCGGCAGCGACCGGCCGCGGAGTCGACTAAACAGAGCGCCTTCGAGAAACGGCCGGTTGGCAATGACGGCCACACCGCGTTCCCGGGCGAGCGGCAGCAGGCGGCGCTCGGCGTCGCGCTCACCTACCGAGTAATTAATCTGGATGAAATCCAGTGGCTGAGTCTCTACAATACGCGCCACCGCATCTTGGGCGCTTGCCGTGTAATGGGTGACGCCAATGTAACGCACCCGGCCGGCCTGTTTCCATTCACGCAAGGTCGCCAGTTGGGTATCAACATCGACCAGGTTATGCACCTGCACCAGATCGATCGGATCAGCACGGAGCCTGCGCATCGAATCTTCCATCTGCGCGATGCCTTCTCGCCGGCCGAAGATCCACACCTTGGTGGCGATAAACAATTTCTTTTTAAGGTCCAGCTGTGCGGCCAAATCGCCGAGGACTTCCTCCGAGTTGCCATACATGGGAGAGGAATCGACGAGTTTGCCCCCCAGTTCAACGAAAGCGCTCAGCACCTCGGCCAGCTGAACTCGTGCATCTTGCGAAGGACCGACGTTGAAAGTCTGCCACGTCCCCAGTCCGATTACCGGCAACGTTTCGCCCGAAGAGGAAATCCTCCGGGTTATAATATTTGGCTTGGTTTCGGCTCGGACGGAAAGCGGTATTTTCACAGTGGCAAGGGTGTATCCTAGTGTACTGTCGCATAAATAACTATACATAGGATTCATGCGGCTTTCGTTAGCCCTCTTTTCGGTTTTGTGCATCCTGGAGAGATTTCCTCCAACCGCTGACGACACCTTTCAATCTTTGCCAAGATGTCCTCCGCTTTGGCTGTCCAGACGAATGGGCTCGGCTCTTCATTCCATTGTGCAATGAAGTCGAAGATAGCTTCAATTAAGTCAGGCACACTGGCAAAGCTGCCTCGCCGTACGGCCTTGCCGCTGAGTTCGGCAAACCAGCGTTCCACCAAGTTGAGCCAACTCGAACTGGTTGGGATGTAATGAACTTTGAAGCGCCGATGGCGATCCAGAAAGTGGCGCACCTTCTCATGTTTGTGTGTGCCGTAGTTGTCCATGATCAAGTGTAATTCCAGATCCGGCTCAAATTCGTTATCCAGCTGGCGCAAGAATTTGATGAACTCCTGATGGCGATGACGCGGATAACATTCGCCGCTTACCTTACCGCTGGCGGCATTGAGCGCCGCAAACAAGGTCGTTGTTCCGTGTCGGACGTAGTCGTGCGTCCAGGTGCCGCAGCGACCCTTTTTCAGCGGCAAGCCGGGCTGAGTGCGATCCAGGGCTTGAATCTGAGACTTTTCATCGACACAGAGCACGATGGCGTGTTGAGGAGGATTGAGATAGACCCGACGACGTCGAGGAGCTTTTCGACGAACTTTGCGTCACGCGAGAGTTTGAAGGTCTTTTGCCGATGTGGTTTGAGTTCGTGCTCCTGCCAGATTCGCGCCACAGTGCTGGCATGAACTCCCTGCTCCTTGGCCAGCTTTCGCGTGGTCCAATGTGTTTGCCCTGCAGGCTTGGAGTGAAGGGTGGCTTCGACGATTCTCTGAGCTAAACCAGCCTGCACTTTGCGCCCCCGACCGGCTTCTACATCCCACAGGCAGTCAACTCCGCACTCAACAAAACGCTCTCTCCAAAGCCGACAGGTGTGCCGGTTGATGTCCAAATCGATGGCAATCGCTCGATCTGGTTTTCCGCCGGCGCTTTGCAGAATGATTCGGCAGCGCTTGGCTACTTGCTGAGGCGTGCTGTGAGCGCGCACCCATTGTTCCAGTAATTGCCGTTGCGGTTCTTCCAGATTGACGCACTGACGCGACGTCTTCATTGAAGATCACAATATCGCGCCAACCCGTAATGTCTAGTTATTTGTGCAGCACTACACTAGGGTGTATCCTCAGCTGCCGGATGAAACGAAAAGGCCGGGCCAAAGGCAAAGATCACTACCGATGGCCAAATTACCTACTTCTCCGCGGTGGGCTTGTTCTCCTTAAAACAAGCACACACTGCGACACTGCGGCACGCCAATCTTCTTGAAAGCCAACCACTAACTGGAGAGCCGGATGCAAAATGTGGCCTTTCCACTTATGTGGTGTTGCGCTCGTAAACCGTTGGCGTAGAGGATCATTGGATGAACTCTACGCCACATAACAAAACGGCTACAGAGAGCGGAAGAATTCCATCAGTTGAGGGTCCTGACGCCAGCGCGTTGTTGTTTTTGGATCTTCGGTAACTTGGCACTTTTCCAGAGCTTTTGCCTTCATCTCCAGATCGATCTCCGCGTAGACATTGGTCGTGTTGAGAGATGTGCTCCGGACTGTGCTCGCCCACAAAACGGGCCAGTGCGTGGATCGAAGCAAGTCGCTGGTTGCGGGTCGCAATCACGCACTGACGAGACTCTTCCAAATCGGCGAGAAAGAGACGCACAAGATCGGCTGAGAGATCGATTACTGTAAGTCGGTCCACGACTTTAGCCGACTTCATTGCAACAAAAGGGATGAGCAAAGCTAGTGTATCGCGATAACTTCTTTGGGTATTACGTGCCAGATTGCGCTCGGCTACCAGATGTTCCAGCAGGAAGCGTCTGACCCAGCTGCCCAGTAGGGTGGTCCGAAGAACCGTGCCCGAAAGGTGACAGAGCCTTCGTAGGAGCGCAGAAGCGGGGTAATGCCCGTGGAGCAAAGGAAGGCAGGGAAGATGGAGACGCTGAACGAAAGAACGAAGGAAAACAGCACCGCAAATGTCCAATGGACTCAGTCCGGTGAAGAGCAAAAGCAAGTACGCGAACCTTCGACCCTCGTTGAATGTCTGTTGGCCGCCTCGGTAACGGGAGTCAACACTTGATCGAACCTCAAAGAACAATCGTTGCGTCGGCTGATCTCCTCTGGAGAATAACTATCAACTGGAGAGCCGAATGCCGGAAATCGGCCTGTTCGGTTCGGAGGGAGGGGCGCCGACACACGGCGTCCCTACCCTATCGATGCCAGAACGCTGTCACCGGTCCGGTGCCGGCTATAAAAGCATGCACCCGATCGCCCTGGACCTCTGTAATTGCGATATTGCCCATCGCTCGACAAAACGACTTCAGGGTACGTTCTTCTGTGCAGAAGCGCATGCCCATCGACTGTTTGTGTGTGACATACTGCGCGGTAAGTTCAGACAGTTTCATAAGAGGCCTCCAAGTTCGAAGTTTGCTACCTCTCGCAATCCGGCCAAGTCCACCTTGGCATAGATCCGGGTTGCATAGGCACTACGGTGTCCGAGGTGATCACCAATCTCTTTGAGCGAGAGCCCCTCAGCCATCAGATGTCGGGCACAGGCATGCCGGAGCGAATGTGGTCCGCGGCGTTGGCTCTGGATGCTCAGTTCGGACAAGCGGCTGCTGCATCTTCGCGATCGACGACGTGAACGGCCTGAGCTTACTCGACAGTGCCGCAGTTGTTCAGGCTAGGGTCGCGGTAGACGCCATACTAGGTGGAAAAAGCCGGTTCTCCGCTCGCTGGGTCCCTCGGTGCATACACACGGATCCATCGATTGCTTCCGTTGGCTGGAATGAGGACGAAGCCGGTAAGGCTGGGCTTGATCTAATTGCGCACAGTCAGACCTTCAGGCTCCTCACGGATGACGAGAAGAGCGTTGTGGATCCTGGACCGACGATGTTGAAGATTCTGGTCAATCGGAGTCGAGGCAGATCTTTGGCGTTCATGTCATCGGTCGTCAAGCTGCCGAGATTGTTAACTTGGCCTCAGTTGCAATTCGCTGTCAGCTTACTTTGGAACATTGCTTCAGATCGCGCTGGTGCATCCCAGTGCAACAGAAGCGATCCAGGAATGCGCTAAAGATCTTGGTCGTGTGGAGGTTGGATTAACCAGTAAATCTGCTTTTAACATGCTATGCATAAAAGTCGAAGACTTTCATCGAAGGTGGAAGCTCTTAATTGGGATTGTGTTAGCTGAAGCCGCCGTGGCGCTGATCGGTTACGGCCAATCGGATGCCCTGAGACTGTCAGTTATGGTGCTATTATGCGCGGGCGGATTTTTAGTATGCGTGGGCGGAATGTTTCTGATCCGGAAGGAACCGTTCAGGGTCACGATTCGCGACGACGAAGCCGCGCTGGATGGACGAACCGCAAAGTGTAAAGAGACAGCTCTCGGCAGGATTAATCTGAACGGTTACTTTTTCGAAGCTTACGAGGAGGAAGCCGGTAACGGTGGCTGGCGATTTCGGCTGCGGCCGGTTCCCTCAATCAATCCTGAGCGCGAAGCGGGGTTTATCCGATACCTGATTCATGAAGGATTTGTTGAGAAGAGATGGCCGCGCCTCAGCAGGAAGATCGAGGAGGAGGCCAGTTTGGGCATTTTCTTGTAAGGCAAAGCCACCGGAGCGTCAGATTGGCCAATTCGCGTGTAGTGCTCAGCTCAGAACGGATCTAAAGGAATCGTAATAAATGGAGATTTATATGACGACAGACCTCACTAAAAGCGGGTTTTCGGGCAACAGGGAAGCGCAGGTCTAATTCCGTGCAAATTTGATCGGTGCGATAGGCGCCATTAAAGCGGCAGGTTGTGCTGGCGTCGGCCTGGCGATGAGATGTCCAATGGAAACTTATGATCGCCACTGGCCAACTGATTCTGGGGACCGACAAACGCAATGCGCTCTTCACGGTGTATGAATGGGAGGAAGATGACGGCGAGGAGCAACTGCACGTTTACTACGGTTTGGAATTGCTGGAGGTGGTGCCAGCGGACCGGAACGCACCGAGCTTCAAGATGCTGGTGGGCCGACTGTACAACGCCGGATTGAGCCGGAGGGTTCTGCAAGAGACCTTCAGGGTCGATCTAAAGACCATTCAACGCTGGGCAGCAGCGCTACGCAACCGTGATGGCGAAGAATTGGTGCGAGTGCTGGCTGGACGTCGGGCCGGGCGCAAGCTGACGCCGCAGATTGAGGCCTACGTGCGAGCACGGTGGGCGGATTTGAGCCGCTCGGAAACCTACGGGATTGGTAAACGGCTGCGCGAAGAAATTGAGTCGGTCTTCGCGGTGAAGCTTTGCCAAGAAACGCTGCGGCCTTTGATCGGGCAGTTAAAGCGCCAGCCTGTGGTAGGCACCCACGGAACCGAGCAAGCAGCGACTGGGTCGCCAAAAAGAGTCTGGGGCCGAGCCAACAACCGCAGACGGTCTCCAGCAGTCTGGGCAAAATGCTCCTGAAAATCAAAGGGTTAGCTCGCAAAGCGAGGAGATTACTTGCGGTTGTTGTCCGGCACTGCAAGCAGCGCCGCAGACGGTGTGGTGTGATCACGCTGGGGTGCTGGTCTTTGCGCCGAGCTTGCTGGCCATCGCGCAGGTGCTCGATCCGCCGGAGGCACGCTTCACACAATGGCTGGCCAGTTTGCTGTTGGGCGCGCTCAATATCGAACAGACCAAGTTCCTGAACTGGCAAGACATGGCGCAGCTCTTGGGCTCGGTGGTGCGCTTTCCGCACCCCCAGCGCCAGGAATTGGAACGGCTGGCGACGCAGGCGAGCTTTCAAAGGCTGGCCTGCTTCAATGCCCGGTGCTTGGGAGCCGGCGAGCAGAGCGACTTCTACTTCGATCCGCATACCAAGCAGTACACCGGCCAGGAGAATGTGCTCCAAGGATGGTGTCCGGCTATTCGGGGAGCGGACAAGGCGATGCACAGCGATTTTATCCACACGGCAGCCGGAGAACCGCTTTACTTTGAGACGAGCGATAACTTTTCCGATCTGCGTCAGCGCTTTTTCGAGCTCGTGGAGCGTTGTCGCCAAGTGTTGGAGTGGCCCCAGGAGCGGGCGATGAGCTGGGTAGCAGACCGAGGTATTTTCGGGCAGGAAGTCTTCGAGAAGGTGCTCTGCGATGAGAGGATGCATCTGATCACCTGGGAGAAAGGTTATCAGGCGCAGAGTTGGCCGCCCGCAGAGGGAGTGAGCGGCTCGATGGTGATCGAGAGGACGCGTAATCGCGCCGATGACATCCGTTCTTATCATCTGCAATATTGGGACCGGCGCTGGCCCAAAGACGAGCGGCTGCGCCAGATCGTGGTGCAAGCGACCAACCCCAGTGGCCACTCAATTCAAGTGGCGGTTTTGACCGACGACATCCAGCGCGAGCCAAGCGAGATTCTCCGGTTGATATTCTGCCGCTGGGTCCAGGAGAACGATTTCAAGTATCTGGACAAGCATTTTGGCATCAACCAGATCACCAGCTACGGAGTCGTCGGCTACGAGGAGTTAGCCGAGCATGTAGAGGATCGACAGGTGCGCAGCGCTGAAGCCAAAGCCCTAGGGGAGCAACGCCGCCAGCTTCGGGCTGGGCAAGGGCGGCTGTTATTGCTCCAGGCCCGCAGCGAGCACGCAGCCACACTGCGCCACAAACGCATAGAAGAACTCGAACAGGGGCCTGTTGCCGATCAGACCAATAAGGAATTGAGTCGCTTGCGCAAGGCGCAAATCCGCTGGCAAAGCGACAAGCCGGAGCGCCAGCAACAGATTGAGGCTCTAAGCCGGGAACTGGCCGAATTGGAAGTTAGGGCCGAGACGGTGCAAAAGACCGAGTCACGCCTGGAACGTCTGATCGAGGAGCAGATGGTGCGGCTGGATCCGGACAAGAAGCGCTTGATGGACAACTTTCGAGTGATCGCCCGCAACGTGTTCTACGCGGCGCTGGGACCTTTCAAGAAGGCCTATAACAATTACCGCGACGATCATGATCAGTTCCGACAGTTGACGCAGTGCAGCGGGGTATTGGAAGTCGCAGCAGAGCAGATCGTGGTGCATCTGATGCCGCGGGTAAACTACCCTCCACGAGTGCGGCGAATCATCACCAAGCTGTTGGCAGAACTCAATGCCAAAGAACCGGTGTTCCCCGACGGCAGCGGGCGACGATTCAGGTTGCGTCTGGCCAGCCGCAGCGAGCTGCGGCTCTCCATCGCCAGGAGTGATTGAAGCTTCCGGCGCCCCCTCGAACCACCGTCCGGGGGCGCTGTGAAGCCAGTTTTCCAGGAATTAAATCTGCGTCTGATTTTTACGCTCAGACCGGAATTTAGTGAGGTCTGGACGAACAATAAAGGGAGGTTAAAAGAACCAGCGGGAGTTGCGGAACCGCCAAGCATCGGGTCCGATCAAGCATCCAAAATCTCAATAAGGCAAATTGTGGTGCCCACGGATCTAACGCCGGATGGACGCAAGGCAATAGATTATGCGTTGGCCATGGCGAGGTGTTTCAATGCCAATCTGACCTTGGTTCATATCTATGATCCATCCTACACCTACGCCGAGGCTGAGGAGGTGATAAAAAGTCTCGAGATGTTATGCTCCGAACTTAGAAGGGAGCATCCAGCTTCGGGATTTACTATAGGTGTTGGGGCTCCGTCCCGGCAAATACCAGAGATGGCCAAGGAAATGCACGCAGATCTGATGGTTATCTCGATGCACAACTATGGTTGGTTGGAACGGATAATGTTTGGGAGCGATGCGAAGCAGATAATACGGCAAACCCCTTGTCCTATTCTAGTAGTGCGTGAGAATGAACGCAATGTGGTGAGCGCTACGTAACATAGGCGCGATTTCGAATGTTATGAAGAAGATTGAAGCTGTCATTTTTCCTTTATATCTGAATACTGTTCGAATGGAGCTGCATCGTCGCGGGATTCGCGGCGGACTCACGGTGGTTGAAGTTCAGCACAGTGACAGCCACAAAGGATTGCTTTCCACTGACAAAGGAGCTTCCGGGACATTCCAGGACCGTGTTAAGCTGGAATTGATTGTGGACGATTCTGAGGCGGAAAAGGTCGTGAATATCATTCTGCGGCATGCACAGCCCGAATCCGATGCAGAGGATGGGCAAATTGCGGTGCTGGACGTAAATGAAACGCTGCGAATTGGGTTGCACTAGTTCTAACCAAACATATTTGAAATTTTCTGACGTTCTCTCCATTCCCTGTGGGTAGCTTGGTTAGCGGCTTCAGCCCTCGTAGCGCTGCGCTACGCCTGCTCAAGGTCGAATCCGACATAAACGGCATCCTTCCCGCCGGAGGCGGGCCCCTGCACATTTATTTCGTTTCTCCCTTGATCAGGCTTCGCTCCGCGCTGGGAGGTAACGGTATTTTGCGTTCGACAGCACTTCGCTCGTTCCTCGCTGCGGCTGTCAACCTGCAAAAGCTTTTGGGACTTTGTTCGGAAGGCGACCCGGGGATTTGCGTTTTGCCGGACAGGCGGCGACCAGTTTTTTCTATTTAGCCCAATTGTGCAATTTTGGCAGTGGGATAGCCAAGGACCGTGATGATCCGGCCGGACTTGCGATCGATGTAGACAAATGCGCGGCCCTCAATGCGGTAGTTACCTTTCCAGCCGATGGCGTAGTGAGTGTCTGTTTCCTCGAAGTCGATGGGTTCCGGATCCCCATCGCGGGCGAGTCGGGCAGCAAATTGACATGAGGGGTCCAGCATCCATGCATCCCCGGTTTGGGTCGAAAAGAATACCAGCGGTCCGGTGGTGACAAAGCGTCCGTCGTGTTCAGCCGCCTGACGCTGAATGTATTTTATCTCCTTAGCCAGGCGAAAATCCTTGCCCTTCATCCATTGTTTTGCTGGTCCACTCTTGATCTTTTTAGGGTTCACGTTGTCCTCCAGTTTCGGAGTAGAGTCAAGTTCCCATGGAACTGTTCGAAAAGCTTTTCGGTGAGCTGCTGCTCTTTGTATACCACTGCTTCGATCGGATCGTCATCAACGGCTATTTGAGCGGATTGTCTCGGCCCGAGCAAGTGGTTCATTTCTTTCGCCAGGTGATCGCAGTTCCCATCCTGAGCAAGGAGGTGATCGCTCAGCGTACCAATGACTACCAGAAGTGGGTGGAAGCCTTTGCCGCCAACCACCAGATCCCCATCCAGTGGGCCGAAAAAGGTGTCCGTAAAGAAGATTATGTGCTGCCTTGGTTGCGCCGAATGCGCAAGAAGAACGCCTACGGAGTTTATTTCATTTTCAAGAGCATGGAACAAGGGCCCACCTTCCGGATCAGCGTGCCGAAGTATCCGACCAAGGACCCCAACCACCGGATCCTGGCGCCTCAACGCAGCCGCTTCACGCACTACTACTTCTACATTTACGATGAAGTGCTTGGAGCGATGGTCATGCGCTTAGCGTCATTCTTGCCCTTTCAGGCCACCTATTATCTAAACGGCCACTCCTTTATCGAACAGGAGCTCAAGAAAGCCCAGGTCGCCTTCCGCAAGAACGATAACGCATTTCTAGCCATCGACGATGTCGCGGCATTGCAGGCTGCCGCCGATCGGCTTAGTCCCCAGATCATTCAAAAGCAGCTCGACTACTGGACACTGATCCTGGGACCGAAGTTCTCCCGCGCCGAGCGCAATCAGATCAACCTGTCGCGCTTTTACGCCATCGGGCAGATAGAGTACTGCCGCAACTTCATCTTCAAGCGCAACTTCCCGATCCATAAGATTTTCGAGCGCAGCTGCGAGATCGGGCTTTGGCGACTGACTGCCAACCGGATCTCGGAACTCTTCGGCGTGCGACTCCATAAGCGACTGGGCGGTAAACTGGGCACCGTCATCGATCAGATTGAACATGGTCATCATGTCTTCCGTGCTTACTGGAAGAATGCATTTTTGAAGCAGTACGAAAAGTTCTGCACCTTGCTGCGCAATGAACTTTGCTCAAATAACCTCTCCGACTTTGCCCTTAAGAAAGGCCTGCAGAATTTGAACGCGGTACGCACCAAGTTCCTGGCGATCACGGATCGGTTTGCCCGACTCCAGGCCCAGTGGTTAAACGTCCACGTGGACTTTCCTTTGCTCCAGCGCATGGCCTTGCCGATCGTCACCGGCTCGGTCTATTACGCGGGTATAAAGATCCATGAGACCCGCATCATCCGGCTCTTGGAGGTTCTTCTGCATGCCGGCAACAATCTCGGCGGCTGGAGCGCCAAGCACATTCATCAAGTCATTCTCCAGAGCTTCCAACTTTCCGAAAAGGCCTACGGTCTCAACCAACTTCGCTACGACCTGCGCAAACTCAAGGGCCACGGCCTGATCGAACGTGACGGCTCACGATACGCCTATCGCCTAACCAGCAAAGGCTTCCAAGTCGCTCTGCTGTTTTTATTCTTCCACAAGCGTTTGTGCGGTCCACTTGCTAACAGTCGCTTTCACCACCAACCAGACACCGACCATCGGCCCAAGAGCAAACTTGAAGCTGCCTATTATAAGGCGGACAGGGCCATCCAAGACATTGTCAATCTCCTCGATGCTGCGTGATACTGCTGCTTGCAAATCTTCGACCAATTATGTCTATGATTTTGGAGGCAAGAATCTAGTGTCAGTAGTCGACGGCGGCCTTCGATCTGTGGGAAAAGTCGGTTGGGGCGAGAATGCGGCTAAAGAGTGGTTGCGGATGAGCGGCTGCCCGAGCCACGGTTCCGATTTGGGTATCCGGGAGATTGGCAGTTTCTTTCATTGGGTTCCTTCTATTTTCTCCTAATTTTCTGCGATGAAGAAAGTTTTGCTACACGTGGAATGTCATAGATGTCTCCTCAACTTCCGCGATGCGTGAGACGAATTCTTGCTCCAACAGATCCGACTTCTATGTGCTTCCGATCCGGTATACCGAGTGAACAGATCGTGTTCGCGGCGAGGGATCTGGACGCCGACTTGATCGTCGTATCAACCCACAACCAGCATTGGTACACGCATTTAATTGGTAAAAGCGATACTGAGAAGCTCCTGAGACACACTCCGTGCCCGGGCTGGTTATCCGACAGAATGAAATTTCAGCATCACGTGTCGTTAAGCATCTGTAGCCGCAGAGCGTGCAAACCGTCTTTGGCGGCGGCAAAGGGGCTTTTGAGGGTGGCGCCGAGCGTGATTTTCCATGGCGACTGCTGTCGGCACCGTCCTAATAGCCCACTTCGTCGATGGAATTTGTCGTCAGACGGGAAGATGATCTCCAGTTTTTCTCTGCTGTGTGCAGGTTTACCGTCAATGTCGCAAACGGATGCGAAGTGCGCTCAGCGCCATTACTATCGCGCGCAGAGCGAAGCACCTCAATATGCCAGGCCTGCAGTGCGAGAAATGCTGGAGCCGCCTTATCATTTGGCTGTAGCGATCGCTACCCTCATCTCTGGATTCCGGGCTTTTGCCACCATACTGGCAAATTCAAGGCGGTGATTACGCCAGAGTCTGCGTCACTGAGCGCTGCCGAATTTTGTAGGCCGATTGCCTACAAAAGTTTCAGCCGGACGGCCATTTTTTTAGCCAATGGATCTCCTAGGGTTAAGTCATCCACCAAGCTTCCCCAAGGAAAGAAATCTCAAATGAAAGTGTTCATCGTCGAGGACGCGCCCCAAACCCGCCAAGAGTTGGTTGAGCTTTTGCTGCCGAAAAGGGCTTTGAGACCGTCGGGCAGGCCGGTTCGGTGCACGAGGCCCTCATGGGCATCCAGGCCACCGTGCCGGAAGCGGTGACTCTCGACATCTCGCTGCCCGATGGCAGCGGGATCGAAGTACTCAAGCACATCCGCAGACGCGGGTGGGACCTTTGTGTGGTGGTGCTGACCGGCAACCCTTATGAGGGGTTGCGGGCCAAATGCCAAAAGCTTGGAGCGGCTGCGGTCTTGGACAAGTTCAACGGGTTGGCCCAGGCAACGCGGGCGTTGCTGGAGGCGCGAGCCGGTCCGGAAATGCGTTAGTTCCTTGGGCACCAGGCCAATCCCATCGACCTGGATAATGTGGCAAAAGCCATGCACGTGAGTACGTTTACTTTTGCAAAATGTAGAAATGAAGATGCTACGGTTGGTGGTGAGATCAGAAACTGAGGATGCTAAATTAGAAGCATCGGCAAAGCTTATCAGTTGAAGCCTCCAGATTCGTCGCCCAGGCCCGCTTTGCTCTCAAATTCACGTCGTGACGCCTAAAACATGTCGCTTGTGGCGGAAGGCCGGCGAGAATCCTGATGAAGGCTTACTACGTGCTTTTCCCTTGATAGACCAAAACCGAACAGGGAGCCCGATGCATTATATGAGGTGCCTTGTCCAGATTGAATAGGCGGGCGAGTAATGTCAGGTGATGGCTGGCGGTTACGAGTAAGTGTTGTTTGAACTGATCCACGAGTAACTCATGGTGCGATACCAGGCTCACCATGCATTGTGCAGAGCGCAACCCCGGTTGTTCTTGTGAGCCGGCTTTTGGAGCAACCCACCTTTGGGCTGGACGAGGAGACGAAAATGCTGTTCGATATCTGAACTTGCACGGTAACCGAATGGCTTTTACAAAAGGCTTGCAAGTAAACATTTCCGCCACCCTCCTAATTTTGTAGGTGCGCCGATCGGAACGCTTCCTGGAGAAGGGCGAAGGAACAATAGATTATTCACGTTTCCGGGGGCGAGCCATCCGTGAAAAGTGTAACAGCACATCGATACTTTATCGGTCTTTCGCGCGATACGCTTCTTCTTGCCCTGGCGAGCCTGTTTGCGGACATCTCCACCGAGATGCTTTATCCGGTCTTGCCGATTTTTCTCACGCAAACCTTGAAGGCCAGTGGAAGCGTGCTCGGCCTGGTGGAAGGCGTTGCCGTCGCGACCCAGAACATCGTCCAAGGTTTCTCCGGTTCGTTGTCGGACAAGCTGCAAAGGAGAAAGCCAATCGCCCTGCTGGGTTACCTGCTGGCCGCCATCGCCAAGCCCTTGATGGGCACCGCCACGGTCTGGCAAGGCGTGCTTGGTGGACGATTCCTGGACCGACTCGGCACCGGCACTCGCTCTGCGCCGCGCGATGCGCTGATCGCTTCTTCAGTGGACGAGGCGAACAGAGGGAGGGCCTTCGGGCTCGAAGGAGTCGGCGATAACGCAGGCGCGTTTCTAGGTCCGTTGCTCGCTGTCTTGCTGCTCATCGTGTTGCGCCTCGACATCCGCCTGATCTTCTACCTCGCGGTTATTCCCGGTCTGCTCGCCTTCTTGATGGTCACGCTGGTAGCGGAACGACCAGTGAAGGTGACGGCGAAATCGAGGATCGATATCAGCCTGAGGCGATTCCCCAAGGTCTACTGGAAATATCTGTTTGCGACAGCCCTGTTTGGAATCGGCAACTCCAGCAACGCCTTTCTGATCCTGCAGACGAAGGATGCCGGCGCCTCGTTGATCACGACGATCTTGATCTATGCGAGCTTCAACCTTGTGGCTGCGCTGATTTCCTATCCGGCGGGGTTTCTGTCGGACAGAATGGGCAGAAGGGACATCCTGGTCCTGGCCTTCGCAATATTCCTGGCCACTTACCTAGGCTTTGCATTGATTCGAAACGTAGCGCTCATCGCCGTACTTTTCGTGTGCTACGGGCTCTTTCAGGGAATATTCCGAGCCGTCGGCAAAGCTTTGGCGAGCGACTACGTACCGGAGCAGCTCCGCGCCAGCGGTGTCGGTTGGTATAACACGGTCGTGGGGTTGTGCGGTTTGGTGGCGAGTCTTGTTGCCGGGTGGCTGTGGGACCGGCTCGGACATGCCAGTGTGTTCCTGTTCGGCGCAGCTTTCGCTGTGGTTGGCGGTCTGGCATTGCTAGCGCTGGTTCCGGCGAACCTAAAGTATGATGCGGCAACCCGGCGATGAGCGCCCGTCCGCCCCGTCAGCTTCGAGCGAAGCGCCGGATTTTCCTCTCGATCTTGGGAGAGGCTCTTTCCTCCGAAGACCGTGAGGATCGCCGCTTCAGCTGCACGTCGGGCGTGATCCTCAATTCCCGGATGGATTGATCGTTTCGGCGATCAGACGAGAGCCGGGCGCTCGAAATGCTGTCGTAATGTTCGGACCAGAGCTTCTGCCGCGCTTGGATGGACAGGCGAGAGATTCGCGATCGCGCGGGCAGACTGTTCGGTTGCGATCGCCGTTGAAACGATGTTGATGATCTCAGCGGCACGCGAGCCGATTGCTATACATCCCAGAAAGCGTTCAGATTCAGTATGGATTAAGCATTTGATCGTCATGTATTCGCGCTCGATGGTGGAAAAATCGTCATCGGTAAATAGCGAACCGCCCCAGGAGAGGACATTGACCGGCAGTCCCGCAATCTTCGCCTCCTCTTCCGTCCAGCCGATACTCGCGATCGGTGGTTCGGTGTGGAGAAATTGAGAGAACCGCCGTTTGTTGAAGCGCGCTGGTTTCCCGAGGATATTCTCGACGGCTATGTTCGCTTGAGCAATGGCAACGCTGTCTAGTAAACTGATGCCGGTAACGTCGCCGATGGCATAGACCGATTCGGCTGGCGTCTGCATGTGCTCGTCGACTGGGATCCAAACGCCGCCAGTCAATCCGACGGACTCCAGCCCCAGTTCGCCACTGTTTGGTTTCCTGCCGGTAGCGACAAGAGTGATATCAGGTTGAATGATCGCCCCAGTACTCAACTTATAGCTCGGCAAGTTCCCGGAAGTCGGTGTTGGTAGCTCGATGAATTCGTTTGCCAGAACCTCAACGCCAGCTTCGGAGAGCAGACTACCAAGCCGTTCACCTGCGATGGAATCCCAACCTGGTAACAAGCGCGATTGCGCTTCAGCAATAGTGACCTCACTGCCTAAATCTCGATAAATTGCAGCAAGTTCGCAGCCGACGTACCCACCTCCGATCACGAATAGGTGCCGAGCGGCGGTCGCTTGCCAGAGAAGGTAATCACTATTCAATAATCTAAACTCGGGCTGACTCGAAAAATTGGGCCGTGAACCGGTGGCCAGAATGATGTGGTTAGACGTGACCCGCAGATCGAGGCCCCTCGAGGGATCGATGACGGAAATTTCGTTCAGCCCAACAAGTCGCGCTCGGCCAGACTTGAGGTGCACCTGCTCGCGATCGATCGCTTCGCGGAATTCAACGGACAGTCGACTGCTGTTTTGGCGTTGCGCGTTCAACCAGCTGGTCCAACTGGTCTCAATCAGATCTAAATTTGTGCCGGCCTTTTGAGCTTTCGCCGTTCGCTTAAAATAGTTAGCACATGCTCGCAAGGCGCGGACAGCGTAGCTGCCTGCATGAAAGCTGTTGCTGCCCAGGGTCCTTTCTTCGACCAGGAGCGTGCGCAAACCGGCCTTCGCCGCCTTTAAACAAGCTTCCTGGCCAGCCGAGCCGGATCCGATAACAACCACTTGGTATTGAAAACTCATAACTAGACTCTTTGTAAAAGCTCAATCGATGACATTCTTTTGTCCTGAGTCGACGCTAGGGCTGATGAAGTGGATACGCTAGCCGCGCTTTGTTATTCACTATACATCTATTGTCTTGCCGGTAGGCACTCGCGATGATTCGCTAAGCGCCTTTGGTTACACATGCAGGGCTAATCGCATTCTTTTCTCAAGAACTCGGTGCCCTGGCCGGAGGTCTGCACCACAACGCGGTGCAGCATCGCCATTCGGCGCTTAGTCGAGCGACTGAAAAGAGATCCAGACCTTCAGCAAAGGCTTTCGGCGGTTCAAAAGATCTTAAGCAAAAGATAAATCCTGCGTTCTGTGTATTGTATTGTATAGACGCGACCCCAATTGGCTACCATAGAGTTCTATGTTCCCTCGGCTAGCCGCCTGATTCAAAGCCGGGATAAAGCATCATTCCTCCGTCAATGAAGAGGCTCGAACCTGTAATATAGTCCGCATAGTCCGAAGCTAAAAACGTCGCTAACCAGCCAACTTCTTCTGGCTCACCGATCCTTTTATGTGGAATTAATTTCATCAGCGCATCGTATGCCGCGGGTGTTTCCCAAGCTGACAAGTTAAGCGGAGTACGGATTGCACCCGGACAAATACTGTTTACTCGAATCTTGAACGGAGCCACCTCCTGCGCGAGGCTTTTCATCAGCAGCATTACGCCCCCCTTTGAGGCAGCGTAATTTACATGGCCTGCCCAGGGTATTACTTCATGTACTGAACTCATAAAAATGATTATACCGGCTGCTACCGATATCGAGCTAACGATACCGCGCCGTTTAAATTCGCGAATAGCCTCTCGAGCACATAAAAATTGGCCAGTTAAATTTGTATTGATCACCGCATTCCATTGCTCGACCGTCATTTTCTCAATCGGTGCGTCGTCCTGAATTCCGGCGTTGTTGACCAGGATATCGATGGTTCCCATCTCAGCGATCGCTTTCTCAAACATCGCCTGAACCTGGTCCTCCCGGGATATATCGGCTCGAATAGCAATCGCCTTGGCCCCTGCCTCTTGAACCGTTGACAGAACGGTGTCTACGGCCTCATCGGCTCCGATAAAGTTTATCGCAACGTCGGCTCCTGCCCGTGCGAAGGCCAGAGTCACGGCCCGACCTATGCCCGAACTGGCACCGGTAACCAGCGCTTTTTGGCCGGCTAAGAGCCTACCAAAAGGGCAAGAGTAGCTCGGAGTATTTTCGAAGTCTCGATGGTCTGAGTTCATTTCATCAGTGGATGCTTCAAAGCCGCAAATGCGGGCGGAAGTTAACAACCCGAAAAGGACTGCACAGCTGATCGCTCGAATAACTTTCTCATATTGTGGGGGTATTGTTATCTGACCGGCAACCCAAACTGTATGTGTTTAGTTAGCGCCGTATATCCGGCCCAAACGGGCCTGCACCAAAGACTATTTTTGGAATGCTTCTTCACCCCAAAGGGGTCGAGAGGACTCAGCCCGGGGTTTCAACCTGGGTTAAAACCCTGGGCTAAAAACCTGTCTTCCCGTCGGGGCATAAAACCGATACACCGACGCTAAACACATACCCCGAAGTTTTCCAGTTGCCGACTATGCAAAAAACTGTTTTAGATATTGCTGAGATTGTCGAAGAGCCTTTTGTCTGCCCTCCAGCGAATATTCATAAGCTCGGTCTTCAATTTCCACACAAACCGGTCCGCGGTACTCGATATCAGTGAGTTCCGAGAAAAACTGGTTCCATTGGACGTCGCCAAGACCGGGGAGCTTCGGAATATGCCACCCGAGACCCAGGACCCCTCGATCATATAGTAGGTCCGCCACGGTTTTATCGTCTTTTGCATGTACATGAACGATTCTATCCTTAAATTCATGCAGCGCCCGAACGTAGTCGATCCTTTGCCAGACCAGATGAGAGGGATCAAAGTTGAGGCCAAAATGTTTACTGGGAATAGCGTCGAACATCCGACGCCAGATGTCCGGTGAAATCGCGAGGTTCTTTCCGCCGGGCCATTCATCGCCGCTGAACAACATCGGACAATTTTCGATCCCAACCTTGACGTCATGATCCGCTGCAAAAGAAATCAATGGTTTCCAAACCGACTCGAAAAGTTTCCAATTCTCTTCCACGGACTTGACGTGATCCCGGCCGATAAATGTGGTCATAACGCCAATTCCCAGGCCTGCGGATGCCTCGATCACCCGGCGAAGGTGTTGGATATAGTCTTCGCGTTCGATTGGGTCAGCGCATAGGGGGTTAGGGTAGTATCCAAGGCTCGAAATACGAACCCCATATTTTTCGGTGAGCTCCCGCGTTCGCGCGGCTTCACTCTCTCCGAACGAAGTTACATCGAGATGCGTTACACCGGCGTAGCGTCTTTCTGCTTTCCCAACAGGCCAGCACATCAATTCTACACAACGGAACCCTTCCGTTGCCGCAAATGACAAGATTTCCTCCAATGTCAACTCGGGCAGGATTGCCGATACGAATCCTAGTTGCATAATCGTTTTGCTCCAATATCGCTATTGATCATTCAGATTGACCTCCGTTCGTCACTCGAACCCAACTTTGTGCCCGATGACTTTTCAGGATCGCTTCGCACAGCAGCATTTCTCGGTGGCCATCTTCAAAACTGGCAAAAAGTTTTGGCCCTGAGTAATCTTCCTCCGCGAGGTAATCGTAAATCGCTCGGTAAAGTTGCTTGAACGTGTCAGGAAAACCTTCGTTGTGGCCACCGGGATAGCTTGCAAATGACCGGATTTCAGGGGCGAGCAACGATGGATCCCGAATTAGCAATTCGTTGGATTTGTCTCGATGCCCGATCCACAAATCATTCGGATGCTCAGAGTCCCAGGCCAGGGCAGCTCTTGCGCAGGCGATTTCGAAGGTGATGCGATTTTTCCGTCCAGCTGTTACCTGCGAAACACACATTGCACCTCGGGCGCCATTGGTGAAGCGGAAGAGGACTGAGCCCCAATCCTCGGTCCTGATTTCGATCGATTCGGATTCCACCCGCCCCTCGCCTGCATCATCAGTCTGGAAAGTGGCGAGCGCGCCCTTCGGACGGAGACGCACCGGTACCAGCGGAGCCAAATCTGCAAAGACCGAATTGATCTCGAGACCGGTGACAAAAAGTATCAAGTCCATCCAATGCGTTCCGATGTCGCCCACCGCTCGCAGTTCACCGCCTTCCTCTGGTAGCAAGCGCCAATTCCAATCTGTTTCCTTCAGCAACCAATCCTGACTGTAATCGCCTCGCACGCTCATGACGGGACCGAGCGCGCCGCTTTGAATGAGATTTCGAGCGTGGAGAGCCAAAGGATAAAATCGGACATTGTAGTTGACGGCGGTGACTAAGCGCGGATTCCTTGCCGCCAAATCGAGCAACTCGGAAGTTTCCGCCGAATTGGTAGCTAAAGGCTTTTCGCAAACAACATGTTTCCCGGCGTCAATGGCGCCGGCAGCCATGGCGCGATGATACCGATTAGGTGAAGTTATATGGACGACATCAACTTCGTTGTCAGCCAGTATTTCTTCATAGGTGGCATAAGCTTTGGCAAGTCCAAATCGATCTTTCGCCATCGCGCCCTTGGCAGGGGTGCTACCAAGCATGCCTTTCACATCAATGCCGATGCGTCGCAAAGCTTCCACATGGACCGGACCGATAAAGCCGGTTCCTACTACCGCCGCTGTTCTCTTAGAAATTCGCATGATCAACCTCCGCAGGGCTTTTCTTCTTCGCTTTAGCAAATCGCTTCATATTAGAGACCAAGGGCTCTCAACTTCCCGTCCAGGAATTTCTTAGCCCTAGGGACGTCTGCTTCTTCCAGGTGCTCAATGACGATGGGGATGTTTGGATGTTTCTCGGCAAGCCGTTCGAGGTAGTAATTGTAGTTTAAACTACCAAGACCAGGTGCCGGCAGTTCAATCTCACCAACCCCACGGAAAGTGTGTGCCTCAGAGGCATCGATATCCACGTGTTTCTCACCTTTGTCGGCTCCTGCTCGCTTTACGTCTTTCGCGTGAGCAATTCGAATTTTCGCTGCCAGAGTGTCGAAAATCTGCTTCAAGACCTGATCCATGCGGTCGATATTATATGCCTCAAAATAATTTGTCGGATCCATCAGTAAAGCGAGGCCGGGATGATCAACCTCAGCAAACATCCGGACGGTTTCTTCGACGGATCCAACAACGTTATTTACATAGGTCTCAAGCAAAAAGACAGCCCCGTGATCGAATGCCACCTGGGCGAGTTCTTTAATAACCTTTTTGCATTCCTGAAATCCTTCTTCTGTCTCGTTCTTCGGATGACTTACCCAGTCTGATTCCGGATTGAATGTTCCGGTTTCAGAGATTACATAAGGGCTTCCGAAATGCCGGGCGTTCCTGATCAGCGCCCTCAGATAATCAAGCTTCTCCTTCCTCTTAGCCGGGTCGGGATGAACGATATTGGTATAGCCCGAAATACAACAGATGGGCAAATTATAGTCGCGGAACGTCTCACGCACTCGCTTCGCTTTTGCGACAGTGATCGAATCGGGTGTCGAAAAATCGACATCCTTAAACGCGAGATCGAGCTGGACTGTATTGAAGCCGATCGATTTGATTTTCTTCGCTTGCTCCTCCAGCGGATAAGGGAAGTACCCGTTAAAAATACCTACCTGTAGCATGGTTATTTTTCTTTCCGGGTTTCAGGAATGTTCAGGATGTTAAAAACCAAATTCCGCCAGGCGGACCACCCGTCTCTCTTGCACCGAGCGATACGCCGCCTCCACAAGCGCCATGGTTCTGAGATTATCCGCCGCGGATAACATTGGCGGCGACCCGGTCTTGAGCGCGTACTGTAATTGCTCCATCACTCCGGCAAAAGCGTGCGGAAACCACCTGGTCTCCCAGGATGGTTGGACGCAATGACCATTGGTTGTCTTCCTGGAACAATAGCGAAGCGTTGAAGGCGACCCCTTTGGGTAATCCGGCCATCCAATTGTACCCTGCGCAACGCCGTCCATTCCTTCCACTCGCCACTTGATATAGATATCGGAGTCGAACCCTTCTTCGCGCGGCCCTGACCAGACATCTTCCATTGTCACTGCCAGCACTTCTGACGGGAATTTGAGTATAGAAACAGTGATGCCGTCCGTATGCTGAAATTCGGTCCGGGGATCCGGCCGCACAGCGGTATAGATTTCGGATGGCTCACCGAACAGAAATCGCAGCACGTCGAGATGATGAATGCTCATGTTCAGCAACGTGAGCCGATCATAGGAGGCCAGGAACGGCTGCCAATGCGGTATTGCACGCATCTCGATCGTTCCCAGAACCGGCATTCCCAGCTCGTTCCTCTCGAGCAGTTGCTTCAGAACGCGCATCGATTGATCGAATCGCATGTTCTGGTTGACGGACAGCACTTTATCAGTTGCTGCCGTTTCTTCGACGAGCGCTTTCGCGGTCGCAAAATCCATTGCCAGCGGTTTCTGCGCCAGTATGCCGCGCACATGTTTTTGTCTGAGGGCACGACGGATCAACTCTGGTTGCTGATCGGGCGGAAAAGCGATATCGACGATCTCAACATCGGGATTTTCTATCAGTTGATGCGGTGTCTGGTGAACGGTGGCAATTTTCCAGCGTTTGGCGACTTCTGCCGCCTTTTCCGCCCGCCGCGAAGCGATCGCGACGACCGAAAAACCGGCCGTGGCGTAAGCTAAAAGCTGGACGTTGGCCCTGACGTAAACCCTGCGCCAGAGCATTGGATTTTAAACTCTCGACATCGGATGCTTGGGTCCGGTTTAAAGTTCGGCGGGTTTGGCATAGTGTAATGAGGATTAAAGATTAATTACTTCTAGGCGGCGTCGTTCACCGATCCTTAGAGATTTGTGAACGACGCAGGTCAGGTAGTGGAAGTAAAGCGAAGCGTCCCGCTTTGCTCCGGCTCTAAGAAGCAAGGCGGGACGCCTCGCCTACATAGCGGGCGCGATACTCTCGCCGTCGACCCAGACGCCTTGCAAGCTCAAATCCTCGTCGAGCTTGACCAGACAGGCCCGCGCGCCCGGCTCGATCCGGCCGAAATCCCGCAAGCCGAGATATTCCGCCTGCCGGGCGGAGGTCATATCGGAGGCTTGTCGAGGCTCAAGCCGAGGCTGACCAGATTGCGAAACGCATCCAGCATCGTGATGGCGCTGCCAGCCAGGGTCGTCCCGTTCTCAAGGGTGATGCGCTGCCCTTCTTGATGACGCGGCGGCCGCCCCACGCAAGGTTCCGTCCGGCATCCCCGCCGCGCTCGCGTCGGTAATCGCGTAAAGGCGCGGAATCGCACGATAGGCCGCCAACAGCACGGTCCCATCGACATGCAGAGATCGCCGATGATTTCCGCGAAGCGCCCTTTGGCGAGCGCATAAGCGGCTACGCCGGGGGAGCGATGCTCCATCTGGGACATCGCATTGAACAGATGGGTGAAGCCGGAGCCCACAACGGAACGCCTCCTCGGCCATCGGCGGCGTCGCAACGCTGTGGCCGATCTGCACGCGGCAGCCCCTTCGGCCAGCGCCTTGATGACGTCGCAGCCGCCAGGAATTTCCGGCGCCACGGTCGCAATCACGATCTTGAACTGTTCGGCCCAGCTTTGCGCGAGGGCGGGGTCGCCCTCGAGCATCAGAGCACGTCCATCGCGCCGGCTTGAGGGGATCAGGAAAGGTCCCTCGAGATGCGCGCCCAGCACCACCGCCTCGCCCGGCCGTCGCGCCGCGGCGATCGAGGTGATGGCGGAGAGCGACTTCTCGATCACCGGGACCGGCCCGGTCGCGGTGGTCGGCGCGATACAGTCGTGCCAAAAGAAGTATGGTAGCGCACGAAGGTGCGAACGCCTTCTTCGCCGCCCTGCCAATCGGCGCCGCCGCCGCCGTGGACGTGAAGATCGATGAAACCCGGCAGAACATAGGGACCCTTCGGCTTCGCTCCCCCGCCAACGTTCGGCCGTGAAGCGGAGATCGCGCGACCAGCGAATTCCACCTTGCCGGTCACCCATCCGTCGGGTGTGAGAATGGAGCCTTCCGGCGATGCGGGGAATTGGCGGTCATCAAGTTGGCTCCACGGTTTCACCGAAAAGAAGCGATCTTCCCTCGATGTCGACGAACCGGCCTCGGCTGCGGGAGCCGCCGCCGTCCG
>CAWAIK010000030.1:0-350842 GCA_963782115.1 uncultured Verrucomicrobiae bacterium
ACCCCGATGCCGACCTGAAAGTGCCGAGCCAGTTCTTTGACGGTAAATTCTTCGGGTCGCTTCAAAACAGGCGCTGGGATTTCGTAGCGATAACGAATCCAATGGATCATGCTATCGGTGAATGGCTTGCCTTTGGCGCTACGTAATTGCGCTTGATTGAGTGTCGCGGCGATCTGCAAGTCGGTCATCGTCAGGGCCAAGGTTCGGACTTGGGTAACGATCGATTCGGGATAGCGAATCCGTACCGGCATGGGCACAGGAAGATCGATCATGAGATCCTCAATCGCGCCACCCTGCCACCGAATGTGGAGGATTGCTTTTCGTTCAGCCCGGAGTTTTTGGACGGTCAAATCCTTGATTAATAAGCGCAGCATTCGCTTGCGATCTTTGGCTGAAGTCGTCTGAGCTTGCCACAATCCCGGGAGATCCTCGGCCATGGCCAGTAACTCGGCTTGCTGCTTGGCGCTCAGTTCTAGTCCCTGTTGCTGGCGATACTTCTGGTAATCGTCCTTGAGCCGCTGCGTTTCTTCGAGGGCTTGGTTCCAACGTTGCTCTAATGTGGCGGCCACCAGACGATGAGAGGGATCAAATGTGGTCGACCACATTTGATCCCTTATGTGGCCTCGACTTTAATGTGGCGTAGAAGGGTGTCGCCCTTTTTGGCTGACGATTCTGTCATTTTTTACGCCACATAAATTTCCTTCCTCTGAGAGTCGGGCTGTTATCTCAATTCTTGTGGAGGTCCGACCATGTTCGATCAACTTTTCAAATCGCCTCGTGCAATCAATCATCATTCTACTAGGCCGCTCTTAGAAGAGCGGTTGCGCTACCTTGCTTATCGTGCCGCCCAGGGCAGCACCAGGAGTTCTCTGCGCCTCGTCGCGCAACACATGCTGGTGTTTGTCGATGTCCTGCGTCTGGAAACGGACGATGAAGTCACGATTAAGCAGATCCGTACTGCTGCTGACCTGTGGGTTGGCAGCCAACCGTATGCTCACAATATAACCGACGGCCGGCATGGGAGGTTGCGTTTCATATCTAACGCCAGCGCGGACTTTACCGCTACGCGATCAGCCGGGACTTGGTCGCCGGTGCGCCGCTGCCTAAAACGGTGCCTCGGCTGCCTCAACGTTTCCTACCCTATATTTATACCGAAGGCGAACTGCGCCGGCTTTTCAGTGCCGCTATTTCCTGTCGGAAAGACCCTCGCAAGCTGGAGCCAAATACGCTGCGAGCGATCTTAGGGATTGTCACTAAATAAGTGTATCAATTTTTCTTCAGAATGTATACTCTGGAGCTAATGATTGATATAGACGCGATAAAGCGTCGTTTCGAGAGTCTGTTGCCTACAGTGGATGAGCGGATGCGCCGAATGATTGCCGCTGCGGAAAGTCTCGCCATCGATTACGGAGGTATTTCCATTGTTTCTCGTGCCACGGGAGTCTCCAGGCGCGCGATTGCACGTGGCATCGTCGAATTAGGCAATTCCCCAATGCCTTCCGGCGGAGCTATCCGTAAACCTGGCGGAGGACGCAAGAGCACAGTGGAACAGGACGCGACGCTGGTGAGAGATTTGGAGCTGTTGATCGAGCCATTGAGCCGTGGTGACCCGGAGTCTCCGCTGCGCTGGACTTGCAAGAGCGTGCGCAAACTGGCCCAGGAATTGGGCCGCCACAATCATCGCGTCAGCCACCGTTTGGTGGCCGAGTTGCTGCACGACTTAGGTTATAGCCTGCAGGCAAACGCCAAGACTCTGGAAGGCTCTTCGCACCCTGATCGCAATGCTCAGTTTGAACATATCCACCGCAAGGTCCGGCGCTTCCTGAGGCAGGGTCAACCGGTCATCTCGGTCGATACCAAGAAGAAGGAGTTGGTGGGGGACTTCAAAAACGGAGGGCGAGAGCTACGGCTCAAGGGAGACCCGGAACAGGTGCGGGTACATGATTTCGTCATTCCCGAATTGGGACGGGTCACTCCCTATGGTGTCTACGATGTGGGCAAGAATCGAGGCTGGGTGAGCGTGGGTATTGACCACGACACAGCCACCTTCGCCGTGGAGAGCATCCGACGCTGGTGGCGTTCGATGGGCAAACCGGTCTACCGCCAAGCCCAGCGCTTGCTGATCACCGCCGACTCGGGCGGTAGCAACGGCTCACGGGTCAGGCTCTGGAAGCTGGAGTTGCAGAAGTTGGCCGATGAGACCGGCTTGCATATCTCGGTGTGTCATTTACCTCCGGGCACCAGCAAGTGGAACAAGATCGAGCACCGATTGTTTTCCTTCATCAGCCAGAACTGGCGCGGCAAGCCCTTGGTGAGCCACGAGGTGATTGTCAATTTGATTTCAGCGACCACCACTCAGACTGGTTTAAAGGTGCGGGCCGAACTCGACACCAACTCCTACCCGCCAGGAGCCAAGGTGTCAAAAAAACAGATTGAAGAAATAAATATTCGTCCCGACTCGTTCCACGGAGAATGGAACTACACAATTCGTCCAAATATATGAATGTATTTGATACACTTATTTCATGACAGGCCCTTAGTATTTCTTTATGGCGCCGGACTACGGATCAGCGAGGCCGTAGCTCTCACCGTCGCAGACGTAGATTCACGTAGTACAGTGATCACTATCCGCAACACGAAATTCCATAAAACAACAGAAAATAAGGGTCGTCATCACCCCGGCAACAAACTGCTGACGTCTCTCAAGGACCTCTAGTCGAGGTGAGGACTATGCCGAGTTAATCTGCACACGGATGCTGCTCCAAGGCCCGTGAACAAAGAGTTTGGAGCACTTACCTCCAACTTACCCTGGATAGTCCGGAACCCGGGATAGTGCGACTATGCCGAGATCGGCATAGTCGTCACAGTTAGCAACGTACCTGGGGCACGTCAATATCGCTGCCACCCAAGTGTACCTGACGATGACCCCGGAGTTGCTGCACGAGGCATCGGTGCGCTTTGAGAGGTACGCATTCCAGGAGGTGTGCCATGAATGACACGACCAAGTTCGGCCCGTGGGTCCGCCGCTTCCTGCTTGAGCATCTAGTGAGTGAACGTAATCTGGCGCGCAACACACAACAAAGCTACCGCGACACAATTGCTTTGCTCGTCCCATTCATCGCCGGGAAGCTTCACAAACACATCGATGAACTCGACATCAATCACGTCAGCGCCGAGAACGTACAGAAGTTTCTTCAAGACTTGGAGGAGACGCGTCGGTGCAGCGTGACAACGCGCAACCAACGACTGGCGGTGATTCATGCGCTGGCGCACTTTATCGGACAACATTGCCCGGAACACATTGAATGGTGTGGGCAGCTTAGAGCCATTCCCTTCAAGCGAACCGCTAAGGTTTCGATCACCTATCTGGAAAAGTCAGAGATGGACGCACTGCTCGCTGCACCCGATCGTAACACGGCGCAAGGACGCCGCGACTATGGGCTCCTACTCTTCTTGTATAACACCGGCGCCCGCGCGGATAAGGCAGCACAACTTACGATCGGAGATCTTAGTCTCGCGCATGCGCCCAAGAGAGATCATTCCTCGGTTACGCTCCACGGCAAAGGCAACAAACAGCGCCGCTGTCCCATATGGCCGCACACGGCGAACGAGCTTACAGCGTTGATCGCGGTTAGGGCTCCAAGCGAGCATGTCTTTCTTAATCGATGCGGCCAACCGATCACCCGGTTCGGTATTCACACGCTGGTTGAACGCTATATAGAAAGAATATCACCACAAATGCCGGGACTGGCAGCGAAACGAGTGAGCCCTCATTCCATTCGGCACACGACCGCCACCCATCTGTTGCGTGCCGGGGTAGATATCAACACGATTCGGGCATGGTTAGGTCATGTCTCGCTCGATACAACCAATATCTATGCGGAAACGGACCTGGAGATGAAGGCCAAAGCACTAGCTTGTTGTGAAGTAAAGGAGGTTGGGCGGAAAAACCGTTGGAGTAAAAATATCGGTCTAATGACGTTCCTGCAATCGCTGTAAAACTTCAACTTATGTGGCGCCCAGACAGATCGGATGCATGCAGTGACCTGCATTCGCCCCTGGGCGCCACATTAAAGTCGAGGCCACATAAGGGATCGACCTGTTCATAACGTCGCTGGGCTAACTGCCCTTGATAATCGAGGCGTTCAATGCGCATTCGCCATTGTCCGTCAATCGCCTCGCTGCGCTCTTGCAGTTCGTTGACTGCTCGCAAAACGATCTGGAATTGTTCGGGCTGGAGCACCTCCAGAACGCGTTGGCTCACGGCTTGATCGACCAGATTAGCCTGAATGTGAATGCAGTCCTCCTGGTGAATCGTGTCCTGAGAACCAGCAGTGCATTCGTAGACGGGATAAATTCCTCCGTTGCCCTTGTAACGAGGTGAAAGCCGGCGGCCACAACCACCGCATAGCAGCAAGCCCTGGAGCAGGGCCCGACCTTCGCGTGCGATATTAGCCAAGAGCTGATCGGGTTTGTTGGTTTGGTTGTGCAACAAAATCTGTTGGTTCTCCAAATACTCCTGCCAACTGATGTAAGGCTGATGATGGTCCTGGATCAGCACGCTCCAGGAATCGATCGGCTGCTCGAGCACCCGGGATTGGATTTGGCCCTCGCTGGAAAGAGATTTGCTCGACCTGAATCGGCCAAAAACATAGGCCCCTGCGTAGGAAGGATTATTGAGCACTTGCGCCAACTTCTGCGGGGAGTAACGATCATTGCGGCATTCGAATTGAACATGGATGGCTTGTCGGCTTTTGGGCTCAGCCATGGGTTCTGCGTTTTGTCAGGAAATCCTCCAATGCCTCGCTGACCAAATCGCCGATGGACTGACGGCGCCGGCGAGCAATCTGTCGCACCCGTTGAATGACATTTAGCGGCAACTTGACGGTGAAAACCGTTTTGGGTTCCGGAAGCGCCAGCGGTTTGGGAGTCCTTGAGCTTGCTGGAGGTAACGGTAAGCTTGTCGCGCAGAGAGATCGAACTCGGCCACTAGCGAAGAGACTACCTCTTTGGGGGAGTTGTTCTTCTTTAACAGATCTAGGGCCATATTTACACGCTGGCTTCGTTCGCGGGCTGAAGCTCTGCTCAAATAACGTATGTATAATACTCTATATGACACAATCAAGGCAATTTTCCTTTGGTCTCAACGCTTGTGAAAGCTCCGCTGAAAGGAAATTACCCGCCGAAACTCAAAGTTACCTTTTGTGTACGGAGAGTCTTAACGCCGCCTTGCGGGCAGCTCGGGAAAATGCCGCTCGATTGCTGGAAGAGTCCTCCAGAGAAAACGCCGCGCTGATCCGCAAAGCCTTCGATGATGGTTTTGGCCGTATGCGCGAAACGCTGGCCGTTGCACAGGTAATTGTCTGGCTCGCTCTGTCGGCAGCACTCGTAGCCCTTGGCATCACGGCTTGCTACATCTTGCGCCTCCACTAAACGCCAGAAAAAGAAAAAGAGGACCGCAGAAGGCAAGCGCGCCGGACACCACGGCGCGGTTTCCGCTCCAGGCGACCACCGGCCCCGGTCCTTTGGAACGGCGCAAAGGGTGTTTCCAAGGCAAACCCCTCCTCCGCGCGTAGCTCATCGGAGCCGCGCTTTCTCGATCGCCTGCTTGACGCCTTCACCGATGGGATAAAGCGCGTCGTTCCAGTCGCCGTCCTTTTCAAAATCCCGCCAGCTCTTACCCCAAGCGGGCAAAGGATTGAGCTGATAAAGAAATTCGCAATCGTGTTTGAGATCCATCGGATAAAGAACCACTGGCACTACCTCTATCTCGCCGTTTTTGTGGCGTACCTTCGCTCTTGGCAATTCCACGTTCTGGATGTAGCCGGAGGCTAGAAATTGAAAACTCACCAAGCAGAGAAAAATATCCATCCGCTCCCGTTCGACCCGGATTTCTTTGTCCCAGCGGTCACCGGCTTTGAGTTCTGTGTCGTGCCACGGTTGAAGAGTGTCCACGTTTGCCCTTACTCTCAGCACGGGATGCAGCCGTTTGCACCATGCGGCGTTTTCATGCGAGTAGCTTACTAACAGCCGCTCGGCCCTCGCTTTCTTCGTTCCAACCGGCTTCATACCCTCTTCTCCTCTTCCGGTAATTTCAGCGTTGCGACTTTAGCTATCTCTTCGGCGGGGATGATGCCGATCTTTTCCAGCGTGGCACGCGGCACCCACTCTCCGTCCCACTCCATCTGCTCGACCACGTTCAGGCTTTTGTACTCAGCGAAAAGAGCGCGGAGGGTCTCTCGCAACATCATAGTAAGGTCGTCGCGCGTTTCCTGCGAACCTGAGATCGTCGCATAGACCCAGCGCTCGTCCTGGGTCGCCCAGACTTTCGCGATAGCCGGACCGTAGCGGAGCATTGCGCCGCGACGCCAATGGAGCGCATTCTTGATAAGGCCAAAAGTCCGCACGAGCAGACGCGGAACGAGCGGGGCTGGAACGACGTTGAACTCATACCGGAGCCGTACACGTCCCTCGCCATCGGGCTCGGTCGCTGCGGAAGGCTCTTCAACGGGAAGCAGCGCGGGGACGAGCTGGCGCTGTCCGTCCTCATCGATGGGAAAGCTGAGCTGGAATAGACTCATCAGCCGTAGCACAAAGGGCCACTTCTCCTGCGGATAATCTTTCGTCTTCAGCATCTCCAGCTTTTCTGCGGCGTTGTAAATTCCTCAAGGCTCTCCAGCGTAACAATCCCCTCGCGCGCTAGCGGCTTTTCGTGGCGTGCGTCGTTCGCCCGCAGGATGGCGTAGATGCCGTTCGCCAGCCAATCCGGGCGCAGCACAGTAGTGTCGCACAGGCGCGGATCGCGACCGTAGTTGAGCGCGATGCCGAGGTCGTGGAACCATGCGGCTAGCTCCTCCTGTTTCGCAGGGTCGGCTTCGCCCAGTTCGGCGCAGCGCGCAGCATAACTATTGTAGTTGATGTAGGACTCCTTCATGCCGCCGAGCCAGTTCTTTATCTCAAACCACTTGGCCGGGAAGCGGCGCCGCACTTCTTCCATCTTGCTAGTCGCCTCTATGAGGGCAGCGCGCAGGGCGTCGATGCCGTTTTTTATGGAGTCCAACTCGGAGCACTCGGTCGGGACCCATGCGAGGATCGGTCCGCATTTCTCTTCGAGCGTGCGACGGTCCATATCCCGTGCGCGCCCACCAGATTTGTTCAGCGCCACGACCACCGGCGCCGGTCCGGCGTAGCTGCGAATGAGCTGGAGCCAGTAGGCGGCGTCGCGTTCGGCCATGTCGTCGCGCTCGCCGAGCACAAGCAAGTAGAGGCTGCGCGCGGTGAGGAAAAACTCGTGCATGGCATGCAATACGTGCTGCCCGCCGAAGTCCCACACCCGCGCCTGCACCGGCCCATCTGCACAAGCCAGCTCCAGCTCGCGGATGTTGATGCCGTGCGTCTCTCCCTCGTGCGGGTCAAAGGGGTCGCCCTTAAGCCGCTTGATGAGCGAAGTCTTCCCGGATCCGCCGCGTCCGACTACGATCAGCTTCACCTCTCGCAACGCTCGGCCCTTCGCCCCGCGCGTTGCAAAATAGTAGTCGAGGATTTCGCGCGAAGGCTTGGGAGATCTTTGAGTATCAGAAACCTCATCCATCATCGGGCCGAGCACTTCATCCGGCAGGCCCAGACCCGGATTGCCTTGGAGAAACAGCGTCTCCAGAATCCCTAAACTTTGCAGGGCCTCGGGCAGCGTGTTCAATTGGTTGCTGTAAAGATTGAGCTGCTGGAGCTGGGAGAGCTGGCCGATTGCTTCGGGCAGCGTACTCAGTTGGTTGCGGGAAAGATCCAGCTGCTGGAGCTGGGAGAGCTGGCCGATCGCTTCGGGCAGCGTACTCAGTTGGTTGTTGGAAAGATCGAGCTGCTGGAGCTGGGAGAGCTGGCCGATTGCTTCGGGCAGCGTGCTCAGTTGGTTGTTAAAAAGATAGAGCTGCTGGAGCTGGGAGAGCTGGCCGATCGCCTCGGGCAGCGTGCTCAGTTGGTTGCTGTAAAGATGGAGATTCTGGAGCTGGGAGAGCTGGCCGATCACCTCGGGCAGCGTGCTTAGTTGGTTGTTGGAAAGATTGAGATTCTGGAGCTGGGAGAGCGGCCGATCGCCTCGGGCAGCGTGCTCAGTTGGTTGCCGGAAAGATTGAGATTCTGGAGCTGGGAGAGCTGGCCGATCGCCTCGGGCAGCGTGCTCAGTTTCATTTCGGACAAATCCAACCGCTTCGCACCGCTTTCCCGGGCTTTCTCGATGCGGCGCAGGGCTTCTTCGGTCGCAGGATCACGCGGGGGCTTTTTGGAAGGCCGTTTCGGCATACGAGATGCAATGTCGAGCTTACCGGCGCACAGCTGCTGTGTCGATTTTCAAATGCCTTTTTTGGCCAAGGTGCCGGTACGCGGAAAAGGCCAATTGTGTGAAAGGTGACGCTCTTGGCTGCTGTGGCACCCTGCCCTAGTAGCTTTCAAACTCTCGACAAAATGATCCCTTTTGTAGATATTCGAAAGTCTCCTCCCCTGCCCCGACTTTTCCCTGTCATTTTGCAAATTATCTGGTTTGCATGCTATTTGGCGTAAGCTCTGCGCCAGCAACCGCGAGACGGTGGCAGGGTGGAGTTTGAATAGGCGGACAGCGTCGGCTGCCGTCTTGCGGGCCTTCCTGCCGTCAATCGCGACCGCCTTCAACGGGCGGTCATCCTCCAGATGAGGTTGAATCAGGCGGAATCGCTCAATGAGCTCTCGGGCCTCTTCTTTAGCCCCGCCAGTTGGTCCATTCGCCGTGTTGCATGGGAAAAGGAATATCCAACGCATCCTTACAGAGCGACCATAACTGCCAGGACGTGTCGCCGGCGCCAGCAGCACATTGAGGAGTTTGTGCTGGCCTTGAGCGGGACCTGCTCCATAATGCTCAGCGAGCGGTCACGCAGCGGGTGATAGGCAAAAGCGAGGATCGCAGGCTGAAGACCCCGGTTTTCACGCCCGGGCGAATCTGTTGACGGGCCGGGATCTTGAGCCGGGCACCTGCCTTTAACCAAAGCCTGAAGCAGCTCCATGATCGAAGCGGACAAGCGTAAGGCGGTTTTTCTCCTCCACCAGGAAGGCATGCCGCTGCGAGAGATCGCCCGGCGTTTGCGCGTCAGTTGCAATACCGTGGGGGTGATCATCGCACAAGGAGGTCAAATGCCGAAACCGGTCCGCTCTGCAAAGCAAAAGATCGACCCGCAATTGCTTGAGCGCCTCTACGAGCAATGCGGTGGCTGGATCCAACGGATGCACGAAAAACTGATCGAAGAAGGCATCCAGGTCTCCTACTCGACCGTGACGCGCTGGCTGCGCCAGCTGGGCATTCCGAAGAATCAGTTAGGTGTGCGGGGCACCCACTCACATGCGACGAAAAGCGGGGCAGCGCATAGAGGTTTTATCGCGGCTGCGAAAGAATGGCTGGCCGAAATCACGTATGGATGGCTCCCAGGGAGACTCTTCACAACGGAGTTCAAGGACCCAATCGAGCTCACCCATTTGCTCGAAATGGCCAGGAATGGAACTCTGCTGGAACGTAAGAAGGCGGCCACCATTCTCGCAAGGAAACGCGGAATTCCGAACGTGATCACAGCAACTATTCTTCATGCGTCACGACAAACTACGAGGCACTATTTCAAGGTTTACATGGAAGCCGGGGCAGCAGGGCTTTTCAGTGGGAGAACCCGCTTAGGAAAGCCAGCGAAGGACGCCGAGAAAACAAACCGCATCCTTGAACTTCTTCATTGCAGGCCAGACTCGATTGGATTTAGTCGGATGAATTGGACTCAACGTGACCTTACCCAAGCATACGAGGCACGTCATCACGAGACCATCTCCAGAAGTACTCTCGCCCGACTAATCAAGAAGGCCGGCTACGGATGGAGAAAGGCACGCAGGGTGCTAACAAGCCCTGATCCTAATTACCAGGAAAAGATCGAACGGTTGGTGCTGACGCTGAGATCACTCAAAGCGAGCGAAATGTTTTTGTTTATTGACGAATGGGGCCCCGTTCAGGTGCGGAAACGTAGTGGGAGAGCGTACAGAGACAAAGACAGTGTCCCGAGAATTCCACGCCATCAGGTGTCGAGGGGAACGGTGTCGCTTGTCGCCGCATTGAGCGCCACCACGAATCAAACGACATGGATATTTGTCGCATCGAAGGATACGCGATCCATAATGGACCTCCTTGAAATTCTCTATAACCAATACCACGGAAAATCCAAGCTATACGTCACGTGGGATGCTGTGGCCTGGCACAACTCAGCCATACTGACCGAATGGTTGGATGACTTCAATGAGGAGAACAAGAGAGAGCCAGCGGGCCCCATGATCGAATTGGTTCCCCTGCCGACTTCGGCACAGTTCCTCAACGTGATTGAGGGAGTTCTCAATGGCATGACTAGAGCAGTGATTCACAATTCCGATTACAAATGCACGGAAGATATGAAGCTCGCAATCTCAAGACATTTCAATCAAAGAAACCAGCACTTCAAGGACCATCCAAAGCGGGCAGGAGGGAAGATCTGGGAGATGGACGCCTTCCAAGAACTCGATGTTCTCAGGGCTGGCGACTAGGGGAAAGCCAGAGGCACCGAACATATTCTTGATTGATAGCACAAGATTTTTTGAGGTCAGCCAGAGATCGTTCCTAGGCGCGCCGCTTTTGGTGGTCGACGGTGAAGATCGTACCTTTCTTTTCGGGGTAATCAGAGACCTCCTTCGGCTCAGGCAGAAGCTCGGAATCAACCAGGGCGTATTCGCAGTTGGTGAAGAGGCCAACCAAATCACAACCGACGCGAATATCGAAAAGACCGTGGCTTTCCTCAAGCAACTCGGAATCACCGTTGTCCATGATTCCCATGTTCATCTTCTTGACCTATGTGTCGGCCTTGCATCACTGGTGACCCACGTAGTGACGCAGGACCGAAGCCTTTTGCAGTTTGCTAAGGATGGTCGCCGTGTCATTCTTTTCAACAAAAAGGCCATTGATGTTTTTACCTGCGAAACGGTGATTTCTAGGTTCGGCGTCACGCCCGACTCGGTGCCCGCTTTTCTGGCGCTAACCACCGGTCCAGAGCACGCGGTCCTAACCAAGCGTGAAGCAATTGCAGTGCTGCAACAGCCTGCAGATCTGGCCGATAAGATAGCTGATCCATCCGTTGTCTCGTCTCGCAAAATTCGAAACAAACTCAAGGCAAATGGCGACGCTTTTCTCCGGCGTCTCAAGCAGTTCTCACCGAGTGGTCGTTACCCTTGCTTGAACGTAAACCGCGAGCAACTGAGAATCGAGATCGACAACGACGACAATGGTCGGCTCCTTGCGACTCACGCCTTTCATTCGCTCAAGCGATTACTGCGAAGACCTGCCGAGGTTCCTCTCGTTCCGCAAGAGGTCAATCTAGGTTCCCCTAATTTTCACGTGATCAAGACGGAGGCGGATCTCCAGAGTGCTGTGGCAGAGCTCTGCGCGTCACAGTGCTGTGCCATCGATACTGAATCAAGCGGCAGGGATCCGTATTCGGCAGAGCTATACGGCATGTCGATTTCCTGCAAGCACGGTGAGGCGTTGTATATCCCCACGCTTGAGCTTAATGGGGTTGAGCGTAGCCGAGTAATGGCGGTTCTCAGGGAACTATTTGAAGGTCCCATCAAGGTGTTCGGGCATAACCTCAAGTACGACTACGTCCTACTGAGAAGGAATGGAATCAACATAGCCAACATCGGTTTTGATACCATGCTTGCTGCCTACGACTGCTTTGGCGATGCGGATTTCCTTAATCTGCAGTATCTAGCCAAGCGGCTACTCGGCAGGACCATCAAAGCCCACAAGGACATCGTGGGTCCAAGCGGCAGCCTCCTCGATGTGCCATTCCATGGTGTTGTTCATTATGCTTGCGAGCATGCTGACGCGACATTGCAGTTAGCTGGTGTTCTGCAACAGGAGCTCGCGCGTCGAGGAATTGAACAACAATACAGGAACGAGACACTGTCGCTGGTCAAAACTCTGGGCGATTTGGAATGCGATGGTGTACCTATTGATGTTGATAGGTTGCGCGCCATCCGAGATTCGTTGGCGGATCAAGTATCGCGCGCAAAAGAAGCCGTGGTCGGGAGGGTTGGTTCTTGTTTCAACTTAGATTCGGACGAGGAGGTCACGGCTGTACTTAAAATGGATCAAGTGTTGGCGAAGGTCATAGGCTTTCGGAAGGTCACTGCCAAAATGCTTGAGGAGTTGGCTATTGCCCACGAGACTGCACGATTGTTGGTTAGATACAGTCGCTGTCAAAAGAGACTTCGCAATATTGAGACTCTTATCCAGTCTGTTCAGAACGGCCGGGTGCATCCTGTATTTAGTCAAACCAGGACGGACCATTGCCGACTCTCTTCCGTCAAGCCAAGATTGTTCGATAGCGACGACTTTAGGGACCTCCGCTCATGCCTGCCCGAGAGGTTGCGGCAATTCTTACCTGACTCGAGAAAAGCTTTGGGTATTGTTGCCGATGAAGCAGGCGATAAAGTGCTCCGAAGCGACCTGGTTGATGCGGAGGGATGCTGTCGTTTTCAGATTCCGCCGCTCGAGGATGGAAATCATTTTCAACTTCTGCTCTCTATTGTAACCGACGTCTCGGATCACCAACTGTGTAGGATCTTTCTCTTGGACCGCCGTGTCATTGCGGATATTCGTCATAATTTCCAGGCTCGGTATTCATTGACATTTTTCTGGCTTGACAAATTCTTTAAGGAGACCGCCGCAAACGGTTTTGCCTCAGCTCATGGGCGACGCCGATATTTCGATGGTCTCCGAAGTTCGAATCTGGAGAAAAGGAACAGTGCCCTGCATTCTGCCGTGAAATGGTTGGTCCAGTGGTGAAACCGTCATGGCTGATTGGGGAGCACGACTTTCGGCACTGATCCCAACCAATCAGAAGTGTCATTTAAAAAATGAATTGGCCGTTTTCTAAAGCATCGGGTCGGCACTCCTAGCAGCAAGTCGTTAATCTACGATTCCGAAGGCTATAACCGTTAAGGCGCTGTACACTCGTCTTTTTGTGTGTACAATTAAACCAAGTGTACGAATGGGACGAAGGCAAGCGTGGAAAGAACCTCGCTAAACACGGGGTCGACTTCAGCGCGATGGAGTTCTTCGACTGGGATGAAGCACTTATTGAACTGGATCAGCGCAAGCATTATGGAGAAAATCGCTTCCGAGCACTCGGCTCCATTGACCACCGGCTATATTCCGTCTGCTTCGTCATCCGGCACCAGAGTTACCGCATCATCAACTTAAGGAAGGCCAATCAACGGGAGTACAGAAAATGGCACGCAAAACCAGACTGATACCGCCCACCGATGAAGAGGAAAAGCGGATTAACCGGGGCATTGCCGCCGACCCGGATAATCCGGAATGGACCGACGAGGACTTTGCACGCGCGCGGCCGGCTAAGGAGGTGCTTCCGCCCGCCCTTTACGAAGCCGCCGTAAAGCATCGCCGGGGGCAGAGGGGGCCACAAAAAGCGCCGGTCAAAATTGCCGTCACCTTACGCGTCGACCCTGATGTCCTCGCGCACTACAAGGGCACCGGGCGAGGCTGGCAGGGGCGTATGAACGCTGTTTTACGGCGTGCCATTAAAGCTTAAAGGGAAGATCATTTACCGGTTAACGCTCTCGAGAAAATGATACATTTTGTAGATATTTCAATGCCCCCTCCCCGTCTGCCGCGGGTTTTCCGGGGCAGAGGCCGTGAGCTTTGCACCAATCAAACAACTGCCAACAAGCCCGAGCGTAGGCCTGTCGAGTGTTCCGGTTACGGATCGTGGCAGTGAAGAAGTCAATGTAAGTTTCAGTGACTTCGGGGCCGGCTTAGTACCTGCCTTGACCGTCATGAAATTGGTCTCGCCTTAAGAGAATCGCTCTGGATTCCTCAGCGTGGGGCAACCTCGCTCGTGCTTTGCCTCAGATCCCACTCATGCCGCAGTCGCCGCCGCTTCGCGTTGTCGCGGACGTAGCAATTGCACGAAAGTATCCGAGACACTGTGATCCTTTGTATCTGCCGCGTACTGCACCAAATTTTCCCGAAGAGACAGCGCTTCATGGTAAGGCAGCAGCGTTGCGAGCTGGAAATACACGCCGCGGAACCGCGGATCGGCCAGATGGTCCACCGCGCGCGAGTTCTCCGGTCCAGGAACGCCTAGTCAGACGCTTGGCGGCCTCCGACTTGAGCGCAAACTCAGCGTGTTGAAGGCGAACCGTCTCGGTAAGAAGCGCGAAACTTTCACGATATTCTGCGGGTAGGAGTACATCTTTCAGCTTGGAGTTGCTCCGGCCGAGCAGGCCGATGAGGATCTCTGCCTGGCGACTTCCGCCACCGGAATAGTGCGCCGTAAATCGAGACTCAACGAGCAACCCCGCATTGTAGTAGAGCGGATTTAGAACAATCATCGCTTCGAGCGGCGTCAGCGGAGCCGTCCCTTCGATAGCGTATGCCGCCGCTGCACGTACACTCTTCTCCGGATCTTCGAACAGCTCGACGATCTGGGGCAGATATGCCTTCGCGGCCTCGCCCATCTCACCGACGACACCTAGCGCCGCCACACGCCCAAGCCCCTCCGGATCTTTGAACAGCTCGACGATCTGGGGCAGATATGCCTTCGCGGCCTCGCCCGTCGCACCGACGGCGCTTACCGCCGCCGCACGCACAGACCCTCCGGATCTTTGAACAGCTCGACGATCTGGGGCAGATAGCCTTCGCGGCCTCGCCCGTCGCACCGACGGCGCTTACCGCCGCCGCACGCACAGACCCTCCGGATCTTTGAACAGCTCGACGATCTGGGGAACACAACTCGGCGCTTCAAGGATGGCTACAACTACTTTGGCAGATATCCGGATAAGGTTCTCGCCTTCTTCGAGAAGTATATGAAGTAGAAGTCTTGCGCTGCGATGCAGGTCCGAGGGACAGGTACGATATCGAGGGCTCACCTGGACGGGTGAGCTCTCGACTTTCGCGCGGAAACCAAAGATGCACAGGAAGGACGGGAAGCGATGAAGAAGGTTCTGGTACTTGGTGCAGGTGGACAGATTGCTCATTGGGTGATCGAAATGCTGAAGAAAAACGACGATGTAGAACTCACGCTCTTTCTTCGACACACCAAGAGGCTCAAAGGCAGTGCGCCAAAGAGGTCAAAGGTTGTCCAGGGCGATGTGCTCAACATGAAGCAGTTGAATCATGCGATGGCTGGCCAGGATATTGTTTATGCAAATCTAACGGGCGATGATATCGATCTCCAGGCAAAGAATGTCGTTGCGGCGATGAACGAGGCTGGAGTCCAGCGTCTCATCTTTGTGGCGTCGCTCGGGCTATATGACGAAATTCCAGGCAAGTTCGGTGCATGGAACCGTCGTCAAATCGGTGCGTATCTTCCCCCATTCCGCAGAGCCGCCGACATCATCGAAGCATCCGGGCTGAACTACACCATTCTGCGGCCGGCGTGGCTGACGGACGAAGACGAAGTGGACTACGAGACCACGGAGAGGAATGAGCCCTTCAAGGGTACAGAAGTCTCCCGCAAGAGCGTCGCCGCTTTGATTGTGAAGATCATCGATTCACCCGAGCTCTCCGCACGAAGCAACCTCGGTGTGGATAAACCCAATACGGATGGCGACAAGCCAGCCTTCCTTTGAGATTGTTCTTGTTGATTCACCCTCCCAGGTTCGAGCAGTTCAGACAATCGTTATTAACGTGAAGTCGGCATAACGCAGAGCATTTTTAGACCGGCGGCGCGGCGGAAGACCCTCGGAGAGCATACCAAGTGTGACCGCCGCGACGGTGGTCTAAAAATGGGTTGGACTAAGCCGCTGGGGTGTGGCGTCGCCTATGGGTATTGATTGTGGGCTGGATCTGGGGCAAGGATCCGATGTAGTCGCAAATGATGGGCGCCTGCGATGCTTTGTGGGATCGCGGTGCTTCCAGTGAGTTATGAAGACGTTGGGGGGATGAGATCTGTGTGTCAGATTTCCTTGGGTATGACTCGTTTGGCAACGCTTCTCCTGTCGCTTGGTTCGGCCAAGCTTGTCTGGCACAGTTAGAGCTGGATCCCAAAGCAGTCTTGTCCATCATGAACCTCACTTTGTCCTCCGCGATGTCCAACAGACGATTGTTAGAACAGACGATTGTTAGAGATCGCTACGCGATGAGTATAGCGCCCGACGTAGTCCAACACCTGCTCGGGTCCGGCGAAAGGCCGCTTGGTGTAGACCACCCATTCGGCCTGGCGCAAGGGAGCCAAGTATAATAATCCAGGAATGAGGACAGGTCCCAGAGTGATTCGAGGGAGGAGAAAAACTGCAGTTTGGCCGTGTCAAATGCTTTCACCAAATATTCCAGGAACAGGCGACGAAACAGCCTTGAAAGCACCCCCACGGGCAAGAAAAATCCAGCCCGGCAGGAAATCCACTCAGTGTCATCCGCAGAGAGACCACCGCCGGTGACCACACAATGTAGGTGAGGATGATGGAGCAGGTTAGAGCCCCAGGCGTGGAGCACGGCGAAAAAGCCAATCTTGGCGCCCAGGTGTTTGGGATCAGCGGCGATAGTGAGCAAGGTCTCCGCCGCGCGGCCCTGAACAAGGTGCCATAGAGCTCTCTCTTATTCTGATAGGCAATTGTTGCAATCTGCTGCGGTAAAGTGAATACAACGATGTCGGCGACCTTCAGGCTGATAGCCTCGGAGATGCGCAGCCCGGCAGCATAGCAAATCGTTAGGATCCAGAGACATGATGAGTGACCCAAGTGATCACTCCAGGAGTGACTGACATATTGCACTAGCACTAGCTTAGGTTCAGAAAGGTCTGACGGTCCATTCTCCAAACACCGGTCGGTGTGGTCTTAGTTATCAATAGCAAAATGGGACCATGATTTATTCCTGATTCTCTAACGACGTGTCACGCAGGAACATAGAAAAGCATTTGATAATTGTTGGGACTATATCAGGTGGTCGACTGGTTTAGATCGGTAATGCGAAGTTGTTGATTCGCAAAGCGCCTCCATTAAAAAAACCCGCAACGTAAAATCATGAATAAAAAAGAAAACCTCCGTACTACTATATCATCTGAGACACAGTCTTCTCCACCGACAGGTGAAGACATTAACCATCACCAGCGTGGTGTCGTCAGGCTTCTAAGGGCGAGTAGCCGGTCAAATTCGATGCGTTTCGCAATATCCCGCCTAGTAAAGTGACGGGTATCCCGCAAACAGGGCGGCTCACAAACCTGCAACAGCTCAGCGTGGACACCAGTTGGTGGGTTCGCTACCGCAGCACGACCAATCCCGACTTAGGTGCCATCTTCACTCAACAGGCAGTCCAGGGTTTGAATGTTGGCCAGCATCCGGCGATTCCCGTAACCAATGCCGACCTCACCTCCGGCAACCACCTCCTAGCGATCGCCTTCACGCGGGCTTTCACTTTGGATTTATTGAGCAGGCCGGTACCAGCCTCTACGCCACTCTCAGTCAGAACGCTCACTGACTCCGACGCCGTGATACGATCCAGCATATGGAAATGTGAGAGATGCACCATCAGTTGATCGAAAATGGTCCTGCCGTTTCGACGTCGCTGGGCCCTATGTATTTGGGTGAACGGGGTATCGCCGGCGCTACTACTACGAGCTCTGCGCATGGAGAAGCGCTCATGGAGAAGTGACTATAAGCGTGCTGTTCAAGAAGCCGGACGGCCTCCCCTGCTCCGCCCTGCCCTCTCCGGTCGTGACGCATTGGAGTCATAAACGCCCGAAACGCGGACGAAAGTTAGGCGAGACTAAATTTGTTTTTGTTATCACCTTTGCGAATTATTTGGCCGAATTATTTCCGCTCAGACCCCCGAGTGCGGCAACAGGCGTGCCACTGCCCGCGCGCTCGCGGATGCGGGCACGCGTGTCATCATCCGTTACGAGCGCAACGCGACAGAGGCGAGCACGCTTCTCACCGAAATCCGCGCCGCCGGCGGCCGTGCCGAAAGTGTGTCCGCAGATCTCGTGGCCCCGGCTTGCCAAACAGGTCCGAGAGATTGTCCTGCAATGGTTAATCACAATGTCCGGACTATGTTCATCAGATCGTCGATTTTGCGGACGATGGAGGATCGGCTCGAACTCAGGTTGTGCTCCATGCTGAGTCCTGTAAAAAAGGTCAGGACCAATTCCGCAAGGGAGTCCGCATTCATCTTTGGGCGCTCGACCTCAATATTCTTGGCGAGGAGCTCCTTCAGTTTGCTTCTGCTTATGATGCTAACAGCTTCCGGCGGCAATATCGCAAACTCACGCATGGAGTTGACAGCAAAACATCCCTTTTGTCCCTCCATGCTGCATGGTCCCATCTTGAGGAATCGCTCGATGTTATTCCAGCCCAAAGGCTCGGCTGTCAGCAGTCCCTTCTTCTCGAGACTTTCAAGGTAGTACTGAAGGCTCTGCGTAAAGAGATCCTCTTTATCTTTGAACTCGGAGTAGAGGCCGGACTTATTGACTCCGGTAGCTATTTCCAATTCGTGAAGACTGGCGTCAGCGAACCCGCGCCTCCAAAAAACAGGCAGGGCCTTCTCTAAGACACCTTCCCGGCTGAAGTTTTTCGGTCGTCCCATTGGTCCATTATCGATTAATGAACCGATTGGTACAAAATATTTCTTGACGAATCAGCGGGCATCGTGCATTCATAGTGAGCCGATCGGTGTTTTATCTATGTTGAACGAGATTCCCCAACCATTGTTGCAGCCATGCAGGCTCGGTGACCTCTTGCTACCCAACCGAGTCGTGATGGCTCCCCTTACGCGCGGGCGAGCAAACCTGCATGAACCCACCAACCGTCGTAGGGACGAGTACGACGGCAGCGTGGAAAATCGGGCTCGGTTTCTGTTCGACGTGCTCGAAGCAGTCCTCGAGGTCTGGCCGAGTGAGCGGGTCGGCGTCAAGACAGGGCCGATGATGAACGAACTCGGGATGTTCAAGGCTGTCGAATCAACGCTGCCGACGACCCAATACGTCTATGAAAAGCTCAACGCCTACAATCTCTCTCACGTATTTCTCATGAGACAGTTGGCTGACCTTTCTGGAACCCTCAATTGCTGCGCTTGCCGGCGACGCGGTGATTCATCACTTTCGAAAGATCTATCACGGCCAGCTGATCTTGAACGTGGGTATTAGCCGCGAACACGCCACTGAACTCATAGCAGCAGGCTTGGGAGACTTCGTCGCCTTCGGCCGAGAATATATTGCGAATCCAGATCTGAGCTATTTTGAGTTTCGGAAATGAGGTTAAAGACTCAGCATCTTACGCCGGTACTCTTCGTCGAGACGATTCTCGATCCGGTTCACTTCGGATTCCGGCATCGAAATATTGCCACCCAGGGATTGCGCTCCGACGAATATTTCCGCAGCTTTGACGGTCATCGCCATGGCGACGCGAACTGCGTCCGGGGTTTGGCCGATCGTGATGACGCCATGATTCCCGAGCAGGATCACTTTCGGATTTTTTCCGCGTTTTCGTGCAAAGTTCTGCATCTCCTGCCGGATTCGTACCGCCAACGCGAGGCCAGGATCCTCGTACGGGATCAGCAGCGACACGGGTCCGCAACAAACGACTTCATCGGGGAACCGCCTTTCTTCGGCGAACGAAGTTCCGAGTTCAGAACAAAGGATCTGATTCACCGGGATCGGGTGCGTGTGACCAACATAGTTGACCCCGGGAATCGTTAACAAATAAGCGTGGAAAAAGGTTTCAACAGACGGCTTCAACGCCGTGGGTCGAACCCGGGATCCGAGCAGTATCTCTTCAATTTCCTGTTCTGAAACGTTTTCTCGATCCAGGGCCGGAAGTAGCTTGTCGAAGTAACAATGTGTCAGCTCGATCTCAGTGAGTGTGCCGAGGCTGGTCCCGCTTGATTTGACGACGAATACCCCTTGATCGATCCGACCGGAAGTATTTCCTTCACCTAAAATTGTCCAACGAGCTTGACCAAACTCGCGAGAAAGCTCGATGAGCCGCGAACAAACCAGGACGCCGTCTTGCTGTCGCATAAAGAAGAGCAACCGAATTAAATGTCGCCGCAGAAGTGGACCTTCAGACCGAGTTCATGCATGACCGCGGCTTTGGCAAACATTGCCGCTTGAGCGCCGTCCCGGTCCGGGGCGTACGCCACCTGGATGTGATTCGCTTTGTGCCGGGCCATCATCTGATCGCGACTGATACCTTGCAAGACCGCGTGCATAATTGGCCACTGCGGAGTTGTCTGTTGCCAGCGTTCGTTTGTTTCTTCCTCCGGCAATTGCACAACTTCTGCCAAACCAGTATCAAATTGCAGCTCGCCACCGGAAACGTAGACACGGCTCCAGACGATCCACCCTGGTTTACTGACGCCTTTGCAGGTACCTCCTCCCAAACGAAAATACATCGGGGGTTGGCGTTCGCTCGAAGTCCCTTCGTAACCGCCAATAAAGTGCGCTGGCGGAGCACCGCCGCTGATCAGGAAGACCCAGACGTATGCATCGATCTCGGAGTTCTTGAATTGGCGACCCCATCTCAGATCATGCAAGGTAGTTTCAGGTGCATAACCCAACTCCAGCCAGACGCGGTTGGTAACCAGACCGTCAAGGCCTGCGCATTCATCCACTTCGTTAAAATGCGGCAGCGCTTTTCCGGCAAACAATTCTCGCCCCGTCACCTCGTGATGAACCGGCGGCCGATCAGTGTTGTTCAGCAGCCCCTCTGCGAGATCGGACGCCGGTGCGAGATCCTTGAGCCCTTGTTGATACTGGATTCCAATCGTTGCGCAGCCAAACTCATCGGCAATCCGGACAGCAGCAATATACATTTTGCACTGTTGAAGGACCTGATTTTCCGTGAGGTCGGACTCTTCATTCGGCCCAAAACGGAACTTCACTCCCCGCGAAAGCAGCCAGTCGTAAATTCTTCGGGCTTCTTCGTCTGGCACCGTGAGAATTTTTGCGTACAAGGTCGATTGACTTAATCTCTCCTTGTAGACGCCGGTCGGATGCAGAAGCTCGTCGGGAATGATTCCGTTGTACATGCCCATGCAACCCTCGTCGAATACTCCCAGGATCGCTTTTCCAGAAAGAAATCGACGCGCAATTTTCTCCCCCGCTTTGCGGGACGAACCCGGCACCTTGGCATCCTTGAATTTCCTTACGTGCGACGTGTCATGCTTGACTTTCCCGTCGTTCAACCACTCTCGCAGCTTCCTGGTAAAAAACTTATCTGTGAACTCCTCGCTCCAAAGAGTGCTGTATTTCACACGGGCTTTGGTGAGGGATCCGTTCAAATTCAGCAAGCCAACCAAACCGGGCCATGTCCCGCTCCAATTTGCGACCGTCAGAATAGGGCCACTATGAGACATCAAACCGCCGAGCAAATGCTGGCTGTATTGCCACACGGCCTCGGCCACCACAAGCGGGGCGTCCTGTGGTATTGACCTGAAAACCTCGAGGCCCATCTTCTGACTATCGATGAATCCGTGTCCCTTCGTTTCATCGAATGAGTGCGCTCGCTTGACGTTAAAACCTTCGCGTTGAATTGCTCCGACCAGAGCCTTTTCCATCGCGGCCTGCGCAGGCTCGCATTTTTGGTTCGCCGATAGACGGAGATCGCCATTAGCGACAAGGTAGACTGTATTCATATATCAAAGTTGTGTGCCGAGCCCGATCGAGGGCCACTGCAAGACTGATGATCGCCCCAGGCGGCGGCTACGGTCCAGTGTAAACCCCTTGCAGCCACGCTCGAATCTACCACCAGCGAAATTGGCTTACGGTTGCATAAACCAAAACCAGGGTCGCGACGACAATCAGGAAGAATGTCGAACCGATCAGGATCGATACAAACAGCCAGTCGCCTCTCGTCACCGTACCCGTCTGTCCGGCGTATCGTTGCAGGATCTTGTAGTTCCGAATATTCGGCTTGTACCAGAGGACAAAAATATCTCCAAAGAAGGGCACCATTCCGACGACTGCGTTGATGAAAATATTCAGCGCCATTCGGACCAGCGCGATCTTCGGCAGTCGATGCCGGACACTTCGATATAAGAGCGCCGCGGAGATCAAGGCGGTCGCTTGATCACCCAGGATAGGAATCAATCCAATGACCGGTTCGAGTCCGAAACGGATTCGCGTTCCGGGTATCACAAAGAACGTGTCCAACAAACGACTTACCAGTTTGATGAACGGATCGGGATCGCCAGCCTGTTTGGTTTTCCCTTCGGGAGGCAGCACCTCCACGTCGACGTAAGTCATCCCTTTTCCAGCAGGGGCGTTTTTTGGATCGCTGCCCATCATCCACCTCAAGAAGGGATCCAGCCGGCCAACGGTGAAACGTGACGCCAAACAACCGCTTCACTCATCTCTATCCAGGAATCTCCCGGAGCATCTGGGAGTTTGTCGGGAACTTCTTCAGGAATGACAAAAGCCTCTCGATCGCCTCTGGCGGCCGGTGTCCGGCCAATCCGCGTCTAATCGTGTTAATTTTCTCCAAATCGTTAGCCGGGAGCAAAAGCTCTTCCCGACGAGTGCCGGATTTGAATATGTCGATGGCTGGATAAATCCGTTGATCGCTGATCTGTCGATCCAAAACCATTTCCATGTTACCGGTGCCCTTGAACTCATTAAAAATGAACTCATCCATCTTGGATCCGGTCTCAATCAGCGCCGTCGCCATGATGGTCAGCGAACCGGCTTCTTCCGTATTCCGAGCAGCGGCAAAGAGCTTACGCGGTATCTCCATGGCCCGGGAATCGAGGCCGCCACTCATGGTACGCCCACCACCCGAGATTGCGTTATTGAAGGCGCGGCCGATCCGGGTCAACGAATCCATCAGCACGAAGACGTCTTTTCCGGCTTCCACCAAACGTTTCGCCCGTTCGATTGCCAGTTGAGCGATTCGCGTATGGCTCTTGATATCGCTGTCGTTGGAACTCGCCATAATGTCGGCTTTCGGAACAGTCCGACGAATTTCGGTCACCTCCTCAGGACGTTCATCGACCAATAAAATGATGAGCTTCACTTCCGTATGATTTCGAACAACCGCATCCGCAATATGTTGCAGGAGTGTCGTCTTGCCGGTTCGCGGCGGAGCCACGATTAATCCACGCTGCCCTTTACCGATTGGGGTCATCAAATCCATCACCCGCGTCGTATAACGATCTGGAACCGTTTCCAGCCGAATTCTTTCGAGCGGATTGATTGACGTGAGCTCTTCAAAGACGGGCAGGTTTCGATATTTTTCGGGGTCCTCGCCGTTGATTAGAAGAAGCTTAAACAACTGCGGGCCCCGGCTGCCTCGCCGGACTTCACCCTTGATCCACAAGCCGTCACGCAAGGCATGCTTTCGAACGACCTCAGGTGTCACAAAGATATCTTGGGGCGATTGCACATAATTCCGTTTCGGATCGCGTAAAAATCCAAAACCTTTGCCAGAAACCTCAATTAACCCTTCACCAAATACCGGGTCATATCTGGGCATTTCGACCGCAGGAGGAGGCTCCGGAAAGCGAACGGAAACCGGTGCTGTTGACACCGACTCCTCGACCGGTTCGCTCATCTCGGCGCCCTTTCGATCGTTTGACTGCTCTGGAGATTCCACGATTGCCTGAGGTTTCGATGAAGGTAGTTCGGGCGGATCTTCCGCGTTCTGAGAAGAATCCCCGTCCGGACTCTCCAATAGTGTCAAGTGGTTGTTCGTCTCAGAACCAGTCGGTTCCTCGTCCTTGGTTTGTTTCTTAGTCCTTCTCGCACCCGTTTTGCTTGCTGTGGTCCTTCGCGGACGCGCAGCGGTCTTCGTTCGTCGCGGTTTTTTCACGTCGTCCACGTCTTGATTGAGCAAAGCGGGTTGTTCGTTTGCTTCTGCCATAACTTCCATTTTAGAAAAAATTTTAGATCCGCACGGTTAGCTTGAAAGCTTTGCTAGTAACTCGTCGGAGATATCGAAATTGCTGTAGACACTCTGAACATCGTCACTATCCTCAAGCGCATCGCATAATCTGAGAACTTGCGAAGCTAGCTCTTGGTTGACGACTGCCACCATAGTGTTCGGTACAAAGGTTAACTTTTGAGACTCAAAATGGATTCCGGCATTTTTCATCGCCTCTCCCACCTGATACAAATGATCGTGAGATGTCGTTACGATGTACAAATCCTCATCCGTGATTAGATCTTCCGCTCCGGCATCCAGAGCGATTTCCATTACTCTATCTTCCTCGATTCCTGCCTTTCCGACGGTGATTTGACCCCTCCGCCTGAACATGTAGGAGACGGCCCCTGAAGTGGCCAAGTTACCGTGATTCCTGGCAAAGATGCTTCGGATATCCGCCGCTGTTCGATTCTTGTTGTCAGTCGCGGCTTCCACCATAATTGCCACGCCTCCGGGACCGTATCCTTCATACACCAACTCTTCGACAATCCCCCCTGCGATCTCGCCTGTCCCTTTCTTAATCGCCCGCTCAATCGTGTCATTCGGCATGTTTTGCGCACGCGCGGCAAGCACAGCGGTCCGCAGACGGGGGTTTAGGTCAAGGTCGCCGCCTCCCATCCGAGCCGCAACCATAATCTCCTTCGAGAACCTGCTGAAAATCTTCCCACGCTTCGCATCCAATGCACCTTTAAAGCGCTTGACTTTCGACCATTTACTATGACCCGCCATACCTCGGGTGAAAACAAATCAATTAGAAAAAGGTTAAAGTTTTACCAGCGACGCACTTGAAAGCGATGAGCAAGACAGAAGAATTCCAAGAGAGACCCGCCGATTAGCGCATCAACAAGCGATACCCGAAGCAAACCGCAGATAGACTGATTTGTCAACTTACTTTGCTCGAGGCCCTCTTCCGAGCGGTCGAATCGAGGATCTTCTTGCGCAGTCGCAGCGTTTTCGGCGTCGCCTCGACGTATTCGTCCGGTCCGATATATTCCAGTACCCGCTCGAGAGTCATCCGAAGCGGGGGCGCCAATTGCACACCCTTTCCGTCACCCTGGCTCCGCATGTTGGTGAGATGCTTTGTCTTGCAGGCATTTACGGTCAAATCGTCTGGCCGCGAGTTTTCCCCCACAATCATTCCTTCGTAGACATCTTCCTGCGGCCCAATGAAGAGCTTGCCGCGTTCTTGGACGTTGTTCAAAGCGTAGGCGGTCGAAATTCCACTTTCCATGGCGACCAGAACGCCGTTGTCACGATTCGAGATTTCACCCTTCAGAAACCCATATTCTTTGAATAAGTGGCTCATTGACCCGAGGCCTCTCGTGAGGTTAACCAAATCGCTCTCAAAGCCGATTAATCCACGAGTTGGAATGATCGCCTCGACTAGCACGGTGGTGGTTTGATGGTCCATGCCGACAATCTCAGCTCTTCGGCCAGCCAGCGATTGCAGAATATCTCCAAGATTTTCGTTTGGCACATCGGCATAAAGCGTTTCGAATGGCTCCAGCACGTTCCCCAGGTTGTCTTTCCGAAAGATGACTTCAGGCCGGGATACCAGGAGTTCGAATCCCTCGCGACGCATTTGTTCGACGAGAATCGCTATTTGCATCTCGCCCCGAGCGCTGAGCGTAAATATCCCGGCTGTCTCCGTCTCGAAGAATTGCAACGAAACGTTGGTGCGGCATTCGCGCACCAAACGTTCCTTGATATGCCGTGCAGTCAACAGCTTGCCTTCGCGACCGGCTAACGGGGAGTCGTTTACGAGAAAGTTCATCTTGATCGTCGGAGGATCGATATCGACAAATTCGAGAGCCGGCCTCTCTTCCAGATCCGTCAACGTTTCGCCGATGGAAATCTCTTCAAAGCCAGCTAGACCGATAATATCGCCGGGGCCGGCATGCTTTACCTCGATTCGGTCCAGCCCCTGATGTCCGAATAAGGCCGCAACCGTGTCGCGTTCCCGACGGCCATCTTTGTGAATGCAGACTATCGAATCCCCGACTTTTACCCGTCCGCTGACGATGCGACCAAAAGCCAGCCTACCCAGGTAGTCCGAATAATCGAGATTGGAGACCAGCATCTGGAAATAGGCTTCCGGTGCCTTTGCCGGGGGAGGGATATGCTTCACGATCGCTTCGAATAACGGTTCCATGGAGGTGTTCGGCTCGTGGAGCTCCCGCATTGCGTATCCCTCCTTCGCACTCGCATAGATGACAGGGAAATCCAATTGCTCATCCGTGGCGTTGAGCTCGACGAAGAGGTCAAACACCATATCCAGTACCTTGTGCGGCCGAGCGTTTTCCCTATCGATCTTATTGATGACAACGATCGGCCGCGCCCTGTTCTCCAAGGCCTTGCGCAGCACAAATTTGGTCTGGGCTTGCGGCCCGTCATGCGAGTCGACAACAAGCAGCACGCCATCCACCATCTTCATGATCCGTTCCACTTCCCCGCCGAAATCGGCATGACCGGGCGTGTCAACAATATTGATGTGGTAATCCTTGTATTTGAAAGCGGCGTTCTTCGCCTTGATCGTGATCCCTTTTTCTTTTTCGAGATCCATCGAGTCCATAACTCGTTCCTCGATCTTTTGATTTGCCCTGAAGGTACCGGACTGACGAAGCAACTGGTCGACAAGCGTCGTCTTCCCATGGTCAACATGGGCAATAATTGCAATATTACGAATACGGTCCATAAAAGCCGACGGAGAATCGGCAAGATGCCCGCGCCCAACGCGATCGTCAACGAGGTTTAAATTCAAACAGCTGTAACCAAAAGGCGTTTGGCCCGGATCGCAACTTTTAAAAGGCGGGAGTTCAGGAGTTGCAGAATGGGACGGCGGCTTTCCGGACTATAAACGTCCCACACGTATTTGTCTTTTGACTTCTGAACTCCTGTAACTCCTGAACTTCCGTCTCTTCGTTTTCAATCCGGCAAACGTTCAAACCGATTTAAATCGCACGAGAAAAGGGCCGCCTTCGGTGCACCGTAATCAGAGCCGATATTGATCCCGATCGTGCTGCCCAAGTTCATCGGACCGGCCCGACGGTGGGTATGCCCGCACACCACGGCGACCAGATCGTTTCGCGCCTCCCGCAGGAGGATCCCCATAGAACGGTTTCCGAGATAAGCGCGGAAAAAGGCGTAAACGGACGGAACCGCGTCCGGCGGCAGAGCGCTGAACGCAGGCACACCAAGGAGTTCTTCGAAAGGGGGAGTGTGCAACACCACGATGGTTCGAGAATTCCCGGCTTGCGACAGGCGTCGTCGAATACCTTCGACCTGTTGGCGTGCTACCTCCTGGGGATGCTGTCCGGTCGGCATGAACTGGAAATCGCGCCAGCGCATCACGGAACTCGGCGCAGGACTGCCGCGGCGGTAATCCTCCTCCGTGACCAGAATTCCGTCGTAAGCAAGACCGGGTACGGCAAAACCGAGATCGTAGTGGCCGTAGCCCCCAACGATCGCGATATCTTGCAAGTGCAGGTTTTCGAGATCCAGGAGCACAATGTCAAGGGATCTGGCAGCGGGCGCCCAGTAGCGATCAATGATTAGGGAAAGCGAGTCATACTTTCTCCTAGAATTGTCAAGCATCCAGAAGTCATGGTTGCCAAGACAAACCGCGATTGGACCCTCCGGGAAGCAATCGCGTAGTCTGGTCAACGTATCGCCGGCTTGCGGCGCACTCGACAGGTCGCCCGCTACGACGAACGCGTCCGGCCGATGTCGTGTGATCCACTCTCGGACCTTCAACAGTGTCTGTTCCTGCGTCGCCCGCAAAAGATGCAGGTCCGCTGTAACTAGTATTTTCACGCCGGCGCCCCAAGGCCGCCTCCGGGGGTTTCGACAATTCGATCAGGGGCGCAACCCACGATATCGATGAGAGTTCCCCCTCGATCTATCCAGTACTGCCAACGCCCTCGGCTTGCATTCATTCGACGTTCACATTTTCAATCCGATGGTCAACAAAGCTTTCTCCGCCGTGCGGTTTACACCATTTCGGTCCGCGGATTCAACCTCATGCGCAACGGAAAAAACTCATTCGCCCGGGCTCGTCAGCTACGAAGAAATTCCAGAACCTTTGCCAGCGCCCTGCCGCGATGGCTCAAGCTGTTTTTGATCTCGGGTTGGAGTTCACCAAATGTCTCCGTGTAGCCTTGAGGAATAAAAATGGAATCGTAGCCGAATCCGCTATCCCCGCGTTCTTCGAGGATCACCTTTCCTTTGATGATCCCGCCAAAAGATCCAAGCAATTCACCCTGGCTCGCCAGGACCATGACACAGCGGAAACGCGCCGGCGACTCCTGTCCACCAAGATTCCGCAGCTTATGAATGAGCAAAAACCGATTTTCGGCGTCGTTCGCATTTGGCCCGGCAAAGCGAGCAGAGTGCACCCCAGGGGCGCCGCCCAGAACATCCACCTCAAGCCCGGAATCATCTGCAAGGACCAATCCTGTAAAGATCCTGGAAATCGTGCGCGCCTTGAGCGCGGCGTTTTCTTCGAAGGTCGCCCCGGTCTCCTCAACTTTCGGAGCGTGCTGGAGCGACGCTAAATCGCGAACATCCCATCCGGAACCGAGCATTTGACCGATTTCCCGCGTCTTATGCCAGTTCCGCGTGGCGATTAAAAGTGTTTGCATCGTAGAGTGACCACCTCAAAGTTGCTTCCTCCATCGAGGCTGTTCACACCCGCAGGCAACCCTAGCCGCGGGATCTTCAACCAGATTGTGGATCTGCACTAGATAATACCAATGAGCGAGCGACGAAAACAGTTTCCCTTTCCGGAATTCGAGCCGAAATGGCAGAAACTTTGGCTGGAAAGGCAGACCTTTCATGCGCCAAACCCGCATGAACCGGGATTCGATCCCGCTCAACCAAAGTTTTATGTGCTCGACATGTTCCCCTATCCCAGCGGCGAGGGACTTCACGTCGGCCATCTGGAAGGCTATACCGCGACTGATATCATCGCTCGCTACAAACGGATGAAAGGCTTTAACGTCCTGCATCCGATCGGATGGGACGCATTCGGGCTGCCGGCAGAACAGTTCGCGATCAAGACCGGTCTTCATCCCTCCGTCGCGACGGCGAGGAACATTGTCCGGTTTAAAAGCCAGCTGAGAAAGATCGGGTTCAGTTACGATTGGGCGCGCGAAGTGAACACGACCGATCCCGGTTACTACAAATGGACCCAGTGGATATTTTTGAAATTGTACAATTCCTGGTTCGATCCCAAAAAGAAGGCAGCCCGGCCAATCGAAGAACTCATTGCGGCGAGACAGCAAGAATTCCCGAATGAATCTGAGAATGAACGCCTCGATTTCTTGGATGGACATCGTCTCGCCTACGTGACGGAAGCTCCGGTGAACTGGTGCCCCGCGCTGGGGACGGTTCTGGCAAATGAAGAAGTTGTCGATGGGATGAGCGAGGTCGGCGGATTCCCAGTCGTGCGCCGGCCAATGCGCCAATGGATGTTGCGCATCACCTCCTATGCCGACCGGTTGCTGGAGGAACTTGAACCGTTGGATTGGCCGGAGTCGATTAAAATGTTGCAACGAAATTGGATCGGCCGCAGCGAAGGTACACAGGTGACGTTCCCCGTCCATGGTCTGAACGATGTGATCATGGTTTTTACGACCCGCCCTGACACGCTGTTCGGTGCGACTTATGTGGTGCTGGCGCCAGAACATCCCTTGGTCGATCGGGTGACAACCCCGGCGCAGCGAACTGCCGTGACAGAGTACAGGGAGAGGGTTTCAGCAAAATCCGATCTCGAACGGACTGACCTCGCCAAAGAGAAAACCGGGATATTCACGGGCGGATTCGCTATCAATCCGGTCAACCAGGAAACGATTCCAATCTGGATCGCAGATTATGTTCTCATCAGCTACGGAACCGGCGCCATCATGGCGGTCCCGGGCCATGACCAGCGCGATTTCGAATTCGCCGAAAAATATGAACTCGAGATTCGTTACGTCGTCGAGCCCCCGGTGCCCGTCGAATCCTGTTACACGGGAGACGGTGTCGCCAAAAACTCCGGCTTTTTGGATGGACTGAAAACCGCGGAAGCGAAGCGTAAAATTATCGATTGGCTGGAGAACCAGGGATCCGGAAGACGCTCCATCACTTACAAACTGCGAGACTGGCTTTTTTCGCGGCAACGTTACTGGGGTGAACCGTTTCCCATCGTTTGGCGTCATGGCAGGCATGAAGCGCTTCGCGAGTCGGATCTCCCGGTCGTTCCGCCTCCGCTCGACGATTATCGCCCGACTGGAACGATTGAACCACCTCTGGCCAAGGCGACTGCGTGGATTACACTTTCCGACGGAGCAACCCGGGAACTCAATACCATGCCGCAATGGGCCGGATCCTGCTGGTACTTTCTGCGTTTCGTTTCTCCGGACGAAGAGGACCGTTTGGTGGATGAAACTGCGGAGCGATACTGGATGTCCGGAAACGAAACCGGTAACACCGGGCGCGGAGGAGTCGATCTTTACGTGGGCGGAACCGAGCACGCGGTGCTGCACCTCCTGTACGCGCGCTTCTGGCACAAGGTGCTCTACGATCTGAACTACGTCTCAACCATCGAACCGTTCCAGCGACTGGTGAATCAGGGAATGATTCTCGGCCAGGATAACCAGAAGATGTCCAAGAGCCGCGGCAACGTCGTAACTCCCGATGACATCGTCGAAGAACATGGCGCGGATGCATTGCGGCTCTACGAGATGTTTCTTGGTCCGCTTGAATCGACGAAACCTTGGAGCATAAGCGGCGTCGAAGGCGTCTATCGCTTCCTGGCAAGAGTCTGGCGTCTGGCCATGGATGAAGATCAGGAGGGTCAGTGGAAATTATCCTCCGACGTCGGAAGTGTCGAGCTGAGCGCGAAACAGCAGAAGGTGGTGCACTCGACAATCAAGAAAGTCTCTGAAGATCTGGAGTCGCTTTCGTTCAACACCGCCATTGCGCAAATGATGATTTTCGTCAACGAATTCACCGGTGCGGAGATTCGGCCTGTGGAAGCTCTTCGCACTCTACTGATCCTCCTGAGTCCTTTTGCACCGCACCTCGCGGAAGAGCTCTGGTGGCGCCTGAGTACCAGGTTTAGCGGATTTGAGGGCTTGGCCTGTCAACAACCATGGCCGAAATGGCGCGATGAGTTTCTCGCGGAAGCGGAGGTGGAAATTGTGATCCAGATCAACGGGAAATGGCGCGACAAAGTGACTGTCAGGAAGGATTTGGGAAAAGCAGAGCTCGAGCAAGCAGCGCTTGCTTCGCGAAAAGTACGGGAAGCCACACGCGACAAATCAGTTCGCAAAATCATTGTTGTTCCAAACAAATTGGTAAACGTCGTGGTGGAGTAATTGCGATTCAGGACTCAGTTTGGCGAGTCGTTTCCGGGCAAAACGTTGCCACGACCGGCGGACCAGGTTTGCTCACGGGTTCTTATTTGCCTGTCTCCAATTTTTATTCGATCGAAGAAATCTTTGCATGAGCGCCGTACGGACCGACTACCATATTCATACAACGCTCTGCCACCATGCAGTGGGCGATCCTCTTGAGTACGTGCGAGCCGCGCAAAAAGCTGGACTCACCGAGATCGGATTCGCCGATCACAACCCGATGCCCAAACATTTCGATGAGTGGCGCATGTCGATCCAGGATTTGCCTCGCTATCTCGAAATGGTGGAAAACGCCCGGTCAACCGGGTTCTCCGTCCGCCTCGGTCTTGAATGCGATTTTATTGAAGGGCATGAATCCTGGATCGAAGCTCTCGCTGGAAAGGCTCCTTGGGACTATTTGATCGGGAGCGTACACTACATCGCTCCCGGGTGGGACGTGGATAATCCGAAGTACCTGTCGCGTTTCAGAGAGCATCCGGTCGACGACATCTGGGCGCTTTATTGGAAACATTACGTCCGTTGCATTGAAAGCGGGCTATTTGATTTTGTCGGCCATCCGGACCTGGCGAAGAAATTTGGGCATCGACCGCAGGGCGATCTTCGGCGCTACTACCAACCCGCCGTAGAATCTTTGGCTAAGCAGGACATAGCATTCGAGATCAATACGGCCGGCTTACGCAAGGAAGCCGAAGAAATCTACCCGGCGCTGCAATTTATTGAACTGGCGCGGGAAGCCGGAGTCGCAACGTTGATTAACTCTGACGCGCACGCTCCCGGAGAGGTTGGATACAAGTTTAATCAGGCAAGGGATCTGGCCCGCCAAGCCGGGTATTCCAAACTGTGCCGATTTGAAAAACGCCGGCGAATCGAAGTTGATCTATGATCCTGACTATGCGGGGTCGCACGGTCACGTTCCCTCGTCGTCCGCTGGCCATGGGTATCGTGAACATTACAGATGATTCGTTTTCCGGGGACGGATCACTGCAGATCGAGCGAACGATTGAAACCGCCCGATGCCACGTAACGGCTGGGGCCGACATCATCGACGTCGGAGGTGAAAGCGCGCGCACCAATCGTCCGGAGATTAGCGAATCGGCAGAGTTTGCCAGGATCCTCCCATTCCTCAATCGCTTTCAGGAATGTCATGATGGGAAAAAGCCGGTCGACGAAATACAGATTTTCCCTCCGTTGCTTTCGATCAATACTTGGCGGCCGGGAGTCGCAGAAGCAACGCTTCGACTCGGCGGCGATCTGCTCAACGATATGAGTGCCTTTCGGACAAACGAGAATGCACGGATTGCGGCAAAGTATGGCACCGGTCTCCTCATCATGCATTCAGTTGGCTTACCGAAGCAGCGCCACACCGACGTTCAGTATGCTGACATTCTTCGCACTCTAAACAGCTTTTTCGACCAGAAGATAGACCAGGCGGTTGATGTGGGAGTCGCGCACGAAGCAATCGTCCTCGATCCAGGTATCGATTTTGCTAAACAAAAAGTGGACAACTTGCGTATCTATCGGGAACTGAAATTGCTCAAACATTTCGACCGGCCGATTTTACTCCCGGTCTCCAGAAAGACCGTAATCGGTGACGTCCGCGGAATCGCGGACCCCGCAAATCGAGACGCAGGAACGATAGCTTGCGTGGTTGCCGGCACACTGCGCGGCGCATCGATCTTCCGCGTTCACAATGTCCGCGCTGTGGTGCAGGCTCTCCGGGTCATCTATCCGATTGTTGGCGCCCCGCCGTCATGACGCTCTTTCTCCCTCTAATGAGCGTTTCGTTCGTTGCTGATCGCGATTTAGACAACGCAGGCCCACCCGCCTCCGATGCCTCTTAAAGACAGTGACTCTTTGTGATCTTTGCGATCTTCTGTTCAAAAATGACTTTTGCTTTTTTTCTGTCTTAGTGCCGGGGGAACGAAGAAAAATCATTTGCACAGATCACAAAGGTCACAAAGACAATCCTTTCGATAGAAACGACCTACGCCTGGAGCCACATCTAGATAGATCAGCGCAGCGAGCCGGAGTTCGAGTTCCAAGTTCTCCTTCTCTCGCACTCGTTCTCGTCGTCGTCCTCGTTCTCGTGGTCGTCCTTCGTCGATCATGGATTGCTGGCTAAAGCGTTCCCGCGGAGAAAAGACGTGGGAACGGAGGAAGCAACCCGTGCCCTACTCATGCCGAAGAAATCGAGGACGAAGGACGACGACGAAGGACGAGAACGATTGGGAGAGAGGGGAGGGAATCGAGATGGGGGACTATGTATCGAAGCTTGCTTCCTAATCGTCCTTCTCGGTCTTTGATCGTTACTTAGGACGAGCCTGGTTCCCCTGCCAGCAATGGTCCCCGACGTTTGTAGAAATCGTAGCGCGCCAGGATCGCTCTCACGTAACGCGCCGTGGACGGAAAATCGATGCTGTCCTGGAAAGCCTCAGCGGTAACCGGTTGCCCTTTTCTCTTTTGCAAGGCCGTACGAACCCAGCGATCCACTCGGCTCTTGCCGGCATTATATTCAGCAAGTGCAAACGGAACGGCGTTATCTTCAGAATTCCACCGCTGAACCGCCTTGCTCAGGTACCATGTTCCGATCTCCAAGTTGATTTCCGGAGTCAGCATCTGTTCCGGACGCAGGTCCCGCACCCCTTTGGCAGCCGCCCAGTCTCGCGCTGCCACCTCTGAGACCTGCATCAAACCGCGTTCCCCGTTCCGGCCGGTCATGTCCGCCTGAAATCGGCTTTCTCTCCATACCACCGCTTTGATCAGACGGGGGTCGAGATCGTACTCCCGCGCTACCTTGACGATCAGCGGATCAAACCGCCGATAATCGGTCCAATCCTTCAGCTCGCGCAGGACATAGACCGGATCATGCGATCGAATCACGAGATAAGCCACCGCCGCGGCGCACGAGAGGACCAGGACAAACGCGATCTTCAGCAAAAACAAACCTGCTTTGCCAATCCAACCGTTCTGATTTTGACTTTGATATAAAGCCATTAGACTACCACAACCAACATGCAGAAATACGCGCGAGTCATCACCGATGACCCCACGGATAAAGAACTAGATTACTCTATTCCTCAGTTGTGGGCCGGCAAAGTTCACATCGGCTCCCGGGTGAAAGTTCCGCTACGTTCACGTGAAATATTAGCAACGGTTGTCGCCCTCGTCGATACACCGTCAGTGTCCGGGCCAAAAATTATATCGGCTCTCATATCGGAGAGTCCCATTCTAAATAAATCGTTGTTGGAGTTGGCGCGCTGGATGGCGGAATACTATTGCTGTCCGGTGGAGTCGGCTATCCGATCTCTCTTGCCCGAGGTGATTAGAAAGGCAAAGCTTGGTTTCAAGCGTGAGCGGACTGTTTCGGTCAACCGCGAAACTTCAGAGACGGAGCTCAAAAACCTCGAGGATAAAGCCTCTCGTCAGGCCCAAGTGTTGCGATTTGTGATTGAGGTCGGCGAACCAATCCGTTGGAGGGAACTGCAACAACGCGCGGCGACCACAGATCGTACGATTCAGCAGCTGGTCGATCGCGGTTTGCTGCAGGTAGAACTCGAAACTGCGGAACGCGACCCGTACGCGAACGAACGGTTCGTCCCAAGCATCGCTCTCTCGCTGAATCCGGATCAAAAAGCAGCGCTGGAGATCGTGGTGCACTCTGTGGACACCAAAGACAACCGCCCGATCCTGCTTCATGGAGTCACAGGGAGCGGCAAAACAGAAGTGTATCTCCAGGCGATCGATCATTGCCTGAATCACGACCTCGGCGCTCTAGTGCTCGTTCCGGAGATCTCTTTGACTCCCCAAACGGTTGAGCGCTTCAAGATGCGATTCCAAGCGGACCTGATCGCGGTGCTCCACAGCCATCTTTCGGCAGGCGAGCGTCACGATGAATGGCACAAGCTCAACAGCGGCAGAGCACGTGTGGCGATAGGCGCCCGAAGCGCCGTCTTTGCGCCGGTTCAGCGTCTTGGGTTGATCGTCGTGGATGAAGAGCACGAGACCTCCTACAAACAGGAGGAAGCGCCACGGTATCACGCGCGCGATCTGGCCGTTGTACGAGCTCAAATCGATCGATGCACAATTCTCCTCGGAAGCGCAACCCCCTCTCTGGAGAGCTACCATAACGCCAAGACAGGAAAATATCGGCTCGCTTGTTTGAGCTCCCGGGTAGATGATCGGCAACTCCCTTTGATCCGCGTGGTTGACATGCGCCAAGAGTACCTCAAACAGAAGCATGTCCCGTTGATTTCAGGCAGCCTCGCGAACGCCATCGAGACCCGACTAGCCGCAAAAGAGCAGACAATTTTATTCCTCAACAGGCGTGGATTCGCGACTTCTTTGGTCTGCAATCAGTGTGGTTTTGTCTGCGATTGTCCGAATTGCAGCGTCGCGCTCACCTTTCACCAGGGTGAGAATCGGCTTAAATGCCATTTGTGCGGCCATGCGACCTTGGCGCCACGAAAATGCCCAAAATGCTCCGACCCGTCCATTCGCTACGCAGGGTATGGAACCGAGAAAATCGAGGGCACTGTGCGCAAACTTTTTCCGTCGGCGACCGTCGCAAGAATGGATGCGGATTCGATGGCGCGGAAAGACGCCTATCGCCAGACATTGCAGGCGTTTCGAACCGGTAAAATCGACGTTTTAGTCGGAACGCAGATGATCGCCAAGGGCCTCGATTTTCCAAACGTCACGCTGGTGGGCATCATCAACGCGGATGTTGGTTTGCATATGCCCGATTTCCGGGCGGGAGAACGTACTTTTCAGCTATTGACCCAGGTCGCCGGACGGGCCGGTCGAGGCGACATGGCCGGCGAGGTCTATGTCCAGAGTTCGACCCCTTTTAGTCCATCAATCCAGTTCGCGCGCCACCACAATTTTGAGGGATTCTGGGAACAGGAAATCGAGTTCCGGGAGCGATGCGAATACCCCCCTTTTCTCCATCTGCTCATGATTCATGTTCGCTCCGAACATCAACGACTTGCGGAGTTCACCGCTGAAACGATCCACCGCCGGATCAATGAAAAACCAGATCCGGGCGTGACCGTGCACCCGGTCGTGCCGGCACCGATTGAACGTTCCAAAGGATTTTACCGCTACCAGATTCTGCTTCGGGCAAAAGCGATTCGCCGTCTCAGCGGCACCGTCCGTTCGATCGTCGAAAAACTGACCTTTCCCGTCGAAGTACATGTTTCGGTCGACGTGGATCCATACCAGCTTCTGTAGCTTGGCTTTGGCGAAACCAACCTTTACAACTGCAGAATTTTCAGTTCTTCTGCTGATGAACAATCGCCCGAATCGATGTCGTCCGGTATCGAGTCAGCTTTTCGTTTTGGAAAAATGTGAACTCCATCCGGCCACCACAGAAAAGGTGTCCGGGCTTGAAGGCGTGCGAAAAACCAAAGCCGCACCCTGAGATCCTGACGCTGCCTGACGGCCGATCAGACCGCGAACATTGCAAGCTCGCTTCGTGATGATTGATAACGGTAAACAGATAATTCGTGTGCTCCGTTACGACTCGAAGAAGATCTCCGGGATTGAGCTGGCTTAGGGAAAACTCTTCGGCATCCGATTCCCCGTAGCGATAAGCGAATTGCTCCCAATCTGATATCGCTGCTCTCATTCGTCTGCGGCTAAGTGGGCACTCTTTATATCTACCGGATAGAGGAGAAGAGAAATAGCCCAAAGTCAAGTCGCCAGCCTGGGAATCTCGCGAGGCAAAGCGCTTGCGAGATCCTCGGACGGTCTATTCGAACCTTAGCGCCTTTACCGGATCCAGCCGAGCCGCGAAATACGCCGGTACCAGGGCGGCGATGGAACAGATCAGAAAACCGCTGACGCAGATCACAAAGACATCCCGCGGCACGATCTCGGCGGGAATCTGCGAAAATTGGTAAACAGCCGCCGGGAACAGTTCGATATGGAGCGTTGCGGCCAGAAAATCGCGGACCTCGTTTCGATACTGGACCAGAGCGATTCCGCTGGTGAGCCCGATTAGCGTACCGAAGAAACCGACGATCATCCCCTGGGCGAGAAAGATCCACATGATTTGGGTCATCTGCGCTCCGAGCGCTTTCATCAGGCCGATTTCGCGAGTCTTTTGCACCGTTGAGGTGATCAACGTGCTCATAATTCCAAAAGCCGCAACAATCACCACGAAAATCAAGACAAAAAACATCGTGGTACGCTCGATGCGTATTGCGTCAAAGAGCTCCCGGTTCTGGTCTATCCAGGTCACCGCCTGGAATGGTGGTTCAATAACCCGGTTGAGGCGATCCCGCACTTTGTCCGCCGTAAACGGGTCACTGGTCCGGACCGCAATTCCATGCACGCCTCCTCCCAGACTGTAGGCCTCCTGCACGATGTGTAAGGGCACAATGAGGTAGTCGGAGTCGTAGGCATACCGGCCGGAGTTGAACATCCCGGTCACGGTGATCTCCATCGGAAGAATAAGTTCGCGCACCCGTTTCAGCTCTTGATGATTGTCCGCCTTCCCTTCGGCGGCATCGAGAGCTTTCTGGAGTTCTCCCATGTCGTGCGGCGAATAGATTTCAATGGTATCCCCTATGGTGACGCCCAGCGTTGAAGCCAACTCCGAACCGATGATACCGTTGTCTCCGCTTAGATCGAACTCTCCGGCCACCAGGAATTGCTTCAAATGCGCAACCGACTGTTCCAGGTCCGGATCGATCCCGCGCAACCAGGGAACAGCACGATGATTTTGGAATTGAGCAACCACTCGGCCTTGAGCAAACGGCGCGGCGGCCACTACTCCCTCGGTCTTTTTGGTGCGATCCAGGATCTCTCGCCAATTATTCATGACTTCGTTGCCGCTGATCAGGACGTCGGCGTCAAAACCGATGATTTTTCGCTGAAGCTCACGTTCAAACCCGGTCATCACCGAGATCACAATGATCAACACGCTAATCCCGAGCACTACCCCCAGGATCGAGATCAATGTGATCAGCGATAAAAACGTGCGCTTCGGCTTCAGATAGCGCAGCGCAAGAAAATAGGTGAACGGCAGGCGAATTTTCCTCGGCATAACTCTTTTTTACCCAACGTATCGAGAAAGACGCCCCAGAAAATCGGCGCCAGTCCGAGGCTCAGTGAGGCGAAAACGGTGAAAAGCGCAAAAAAATGATTCCGGCCCATCTCCGGCATGCTGAACCGAAAAGAATTCGTCGCCTGGGGCGGTACATCCGGAATCGCTGGGGCTGCCGAAATGGTGGTCATTCCGCCGATTTTGGTTTCAAATGCGGAAACAGGATGACCTCCCGAATCGAATCCGCGCCGGTGAGTGTCATCACCAGTCGATCGATACCGACCCCTATCCCACCTGCGGGCGGCATACCATGTTCCAGCGCGAGAAGAAAATCTTCGTCGAGGTCCTGAATTTCCTCGCCAACCTGTTCCGTGAGCCTGCGGCGTTGAACCAACGGGTCGTTCAGCTCCGAATACCCGGGTGAGATCTCCTGACCGTTGATAATTAGTTCGTAGACGTCGACCAAGGCCGGATTCTCGACATTTTGCTTCGCCAACGGAACCAGTTCTACAGGCAGGTGCGTCACAAAAAGAGGATCGATCGTCCGTTCTTCGACCAGCTTCTCAAATACCTGCTGAGTGATCTCAAACTCGTGCATCCCAGGATGCACTTCCACTCCGAGTTCCTTGCAACGCATCAGCTTCTGATCAAGCTTGCGCTCATACCAGGTGTTGTCCACCTGCCGAATCAGGTCTTCGTAACGGGCCCGTTTCCAGGGACGCGATAGATCGATCGTTCGCTTGATGTTGCCCTCATTGTCCTTGTGCTCGATCAGAAGAGATCCGGCCAAGCGCTCAGCCAAAGCGCAGATCATTTCTTCGACCAGGTTTGCCATCAATTCAAAATCGGCGTAGGCCCAATAGACCTCGAGCATCGTAAACTCCGGATTGTGCCGCCGGGAGATCCCCTCGTTTCGAAAGTTGCGATTCAGTTCAAAAACCTTGGTAAAGCCGCCGACCAACAGTCGTTTCAAATAAAGTTCCGGGGCGATCCGCAGAAAAAGATTCAAATCCAGGGCGTTGTGATGGGTCTTGAAGGGCTGGGCTGCGGCCCCGCCAGCAATCGGTTGCATCATCGGGGTCTCGACCTCAAGGAAACCTCGCTCATCCAGGTATTGACGGATCTCGCGAATGATCCGGCTCCTCGCGAGGAAAATATCGCGTGACGCAGGATTTGCGATCAAGTCGAGGTAACGCTGCCGATTGCGGATCTCGATATCACTAATCCCGTGCCACTTGTCCGGCAGCGGGCGCAATGTCTTCGACAGAATCTGAAATTTTTCAACCCGAACTGTTGGTTCCCTGGTCTTTGTGACAAAGCACTCCCCTTCGACTCCGAGAAAATCGCCAATGTCGAGCAGCTGAAAGATTCCGGCTTGTTCAATTGGCAGCTCCTTCAGGTTGATGTAGACCTGGAGACGACCACTCACATCGCTGAGATCAAGGAACTGGCTCTTTCCCATATTGCGATGCGCCGTGATCCGACCCGCCACGCGAACCCGTACGCCTTCCCCAAAAGCTTGCCGAACTTCTCCAATCGTGCCGGAGACATCGAACCGGCCTCCGAACGGATCCACCTTCTGCTCGAACAGTTGCTGCAGCTTCTGACGGCGAAACGCAAGAAGATCGCTTTCTTCCATGGAACGCTGAATTGAATTCGCGGGTCGCCGGCTTCGACCGCGAATTCCTACCCCTCAAACTTGCCGTGGCGCTCGTCGATGATGATGTCCCGATAGGTTTTTCCGGATGGGATCATCGGCATTACGTGTTCGGTGAACGGGGTCATGACATCGAGGACGTAGCATTCATCTGAATCCAACATTCGTTGCAGGGCCGCCTGCAAATCCTTCTTTTCGATCACTCGCTCGCATTTCACTCCAAAGCCACGACAGAGCTCGACGTAATCAGGATAAATTCGCTCTCTGTCTCGCGGATCGCCCAAGAACGTATGACCGCGATTGCTGTTGTAGAACCGATCTTCCCACTGCACCACCATGCCAAGGTGCTGGTTGTTGATGATAATGACCTTGGCAGCGATCCCTTCCACGTGAGCACAGGCCAGTTCCTGGACGTTCATCAGGAACGAACCGTCGCCGTCAATGTCAATGACCTGACGATTGGGAAAGGCCACTTTCGCACCGAGCGCCGCAGGAAACCCAAATCCCATGGCCCCAAGGCCGGCAGAGGTAAGAAACTGTCGCGGATCACTAAAGTCGTAGTACTGGCCTGCCCACATCTGGTGTTGTCCGACGCCGGTCGTCAGGATGGCGTCTCCGTCTGTCAGTTGATACAGGAGCCGGATCACATGCTGGGGCAAAATCGCTCTGTCCGTGTCCTTGAAATCCAGTGGATATCGTTCTTTCCATTGGTGAATCTTCGCGAGCCATTCCGGAAAAAGGTTAAACTGCTTTGAAGCGCGCTGGTACCCGCCTGCCGCCAGCAACCGGTTCAATTCGCCGAGAGCGTATTTGATATCGCTGAACACCGGCAATTTGACGACCTTGTTCTTGTTCAGCTCCGAAAAGTCGATGTCAATGTGAACGATCGTGCCGTGCTCTGCGAATTTCTCGACCTTCCCGGTGACCCGGTCGTCAAAGCGAACGCCCAACGCCAGCAAAAGATCCGATTCATTGACAGCACAGTTGGCGTAAACCGTTCCATGCATTCCAAGCCATTTGAGAGAAAGCGGATGCTTTTCCGGAAAACCGCCAATTCCCATTAGAGTCGTGGCCACCGGAATCTGGCTTCGCTCGGCAAACTCCAGAAGTTCACCCGCTGCATTCCCAGAAATTATTCCGCCTCCGGCATAAATCATCGGCCTTTTTGCCGATTTAATCAGCCCGATAATTTCATTCAGTGCCACCGGATCCGCCTTGGGCGGCAATTGATATCCCCGCAAGGTCAATTCGCTCGGGAAGACCGGTTGAGCCATCTGGTTCTGAATGTTCTTCGGAATGTCGATAAGCACCGGACCGGGCCGACCCGTCCTTGCGATATAAAATGCTTCTTTCACCACGCGCGGAATTTCGTGGATATCCATCACGAGATAACTGTGCTTAACCAACGGCAACGTCATCCCGAACACGTCCGTCTCCTGGAAAGCGCCCTTTCCAATCATCTCCTGCGGGACCTGGCCGGTAATTGCCACCAGCGGAATTGAGTCCATAAAGGCGTCCGCAATTCCTGTGACCAAGTTGGTTGCTCCGGGACCGGAAGTAGCCATGCAGACGCCCGGGTTGCCGGTAGCACGCGCGTATCCCTCGGCGGCAAAACTTCCACCCTGCTCATGCCGGGGAAGAATAGTTCGGATCTTGGTCGACCGCGTCAGGGCCTGATGGATCGGCATGCTGGCACCACCCGGATACGCGAAAATGACCTCTACACCCTCTCGCTCCATGGCGGCGACGAGGATCTCGGCGCCATTCATCGTTTCTCCTCGCGTGGAGGCCTGACGTATTGTGGCGGATTCGTTTGCAGTAAAGGTCTTCATAAAAAGAGTCGTACACTATAAGGGGCGCCGCCCCTGTGATCAATCCTTAACAGCAAACGGACAAAATGCCGAGCTTAGCCCGGTCGTTCGGATTGCACCGCTCAAACATTACGCGGCTGATAGACCGCTCTGAGTTGGGATAGCCGCGCGGTCACGCATTCCAAAGGGGCTCCTCTCCCGCTCTTATCCGGCGAAAAAATCTCTTCATATCCCGATAAGTCACTTTGGAGCTTTGAAAACCCCGGGGAAGGTGGTTTTCTCCAATTGGGGTCGTTTGACGAAACGGACAGTATTCCGTTAGTATGTGTTTAGCGCGATGTATCCGGAAGGACCGGGACGAGGACGAGTTCGAGTACCCTAGAAAGCCGGGGGCTTTTTTGGGTGCGACATGAACACTTTCGTGGCTCGCGCACTTTCGTGGCCTGCGTGGTCATGGCAAGAAGAGAGCAAGCACGGTGGGTGGCTTGGCAGTTATGGCCGAATTCGTCCCTGGTGTGAAGCAGACCCGAGTTCGAGTATGGCTCCGATGTATTGCGGATGGGTGCTTGGTGGCAGTCCTTCTAGCCCGGTAGCTCTTTAAGTAGAGTCAGGGGGTGGAAGGCTCGACCCCGTTGGGGAGAGTGTGATTTTGACCCGCACGTCGGGCCGAGCCAACCACTAGTGCGCTTAAACACAGATTGAATTATGAAGCGCAAAAGCCGTCGTGCCAAGGGCCAAAAAGTGTCTCCGATCAATGACGATCTGGAGTTGATCGAACCGGATGCAGCAGCCGTTGATGTGGGCAGTCGCAGTCATTGGGTAGCAGTCAATCCCCAGCGGGATCCCAACCCGGTGCGGGAATTTGGAACTTTCACTACTGATTTAATGAGCCTGGTCGATTGGCTGGCTCAATGCGGAGCAAAGTCTCTGGTGATGGAGGCAACCGGAGTTTATTGGGTGAGCCTCTACGAGCTATTAGAAAAACGCGGTTTTAAGGTCTACGTGGTCGATGCCCACACGGTGCGTCATCTGCCCGGCCGCTCCAAAAGCGACGTCAAAGACTGTCAATGGCTTCGTCGACTGCATAGTTATGGGTTGTTACGAGGCTCCTTTCGGCCACCGGCGCAGATCCGCCAACTGCGCAACTACCTGCGCTCGCGCACCAAGATCGTTGAGGCTGCGGCTCAACAGCAGCTTCGAATGCAGAAGGCTTTGACGTTGATGAATGTTCACTTGCACCACGTCATTAGTGACATCAGCGGTTTGACGGGGCTTTCGATCGTACGAGCCATCGTGGGCGGGGAACGTGATCCAAAACAACTGGCTCGATTGCGCGATCCCCGCATTGTGGCGAGCAAGGAAACCGTCCAGAAAAGCTTGGAGGGCAACTGGCAAGAGGAGCTGCTCTTCGATCTCAAGATTGCCTTGGAAAGCTACGACCACTTTCAAGGCCAAATTACGGCCTACGACGAGCAGATACGTCAAGAACTCAAAGAGGTTCCATCCAAAGAGGATCTAGTTCAGGAAGCCCTGCCCCCAGTACGGCTAAGAGCCTGCCGCAAACGGCCAGGCATGAGCCAACAAGACCAGCTTGATCTGCGAGAGGAGCTTTATCGAATCAGCGGTGTGGATCTGACCCGCATCGACGGAATCAGTTTGCAGACTGCGCAAAAAGTCTTCTTCGAAATTGGGACCAATGTCGATCCCTGGAGCGATGAGAAAAAGTTCTCTTCCTGGCTGGGCTTGAGCCCTAACCATCGTATTAGCGGAGGCAAGGTGCTCAAACGCAGCAGTCGCAAAGTGGTCAATCCACTGAGCGTCGCGCTGCGGCTGGCCGCGCGCACGCTCCGAAACAGTCGCAGCGCTTTGGGAGCAAACTTTCGTCGACTCATCGCTAGAATCGGAATGCCCAAAGCCATCACCGCCATGGCTAGAAAACTAGCCGTGCTCATCTACCGAATGCTCAAGTATGGAACCCAGTATGTCGACAAAGGCATGCAACACTACGAAACCAAATACCAAGAAACCAAAGTCCAATACTTGCGAGCCCAGGCGGCGAAAGTCGGCATGATCCTTCTTCCAAAACAGCCAGCTGCCGCCACTGCTGCCACCTAAGACAAGCCATCTTTTTGTGACCCAAACCGTCGAAAACCGAAAACATTACAAGCTCCTCACTATCAGCGAGATCCAACCGGTGTTCATGGGGAGTACCCTAGAAAGCCGGGGGCTTTTTTGGGTGCGACATGAACACTTTCGTGGCTCGCGCACTTTCGTGGCCTGCGTGGTCATGGCAAGAAGAGAGCAAGCACGGTGGGTGGCTTGGCAGTTATGGCCGAATTCGTCCCTGGTGTGAAGCAGACCCGAGTTCGAGTATGGCTCCGATGTATTGCGGATGGGTGCTTGGTGGCAGTCCTTCTAGCCCGGTAGCTCTTTAAGTAGAGTCAGGGGGTGGAAGGCTCGACCCCGTTGGGGAGAGTGTGATTTTGACCCGCACGTCGGGCCGAGCCAACCACTAGTGCGCTTAAACACAGATTGAATTATGAAGCGCAAAAGCCGTCGTGCCAAGGGCCAAAAAGTGTCTCCGATCAATGACGATCTGGAGTTGATCGAACCGGATGCAGCAGCCGTTGATGTGGGCAGTCGCAGTCATTGGGTAGCAGTCAATCCCCAGCGGGATCCCAACCCGGTGCGGGAATTTGGAACTTTCACTACTGATTTAATGAGCCTGGTCGATTGGCTGGCTCAATGCGGAGCAAAGTCTCTGGTGATGGAGGCAACCGGAGTTTATTGGGTGAGCCTCTACGAGCTATTAGAAAAACGCGGTTTTAAGGTCTACGTGGTCGATGCCCACACGGTGCGTCATCTGCCCGGCCGCTCCAAAAGCGACGTCAAAGACTGTCAATGGCTTCGTCGACTGCATAGTTATGGGTTGTTACGAGGCTCCTTTCGGCCACCGGCGCAGATCCGCCAACTGCGCAACTACCTGCGCTCGCGCACCAAGATCGTTGAGGCTGCGGCTCAACAGCAGCTTCGAATGCAGAAGGCTTTGACGTTGATGAATGTTCACTTGCACCACGTCATTAGTGACATCAGCGGTTTGACGGGGCTTTCGATCGTACGAGCCATCGTGGTGTGCCGCGTCACGATTTTTCGTGGGAACGGGGCCGGTTCAGCGGCGGATTATTTCGTGGGGACTGGCGCGTGGGGTACGGGATAATCTGACAATGGGGAGAGCTTTGAGTTTTCACGGTTGAATCGGTAGGGGCGGTGACGGAAAGGTGTCGGCTTTGCTCTGAGCCGATGCAATCACGGGAAGGCAGTTTTCACGGAACGAGGCCGAGTTGTCCGGAGCACCCAAAACAACGGGTTCATCGGCACGGGTTTTATGTCCGTTTTGAGAACTGCGACAGCCAGCGACACTTGCGCATTGAGCGTTTTGTGTGTCCGCGTTGCGGAAGAACTCTCAGTGTTCTGCCCAAAAACCGCCTGCCCTACATTGCATTAAGCACCACCATTGTGGAGTCGGAGTTCGATGCCCGTGCATCGGGCACCGATCCACCCTCAAGGAGCGAAAAAGAGCGAGGTTGCCTACGGCGAGCCTTTGAACGATTCGCCGCCCGAGTCACTCCTCTGTGCGCTTTGCTTGGCCAAATGATTAGACCCACCAAACCAAGTGTCGGCGAATGCTGGAAGGGGCTACGGCAACTGGACAACCTCGAAGGGATTCTCCTTTTGTTGGGCACAAAGTTCAACACCTCACTTCTGGCCGATTACCGCTGCCTGCAGCCCGGATTCTGAGCGGAAAGGTTCCGAGCGACGATTGAGCTAGAGCACTTTAGGCCGATCCCACACAACGTTGTTGTTTTATTGAGGTGGGAAGCGCCGGCAGGCTCTGCGGCGCATGAGTGAGAACTTTGAGAACCGTAAAAACGAGGTGGCACTGCGGCGATTTGCCGCAGTGAGCTTCATTGAACAGAAGGTGCGTGAGGGTTTTGGCGTGGTCCAAGCCCTCCGCTTGGCCGCGCTGCGTCCATGGCCCGACGAAAATGGCCAATATTCTTCGGCACGTACCCTGGAAGATTACTGGTATGCCTGGAAAAGCGGAGGTTTTGCCGCCCTCCAACCCAAAAGCCGTGGTGACGAGGGGACTTTTCGCAAGTTGCCGACCGAAGTCGGCCAATGGCTCTTAAGTCAAGTAAGTCAGTATCCCGAGATCCCGTTGAAGGTGCTCTATGAGCGTTGGACTGTAAGCGGCCAACAACTGCCGTCGCTGCGGACCCTCTACCGGTTCCTTCGCTCCAAAGGCTATGATGCAGCTTCACTGCGGCGCGGACGGCTGGAAACCGGACCGACCAAGGCCTTTGAGGCGCCCTTTGTCAATGACTTGTGGATGACGGATTTTTCGCCCGGCCCAAAACTTAACATTGATGGCAAAGTCCTCACGACCCAGCTATGCCTGATTCTGGATGATCATTCGCGCCTGATTACTTCCGGCGCCTATTACCTAACAGCCGACAGTTATGCCTTCCACCAAACGCTAAAGCAAGCAGTCCAGCGTCGTGGGATCCCGTATAAGCTCTACACAGATCACGGCAAACCATTTACTAGCAAACATACACAGATTATTTGTGCTAACCTGGGGATCCGGTTACTGCACGCCAAGCCTTATGCGGCCTGGAGCAAAGGTAAGGTGGAGCGATGTTTTTACACACTTCAACAAGGTTTTGAAAGCACCCTAAAGCTGCCCGATAACCATGCGCAGAGCCTGGAGGAGCTTAACACAAAACTCTCACATTGGATTCAGACTGTCTATCATTTGCGTCCGCATAGTTCTACCGGAATAAGTCCGCAGTTTCGTTTTGCGCACGCTGCCGGCACCTTGCGCCACCTGGATGCGGGCCTGGAGCTGGAGCCGCTCTTTTTTACCCGGATCGAGCGAACAGTCCGCAAAAACGGCACCGTGCGCATCGAGGATACACTTTACGAGGTGGACTTAAGTCTGCGGTCCCTGGAGGTGCAGTTGCGCTTTGATCCCTACAGTATGAGCAGAATTGAAGTTTATTACCGGGGCAAAGCCTGCGGGTTGGCGCGCCTGGTCGATCTGCACCTCAATAGCCAACTGGAGGGCTCCCAGCACTATGATCGCTGAACGTACCCTGGCACAGGCTGCCCATGCGTGGGGCGCGCAAGGGATCCCCTTTAACGACGAACCCAAAACCGAGCTGTTCCGCACCGCGTCCATGGAGCGCGCCACAACGCTGCTCAACCAAAGCGCCGCCTTGCGCAGCCTCATGCTCCTGAGCGGCGAAAACGGTGTCGGTAAATCCGCCTTGGCGGGCCGATGGCTGCGCTCCCTGGAACCAAAAGCCTACTTTCCGGTCTGTATCACCCAAGCCTCCTTGACCGGAATCGGTCTGCTGTCGCTGTTCTTGCAAAAACTCGGTAAAGAGCACATTCACCAGCGCAGCGCGAGCGTCAAACTGCTCGAAGAGGCCTTCGGTGAACTGGGCCGCATCATCCCGGTGTTGCTGCTCGATGAAGCGCAAAACTACGCCCTGAGCGCATTGGAAGATATACGGATGCTTCTGGGACTCAACCTGCCCGAGCAGCCCGCCTTCGCATTGATCCTGGTCGGCGATCCATACCTGCTCTCCACCCTGCGCCTGCGTTCCCATCGGGCACTTTATTCCAGAATCGCCACTCACGCGCGGATCGAGCGCCTGAGCCGTTCAGAAGTCGAGCCCTATCTCGAACACCAGTTGCGCCAAGTCGGAATCGAACGTCGCTGCTTTGAACCGGCTGCAGTCGAACTTTTAGCCAGTGCAAGCGAGGGGATTCCGCGCATCATTAACTTTGTGGCTCGCGCCGCCTGGATCCAGGCGGCCCAAGACAAGAGTCTTCAGATCAGCGCCGCCCACCTCCAGAGCGCACTGGATCTTGTTCCGGGTGTCATGGAGATCCGCCAGAACTCCTCCAATCCATGAGCCAACCTGATCACCATCGACCTGAAGCCCGATCAGCCCAAAACACAAAAAGCTGGTCTCAATCGGTGCGCGAACTCCATGAGCTTTACTGCCACTGGACTGCTCAGACTCTCAGCCTGCGCTTCGATCGCGAACGGCTCTGGTATGAGTTTCTCCGTGCCGGCTTCAGTGCCGCAGACTTGAAGCGCGTAGTCACTTATCTGCAAAAGGAAATCCGTGCAGAGCGCCGAAATATCGGCGCTCTCAAACTCTCCAACCTCCTGCAACTCGATCGCTTCGAGGAAGATCTCAACATCAGCCGCGTCCGTCTCAAGCCCGCAGCCCCGCATCCCAATCCGACGATCCAACCAGTGCTTGAGCCCGAAATCGACGATCAGCAACGCCACAGGATACTCGACGACCTCAGAACCTTTCGCCAGCGCCTAGGTCGCAACGGTTCGGCTCCTTAATCCGATCTGCTATAACTCCCGGCGCTTATTGTCCGCAGCCCACAAAACAGCGTGACTAAATACCCTCTTTTCTCACAAAACCCTTTGTCGCCCAATCCCACGAAACAATGTGGCGCGCCACAATCGTGGGCGGGGAACGTGATCCAAAACAACTGGCTCGATTGCGCGATCCCCGCATTGTGGCGAGCAAGGAAACCGTCCAGAAAAGCTTGGAGGGCAACTGGCAAGAGGAGCTGCTCTTCGATCTCAAGATTGCCTTGGAAAGCTACGACCACTTTCAAGGCCAAATTACGGCCTACGACGAGCAGATACGTCAAGAACTCAAAGAGGTTCCATCCAAAGAGGATCTAGTTCAGGAAGCCCTGCCCCCAGTACGGCTAAGAGCCTGCCGCAAACGGCCAGGCATGAGCCAACAAGACCAGCTTGATCTGCGAGAGGAGCTTTATCGAATCAGCGGTGTGGATCTGACCCGCATCGACGGAATCAGTTTGCAGACTGCGCAAAAAGTCTTCTTCGAAATTGGGACCAATGTCGATCCCTGGAGCGATGAGAAAAAGTTCTCTTCCTGGCTGGGCTTGAGCCCTAACCATCGTATTAGCGGAGGCAAGGTGCTCAAACGCAGCAGTCGCAAAGTGGTCAATCCACTGAGCGTCGCGCTGCGGCTGGCCGCGCGCACGCTCCGAAACAGTCGCAGCGCTTTGGGAGCAAACTTTCGTCGACTCATCGCTAAAATCGGAATGCCCAAAGCCATCACCGCCATGGCTAGAAAACTAGCCGTGCTCATCTACCGAATGCTCAAGTATGGAACCCAGTATGTCGACAAAGGCATGCAACACTACGAAACCAAATACCAAGAAACCAAAGTCCAATACTTGCGAGCCCAGGCGGCGAAAGTCGGCATGATCCTTCTTCCAAAACAGCCAGCTGCCGCCACTGCTGCCACCTAAGACAAGCCATCTTTTTGTGACCCAAACCGTCGAAAACCGAAAACATTACAAGCTCCTCACTATCAGCGAGATCCAACCGGTGTTCATGGGGAGACGATTACGATTTCAGAACGAGGACGAGGAAGCACCCTACGGGCACGCGCGCGTGAAGATTTGAGTAGAAACTCTTTGCTCGGCGGGTTCGCGTGGCAAAAGGTGTGTTTGACGGAGGAGCATCGGAAGTAAAGGTCGAGATCTCACTGGTGCGGGGAGCGCGAGCTCTCTAGCCCGAGAGGAAGCATGGTTCTTCCCGAATAGCGATGAAGTTATTGGTGAGATTGCGGCGGCTGGCTGTCGCAATCAACCCGGAGAGAAGAATGAATATAAGATCGCCGGGAAGCCGGTGCCCAGCCGTCGCAAAGGAAGAGTACTATGTCAACGGCATGCAAACAACAACGGGAAAAAAAGGGATCCGACGCTCAACGCTCAGCTTCTAAGCGCAAGGCCAGAGGTAGCCACCGCCAGCAAGGCGAAGGCAACCGGCGAAGGTCCAAGCTCACTATTACCAATCCGGATGCTGCCGGGATCGATATTGGATCTCAAGTTCATTATGTCTCAGTGCCCGAAGATCGAGCTGAGGTGTCGGTTCGCAGCTTTGGCGCTTACACTGCCCAGCTCGATGAGTTAGTGCAGTGGCTCAAGGACTGTGAAATAAAGACCGTGGCGATGGAATCGACCGGAGTTTACTGGATCCCGTTGTACCAGAAGCTCGAAGAGGCTGGTTTTGAAGTCTTGTTGGTCGATGCCCGTCAAGCCAAGCATGTGCCTGGACGCAAAAGCGACGTCCAAGATTGCCAGTGGCTGCAGCAATTGCACACTTACGGGTTGTTACGAGCGGCGTTTCGTCCCGAAGACTCCATTTGCCGCTTACGCACTTTGCAACGACATCGCAAGAATTTGGTCGAATGCGCGGCGATGTGGATTGAGCACATGCAGAAGGCTCTCAACGAGATGAACCTCCACTTGCATCACGTGCTCAGTGACATCAGCGGGTACAGTGGGCTGGCGATCCTAGATGCGATTCTGGCAGGTGAACGCGATCCAAGAAAACTGGCCTCGCTGGCACATTATCGAGTTCAGAAAAGCCAAGCCCAGATCGAAGCCGCGCTGACAGGCGATTACCGCCCGGAACTGCTCTTCGTGCTGCGCCAATCCTTAGAGAACTACCGCCAGATACAGCAACAAATCACCCAGTGCGATCTGAGCGTTGAGAAGCAATTGGCAAAAATGGCCGATTGCACAAACCCAAGCCAAGCCTCCGAGTCAGCACCACAATCGCCAGATTCGGCGGGTGGCAAGCCACGCAAGAAAAAGCCCAAAGATGCCTTGGAATTAAGCTTGGTCGGGCATCTGAAGCGCATCCTCGGAGTCGATCTAACGACCATCCCCGGCTTGAACGTTCTAGCGATCTTGACTCTGCTAAGCGAGATCGGGACCAACATGGCGAAGTGGCCCAACGAGAAAGCCTTCGTCTCATGGCTGGGACTAAGCCCCAACAACAAGATCAGTGGCCAGCGGGTGCTAAGCTCCCGCACACGCAAAGTCGTCAACCGCGCGGCAACGACTTTACGTCTAGCGGCGATGACAATGGGCCACAGCAACACCCCCTTGGGCTCGTTCTATCGCAGAAAACGCGCTCAGCTCGGCGCTCCAAAGGCCATTACAGCCACCGCAAGGAAACTAGGTTGTCTCATCTACCGCCTCATCAAAAGCGGCCAAGGTTACCAAGAACCCGATATTCACATTTATGAACTTAAATACAAAGACCAAATCCTGAACTCGTTACGCAAACGCGCGAACAGTTTTGGATTTGATCTCGTTGAAGTTCCAAAGGCAGCCTGAAGGCCACGTCACACGTCAAGTTTCAGAGAAGGAGAACTTGGAACTCGAACTCCGGTTCGCTGCGCTGATCTATCTAGATGTGGCTCTAGGCGTAGGCCGTTTCTATCGAAAGGACTGTCTTTGTGACCTTTGTGATCTTCTGTGCAAATGATTTTCTTCGTTCCCCCGGCACTAAGACAGGAAAAAAAGCAAAAGTCATTTTTGAACAGAAGATCGCAAAGATCACAAAGAGTCACTGTCTTTAAGGCCATCGGAGGCACGTGGGCCTGCGTTGTCTAAATCGCGATCAGCAACGAACGAAACGCTCGTTAATCCCCACTCGTCCTCTTGTTCTGAAATCGTAATCGTCGTCGTTCTCGACTTCTATGGACGGGGGAAACCCGCCGATTGCCGACAACGTTCAAAGATCGAGGACGAAGGAGTAGAGTAGAGAGGGTCCAGTGACGGAGCCCTCTCCCTCGTCAAACCGGACGGGCGGATTTCCCGCATCCGGCTTTCGCGCGGGCTTGTTGCACGCAGCGTTCACAGGTAAAGCAATCCCAACTGTTGGAAGTACCCATAGGCGGTTTGCCCCGGGGCCGGTTTCCACGGCCGTTGGCTACGGCGGCGCAGCTGCTGATAGAGCCGTTGCCGTACGTAGCGATTGAGCCGCTGAAAGGCTTTGCGAGGTTGTCCAAGCCGATAATAATTCGTCCATCCCTTGAGGTGTCGATTCAGCTCGCCGATTAGCTCTGGCAGCGGTTTGCATCCTTGTTGACGCGACGTCATCTGCCAGATTCTGTCCACTTCGCGTTCCATCGCCTTATGGCTGGGCTCCATGCGCCAGTAATGGCGGCTCCGATCTGCCCGCACCGGGGCCAGGCCGATCTGATAGCCAAGGAATTCTAATCGCTCCTGGTTCCGGCGTAGATTCACTATCCGGGTCTTTTCGCGATTGAGCTTTAACCCCAGCCATGCCTCCAATTTCTGTGCTATGAAGTCCCGTATCCTCGGGCCCATGTGCCGCGCCATGACCACGAAGTCATCCGCATACCGAATCAGTGTCGCTTTGGCCCATTGCGCTGGTCCGTTCTTACTTTGGAAGACTCGATCAAACCAGTGCAGATAGATGTTGGCCAACAGCGGCGAGAGCACCCCTCCTTGCGGGGTCCCGCTCCGGTTGCGTCCAATCTTCTTTCTGCCTTCTTGATCCTCTTCGACCACCGGCGCCTTGAGCCATTGCCTGATGAGCTTCAACACGCTTCCATCCACCACTCGCATCCTCACGCAAGCCATCAGCTTGTCGTGTGGGATCGAATCGAAGTATCCCTCTAGATCCGCGTCATATATCTCGCACTTCCCCGCGCGTAGATTTTCCCGGATCTTTTCCAATGCTTGGTGAGCGTTTCGTCCAGGTCTGAACCCATAGGAACAGTCTTCAAAGTCCGCTTCGAAGATCGGCTCCAAGATCAACAGCACCGCCGCTTGCACCACTCGATCCCTCACCGTCGGGATCCCAAGGGGCCGCAGCTTGCCGTTGGCTTTGGGTATATAGACTCGGCGCACCGCTTCACACCGATAGGTTTGCTCTTGCAGTTCTTTGCCAAGGGCTTCGAGCCATTGCTCGGATCCTTGGCGCTCGATCTGCTCTATGCTGATCCGGTCTACCCCTGCTGCTCCGCCGTTGGCTCTGACCTGATGCCAGGCCCCCTTCAGCGTCTCAGCGTGACTGATCAGCCCGTAGAGACTGTAGAAGCGAAAGCGCTTCTCCTGTTTGGCTTTTGTGCTCAGCTTCGCTCTCCAGCCACTGACTTTCGCAGGCAGCATTGCCTCTCTGAGAGTCAATTCGCCTCCCCACTTTTCTGTCTTAGATGCTTCCATCAATCAGTCCAGTGTCCTTCTGAGTCTGCTTGCCTCACGCCAGGGCCCCTTGGCTCCTTCCGGCTTTCACCGGCTTTCTTCACTACTATGGGCCCCTCCGACTCCCAACCCTAGCAGTCCAGAGTGTTATTGCCTTCCACTCCAGACTTTGCAGCTTTACCCATCGCTAGGGCGGGCCTCCCAAGTTCCTAGTTGTTCTTTCAGAGCGCGCTGCCCGACTTTACCCCGGAAAGTCCCGGGAGGGTTTTGTGTCATCTCCCCCTCCCAAGTGCTGGCTTCCCTTCGGTCGAGGATCTTGGCCACTTTCATCTTTTCTCGTTTCGAGGCTTTCATACGCCGGTTCACTTTCGTTGCGGCTCACTCCTTCGCGGCTCAGAGGCTTCAGTCCGGCCAGTTTCCCAGCCATCTGCTCTGTCCGGAATGGCGCGAAGTTAAGCAGGGTTTGGGATGGTTTCTTGCCTCGAAGTGGCGATAAATTTCAGGGTTTCCACCCTGATCATTATACACAATTTTGTCGGCGGGAAGCGGTCGCCCAGCGCCACTATCGCTGGAAAAGCATCGCTCGCCGGTGCGAACAAAATACAGGCTGGAAGCCTGTGCTACTTTACGCCGTCGCGTGGTTGCCGTGGGTTCGCGGAGATTGCGCCAGGATGTCCTCCAGAGATCGCTCGACACTCCGGAAAGCAATGTAGTATAGGCTTCCAGCCTGTATTGTTCGCACCATCAAGCGATGCTTTCCAGGTATCCTCCGTTTCTCCGATTTGTGTACAAAGATCCGGGTTGAAACCCCGGGCTGAGTCCTCTCGACCCCTTCGGGGTGAAGAACCATCCCAAATCGCCCTTATCTTCGCGCCATTCTGCTCTGTCCGCTTCATGTTTGATGACTCTTTACATGGCTAATTCCTTTCATTTAGCGAGAACAACCAAGCTTCGCTTGGCGCTCCGACCACGACGACGATTAGGAAGCAAGCTTCGATACATAGTCCCCCATCTCGATTCCCTGCCCTCTCTCCCTCGTCCTTCGTCGTCGTTCTTCGTCCTCGATTTCTTCGGCACGAGCGAGGCACGGGTTTGCTTCCTCCGTCCGGTGTCTTTTCTCCGCGGGAACGCTTTTAGCCAGCAACATCCATGATCGAGGACGATTGGGAGAGGTCCTACACCGGGCTAAACAGATATTCCGTTAACGGAATACTTCCCCTTTTCGGCAAACGCCCCCTATCAATTCAGACAAACATGATTTTTGACCGACTGGCGAGCAAGCGCTACCCTTTGACCGGAAGAAAAGGTTTTTAGAGCTCAAGCGACATGTTGCTGATCGAGCGAGTTGACACGTTTCTGGTGGCGGCACTATGCTCGAAGCCGCGATCGGCACGGTCGCATCGGCCCATCTCTTTTCGACGTTTCCAAAGCTTGCCTGGGGTACCGAGCTTTTCGGCCCGCTTCTGCTGAGCGAGGAAATCCTCGTGGAACCGCTCAGCTACGGCGAGTTCACCTTGAAGGTCCCGAACAAGCCGGGGCTCGGCATCGAGCTGGACGAAGATCGGGTCGATTTCTTTCGACGCGATCGGTCGGCGGAACGGACGCACGGCATCCCGAAGATCGCGAGGTCCTGAGCATGCTGTTCCTGGTCGAAATGGATGTTCGCCTGCCCCATGACATGCCATCCGCGCAGGCCGACGAGCTTAAGCGGACGGAACGCGAACTGGCTCACCAACTCCAACGGGTCGGCAGGTGGCGCCACCTTTGGCACATCGTCGGCCGCTACGCCAACGTCAGCATTTTCGACGTGGCGAGCCATGACGAACTCCACTCGATCCTGAGTTCGTTGCCGCTGTTCCCTTTCATGATCATGAAGGTGACGGCTCTTTGTCGCCACCCGTCGTCGGTCCACGAAGACGACCGCTGAGACCCAAACCATAAAATAAAGACAAGGAGAGGAAAATGCAGAAGGCCCATATCAAGCAGTTAGCAGCGCGGATTTCCGGAACTCAGATCAAACCGGCAAACAAGCGGGTCAAGGCGATCGTCGACCGCTTGTTGCTCGATCTCTTCAACGTGGTCGATGATTTCGATGTCAGACCCGAGGAATTCTGGTCTGCACTGAGCTACGTGACCGAGCTCGGAAAGTCGAACGAAGCGGCGCTTCTCGCGGCCGGACTGGGTATCGAGCATTATTTCGACGTCCGGCTGGACGAGAAGGAACGGGAGGTCGGTATCGATCCCGCCAGCACGCCGCGGACGATCGAAGGGCCGCTTTATGTTGCGGGCGCACCGGTAAGCCAAGGCGAGGCGCGCATCGACGACGGTACGGACGAAGGCGAGATCCTGTTCATGGACGGCCAGGTGAAGGATACGTCCGGCACGCCAATCTCGGGCGCCACCGTCGAGGTCTGGCACGCCAATACGCTGGGCAACTATTCGTTCTTCGACAAGAGCCAGAGCGACTTCAATCTCCGTCGAACGATCATCGCCGACGCTGACGGCCGCTATCGGTTCCGCAGCATCATGCCGTCCGGCTATGCCTGTCCGCCCAATGGCCCGACCCAGCAACTCCTCGACCTGCTCGGTCGCCACGGCCGTCGCCCCGCCCATATCCCTTCATGGTGTCGGCGCCGGGATACCGACAGCTCACGACGCAGATCAACATCAAGGGTGACGCGTACATCTACGACGACTTCGCCTTCGCTACCCGTGACGAGCTCATTCCCGAGGTGACCCGCCATACGGATGCGGCCGAGCTGCGTGATCGCGGCGTGAACCGGCCGTTCGCCACCATCACGTTCGATTTTGCGCTGCCCAAGGCGGTCGAGGGCGTTCCTGCAACCTTGATCGATCGCCCTCGGGCCAAGGTTGCTTGAGGCGTCACGAGAGCTTTTTGCGCGCAAAAAATGATGGAGGGAGTCCCTCCTTTGCTGCTATTCACAGCACATCGCTCACGGTATTCTTCCCATGTGGTAAGCAACGCCAGGGGTAGGCTTCGTCCAACCATCGAGTAAGTCTCAGCGGTCGCCTTAATCTGAAATCACACGCTCGGCAGCGGACGCGAGCCTTAGTGGTCATACTTTCTTCCCATGGACACTCGTAGCATCTAGCTGGTAGTGAGCAAGTTATGAAATTTGCCTTTTGACGCTGTTTTCGCTGGAAAAAGTGTTCATCTGACACCCAAAAAAGGCGCGCCTTTTCTAGGATACTCGTGGTCGTCTTCCTTTTCCACTCGTGCGCTTCCATGTAGACGAATGTCGCGTGAAGAAGCGCCGACGCTGATGGTGCGCTCGCCCCCGGCCAGCACCCAGCTTTGTGTCGCCGTAGACCAGTAGGACAGTTCACGCCAGCTCACGTGGACGCTCACGGATTCGCCGTCGCCCGCGTTCAGTTGCACCCGTTTGAACCCTACCAACTTTTGTAGCGCGAACTGCACTCCGGGCGGCGGGTTGAAGGGTGGACCGACGTAGACCTGCGGCACCTCTGAACCCTTGACCGATCCGGTGTTCTCCACCTGGAAAGTTACTTCCAAGCCGCCTGAATCTGGCCGGATCTTCAACCCCGAGTAGGCAAATTGTGTGTAGGACAAGCCGTGGCCAAAGGCAAACAGCGGCGTGATCTTCTGCTGGTCGTACCAGCGGTAACCCATGTAGAGCCCTTCGGAGAACACCACTTTAGAGCCGTCGCCGGTGATCCGCTCGGGATGCCCGGCAAAGGGCGTCTGGTCGCCGCTGACTGGCCAGCTGATGCGCAGTTTGCCGCCCGGATTGGCTTGGCCCAGCAACAGCTTGGCCGTGGAGGTGCCGCCCTCCTGGCCGGGGTACCACATTTCCAGCACCGCCTTGACTTCCTGCAGCCACGGCAGCAACGCCGGGTCGCCAGTGTTGAGCACCACGATGGTGTTGGGGTTAGGATCTGTAAATAAATAAATGTTACAACTTGAGTTGTTGTTGGAGGGGTGCGATGGTGTAGTTCCATTCACCGTGAAAGCTCTCCATGGTGAGGTTGATCTGAGCCATCTGCTCGTCGCTCACTTTCTGTCCGGCGGGATAGATGGTGTGATCAATTTCGGCTTCCACTCGCAAACCTTGCGCCGTCTTGGTCGCTTTGATCAGGTTGACAATCACTTCATGGCTGACCAAGGGCTTTCCACTCCAGTTCATGCTAATAAAGGAAAACAACCGGTGCTCGATCTTGTTCCATTTGCTAGTCGCCGGTGGTAGGTGGCAAACTTGGATGGGGAAGCCCAGTTCCTCGGCCAGTTTCTGAAGTTCAACTTTCCATAACCGCACCCGCGAACCATTGCTGCCGCCCCCATCGGCCATGATTTGCAAGCACTGTGCCTTGGGATAAAGCGTCGCTCCCATCGATTTCCACCAACGCCGGATCGTTTCCACGGCAAAGGCAGCCGTGTCATGGTCTGTGCCGACGCTCACCCAGCCCATGTTGTGGGCCAGATCATAAACTCCATAGGGGTTTGCACGCCCCAGTTCAGGGATGCTGAAGTCATGCACGCGGACCTTCTCGGGGTTGCCTTTGGCTCGATAAGTGCGTCCGTGGTTCTTAAAATCGCCCACCAACTCCTTCTTCTTGGTGTCCACCGAGATGACTGGATTGCCGGCCGCCAATTCCTTTTTGGTGCGCGCATTGATGAACTTGAACTGAGCATTGCGGTCCGGGTGTGTGGCACCTTCCTTGGTCTTCTGGTTGGCTTGAAGACTGTAACCCATCTTGCGCAGTAGTTCGCCCACCAAGGTGTGGCTGACCGGATGCCCGAGCGCGGTTAGTTGCGTGGCGAGCTGGCGCAAGCTTTGACAAGTCCACCGTAGCGGGGACTGTGGATCCCCACGAGTGAGCGGTTCGATGAGGCTTTCCAAATCACTTTGCAAAGTGGTATCGAGCACCACTGCCTTTTTACGCCCTCCACCCGGACGGCGAATCCACTCCGGCGTCTTCTCCGGGACGTAACTCACTCCACTGTTCAGTTCCGCCAATCCTTCCGTGATAGCGCGTCGCGATACTCCTGTCGCGCGAGCCACCAAGGAAACGCCGCCATAGCCAAGAACTTCAGCCTCGGTCGCGGCGAACAATCGCCGCAGCCGTTCGTTGAGAGCGCCGGAAATTCTCGAGAAGCGTTGCCTGACAGCATCAAAGTCTTCCATTACCCTCATTCTACCACTAAACCCTAACTTGTAATACTTATTTTCTTACAAGCTCTTAGCTTGGGCCACCGCCGCGACTAGCGCGTCTTCATTAGGCGCCAGTGAGTTAGCCAGGTCGGAACTGGCCGCCCCGTTGTCATCGGCGAACACCACGGCGACGCTCGCCGCGCCCGCGGCCGTCACCGCGGCTTGGAGCGTCTCGCCAAGTCGTGACCAAGTCAGTCGGAAGGTCACCGGCGGGGTGAGCGGAATCGGTGTGGCCGCATTGTTCGGCCAAACGGTGTTGAGCGGGATCGCCGCCGCGATTTGAATCCGATGCGGACCCGTGCCCAGCGTCAGCACCACCCCGTGATTGGTCCCGTGGGCCGGCACGATGCCCGGCGGGTACGTGCTTACCGGCACGCCCGGGGTGAAGAGCGGCTGCGCCAAGCCATCGATCGTGACCGTCACCGAAGGCCCGCCGAAGCTGATCACCGGGTCCAGCCAGGCCTGCTGCAGCCACAAGTAATACGTGTCCATGACCGGCACTGTCAACGTGCCCGTCCAGGTGTAGGTCACGCCGGGTTTCAGGTCGTTCGGGCCGGAGGGCTCGTAATCAATCGTGGCGTCCGTCCGCGTGGCGCTCGAGTCGCTCTCGGTGCGGGTCAGTCCCGGGCTAAGGGCCGAAGCCGGCACCACCGAGCCGATCCAATCGATGCCCGGCGCGTAGGTAAAATGCGACCCGCTTGGCGCCAGCGCCTGGAGCACTTGCAGCGGGTTGATGACATCGCGCTCGGGGAAGCCCCGCGCCCGCTCCTGCCGATTGCCTTCGACCATCGTCTGGCGGGCGGTCGGCCCGATCACGGCCACCGAACCCAGTGCGGCGCCTTGGAGCGGCAAGGCGGCTCCATCGTTCTTTAACAACACCGCGGCTTCTTCCGACAGCCGTTCCACCGTCCCAGCATCGGCGGCCTTGAGGTCGTTGATGTCCGGCCGGGGCGGTGCGGCACAGCCCGCAACCGGACCGGCCGGCAAAGCGCACTCGAGCAGCCCGAAACGCTCGTAGGCGTAGAGCACCCGCGCGACGGCCACGTCCAACTCTCGGGCGTAGAGCGGATCGTAGCTCGTGGAGGTCGGGTCGACCAGCGGCGGGAGATCGGGAATGTAATAGGAGGGGATCAAGCCGCCCAAGCCGCTTCCCGGGTACTCCTGGTCCTGGCCCGAGAGCAACGAGTGCACGCTGTGGGTGGCGCCGTAATCGGAAAGCACGAAGCCTCGAAAATCCCATTGCCCGCGCAGGATCGTGGTCAAGGTTAGCGGGTTGTCGGAGGCCCAAGCCGGGCTAGGCTGCAGCGGGACAATCTGGAAGCCCCGGTAGGAATCCATGATCGAGGAGGGCTTGGCGTGCGTGACCGGGTACTCGTAGTCCTTGAGGTAGAGCTCGTGCGCGGTCTGGTCATCGACGATCGTGGGCAGCGGCGGCGGACCCGGGGTTGCAAACCCGGCGCCGGCTTGGCCGTTATAAAAAGCGAAATGCTTGACCTCAGACATCAGGCCTCGGCTCTGGATGCCGGTGACTTCCTGGATGGCCAACTGCCCACTTAGAAAGGGATCTTCGCCGTAGGTCGTGTCCAGGCTTACTCCCTCTTGCCGCACGTCAAAGTCACCGACCTGCTTTTGGAAGTGGATCGCTGAACCCGATTCACCAATGACTTTACCCATTTGAAGAACCAGGAGCCGGCAAAAGACCGTCCCCTGCTGCTGACGGCGATTTTGGCCGAAGCGATCAACCTGGGACTCCATAAAATGGCCGAGGCCTGCCCGGGAACCTCGCTCGCCAAATTGTCGTGGCTCTCGGCTTGGCATATTCGCGACGAGACCTACAGCAAGGCGTTGAGCCGCCTCGTGAATCACCAACACCGCCAGCCCTTCGCGGCGCACTGGGGTGAAGGCACCACCTCTTCTTCCGACGGACAACAGTTCCGGACAGGCGGTCGCGGGGAGCAAGCGGGCCAGGTCAATTTTCGTTACGGCACCGAACCCGGAGTGCTTTTCTACACCCACGTGTCCGACCAGTACGCGCCGTTTCACACCAAGGTGATCAACACGATGTCGACTTCAGCCTGCAACGGATGGAAGCGCACACATTTGTGGTGAATCAAACGCACAGGGATAAATGCTCTACAGAACGCGTTCTTCTCCAGTTTGCCGCTCACCGCACAGGAGAAGCGTCTCAGGAAAATGCCGAGTAAAATCCCCGGAAAGCCACGTCCAGAGTACATCCGTCAGCCGTACCCCGCATTTTGATGAACTCGGCATTTCAGCAAAAAACGGCCACCCGCTTCTCTACAAAGTGGCTACCGCACTCATTGAATGTACAATAGATCTCATGATGACGCGACGCGAAGCAATCAAAGCTGTTGCCCTGACCGCCGGCGCTTTTGCCGTAGCTCCCTCCTTTGTCCAAGGGGCGGCTGCAGATTCCAGTGCCAGCAGTTCGGCATACCCCTTCAAACTACCTGACCTCGGTTATCCTTACGACGCGCTTGAACCGTACATCGACGCACAGACGATGCAGATTCATCACGATAAACACCATGCCGCTTACGTCGAAAACCTGAATAAGGCGCTCGCACAAGCGCCGGAACCGGTTCAGAAAATGTCGCTCGACGAGTTGTTGCTGGATCTAGACAAAGTTCCTGATAATATCCGGACCGCAGTGCGAAACAACGCAGGCGGCCATTACAATCACTCCTTTTTTTGGCAAATCCTGAAGAAAAATGAGGCGGGCCGGCCGAGCGGCGAACTTGCCAAGGCCATCGACGGAACATTCGGCGGCTATCCGGCTTTCCAAGCGAAATTAAGTGAAGCTGCTATGAAAGTGTTCGGAAGCGGCTGGGCCTGGCTCGTTACCGACGGCAAAAAAATCGCGATCACGTCGACCCCCAATCAGGACTGTCCAATCTCGAAACCGAACGACAAAGAAATTCCGATCGTCGGCATCGACGTGTGGGAGCACGCCTACTATCTCAAGTACCAGAACCGTCGCGCGGAATACGTGAAAGCATTCTGGAACGTGATTAACTGGGATTACGCCGCTGATCAGTACGCTGCCGCTTCGAAGCAGGCTTGAGGCGGAGTCGTTCGCCCTTCAGCGCCCGAAGGCGCTAGTGCACCGTCTCGCATATAATGGTGATGTTGCCGCACTAGGCGAGAAGTGTCGCTTTGCTTCCTCAAAACCGGGTAAACCGGGGACGGTTCGCCTACAACTGAGGCCCACACGCCGATACGCTCATTCACGTGCGCCTTTTTGATCTGAACCCACAGCAACTCGAAGCCGTCAGGACAACGCGAGGGCCTGTTTTGATTCTCGCGGGCGCAGGGACCGGGAAAACTCGCGTTATTACCGCCCGGATTGCTTACCTGCTGAGCGAAGGAGTCTCTGTGGAGAAGATTCTCGCTGTGACCTTTACCAACAAGGCCGCCAACGAGATGCGCCATCGGGTCGGGACCGTGCGGGGCAGCGCTAAGGGTTCCAAGCTAACCATCTGCACCTTTCACGCACTGTGCGTGCGAATCCTTCGCCAGGATATCGAGAAGCTAGGTTACAAGACTAACTTTTCCATCTACGATGAATCCGACCAATTGGGATTGATCCGCAAGTTAATCACAAGGTTGGCCGCCGCGAACGAAAAGCTGGATCCCCATCTGGCACGGAGCTTTATCAGCAAGGCAAAAAATCAGTGCCGGAAAATTCTCCTTTCCGAACAGACTTTAGAATCAGCCGTGTTCCAGCGTTACCAGGAAGAGTTAAGGACTTTCAATGCCGTGGATTTCGATGATCTTCTGATCTTGGCCGTTCGATTGTTAGACGAATATCCTGAGGTCCGGATCAAATGGGAGAATCGATTCGAATTCATCATGGTCGACGAATTTCAGGATACCAACCGGCTGCAGTTCGATTTAGTGCGTCGGCTTGGTGGGACGCACCAAAACGTCTGTGTCGTTGGTGATGATGATCAAAGCATTTACGGGTGGCGTGGAGCCGAAATCTCTAACATTCTCGAGTTTGAACATCATTTCCCGCATCCTAAAATAGTTAAGCTCGAACAGAACTATCGGAGCACCAGCGCGATTCTTGGTGCCGCAAACAGCATCATTCGGCATAACCCGCGACGACGGTCAAAATTGCTCTGGTGCCAGAACGGCGATGGCCAACCGATCCGCATCGTGGAGGTGCCAGACGATCGGGAAGAAGCCAATTACGTGGTCGGCGAGATACAGAAACAACAGTTAGCTGCACAGTGCCCCTGGGCTGAATTCGGAGTGATCTTCCGAATGAACGCCCAATCGAGGTTAATCGAAGAGAACTTGCGCCGTTTACATATCCCTTACCGTGTGGTCGGTGGACACAGTTTTTTTGAGCGGCGTGAAGTGAAAGATTTGCTGGCTTATTTGTCTTGTCTTGTTAACCAGCAGGATGACGTGAGCCTGTTGCGAATCATTAATACTCCCGCCCGTGGCATAGGAGCCACGACGATTGAGTTAGCCATTCAGGAAAGTAACACCGCTAAGCAGAGCGTCTTCGAGACACTGATTTCTGAGTCTTTCCAGAATCTGCTGACTCAACGCACCCGGGAAGCCATTCGCAGGTTCACAGAACTCATTGACGAATACGAGACTAAGCTAGTCCAGCCGCTCACAGATTTGGCGGCCACAGTAGAAGAATTGCTGCTCCAGATCGACTATATCCAGGGTCTGCGACGTGGCTGCAAGAGTCCCGAAGAATCGCTTAATCGCGAAGAGAACGTGCGGGAAATGATTCGCGCCCTTTCAAACTATCAAGCCAGATCGACCGAAGGGTTACCTGGCTTTCTGGCGGAGACGGCTCTGGATCGGGACCGCGAGGAAGAGCCCGATAAGGCCGCAGACGGAGTGACCCTCATCACGTTCCACGCTGCCAAAGGGCTTGAATTCGCCCAAGTCTTCTTGATCGGTCTGGAAGAGGGTCTTCTGCCTCACAACCGGTCAAAGCTCGAAGGCAACCTGGACGAGGAACGACGCCTTTTTTACGTTGGAATCACGCGCGCGAAGCGCAACCTGACCGTCACCCATTGCACGAACCGCATCAGGTACGGCATTCCAACTCCCTGTCATCCGAGTTCGTTTTTGAAGGACTTAGATTCACGTTTCACTGAAGTACTTAACTTCCACGAATTGACCAATAAACCAGCCGGCGAAGGAACCGCCCGCTTGCACTTTGCCAAGATGCGAGAATTGTTGGGCGGTTGAAAAACCGAGCAAACTAAGACGTTGATTCCAGAGAACCTTCTGACGCGCCTGCGACGACTGGGCCAGCGTGTCACCTCGAATTCGGAAATCACGTAGGCAGCCATAATGACATTGTCGATTCGTTCGCCGATCAGCTATCTCGCATTTCGGCGTTGAAACGGAAACCCAAAAGGCTAGCCTTAAACTATGTCGCCCGTTTGGCACGCGGACTTCGATTACAAATTTCAACGAATATCAAATCTTCATTCTTCGTTGTTCGAACCCTTCTTCAGCGATCTTCCGCTGGATCCCTATATTCAGGGAAGGTTTCGGCGGCGCCGGTTCTCACGTTTTCTGGGACCGCCAGAGAATCTCACTCGCCTCGAACACAAATATTTCGAACAGAGCAGCGCGATCAATAAGCTTGCCGGCGGGATCAAACGCGATTTTCCCGAATTGGAAGATCAGCTTGTTCGGCTTCCGGAATTCCAGATGCTTGTTTCGCGATTCGTGGATTTCTCCAAAATTGAAGTGGAGACAACGGAGGTTGGCGTCCATCAAATCCGCATCGTTGCCTCTTCCGGCGAAGTCGGCGAACCTGCACCGGAAGGGATTCACCAGGACGGGTTCGATTTTGTCGGGATATTCTGTATCAACCGCCAAAACCTGCTTGGCGCAGAAACCCACCTCCACGAGCACCCGGATCAACCGCCGATTTTTGCGAAAGAATTGCACCCGGGCGAGTTCGTCTTGGTGAACGACCGGCGGTTGTACCATTACACGACCGGAATGAAAGCTGTCGGCACCGTAGAAGGTTCACGGGACGTTTTCGTGATGACGGCGTGATGAGCGGGACCGCTCATTTCTTAACTCGGTCTTTCCCAATTGCCTGGGTTCGTGAACAATTCCCGGCCTTGCGATTATCCGTCGGCCAAGTGCCGGCGATCTTTCTTGACGGACCTGGCGGGACGCAGGTTCCCGAATCCGTCATTCAGGCCGTAAGCGATTATTACCGAACTTCCAACAGCAATCTCGGCGGTCAATTCTTGACGAGCCGGAAAACGGTCGAGATCGTGCAACGGGCGCGGAACGCGCTCGCGGAGTTCTTCAACGCCGCGGACGCCAGCGAGATCATTTTTGGCCAGAACATGACAAGCCTTACGTTTGCTCTGAGTCGGGTCCTGGCAAAGAATTGGGGAACGGGCGCTGAAGTGATCGTGACCTCCCTTGACCACGACGCAAATGTTTCTCCGTGGCGTCTGGCAGCGGCGGAAAAGGACGTTACCGTCAAGACGTGGGAATTCCGGAAGGAGACATGTTCACTCAATCTCGAGGATCTAAAAGCACTGATCAGCGATCGCACGGCGCTGATTGCCGTGACGCTGGCGTCCAATGCGGTCGGCTCCCTTGTCGATGTCCGAACGGTCGTTGAACTCGCGAAAAAAGCTGGAGCGATGGTCTTTGTCGATGCGGTCCACTTCGCGCCGCACGGCAAGATTGATGTCCAGGCATTGGACTGCGATTTCCTGGCCTGCTCGGCCTACAAGTTCTTCGGTCCCCATATCGGCGTTCTTTGGGCTCGCCGAGAGTGGCTGACCTCGACCGAGAATTTCAAGGTCCGGCCGGCATCGAACCAACCGCCCGAGAAATGGGAAACCGGCACCCAGAGTTTTGAGAGTATCCGCGGAACCTTGGCGGCGCTCGAGTATCTTCGAAATGTTTCTAACAGGTACTCCGGCGCGGCCTCACTGCACGCCGCCATGGACGCAATTCGCCAATATGAACTCTCCGTCAGCAAACGATTTCTCTCGGGGATCGCACGAAATCCCCGGGTGACCATCTACGGGATTTCTGATCCTGAGCAGGCGGCGAAGCGCACTCCAACGTTTGCTCTCCGGCTGGATGGTATCTACCCGGATGCCGCAGCCAGGAAACTCGGCGAACAGGGAATCTTCGTCTGGAGCGGCCACTTCTACGCTGTGGATCTGATCGAGCGACTCCGGCTCTCCGATCAAGGGGTCATCCGTATCGGCTTTGTCCATTACAACACGGACGAAGAAGTGGACCGGACACTGGAGGCGCTCGAAAACCTTTGCTAGCACTAGCCAAGTCTAAGCTAAGCTATTCGATCTCCTCGAAATGACTCATCACTCTGAACAACTCGTACCTCTCGTCGATATCCTCCCTGGAGAGCGTTTTCAGTCGGTCCAGGCTGAATGATTCCACGCAAAAGCTTGCCAGCAAACTGCCGTAGACGACCGCTTTCTTCAGATCGGCGAATTCGAATGCCTCCTTTTCCAGGCCCGCCAGATAACCAGTAAAACCGCCGGCAAAAGTGTCGCCTGCACCGGTCGGATCATGGATATCTTCCAAAGGAAACGCTCCGCAACTGAAGAAATGATCATGACTTAAGAGCAAGCACCCGTGTTCGCCCTTCTTAATGGCAATAAATTTTGGGCCCAGTTGGATGAGATTTCGACCAGCCTTGATCAAACTGGTCTCTGCCGTTAATTGTCGGGCTTCGCTGTCGTTCAACACCAGAAGATCCACACGTTCAAGCAGATCAAGGAGCGCAGGTTTCGTCGTATCTATCCAAAGATCCATCGTATCCGCGACAATGAAACGAGGATGTTCCATCTGATCGAGAACATGATTTTGCAGTGCCGGACTAATATTGCCTAACAAAATGATCGGGGTGCGCTTGTAAGCCTCCGGTAGTTTCGGCCTGAAGGTCTCAAACACATTGAGTTCGAGATCAAGCGTCTTGCGCTGATTCATATCCCATTCGTATTCGCCCGACCAGCGGAACGTTCTGCCTTCAGCCACCTCCATTCCCTCAAGATTGATGCCTCGCGACTTGAACAGTTCGATATATTCCTGTGGAAAATCGGTGCCCACGATCCCGACAAGGTTGACTGGGGAAAAAAAACTCGCACCGATCGATGCATAAGAAGCCGCTCCACCCAGGACTTCCCGGTGCTCTTCGAGCTGCGTCTTGACACTGTCAATGGCGATGGAACCAACTACGAGGACTGGCATAGGCTGTTTCTAAAGCGGCAAATCCGTTTAGCATATTCTCGGTTGATCGCACGCAAAATTCGGCGTCATGGCGTGTCGACAAGCGCATCGTGGTGTCGAACACACCTATTCCTGCCTGTGCGTCTTTGTGCCCACAGCGATGCCGCGTTGGAATTTAGTGCCGTGCGACTCAATCGCGCGCTTTCCGGGTGAACGGGACGAACCGAACCGGGCATATCGCTCGCCGGCCAAAGCCCTCGGCGTGCTTTTCAATAAGCAAGAGTTGCTGATCGACGGTATTCCCGATCGGAATCACCATGCGGCCGCCCTCACGCAATTGGCTGATCAAGGGTTGAGGGATATGGTCCAGCGCAGCGGCTACCGTAATGGCGTCAAAAGGTGCGTACTCAGGCCATCCCTCATAACCATCACCGCTTTTAACGAGGATATTTTGGTACCCAAGACGCTTCAAGTCGCCCGTCGCACGACGGATCAATTCATCGACGATCTCGATCGAGTAGACCTCCGTCACCAATCTTGACAGGACCGCCGCCTGGTATCCCGACCCGGTGCCCACCTCAAGCACGCGGTCCGCCGATTCCAGCAACAGATGCTCCGCCATAAATGCAACGATGTACGGTTGCGAAATGGTCTGACCGAATCCGATAGGCAGCGGCCGATCGTCGTATGCATCGCTTCTGGCTTCGCTCGGCACGAACTCATGCCTCGGCACCTCTCCCATCGCCTGCAGCACACGTTTGTCGCTGATCCCTCGGCGCTCGATCTGCCGAATGACCATCCTGCGGCGCTCTTTCTGGTATTTCTCTTCTTGAACTACCGCGCCATTCGTATCAATCGCGAGCAAAGAGATCACAGAATCAGATTAGCCCAAACTACAGGTTCGTACTTCAAGAATTTAAAGGCTTCACACGAAACTCGCCGAATAGAACTTCAAAGCCTTCACCATCCGGAGCCGCCGCCATTCGTCCGACTTGGAGTTCGACGGCGGTTGAGAGATAAGCCGTTCGGAACATGATCCACTCACCATCGGGGGTGCAATATTCCATGGTCACCGCACCGCCCTCCCTTTTTAATCGAAGCCGAAGAGACCCGGGATAATTATAAAACGGCACTACCGACCAATCTGAATAGTCCCGGGTGACAACCGCGCTCACATAATGAATCCCGTTTACGAATTCGATACCGGTTTTCAACCAAGTCGTCTGATCCAGACGAATCATCAATCCAGCCTGATCGTACAGGCGCTCGTATCTGCCGCGAAACTCCGTCTCGACCTCGAAATTCCCGGAGACCCTTTCGTAATAAAAGTGTCCGTTGTCTCTGACAAAGCCATAATGCGTTTTACGCCAAAAATCCGTGTGGGCTTCCGCAAAAACGGAAAGATGGCCGTTCTCTCGTTTCCAGTTCCGGGGTTCGTTGAACCAAATCATGAGGAACTTCTACCGCCCTCTGCAGGAAATAACCATCGTCTCATTCGGAGACCGGTCGGAATTTAATTTTGCAAGTTCGGAATTTAGATTACAGAAAAAGCGCCGACTTGACTTCGGCTGTCCGGTTCGCGACATCCGAGGCGAGAAGTAGATCCGAAACAATGCAGACCCGTCTGGCACCCGCGCGCACAATCTCTCGGAGGTTTGCCAATTTCACGCCGCCAATACAATAGATCGGCAGCTTCACCTGTTCATGCAGCGTTCGGATCACGGCCAGACCGATCGCCTTGGCCGTGGGTTTGGTTCCCGTTGGGAACAACGGCCCAAATCCGATATAATCGGCTCCCTCTCTTTCGGCCGCCTGGGCCTGTGCCAACGTATGCGTCGACTTGCCGACCAGACAATCGCGACCTGCCAGATTGCGAGCTTCAGCGACACCGAAATCTTCCTGACCAACATGGCATCCGTCGGCATCGACTTCCCGCAGCAGATCCGGGTAATCGTTCAAGATGAGCGGTACTCCAGCGGCTCTGGTAAGCGGCAACATGGCCTTCGCATGTTGCAGAATTTCTGTCTTCGGAGCTTCTTTCGCGCGGAGCTGCAATAAATCGACTCCGCCCTGCAGGAGTTGGGCTGTCACCGGCGCCACCTTATCAGCCGGCACATAGCCCAGATCCAGGATTCCATATAAGAAACAGCGACTAAGCGGCTTCACAGCTTCAACTCACGCCCTTTAGGGCCGATCATTTTTTCAACAAAGCTGGTATCGAAATCACCGCGTATGAAATCCGGGTTCTGCATAATTTCTGTTTGAAACGGGATAGTCGTTTTAATCCCTGAAATCAGGTACTCGCTGAGCGCGCGCGTCATGCGCCGGATAGCCGATTCACGCGAAGAACCGACACATATCAATTTTGCAATCATCGAATCATAGTACGGGGGAACCGTGTACTTCGAATAAACATGGGAATCCACCCGGACGCCGCGACCGCCGGGTGCGTAATAGAGATCAATCGTCCCGGGACTCGGCTGAAAATTGTTCGCCGGATCTTCCGCGTTGATTCGACATTCGATCGCGTGACTGCGTGGCTGAGCGGTCGCAATGTGTTCAGAGAGATGCGCACCGGCTGCAATCAAAATTTGTTCCTTGACCAGATCACAACCATACACCTCCTCCGTGACTGGATGTTCGACCTGGATGCGGGTATTCATCTCCATAAAATAGAAACTTCCCTGCCGATCGACGAGATACTCCATGGTGCCCGCGTTCTGGTACCCGACAGACTCGGCGAGCCTCACGGAACAATCACCCATCAATCTCCGCAGCTTCCTGTCCATTAACGGAGAGGGACATTCTTCGACAATTTTCTGGTTTCTTCTCTGGATCGAGCAATCGCGCTCGCCCAGATGCACAAGGCGACCATGGCTGTCGCCGATAATCTGGAATTCGATATGATGCGGTCGATCGATCAATTTCTCGATATAGAGTCCTCCGTTCCCGAACGCTTTCTCCGCCTCGCCACGGGCAGCGTAAAATCCTTGCACCAGAGTCACATCATTGTGCGCTCCGCGCATCCCTCGACCACCGCCCCCCGCGACCGCTTTGATCATGACCGGGTACCCGATTCGTTTCGCGACCTTTAAGGCCTCCTCCTCAGTCTCGACGACTCCATCGCTTCCGGGTGAAATCGGCACCCCAGCTTTGAAGGCCTGTTCCCGCGCTGCATTCTTGTCCCCCATCATCCGAATGGACTCAGGCGAAGGCCCAATGAACTTTATATTGCAACTGGCGCAAACCTCCGCGAAATGCGCATTTTCCGCGAGGAAACCGTATCCGGGATGAATCGCATCGACATCGCTGATTTCTGCAGCGCTGATAATCCGATCGATTTTTAGATAGCTTTCCGTACTCGGCGGCCGACCGATACAGACCGACTCGTCGGCCAGCTGAACGTGAAGCGAGTCGACGTCAGCCTCGGAATAGACGGCCACCGTTGGAATCCCCAATTCTTTGCAAGCTCGGATGATCCGCAGCGCAATCTCACCGCGGTTGGCAATCAGGACTTTGTTAAACACGATTACTTCACCCGGAAGAGTGGCTGACCATATTGAACAGCGGCCCCGTTCTCGACCAAAACCTCAGTAATTATCCCTTTCACTTCGGCTTTGATCTCGTTCATGACCTTCATGGCCTCGATGATGCAGACGACTGTCTCCTCGGCGATTTCCTGACCCTCTTTGACGTAGGGCGCCGAATCGGGTGAAGGCGCTCGATAAAACGTCCCAACCATTGGTGAAACGATTTCTTTATGGCTCGCTTCGACTTCAACCGGAGCCACCGGCGGAGTGGACGGGCCGGGAGCCGGGTAGCCTGCCATCGGAGCGGCGGTGACCGCTTGCTGCCCGGGGAGAACAGAAACGCAGGACGGCGCCGGACGATGCGCCTCAAGCTCGAGCTTGAAACCTTCCTTCTCGAGCTTGAAAACAGCCAGATCGTTCTTTTTCATCAAATCGATGATGGCTCTGATGTCTTTTAATTCCAAAGTGTTATCTCCTGATACGCGTAGGAACCCATGTTAGGCAACGGGAGGAAGGTCACGCAAGCAGTTCTTCGACCACAGTGCGCACAGCCAGCGCCAATTCATGAGAGTCGTTTGAGGTTGGGATATTTGCTCAAGGCTAGGCAGAGTGCCGGACGGTGGTGGTCTTCGGACAAGGCGGATTGGAAATCGGTGGTGGTGACATGGTCTGGGCGTCGCTTGTACCCACTCCATTGCATGAAGAGGCTATTGCTCAAGCGCAGGATCATTCCGAGAACCAACATAGCGTTGTCGTTGCGCACCCGGCAGCGGTCGTCGTTGTGGGAGATATCCAAGCGCTGATGCAAACCGCTCTCGATGCCCCAGGCATCCCGGTTCAGACGCATCCAGTTTGTCGCATGGAGTCGTGAGGCCTCGACACTGGTGATCAGCGCCACCAGTTCGTCTTTGCGTCCTTCGGTCTGGCGCAACAGCAGAGCAGCCTGCTCGGCCAATGGGAAGCAGACCTGTTCACCGGTGACTGGCGCGGTGACAATACTGCGGCTTTCTTTGCGGCTTTTGTTGATTTCCTGCGGCGTTGCGCTTGGCTCAAGCCCCGCGCAAACTTGGCGATATCCTTTTGCCCGCGCGGAGCATCGCAGAGAGTGGCTAAAAGAAGGATCGTTAACATCGACCACAGCGGATAGGACTCGAAGCGCCCGCGAAAGTCTGGCACGGCCTTGAAGTGTTCGACCATCGAGCGGATTTCCTTCACCGTACGCGTGCAGGGTGGCGACACCTTTTGTTCGACCACCGCCAACGCTGGCTTGAGATGTTCGGCCTGAAGACTGCGGCGGGCGTTTTTGAACAGTTGGCGGCAGAAGAGGCGTTTGGGCTGGTCGTGTTTAACGTAGTAATCGCGCCGATGACGGCCCCAGCCGTCGGTCTGGCCCAGTTCGCTCCAGCCGCTGGCCGAATAAACTGTACCGCAAAACTGGGCAACATCGACGAAGGTTTCGACCACCAACACCGGATGGCCGTAAGAGCTCTGCCAATCGGTGGGAAGGCGATCCAGGGTCAGGCGCAGCACCTTGCTCGCCAGGTTGGGCACGGAGCGCTCGGGCAGGATAAGGAAGCGGCTGTTGTTAGTCACCAGGCTCAGGCGACGGTGGCGTTGAGCAGCGCTCCATCCGATCCATTGGTCGCGATGCTTGAGGTGCTTGGCTGGAGCGCTGAAGACCAGCAAGGCCAGCCATTGACCTTGGGCATCGGTGGCCACGTAGTGGAGGCGTTCGCCCACCGCTTTGAGGCTTCCCAGATAGTGATGCTCATCGAGCAATTGTTTGAAACGCTCCAGTTCGGCGCGCTCCACAAGCCGCACTTGGACTTGGTCTAATAAGGCTTGTTGGTCGCAGTTAGGCAGTCGCAGAGTTTTACTCACGCCCGCGAGGATAAAAAATTGCTAAACAAATGTCCCGCAAAAAGATTCTTCTTCCTCTCACTAAACGCGCACAGCTTTATGGACGATCAATCGATGATTTCAAAACGACAAACGCAGTTGCGGCACCACGTCGATTCGCTCCGCTCGTGCCGCAAATGCCCGAAGATGCAATCAAATCCGGTCTCCGGTGGTCCAGTTCTGAGTCGGGTCATGTTGGTCGGACAAGCTCCTGGTGTGAAAGAACCGATCTTAGGACGTCCGTTCGCCTGGACTGCAGGCAAAGCGATGTTTAAATGGTTCGAACGGGAAATCGGCGTCACCGAGACGGAATTTCGCCAAACGGTCTATATGGCTGCCGTGTGCCGCTGTTTCCCAGGCAAAACCTCTCAAGGCGGCGATCGTGTTCCCTCCAGGGAGGAGATCACGCTATGCGGTGAATGGCTTCGAGCCGAGATGGCGATCTTGAAACCTGGACTCGTGATTGCGGTCGGCAAGCTGGCAATCGGCCAATTCCTGGATGAGTTACCTGTTCTGACAGAATTGGTTGGTCAAAGTATGCGCCTCCACAAATTTGGGAGCAACTTTGACCTGGTTCCTTTGCCGCATCCGTCCGGCGCGTCACCCTGGCATCGGATCGAGCCCGGAAAGACGCTAACCAAAAAGGCCCTGGCTTTGATCCGGAATCATCCGGCCTGGATCGCGCGCGTCTGATGCGCGTCTGATGTCTGATAAGTCCGTGCCAGCCGGGACGGCTCTATACTTTGCGAAGCTTCTTTCATAGCCACTTTTTTCGCTTAAAGAAAAAGATCATTCCGATCGTGACAGTGAGCATCAAACAGATCGCGAAAAGGTAGCCGGAAGGCCATTCGAGTTCCGGCATGTTAAGCGGACCTTTCTTTGGGTCAAAGTTCATCCCGTAAATCCCGGCTATAAAGGTGAGCGGAATGAAGATCGAAGAGATGACCGTAAGAACCCGCATGATCTCGTTCGTCCGGATGCTGATGCTCGTGAGGTAGAGGTCCATGAAATTGCGGGTCGCATCCCGGAACGATTCCAAAATATCCAGCATCACGACCGTGTTGTCGTAACAGTCGCGGAAAAACGGCTTGGTGCGTTCGCCAATCAGACCGGTTTCATCTCGCATCAACCGGCCGAGAACATCCCGCTGCGGCCAAACCGCGCGGCGCATTCTTGCAATGAGCCTTCTGAATTCGTGAAGTTCGTTGACTCGTTCCCGCTTCGGCTGATCAAGGAGCGTCTGTTGAAAATCATCCATCGATTCGCCCAGCGATTCGATGATCGGGAAGTATTGGTCTATCACCGCGTCGATCAGCGCATAGGCGAGATAGTCGGCTTTCATGAATCGCGCGTTTCCAATCCCATCCCGCAGTCGTTGTCGCACAGGATTAAGCACGTCTCCCGATCGCTCCTGGACGGTGATCACGATTCTTTCGGCCAGCAAAATGCTAACCTGCTCGAATATAACCACCTGCTCAGTGCTCTCGTAAGCCATGTGGAGCACGATGAATAGCTGGCAATCGTATTCGTCGACTTTTGGTCGTTGCCCAAGGTTGAGAATGTCTTCCAGGGCCAGCGGATGAATTCGAAAATGGAGCGCCAGCTGCCGAAAAAATTCGACGTCACCCAACCCATCGATGTTGATCCAACTGATCTTCTCGCTTTCCAGGCAGGGCAACAGATCATCGATCGTCTCGATTCTGTGTTCCTGGAAAGAGTGGGCGTCATACTCGAAAAGTGATATTACGGGCTTCACGCTCTCGTACTCTGGAGGAACGATCAGCGTGGCCGGCGCAGTTCCAGGAGGTGGATATCGCAGTCTATCCATCGACTAACGAGGACCTCTCCAGAGCGCCGCATCCAATGCTGCCAGAATGTGACCTAACCACCCGAGCAGCCCAAAAGATAGGACCCAAAGAATTCCTGAAAAAATCACCTGCAGCAGCGCCGAAAAAATTCGACCTTGCGCCAGTTGTCCAAGTCCTGGAACGATCAGACTGGCCAGCGCGGCAATGACGTTACCTCCCGACCCTCGGCCTGTTCTTGATACCTGCATAAATTCTCCTGGTCTGGTCGGGGTTTACGGGCCTTTCCAGCGCGCTGCGTCGACGCAGGAAAAAATGTGTCCGAGCCATCCCAGCCACCCAAAGGTGATTAGCCAGAGCAGCCCGGTCAATATGAACTGCACCAGCGCCGCAAGTACTCGACCCTGAATCAGCTGGCCCAGGCCTGGAATAAAAAAACTCACGAGCGCCGCGATGACATTACCAGAAGATCCTTGAGTCATAACATGATTGAATGGTGAATAATATTCAGGATGGATATTTCAGTTCGGTTGGATGATCACAAAGGATCGCTGCCGATTGCGCGCCATGCCGACCATCACGGGCCGATCAGGATCTAGCTGGCCGACAACGCTCTGAAATTCGTCGACGTTGGAAACGGGCTGTCGATTAATCTGTTCGATGACATCGCCGGGCTTAAGTTCTTGCGCGGCAGCGGAACCGGGATCAACACCCGTGACAATCACCCCATTCACGTTCGGCGGAACGTTGGCCTCGGTCCGAAGCCGCTGCGTCAGGTTCCGCACTTCGATTCCCGCAAAGAGAGCATTCTGCGAATCACCGGATGGACCGGGCGAGTTCTGGTTCCGTTTTAGGCGCGCCACAAGGTCCACCGGTTGTTCAACCACTTGTGCGGTGACAGTTTTTGGCTCGCCATCGCGCACCAGATCGATCGTTAGATTTGAGCCGATGTCGGCATCGGCTATCCGGTTGACGAGGGCTACGGTGTCCTTGACTTCGTAACCATTCACTTTACGAATAACATCGCCACGGATAATGCCTGCCTTCTCAGCCGGTGAACCGGGAGTGACGTCAGTCACCAAGGCACCTCGAGCGTTGTTGAGCTTAAATTGTTCCGCAATATCCGCGGTCACCGATTGAATTCCCACTCCGAGGTAGCCGCGGATCACTCTGCCTTTCGCGATGATACTATTCATCGCGGACCGAACCACGTTTGATGGAATTGCAAATCCAATCCCCTGGTTCCCACCGGACTCAGAATAAATCGCGGTGTTGATCCCGATGACCTCTCCCTGGATGTTCACCAACGGGCCGCCCGAATTTCCAGGATTGATTGCCGTATCAGTTTGGAAAAACTCCACCTGGCTATCATTCATCGCCCGTCTGTCCTTGGCGCTAATGATCCCTTGACTCACGCTTTCGTCCAGACCAAATGGGTTCCCGATCGCCATCACGATCTGGCCAACTCGCACTTTGTCGGAGTCGCCGATCGGCAAAGGAGTCAGATTTTGAAGGTCAATCTTCAACACGGCCAAGTCGATCTGTCCATCTAGCCCAACTATTTTCGCCTTTGCTTGACGGCCATCACTCAACTGCACTGTCACGTCGTCGGTTCCGTTGAGCACGTGGTTGTTCGTCACAATGTGTCCCTCTTTAGAAACGATCACGCCCGATCCAAGCGAAGTTACTTTCTGCTGAGCAGAATTGTCGTCCGAGAAACGTCTGCCGAAGAAAAGCTCCAGAGGATCGATCGGCATCCGGCGAGCGACGGTTTTTGTCGTCGTGATGCTCACCACACTCGGCACGACGGCATTAGCCACTTTCGTGTACTCTTCATCCAGGCGTTGCAAGACGTCGACTGAACTCAGGTCCAGGCTCGGCTTGTCCGCTGGCGTAAACTTCTCAACCTTTACTTGAGCTGGGCCAGGTTGTCTGCCTTGCCATACGTAAATGAGCGAAATCGCAAGAGCCAGGAGTAAAACGAAAACCAAAAACTTCAAGAAACTCTTCATTGTTGACGCGATTAATTAGCTAAACTTGTTCCATTTTCGTCAATTTGGACAGCGAAACGCGTAAAACGTTGGTGTTGCGGCTGTTGCAATAGAGCATCCTGATCCAGGATCGTTCGAGCGATCTCTTTCGCGCGAAACAACAACGCTTCATCGTCGATCAAGCTTGCGAGACGCAAGGGCGGCAAACCGCTCTGCGCGGTACCCAGCAAATCTCCAGGCCCTCTCATCCGCAGGTCGGCCTCAGCAATCTCAAATCCGTTCTCGCTCCGCTCCAATATGGCAAGCTTATCCAGTGTTTCGGGGTCTTCCCGGTCCGTGAGGAGAATGCAATAGCTCTGATGCTGGCTCCGGCCGATCCTTCCTCGCAATTGGTGCAGCTGAGCTAACCCGAATCGTTCCGAGTTCTCGATCAACATCACCGTGGCGTTTGGAACATCGATGCCCACCTCGACCACAGTCGTCGAAACCAGTACGTTGATGCGACCAGCTCGAAATTCCTCCATCACGCGCTCTTTTTCCTCGGGCGTCAGGCGCCCGTGTAAAAGGCCGCAACGAAGCGGTGCCAGCAAATTCTCCCACTTGCGATATTCGGTCGTCGCGGCTTTCACACTCAGCGTCTCCGACTCCTCGATTACAGGATAGATGATGTAGACCTGTCGGCCGGCCGAAACGCGCTCCTGAATAAAAGCAGCCGCTTCGGGGATCTTTTCGGATGGTCGGACGCGAGTAATGATGGCCCGCCGGTTTGCCGGTTTTTCATCCAGAATCGAGACCTCCAAGTCACCGTAGACTGTCATGGCCAGGGTCCGCGGAATGGGCGTCGCGCTCATCACGAGAAGATCCGGAACCGGTCTTCGCTCCAGCAATTTGGACCGCTGCAAAACACCAAACTTGTGCTGTTCATCGATTACCACGAGGCCGAGGCGCTGGAACTGGTCGACGTCATAAAGCAAGGCATGCGTCCCGATCACCAGCTGGGATTCCCCTTGAAGCTCGAGGTGTGAAGCCTCCTGACGGGTCCCGGTTCGAAGAGCGATGCGAATATCGAGCGGAGAAAGCCAGTGCTGGAAATTCTCAAAATGTTGTTCCGCCAGAACCTGCGTGGGCGCCATCAACGCCGCCTGATAATCCGCTTCGACCGCATAAAGCATCGCCGCCGCAGCGACCAGGGTCTTGCCCGCGCCGACATCTCCTTGCAAAAGTCGACTCATCGGAACCTCTTTCGCCATATCCTCCCGGATTTCTCGGATTGCCCGCTCTTGAGCCAAAGTCATCCGGTAAGGGAGCAAGGCGAGAAACCGTTCCGTCAATTCTCCGGAGACGACGTGGCGTTCACCTTTGAGGGCCGCAACCGATCGTTTTCGCTGTTCCGCCATGATCTGCATCGCCACAAACTCCGTCAGCGCGAGAACCTTTCTTGCCGCCTCCCGAGCGGGCCAGCTTTCCGGAAAATGAATCTGGCTCAAAGCTTCCTCCTCCGACATCGAATCTGGACTGAACCCTGAAGCTGGTTGCAGCGCCCGAAGTTCCTGAATGGCTCGAAACATGAGCGAGCGCAACGCTCTTTGCCGCACCCCTTCAGTCAGCGGGTAGATCGGCGTGATCCGACCCATGTGAATGTTCTCTTCTCCCTCCTCCTCAACGATCTCAAACTCCGGGTGATCCAGGTAAATCCGATTGCGGTACTTTTTGGGTCGGCCAAAGACGATCAATTCCTGACCCTGGGCTAACATTCGTTGCAGATAATGCTGATTGAACCATCGGCAAATGACGCGACCGCTCAGCACCGTTTTGCAGAGATCCTCCAGTGTGACCTCCACGATTTTTCGTCGGCCGAAATATTGACCGGATATTTTTTGGATGATTCCACGAAGACAGATCGAATCCTCGGAACTGCCCGTGGGGAACCCGGCAAACCGGGTGCGGTCTTCGTACCGTCGCGGATAATGTTCCAATAAATGACGCCACGTCGCTATCCCGAGGCGCTGGATCAGTTTTCGCTGCGGCTCCGCCAACCAGGCAAGCTCTTCAAGTCGTTGATCGAGCAGGTCAACATTCATCTTCCGGGATTACCCCTGACACCGATACTTGCCTTACCACTCCGCGGTTCGCAGTGCTTCGACATGGAGTTGTAGTTGTACTCGGTTTTGGTAATTGTTCGTTTCCAGGTAGAACGCTATGTCCCACGGCGGTTTTGGTAACGGAAATCTTGCCCCGTCAAAGTAAATTGCACTCAGCAGACACGAACCGTGGCGCAGCGTGAACAATCGATGTTTCTCCTTCACCAATCTCGGTTCACCGGCGGGCGCAACACTTCGAATGAAAAAGAGCGGTTGCGGATTTCCAATTCCAAACGGCTGCAGCATATCGTGGCAATTGAGAAATCTGAGGTTGATATCGTGCCCGGTGAGTTCCGCATCGAGTTCGAGTCGAGGCTGCAACAAATCCGGCGTCAGCACGCGTCCGGCGGCGGCACGGAATGCCGCGGAAAAGGACTCGAGCTGATCAAACCCTATTCGGACTCCGGCAGCCATTTCATGGCCGCCAAATTGCAACAAGTATTCGCCGCATTCTTCCAAGGCCTTGACAATCGATAGACCCGGTACGCTCCGACCGCTTCCCTTGCCTTCGCCCGAATCGTCAAACCCAATGACCACCGAAGGGCGATGGAATTGTTTCGCCAGACGCGAAGCCACAATGCCGACCACTCCCGGATGCCAGCCGCGTGAACCGACGACGATCGCAGCGTCCCTTTCGGGGACGAAGGTGCGGGCGAGCTGCTGCAGGACTTCTTGGAGGGTCTTTTGTTCGACCGATTGCCGATCGCGATTCTGCCAGTCCAGGCTGCGCGCCAGAAGAGACGCTCTCTCCGCATCGTCGGCCAGCAACAGCTCGAGCGCATCTTGAGCCACTCCAACCCGCCCGGCGGCATTCAGGCGCGGCCCGATGCGAAAGCCAACGTGCGCCGGCCGGATCGGCGGCGTCACGCCGGCCACCTCCATTAAAGCTCTTAACCCGATCCATTCCGTTTGCTCAAGCTGCCGCAAACCGTGCTGCACGAACGTTCGATTCTCATCAACCAAAGGAACCAGATCCGCGATCGTGGCGAGAGCGACCAGATCGAGGTATTTCTTTAAATCAAGATCCGGAAGCCGGCGTGCGCGCAGCAGGGCGTGACAGAGCTTAAAAACAAGGCCCGCAGTGCAAAGATAGTGATAGCTCGGACCAAGTTTCGGGTTCACAAAGGCGCGACAAACCGGAAGACGGCCTTTCGACTCATGGTGATCCACAACAACCATATCGACCCCACCGGCCTCGATTTCGCTGATCCGATCAGCAGCCGTAGTTCCGCAATCGAGCGCAATCAACAGTTTCGGAGAATGCAGAGCCAGGCACCGTTGAACCCCCTCTTCAGACAAGCCATATCCTTCCTCGAGCCGATGCGGCAGAAAGGTTCGGACATCGGCGCCAAAGGCCTTCAACACGCGATCCAGAAGAGCCACGGAAGTCACCCCGTCCACATCGTAATCCCCATATAAAGCGACGGTTTCGTGGCGATCGATCGCATGGAAGATCCGATCGACGGCCTTCTGCATCCCACCAATCTCGAGCGGGTCGCGCAAATCGCGTAACCGGGGAAACAGAAACTGGCGCGCTTGCCGTTCTTCCACCAAACCTATCTTGGCAAGAATACACGCCAGGCCCGGCTCGAGATCCAACCGCCGGGAAACCGCCAAGGCGCCTTCCAGCTGGATCGGCTCAGGAAACGACCAGAGACGGTTCATATGAATACTGCCAAGAATGCCACGAAACCCGTGAATGCCAAGGCCCTTGAGATTCTCATTTGACGGCCCTGCCCGACGGCGAACAATGCATTGCCACGAACGAACGTTCTTGAACGGCAGATCGTTCGAATCGGAAGGCAGGGCTCCGCTCAGAGAATTTTGAAGCGAAGGCTAATGTAAATGACTAACAACGCCAGGATCGCACCGAACAGGCCGTAAATGCACGGCTTCAGATGATTGAGGATGATGTCGGAATTGCTTCGTTGACGAATCTTGTTCGTGGTCAATGCGAAATCCTTCTGTGTCTGATCGAGTGCTATCATCAGAGACTCGACTTGCCTTTGAATCTCTTCAGCCTTTCCGATGGCCAGATCGATGCGGCCGAACTCCACTCCGGCAAGTGCGGTTGCGGCCTCGAACCGCGAAATGACCTCGCGTTGATTGGTGCTCATTTTATCAACCATCGAAACGAAGATGGCCATCGGGTCGTTTGCGTCGTCGACACGGTAACGATCCAGCAGGAACAACGCATTCTCGGAAAACTCATTCCGGTCGATCGGCTTAACCGGCTCCGGACGGTCTTTCATACTGCTATTCCGTTTCAGCGCGAGCATCCTGGTTCTCCGGCCCGTAGATTTTTTCCTCCAACCTCCTCAATGCGAGTGTCGCTGCCATATTCGCGGCTCGCACAACATTTTTTCCGGCTGTAGCCTCCCCCGTAAATCGGGGTGCGTGCCAGGATTGCAATCCGAATAGCGCGTCCATGTACTGAATCGGCATGATATCGGTCAAATCCCTCTTGTTATAAAAGAAGACGATCGGAATTTGCTGAAGAGCCAGATTCTGTCTTCCTTCCAGGCACATACCGCGGTCGGACAAAAGTTCCTCCAGATCATTGAGCATCTCGAGATTCCTCGATGCGGTTTCATATTGGCTGTCTGCCACAAATACCACGGCATCGGTTGCCGCCAGGACGAGATGCCGAGTCCTTCGATATTTCTGCTGGCCCGGCAACGTCCAAAAAAGAAACTTCACCTCCAGGTTATTGGCCGGGAGTTTCTGTGACTGGGCGTATTCGAAGAACACTGAGCGATCGTCTGTTGTCGGCAACTCTTTGACGTCGGTTTCAAGACGCGCAGAGAGATATCTTAGAGAGGTCGTTTTGCCGGCAAACGCCGGCCCGTAATAAACCACTTTCATTTGCGCCTCGTAGGTGACCCAATTTACGTATGCCATGCCTTTTCTACTGCTTTCTAATCCAGCACTCCTTTTCCTGACGCTTCTTCTCCACACGTTTCATTCTTATTTGATTTACAGCTATTACTCAATGGATAAAACGTTCTTAATGCACCATTCTTTCGGAGATTCTTCCCGTGGGTTTTGCAGAACCGCCGCTGCAGCCCCCAATTCCCTTTAGAAAGAAATCGCCACTACTCACCGTTTCGACACAGTCCGAAAGCCCGATCCTTGCACTGATTTGCAGAGATTTAACAACTCCATCAGTCGTTCGCCAAGTTGTAAATGGTCATTTTCGCGGCTGCGGTTTGCCCAAGCGGCGAGTTGATAGCGATGTTGCACCTCAAGCAACGCCTGATCCCACGCGCTGCAGCCTAACGTGCCAGAGCCAACGCATTATTCGCTATCGCGGCGAAATACCAGAGATGCTTCGTAAATGCAAAGTTTAAAGAAGACTAGATTTTCAAAGGTCAAGCCAGCCGCCTCCAGCGGCCTCTTTCCCCTGGTGCTGGCATGGCAAAAAGCAAAATCAAATATTACCGTCAGCAGGTACTTTGTTGCGATAAAAATGGGCGGCCGGCAAGGCGCGAGAGGGAGCATGTCTGAACCGAGCCACTTTTTGAGGATTGCAGTTATCGGGTGTCATAGAATGCCGTGTGAATCTCAGCGGCAGCTTGATCAAGGATCGGCTCTACTAGAGCAGACGCATCTGGGGACACCGCACTATAAAAAAGATTTAGAAATCCGTGCACCATTTCCTTTTCAAGATGCAAAGTGACGGAAATGCCGATGTGCCGAAGCGTTGTTGCGTAAGTAAGACCTTCATCGCGAAGTGGATCACACCCAGCCACATAAATGATGGTGGGTGGCACGAGCTACAACTGTCGCGAGGTTTCCGCCCGCACTGTCACCGGCCACTCCAATCTTTCGAGAGTTCCCTCCAAGGCTCTTTGCATTTTTAGTCACCCATTCGGTCGCAAGAAATGCGTCTGTTAGACCTGCAGGGAATGGGTACTCAGGGGCTAGGCGATAACCAATAGAAATAACCATGGCCGGAATTTTATTGGCTAAGGCACGGGAGATAGAATCGTACGTGGATATGCTGCCCAGAGTCCATCCACCTCCATGAAGGAAAACAAGAATCGGCAGTCCTTCATCGCTTGCGGAAACTTTACGGAAAGGTTTGTGGATACGGATGGGTATCTGATGATCAGAAGTCGGAACGTTAATATCTCTAATCTCTTCAATGGGAATAGCCCCAAGGATATTTTTTGCCTGAGTTTCTCGGTCTTGTCTCAGGCTGGGAAGCCCTTCCTCTGTCAGAGAATCTAAAGGATTCCCTTTCCGGTTGACGGCTTGGACGATGGTCTCTATCGCAGGTGCAGGTCGGAAGGCTTCATCTGCATTTACGAAGTCTCATCGGCTGAGCGCGACACGATGATATGCTGCCGAGCTTCTATTCGTCGATCAGTTTGGGGCCGTTCAGGTTACACTGGAGGCATGTAGGCATGTTCTCCAACCTGCAATTTTCGAGAGCTTTTGGCTATGACTTCTTCAGTTCGGGATCATCGAGCTTTTTGATCAACGAGGGAAAAAATCGTTCGCTGGCTCCCGCGAGAAGCGCTGCCGCGATCATAGCAAAATTTGGATCAGGGGTTCCGGTCTGAAATATGTGCACCAAATCGCTTTTGCTAATTACTTGTTTCTCTGCGGAACACTCCCACTGAAGATTAGTATTTTCGTCCAGGAAAACAATGTGCTGGTGTGTTTTGAGTAGGATGGATTTAACATTCACACCGAGGAGGTAATCGTGAGTACCCGCATGGTGATTCCAAAAATGACGATCGACGTCTGCCGGATCGCTGGCGGGGCGGTGACCCCGAGCGATAGGGCTGTCTGGAGGGCAAATGCATTGCGGAAGAATCGATGACATAATTTAAAAAACTTGTCGTTAATTTGTTGGTCAATGGTCAGCGAGGTGGGGGAACACCGGCTAGAACCACTATTCAGCATGAACAATGCCACTGATTTTTATTTGTCTAATACTATGGGGGTGGCCGGTGGCTCAAACGATTAGGGCTCTGAGCCTGGGACAACCGCATCCCGATTCTGGGAAGCAGCTGACCAGGCCAGGAAGCCGCGGGCATTCGCCTTCAACAGAGCGCGGGCATGCCGAGTTGTTCGCTCATGCCCCATCTATTGATTGCGGCGGTGGAGACCGCTCTTCCGACAACCGGATGCTCAACGGCGGACAAAAATTGGCCGACGTGATCATACTCGGGTATCTTGCTGCGGTTCTCGTACCGGTTCACTTTGGCCGCCACCGCGTGGGCTATGTCATGCGCATCCGGCATACCCGGCACGCCCCGATCTTTCCGTCCCCAGGCGATCATTTCCGCCTCGCTCTCCAAAATCAGCAGACAGTAGTGAATCAGTTTGGCCACCGTGACCGCACTCAAGTGTCCGGGGGTCGCGAGCAAATTCCTGTCGATATGATGATCGAACGATTCCGCGCTAAAGGAATCCAGCTTCAGTTTGTCGACCAGGTCCTGGACCGCGTACGGAAATTCCTTTTCGCAATCCCTGACAAACTCAGCCAGCGTGATTTTCGTTTCAGGTCTGGGCGCCGGAGCAAAATTATACGGAAAACTAAAGTGTATATGGTTGATCTCTGTCACCTGCTCGTCGGTAACAGCCGTCAGTTTCGGCAACGGTCGTTTTCGATTTGGCACAATCCCTTCCGAGTTCTCTGGGCATCTTGCGGGTTTGCTTACCGACTGGCAGCCGTGTTCAACCAAAGGCTGATTCTTTCTTGGCGCCATTGTGGAGCGGTTGAACTTTGATGTCGAAGGTGAGCGTCGTGATTCGCCGGTGCCGCGATCGCCCCAATTCTTCAAGCGAAATTTTTAAATCGGTTTTCTTATTTATTTCCGCGATCGCGGTGTTCAAAGCTCTCTGACGCAAGTTCGCCCAGACCGGCAAAGGGGCTTCCTGGATCAGGTTTCCGTCCGCATCCCTGATCGATTCCAGGCCGAGCACCTTCCGAAGTCGATCCAATGAGATGCGTTTACTCCCGACCGTGGCATATTTCTTCGCCCAATTGTAAAGCCGAAGCGAATATTGGCTTCGTAGTCGAAGCTTGGTTGGTCTCTCGGAAAGATAGCGCGGCAAAAGCTGTTTCAACTCCATCCAGATATGCTCAAAGCGCGGACTGAACGTAAGATAAATTTCCGGATTTTCCGATCCGCGCACCTGCACCGCATCCACCCATCGGGTGTAACTGGTGATAGTTTGAGAACTCTTTATCTCCTCGATCACCAGGCGATAGTTGGCGGCTAGCCGCAAAGCCGTTTTTAGAACCTTCTCACCTCCTACCAAAATAGGTTCGTTTTGTCCCGGCCGATATTTTTCAAGAGCGAAGTTTAGCAGGTTGCGCTCCATCTCGGTGAGCATAAAATAGCCTTTTTGAACGCCAATTGGGAAAGATTCCTCGAGACCTTTGTCAATTACGCTGTCTGGCAGCCGTTGAATGGAATTTTTGGTTGTCGCCATGCTGAGATTCTTGGAATTAGAGCCGTCAATTCGCCGGAAAGCGCGCGAAAAAACTATTTAACTTTACATCCCCATAAAAACGTTATCAATAAAACATTGTACATTCGTGAGGTTTGACCATGGCTAGCACCGTCGAAACCAGGCATAGAATCACCAGGCGCTGGAACTTTGGCACCATCCAACATCCCTTGACGCTGGATGAGTTTCTCGAGAGGAAATCTCTTCACTTCAATTTTTTTGAGGGTTCCGAACCATGGGTTGGCGACCATGATCGCGTCACTTGGGAAAACTTTTTCCGATTTTGCACCGAAGAAATGGATGACCTCTCAAAGTTAACCTGCAGCATGGTTATCGACTATTGCCTCACGGTGATCGAACAGTTGACCGCCAAGGTCAAACGACCCGTGACCCGGGCAAAAATCCATGACACACTCGCCGCTGGCTATGAGGAGGCATACGAAAACCCGGTATTTCAATACCGATGGGCGATGCGGCACCCTGTCGTATCGGAGGCGATCAACGTGGCCTTACGAAATCTTGGAGAGCGTGAATAGCGATCGCTGCGATCCCGAGGAGGAAGATCGCGGGCACCATCTTCTTCGTCCATGCTCATTCGTCCTCCAGCAAGCGAATCTGAGTTTAAAACATACTACGCGTTTCGGTGGAAGATCCTGCGCCAACCATGGAACCAACCGCCCGGTTCCGAGAAGGATGAATACGAGGGCGAAGCCCTCCATCTGGCGGCCTGGGACGATGCCGGCAGCTTGATCGGCGTCGGTCGTCTACATCGGGTCGTCGAGAATTGTGCGCAAATCCGATACATGGCGGTTGATCCGGCTCAGCGAAGTCGCGGTATTGGGAAAGCCATCCTGCAAGAATTGGAGGTTCGCGCGATCGAATCGGGGATCCAGGAAATCAAGCTGAATTCCCGCCGGGACGCGGTTCCCTTCTACCAGAAAAACGGTTATCTCGTTCTAGGGCCTTCGCACACCCTCTTTGGCGCGATCCCGCATTTCGAAATGTGGAAGCGATTGCGCTGACTTACCGTTGATCGATCGGGACAAACTTCTTGCCCACTGGGTCGCCGGTATACTCGCTTAACGGACGATAGAGCCGGTTGTCGGCCAATTGCTCAAGAACATGAGCAGTCCAGCCGGCCGTCCGGGAAATCGCAAAGATGCAAGTGAACAGATCGGTCGGGATTCCGAGAGAGTAATAGAAAGTTGCCGAGTAAAAATCGACGTTCGCGTGCAAACCCTTCTTTTCTTTCATTAGCGCCGCGATCCGCTCGGACATTTCGATCCATTTCGGCTCGCCAAGCTCGCTGCTGAGTTGAACGGCCATCGCTTTGAGAATCGGCGCTCTCGGATCAAGCACCTTGTAAACACGGTGCCCGATGCCCATAATTTTTCTCTTTTGCGCCAAAGCTTGATCGATGTAGGCATCGACCTTGTCCAGAGTACCAATTTCCTGGAGCATATGGATCACACCTTCGTTCGCGCCACCGTGCAGTGGCCCTTTCAGCGTGCCGATGGCGGCGGTGATCGCAGAATAAATATCGGTTAGAGTCGAAATCGTCACGCGGGCGCTGAAGGTGGAAGCGTTCATGCCGTGTTCAGCGTGGAGCACGTACGCCAAATCGAGCGTCCTGGTCTTCTTTTCGGATGGTTCTTTACCATCCAACAAATAAAGAAAATGCCCGGCTTCACTCAAATCCTCGCGGACCGGCGGCAAATCGAGCCCGTTTCGTGCCCGGTGAAAATAGGCAATTATGACTCCGACCTTTGCCGTAATACTGATGGCGCGGCGTCGCGTCGCTTCCAGGCTCTGGTCCAAAGTCAACAGCGGATCATACAGACCTAACATCGAAACAGTGGTGCGCAGGACGTCGATCGGTAAAGCAGTCCGTGGCGTGGTTTTCAAAAACTCTATGACCTGATCCGGTAACTGGCGCTCTGCAGCCAACTGTTTCTTGAACTCGGCTAACTCCGAACGATTCGGCAGTCTAAGGTTCCATAGCAGGTAAATGACCTCTTCAAAAGATGTGTTACCGGCAAGCTCGTTGATATCGTATCCGCAGTAAATTAGCTGTCCTTCCTGCCCTCGGACATCACCAAGCACGGTATCGGTGGCGACGATTCCTTCCAACCCTTTTGATATAACAGACATAAGCTTGAATTAATGTTTCAGAATTTTGATCAGCGTATCTCCGATGCTTGCAGGCGTTGCCGCCACTGCAATACCGGCCTCTCGCAGCGCTTCAATCTTTCCCGCAGCTGTTCCCTTGCCGCCGGACACAATCGCTCCGGCGTGCCCCATGCGCCGCCCAGGCGGTGCCGTAGCTCCAGCGATAAAAGCAGCAACCGGTTTATCGTAATGTTCTTTTATCCAAAATGCAGCTTCTTCCTCGGCTGTCCCACCGATCTCGCCGATCAGAATCAACGCGTCGGTCTCCGGATCTTCGCTGAACAATTGAACGGCATCCAAGTGGGACGTCCCGTTGATCGGATCACCACCGATACCGATACAGGTCGATTGGCCGTATCCACGCTGGGTCAACTGCCAGACTGCCTCATACGTTAAGGTGCCAGAACGGGAGATCACTCCGATTTTGCCAGGTTTATGGATGTAGCCGGGCATAATCCCAATCTTGCACTGCCCTGGGGTAATGATCCCCGGACAATTGGGCCCGATCAAGCGTGATTTCTTCTCTTTCAGGACCGTTTGCACCCGCATCATATCCATCACCGGAATGCCTTCGGTGATGCAGACAATCAACTCCACTCCGGCGTCCGCGGCTTCCAGGATCGCGTCCGCAGCAAATGCTGCCGGCACAAAGATCATCGTGGCGTTGCAGACGGTCTTTTTCCGCGCCTCGTAGACGGTATCGAACACTGGAACTTTCTCCTCGAACATCTGGCCCCCTTTGCCAGGCGTCACGCCGGCAACGACATTGGTTCCATACTCCATACAGCTTTTGGCATGGAACGCTCCGGAACTGCCGGTGATACCCTGGACGAGGAGCCTGGTGTTTTTATCAACAAGAATAGACATGGGCTTTGAATTTTTACCGAACGTGTCGCTTATGTATGGCGATCGAATTCCCATCCGGATCCGCTATAATAGTCGTTCGACAGACGGGACTTTCGAACGGCTCAAGGACGAATTTTACGTTGCTGGCGCGCAGCGCGCCCACGGCGGAATCGAAATCATCGACCTCGAAAGCGACGGCCGGCCCATCACTTGAAGGTTTCCATTCCTCCTTGGACATGTTGCTGAGTGCGAAAGTCGAGGGACCCACGTCGTACTCTATCCATTCCCCGTTCGGATTCTCGAAGGACCGAGTCGGTTCGAGTTTCAATACGCCTTCGTAAAAGGCTCGTGCGCGTTTCATGTCGGTCACCGGATATCCGGTAAATGCTAGTTCGAGGATTTTCATGTTTCGATGTGGGTCTAGCTGCTTGTGGCTTCTGCAACGACTCTCCTGGCCGCTTCTGCGAGGTCCGACGCCGCTTGAATCGGCAGCTTGGACTCTTCCAGCAATTTCTTGCCAAGTGCGACGTTCGTGCCTTCCAGGCGAACGACGAGCGGCACCGGTAAACTGACCGCCCTCACCGCATTGATGATCCCCTGGGCAATCACGTCACACCGCATGATCCCGCCAAAAATGTTCACCAGAATGGCTTTGACGTTTTTGTCAGCGACCAGAATTTTAAATGCCTCGGTCACCTGTTGTTCGCTTGCGCCGCCGCCCACATCCAGGAAATTCGCGGGCTCGCCTCCGGCATACTTAATGATGTCCATCGTTGCCATGGCCAAACCGGCACCATTTACCAGACAGGCGATGTTCCCATCCAGACCGATATAATTAAGATTAAACTTCGAGGCCTCAACTTCGCGAGGATCCTCTTCATACAGATCCCGCATCTCGAGAATTTCTTTGTGCCGGTAAAGCGCGTTATCGTCGAAATTAAATTTCGCATCGAGCGCGAGTACCTCGCCCTTATCGGTGAGAACCAGCGGATTGATTTCGACAAGCGAACAATCGAGCGACGCGAACAGTTGGTAGAGATTCAGAAACAACTTGGAAGCTGCCTTCAATTGCTCTGACTGAAATTTGAGCTCCCGACCAAGCTTCAGTGCCTGATAAGGCTGCAGTCCCAGCAACGGATGAACCGGTTCGCGGATAATTTTCTCCGGCTGTTCTTCGGCGACCTTCTCGATCTCGACGCCCCCCTCCGTGCTAGCAACGACCACGGGCACTCCAGATGCTCGGTCCATCAGGATTGCAAAATAGATCTCTCGCTCAATATCGACCGACGCCGCGACCAGAACCTTTCGCACCACCTTCCCGGCCGGACCTGTCTGGTGCGTTATCAAAGTTTGACCTAACATTTTCTCCGCCACCTCGCGGGCTTCGGCCGGGGTTTTACAGAGCTTCACCCCGCCTTTGAAACCGTTCGTGAATGTTCCTTTGCCGCGGCCGCCTGCGTGGATCTGTGCCTTGACAACGAGTTCAGAGGTGTTGAGCGAAATGGCGATTTTCTCCGCATCCTCCGGCGTCTCAGCAGGTGCCCCCCTGGATGTTGCAACGTTGAACCGTTGGAAAAGCTGCTTGGCCTGATATTCGTGAATATTCATGTCAAAAGGGATCTCCCGGTGGACGCCAGGACGCGGGTGGCCTTTCAACATAGGGCGGGGCTGGAATCACCGTCAATCGGGAAGTGACGGCCACCTACTAAAGTCAGGAGCTCGGTCAGCGGCACATTGCGACTTGTTGTCAAACCCGACAACCCGAGCTCCAAACTCCGAACTTTGAGGTTCAACCTCTCGGATCTAAACTCGAGAGTGCTCAGCTCATCTCCAGATTCATCCAATCGAATGCGAAGTCTCGGTTTGCGCCCGGACGAGTTCGAGGAGGTTTTTTCGCGTTCAAGCGGACCGGGCGGCCAGCATGTCAATAAGGTCTCCACCGCTGTCACCCTTGTTCACCGGCCTTCGGGTATTTCGGTGACGGTCCAGGAGACGCGCTCCCAGTATCGGAACCGTCAGTTGGCTATTAATCGCCTCATCTCACTCATCGAAGAAAAACGAAAACAGCAAGCCGGGGAGCGCCGAGCGGCGACCGAACGAGAACGGCGCAGGAATTCCAGGCGCCCGCGCGCACTCCGGCGCGAAATTCGAAAATCCAAAGAACGCAGAGCTGAGATCAAGCAGACGCGCGCAAAGATTTCACCCTATTAGTTAAGCGTTCGGCATTCATCGGTGAACGCCTTCCACAAGCCGCTCGAGGTATTTCGCAACCAGGTCGAATTCTAGATTTGCGCGATCACCTGGCCGAAGGCGATGCAGATTCGTCAGACTCCACGTGTAGGGTATAATCCAATTTACAAAGCGATCTGAGTTCAATTCTGCGACTGTGAGGCTTACTCCGTTGACCGCGATCGATCCTTTGAAAACGATGTATTGTCCAAAATCCTGCGGTAATTCGATCTCGATCCGGTGATCCTGTCCGGCGGCTTCCACAGCCAGCAGTTTCGCGGTGGTATCCACGTGACCTTGAACAATGTGCCCATCAAACCGGCCAGAAGCGGCCAGGGAACGCTCCAGATTGACAAGGTCCCCGACTTTCAAGTCAATCAGGTTGCTTCTGGCAATGGTTTCAGCCAGCAGATCGAATCCCAGCGTTGAAGGAGTTTGCGATACAACAGTCAGACAAACGCCGTTATTGGCCAGGCTATCGCCAATCTTCATTTGCGAAGCGAGCGGCGTCCGGATTTCCAGCAAATAAGTCCCTGGAGTCGATTCAACCATCCGCACGACCTCTCCTACCCCTTCGACAATTCCTGTGAACATTTCCCAGAGTATAGGCGCGACAGCGAACGATGGGAAATGCCAGCCTTCATTGATGTCAGTTCGCATCCGTCGAAAAAGGCCGGCCCGTATTGACTTTAACAATCCCAAACTTTAATGGGAGGGAATCAATTCATGCAGAAGGTGATCATTGTCGGCACCGGATGCGCAGGCCTGACGGCTGCGATTTACACGGCGCGCGCAAACCTGGACCCGCTCGTGCTGGAAGGTCGAGAACCGGGCGGTCAACTCACCAGCACCACTTTGGTGGAGAATTTTCCTGGTTTTCCCGAAGGCATCGATGGTCCGCAATTGGTGATGAACATGCATCGGCAAGCGGAAAAGTTCGGGGCCGAGTTCAAGTATGCCGAGTTGCAGGAGTTCGAACCGCTTGATGGCCACTATCGTCTCAAAGTCGATGGCGAGTCGATCGAGGCGCAGTCGGTCATCATTGCCAGCGGAGCCTCCGCTAAGTGGCTCGGTCTCGAACATGAGTGCAAGTTCAAAGGGCACGGGGTAACCTCCTGCGCTACTTGTGACGGCGCGTTTTACCGGAATGTGCCGGTTTGCGTGATCGGCGGCGGCGACACCGCGACGGAGGAAGCGATCTTTCTCACTCGATTTGCCTCCGAAGTGTTCCTTATCCATCGGCGCGACTCCTTGCGGGCCACCAAAATCATGGCGGAACGCGCATTGAATCATCCCAAGATCAAACCGATTTGGAAGACCGAACTCAGCCGCTACCTAGCCGATCAGAATGGCGAAATACAGGCCGTAGAACTTAAAAACGCCGAAACCGGCAAGCTTTCCACACTTGATGTGAAATGTGTTTTCGTTGCCATCGGCCACACGCCGAACACCAAACCGTTCAAAGGAAAGCTTCAGATGGATCCGAACGGCTACCTTCTCCCGAAGAAAGGCACGCAAACGAATCTTCCAGGAGTATTCGCCGCCGGAGACGTGGCCGATCCGATCTATCGCCAGGCCGTCACCGCTGCCGGTCAAGGATGTGCCGCAGCCATCGAAGCTGAGCGATATCTCACTGACCTGGAATAAGCAAGTTTCAGGAGTTTCTGCTAATCCTGTAACTTCTGAATTCCTGTCGTCGGTCTGATGGTTATCTCGTCGCTGGCGATCAATCCTTCTTCACAAACAAAGGCAAACCCGCCGTCGGTGAGAGACCCAGTATTGTCAGCGATCCTCAGGATCTCCTTTCCGTCAATCCATCCGGCGAATTCGGTGCCGGATACCTCTAAGGCGATTTCGTAAGGGCGTTCAAACTCCCATCGGAAATCGACCTCCTCCAACACTTCGGTTTCGCCAAACCGCTTCACGATGCGCGCAGTCTGGCTTGAAGTGAGCAAGAAGGCTAGCACCGGAGCAACCCCCGAAAGCGCGCCGCTAAGCCAAAAGACCGCGCAACCCGCGGCGTGATTTTTGATGTGATATTTTCCAGAGCACACCCAATGCGGACAATCTCGTAAGTCTCAGACACCGCGTCTGTCACCGAACGACTGCCGTCAGCGCTCGATACCAAGAGCCGATCAGCCACCGGACCTCTCCAATCCGGTCCGGCGTCGATTCCTTTGGCAACCGTTTTTCCGTTCAGCGCGATCGAGCCGCTTTGAGGCGCGGGCACTCCCTGCTTGAGACGAAGAAAGGCGGTGTGCTCAGTTGTTACCGAATCCTCCCCACCAGAGGATCGTTTTGTTCTCGATGATGTAGTTTAACCAGGTCTGTCCGCTGGGCCCAATATGCCGATCCTCCGTTGACCGTAGTGTCTCAACCGACCGAAGCAATGGGACAGAAGCCGCCGAATTGCTTCTGGGACGTTTACGGGGCGAAAGAAAAGCCAACACCGTTATGTTTGAACCGGAACTGATCATTCGGCGCTCGACAGCCGCGCCGAAAGGGGTCTAAGCGTTCGGCGTTCAACGTTCAACGTTCAGCGTTCAAACGGTGCCGGATTGGAGAACCGCCTCACGGTTTGCTCGGCTTCGCAGAAGCAAAGTGTCTGTTTAGCCCGGTGCAGGACCTCTCCCAATCGTCCCGATCTTTGAACGTTGAACGTTGAACGTTGAACGTTGCACGTTGAACGTTGAACGTTGAACGCCGAACGTTGAACGCCGAACGTTGAACGTTGAACGCTGCACGTTGTCGCCCACGTGCCTCCGATGGGCTTTTAATCTTGAAAGAAAGTGACTCTTTGTGATCTTTGCGATCTTCTGTTTAAAAATGACTTTTGCTTTTTTTCTGTCGAACTCTCTCGTCCCGGTCCTTCCGGATACACCGCGCTAACACACATACGAAGCAAAGCGGTACGCTTCACCTGCGCCGCCGATCCCCAAACGGCGAACGGTGAACGCCGAACGGTGAAAAAAGTTGCACTCTCCGGTCCCCGACACACACACTCTCAATTCTGAATCAAACCGAAACACCCCGGTCGGCGAGCCCTCGACGCCGAATGAGACGCGGCGAGCCCCCAATGAAGGTCTGCGATCTCACGCAATTTTATTCCCCGTTCAGCGGCGGTGTGAAACGTTACGTTGAGGAAAAGCGAAAGTACGCAAACGAACTGGGCCATCAGCATTTACTGATTATCCCGGGCAAAAGGACTGAAAAAATTGAGACGCCGGAAGGCAAAACCTTCCTCATCGGATCCCCTCTTGTTTCTCGAACCTCTCGCTATCGGGCGCTGTTCAACCTGAACGCGGTGGAAGAAATTCTCGAACGAGAAAAACCGGATGTCATCGAATCAAGCGATCCCTACCAGATTGCCTGGAAGGCCATTGTCTCGGGCGAAGCGCTTCGCATCCCGGTCGTCGGCTTTTACCATTCGCATTTTCCCGAGGCCTACCTCCGCACCACCATGAAGTATTTGGGGGAGACAGCGACCAACGTCATGATGGAAGTGGCCAAGAATTATGTCCGCAACCTTTACAATCACTTTCGCAAAACGTTCGTTCCATCGGCTGGACTAGCGCAGGTCTTAAGCGATTGGGGCGTCGAGAACGTGGTGCTATGCGAACTGGGTGTCGACAACTCGGTTTTCACCGAGGCACCCGACCGGTTTGTTACGCGGACCGATTTCGAGATTCCGAAAGACCGTATCGTACTCCTGTACGTCGGCAGACTCGCCGCTGAAAAGAATGTGAAAACCCTTTTTCAAGCGTTCGATCTGCTTTGTGAAGAGGCGCCTGGACGATTTCACCTTTTTGTCGTCGGAGACGGCCATTATCGCGATGATGTCACGGAGCTTCGAAGATCTACCGGAGCCACAACTTGGCTGAGGTATTGCTCGGACCAGCAGCAGCTCGCCAGAATTTATCGAGCCGCCGATTTATTTGTTCACCCTAGCGTTCAGGAAACATTCGGCCTCGTCGCCCTCGAAAGCCAGGCGTGCGGCACGCCCGTTGTCGGAATCCACGGAAGCTATATGGATCGAATTATTTTCGCCGACCAATCGCATTGGGCGAAGGAGAATTCCCCCGGATCGCTGGCCGCAGCGGTCCGGGCGATGAGCAAGACCGATCTGGAAGCGGCCGGAAGCGAAGCCAGTCGGAAGGTCGTCCAGCGTTATTCCTGGCGTAAGGTGTTTGATCGGATGTTTGAAACCTATCAAAAGATTCGCCCCTGACGCGAACCGCCAACGCTCGCCTATCATGAATTAGAAAAGATGTTGCGTGTGATCGCTTTCCAACTATCTAATTTGGGCGTCCGCAGTTTCTTATTGAAACACAGAGTCACAAGCCCCGCATGGAATCCAGAGTGCTCGAGGTCAGGGACTTTCAGGTCCGGAAATATTGCGCGTCCGATCGGGACTCGATCCGGGCTCTCTGCTGCGAAACCGGTTTTCTGGGAAGCGCAATTGACCCGGTATTCGAGGACCGAGGCCTGTTCGCGGATTTTCTCACTGACTATTATCTGCAGCATGAGCCGGATTCTGCGTTCGTTCTAACCAAGGGCGACAGCTTGCAGGGATATATCCTCGGATCGCGCCATCCGTTGAGTCACCAATTTCACAGCCTTTTTCAAAATTTCGTCTACGGCGGAAAAATCATCCGCCGGTACTTCGGCTATCGGCCGGAATCTCGCCAATACATCCATTGGCTGATTTCAAAAGCCTGGCGTGAAGTGCCCGCAGCTCCCAGGACCATTGGCCATTTCCATATCAACCTTCTTCCGGCCGCCAAATCTATCGAGGTCACTCGGCAGCTTCTTGAAACCTACCTGCGTCATCAGCACGACCATGGCGTCAAACAGGTTCACGCGCAGATAGTGACATTCGACGGCCGGCGCGGTTTTAAATTGTTTGAGCGCTACGGATTCAAAGTGCTGAATCAATCCGAAATCACCAAGTATCGCCGATTTACGAATCGAACTGTTTACCTCTGCACGATCGTAAAAAATCTCGAGAAGCAGAGTGATCGTTTGTTGTACCCGCTCCGGTAACGAGTGATCACGTCGAGAGGAGCGTAAACCTCTTCCTGCGCCCGAAACGTGTAAATATGACTCACTTGATACTCCGGGCATTTTGGCACTAGAAATGAGACATAATGGCGCATGACGGCGCTTTTCCGGTCAAACTCCTTTGCGTGTAACCGTCTTTAAATCAGCGCCTTATGCCGATGAAAGAAAGTTGGCATGGCGTAAGCTTTGTCAAGGCGTGTCACAAAATTTTTCAAAAAGGAAAGTTAAACCTATGAACATTGTACGATATCAGCGAAGTCCCCAAAATGATCTGTCGGTCGCCTTGGATCGGCTTACCAATATGCGATCCGAGTTGGATCGGGTGTTTGAAACATCCTTCGGCTCATTCTTCCGACCGCTCGGTTCGTTGAACCGCTGGAACCCTGCCGTCGACGTCTATCAGGATAAAGATCAGTTTACTGTGTACGCCGAACTTCCAGGGTTGAAGAAGGAAGAGATCGAAATTTCCTTGAATGGCGACACCCTGACGATTGGAGGCGAGCGCAAACATGAAGCAAACCCCGACGACGGTTTCCGCACCGAGCGATTTTTCGGCAAATTTCAGCGTAGCCTGACACTGCCGGTCCCGGTGAACACGGAGAAGGTGAGCGCGACATACAAGGACGGAATCCTAAAGGTCGTTTTGCCAAAAGCAGAAGAAGCGAAACCGAAACAGATTCCGGTGTCAGTGAACTAATCAAGCAAGCGCCGAGGTTTTAAGGTCTCGGCAATCAATTGGAGAAGATCATGAACATCGCTACTAAGGAACAAAACGACGCGGCAGTTCTAGAGAGCCAGGGTCAACGACAGGTACAATACGCCACTCCGCTAGCCGACGTGGAATCCAACAAACAGGGTTACACGATCCACGCGGAGATGCCCGGCGTGAATAAGTCCGGCCTCGAAATCACGGTCGAGAATGGTGAATTGACTATTGTCGGTCATCGGCACCTCGAGGAATTCTCGGGTGAACCGGTCTATCGGGAGATACGCAACAACGATTTCCGGCGTGTCTACGAACTCGATCCGGCCATTGATACGACCGGCATCACGGCTCGCATCGATGACGGCGTACTGACCCTGACATTGCCGAAAGCAGAGAGCGTTAAACCGCGCAAAATCACCGTGGACTAAAGCGCGTAGGCGTATCGGCGTAGGGCGCTTCCCAGTTTTCTTGATGGCGCCTTCGCCGAAACGCCGCCCCCCGGGGCTTGACTCGTTCACTTCATCACCGCAGGTTGGAGAGTCATTCGCCCCATGAAAGCTATCCGGTTTCACGCCTATGGCGGTCCTGAGGTCCTTCGCTTGGAGGAGATACCTGTTCCTGAGATCAAATCGGGGGAGGTGCTGGTTCGAGTTCACGCGGCAGGTGTGAACTTTCTCGATACTTATCAGCGGATAGGCCTTTACAAAACTCCCCTGCCGTTCGGCCCGGGAATGGAGGGCGCAGGCGTGATCGAGAAAGCCGGCGACGCCGCGTTGAAGATCGGCACGCGGGTGGCTTGGACCCAGCACCCCGGAGCCTACGCCCAGTTCGCTTCCGTCCCGGCCTGGAAAGTGATCGCACTCCCCGATGAAGTTGACGACCAGTCCGGTGCGGCCGCTCTTCTGCAGGGCATGACTGCGGAATACCTTTGTGAGACGACCTATCCCGCTCAAGCCGGCGATGTCGCGTTGGTCCATGCTGGAGCCGGGGGCGTCGGGCTCTTACTCATTCAGCTTCTAAAACAAAAAGGCGCCACTGTTTACACCACGGTGTCTACCCCGGAAAAGGCGGCGCTCGCTCGCGAGGCGGGCGCGGACGAGACAATCCTTTACACTCAGACTGACTTCGTGAAAGCGGTCAAACAGTTCACCAACGGAAAAGGTGTTCGTGTCGTTTACGATTCCGTTGGCAAGACCACTTACGAGGGAAGTCTGGATGTCCTGAGTCCTTTAGGGATGCTCGTACTGTTCGGGCAGTCCGGCGGCCCGGTTCCGCCCATCGATCCACTGGTGCTTTCACAGAAGGGCTCATTATTTCTCACTCGGCCGAGCCTGGCACATTACGTCGCGGACGCCGCCAGCTTCAGCAGTCGGGCGATAAAAGTGCTGAACTGGGTCGCCCAAAAATCGCTGAGGCTTCGCATCGAGCGTGTCTACCCCTTAGCCGAAGTAGCACAGGCTCAACGCGATCTGGAATCGAGAAGAACAACTGGCAAACTGGTGGTGGAAATAAGCTGACGCAGCAAAGAGCTTCCACAAAAGAGAGCAAAGACTTTTCTGGTTTGTTTTCCGTACCGTCCTCGCTAAACATGACGGAATCATGGCAGCTAAAAACCCCGAGGTGAGTTCTCCCGATCCTGCGTACGCGGCGCGTAAGAAAAACCTGGATCTGGCCCTCCAGCAGATTGCCAAAGATTACGGCGAAGGCGCTATTATGAGACTCGGGGACGATCATGTCGTTCCCGTGGAAGTGATCCCGACCGGCAACATCTTGATTGATCGCGCTCTTGGTGTCGGCGGATTTCCTCGGGGACGAGTCATCGAGATTTTCGGACCAGAATCCTCCGGCAAAACGACATTGACGTTGACCGTCATTGCCCAGGCGCAAAAACGTGGAGGCTTAGCCGGGTTCATCGATGTCGAGCATGCGCTCGACCCGCAGTACGCGAGGCGTCTGGGGGTTAACCTGGATGATTTGCTCGTCTCACAACCGAGTTCCGGGGAAGAAGCACTGCGCATCTGCGAAACGTTGATCCGCTCCAATGCGCTCGATGTCATAGTTATTGACTCCGTCGCCGCATTAGTCACCAAAGCGGAACTAGAGGGCGAAATAGGGGACGCCACGGTGGGAGCGCAAGCCCGTCTTATGAGTGCGGCACTCCGAAAATTGACTGCCCTCATCTCCAAAGCCCGAACCACCTGTATTTTCACGAATCAAATCCGAGAGAAAATTGGCGTCATGTTCGGCAATCCGGAAACTACACCTGGCGGGAGAGCACTGAAGTTCTACGCCAGCGTCCGAATCGATATTCGCCGGATTAACGCGATCAAACAGACCGACGGAACCGTGATCGGCAACCGGACCAAAGTAAAGATTGTCAAAAACAAGGTCGCTCCTCCTTTCACGGAAGCGGAATTTGACATCATGTATAACGAAGGTATCTCGAATGTTGGAGCACTCCTCGACCTCGCCCTGGAGAAAAATATCCTCGAGAAACGCGGTTCCTGGATCTCTTATAAAGGACAGCAATTGGCCCAAGGCAGAGACGCCGCAAAAGAGGCACTTCGCGCCGATCAATCCCTGTATGATGAAATTGAAGTTGCAGTGAAAGCCTCTCTTGACGAGGAGGTTGCTAAACGCAAATAGAGTCAGGAGTCAGGCTCAATCTTCGCGAACGAGTTGAATGTTGAAAACCGGGGTGCCGACTGCACCCCATAACCGCAGCCAAAGCGGGAGATACATTTCCGTACCACGCGCGCCGGTAATATCGCCGATGTCCACGATATTCGACGGCTTCCATCCAAACCATTCAGTGAGTTTCGCAGCCACTTCCTCCTTGGCCTCCACATCATTTCCACAAATCGGTAGCGAATGATCGCCCGGTATGCGTGCCGGATTAATCATTACCTCGCAATTGACCGTATTAAGTGCTTTGACAACGCGGGTCGCGGGGAATTCGCGTTGCGTTTGTTCGCCGAGAGAATCGGTATTGCACACGGTCAAGGACGGGGGCATGCCCTTCGAAAAATCGAGCGGATTACCTACTTGGATGAGAATCTTGTGACGCAGATTTTCTGCTCCGGCAAGACGCAGTGCTGCAAGCGAGTTCGCGCCGTTGGTACAATCAAACACGATTTCACCGAAAGCCGCCGCTTCCGCAAAAGTCCCGATTTGGCCGTTACCGTCGACTGACTGGAGCCACTTCTCCGCGCCGCCGCTGTGCGCGGTGCGCGAGCCCATCATGACCTCCTGCTTTTGCTGGACGAGTTTCGTGCCGAGGGTGGCGCCGACCATGCCGGTGCCGAGGATTGCAATTTTCACAACTTCATCTTACGGGGTCCGTCGCTTCGAGCAAGAAGGCACTACTTTTGCCTCACTCAGGATCCTGACATTGTCTACGCCCGAAGAATGTTCCGTTCACGACACAATGGAGGGTTTCCTTGGCGGGTTTTGTGGGATAAAGAGGATTCAAATTGCGTTCATCGGCGCGAGCTCGTGTCCCTTGGATGGTGGAAGCCTCAATCCAAAAACAGGGTTGCGCCTCGCTTTCTTTGGTCTTAAGTAGTTTCTCCTGGGGTCAAACGCGCGGTTAGCTCAGTGGTAGAGCACTACCTTGACACGGTAGGGGTCACAGGTTCGAACCCTGTATCGCGCATTGCCTTCCTCTCTGTTAATGCTTCCAAATCAGGCAGTTACGAGAGGAGTTTGCAAAACCACCAAAATTTTGTGGCCCGAATCAAATAACGGAAACTTTGTGACCAAGGACCGGGACAACCGGGTTGGAACAGTGTCGACTGTCCGACATTCAAACCTATTTTCTTTTTATGCTTACTTTTTGTAGAAACCATTACCGGGTGGTTTAAAAGTCGCGATCGCGTATAGCTCGACCGCGCCCCGCAGCTCGGCCTGATCGACCCTAAGTACCCGGACAGAATAGCTTTTAAAGACTTGAATCGAGACTTCGAGACGAGTGCGCAAGGTAGAGTCGCTGGAGGCATGTCCGTACATCCGGTCGGCCACGCCCATCTCTTTAGAGGGCACGCCGTCGCGACCATCGGTTTTACCCGCATATGAGACTTGATCCTCCGCATCAGTGACGAGGTAAAGGCCTTAGCCGTGCAGACGCCAAAGCGGATTCTGAGTAAACTTTCCTATCAGGTACCTGGGAGCTTTCCGAAGTTGATCGAGGGTATCGACGAGATAAGAAAGTGATACACGAAAAGCAGAAACACGGAGAGTATCTTGCTGAGGGCGCAGCCCATGTTCCCCAGCCCGCTCGTGAAGAATCTCACGGCGCGCACAAAGAAACCGATGCCGAGAAGGCTGGCGGCAGCGTTACCGAGCCCTCGGAAAGCGTTGCGGAGACCTCGGAATGAGGTTCCGCTGACTGAGACTCCGTAAATGGCCGATACGGCCTTAGTCTCTCAACCTATTGAGAAGGCGTAACCACGGTTGTTGTACTTGAGGATTGCTCGACGGGTTGGCCAATCGTTGTCGTCGTCGTGTGACGTTCAACTGTGGTTGAGGGTGGCGGCGGCTGTTGAACCACTTCATGGGTACAAGCCCCCAAAGAAAACCCTACGCCGACTAAAAGAACGACCTGGGACATGGTTGCCATCAATAAATCTCGCCTTCTTTATTTAATCTCTCCCATAATTTCCCCACTGAGTAGCGTTGCCCTTAGGTATGACGAACATAGTCTGAGAGAATCACTCAAACTCTTCGTAACATCCACGATTTAGTTAACAATCGTCATTCTCCCTTTGGCTTTGAGTCGTCTTTTTTCTCTTCCGGTTTAGGCTTTTCTGTTTTTGATTTCTCTTCCGCTTTAGGCTTCTCCGTTCTGGCCTTCTCTTCCGCTTTAGGCTTCTCGACTTCAGTTTTCCGCTGTTGCTCCTTTGGCTTCTCTACCTCCGCTTTGGGCTGCTCTGCGTTCGGTCTTTCGGCTTCAGGTTTTGGCTGTTCAGCTCTTGGCTGTTCTACTTCGCCTTTATTAACGGGACGTTCGCCCTCGCTGCGCTCGCCTTTACCCGGACGATGATCTCGGCCCCATTCCTCGTGATGACGCCCGTGCCAATAGCTATACGGATGCCCTTGATAATCGCCTTGAAATTCAGGTCCGTTCCAAACCCAACACTGATATTCGTCATTCCAAACCCAATACGAATCATCCGTCGCCGGACCTACCGTAATCGTAATGGATTGAGCTGCTACTTTCGGAGCGAAAGCCAAACCGGTAAATAAGCTTAACGCGCATAAACCAATTAAGACTCTTTTCATAAGTTTTGATTTAAATACTCCCAGTTTTAGACGACACGTCCCCCCCGGAATTCTTTGCGTCATTTTCCATTTGCTTTAAGGAACCCGTAACTACCGACGATGAGCGCCTTCAACGAAACGTCATCGAGCGTGAGAGCACGAATAACAGGGCGTCTAGGATCTCAATGGCAAAAGACCTTCGAACAAAATTCGAGTTGAAGGCAAGTTTAAGATCAACAGCGTAAAAAGATGTACAATTCTCGGTAGCCTCCTAGTCTCCGTAAAAGCCGTATCCTATGGGACGAACACAAAGATTTCGGATGAGAACTCTTAATTGGGTGATCCGACAATCCCATTGACGGGACATACTCCAACCTATTTGCTTTATGAAAAGTCTAGTAATAGCCCTCGCGTTATTTGGGACGCTGATCGCAGGACCGCAAAGAGCTGGTGCCGCCACAGTGGTATACAAAAGCTACAACTGGAACGATCCGTACTGGCATACTCACAAGTACGGATATTGGAATGGCCAAAAAGGGTATTGGAGGATTAAAAACGGGCGACACGTCTTTGTGGTTGTGCCGTAGCGCCGGTAGAGTTGCCCCACATGGCGGAGAATTTCTTCTCGTTCGGTCACAGACGGTGAATCGGCGTCAACGCTTCAAATTTTCCGCGATCGCCGCGGATTGCTCCAAAGCCGCTTCCAGCTTCTTGTCATCTCAAGCGACAGCATGTCAGGATCGGGAAGGTTCGCGCTGTGTTCAAGCGATTCGTCCCTGAGCCAGAAAATGTCGAGGTTTACATCCGATCTGGCCCACCAATGATGCCTGCGGAATCTTGTTACTCATTTACGAAGGAATCCTTCCGCCCTTCCGCCTACCCTAGCAGTAAGAGCGAATTGGCCGCACATTTCATGGATTGCTTTCTCCGCTTTCATTGAGGAAGTCTGGTCGTCAGTCGAATTAGTCCTTTTTGACAGCGATAAACGAGGCAACCTGGCCCGCCTTAAATTGGCCGTTGCTGTGAGGCACGGTCCTGATAACAGAGCCCACAATCGACGCCCTTTGATCGACTCCGTTCGGCCGCGCAGGGATCAGCCATCCGATATAATCGTAGATCCAACCTTCGGAAGGACTTCCTTTGTCTTTGCCGACCGCCTGAATCCGAATGGAGAATGGTGAACCATATCCAACGGAACCGAACACGGTCAGCGTTCCGGTACATTCGCCGCCGGTGCCTTGTCAACCTTCCGTTTTTACTTTTTTCGCGGATCGTCAGCCGGATTAATGAAGGTAATACCACCCGGACCGGTGAAGTAAATCTGGAGGATCACCTCCTCGTCCGTTGTCCAGGTATGATGAGTGTGATTCGCGGGCAGCACGAAAACTGATCCAGGCTTCAGCGGCACGCCTTTCTCCGTGTCGTCGCCCATAGCGTTCCAATAGGTGCCGCTAAGCACAGTGACGACTTCCGAATAAGGATGAGTGTGCGGCTGAGATTTGGGTCGAAAATCGAGGGGGGAATAAAGAGGTTTTCTGCGAGGTCAGCGATGGAAAGTCGCGTTGTCCCTCAGCTTGTGTGATTGATCCGGCCCTTTAATTTGAAGCCCCTTGGGAGCTTGCTCCCAAGGGGCTTTTGCTTTCCGTCTTAAGGTGTGAAAACTATGAACGGCGAGACTTGGTGCCAGAACCATCTGGCGGATCAAGAGTTACACCAACTTCTGGAGAAAGTCGATGCGGATTTGGCCCAGGAGGCTTGTCAAAAGGGCTGTCTTTTTTGCCGCGGGAAGCTGCATCGTGCCGATTACGATCGCAAACCTCGTGGCGGCCCGCAATGGGACCGGCGCTATAGCTTTTGTTGCGCCCAAGAAGATTGCCGGCGACGGCGAACCCCGGAGTCGGTGCGCTTCCTGGGGCGCAGGGTCTACGCGGGCCTGGTGGTCGTATTGATCACGACGATGCTTCATGGCCTCAAGCCGGGACGGGTCCGTCGGATCCGTGAAGCATTGCAAATCGACTCGCGCACCGTGAAGCGTTGGCGCCAATGGTGGCTGGAGAGCTTCGTCCGCAGCTCCTTCTGGAAGGCCGCCCGTGCCCGGTTCATGCCGCCGTTGTGCGAACCGACGCTGCCTTTGTCGTTGTGGTTGAGTTTTGAGCTCCAGGAGCGCCAGCGCCTGCTGGCGGTGCTCCAGTTCCTGAGGCCGATCACCGCTCCCGCCGCCTGGAAGGAGCTCGCTATGTGAGGTTCATTCCAACTCCCGCAGAGGATGCCGGTGGCCGCAACAGCGGCAGCGGTGGTAGAAGCTGCGAGCGTCGCCACAACGGCGAGCAAAAAAAAATGGAAAGCGCGATGTCCAATCCTTCCGGGCTTCCTCGTTCCCACGAGCGATGGGCTCGCTTCCGCTTCAGCGTGATCGGCCCATTGTTAGCTGCTCCCCCGGAGCGGGGCGAGCTCCAGGAGCAACTCAAAAGTTTAGCCGCCAAAAATTGGCAGCATCCCATCACCGGGCACCGGGTTCAATTTGGTCTCTCGACGATTGAGCGGTGGTTCTATACAGCCCGTAACGAAAAGAAGGATCCTGTGGGGGCGTTGCGCCGCAAGATCCGTTCTGACCAGGGTGGGCATCCCGCTTTGAGTCCGAAGGTGAGCGAACTGCTGACTGCTCAATATCGCCAGCATCCTAACTGGAGCTACCAATTGCACGTGGACAACCTGGCCGTGCTAATCGAAAAGGAGCCGACTCTTGGCGCAGCAGTTCCTTCCTATGCATCGGTTATGCGCTTCATGAAAGTTCACGGCTTGATCAAGCGCCCACGCCGTGGACCGGTTCATAGTCCGGGCGCCCAGGCCACCGAGCATCGCATCGAGGCCCGGGAGATCCGCAGCTATGAGAGCGAGTATGTCAATGCTCTGTGGCATCTGGATTTTCATCACGGTTCGCTACGCGTCTTGCTCGATAAGGGCGGTTGGTTTTACCCACTGCTGCTGGGGATCATCGATGACCATTCCCGCTTGTGCTACCATGCCCAATGGTATCTGGCCGAAGGAGCCGAAGAGCTCTGTCACGGTTTTTGCCAGGCCTTGCAAAAGCGAGCCCTGCCTCGGGCTCTAATGAGCGACAATGGCTCGGCCATGCTCGCAGCCGAGACAACGGAGGGCTTGGCACGACTGGGTATCCTACATGAAAAAACATTGCCCTATGCGCCTTTTCAGAATGGCAAACAGGAATCGTTTTGGAACGAGATCGAGGGGCGTCTGTTGCCGATGCTCGAAGGCGTCGCCGATCTGACTCTTGATCGGCTCAATGAAGCCACGCTGGCCTGGATCGAGATGGAATACAACCGGTCCGTCCATACTGAACTTGGAGAAGCCCCTTTGCAATGTTACCTTCATCACCGCGACGTCGGGCGGCCCTGTCCATCCAGTGCCGAACTTAAAATGGCCTTCACGGCCGAAACGGGTCGTACCCAGCGCCGATCCGACGGCACCATCAGTCTGAAGGGTATCCGTTTTGAGATCCCTTCCCGTTACCACCATTTCCAACGGCTCAGTGTGCGGGCGGCTTTCTGGGATTTGAGTCAAGTCCATCTGGTTGAACCCAAAACCGGCGCCATCCTCTGCCGGCTCTTTCCCCTGGATAAACGAAAAAACGCTCAAGGCGAGCGTGCCGCTAAAGGCTCTGCACTGGATAAGCCCACGGCGGCTGTGTGGCCGGCGCCCTCCAGCATGGCGCCGCTCCTGCAAAAGTTAATTCAACAATACGCTATCACCGGACTGCCTCCGGCTTACCTGCCCAAGCAGCAATCCAACACCCACTCATGAATAAAAAACTCCTCTCTCTTTATAGTCTGAAGTTCAACCCCTTCTCACCCGAAGTGCCTACCTCCGCCTTGTGGAGCGCGCCCTCGATCGAGAGCTTCTGCTGGCGCATCGAACAGCAAATCGGCGAAGGCGGCTTCGCCCTGGCGATCGGCGATCCCGGCACGGGTAAGAGCGCCGCTCTGCGCATCCTGGCCGAGCACCTTGGCAACTTGCGCGATGTCGTTGTCGGAGTTTTAAGTCGGCCCCAAGCCTCGCTGGCCGATTTTTATCGTGAGCTGGGCCATCTTTTCTCGGTCCCATTGGCGCCTCACAACCGATGGGCCAGCGCCAAAGCTTTACGGGAAAAGTGGCTCCATCACATCGAAAACTCTCTGTATCGTCCGGTCCTCCTGATCGATGAAGCCCAGGAGATGACCTCCTCGGCTTTGAGCGAACTGCGGCTTTTGTCCAGCGCCGAGCTGGATTCCCGCTCCATCCTCACCACCGTCCTGGCCGGCGATCTTCGCCTGGCTCACCGCTTGGAAGAGGCCCAACTCCTACCCATCGCCAGCCGTATCCGGGCGCGATTGCGCACCGAAGCTCTGGCCCCGTCCCAACTGCTCCAGTGTTTGAACCACCTGCTCAAGATGGCCGGTAATCCAAAGCTCATGAACCCGCCGCTTTTGCAGACCCTCTGCGAGCACGCCGCCGGCAACCTGCGCCTGCTCATGAACATGGCCAACGATCTGTTGGCTGCCGCCCTTCACCAGGAACGTGAACAGATCGATGAAAAGCTCTTCTTTGAAGTCTTTTCCCTGGATCCCAAGCCGCCCAAACGCTCATGAACCAACTGCCCGTCCAACGCGCCAGCGAGCTCTCGGTCGACTCGGCTTCGCTCACCCAATGGCTGGTCCAGGGGCTCTGGTCCGACCAAGCCGTGGGCATCCTCGGAGGCGAACCTAAATGCTGCAAGAGCTTCCTGGCGTTGGACCTGGCCGTCAGTGTCGCCTCAGGCACTCCCTGTCTGCGCCGCTTTGCTGTCCGGCGCACCGGTCCCGTGCTCCTTTTTCCCGCCGAAGACTCCCTGGCCGTGGTCCGCCAGCGCTTGGAGGGGATCTGCTCGGCGGCCGGTGTCGACTTCCAGTCTCTGCCTGTCGAGGTGATCACTGCTCCGACGCTCCGCTTGGACGCACCTAAGGACCGGGAACGGCTCACCAACACCGTCCAGGCACGCCAACCGCGTTTGCTCATTCTCGATCCTCTGATCCGGTTGCATCGCGTCGACGAGAACGACGCCTCACAGATTGCCGGACTCCTGTCCTACTTGCGCCTACTTCAACGAACATTCCAGGTCGCGGTCTTAGTCGTCCACCACGCCAGAAAAGATGCCAACTCCACTCGGCCCGGCCAAGCCCTGCGTGGCTCAAGCGAACTGCACGGCTGGGGTGACTCCAATCTTTACATGCGCCGGCGCGGCGCCCAATTGACCTTGTCCACTGAGCACAGGGCCGCCGCTTCCCAAGACCACATTCCGCTCGAACTAACTCAAGCCGGTTCGGCGTTGGCTCTCTCTGTGGCCAGCGACTCCGCTACCATTCCCGATCCCGGTTCTGAACCTTCGGCTCTCCAGCGCATCCAGCAGGTCTTGGCCGGCCTGGATCAACCCGTCACCGTCCAGCAGTTGCGCAAACTCTGCGGTCTGCGCACCGCCACGGTTTGCTCCTGCCTGGCTCAATTGACCCTCGCAATCATCAGCCGTTTCCCTTTCCCCGCCTATAGGCCCCCAGGGAAACGGAAACGGGAAACACTCCCCTTGACGACGCTTCGACGCAGGTCGGAGCAACCCCAATTTGCTTCAGCGGAGGATAGGGCAACGCTGGGAAGCGACCCGAGCGCCGACTGGAGCCCTGCGAACGGCAGGTCGGGCGGTTTTCACACGAAGGCCGCCCGGCTAGCCCACTGCCGGTGCAGGGAACAAAGCGATAAATCCATCCCTCTTTTCCACCGCCCACCGGATGGCACTCACAATTGGCACCTAACAGCGACGATTAAAATCCCCCCGAACCGGAGATTTAATTGCTATTAACCATTTACAGGCATGCCATGCCCCAACCTTGGGCACTCTCTACAATTCCCTCGATATTCCCGAAAGCACCGCCATCAAATACCGCGCTCCCTCTCAGGCGGAACTTTGAAATTGGGTGGAAACTTGACGCGCTGGACGATCGTCTCGGCCTTTGTTTGGTCTCCGACCAGGATGACGATTTGAGCGCCTTTAAAAACCGGGTGCTCCTTCCATACCAAATCTTCAGGCTTTATGACCTTCATGGCATCTTGCGCCATTGCGGAACCCGCTAGCACGATCAGGGCTACAGTGATGAGAAGCTTTTTCATAAATTTTGTTGAGCAAAGGTCGGCACAGCAAAGCTGAGCGACCCCAAGTGGATGCTTCGCACTATACGGTGGCGTCAACACGAACGTCAGCCGGTTTCTGCATCTATAACATTTATGTGCGGCGGCAGCAGTCCTCAGCTTTCGGTACATCCAAATGGCTGTCATACCGCGAATTTGAGGCACAAAAAAGTGTAGGCTATTGGAAGCTGGGATCCGCCGGTGGACACAGCAAATCTGTGTCTGTCTCGTGGGCAGATTCTTATCCGAGAGCAAAACTAGGCAGCTTTCACCCCTCGATATGAAACAACACATCCTGGAATCGATTAAAAATCATCCCTGGGAATGGGCGAGCTGCGCCGCCCTTTTTGGATGGCTTCTTTTTCGCTTACCCGCGCGTCAAAAGAGGATCTATATTGACAGCTCAAGTCAAAAGCCGGTTAAAAATCGTGCCAATGGACCAGTCGCCAAGCTGTGGAGAGAAGTTTGGAAAATTTCCAAACCTCTGATCGCCGCATATGTCGCTAAACTAATGGCGGAACAAGCTAAAGCGCCCGAAAGCGAGTAATCTAGACTCACGGGTAAATCACCCGAAAACAGTCTGTCGGGATTGAAGGGAATAAATGCCAAATATTGCGGATTCTAGAAAAGAACATCAATCGCAGGATTGGGAGCGCCTGAAGGCTTCGATTCGTACACGTATTTCTGTTTGGATCGGGTTAGCGGCAATTGTCGGATGGCTGGTCTCCCATATTCCTCCCAGAAGACGACGAACTTACGCGCACTTGAACGACCAAGACAAAAAACACCATTCAGGGGAGATCAGCCTGGCTTCTAAGTCCGAACGACCGAAAAGCGGAGGTGGACTCTTGTCTTTGGCGCTAGAGCTTCTTGGAGCGGTGGCACTCAGATTAATGCAACGCTATTTCAAATCCTGGAGTTCTGCACTCATCGTGAGCCTCAAAAACCCACCAGAACCCGGGTTATCTTCCGGGGGACTTTCCGGCAAGACTGTGCCCAAAAATTTAAGCGACCTTTCCGAGCACCGACCCGAAACATCACCGGAGAAGGTTAAGAAAGGACAGCCTTACCAAAAAGGTATCGTGGCGCTATTCAAAAACACCGCGAGTGAGTGGATCCAAGACAAATGTCCTCAGCTCGGGGCGGCTCTGGCCTACTTCACGGTTTTTTCGCTAGCGCCTCTGGTGCTAGTGCTTCTGGCGGTATTCGGGCTGATCTTTGGCGGCACTGACCAGGCAAAACAAAAGATAACTGAACAATTGCAGTATTTCATCGATCCGAGCGGAATAAAGGTCATCCAGGACATCGCGGCTAATGCAGCGAAGCCCCAGGCCGGCATTGTTGCAACCGCGATTGGAGTCGCCCTGGCATTGTTTGGCGCTAGTGGAGTTTTTGGCCAATTGCAGGACGCGTTGAACACAATTTGGGGCGTCAAGCCAAAGCCAGGCGGTGGATTAATGGGTTTTATTCGGACGCGTTTCCTGTCCTTTGCTATGGTTGGAGGTGTTTGCTTCCTGTTGCTGGTTTCTCTGACGGTCGAAACGCTCCTCAGAGGATTTGCTGGTTATCTTAAGAACGTGATGCCTGGAGGACACATTGTAGCATTAGCGCTCTTCGTTCTTTTAGATCTGGCGATAATCGTTTTGCTTTTTGCGATGATTTTTCGGTACTTGCCAGATGCGAAGATCGCCTGGCGCGACGTGTGGGTCGGCGCGACGCTGACCGCAGTTCTTTTCGCCTTGGGCAAGTTCGTTCTTGGCCTCTACCTGGGAAGCGGCGCGGCCGGCTCAGCGTATGGTGCGGCCAGTTCGCTTATTACTCTCCTACTGTGGATCTACTATGCCGCACAAATCCTTCTCTTTGGCGCAGAGTTCACTCAGGTTTACGCGAACACTTACGGCACTCGCGTTGAGCCGATGGAGCACGCGGTAAAGGTGGAGATAACGGAGACAGTAGTAAGCCGGTGACATCCTGCATCATTGTTTGTCAGTGAAGCTGACCGGTGCTCCCGTCTCTGTCCATGCATACAAGCCCGAACAGCACCTTTAAGCTTGCATCACCAAGCGGCTTATTCTCGGGAATTTAGCTTTTTGCGCCTCCGGTTCAGTGGTCGCCTCGAGTCCGATCTGCCCCACATCTTGCTCTAGCGCTGACGACCTCGAACCAACGTATGGCTTATGGCGCTGGAGTAGGCTTGCCTTTTGCGGGCTCATGCTTTTGGCCGCCCTGCGCCGGTCGCGATTGTTGAGGCGGTGCGGTCTTGTGAGCCTGCGGCTGGGTAGCAGGAGCATGCTGGACCCGGGGTTGAGGAGCTGGAGCATGCTGGACCTGGGGCGGCGTTTTAATTTCTTGCTTCGGCGGCGCGGCCTTGTGAGCCTGCGGCTGGGCGGCAGGGGCATGTCGAACCTGGGGCTGAGGAGCCGGCGTATGTTGAACCTGTGGCGGTGGCGTTTTCAGTTCTTGTTTCGGCGGAGGGGCCTTATGAGCCTGCGGCTGTGCAGCAGGGGCATGTCGAACCTGGGGCTGAGGAGCTGGCGCATGCTGGACCTGGGGCGATGGCGTTCTAATTTCTTGCTTCTGCGGCACGGTCGCCTTCAATTCGGTAGCCGGTTTCGGAGTGGCCACAGGCTCACGTTGGGGCGTCGGCACTGGAGTCGGCTTGGGCGCGGAGATTTCTCGCTGCGCTGGTTTTGCCTCCGGAGTCGGTTTTTGGGTCGTTAGATTCGCTGGCCCGGCCTGCGGGGTTGGTGTGGGTGCCGTTACTGGCTTCTTCTCCTCGGTCGGCGTTCCCGCGTTGTGAGGAGTCGCAGACGCATGCGGTGTATTCTGCCCGGGTGGCAGGTTACCGGTTGGTTTTGGCGTCGGACTTCCGGCTGTCTGGTTCCCATGTGATTCTAATTGCCCCGGAGTTGTCGATGACCTTGGAGCATTCAAATTCGGCGGAGTCCCTTTTGGCGTAATTCGGGGTGCTCCCGGAAGATTTCCGCCTTGCGACTGTCCAGGTGGGGCTGCTGTCGTCGGCGTTCCGCCCGGTGGTGGCGGAACGCCAGGCGTACCGGAAGGTCTTGCTGTGGGTGAAGCACTTTCTAGGGATTTCGCTCCAAGCAGGTTTGGCGGAACGGGCTTCTGTCCTGCAGCCGCTCTGTTGGGTGAAGCACTGGGAGTCACATTGGCGTTCGGTGAACCCGGGCCCGAACGTTTCTCACTTGGCGAAGTACCAGGCGTTCCCGAAGGTTTCGCTCCAAGCAGGTTTGGTGGAAAGGACTTCTTTGCTGCAGCCGCGGCATTTTGCGAAGCACCCGGAGTAACATTCGCGTTCGGCGAATGGCCGCCGGGCTTTATTAAGTCGGGCGGCGTTTTCTGCCTGGCGACCGCAGTCGGAGAGCCGGGTCCACCAGGAGATCCGATGACCTGTCCCTTGTTGCCAATCTGAGGATTCACCAAAGGCGTCGGTTTCGGTAAATCTTTCGGCGGCGGATTTTGTTGAGCGATGGTCCTTTTAAGCTTCTCCGCGTCCTGAGGCTTGACACCTTGCCATCCTTTTTCGACCTGAGGATTTGCAATACGGTTTTGAACAGGCGGAGCGTGTGTTGCCTGTGGCTTGAGGGTGACGGGTGGTGCTATCACTTTGAGCTGGTTGCCCTGCAGGGTTTGACCGTAGTTCGCTTTAGGATCGGTCGCTGGACTAAGCGCAAGTTTAACCTGCTGGATGTTCCGATTGGTCTTCGTCGCTACAGTCTGAACGGGCGGCCCGAAGTTATTGATCACGTTATTGTTGGTGACAATGTTCGTGACGTTCCTTGTCTGGCTGATGATCTGAACGTTTCGCTGAGGTGGCTCGACGTATCGGGCGTAACTCGGTTCGTGCCAATGAGAATAGCTGATAAACGAGTAAGCAGCCGGTCCAATGTCATAATACGAGTCGGACCAAGACGATATGGATCCATTCCCCGAGAAGTCTGCTTCGGGCGGAAGAGGAGCCCAGCCAACGTCTTCGTCGCTTTGCCTCCAAGAAACCCAAGCCGGAGCCCATTGATTCCCCGGGGCCCAGCACCATCCGGTCCCACCAATATCGACCCATCGACCGTAATGGTAGGTCGCCCAGGCAAAGCGCTCGTCCGAGTCCCAGTACCAGCCACGGTCGGTCCATACCCAGTGTCCGTCTTGGTAAGGTCTCCAATCCGCCGAGACACGCGGTCGGAAACAGTAACCGTAATTACCCGCTTCTACCCAATTGCCTTCGTCGGAGGACAGTCTCGTATAAAAAACATCATAGTTCCCCTTATCCGATTCAGAAACATTCCGTTGGCCCTGCGGTGGCGCTACGCTGGTCACCTGCCGATTACCGCGACCTTCCGGCACTGCGACAAACGCGGCCGTCAGGTTGTCGGAGGTGGTTCCGTATCCAACAATCCATCCTTTGTCGCTGATGCCATAAGCTACATCCAACGAAGTGAATCCGGCTTCCGAGAGATTTTTAGCGAGCTTGTCCAGTTCGACTAATTGGCCTTTCGTATAGAGGAATGCTCGCTTCTGATCGGCGCTATCACTCTCTCCAACAATATCCCCGGCATCGTTGATCCCCCGGGCGTAACTGCTGTTGTCAAAGCCAGATAACGTTCCTAAATCTTTCAATTTTGAATGATCGAAAACAAATGCATGAGCAGGTCCCTCCGTCGTATCGCTATCGCCTACAACTTGGCCATTCTTGTTGATGGCGAGCGCCTCTCCATTTGCACCTCCTAACGTGGCCAAGTCGGTGGTATTACCATCTAAAAACACAAAGGCACGGAATGCCTTGTTGTCGGCGCTGTGCCTGCCAACGATCTGACCGGAGTCGTTGATTGCATAAGCAGTCTCAAGAGCGTCTGGTTCGTTCGATCCGCCAATGCCAAGATCTTGAACCGATCCAATAAAAAACAGCACCGGGCGATGGCTCTGGATGCCACTTTGGCTATCACCGGCCACTACCCCGCTATCGTTGATCGCAAATGCTTCACTCGTAGAGGCGCTGTCGAGCGTGCCAAGGGATGTTATCGGCTGGGTTCGTGAAAATATGAATGCCAGGAGATTCCCGTTCCCATCCTGGCTGTAGCCAATGACCTGTCCGGCATCATTGATGGCGCACGCAGCATTGATCTTGCCGCCCAGTGAGCCCACATCCGTCAACGATTGATCCGAAGAGGAATAAAGGAATGCTTGATAATCCTCTCCTTGAAAACTATAGCCGACGACATCCCCTTTATTGTTTATTCCAAGCGCCACGCTATTGGCACCGGGGGTGGTAGGAATGCGAGTAATTTGATAGCGAACTTGCGCGAACGCTGCGGAAGCAAAGCAAAGCGCGCAGATCAATCCAATGGATTTCAACACGCGGAATACTTTTGAGGCTTGGCGCAGCATTTCATCGGCGCGATTCAGTGCAATCGAATTGTCAATCTCTGTCGTCGCGATCCCGGTCGTAGTCATGATGATGCCGGTGCCAGCGGTGCCAATAATACTCATCCGAGTGTCGATAGTGGCGGTGGTATCGGTAATCCTCCCGGTAATAGTAGGGCCTCTCACGCCCGTATCCCGGGTCTACGTAAACTCGAAAGTCGTCTGCTTTTGATTCTGCGAGTGCCAAGGGGAACAGTGATACTGCCGCCAGACCGAGCAAAATGTGTCTTTTCATGTTGTTGCTTTTTCATTTAGACGTACGGAATGGCATAATCACACTGCTCCTATGCCCGGATCAGGCTTGTCCCTTAGCTTCTCAAAACGTGTGAGTAGCTCGGAGACCATCAAGGACTAATTCGATAAATCTTATTTGTCGTCCTGCTACCGAACGGGACGGTGGTTGAACCGAAAGTGGTGAGGCGGTTGTAGATCTCATTAAGCGTTGCGGAGCATTGCGCCAGAACTTCCTCTGCTGCCCGAAAAAAGTTGTTCACAGTTCAGCATGAGACGTTCCAGAAATGTCCTCCGAACCAGAATGTTTCGCGTTCGCTTGTTCGAGCCTGTGCGAACGCAGAGGATGCCCTGACGGCCCCTCCCTCGCTTTCGACCTGACCTTGTTCTTTCCCGGGAAAAGACAGGAATGCCGCCGGACATCGCGGCCGTAGTCCAGGATAATCACCGGTGCGGCGCCGCCCTGGGCCATCGTCCAGATTGCGTAGCCGCAGTGGCTCTCGAGCAAAGCTTCAGCGTTCTGGACGTTGCCGCTAGTGCTCACCACTTTAATTTCTTCGGTCGTAACAGCGGCTCGCCGGTTGTTTGGCCCGCGCCCTCATCGGAATCTGCTAAGGAGGAACCCGCCAGCACGACCTAATAACAGGCAACCGAAGCCGAATGCGCTGAAATGTTGAAGTAACGGTCGTGTTCTCATCATTCAATTGGGGGTTAAACTTTGGGGGTCGGCCGAGCAGGAATTTGACAGCGCGTCTCTAGAATTAGGGAAGCACCGCCGACGGAAAGGTAACATGGAGTCCGTTCGCGGGCTAGCCATGTCTAACTTGCGCAATCTTTAGCCCATCTTCTTGAGAATCACCATGTGGTCCCTATCGCCGGGTATGATTCTTCGCTCATGGATATTTTCTCTCGTGATATACTAGCTAGCTAAGATCCAGAGCGGAAAGCCGGGATGGGAGAAAATGGTACCGGAAGAGGCGAAGACTATTATCAAGGCGCGACAGTTATTCGGTTACAAAAACCAAACGCAATATAGTACTTTGACAAAAGGGTCATCCAAGGGCTACCAAATCTGTCCACCTGAATCCATGGACTTAAGTGCATGTTTTGCATCATGCTCCCTTCCGAGATTGCGCAGACGCGTCCGCCGATTGCGTACACCTGATCAAGCTTGCCAGCATGCCCGTTGGGATGGGATTGGAATAGGACTTTGTACCGATCCTCGATCTGTAGTTGGCCAGCAGCCGCCTCTTCCGGTCCCGTCTCATGTATCCGCCGTGAATAGGTCAGCGACCGCCTCCGCGTCATTCTTGTTAGCGGCCTACGCTTGAGACACTCGAGAAAACAGAGCTGAAACGAATTGCGGCTTTGGCGGGACAAAGCGCGGCTTCGCTCCACCTTAAAGTTTTTCAATCATCTGCCGAACTTCCTCCTTACTCCTTCCAAGCCTTTTCTGAAGCCGTCCAAGCAGTTCATCTTCCTTACCTTCCGAGAACGCCAGATCGTCATCAGTCAGATTCCCGTACTGCTGTTTAAGCTTGCCTTTCAGCTCGTTCCACGAACCTTTCATTTGAAGTTTGTTCATAAAAGGTTAGACGCCTGACGAGGCACTATTGTTCACTTCCGGCGACGCGAGGCAGGATCACTCTTTAAGCTCTTAGTTTGCATTTTAACCATACGAAACAGCAACCGGAACCCGACCTCTAGAGTATGCTGTTAAACATGATGAACGTGGTATTTATTGCAGTGAAGATGATCCATCCCGAGAATTTTGCCTTTGCTCTGAACTCCGGCGACAAATACTTGCCTGCGTGAAACCAAGCCTCAACATGGTTAAACGAGCGGAATATTTTCTGCGGTGGCTGCCAATGACAGGGTCCCTAGTCCTGATGGTCGTGATCACCCTTGTTTCCGCCATCAGTTTTTCCCAACTTAAGAATGCGAATTCTTGGCGCGAACACACTTACAAAGTGCTCGCAGTGGCGCAAACATTCCTTAACGACATCCTCCGCATCCAACGAGATGCACGCAATTACGTATTTACCGGACAAATGCGCTCCTCAAGACTTTTGAACAGAGCGTGCATAGTGCGCCTCAACAACTGAGCCAACTCAAACTACTCACAACTGATAATCCGGGACAGCAAGAACGATTAAGCCCGGTCGGCCCCGACTTGGATGAGGTGATAGCCTTTTCACAACAATTGGTTGATGTCCGCAACACCTACGGGAGCCAGGCGGCGGTGCTCTTCGAATCGGACGGGCAGCGAATGGCTTCGATGAATCGCAGCCTCGCTGATGTGCAGGCGTTCACGGACGAGGAACACCGGCTGTTCATCCAACGCTCCCAAAAAGCTGACGTCGATTTCCGTGACACTGAGCGCTTCGTCATAGCCGGGAGCATACTGGCTGCCCTAATGCTTGTTCTGGCCAATCTGATGACCTGCCGTGCCATGGCCTCCCAAAAGAAACTTACGCATACGGCCCGGGCGGCTGAACAGGCTAAAAGCGAATTCCTGGCCATCATGAGCCATGAGATCCGCACGCCGATGAACGGAGTCATTGGTATGACGAGCATTCTTGCCGATACGGAACTCACCGAAATGCAGCGGGATTGCGTCAGTACCATCAGCGCCAGCGGCGAATCGCTCATGGCCGTGATTAACGACATCCTTGATTTTTCAAAAATCGAGTCAGGAAGGATGGAACTCGAACGCCGTTTGTTTAATATACGGGATTGTGTCGAAGAGGCGCTCGGTCTTTTTGCCGCCCAGATTCGGATCAAACGTCTTGAAGCTGTTTATCTCGTCGCCCCGGATGTTCCTTCCCACTTGATCGGCGATGCCATGCGCCCGCGACAGATTCTGGTCAACCTGATCGGCAATGCCATTAAATTCACGTCTCAGGGTGAAATCGCGATCAACGTTGACTGCAAAGGGCAGGAGGAGAAGAATTACCACCTTGAATTCTCCGTGATCGATACGGGTATTGGCATCTCCAAAGAAGGGATGAAGAAGCTGTTCAAAGCATTTCAGCAAGTCGATACATCCACCACCCGCCGTTACGGAGGGACCGGTCTCGGCCTCGTGATCAGCAAACGTTTAGTTGAATTAATGGGGGGAACGATCTGGGTGGAAAGTTATCCCGGCTCTGGGTCATCCTTCCTTTTTTCCGTGACCTTGCAGGCTTCCGAAGAGCCGGTTCCGGCTCATCAGTCACCCGAACCCGGTGTCCTGGGATCCCATAGCGTTCTCATCGTGGACGATAACGCCGCTAACCGACGTATTTTGGAGATTCAATTGAAAATCTGGGGAATGGAATCCGTCTCCGCTTCCAGAGGTGCCGAGGCCCTGAGTAAAATGGCGGCACAACACTTTGACGTTGTTTTGATCGACTTCCAAATGCCAGAAATGGATGGAGTCACCCTGGCGAGAGAGATTCGCCAGCGAAGCCAAACGCCACTCGTCCTTCTCTCGTCATCAGGAGAGATTATCGGAGGAGAAGACGCAAAACTCTTTCAGATCCAAATCTCCAAACCCATTAAGCACTTCGCGCTATTGAATGCTTTGCTGAAAATAATCGGGACAGCAGCGGCACAGCCGCCGCAAATTGCCGAGAAAAAATTTGACAGCACCATGGCCACCAGACATTCGCTACGGATTTTGCTGGCCGAAGATAACGCCGTAAATCAGCAGGTTGGTTTGCTTATGCTTTCACGACTAGGTTATAAGGCAGATTTGGCGCGGGATGGCCAGCAGGCGCTGCATGCTGTAGAGAAGGGTCAATATGATCTGATCCTGATGGACATTCAAATGCCCAACATAGACGGGATCGATGCGGCTCGCATCATCCGGGAGAAACTGGGCGTAAAATGTCCTGTTATTTTTGCGCTGACCGCAGAGGCTCTTGAGGGTGACAAACAAAGATTCCTCAGTCTCGGCTTTGACGGTTATCTGAGCAAGCCGCTGCAAATTCACACGCTCCAAGAAACGCTAAAGACGGTAAACCCGAGCACCAAGCTAAACGCCTCAAACGTGTTGATAGGAAGTTAGTTCTTGCTCACATGAGGAGGGACGGAAACGTCTATTGAATATCACTGGTTAGTTTATTCCGGTCTATTTGCCGCCGCTAACGATCCTGGCACTTCTTTACGAGCGCTGTCCCCGCGGCGGCGATCTGCAAATCGCTGACATCCAAAAGAAACGTCCGCAGCGTATCATTGGTGGTGAGAAGAGCCGCATCAATTTCGGCGTCAGTTTTTCTAGGCATCCTGGCTCTAGTGCTTTGTTCTTGCGCCGGCTTTAAATTACCACCCGAGGAGCCTACCGATAACCGTCCCAGAATTCCGGGCTCCGGAGACATAGGGGAATGACACCAATTGGTGGGGACAGGTCGGATAAGCAGACGGAAAAACGCAGACGCCTTTCGATATTTGACCTGTCCCTATCTCTTGTTTGACGCTTGCGGAGTGATCGACATGCACTTAGCCGGGTAAGGCTCTTGACTTCGTCCCTCATATTTCGTTCACACCCAATCAGCCGGAGTATTTGATCGGCTTAGTGACCGACGCCACGTAGAGCGGGTGGAATGGAAAACCATCTTTTGTTTTCTTGAGACAAAGCAACTCAAACCCGGAGAGCATCCTAAGAATGACCAGAGCATCCTCAAAGCAGTTCAAGAGACCGGAAAGATAATCGTGGCATGGGGCGTCGTTGGCCGCCATCAATATCAATGCAGGTTTATCCTTGCAAAGCTAGGATTATTTTGGTGCTCTTGGATCGCAGTGACAGAAAACAAAAGTACCTGTTATCAGGCCGCCAACTGGCGTTGTGTTGGCCAAACGCGTGGTCGCAGCCGCTACGACCGCGACCGGACTCTGAGCGTGCCGCCCAAAGCAGTTTATCTCTACCGGCTCTAGATGAAGGTCCTACTGGAAGTTGAGGCTCAAACCCTAGCTGAAGGCCGCGAGTGGACCCGTCAGCGGTTGGAGGAGCGGCTCCAAGCGCAGGCCGATCAAATCGGGGCGCTCTGTCCACAAAGCGGCCTGGTATTGAAATATGTGCGCATGCGTGAGTTCTCACTGATGACCTGCGTTGGCACAGTGAAGGTGCGAGCTGCCTATGGTTTTTCGAGCGTCCTGCAGCGGTGGCTTTCTCCGGCACGCGAACAGTGGGGTTGAGTCCTTATAAGCGTGTCAGCCCGCAACTACAGCAGAAGCTCTGTTACACGGCGACCCAAACCGGTTCCTATCAGAAAGCCGCGCTGTTGGCTGGCTGCTGGGGCACTACGATCAGCGATGACTTGGTCCATAGTCAGGTGCAGAGCGTCGGTTACAGGCAGAGCAATCCGCCTGCGACGGACCCGAGCCTGCAAGATCAACCAAGAACGAAGCACCCTTTTCGCTTGACCGCCTTGCTGCGGGAGCGTGCGCCGGAACAGTCTCGTTATAACGTATTTCTGACGGACGAAAAACGACGTTTCGTGCATCCCTTTAGAGGTCGGCCTTTTAAGTGCCCTATGCTGACTTGGCGGGCGCGCGGCGTCAAACTGCCGGAATTCGCATGGCAAGATCTGCGCAGGGCAGGGTTAAACCAGGCATACGTGCTGGCGAACGGTAACATCGGCCTCGTGAAGGCCATCGCTAATCATGCAAGCGCAGAAACAACGAACAAGGATTACCTCCGCGGTCCCGCTCGGCGACTGAACGATGATCGGGCCCAACATCCTCATTATGACCTAGGACTCCGGACTGGTAGCTGGGAGATAGCACAAAGCAAGACAGATCCAAGCGGTCCGCGAAGTGCCGTCGCACTGCGCTCCAGCATTTGATAAAATGTCGAGTTACTGTTCCTACGCCGCAGTACCATCCGAGCACACCATCGAAAGATGCATGCACGACCGCGATCCGAGGTACAATCATATTGCTGTTCCTTTCACGATTTGATCATTGGACCGTCAAAGTTCCATTCGAGCATAAACTCCCGGAGAAAATTCCGAATATAGTCGTGGCGCCGGCGAGCCATTTCACGCGCCGTCTGAGTATTCATACGCTCCGCAAGAATTAAGAGCTTTTCGTAGAATTGGTTTATCGTAGTTGTGGGCGCCTTTTTGTACGCTTCGAAATCCCGATGTGCTGCGGGAGTCTTGGCGGGATCGTAAATCGGTTGTCCACGAAAGCCACCATAGGCGAAAGCCCTCGCGATTCCGATCGCGTCCAGTCTGTCGGAATCCTGCACAATCTTGCCTTCGACATCAGAGGGCTTCTCGGTGTATCCGGCGCCTTTAAATGAGATTTCTTCGACGATATTGCAGACGCGCTGACGAATCGCGTTGGAAACATCGCACAACGATAGCCACTCATCCGCCATTTTGGGGCCTACCGAGTGGTTCCCATCATGGAATTTCCAGTCTGCTATGTCATGAAGTAAGGCAGCCAGCTGTACTACGGTGCTATCCCCTCCTTCACGCGATGACAAAAATTAGCGACCCGCCAGACTCATTCCGTGTGAAACCAGTCGTGACCCGTGCATTCTCCGGAAAGTCGAGTGCGAATGTAGTCCTTCGTCTTTGCTATGATTGAACGTGTATTCATTGATCTTTTATGATCAGATCAGGTAGACAAAGGAAAGCACCAAGAAAAATCGCGAGGAGAGGTTCCGGTCACCCGAGAAGCGCCCGGACTCGGCGCCATGGCTCTCGCATTTTCTGGTGGTCGCGAGCAACGCCGCTCAAATCCTTGCCGTCAATTCCAAGGCCCGCTGTTTCGCGAGGGCCAATTTAGTCTGATCCTTGCCGACACCTCGGGCCATATCCGGGCGACCTCCCCCTTTACCACCCAGAATACCCGTGAGTTCCTGAACAATTTTCCCAGCCTGGAACGCTTTGGTCAGGGACGGATCCACTGTCACCAAGAGATGGATCTGGTCCGCGCCTCTGCCGAATAATACCGCAATTCCGGTGAATCCTTTCGTTTTGAGCAAATTCGCCACCAACTGGAGTTGATCCGCCGTGGCTCCTTCGATGATCTGTACGAGAGTCCGCTGATCGGTGGAAAGCGTCGCGACAATTTGCTCCGCTTCACGCTGCAGTACTTGCGTCCGCTCCTTCTCCAGCGCCTTTTTCAATTCCACCAACTCACGGTTGAGTTCCTCGATCTTGCGCGACCGTTGATCCAGCTGTGCCTGCAAATGGCGGAAGGCGACAAGCCCCGTGAGCGCTTCCACTCGGCGGACGCCGGCGGAAATGGCACCTTCACTGACAATCTTGAACAGTCCAAGCTGCCCGGTCCGCAGCACGTGCGTGCCGCCGCACAATTCCATGGAGTAACCATCTAGCCTCCCCGCATTCCCTCCGATCTGCACCACACGAACTTCCGAACCATATTTCTCCCCGAAAAACTGCATTATGTCGGTTCGGGTTCTCACCTCTCCATAGGGAACTTCGATCCAACTGACCTTATCATTAGCAACAATCCGACCATTGACTAACTCTTCTATATCTCGCAGTTGCTGCGGAGAAACCGGATGACTATTGAAATCAAATCGTAAGCGATCCGGGCCCACGAATGAACCCTTTTGACTAACTTCCTTATTAACGACTTCATGCAACGCCCAGTGAAGCAGATGCGTAGCCGTGTGGTGTGCCTCAATCATCCGGCGCCTGGGACGATCTATTTGTAAAAAAACTTCCGCGGGAATACTAACTTCGATCGGTCCGGCAAGTTTCAGGTAGAACGTTCGCCCTAGCTTGGTGACACCCTCAACCGGGACAACTTTATTATTCTGAAAAACGACCTCGCCTGTATCGCTAACCTGTCCTCCCATCTCGGCATAAAAAGGGGATCTGTCCACGATCGCAAAGGTCTGGTTCTCCTGACGGACCACCTGCATCAGGTGCGCCTTGGCTTCATCGTGATGAAAACCGACGAACTCGGTGGGCGCAGTTTTCTCAACGGCCGTCACGACTTCCTTTTCCTGCGCAGCGCGCGATCGTTCCCTCTGCTCTTCCATCATCCTTTCGACGGTCTCGAGGTCGAGTGCCAAACCGCGTTCTCGAACTAACACTTCCGTCAAGTCAACCGGAAATCCATAGGTGTCATAGAGCCTGAAGGCGGTCTCCGCAGGAAATGTTTCGTCGGTTCGTTTGTTATATTCCTCCTCGAAGATGCGCAATCCGCGATCAAGAGTGTGATTGAACAGGACTTCCTCGCTATCCAACACTTCAACTAACTTTCGGCGCTCCCTTTCGAGTTCCGGAAATGTAGACCCAAAGTTATCAACGACTATCGGAACTAGTTTGCTAAGAAACCCCTCGGAGCCGAACCCGAGATAACGACCGAACATGACCGCCCGGCGGAGGATGCGCCTGAGTACATAGTTGCGATCAGTGTTGCTCGGAACAATTCCATCCGCGATGGCAAACGTCAGGGTTCGAATATGGTCCCCTACGACCCGGAAAGCGACGTCGATTTTTTCTTGTTCCGAGAGGCTCGAGCGGGAGCCGGGCAGCGTTTTTCCGTACGATTTGCCGCTCAGCTCGGAGATTTTTTGGAAAATCGGGCGGAAAACATCGCTCTCATAGTTGGAAATTGGGCCGGTGAAATCTTGGAAACCGTCTGTGCATTCGATTATGCCGGCGACACGTTCAAAGCCGAGTCCGGTGTCCACATGCCTGGCGGGCAACGGCGAAAATCCACCGTCCGGGTTGGCGTTAAGCTGGATAAACACCAGGTTCCAGATTTCCATACACAAGGCGTTCCCCTGATTGACCAACCCGCCCTGGGTGTCCCCCTTTGCAGTCAGATCAATGTGGATCTCGGAACAGGGACCACAAGGCCCGGTGTCGCCCATCATCCAGAAATTGTCTTTCCGATTGCCATTGACGACGTGGATCTTCGAGTCGAGACCAGCTTGCTCAAAAGCGGCCGCCCAACAATTGTATGCCTCCTCGTCAAACGCCCCCGGATCCCCCTCCCCCGGCTTGTAAACCGTGGCGTAAAGGCGTTCCGGCGGGAACTTCCAGCGCTGGACCAGGAGCTCCCAGGCCCACCCGATTGCCTCTCTCTTGAAGTAATCTCCAAAACTCCAATTGCCGAGCATTTCGAAGAAAGTGTGGTGATAGGTATCGAAACCGACATCATCGAGGTCGTTGTGCTTGCCGCCAGCTCGGATGCATTTCTGGGTATCGGCGGCGCGAGGCGGCGTGAACGGCGGTTTCTCCTGCCCAAGAAAGTACGGTACGAACTGGTTCATGCCCGCGTTGGTAAATAGCAGATTGGGAGCACTCGGAAGTAAGCTCGAAGAAGGCACAATGGTATGGTGTCTTTCCCGGAAAAAATCCAAAAATGATTGCCTGATTTCGGATGCCTTCATGATAAAGCGGCCTGGTGCCGAGCCGCGAAGATGCGCGAAAAACCGCACTCGCTCAAGTACGAGCTGAAAACAGGCAACTGCGGAGCCTCTCAGTGGTACTCGCGCTAAGGCTCGATCTTCGACCCGGCGTGGTAGTATCCGAGATCGACGGGCGCCGTGGCGTAGGGCGGTTGGCCGACGATCCCAACTTCGTAAGTCTCGCCAGCGACCGACTGGGGCCATTTTGTGATGTACTCCTCGATATCCTGCCGATTGAGCATCTGGCCCTCTTGCAGATTCTTTTCTGATATCGCTTCGTCTTTCGCGGCTCGCAAATCTGCAAGGTTCTGTTTGATTTTCGTCAGTTTGTCGTGCGCTCTGGCCTGCTTGGTCTCCTCGACAGCGGCAATGGCCAGGTAATAGCCCGGAAGCGTCAAAAATTCCCCAAGAATCTCATTCAGATCCTTGGTGGTTTTTCCAATTGTGAACCAACCATCATCGGTCGCTCCAGCAACAATGTAAGTTGCGGCATTCGCGGATAATCCCGAGAATCTGGCCGACATCGCTTCCAGGAGCGGATTACCGCTTTCTCGAAGCTGGCTGAACTTCATTTGCAGCTCACCCAGCGTTTTTTGGAGACGCTTGGCCAAGTACGCCACACTGTTCCCTTCTTCAGGCATGCCTGCAGCCAGCCTGTTGAATTCAGAAGAAGACCTCATTCCCTCCGTCTTCCCGGACTCGGCATCCACCATCCCACGGACAAGCTTTTCGCTGCTTGCGATGATCAAATAGTCTCCATGCCGCGCCAGGGTCGGTGTCAGGTAGGGTACTTCTTCGACTCCTTCCAGCACGCACATGCGAAGGTCGGGTTCATCGACTTTTTCGACCTTTCTATTCATAGTGAACAACGCTTCCAGGCGCTCGAAGAGCTTGTCATTTCTGACCTTCCATACCAATGCGGCAGCGGGTTCGGGCATTTCAAATTGTTCGTTCCCTAACGGTATTTTCGCCGTTGTCTTCCGGTCCAAAGACACGATGATGCCAACCTGGTCCCCAAGCGAGTCCAGCAGATCCTCCAAACTCAATCCGGTAAAGGCCTGCACGTGCCGCGAAAAATGTTGTTGCCATTTCGCGGCTTCCGGAATTTCCGACCTGGCCAACTCTTTGGAGACAGCCCCCCAGAGCATGGCGAGGTCAAAATCAAAAAATGCGAATCCCTCAGTGTTTTCGGGGAACATTTTAACAAACGGGAAGTCATGCGGCGCTTTCGCAAATGTGTTCCACAAAAAGCCGGAGCGATCGGGAAGATAGGTGTACGTCTTGTCGAGAAAAAGACCCGGCTCGATTTCGCGCGAACTTAATCCGCAGGCCTTTACTCCCTGGAGCCCGCTGTTGAGAATCAAGCGAATTCCCAGATCGAACCTATCACGCAAGCTGCTTTTTTCATCTTCAGACAGACCTGGACTTGAGACCGTCATATCTCGGACTGATTCCAATTTCTTGTCTAATTCCCCGAACGCTTTCTCTGCGCTCCAATAGAGATAAATAAGGCCGCCCGTATCGAGGTTTGCGGCGACGCGTTGGTACGCTGGATTACCTGGCGATTCTTCTGCTTGGGAAATCTGCAGTGTTTCTGTTTCGCATACGGCCAACAGAAAACAGCTTCCGAAAAAAGCTCCGCAATATCTCCCTATCATAGCCACCTGATAATCGAAGGCTAGGATTTCGGCGCGTGCAGTGACGAGCAAATTTTGATTGGATGTCCAGCGCCGCCGTCGGATAACAAGCAATGGCCACCATCGAAGAACTGAAACAGCAGACCGTTGCGGAGCACTCTGCCGGTTCAGTGCACGCCCAGATCGATGAGGTCATAACCAAACGCACCAAGGATCAAAAACCGTATCTTGAAATCCTGTTGCGCGATGGGACGGCTAGTTTCCCGTTACGAGTCTGGAGCGATCATCCCTCCTTCGGATTTTGTTCTGAGCTTCGCTCCGGGCATTTCGTTGAGGTTCAGGGGGATTTTATTGTCAGCCCCACCTTCGGACTGGAGGTAAGAAATTGGAACCTGCGTTTTTTGACCACTGCGGAACAAACCGATCTGCTGGCTGGACCACCTGATCTCCGAGAAAAGCAATGCATCGACTATTCAGCGATCGAATCGTTTACTGCATCACTACGAGATCCTCGTCTGCGCGAATTGTCTCTTTTTTTTCTCCACGACTTTGGAGATCGGCTGCGGCGAGCCGCAGGCGCGCGCAGAAATCATCACGCCAGGCGCGGCGGATTGGTTGAACACATTGCGCAAATGATGCGTGCAGGCGATGCCATGTCGGCAGTCTACCCTGCCTTGAACCGCGACCTGCTTTTGGCCGGTATTCTTTTTCATGACTCGGGCAAACTTTGGGAAAACTGCTTTCCGAAGGAGAGCTTTATCATGCCTCACGATTTCCGGGCAGAACTGATCGGTCATGTCTGCATGGGCGTCGAACTGGTGAACCGGCTTTGGCAACGGTTGAAAGAGCGCCCAGAGTTCTCCTCCTGGAACCTGCTTTCCCCGGACTCCGATCTCGTCCGGCTGCACTTGGTTCATCTTGTTGCTTCCCATCACGGCGAAAAACAATTCGGTTCTCCGGTCGAACCCAAAACTCCAGAGGCCATGACGCTCCACCTGCTCGATAACCTGGATGCGAAGTTGGAAATGATGTCGAGCACTTACCAACTTGGGAAACGTTTGGGTCCTGAAGTGATAGAACGGATGCGTCCGCTTCCGACCAATCTCGTCGCCGCGCTCGCTGCGTTTTCCGAGGAGATCGGAGAATGACGCACCGGATTTTTAGCAGCGAAGAGGTCGGCGTAAGCGACCGCCGCTTCCGTGTCGAAGGGCAGCACGCGTCCGTCGAAATCTTCCAGGAAATGGCCCGCGCCGCCGCTTCGAGAGCCTGGCGGCGACGGCCCTCCGGCATGATTGCGATCCCGGACAGGATCTCTGCCTGGCATATGGAAGCCGTGAACAGGAGACGGGCGGGCTGAATAGCGACCCACGCCGCCTCTGGCACCGGCTTTGGTCTCATCAGCGCGGACAGGATGTTGGTGTCGAAAACGCCCGGGCCGAAAACCTTGAGGACAACGGGCCAACCCGCGACCTTTAAGCAAGCGCGGGGTGCAGTTTTCTTTCTTCCGGTTTTTCAGAAAAATCGCCATGGCGCTGCCGATGCTTCATGTGGTTCTTGGCAACCAGAAGGTAGACCGCGGGCAAGACAAACAGCGTCAAGCAGGTGCCGATAATCATTCCGGTCACCAAAACCCATCCAATACTGTTTCGGGCACCCGCCCCAGGACCGTGGGCAAGAATAAGAGGTGTATGACCTGCCACCGTCGCAACCGAGGTCATCAGAATTGGCCGAAGGCGCGTCGCAGCCGCCTCGACGATTGCATTGAACTTGGGCATGCCTCCTTCCTGAAGCTTGTTGGCAAATTCGACAATCAAAATGCCGTTCTTGCAGACCAACCCGACCAGGGTCACCAAGCCAACATAACTGTAGGCGTTAATCGTCGTCTTACCGAGAAACGTGACAGCTAAGGCCCCCGTCAAACCAAGCGGGACCGATCCCAAAAGAATGATCAATGGATCCCGGAAACTCTCAAATTGGGCCGCCAGCACGAGATAAATGAGAATTCCAGCGAGCGCCAGAGTGGCCAGAAACGAATCGCCCTCCTTGCGCAACTGCCGCGCTTCGCCGGTGTAATCGATCGTGTACCCTTTCGGCAGGATCTTGGCCGCTTCCTGTTCCAGAACTTTCAAAGCGTCGTCGGTGGTCGCTCCGGCGAATTTATTCGGTAAACCCTCGATGGTGGCGGAGTTCAATTGCTGAAACCGATTCAGCGACCGCGGTTGAACAGTTGTCTCGATATTAGCAAAGGTCGAGAGCTGAATCGATTGTCCATTCGGCCCGGTGACATATAAATTCTTCAAATCATCGGTCGTCAGGCGATCGATGCGTCTGACCTGAGGAATGACTTTGTAGCTCCGACCCTGGATACTGAAGTAATTGGTGTATCCGCCGCCCAGCAATGTCGCAAGGTCACCGCCCACCTGCTGGAGATTCAGTCCCATCGATGCCACTTTATCCCGGTCGAAGATAATGTTTGCCTCTGGCAGATCGTATTTGAGGTCGCTGTCCGCAAAAACAAACTTACCGCTTTTGAATGCCGCCCCAACCAATTGCTGCGCGAATTCATTGATCTCCCGCGGCTCGGCGGTCGAGGAGATTACCATCTCGACAGGGAAATTGGTTCCGCCCGGAAGCGGGGATGGGGTTGTCGCGAAAATCTGGACACCAGGTATCTCGGCTAATTTATGGTTCACGTCCACCAGCACCTCTTCCATCGTTCGCTTTCGGTCACTCCATGGCTTGGCAACCATGCCGGAAAAACCCTGCGTGGCAAGAGTCACCTGAAAGGTCTGCGCCGTTTCCGGAAAGCTCTTGTAGATGTCGTTCATCTGCTGAGTGAAGAGCATGTTTTGCTCAAGGGTGGCGTCCGGAGGAGTCTGCACGATTCCAAAAATCACGCCTTGATCCTCTCGTGGCGCCGGTTCCTTCGCCGACATCAAGTAGAACGGCACCGCCAGGCAGATGATCAGAACCGCCATGATACAAATCACCGGCCAATACCCGAGCGACCAGGTTAACGTATTCGCGTAGCTTGTTCGCAACCCGTCAAATCGGTGCGTGATCCATCCCGCCAGTCCCCGTTCGGCCATACCTTGCTTCAAGAGCTTCGAGCACATCATCGGCGATAAGGTCAGCGCGACGACGCCCGAAATTGCCACCGCGCCCGAGAGCGTGAAGGCGAATTCTCGAAATAGCGACCCGCTTAATCCACCCTGCAAACCGATCGGAGCATAGACGGTAGCCAGACTGATGGTCATGGCGATAATCGGGCCCACCAACTCCCGAGCGCCCTTGATCGCCGCATCAAAAGGTTTCATCCCTTCTTGGAGATGGCGTTCCACATTCTCCACCACCACGATGGCATCATCCACCACCAGCCCGACAGCAAGCACAATCGCCAGCAGGGTGAGCAGGTTCAGGGTAAAGCCAAACACCAGCATCAAGAAAAAGGCGCCCACCAGGGACAACGGGATCGCCACCACCGGAATCAAGACCGATCGGAAAGATCCCATGAAAAGGAAAATCACGATGATGACAATCAGAATCGTTTCGGTCAGCGTCCTGACCACGTCGTCAATGGCGTTCTGGATGTAGAGCGTGGAATCATAGGGTATTGCCATGCTCATCCCGGTCGGGAGTTCCCGCTGGATGTCCGGCAGCGCGGCGCGCACCCGCTTGATTACATCCAGCGTATTGGCGGTCGGCAAAACGTAGATGCCCATGAACGTCGCTACGCTTCCGGAAAAGCGCACATCAGAGTCATAGTCCTCCGCGCCAAGGTCAATATCCGCGACATCCTGGAGGCGCACCATCGCCCCGTTTTGCTGCTTGATCACCAGTTGCTTGAATTCTGCAGCGGTTTGCAGATTCGTATTGGTGACCAGGTTGATGGCCACCATGGATCCTTTCGTCTGACCCACGCCGGCAAGATAATTATTATTCTGCAGAGCGCTTTGAATGTCTGCCGGCGAAACGTTCAGGGCCGTCATCCGGTCAGGCTTCATCCAGATCCGCATCGCAAAGGTCCGCGCCCCGAGGATCTGGGCGCTCTGGACGCCACTGATGGCCGACAATTTCGGTTGAACGACTCGAGTCAGATAATCCGTGATCTGATTGCGGCCCAGATCCTTGGAAAAGAAGCTGAGATACAGCGAGGCGAACTGGTTATCCGTAGAAGTGATCTGAAGCACGGGCAACTGCGCCGCAGGAGGTAACTGATTTCTGACCTGCTCAACCTTGGTCTGGATCTGCGCCAGAGCCGCGTTCGGATCGTAATTCAGCTTCAGGTGGACATTGATCGTGCTCGTCCCCTGCTGACTTCCGGACTCCATGTAATCGATCCCGTCCGCACTCGCGATCGATTGTTCCAAAGGCGTCGTGAGAAAACCGCGCACCAGATCCGCGTCCGCTCCATAATAAAGCGTCGTCACGGTGATCACCGACAGATCGCTTCGCGGATATTGACGAACATTGATGCTGCGAATCGCCTGGTAGCCGGCAATGAAAATGATCAGATTGACGACCGTCGCCACCACTGGCCGCTTAATGAATAGATCTGTGAAGCTCATCTCTTTCTTCCAGCCACTAACTGTCTGATGGGTGCGGGGCCAGATCGCTGTCAGGCTTGATCCGGTTATTGACGATCACGCGTGCGCCGCTCTTCAAACGAAACACACCCGAAGTCACCACCTCCTCCCCAGGCTTAAGTCCCGAAACAATGGCAATCATGTCGCCGCGCGACTGGCCTGTTTTGATAAACTGCTCCTTCACGCCCTTGTATTCTTTTCCCTGGGGGTCTTGCATTTCGGAGACGATAAAAATTGAATCGCCATAAGGCGCGTAGTGTATCGAGGTGGCCGGGATTGCCACAACGTTCTGTCTTTCGCTCATCAAGACGCTGACTTTCGCAAACATTCCTGGGCGGAGGAGCCAGTCATGATTAGCTAACGTCGCCTGAACCTGGACGTTGCGCGTCGCCTGGTCGACCAGCGAATTGATGGCCGTGATTTTGCCCTCAAAGGTCCGATCTGCAAACGCATCGACGCGCAGCGCCACCGGTTGGCTGACGGAGAGTTTACTGAGATCCTGCTGAGGCAACGAGAAATTGACGTAGATCGGATCGAAGGCCTGGACCGTCACTATCGCATCCCCTTCCTTCAGATACTGGCCAAGATTCACCTGGCGAATCCCGGCTACTCCGTCGAAAGGAGCGCGCAAGGTCTTACGCGCGATCAAGGCATTGTATTGGTCGACCGAGGCCTGGCCCTGGCGGGAAGTCGCCTCGGCGTTATCATAGTCAGACTGCGAGATCGCGTGTTTCGCCAATAGATCCTTGTCTCGTTTCAGACTCACGGCGGCCCAGTCGCGTTGCGCCTCGGCCTGATGGAGTTGTGCTTCTTCCTGCGCCGTGTCCAGCCGGACCAACAAATCGCCCGCCCGCACTTTGTTGCCGGATTCGAACGCAATCTGTCGCACGATGCCGGCCAGATCTGTACTGACAGTCACGCCGTTCACCGCCGTGACACTCCCAACGCTCTCGAGCGTGGGCTGCCACTCCGATTGTTTTGCAATGTCCGTGGTGACGGCCGTAGGCGGTGGCTCGAACGCTCCGGATTTGGATAGCGAGATGAAGCCTTGAATCTGTGTGAATTTCACAAACCCGAAGCCAAACACCACCGCCAGAAACAGACCGAAAAGGACCACGAAAAAGATCAGATACTTCCAAAAAGGCTTATTCTTCATACCAGAATCACGAAATTTAAGCGCTCCGTTCCTCGGCGGGCGGACCGAGGCGGGTTCGAATCTTTTCGAGCAACCTAACTAATTGCTGCCGCTCCTCCTCGTCCAGCGGCTCCACAATGCTGGACAACCAGCGGCAGTAGCCGGGCCGGATTTTGTCAAGGAAGCCGTGGCCTGCGCCGGTAAGATGAACCCGGATCAGACGCCGGTCCCCTGGATCCGGGCGACGCTCGATCAGCCCATCCTTTTCCAATCCATCCAGCAAGCCCGAAATCGTGGCCCGGGTCACGCCCGTTTTCTCCGCCAGTCCGGCTGGGGTGGCCTCGCCATCGGAGTATTTCAGGAGCATCATCAGGAGGTTAAATCGACCGTGCCGGGTTCCGTACGAAGTCAGAACCTGTTCGTCAAGCGCCAACAATTCATCTCCCGTACGCAGCAGCTGCAAGTAGGTATAACACGCTGAGGCATCAAGGCCGGGGAAACGCTTTGCCTCCTCGAGGAAAACTTCGTATCTGGGCAACCCTTTGAGCAGTGTGAGCGAACCCGGCATAAAATTAACGAACCTTATTATTAGGTTCCTAACAATTGTCAAGCGGTTTGTTCCGCAGACAGTATTTTGCCGGGCCGCATCCGTCAGGACTTTTCTTACCGTCTCTCGAGGTGGATCGTCAGCAGTGCAATGTCTGCCGGCGTAATGCCACTGATCCGGCCCGCTTGTCCGAGGGTGGCAGGACGGATCTGCTTAAATTTCTGGCAAGCCTCCACGCGGAGGCCTCTCACAGTTTCATAATCGAGCAGATCGGGAATGCCCTTCGTTTCCGCGTGTTCGGCCCGAGCAATTGCCTCTTCCTGTCTCTTAATATAGCCTTCGTACTTGAGATCGGTTTCGACCTGGTCCCAGACTGCCGTCGAAAAATTGTCCAGGAGATCTTTCGGCAGTAGCCGAAGATGGAAGTCTGGACGTCGCATCAACTGGTCCAGACGCATCTGGTCCACCCGCATCTTCGCCGCACACTGTTTTGCCCGGGAGATGGCCTCGATCTTTTGCGCGGCGGCGGTCCATTGCGATTCCGAAACCAGCCCAAATTCCCGACCCTTAGGGGTCAAACGGATATCCGCGTTATCCTGGCGAAGCAGGAGCCGGTACTCCGCCCTGCTGGTAAACATGCGGTAAGGCTCCTGGGTACCGCGGGTGACGAGGTCGTCAATCAAGACGCCGATGTAAGCTTCGGACCGGCTGAGAGAAAATGCGGGTTTACCCAAGGTCTTGAGGCCAGCATTGGCTCCTGCCACAAGGCCTTGGGCTGCAGCCTCTTCGTATCCGGATGTGCCATTGATCTGGCCCGCGAAAAAGAGGCCGCGCACCTGGTGTGTCTCAAGCGTTGGGTGGAGTTGCGTAGGTGGACAATAATCGTACTCCACGGCATATCCGGGGCGGATGATCTCTGCCTGTTCGAGGCCCGGGATGGAATGAACAAATTCGTATTGGATTTCGAAAGGCAGGCTGGTGGAGAGACCGTTCACATAATATTCCTGCGTATGCCGGCCTTCGGGCTCCAAAAAGAGCTGATGGCGCTCTTTTTCGGCAAACTTTACGACCTTGTCTTCGATCGACGGACAATAACGGGGACCAATTCCTTCGATTCGGCCCGTATACATCGGCGATTTGTCCAGGTTGGCGCGGATGATGTCATGTGTCCGCGGAGTGGTATGCGTGATCCAGCACGGAATTTGTTCCACGTGGAACATATCGTCGCTGAAACTGTTTAACGTGAAGAGATCGCTCGGACGTTTTGTCAGCGCTTCCGGACGGAAAGAGAACCGGGGAGGCGGCTCGTCCCCATCCTGCCGTTCGCAACGCGTCAAGTCAATCGACCGCGCGTTCAGCCGGCACGGCGTTCCCGTCTTGAAGCGGCCAATTTCGAATCCCAGCTCCCGAAGGTTCTGACTTAGCGTCGAAACACCGTCCCCCATTCTTCCTCCAGACTGATTGCGCAGCCCCACGTGCAACAAGCCATGCATAAAGGTTCCGGTCGTGACAATCACCGATTCCGCCTGGATCTGCACTCCCAGCGTGGTCTCAATTCCCTTCACCACCCCACCCTCGGTCAGGATCCGCAGGACGTTCCCCTGCAAAAGGTCGAGGTTCCGTTCGCTCTCGACCAGCGCCTTCATCCGGAATTGATAGGCCTTTTTGTCGCACTGCGCCCGAGGGGCGCGCACGCTGGGCCCTTTATTCATGTTCAAGGTGCGGAACTGAATTCCCGTGGCATCGGTGTTCAGGCCCATTACGCCGCCCAAGGCATCGATTTCCCGCACCATATGCCCCTTTGCCAATCCACCGACCGCAGGGTTACAGGACATCTGACCGATGGTATCGAGATTCTGGGTCAACATCATCGTCTTGCACCCGAGCCTGGCCGCAGCCATGGCCGCTTCAATTCCAGCGTGACCGCCGCCGACCACGAGAACCGTGTACCGCTCTGGGTAGACAAACATCAAACAATCGTTCCCCAGTTTTCTAGAAAATCAATCCCCTTGAACCGGGTTCCTCCCCTCGCCCGCCGGCGCAGCCAACAATTCAACATTGGCGCGTTCCGACCCGCGATTTTTGCGTTGCCCATAAAGCCCTGGCTCGCTTGCCGGTCCCATTCAGTCGTCCTTCAACCTAAGCTTAACCGGCAAACCGCAGGCACTTTCGCGTGACAATTCAACTCCTTTCCGCGACATTCCTCAATCGCATTCCATCGCACCATGGCAAAGTCCCTTGAAGTTTCACCAATGAAGTCCCTTGCGGAGGAGCTTGAGTTCGTTCGCAAATCCTTTCGCGAGTCGATCGAAGTCTATTCCGCTCGTGTCGAATCCCAACTAACCAAAATCAGGGATGCCGTCCTCGAGCAAACCAAGCATGCCTCTCTGCCACCCGCTCAAATACGTGATCTGCGCGATATGATCACCCTGTGCCGCACCCTGGATCTCAAACCGGAAAAAGGACGCCGGAAAGATTTCAAAAAGATCGATACCCTTGTGGAAGAACTGCATCTCCTGATCCAGAACTGGTAATGATTGTTTCCGGTGCATCCCCTATGCCGGCGTGTGGACCACTCAAAAGCTGAGTCCGCACCACAGCGAGGCCCCAAAAGCAAACGAAGTAACCCCGCCGAAATCGCGGACAATCCAGCCCACTTCTCCTCAGGCCAATTTCATAACATAGATGTTTTCTGTTCTTTCTACTTATTTTAAACCTCGCCATTGATTTTTCAATTGGCATTGATTTCGTTGAACCGTTACCGGACTATTTTGCGGTCATGCTTGCTGCTCTGATCCTGATATTCGCGGTCTCCCTCTACCGGGTTTGCTACGCCTTGGCCGGTTCGCCCGGCGATTGGGGGAATTTTTCGCCCCTTGCGGCCATTCTTCTCTGCAGCGCGGTCTATCTGCCGCGCCAAGTGATTCTTCTTGCCGGACTGGGACCGGTGTTCGTCGCCGACCTTTTCCTTAACGCGCATTATCACGAGGCTGTAATCGATACCGGGATGGTATCCCGGTATTTTTGTTTCGGGCTGATCCTGCTTCTTGGCTACGCCGTCCGCAAGCAACATCAATATAAAGTGTTGCTTCTTTTCGCTTCCACCCTCGTGGGTTCCTGCCTGTTTTATCTGGTTACCAATACCGCCACCTGGATCTCTTCGGCTGATTACGCCAAAACGCTCCCGGGATGGTGGCAGGCGCTGACCACTGGTGAGCCGGGTTTCCCGCCGACTCTGCTCTTTTTCCGTAATACTGTTCTCAGCGACGTTTGCTTCACCGCACTTTTCGTGATCACGCAGGCGATCTCTAATAGATCACGCTCTCGGATCGCCGAGGCGGCGCCTCCCGCCGCCCGTAACCAAGCCTAGCCCGGACAATCATCACTATGGAAACTCTGGTCGATCCCGCAGACGCCGCCATCAACAGCCGGTTGACGAAGGAAGAAAAGATTCATTTTCTGCGCGAGATGTTCAGGATCAGGCGATTCGAGCAGACCTCTCTTAAATATTACAACCTGGGAAAAATGGGGGGCTTTCTTCATCTCTACTCGGGTCAGGAAGCTGTCGCGGTCGGTACGATTTCGCTGCTGGGCGACAACGACCACGTGATTACCGCTTACCGCGACCACGGACATGCCTTGGCTGTCGGCATGGATATGAACGCGTGCATGGCCGAACTCTTCGGCAAGGCCACCGGTTGCTCGAAGGGAAAGGGGGGCTCGATGCATTTCTTCGCGCCGGACAAAAATTACTGGGGTGGCCATGGGATCGTGGGGGGCCAGACTCCGCTCGGACTGGGGCTTGCCTTCGGCCTTAAGTACAAAGGGCTCCGCGGATGCTGCCTTTGTTATCTTGGGGATGGCGCCATCAACCAGGGAACGTTTCACGAGTCGCTCAACCTCGCGGCCTTATTCAAGCTCCCGGTGATCTACGTCATCGAGAACAATGGATACTCGATGGGAACCAGCCAGCAGCGTTCCTCTTCGTTCCAGGAGACTCTGGCAAAGAGGGCCGAAGCCTATAACATGGTTTGGGACGTCTTTAAAGGGGAAGACCTTTACGAGGTTCGCGCCAAAACACAGATCGCCATCGATCGCGCACATAATGAGTCGGAGCCGACCCTCCTCGAAATTCAAACTTACCGTTATTACGGGCATTCCGTGGCCGACGCCAACGCCAAGAAATATCGAACACCCGAAGAAATCGAGCAGTACAAAGCGAATCACGACCCTCTCCGAATATGGAGCCGGCATCTTTTAGAGGAAGGGCTCCTCACCGAAACCGAGATCGAGGACATCGATGTGGAAGCAAAAGAAGAGACCAATGCAGCGGTCAAGTTTGCTGAAGAAAGCCCGTTTCCGCCCGAGAGTGAAATCCTGAGCGACGTTTACTGGGAGGTGGACCATCAAACTGACGCTGCGAAGCACGGGCGCTACTTCTTCAACTCCTGATCCATGGAGCGAAATCTATGCCTTTAATTACCTACCGTGAGGCGCTCAAAAACGCCTTCTCCGAAGAAATTGCGCGCGACGAGAATGTCTTCATCCTCGGAGAAGAGGTCGCCCAGTACAACGGCGCATACAAGGTCACCGAAGGCCTTTGGAAGAAATACGGTGACAAGCGTCTGGTCGATACACCAATCAGCGAAGCGGGATTTATCGGCATGGGAATCGGCGCCGCGATGCTCGGTCTTCGCCCTGTGATGGAACTGATGTTCTGGAGTTTTGCGTATGTCACCTTCGACCAAATTATCAACAACGCCGGTTGCGTCCGCTACATGTCCGGCGGGCTCGTCCATTTGCCAATTGTCATACGAGGTCCGGCTAATGGAGGAACCAATGTCGGTGCGACCCATTCTCATACTCCGGAGAATCTGCTGGCCACAACGCCCGGACTCAAAGTGGTCACCCCTGCGACTGCTTACGACGCGAAAGGCCTTATGAAGACCGCTATTCGCGACAACGATCCGGTCCTGGTGATGGAGAACACGCTGTTGTACGGCGAAAAATGGGAAGTCCCCGAGGAGGAATATCTCATCCCGCTAGGTGTCGGCGACATCAAACGCCGGGGGACCGATGTCACGCTGGTTGCGCATGGGCGGGCTGTGATCACTTGCCTGAAAGCCGCTGAAATTCTCTGGGCCGAGCACGAAATCAACGCGGAAGTGGTTGATCTCCGCTCGATCCGCCCTCTGGACGAGGGGATGATCCTGGATTCCGTCCGAAAAACCCATCGGGCGGTGGTCGTCGAAGAAAACAAGCCGTTCTGCGGCATCGGTGCGCAAATCGCCGCAACTTTGCAGGAAAAGATCTTTGATGAGCTCGACGCCCCCGTGGGGCGAGTAACGTCCTTAGACGCCCCGGCCATCTACAGTCCCCCGCTTGAAAAGAGACAATTACCGGATGCTGCGCGCGTCATCGCGAAAGTCCTCGATATCTGCTAACCTTTTGCTTTTATGCCTATCACCATTGAAATGCCGAAACTCAGTGACACCATGACTGAAGGAACGCTGGTCAGGTGGATCAAGAAGGTAGGGGACAACGTCGCGGTTGGCGATGTCCTTGCCGAGGTAGAAACCGACAAAGCCACCATGGAGATGGAGGCATTCGACGAAGGCGTCTTAGCCGAGGTTTACGTCCAGGACGGTAACAAGGTTGAAGTCGGCCAGAAATTGGCAATCCTGGTGGGCAAAGGCGAGAAGATCGATTCCGGCGGACCGAAACCCGATCAAGAGAGCAAACCCGCGCCAGAGAAAAAAGAAGACAAACCCCCGGCCGCGCCGCCTAAAGAAACAACGGAAACCAAGGCACCAGCAGTGCCACAGCGACAGCAAGACTCGCAGTCGGCGCCCGCGGGAGCTGTTGCTGGCGACCGGATCAAGGCTTCGCCGCTGGCCAAGAAAATTGCGGCCGAAATGGGCGTTGACCTCGCTACTCTTCAGGGGACAGGGCCAGACGGTCGAATCGTTCGGGAAGATGTCCTGGTGGCCAGCAAATCTACGCCTCCGAAGGAACCGGTCATCCCGCAGCAAAAACCGGATAAGCCAAAGTCACCGGCCTTCGTCCCCGCTGTCGCGGACAAAAAGATACCGCTATCCGGGATGCGGAAAACGATTGCTGCACGGCTGCTGGAGAGCAAAACGACGATTCCTCACTTCTATCTGCAAGCCGAAATCGACGCCGAACCTCTAACCGGTCTCCGACAAGCAATTAACGCTGCCGCGGAATCCGCGGGCCTCGGTAAACTGACGGTGAATGATTTCTTTCTCAAAGCCACGGCGGTGGCGGCCACTCGGATCCCGCTCGCGAATGCCGCATTGGGCGGGGATTCGATTGTCCAATTCGCCAATGTGCAACTCGCTTGCGCCGTCGCGGTGGAAGAAGGACTGGTGACTCCCGTCATTCGAGAAGCACAGAAAAAGTCCATCAGCCAGATCAGCGCTGAAATCAAAGATTTGGCCGCTCGAGCCCGTTCCAAAAAACTGAAGCCCGAAGAATATCAGGGTGGCACCATCACCGTCTCTAATCTCGGTGCTTACGGTGTGGAACAGTTCTATGCCATCATCAACCCACCGCAAGCGGTGATTGTTTCGATCGGAACGATCGTCAAGAAGCCGGTGATCAACGCCGCCGGGCAGGTGGTTCCGGGACAACGAATCGTTGTTGGCGTGAGTTGCGATCACCGGGTCGTGGACGGGGCCGTTGGAGCGCAGTTTCTCGGGGAGTTGAAGAGGTTTCTGGAGAACCCGACCCTGCTGCTAATCTGAAGACGATTTCCAACGACCGCTATCAGATCTCGCCGGCAGAGACGAACTGCAGTGAACCTTTGCTGAATTTCCAACGCACTCGAAATTTGAAGCTTTAGTCATTTCCTATGAAATACGACCTGGTTGTCATCGGCGGCGGTCCCGCCGGCTATGTGGGAGCGATTCGCGCTGCTCAACTTGGTAAAAAAGTTGCCTGCGTTGAAAAGGAGCGGGCAGGGGGCACATGTCTCAATTGGGGATGCATCCCCACCAAATCGCTTCTGCGGAACGCCGAGCTGTACCATTTACTTCAGAAACGGGCGGGTGATTTCGGCTTCAAGTTTGAAAATCTTTCCTATGATTGGAGCAAGATCATCTCGCGCAGCCGCGCTGTCGCTGACAAGCTGGCTGGAGGAGTTGAATTTCTATTCAAGAAAAACAAAATCGATTATCTCCGTGGAGAGGCGTCGATCACAGGGCCTGGCAAAGTCGTTTATAAGACCAAGGAGAACCGCGAGGAGACTATCGAGTCAGAGAACATCCTGATCTCGACCGGCGCTGTCTCGCGCGATCTGCCGGGACTTGCCACCAACGGCAAGACGGTCCTGAACAGTCACGACGCAATGATCCTGGAGCCGCAACCAAAACGTCTGATCGTGATCGGAGCCGGGGCTATCGGGGTTGAATTCGCCTATTTCTTCAATGCGTTCGGCACAGAGGTGACAATCGTTGAAATGTTACCAAATGTCCTCCCCGTGGAGGACACGGAGGTAAGTGTCGCTCTCGAGAAGTCGCTCGGGAAACAGGGGATGAAAATCTTTACCGGCACCAAGGTGGTCAATGCCGAAATCAAGGATCAAAGCGTCAGCGTAACGATCGAAGGAAAGAAACAGGAAAAAATTGAAGGCGATTGTCTGCTGGTTGCCGTTGGGGTTGCGCCTTTGCTGCCGAAGGGCGTCGAACTGAAGCTCGACAAGAAAGGCTTCATTGACGTCAATGATCGTTACGCGACCAACGTGCCCGGAGTTTATGCCGCGGGAGATGTGATTGGACCACCTTGGCTTGCTCACGTGGCAAGCTGGGAAGCGATCCAGGCGATCGAGGGCATGTTTACTTCCCATAAACCAAGGCGGGTGCGCGTTTTCCCAGGCTGTACCTACTGTCAGCCTCAGGTTGCCAGCGTCGGTCTGACCGAAAGAGCAGCGAAAGAACAGGGGTTGAAATTTAAGGTGGGCAAGTTTCCGTTTTCAGCCAATGGGAAAGCGCTCGCCATCGGGGAACCCGACGGTTTCGTCAAACTCCTGATTGCTGAACCACACGGCGAAATTCTTGGTGCGCATATTATTGGCGCGGAAGCGACTGAATTGATTGCTGAGCTGGGCCTGGCTATCACCCTCGAAGCAACGTTTGAAGAGATCGAAGCGACCATTCACGCGCATCCGACGTTGAGCGAGGCCATCCACGAAGCGACCGGAGCAGCATTCGGCTTGGCCATTCATTTCTGAGCAATCGTGCGCCCTTATCCTCCAATTCTTCGACTTGTTAACAGCTCTGAGAAGGATTGCTTCTTTGTGAGCGACAACGATTCTTCTTATTAAGTGTGTGAACTACTGGTCTTTTCCGTGGTAAGGCGTTAGAGCTCAGCGGTTAAAATGCCCTTCGGGCTTGTGAACAACTTCCGGGAGTGATTCCGAGAACGACGAATAAAAGTCGAACCGCCGAAGTTGTTCACCTTCGTAAACAGTTATTCACGCTCGGAGCATCATCGGATTCACACGACGATGGTGCGTTGTTATTTCTGATTAACCGAGGTCCAGAAGCGATCCAAAATCAGGGTCGTACAGTCGTTTGTAGGTTCGGATGGCGAATCCGTCCGTCATGCCGGCCATGTAATCGCACAAGATGCGCGCCCGGGAACGGCGATCCGGCTTTAGCCGGATAATACGATCGAAACTTTCGGGCATGAGGCGAAAGCCGTTGCCGTCCAGGTAACTCTCGGAAAAGGCTTCGAAGATGCCTTCCAGAATGAATCTGCCTTTGCGCTCCAGTTGGTGCAGCTGCGAATGGTCGAAAACGAGTTCCTGAGATAGGTGTTTGTAAAAATCGGCCTCGGCGCGGACCGTCGGATCGATAAACAAACCGAAGCGATAGCGGTTCGAGGCGGAAGAGACTGGAGTGGAACGCTCGATCAACGAACAACACCGAATGAGTGATCCGATTTTTTTGCTGAAACGGGCTTCCACTTTGCCCTCGCGAATCGCCGATAAAATCGTTTCAGCGTATCGAGCTCGATCTCCCTGAAGGTTTTCAAGTTCCGCCCAGCGTTTAACTCTTTCAAAGCGAAGGAACCCGGCGTTGATGCTGTCCACCAGATCATTCAGGCAATAGGCGGTGTCGTCGGCCCAGTCCATGATCTCGCATTCCAGACTCCGAAAATGGTTTAGATCGTCGATTTCCGAGGAATCCGTATCGCCCAGGACAAAGGTTCGAAGGTACTCCTGTTCATCATATATAAAATGGTTAGTAGCCTCTGAATTCTCTCGGAAAAGCTTCTTGTATTTCAATATCCCATCAAGGAAGGCTCTTGTGGGGTTCATCCCGCGGCGCGAATCCAGGCCTGGGTAAATCGTCTCTGCAATGACGTGGAGACTTTGTGCGTTGCCTTCAAATCCGCCGAATTGTTTCATCAGTCGGTGCAATGTGCGTTCTCCAGCGTGACCAAAAGGGGAGTGACCCAGATCGTGGGTGAGGCAAATAGCCTCGACCAGATCCGGATCGACGAAAAAGTCTTCGTTGAGGAAAGGGGAGGTCTGTTTCAGAAACGAAGAGATGGAGCGGCCGATCTGAGCAACTTCGAGCGAATGGGTTAACCTGGTACGGTAAAAATCGAATTCACCGGAAAGAAAAACCTGCGTCTTGGCCTGCAGCCGGCGAAAAGCTGAGCTGTGAATGATGCGGTCTCGGTCTGTCTGAAAAGCCGTTCGATACTCGTCCGGTTCGCGCTGATCGCGGCTTTCCAGATCGAACTTGTTGTAAAAGTTATTTTCCGTCAACGGCCTCACTACCGGCTATTCTAATCACAGAGCAAGACCTGCTCAAAAGGAATGCCGAGTTCGTTGCCACAGCTCAAAACTCTTGTTGGAGAAAATGATCTACCCCAAGTCAAGGGCGAGCGATTGGGAAATCTATCATAAGCTCAGCTCTTTTGCTCTTTTGCCTTCGGAGCGCGTCCGCGCTACGATCCGGGAGTGGGGCTGGAAGTCGCATTCGGGCTCGGACCCGGGCTCTCGCTGGGAGCCGGAGAAGCACTCGGCGACGATTCGGGGAGCAGCGTGGGAGACGGTGTGGAAGCAGCCGGCTCCCGAGGTGGGGCGCCAGCCGGAGTGGGCGAAGGTGAGGGCTTCGAAACAATCTCGTTCCGACGTTTCAGAATCTGTTCAAGATTCCAGTCCGGGACTAGATAAACCCATTTCTCAAAACGCTTTTCCTTCTCAAGCCGCTCTTTCAGACTGGCATTCGTTTTATCGAATTCTTCGTCTTTCTTTTTCTTGTCTTCGGCACTTTCATTAGGTTCCGCTGTTCGCGCAGAGGGTAGATCGGCACTGACGCTCAGCCTCAGATAGCGCGTCTTATCAGGGCCTTCTTTGCCGTTGCCGAGAAGCAAATCGTAAGTGAAACCGTCAAACGTTTTGAGGCTGATCTTAAATGGATCCTTTAAACCAGTCTCGTCAGGGGAAACGGACGGCGGGCGAACATCCACGAAGGTCGGTGCAAATGTGGAGAGACTTTGCGCGAAAGACTTATCCAAGTTCTCACCAGGCTCCGGGTCCTGGAGTTGCCAATCTGCCTTTGGGTCCTTGCGTGTAACTTTCCAGCCGGGATTATTGGACCAGGGCGCCTGATCGATTTCCTTAGGGGCTCCGGGGGCAATAAACGTCTTGTCCAGCCACGAACCCACGTCGACCGGGTCGACGCTGAAAAAGGATTCGGAGACCAGGTAAACGCGATCTTTAACGGCTGGGTTATAGACAAATCTCCCTGCGGCTGCTGAACCGGTTGCGGTGTCGCTCCGCTCCACGGATTTTCCAATGATCAAGGAGGCGATCTGTTTCTCTTTTTCGCCGTTCAGATCGATCTCAATGCCGCTCTCGGTGCCCTGACCTGGCGCCATGACCTTGAGTCTGCCAAGCTGCGACGGTCCGACCTGCATTTCTTGCCCGGCTTTCAATGCCCACAATGTCTTGATCAGATCTCGGATCTTGGTGAAATCGGCCGGATAGCCATCTCTTTCGGCCACACCCCATTCGTCACCTTTTTTTTCGAGAGTCACATTGCCGGGCGCAGATCGAATCTGGATCCTCGTGATATCGTTGACGGCCAGGTTTTGAAAAATCGTCCGATCCGTTTTGGAATCGTTCCATCCGGCAGATTGCGAGATCTGGAAATAGATCCCGGTCAGACCAACGATAATGGCGACAGCCAGCAGTAATAGGAGATGGTTCTTCTTCATCGTGCAGCGCGGCTACGGCGTTTCACGAGTGCCAACGTCAAACCAACGAGGGTGACAATGACAGGCATACCTGCTATATCGACCCATTTTACTGTGCTCTGGAGCGAATCGATCTCCTGACGAAGATTCTTCCGGACCTGCTTTAGCTCCTTATTAACCGTGGCCTCATTTTCTTGAAACTTCTTGATCTCGGCTTGTTGCTCCGGAGATAAGAGCGTTTTCTGGTCAGACTGTTTGCCGGTTTGCAGGGCCGCTAATTTCTGCCGTGTCTCATTCAAATTGTCTTCCAGCTCGTCGATTTTGCTCTGGTATTTCTGCTGGGCCGCAGCCTCCATTTTATTGACCACCACGAAAGGTCGATTGCCGGACGACCTGCTGCGAATACCGATCAGATCAGAATCGCCGGCCAATTGTTCCACGGAGCTCTGAATGAAATTCAAGTTACCGTTAGACGGTACGAAGACCGTTTGGGTCAATACCTGTTGCGCTCGTCCGGCGATAGCATCGTAGGCGAAATCGGAATCGCCTACCAGAATGACGACGCCTTCTGATTTGCCTTCCTTCAGATATGCCTCCTTTGACGCCGGAGAAGCCGAAGCAACTGCTTGAAGCGTTGGGTTGGGGGAGGGTTGTGCGGCGCGTTTCCCCTCCGGTTTGCCGTCCGGAAATGCGGTTTTGAATTTTCCGCTTAACCGTATCGCGATTGGATAAGCGGTATTGGCGCTCTTGAGCTGTTTGCGTATAGCGTCAGGTCCCGCCTCCAGCAACGAAACGTCCACTAGTCCCGCCTGCTTGGAGGATTTGACCAGAACGTCCTCCTTCAGACCTTCCGACACTTTTCCCGTGAACGCGCCGGCAAACGGCATCAGCAGATCGCTGATGGCAGCGCCTAGAGCGTCCTCTTTATTGATTCCATCGCTGGTAATGGAGAGAATCGTTGGATCCGATTGAACGTCGTTCTCGCGTTGGACCTGAGTGGCAAAAGTCGGATCCACGATCATCTTCGTCTCGGAAAAATTAATTCCCCATGCGGGGAAAAGCTTGGTCAGGGTTGAACTGTAGCCGGCGGCTCCTCCGTAAGGACCGGCCGTCTGGGCTTCCACAAAAGAGTAGGGATCCACCAGCGCCACCATTTTGCCTCCGCGAAGCAGGAACTGATCTATCGCGAATTGAGCTTCATCAGTGATCCCCTGCGGATGCACAACAACCATCACCGAAACATCGTCATCGATCTTGTCCGTCGTCAGCGGAATGTTGCGCACGACATAGTTTTCCTTGAGCTCATTCAGGAAAATCCAGGGTTGGGTCGGCTGTTGACGCTGCTGCATCATCATTGGAGACGCCTCGCGCCCGGTGACGGGCAGCGCGCTCATTACCGCGATCACCGCTTTCTTAGGATTCGCGACGCTCGAAATCGCCCGGGACAAATCGTACTCCAGCAGCGTCTCTCGGTCCGGACTGAGATACGGAATGGTCGTTTTAGCGTCCAGACAACTGACTGCTATTCCTAGATAAATTTTGTCCGTTAAATCGACCGCCTGACCTTCGATGCCGTCGAGATTCGCCGAATCTTCCGCGTCCGAATCCGGTTTCGGATCCAATTTCAAGACTTTAACTTTGCCGTGGCTGTATTGTTGGTATTCGTCCAGAAGATCCTGCACTTCCTGTGCGTAGGTGCGGAGCGGGACCGGCACGGAAGCGTTGTCCTTACTGAAATAGAAGCGAATCACCACGTTCGTATCGAGCTTGTTGAGGATCTTTTTCGTGCCCTCTGAAAGTGTGTAGAGCTTGTTCTCCGTCAGATCGGAGCGGAACTTGAAGAAGCCGCCCAACAGGTTGATCGCGACGATGATGATCAGCACGGCGATCACGCCGACTACCGAATAGAGCAAATTATCAAGCTTTCCCTTCATACGGCTATGCTCGACGTGCGCGGAGAATCACGCTGGTGGAGAAAAGAAAGAACACGATCATGGATAGAAAGAAGATCAGATCGCGGCTATCGATGACGCCGCGCTGGAAGCCCTCGTAATGCGTCATGACTCCAACCCCCGCGAGAGTGTCGATCAGCCACGCGGGCGCCCAGGTTACCACGATGTCGGTTACCGGTGGCCAACTGCAGAGGATGAGGAACAGACAGATCACCACAGACAGAATGAAGCTGACGACCTGATTGCGTGTCACTGCCGAGGTCGCGCAGGTAATGGCAAGAAAGGCCCCCGCCATGAGGAAACTGCCGCCGTACCCGGACAAGATCCGGCCCAGATCCGGATGCCCAAGGTACTCAACCGTCACCACCATCGGGAATGTCAAGACCAGCGCAATAAGCAGGAACAACCAGCTGGCCAGGAATTTTCCGAGAATCGCCTGCCAGGTAGTCACCGGCATGGTGAATAGGAGCTCCATGGTCCCCAATCTCAATTCCTCGGACCAGAGCCGCATCCCGACGGCGGGCACCAGGAACAGGTAGAGCCATGGATGCCACACGAAGAATGTCAGCAGGTCAGCTGATCCACGCTCAAAGAATCGTCCCACCATAAAGGTAAAGAAACCGGTGAGAAGCAGGAAGATAACGATAAAAACATAGGCGACCGGTGAGGAGAAATATGCGCCCAGCTCTCGCTTGGCGATCGTCCAGATGGTTTTCATTCGACAGAAGCTCTCTCGGTGTCGGGCAGAGTGATCGACCGGAACACATCGTCGAGTCGGCCTTCATCCACGTTAAGATGTTCAACCTGCCAATTTTGTCTCTGCGCCAGGGCCAGTATTTCGGCCAATAAATCCCCGTGCGGCTGTAGCCGGAGCATCGTTCGGGAGCCAGACTCAGAGATCAACTCGGACTTCCCCAGAAAGTGAAGCCCGGCGAGCTCGGGCTGAATCGCGTCCCAATGAACCCCTTTGAGACCAACGACAATCGTTCCCGCCAACGGAGCGCGTGCCTTCAGCTCATCCGGTGTGCCGTTCGCGACGATTTTCCCTCGGTCGATAATGATCGCCCTGGTACACGCGGCTTCCACTTCTTCGAGGATATGCGTTGAAAAAATGATCGCTTTATCCCGCCCCATTTCTCGAATCAGGGTCCGGACTTCGTGTTTCTGGTTTGGATCAAGTCCATCGGTCGGTTCATCCATGATCAACACTTCCGGGTCGTGAATGATCGCTTGCGCCAGGCAGGTCCGATGACGATATCCCTTGGAAAGGGTATCAACGCTTTGAAACAGTACCGGCTGAAGAAAGCAGAGCTGGACGGCACGATCGATGGCTTTGTTCTTCGCACTGCCGAAAAGCCCGCGTAACTCTGCGCAGAAACTCAGGAAACCTATCACCGACATATCGCTGTACATCGGCGCGTTTTCCGGTAGATAGCCGAGCTTGCTCCGGCTTTTCAACGATTGTTCTACGACATCAAAACCGCATACCGAGACCTTGCCCCGGGTGGGCGCCAGAAAGCCGGTGATCATCCGCATGCTGGTCGATTTGCCGGCACCATTTGGTCCGAGAAATCCCAAGACTTCTCCTTTCTCAACCGAGAACGAAATATTATCGACCGCGAGCTTCGGGCCGAAGCTCTTCGTTAACTTCTCGACGGTGATCATTTTCGGGATAGGGCACGTGAGTCAGCAGGCTTGGTTAATGTACTAGGGAAAGCGTCTAAAAAAGACGGAAGGTGGAATTTGTCAAGGGTACCCGGAGAAAAACATCTTCAAGCAAAGCTAAAGCCCGGCATTGAGAACCACTCGGTTCCGACAGAACAGGCGATCTGTTTGAATTGTTGGTTGACAGGCAATTCGATGAATCGGTAGATATGGCGTGATTGAGTTGCCAAAGGAACTATGGGCAAAGGAATGTCATTTTTCTTGGTCGCCCTGGCGCTAATCGTAAGCGAGCAACCCCTTGAGTCTCAGGGGTTTTCTTCTGTCGGACGCGATGTTTATGAATCTCTTCTGCGAACGGCCTATAGCTTTGCGAGGTTCTTAGAGCCGTCGAAAATCACCTTTTTTGCCGATGGAGGAGGCGATGGTGGTGGCACTGGCGGTGGGACCGGCGACGGCGGTGGGACTGGCGATGGTGGAACGGGCAATGGCGGAACCGGTGATGGAACCGGCGATGGCGGAACTGATGGAACTGACGGCGGTGATAGCGCGAGCAATGGTGCCGCGGACGCTGCTGCTGCGACCAGTACTACTTCTACGGCGGATGATGCCGCGGCTGCGACCTCAACAACCGCAACTGCGGCTGACGATGCTGCCGCCGCGGACGATGCGACCACAACCGATGCTGTTGCTGCGGCGGTCGCCGCTACGACGACCACGACAACAACAACTCTGTTATTGGCGTTGCGCTGAGCAAGCGGTCTGCGACGGAGGCGGATATGATGGCTATTGAGCATTGCCTAAAGGCCGGCGGTGTAAATCCCAAAGTCAGATGGGGATTCAGGGGTTGAGTTGGGTAAGGGTTAAAAATCAGGCAACAGAAGGCCGGTGAGGTCAAGGGTACTCGGAGAAAATCATCTTCAAGCGAAGCTAAAGCCCGGCGTTGAGACCAGGGCCGGCCGAGTCAAATCGCTGCCGCCAAGGCAGGGCTTGTCGAGCGCTACATTAAATCGCGCCGCAACGCCACCTGCAGATTGCGCTCCTCGCCGAGGCGGCCTAACGTTTCGCACCCATGGCGTCCAACCAATCAAGACCAGCAATGGAATCCGCTCCTCTCACCGCAGAACCACTCTGGCAGCCACATCCAGACCAGATCCGGAACAGCAACCTGGCGCGGTTCCAGAGATGGTTGAGAGAGAAACGATCCCTGGACCTCCGAGATCATCGTGCTCTTTACGATTGGTCGATTCGGGACTTGGAGGGCTTCTGGAGCGCGATCGCCGAATTCTATGACGTCCGATTTTATGCGCCCGCTGAGCAAATTCTCCAGCGTGAGGCGGATCCAATTCGCACAAAATGGTTCCCGGGCGGAACTCTTAATTATGCCGAACATCTGCTTCGATTCGGTTCAAATGAAATTGGCTTTTCCGATGACCGGCCGGCGGTCCTTTTCTCTGCCGAGCCGGGAGGGTCCGGGCAGCGCCAGATTTTGACCAGGAGAGAACTGGTCACGAGAGTGGGGCAGGTGGCCTCTTCGCTGCATCGCCTTGGCGTGAAATGCGGCGATCGCGTGGCAGGTTATCTTCCAAACCGGCTCGAGACGCTGATCGCCTTTCTTGGCACCGCCAGCCTTGGAGCGATCTGGTCCAATTGTCCGCCGGAACTTTCCAGCCGAGGTGTCGTCGATCGCCTCATCCAGATCGAACCCAAAGTTCTCATCGCGGTGACCGGATATCGGTACGGAGGAAAGAGCCATAATCGAGCGACGGCGCTGACCGAAATTACGGCGGGTCTGCCGACGCTCCGTCATGTGCTCATCGTGGAACAGGCTTCGGACGAACAGATGCCGGATTTCGGAGTCGCGACTTCAGCATCGCGCTGGTCCGATTTCAGCGCGCAGCAGCAGTCTGATGCGCCGGTTCGCTTCTGCCCGGTGCCGTTCGAACATCCCCTCTGGATCCTCTATTCTTCGGGGACGACCGGTGTGCCTAAACCGATCGTTCACGGACATGGCGGCATTCTTCTCGAGCATCTGAAAGCTCTATCTTTACATCTGGATCTTCGTCCTACCGACAAATTCTTTTGGTACACTACGGCCGGCTGGATGATGTGGAATTGGCTGGTCTCCGGGCTGGCGCTGGGAGCTACTCCGGTGCTCTACGACGGCAGTCCAAAGTATCCGGATCTACGTGTGCTTTGGAAGTTGGTTGAGAGCGAAGAGATCAATTATTTCGGCACGAGCGCGCCTTTCCTCCTGGCTTGTCAAAAGGAAAATCTTGAGCCGCGAAAGGAGTTTCGCCTCCAATCGCTGCGGTCGATCGGGTCGACCGGCGCGCCATTGCCGCACGATGGTTTTCAATGGGTTTATGATCAAGTCAAGCCGAGCGTCTGGCTCGGCTCGGTGAGCGGTGGGACCGACGTTTGTACGGCCTTTGTTCTTTCGCATCCCTGGCTGCCTGTTTATGCGGGAAAGCTGCAGTGCCGGGGTTTGGGCGCGCCCATCGAGGCCTGGGACGATAGCGGCAGTGCGGTGTGGAATCAGGTTGGCGAATTGGTGCTGACCGCGCAAATGCCCTGTATGCCCGTGGGTTTCTGGAACGATCCGGACGGTTCCCGGTTTCGCCAGGCGTATTTCGAACATTTTCCCGGTGTCTGGCGCCATGGAGATTGGATTGAGATCGATGCGGAGAGCGGCCAGTGCGTGATTTACGGTCGTTCCGATTCCACGCTGAATCGCGGCGGAGTGCGGATGGGCACCGGCGAATTCTACCAGGTCGTTGAGTCGCTCCCGGAAATTCATGGGTCGCTCGTGATCGACACCACGGGACTGGGGCGAACCGGGACAGAAACACCAGGGAAACTGCTCCTCTTCGTGGTTTTGCGGGAAGAGATCGTGTTCGATGACGCGTTGGCCAATCGAATTCGCGAGCGTATCAAAACCGGGTTGTCCCCGCGGTACTTGCCAGACGGCATCTTCAATGTTCCGGAAATTCCGCAGACGTTGAACGGGAAAAAATTGGAGGTGCCCGTAAAGCGCCTCTTCCAGGGAATCGAGCTCTCGAAGTCGGTGAGCCGCGAAGCCATGAGCAATCCCGATTCCCTGAAACCGTTTTCGGAATTGGCGGAACGATATCGTTTGGAAGGCCGTTAAGTTGCCAGTGTCAGTTGCCAGTTGTCAGTGGGGCAGGGGGGTGGCACCGTCAGTCGTTCTGCATTCGGTTTCAATTTTCGTCCATGGTCAATGATCGCCTTCCTCGACTCATCTTTGCCTCGAGCGAAGAATCAGCAGATTTACTTTATGCGACGAAATTTTCTGTTCCTGACCCGGTATTGTTCCTGCAGCAGAACGGCAAAACAACAGTTTTACTTAGCGATCTCGAAATCGACCGGGGAAGAAAAGAAGCGAAGGTTGACGAGGTGATCGCGTTGTCGAGCGTTGAGCGCCCTTTGGAGAAGCGGCTCAAAAGCAAACCTCCGATCGAGAGAACAATCGCCTCCTTTTTGCGGCAGCGCCGCGTCCGCAAAGCCGCGGTCCCTTACAACTTTCCCATCGGTTTGGCCGGCGGGCTGGCCAGGGAAGGAGTCACGGTCGTTCCAATTGCCGGTCTATTTTGGAGCGCGCGCGAATTCAAAACCGAAGAGGAGCTGCAATTGATTCGGCGCGCTATTCGAATTACCGAAGTCGGTTTGGCCCGGGGAATTGAGGTCCTTCAGGCAGCCGAAATCAAATCCGGAAAAAGGCTCGCTTGGGGCGGGACTGCGTTGACCTCCGAGAAACTGCGTGCAGAAATTGATACGGCGATTCTGCACGCAGGCGGAACAGCGGCCAACACGATCGTCGCAGGCGGCGAACAAGCCTGTGATCCGCATGAGCGGGGGAGCGGCCCGCTCAAAGCAGATTCTCTGATCATACTGGACGTCTTTCCGAAAGATGCCCGCTCAGGCTATTACGGCGACCTGACGCGTACCGTCGTAAGAGGCAAAGCCAATGAGGCGCAGCGCGCGCTTTGGTGGGCTGTGTTTGAAGCTCAGAAGTTTGCATTGCAAAAAATACGCGCGGGCGGTTCGGGCGCGGAGTTGCAGCAGGAAATCTCTGAATTGTTCCAGCAGAAAGGGTACCCAGCGGAAATTCGAGATGGCCGCTGGGTCGGTTTCTTTCACGGGTTAGGCCACGGATTTGGGCTCGAGGTTCACGAACAGCCTCGGATTGCGAAGACCAATTTCCAGACGGGCCAGGTCCTGACTGTCGAGCCCGGGCTCTACTTCCCGGGAGTCGGGGGAGTCCGGATTGAGGACGACGGGGTGGTTACGGAGAAAGGGTTCAAGGTGCTGTCGAAGTTCGTGAAGAAGCTGGAAATCTAAAGCGGTTGCCAGCGGGAAAAGAAGTTTTCAGTGTCAGTAGCCAGTGTCAGTAGGAGAGGAAGTAGTCAGTGTCGGTAGGAGATGTCGGCAGAGGTTTGAGGTCTGGGGAGGTTGTCAGTGTCGGTAGTCAGGGCAGAGCGCCGCTTTGCGGTTTTTCCTCCGAGCACAGGGAGAGGGTTCGCCTGCGAGGCGCGTTTCCAACTTGCGCGTCCGGAATCTTGCGCTAATGAACAGCTTCCTACATTCATGGAATATCCTCCTCGCGTCTATGACATCAGCCTCCACACTGTCGGCCTGATCGTCGGTTTGCTGCTGTTGGCAAGTCACGTGATTGCTCTGGTTCGCCCGGAACAAACGAAAGGCTGGCTCGTTAAGCTGCCACGATCCAAGCCGCTCGGAATCGGTTTTCTTGCGGTGGATTCCCTCTGGGCGTTCTGGCTGGTGTCAAACATGGATCTCGGCGAATTCTCCCAATACCGGACTTGGCTGCAAATTGGCGTTCCAATCGCGTTTGTTCTGACCCTGGTTTTCGTCGACGAATTTCTCGCCGTGCGCGCGCTTGGGATGTTTGCGCTGTTGGCCGCAGATCCGGTATTGTCTGCGGCTTTTCTCCGCCCCGAATTCGCGCGTTTGTTGCTTGTCGTCCTCGCGTATGTCTGGCTTACCCTGGGTCTCTTCTGGGTCGGCATGCCCTACGTTTTGCGCGATCAGATCCACTGGATCACGCAGACCGGCCGCCGGTTCCGAGCCCTAACGCTGGCCGGTCTCGTGTACGGCCTGGTATTACTCTTCTGCGCGGTGGCAATCTATTAGGAAGTTGTCAGTGTCAGTAGGAAAAGAAGTTGTCAGTGTCAGTAGTCAGTGTCAGTAGGAGTTGGTATTCAGCTCGAATGGGTTCGTTTTAGGGAACGGATGAGACCATTGGCAAGTTTTCCGATCTCAGTTGTCACCCGCAAAAGTGCATCGGTTTCGTTGGAAGAGAGATAGCGGAAACGGTTGGCAATAATTAACTGGGTTTCGATCTCCAGGAGAGAACCGCGAGCATGACCAACCGCTTGTAGAAATTCTCCTCTCGTAATTCGTCCGGCGCCCTCCGCCAAGTTGCTCGGCACGGAGACCGCGGCACGGCGGATTTGGCTGGTCAGTCCGTAAAGCTCGTGACTCGGAAAAGCCGCGGAGGCGCGGTAAACTAGCTCACAAAGATCGATTCCCTTTTGCCAGGCGACAAGATCTCGATATGACTTGATATTCATACCATAAAACAAATAGGTTATGATGACATTAAGGTCCAGACTAATTCACAAAACCTCCTGATGCTCCAGTTCCTACTGACACTGACTACTGGCACTGACAACTTCCCCAGACTGCAAACCTCCCCCGACACTCCTACTGACACTGACTACTGACACTGACTACTCACACTGAGAACTTCCCAAGACCTCAAAAACCTCCCCCGACACTCCTACTGACACTGATTACTGACACTGACAACTTCCCCAGACCGCAAACCTCCGCCGACATCTCCTAAAGGACCGGCTCACCGTACAATGTGTAACCCGTCGAATGAGCGATCCGGATTTTCAGCAGGGAACCGATGTGCCGCGACGCACCTTCAAACACGACAATCTTGTTTCCGCGCGTTCTACCGACGAGCCGCCTTGGATTGGTCTTGCTCGGACCTTCGCATAAAATCTCGACCTCTCTGCCGACGAAGGGCTCGCTGCGGCGTTTAGCCCAGGAATTGATCAATTCGAGCAGGTCATGATTCCGAGCTTCTTTGACGGAATCGGGTAATTGCTGCTGCATCTCTGCTGCCGGCGTGCCTTTACGCTTCGAGTATTTGAATATAAATGCGTTATCGAATCCGACCCTGTCCACCAGCTCACGCGTCTTGGCGTAGTCGTCGTCGGTTTCGCCGGGATAACCAACGATAATGTCCGTGGTGATCGCCATGTTCGGCGTCTCGGAACGAATTCGCTCGACGAGCGAGACGAATTTCTCGGCCGTGTAGGTTCGATGCATCGCTTTCAGAATCCGATTGGAACCGGACTGCAAAGGTAAATGAATATGCTCAACGAGCTTCGGCAATCGTCCAAAAGATCCAATCAGATCGCCCCGGAAACCGATCGGATGAGGCGAGGTGAACCGGATCCGCTCGAGTCCGGCGATCTCCTGGAGCGCTTCGAGCAATTGAACAAACGGACTTTTTCCATCCCTGCCGACGAATTCATGTCGCCCGTAGAGATTCACGATTTGACCCAGCAACGTCACCTCCTTGACACCCTTCTCGACCAGCGCTTTGACCTCACCAACAATTTCCTCGGGCGGCCGGCTTCGTTCGTGTCCGCGCGTGTAAGGGACAATGCAGAACGTGCAATGCATGTTGCACCCCTGCATAATGGATACGAAAGCCGTCACTTGCCGTCTGCCGAGAACATGGTCCCGGATGGCGCTCTGGGAATCCGCTTCTTCTTCGACGTCCACAATGGAAAACCGGACATCGTCAAAGCGGGCGGCCCATTTTCGTTCGATCGCTTGATCCACGTAATCCGCGACTCGATGAAATTTCTGGGTTCCGACGACCAGATCAAGGTGCGGTACTTCATCCAGGAGCGTCGATCCGCGGCTTTGTGCCATGCATCCTAGAAAACCGTACACGATCGGCCGATCGCGCGAGAGTGCGCGCAGCATTCCCATTTTCCCAAGAGCCTTCTGTTCGGCCAGGTCGCGAACGCTGCAGGTGTTCAGCAAAACAACGTCAGCCTCTTCCTCTTTGATCGCAATCGTGTGACCGCGTTCCATGAGCATCTGAGCCACCTGTTCAGAGTCGCGCTCGTTCATTTGGCAACCGTAAGTCTTGATGTAAATCCTGGCCATAGGGCACCGGCAGAGCGGCAATACTAGAAGCAAAATCGCAGAGAGGCAAGGGGAGGGGGGGACTTCCTGGCCTTTCCCCACCTTTTCCTCAGATGCATTGCTGACAAAACCTGGGTAGGAACCGGGCGCTTTGGCTTGGTGAGATTTTCAGGCTACCCGCTCTTCTGCCCTAGCGCCTCAGCTTCCCTCTTCCGTTTCCGTTCCATCAACCAGGCCACCAGAATGCAGATTTCGTACAGCAGGTACATCGGGGCGCCCATCATCGTCATGGAAACCGCATCAGGTGTGGGCGCCAAAAAAGCCGCGGCAACAAAGATCAGGAAGAACGCGTAGGCCCTGGTTCGGCATAAAAGCGCAACGGACAAAACTCCGAGCCGGACAAGCACCAGGACGATGACCGGCAGTTCGAACGCCGCGCCAAACCCGACACAAAGCTGGGTCACGAACGAAAAATAGTCGCGTACCGTCCAGGTTGGGGTCCAGTCCAGCGATTGAGCGTCTCGGAAAAAAAATCGAAGAGTTGCCGGCAAAACGAGGTAATACCCAAGGACAACACCCCCGAGGAAAAGACCGAAGCCGATCCCGACTGCCGGAAGCATAGCCTTCTTTTCCTGTGGGGTGAGTGCCGGGAGAATGAATTGACCGGCAAAGTAAATCAAGAATGGAAACGCCAGAACGATTCCGGCGTAAAACGCAAGCTGGAACGAGATCGTCATCGAGTCTGCGACACCCAATGAGACAAGGGATCTCAGCAACTTCGGATCGATCGCCTTGAGCGGAGCCTGCAGGATATGGACCAGTTGCGTGCGAAAGCAAAACGACAAAAGCATTGCGGTGCCGAGTGCGGCAGCCATCTTGACGATGACCCAGCGCAAGTCCTCGAGGTGATCCAGGAAAGGTTTGACCGCTTCGCCCTGCTCGCCTTCGCGAAACTTGAATATCCTCGAGATCTTCATGGGATGAGTCTTTTCGCGTAGAGCCGGGCAAATAGGGCGAGCGTGTTCGCGTCCTGAATCACGCTTTCTGCAATCATCGAACTCAATTCCTTTAGGCTAAATTCCCGGCATTCCACGATTGATTCACTTTCGTCCGGCTTTTGGCCAAATCCGGTTGGTTGGACAGGCCGGGCTAGAAACAGGTGGGGCGTCTCGTCGCTGTATCCTTGCGATGAATAATAGTGCCCCAGATAGATCAGTTCGCCCTCGGCCGTCAAGGAGTATCCGGTCTCTTCGGATAACTCGCGCCGCGCGGTCTCGCGGATCATTTCCATTTCAGGCTCAAGAGAACCGTCAATTTGGCCTGCTGGAAATTCCCAAAGAATTTTTCGAACTGGGATCCTGGCCTGGTGAATGAGAACGAAATTTCCCTCACTGGTTAAGGGCGCAATCACCACGGCCTGCTTTCTTCGGACGACCGTCCAGTGGCGAACGCGAACCTCGCCTGGAAGGATGACTCGCTCACGGAAAACCTCGATATAAGAATTCTTGAAGAGGGAATCGATTTCCAGAATTTGCCAGCCGTCAGGGTTGTTCACGAAGGATTGCGTTCCACGCTTCTAATGCCGCCGCAACATTTTTTCGTGAAGGTGCGCCGGTAGCAGTTCGGCGGTCGATCGCGCGATCAAGATCCAAGACTGCGAAGAGATCCGACCCGAAGTTCTCGCTGAACCGGCGGAATTCTTCCAATTTCAGCTCCGCAAATCCTCGATGCTGTTCAATGGAATAGGCTACCAGTCTCCCGATTACTTCATGAGCCTGCCGGAATGGGAGACCATGGAGGACAAGGTAATCGGCGAGATCGGTGGCGAGCAGGGCGGGGTCGCTGGCGGCCTCCCGCGTACGCTGTGAATCAACTTCGATCTCGGGGATCATTCCCGTGTAGACTTCGAGAACCAATTTGATCTGATCGACCGAATCGAAAACGGCTTCCTTGTCTTCTTGCAGATCGCGATTGTAGGTCATCGGAAGACCTTTGAGGGTGGTAAGAAGTGAGACAAGGTTTCCGACCAAACGACCTGTTTTACCACGGGTAAGTTCGCTGACGTCCGGGTTCTTTTTCTGCGGCATTAAACTGGAACCGGTCGTGTAACGGTCGCTGATCTTGATGAAGTGGAATTCGGACGACGCAAAAATGATCAGGTCTTCACTGAGACGTGAGAGGTGAATACCGGTGAGTGCCAGCGCGAATAAAAACTCAGCGACGAAGTCGCGGTCGCTGACAGCATCCATGCTGTTGCGGGTCACCTCCGCGAAACCGAGCAGTCTGGCGATGTACGCTCGGTCGAGTTCGATCGTTGATCCAGCGATCGCCCCGGATCCGAGCGGCAGGCGATTGATCCGCTTGCGAGCGTCAACAAGGCGTTCCCGATCTCTCTCGAGCATTTCGACGTAAGCCAGCAGATGATGCCCGAAAAGAACCGGTTGCGCCCGCTGAAGATGCGTGTAACCCGGTAGAATGGTCTCCCGGTATTTTCCCGCAAGCCCGACCAAGGCGCGTTGCAGGTCGGCAATCCGGTGGCAGACTTCGTCGGTCTCGTGCCGAAGAAAAAGTCTCAGGTCCAGAGCGACCTGATCGTTTCGGCTTCGAGCAGTGTGCAATTTCGCACCGGCGGAACCGATCCGCGCGGTCAGCGCCGCTTCGATGTTCATGTGAACGTCTTCCAGATCGATGCGAAACGGGAACCGTCCCTCCTCGATTTCCTGTTCGATGGCCTTCAGGCCTGACTCAATCTTCTGCAACTCTTCCGGGGCGAGAAGACCGGCTTTTTCCAGGGCCGAAGCGTGGGCGATTGATCCCTGGATATCAAATTTGTACAGTCGCCAATCAAACGAGATCGATTCGGTGAACCGTTGAACCGCAGGCGCAGTTTCTTGTTGAAAGCGTCCTTTCCACATGGTGGTTGGTGCCTACGGTTCGACCCGGGCGAGCCCGAAACCGGCATGCACAAGGTTGGCTCCCTCATCGACATTGGTTTCATCGACAATCACTGAAATCTTGATTTCGGAGGTCGTGATCATCTGGATGTTGATTCCGGCTTTTCCCAGCAGGTCGAACATTTTGGCTGCGACACCTGAATGGGAACGCATACCGATGCCTACGACGCTGAGCTTGGCGATCCCGCCCTGAGCGGCAAACCCGTTGGCGCCGATTTCCTGGACGATCGGGCCGAGGTGCTTTTCTATTTTCGGCAGTTCATCCGCGAGGGTGGTAAACGAAATATCGGTGCTGCCGGCTTCAGAGACGTTCTGGACGATCATATCGACGTTCACGTTGATCGCCGCAATCTCATTAAAAATTCGTGAGGCGATACCAGGCTTGTCAGGTACGCCGCTGATCGTGACTTTTGCTTGTCTGCGGTCGACGCTGACTCCGCGGATGACTACTTTCTCCATGCCGGCTGTTTCTTCTTTCACTAGGGTTCCTGGCTGATCGTTAAAACTGCTCCTGACCTCGAAAATGACCGCGAATTTTTTGGCAAACTCAACCGAACGAGACTGCATGATCTTTGATCCGAGACTGGCCATCTCGAGCATCTCATCGTAGGAAATCTCGGGAATCTTCAGAGCATCTTTGACAATGCGGGGATCGCAGGTGTAGACGCCGTCGACATCGGTAAAAATCTGGCAAAGATCGGCTTTAATTGAAGCGGCCAGTGCAATGGCGGTGAGGTCCGACCCGCCACGACCAAGCGTGGTGATCAGGCCTTCGAGAGTCTCACCTTGGAACCCTGCAACGATGACGATGTTACCCGAGTCCAGAAACGTGTGAATGCGTTTGGGAGTGATATTGGCAATTTTGGCTTTAGTATGAACGCCATCTGTAACGATCCCAGCCTGAGGCCCTGTCAACGAGATCGCGCAGCCGCCCAGGCCGTTGATCGCCATCGCGGTCAGCGCGATCGTTGTCTGTTCACCGGTGGCGAGGAGAACGTCCATTTCTCTTTCGGCTGGGTGCGGCGCCACTTGGCGCGCGAGTTTGATCAGGTTATCCGTCACTCCGGACATGGCCGATAGAACCGCGACTACCTGGTTGCCTGCCTGCTGCGTTCGCAGGATACGCCGAGCCACCTCCAGGATGCGTTCGGGAGTTCCGACGGATGTTCCGCCGTACTTTTGCACGATCAAACTCATTTTGCTTTTTCTAAAATGGACAGAATTGCGGCTTTGTCGGCGGCGGCAGCCACAGGTTTCAGGCGGTCATTCAGCACCGCCGCGGTGTCTTTCAGGCCATGTCCCGTGAGCGTGCAGACAATCACGGCGTCGTCCGGGATTTCCCGGCCTGGACAGGAGGCGCAGGCTGTCTGCGAAAGGCATTTGAAAAGGCCGGCCACCGAAGCGGCGCTGGCAGGTTCTACGAAAACGCCTTCTTTGGATGCTAACCAGCTTTGGGCCGCAAATATCTCTTCGTCCGTAATAATCTCAATTACGCCGCCGGATTCTTGAAATGCGGCATTTGCCAAGTTCCAGCTCGCTGGATTTCCGATCCGGATGGCGGATGCTGCGGTTTCCGGATGTTCGATGATTCGGTCGAAGTAGATCGGAGCGGCGCCAGCAGCCTCAAACCCGAGCATCCGGGGAAGCCGGGTTGCCCGGTTTAACTGGTGGTATTCGACGTACCCACGCCAATAGGCGGTGGTGTTCCCGGCGTTCCCGACGGGCAGCAGATGAAGATGCGGGGCGTCGCCCAAGGCATCGATGATTTCAAACGCCGCGGTCTTTTGCCCTTCAAGACGATACGCATTGATGGAATTGACGACCGAAATCCCAGGTTCACTTGACAGTTCGCGCACCAACTTCAGACACTGATCAAAGTTGGCGTCGAGGGCGATAACCACTGCGCCGTAAACGAACGCCTGAGCGAGTTTGCCCATGGCGATTTTTCCAGAGGGCAAGAGCACGGCGCACTGAATTCCGGCGCGCGCAGCATAGGCCGCAGCAGCCGCGGAGGTGTTACCGGTGGAAGCGCAAACGATGAGGCGCGAGCCCAATTCGGCGGCCTTGCTCACCGCAACGGTCATCCCGCGATCTTTGAAAGACCCGGTCGGATTTGACCCTTCGTGTTTGAGATAAACCCGGCTACCGCGGCCGACAATCGCGCTCAAGCGGGGTGAATAAATTAAGGGCGTCGATCCTTCGCTTAACGAAACAACCGGGGTCGCTTCCGTCACCGGAAGATGTTCGCGGTATCGTTCGATCACGCCGATCGTGGCTCCGGGTGCTTCTCGTGATCCGTTCATGAAAGAACCCACAACAACATCGGGGGCGCCTTGACGCAATCCAGCTTTTCAATGCGTTGAACAGCGGTCCGCATTCGATCAAACGGTGCATCGTGGATGATCAGAACCAGCGGCACGGCGTCTCCCTCGTGTCCCTCCGGCTGGATAACGGAGGAGATTCCGATTTGGTGCGATCCCAGGATACTCGCAACCTGGGCTAGAACCCCTGGCGCATCGATGACGGATAATCGCAGATAATACCCTGAAGAGACTTGTTCGATCGGGAGACATTTCCCATACAGCCCGTGCGGGGTGAATCCGAAAGCTTTACCGCCGGAATCATACCATATGGCAGCCTGCGCCAAATCGCTGATGACAGAACTCGTCGTTGGGTCCTGGCCTGCGCCGCGTCCATAAAACAAAGTATCGCCGACCAGGTCGCCACGAACCATCAAGGCGTTAAAAACGCCGTTTACCGAAGCGAGGACGTGCTGTTTTGGCACCAGAGTCGGATGCACATGCGCTTCGACAAGGCCATCGCTGTTAGTCCGAATGGTGGCGACCAGTTTAATCCTGTAACCTAATCGATCTGCAAATCGAATATCCGAGGCCTTCACTGTCTCGATGCCGGCAACGTGGATCTGATCGGTGCTCACCCAGAATCCGTAAGCAAGGGACGCCAGAATGATCGCTTTGTGCGCCGCGTCCCAGCCATTCACATCAAGTGCCGGGTCTGCTTCGGCGTAACCCTGTTCCTGGGCTTCCCGCAACGCCTCCGGAAAATCCATGCTTTCCTCGGTCATCCTGGACAAGATGTAATTGCTCGTGCCGTTCAGAATAGCGTGGACGGATTCGATGTGATTTCCGATAAACCCCTCCCTGATCGATTTGATGATCGGGATGCCGCCAGCGACTGCGGCTTCGAAAAAGATCGGGACACCTTTCTCCGCCGCCTTCTCCAAAATCTCGAATCCACGCTCGGCGAGCAACGCTTTGTTCCCTGTCACCACGACTTTGCCAGCATCCAAGGCCCGCATCATGAAGTGGTATGGAGTGTCAATTCCTCCCATTAACTCCACGAGAATTTGTATTCCAGGGTCTTCGACGAGCTCTTCCCAATTGCTCGTCATGATCTCCGCTGGAGGATGCACGGACCGGACCAGTTTGGGATTTCTGACCGCAATCCGCCGCACCGCGAGCTCAAGACCAACACGTTCGCTGATAATGGCTCGGTTCTGGATCAGGTGTTTATAGACACCTGCTCCTACAGTGCCAAGGCCTGCTAATCCGATACCTATCTGGTCCATTTTTGGGGAGGCGCACTATCGCGAATGTCGAATGAACAGTAAAGTGCGGAGTTTATGACATGCGAGGCTTTGCTCAAGTCGCCGACCGCCCGGTATCTCGCTCCAGGAAAATCGAAGGAATTTGCTCATGCGAGACCCAACCGAACGATTTAGCGACCGGGTCGAAAATTATGCCAAATATCGCCCAGGTTATCCGGACGACATGTTACACTTCCTGCGGACCCTGGTTACGCCGCCTGCGACAGTCGCGGACATCGGTTCTGGGACAGGAATTCTTACTTGTCAATTGTTGAAGAATGGTTACGAACTCTATGCCGTAGAGCCGAATGACGCGATGCGAAGCGAGGCCGAACGGACATTAAGCGGTTATCCAGCGTTTCGCAGTGTGCGTGGGACGGCGGAAGCCACGACTCTGGCCGACCGGTCGGTCGTCCTTATAACGTGCGCCCAAGCCTTTCACTGGTTCGATCGTGTCAAAACAAAACTGGAGTTCTGTCGAATTCTAAAACTCGACGGCATGGCGGCCCTCATCTGGAACGAACGGTTGGATGACTCTTCACCGGTCAACCGGGTGTATGACAACCTTCTCAAGAGCATGGCCCCCGACTATCAAAATGTCAGCCATCATCAGGTCAGTCTTGAGCAAATTCGGTCTTTCTTCGCTCCGGGTGAGGTCCAACTCCGGACGTTTCCGAATGACCAGATCCTGGATCGGGAAGGCTTTCTCGGCCGGTTGCTTTCTTCTTCCTATGTCCCAAACCTGGGTCAGCCGGGTCACCGTGAAATCATTGGTGCGGCCGGAAAAATTTTCGATGCACACAACGTGGGCGGCAGAATCACGTTCGACTGTGAAACGAAGCTTTATGTTGGGCGGTTTTGTCACTAGTGTCCTGTCCCTAAATAGCAGACCTCCGGCAAACTACCTGCTATTTCGGGGACAGGACACTAGTGCACCGTCTCGCATATAATGGTGTGCACTGGGTGTCCGGCTCCGCTGGCGACGGCTGATTGACCAGCATTTCCAGGTCACGATCGGCAACCTCCCTTTATGCGAGAAAAGGAGGGCGAATCTTATCATCGTAAAGTTTCGCCAAACCGCCTGGGCCCCCTTTCAATGATGAGCCGGCAAACCAACGATTTGCGCAACGCCACTATTGCGCTGGCTTTAATGGCGCTGCTCGGCATTGCGTTGATCTTCATATTTCCGGGCTGCCCCGAGCAGGATACGGATTATCACTTTCTTGAGGCGCGCACAGTGTGGAGCAATCCGTGGCTTTTTGTCGACGTCTGGGCACGCCCGCTGTACACCACGTTTTACTCTCTGCCTGCACTTCTGGGGTTCACCGTGACTCGATTTTTCGCCGTGGGAATCGGCGTGGCGACTGCTTGGCAGACATGGCGTCTTGCTCGCGACCTGCATTTGGAGCGCGCTTGGCTTGTCATCCCTTTGCTATTGGGACAGCCCGTGTTTTTTGAGCTTTTCCCCGACCTGCTCACCGAGCCGCTCTTCGCGCTCGTTTTCGTGGTTGCGTTACGCTGGCATTTGCGCGGCTGGACCAAGTTCGGAATGCTGGCAGCTTCTCTTCTGCCCCTCGCAAGACCCGAAGGAGTCTTTCTGTGCTTGCTTTGGGGCGCGTGGGTGGTGGCCCAAAACACAAATCCCACGGCCTCGCTGCAAACGTCGGTTGATCGGAAACGCATCGGCGCGGTTGCTTCGACGCTGATTCTCGCCGCAGGCGTGTTCATTTGGTGGATCGCGGCGACGTGCATTACGCGCGACCCGCTGTTTATTCTGCATAACTGGCCATCGACTTGGCATCAGGGCATCTATGGTCGTGGGACACTCTTCAACTATAGCCAACGCGCGTTGGAATTCATTGGCACCTTGCTTGCTGCGCCGTTTGCACTCGGGCTTTGGCGCAAAATGCGTGCGCGGAATTGGATTCCAATCACCACCTCGTTCCTTCTGCTATTTTCTTTGCACACCCTCTTCCGTGCTTACGGGCTGTTCGGAGAGGCCGGCTACCCGCGCTACATGGTTTCGGTGGCGCCTGCAATCGCCCTGCTCACTCTGGAGGGGTGGAATGCTATCGCACTGCGGATCGAAAAGTGGCCACGCTTTGCTTCCGGCGTGCTGGGGTTGACGGTTCTCAGCGTTTCTCTCGTGCAAAGCTTTCGCTATCTGGACTCGTTTCCTTCGGCGCGCGATTCGATTGCCATTCGTGAAATGTCCAACTGGTTACGCGAGCACCCGGAGCCTTATAAACGGCTGATCTGGAGCAATGCCCGAATGTGTATCGTAGCCGGATTGACACTTGAACAGAGTCCCTCGCTACGCCCCGCCGGCCGGGAAACGACGCTCGCTTTGCTGCGGGATGCGACTTCTGGCACGCTGGTCTTCTGGGATAATCATTTCGGCCCGGACTGGTTCGGTCTCACTGCCGGTGACATTGAAAACAGCGGTTACAAACGCCTTCGCACCCGACGCTATTCGCTCCCTGGCATCGTGGTCCGGGATGCTGGTGGCAATCGCGAAATCGAGCTAAGTCTGCTTTTTAAGCCATAGGACTCGCTCGGCGGCCAATCGACCGCTCGCAACTGCCAGCCGTACCAAGCGATTAGTGAGAATGCGCCTGCGATGATGAGGCCGGTGAGCACAAAAAAGGGAAGGTCACCATGCGGGTATCCTGGTGCCGCTTCTGCGGAAATCATCCATGTTCCGACCGCGACGAGACTCCCCAATGCCACACTGCCGAGCACGGCATGGCCCGCATGCGCAATCGCAGCTCTTGGTCGGCCCCGCAGTCGCACCGCGAGGGCAGCCGCAAAGTTCATGCAGAGCCCAGACCAGGCCAGCGCCCCCAACGCGTCAGACGGCCGATGCCAGCCGGCAAACATGACGCTTGTTGCAAATGTGGCGCTCACGCAGCCTGCAGCGACAGCTAGCCACGGTCGCCAGCGGGATGACGAGATCAAAAGGAAGCTCAAGGCGAGCGAGGTGCCAATTGTCGCGTGCCCGCTTGGGTAGGTGCCGGTCTGAAGCCGTGTCTCGAGCAGGCCGTCGTTGGGCACCAGCGCGCGCCACGGGAGCAGCTTTTGTTTGAGGATCTCAGCACCGAACACGGCGCATCCAAATCCCACCACCGCGATTACGCCAACCAAGGTACAGCGGCGCACAGCCGCGATGACCAGCAGGACGACTGCCGCCAGCAGCAGCGCCGCCTTGGTAACAAGGTCGAGCATGTCGGAGTCTAACCGTATGACTTTCCGACTCAATGCTGCGCGGCCAAAATACGCGTCGTCATCGAGTTGATGTCCCCACGGTGTGCTCACCAAGACAAAATAGCCGACGATCAGCAGGACGGCGCACACCAACGCCCCGAGCAGGAGCCGGCCATGAATAGTCGGTTTCAAATTCAGAATTCAGCTTCAATGACCTTTAGCACCCGGTCCACTTCCGCCTCGGTATTGTAGAAGTGAGGACTGAAACGGATGTAATGCCGCCCCTGTCGGTCCTGCCGAGAGGAACAGACGATGTTCGCAGCGCTCAACCGTTCGAATAGCACCTCCATTTCGGTTCCAGGGCGCGACACCGTGACGATTCCCGAGGCGTTCGGGCCGCCTGTCGGGCCAAGCGATGTAAATCCCAAGCCCTCGAGACCGCCGGCGAGCCGGGCGGTGATCCTCTGAATACGTTCAGCGATGCGGTCAATCCCGATTTCCAGCAACAGATCCATGGCCGCCTTCATACCGAAGATCCCCATCACGTTCATTGCGCCGGGTTCGTATCGTTGCGCGGTCGGCTGAAATTCGATTTCTTCCTGGGCGACAAAACCCGGCGCCTTGATATTCCACGACCCAAGAAGGGTTGGGCGGCATAGATCGAAGCACTCTCTACGGACGTACACGATTCCGATGGCTAGTGGTCCCAGCATCCATTTGTGCGCGTCGGCGCTGAGAAAATCGACATATTCGACCGTCGTCGGAAAAGCGCCGAGGGTTTGAATGGCATCGACCGAGAACAGAACTTCTTTCTCCCTGAGTGATTTGCCGATCGCATTCAAGTCGATGCGATATCCAGAAACGAAGTTAGAGGAAGCAAGAGCGACTAATCTTGTTTTCGGGGTCAGCGCCTGGGCAACAAGCTCCGGCGTTAGCGCCCCGGTCTCCGCAGGTTGCAGCAAACGGACGGTTACACCGCGGGACCGCAGATTCAACCATGGGTAAACATTGGCTGGATAGTCATCAAGGTAACAGATCACCTCATCGCCGGGCCGCCAATCGATTCCATTGGCGAAGAGACTGAGCCCAAGAGATGTCGGACCGATCAAAGCAATTTCCTCCGGGCTGCTGCCGATTAAGTTCGCCGCTGAAGCTCGCGCTTCCTGGATTGACTTCAATAGTGCAGCGAAATTTTCGAAATTGGCGGCGCTCTCCTCGGTAAACCGAATGATCGCGTCCGCGACCACACGCGGCAAAGCGGTTACCGCGGCATGCGCCATGAAAATCTTGTTTCGGCAAATCGGAAATGCCTCTCTGCGTTTTTCTTCGTTGTCGACCAGCTGGTGCAGGAGATCCATGGGACGTTATTAAAAGCGGATTTTCACAATTTCAAATTGGAACGCCGAGTCGCCGGTGGCGCATGAAACTATGCAGACCGATGCCGCCCGGATGTTACTTCTTTTTTTGTTCACCCTCTTCGATCAGTTTCCAAAAGCCGGCGTGTTCCTGCAGCTGTTCGTCTTCTGCCATGGGCAACTTGGAACGAAAGAGGAAATCTCGGATGGTGTTTTTGTGGAGGACCCGGTGCACCAGGACGCCCTCCGCGCTGCGCTCGAAGTAAATCCGGTAGTCGTTGGTTCGATAACGATAGAGACGTTTTCCTTCCCGTTCGATGACGCCGAACGCCTTGGAGTCGAGGCTGTCCAGGTCGTCAGGCAAAAACTGGAATTCGGCCAACAACTCCAGTTGAAGTTCTTTTGGGATTCTGGCCATTTCGGCCGCACTGATTTCGTTGAAGACGATCTGGTACATAGAGAGTCAGTTCTCGCGTCTTTTCAGAGTAGCACAGGAAATTCCGAGTTCCCAGATTGTGGTTGCAGCTCCGGCAAGCTATGTAATTTGTGTTTTTCTCTCGTTACCGGGTTTCCGTGACTAAATCGAAAGCTCCCTTATGAAGTTATTGCTCGTCCTACTCTGCTTGTTCACCGGCTCAGCATTTGGCCAGTTGGTCTGGGGAACTACTGAACAAACTTTCAACTCGAAACCACAGGACAAGGAAGTCGTGGCCAAGTACAAATTTACCAATACCGGCACGAAGCCCATAAAGATCCAGAACGTGCGAACTTCGTGTGGTTGCACGACTGCGGCCTTGAGCAAGACCGATTATGCCCCCGGTGAATCGGGTGAGATCGAAGCGAAATTTACTTTTTCCGGACGAACCGGGAAACAGGAAAAAGCAATTTTAGTGGCTACATCCGCCGAACCGGAACAGCCAACGATCCTGAAATTGCATGTTTACATTGAGGAAACGGTCAAAATTGAGCCGGAAGTGGTGGTTTGGCGCGTAGGTGAACAACCCGATCCCAAAGCTATTCACATCGCGATTGCGGATGATGCGTCGGCAAAGATTGTTTCTGTCACCTCGGATAATCCTGCCTTGAAAGTTAAATTGACGGAAGTGAAACCGGGCAAGGAATACGAGGCGCAGATCACTCCCGATAGCGTCGCGCAGCCGGCGTCGGCAACGCTCGTCATCACCACAGACTACCCGGCTGGCAACCCGGAGATGAAATACGCTTACGCTCGCATTAAATGAGACGGGTGCACTAGTGCGCCAGGTATTCTTGATTCTCCTGGCCGCGCTCATCCCCGCGAGCTTGACGGCGGCCTTTCATCCGCGGCGTCCACCATGGTCTCAGGAGACGTGGGCGCCGGGAGAAGAATTGCTTCCGACGGTATTGGCTTGGGGAGAAAACGTGCTTTGGGTTGACGCGCGATCAGCAGATGAATATGCGAGCGAGCATGTGCCAGGCGCGATACCGCTGAATTTGGAAAGTTGGGATCAATTGTTTCCCACCTTCCTTGACCGCTGGAGTCCCGAAAAAAAGGTTGTGGTCTATTGCAGCGCAACAACCTGTGAGTTAAGCCGCGAGGTTGCCGAACGCCTGCGAAAGAGCGGCATTTCTTCGGTTTATGTTCTGCATGGAGGCTGGGAGGCTTGGAAGACCAGAAAATGATCGGCCGTTCGCGCTACCCTGCGTGGCCACAGGTTGTCAAGTTCAGCCGCATATTTGTCCGGATTGCGCTCGGTGCCCTGTTCGTTTTCGCAGGTGCAACAAAGGCGTATGACCCGGGCGCGTTCGCCATCGAGATCCAGCGTTATAACCTGGTTCCGTGGATTCCCGCAGCACTCGCGTCCGTATATCTTCCCTGGTTGGAGATCCTGGTGGGCCTACTTCTGCTGTTGAAGAGATTTGAGCAGGGAGCTCTGCTTCTTATCATCTGCTTGCTATTTCTTTTTACCATTGCTCTGGCAAGCGCAACATTCCGAGGGCTCGACATTGATTGTGGCTGTTTTGGAAAAGCGTTCGCTGCCACCGGCACGATTTTTCCGTTGGTGCGGAATGTTCTGCTGCTCGTTTGCGCAGGCTTCCTTTGGGTCGGCTACCAATGACTACATCCTTTCGCTGTTGGGCAGAAATAGATATCGAGGCGATGCGATCCAACCTCCGGACGATTCGTTCCCTGGTTGCTGCCGGAGTTCGAGTCATCGCCGTCGTGAAGGCGGATGCCTACGGCCATGGTCTTCCTGAAGTCGCGCGCCGACTCGATCGAGATGTCGACTTGTTTGGCGTTGCAAGTCTCGCAGAGGCCCGGTCAATTCGTTCGACGGGGGCTCAAGCTCCTGTCTTGATTCTCGGTCCCGCATTGCCCGAAGAACGGCAAGCAATCTTCGATGAGGCGTATATCCCCACCGTATCAACCGTTGAAGAGGCAGCCGGATATGCAACTTGCGTGCCTCCCGGCGAACGGTTGTCCACCCATTTTGTGGTCGACACGGGGATGGGACGAATCGGATCGTCGGAGGAAGAAGCGGATCAGATTTTTCGTGCAATTTGTGCGATGCCTCAAATTCGGGTGACGGCGCTGTCTTCGCATCTTCCTGTGGCGGATGAAGACGGCAATTACACGGCGCGACAGCTGGAACGGTTTCAATCGATCGCGGCGCGTCTGCGTCCTGAGAACCAACCAGTATCGATATTGAACAGCGCGGGTGTGATGCGGTATGGGAAGGATGCAAGGTCTGGCGACCTTGTGCGCGTCGGATTGAGTGTTTACGGGATTTCGCCTCTCAGCGAGTTTCAGGAGAAGTTTCGACCGGCAATGACCTTGAAAACGAGAGTTGGCCTGGTCCGATCGTTAGGTGCCGGCCGGAGCATCAGCTACGGAAGAACTTTCGTGACTCCCGGCCGAATGAAAGTAGCAACACTCTGCGCAGGATACGGTGACGGCATCGACCGCCACTTATCGGCTCAGGAAACGGATGTGTTGATCAAGGGGCATCGATGCAGGTTGCTAGGCAGAGTGACGATGGACCAGATCATGGTGGATGTGACTCATCTTGAATGCGTTGAGCCGGGTGATGAAGTTGTCCTCTTTGGCCGTCAGGGTGCCCAGGAAATTCTGGCCAGCGAACTAGCAACCAAGGCCGGGACCATCGCCTGGGAAATATTTACCGGGATAACGAAGCGCGTGGCGCGTATCTACCGGTAGGAGCGAACGTATCGGCCATCCGTTTTTTCCTGACTCGCCCGATACCTGTTTGCTGGAGTGCCGAAGAGTGTTTTCTTGGTGTATGCCTTCTGAACAAGCACCGAACCGCCTGATTCACGAGAAATCGCCGTACCTTCTCCAACACGCGCACAACCCGGTGGACTGGTATCCTTGGGGACAGGAGGCGTTCCAGAAGGCGCGGACAGAGAAGAAACCGATTTTTCTCTCGATCGGTTATTCCACTTGTCACTGGTGCCATGTGATGGAGCGCGAATCCTTTGAGAATCAAGCGGTCGCGGAAATCATGAACCGATCTTACGTCAGCATCAAAGTCGACCGGGAAGAACGACCAGATGTGGACCGGGTTTATATGACATTCGTCCAGAGCACAACCGGTTCAGGAGGCTGGCCGATGAGCGTCTTTCTCACCCCGGAACTTAAACCATTTCTAGGCGGCACGTACTATCCGCCGGACGACCGGTATGGAAGACCTGGATTCGGAACTTTGTTAACGCGGATCGCGGAGATCTGGGAGAAAAGTCCTGAAAAGATCATGGATCAAGGCGCCCAGTTCACAGAAGCGATTAAAGCTCATCTACGGGAGGCTCAATCGTTGGAATCGAGCCCCTTGACGCTGAACTGGCTGGAGAACGGTTACCGCCAATTGGCATCCGGTTTCGATTCCGAGGAGGGAGGATTCAGTTCCGCGCCAAAATTTCCGCGCCCGGCTGTCTTCAATTTCCTGCTCCGTTACTGGCGGCGCGCCCGGAAGACGAATGCATTCGATATGGTCGAGTTCACCCTGCAGAAGATGGCGCGGGGCGGAATCTACGACCATCTCGGCGGCGGCTTCCATCGCTATTCTGTCGATGATCGGTGGCATGTGCCGCATTTTGAAAAAATGTTGTACGACCAGGCACAACTCGCGGTCGCGTATTCGGAGATGGTTCAAGCAGCAATCGAACCAGAGCTCGAACGAACGCTTCAGGAAACCCTGGACTATGTCCTGCGCGATCTCACCTCGCCCGAAGGTGGTTTTTACTCGGCAGAAGACGCCGACAGTCTCCCGAAGGAGGAAGCGGCGGAAAAACGAGAGGGGGCGTTTTACGTTTGGACCCAGGAGGAAATTGATCGTGTACTCACCTCGGATGAATCGCTGGTCTTTCGTAGGATGTATGGGGTCGAACGGGCCGGGAATGTCGTTACGGCCAACGATCCGCACCGTGAATTGGCGGGGCAAAACATTCTATTCCTGCAGAATCATCGGGAGATGGTGGCGAAGTTGACTGGCCGCAGCGAGAACGAGGTCTCGCGACTGGTTTGCGCGGCGCGACAAAAACTGAAGGCAGTGCGGGATCATCGTCCACGGCCGCATCTCGACGACAAGATTGTGACGGCATGGAATGGACTGATGATTTCCGGTTTCGCTAAAGGGTTCCAGGCGCTGGGAGACCCGCGCTACCTGGTTGCGGCGCAACGGGCCGGCAATTTCTTGCAAAATGAACTGTACCAAGGCCGATTGCTGCGGAGTTTTCGCGGGACGGCCGGTGCGACCAATGGTTTTGCCGAAGATTACGCCTTCCTGGTCCAGGGGCTTCTGGATCTGTATGAATCTGATTTTGATGTCCGCTGGCTTCAATGGGCAGGGGAACTGCAGATCCAAATGAACGCTCTTTTCTCCGATCCGAAGGGCGGCTACTTCAGCACCGAAGAGGGCGCGAATGATATCTTGTTCCGAATGAAGGAGGATCACGATGGAGCGGAACCCTCTGCGAATTCAGTTGCGGCAATGAACTTGGCTAGATTGGCCAGAATCTTCGACCGAAAAGAATTCCAGCATGCGGCCGCGCGTGTCCTGGGAGTGTTCCACGCGGCACTCGAGCGGGCGCCGGCCGCCTTACCGCAGATGCTGGCCGCCTTGGACGCGACGCTGACCGACCCGGTGCAGATCGTTTTGGCGGGCCAGAGGGATCTTCCTGAAACGGCTGAACTTCTGCGCGTCATTCGTAAACGCTATCTTCCGAACAAAGTCGTGTTGCTGGCCGACGGCAGCGAAGGTCAGAACTGGTTGGCGCAGCACATCGAGGCACTGCGGCTGACGGTGCCTGTTCAAGGGCGAGCCGCTGCTTATGTCTGCCGAAATTTCACCTGCGAACTTCCCGTGACAGAACCAGAGCAGTTAGCACAGCTCCTTGATAAGTTGTGACCGAAGGGCTGGTTCAGGGGTAAAGATCTGCAAGGTCTGTGCCTCATGCGAAGCCATTGGTAGCGGCTGGCCCTGAAAGAGTTTGAAGAGGTAAAGTAAGCCGGGACGGCTTACCTACTCTCCGTTGTAAGTAAGGCGTCTCGCCTTACTTGTTCAGCCCGCGCTACCCGCTCGACTTAGCGTGGAGGGTCGAACTGAATTGAAGCATCCTCATGGGGGCGCTGTCGAAGGTTCCGCAACTTCCGGAAAGTCCATCAGGTTCCCAGCTGGATTGTCGTCTCGGTTCAGTGACCGCGCGATGCCCAAAAGCAGCAGTTCGGCTCTCATATCGGTGTAATTGTTCAGGGCCACCTTCAGATAGTTTACTACGCGCTTTCTCAGCAATGCGTCGGACTCGAGGCTGGGTCGCAGCTCTGCCAGCAGATCCAGATGCATCCGGATGACTTCTTGTACCACCGCGCCCTTGCCATCTGCTTTGATCGTGTTGCTGGCATGGACCCGGTAATCCAATAGATCTTGATGAATCAGGCCAAGCGCACCTCGAAATGCCACGGTCAACGCCGCGAAATAGTCATGAACATAACGGTAGGGGCGAAATTCGGTGATTGCGCCGTTGCGGAAAAAAAAGTTGCTGGTGGTTTTGGTGAAGTTTCCGTAGCCCAGTGAAATGACGAAATCAGTGGTCTTACTCAGGAGGGACCAAATACGATTCACACGGCGTTGTCTCCCATCGAGTTGTCCGACCGGTCTACTGCATTCATCGATCAATCGGATCCGGGTACAAACGAGCTGCATGCCGGGATGTCGATCGAAATAGGCGGCGCAACGGGCAAACCGTTCCGGATGATAGCGATCATCGGAATTGAGCACACTGACGAAATCGCAATCTTTGGACAGCTCGAGGCCGCGGGTAAGGGCCGCATGCGCCCCTTGGTTTTCCTGCACCACGAGATGGATCCTCGGATCATTGATGGAGCGAATTACTTCGACAGAATTATCCTGCGAACCATCGTCGACAATCACCAACCGCTCCGGTGGAAGCGTTTGTCGGACAACGGATCGGATTGCTTCAGCGATGTAAATAGCGTGATTGTACGATGGGATGACGCAGGCGATTTTCTGGCTCATTCGTGACTCGCAATCCCCTTAGCAAACTCCAGATGACCGTTTCCGACAATCCCCTTTCATCGCATGTTAGTTCCTTCTAACCTATGCAACCGGTCGCGTGGACCAGTTCCGATGGATACTCCAACTTTAGAAACCGAAGTTCGCGTCATGTTTTTCGACACCGACGCAGGCGGCCTTGTGCATAACATCGCTTACCTGAGATTTATTGAAACGAATCGGTCGCTGCTCGCCGAAAAACTGGGATACCAGCTGCAGGAAATGTTGAACGGAGGGGATTGCCCTGTGCTCGTGCGAACCGAAATAGACTATCTGCGTCCGGCTCGATTGTGGGATGCGCTGCTGGTCCATGGCGAACTTTCAAAGTTTCAGCGAAGCCGTTTTTGGTGCGCATTCACCATCACCCGGCCAAGCGACGGCGCACTTCTTGTGACTTGCCGGCAGACACTGGTCGTTGTGCACTTACCGGAACTAAAGGTTCAACGCCTGCCGAGCCATTGGCAGACCGATTTCGCTCATCTGAATGGCAGCGCATGAAGAATCCCGATCTCGGCTCTTCCGTCCCTGGCGGAGGCGGCACCGGAGGTCAATCTAATCTATTAGTCTAAGGTGCAATAAATGCAGGAGCCAACCGGCAAATTCCCTGGCGCCCTGTAGCAGTTCTTTTCCGAAGTAGCTGAAGGTGACGTCCCGGCACGCCACAATGAGCATGACGCTGAGCGCCGAAAAATTGATGAGGTAAATGACCATCATCGAAAAAAAGGTACCATGCTCGACCAGGTCGGTTTGTCCCTGCCACAACATCCAGATTGCAAAGGTGACATGAAAACTCCAGGTAAATCCCACGAACCCGAACAGCAATCGTCTATACGGTTCGACATCAACAAATACGCCGACTCCGCCGTACAGGAGCAGCACCAGAATGCTGTAGACCGGAAAAAAATAAGGCGCCAATGAGATCCAGAAGTTGTTCGTGTCGGTAACGACATAACCACCGGTCCGGCTGACACGAAACTGACTCACTTTGCCTCCCATCAGCCAGGTCCAGATCGCGTGGGTGAGTTCATGCGCGAAGACGTACAATAACATCGGTCTGGGCAAGCCGAAGAACGCGATAACCCAAAGCAGCGTACCTAACGAAAAAAACCAGAATTCTTCCGAGGCCCAGAAACCGTGTTGCACGGTCGCAGCGGAAAAGCTGCTGAAGAACGCGCGCGTTAGTATCCAGGCTGGTGGAATCAGGAAAACCGCAATGATCTGCTTTAACCAGCGAACCGGAACAACCCATTCTTTTGCAGCGCGTTGATAGTGCGTTCTGGGGCCAGTGTTGAGCCTGCGCCGCCGCCGTTTCTTAACCGTAGATTCCACTGCCTTTGCAAATTACCAGCGAACCGGGGACAAAGGCGAGGCTCAACAGAGCGAGTCTCGCCAGCACGCTCCACACGCCGATTCGCTGACCCAACTTCCTTATGCCCGACCCATATATGCTCCTGTCCGAGTATCCACCCGGACGACTTCACCTTCCTTGATAAACAAGGGAACCTGGATGGTTTTGCCGGTCTCGAGTTTCGCGGGCTTCTGCACGTTATTTGAGCTATCCCCACGGACTCCCTCGGCAGACTCAATCACTTTCAGCAGCACCGAAGAAGGCAATTCGAGTTCAACTGCTTTTCCTTCCGCGTAAAGTACATCCACCTTCAAATTTTCGGTCAAATAGTTAGCGGATTCATTGATGAGCTCGGGCGGAAACGTCTCAGTTTCGAAATTCTCAGGATCCATGAATACATATCCATCCTGGTCTTTGTAACTGTATTCCAGTTTACGCCGATTCACGTCAACCAACTCGACAGTCTCGGTCGAACTGAACCGCATATTGCTCGATTTTCCCGTGCGAATACTTCTGATTGTTGCCTGGACAAAGGCCCGAAGATTGCCCGGTGTACGGTGTTGGACATCCAATACGACGGCGACATCTCCGTGGTAACGAATGGCCATCCCTTTCCTAAGATCATTTGCTGCTGCCATAAAAGAAATTGTCAGTGCCGGTTGCCAGTTCGGATTTCTCCAAAGATTTAGTCTTAGTTAATTTATCCCGGCCATCTGATGAACAGAGACGGATCCGTCGATCTGCCTCTCTGCTGCGCATTGCTCCAAAATTACTCATCACAAAAGCTTCAGTTTCGTCAAATCCTGCGAATCCACAATTCCAACCGGTTTATTATCTTCGCTCACGACGATCAAGTCATCAATGCGGTGCTGGTCGAGGATGTTCAATACTTCCACGGCAAGTTTGTCGGCCAGGATGGTGATCGGATGCCGGACCATATGGCGTTCGACCGTGTCGGAAACCATCTCGGGGTTCTTCTCGAACGCCCGAACAAAATCGCCATGGGTAAAAATCCCGGTCAACTTTCCCGAGGAATCTGTGACCACTGCCACCCCTGCGCGATGCTCGTTCATCGAATGCAGCACAGCCAGAACCTGGGTCTGCGGAGTGACAATCGGCATCCGTTCCTGACCACGCATGATATCGCGCACTCGTTGGAGAAGATAACGCCCCAACCGCCCGCCGGGATGGAACTTGAGAAAATCATCTTCCCCAAAACCGCGCACCTCGAGAAGCACCATGGCCAATGCATCTCCCAAAGCGAGCATGACGGTGGTACTGGAAGTAGGCGCGAGATTCAGCGGACACGCCTCTTTTTGAACCGAACAATCAAGGATAATCTCGCTGTGTCTGGCCAGAGTAGACCCGGGGTCTCCGGTCATGCAGATCATTCGAACATCGAAACGTTTCAGGGCCGGAAGGATGTTCAGCAATTCCGCCGTTTCACCGCTGTAACTGACCGCAATGACCGCATCTCCGTCAGCCACGATCCCGAGGTCGCCATGCAAAGCGTTGACAGGACTTAGAACGAACGCTGGCGACCCGGTGCTGGTGAGTGTCGCCGCAATTTTTTCGCCAATCTGACCGGATTTTCCCACCCCGATAACGATTATCTTGCGCCCGGATTGCACGGTTTCAAGCATTAGTCGAACCGCCTGCTCGAACCGTTCGTCCAATCGGTCAGCCAGTCGCTGCAACTCAGAGATCTCAATCTGTATAACCCGCCGCGCTTTCTGAAGATAGTCCATTGATACTAAAGACAGAACACTACACGGAGCCAGTAAGGAAGTCACGGGGAGGACAGCCAAGCAAGCCCCTCAGAACTCTCAAGTTTTCTACATCTTCTTTCAGATCCTCTTTCTTGGGGGTTTCAAGAACTTTCGGGATGGCGCTGAATTCTCCCGAGCGCATGATCTCACAAAACGGCGCTAGTCCAATCTTCCCCTTCCCGATGTGATCATGACGATCCACGCGGGAACCGAGTGCCGTTTTTGAATCGTTCAAATGCCACGCCGCGAGACGGTCGCGCCCTATTATTCGATCGAATTTCTTGACTACCTCCCAAAATCCTTTTGCGGTGGAAATATCGAATCCGGCTTCGAAAAGGTGTGCGGTATCCAGGCAAGTCGTAAGACGTTCCTGGAACTTTGAGCGTTCGATGATGGTCTTGAGATGTTCGAAAGTATGCCCAAGACAAGTTCCTTGACCGGCGGTGATTTCGAGGGCGATCCGGCATTTGGCGCGAGGTGCCGACGCGAACACCTCATCCAGACTTGAAACAATCCGGGACAAACCGGTTTCCTCGCCATCTCCCATGTGCGCTCCGGGATGCAGCACCAGAAAGGGGAGACCGAGCTGTTCCGCCCGGCCGAGTTCTTCGCTGAGCGCGCGGAACGATTTTTCCCGAAATTCCGGGTTCTTCGCCCCGGGATTGATCAGGTAGCTCGTGTGCCCGAAGACGACTTTCGGGCGGTCCGGGTATTTGTGGTAGTCTGCCAGCTCCGTTTCGGCAAATGGTTTGGCAAACCATTGCATATTATTCTTCACGAAAATCTGGATAGCACTGCATCCAATCGATCGACCGCGCTCCAAGCCTTCGCGGGGCCGCCTGCAATGGACATGTGCGCGCCAAGGAGTGGGAATGACTCATCTTTTGGTTTCGCCTCTCGATCCGCTTTTTCCTTCTTTTTTGGCGGCGCATCGACTTTCATTGCCACTATATTGACATCATCAACAGGAAAGGGTAGCCGCCAAGCGTCTATTTCGGCGCCGGCGAAAGCAATTGCCAGTTCGGCTGCTGAATTGTGCCGACGCCGCGCACACTGAGCGAGTCGTTGTCCACATCGCCGGTGAGATCGATTAGTCCTCCAAAAAAAAACAGGGAACCGGCGAGTCGTAGCAAATGTGAACCGGAAGCAAATTGCAAAGAGATCATTCGCAGCGAAAGCGCATCCAACTTGAAACTCAGCTTTGCGTCCACGGGTTCACGAAATCCGAATGGCTCAAGACGCATCAGCAAAGGCGCAAATACTTTCGACCCGCTGACATTGGCTCCCTGCACACTGATCGTCCCACTCACGGCCAGATTCGTGGGATCTCCTCCAAGCATGGAAAAATCCCCGGATCCCCGCTCGAAAGGAATTTCCCATCCGTCAAATTGATAGGCGAACGGATTCCGCGCGTCGACCCGGACTCGAAGATCGTCGCCGGATCCACTTCTGAGCCGGACCATTCCGGCGGCATGAATCGTTGGGATATCGGTAAAGCGGAACGGCTGCAGAATTCTTCCGATCGATGGATCGATCCAAGCTGCCACCACGCCAGGAGAAAGATTCGTTTCGACATCTTCGATGTTGAGTTGATCCTGACCGAGATCAAAGGTAAACCGGCCGGTTCCGATGCCTTCATCCCTGATGATCCGGACCTGGTCGCACCGGACCACATTGTTCCGGAGCTCAAAATTTGCTGAAGCTGAGTTCAGGAGCGCGCCGCGAAATTTGGTTTTTCCAAGCCAGATTTGTCCAGCCCCCGCTATCTTCGCGAATTCCGGGGTTGCCCCCGAAAATGCGGCCTGGATCACCGGCGACGTCTGAAATTCCCAATCGTTTAAAGCGTGTTGAAGTTTCGGCGGGCAAAGAGGCATAAGGTCTGTCGGATTTAACGCGGAGTTAATCCGTATCCGAAAGTCGCCGGGGCGATTCAACACATCTCCTGACAATGTTCCAGAGCGATGGGTCACCTGCGCGTTCATGACCATCCAGGAATCGCCGGATTTCGAGAACTCGGCTTTCATGCTTTGGAACTTCACATCTCGAACGGAAAATTGATCGAAATTTAGCTTCCCAAGAACTTGCAAATGCCCGTCTGGCCGAGCCTCACCGCTCAACTCAATTTCCAACGGCGCGTCGAATATCAACTCTTTCGTCCATGGCAACCGGGGATCGTTGGCCAGCAGTTTCGCTGGATCGAGCCCGCTACGGACCTGGAAATTTTTTTCACCGGTGGCGAGATTCCAATCGCCGGTGGCAAATAATTCTCCGCGTGCATCGCGCATAAAAAGCTTTCGGAGATCAAACTTCTGATTCTCGAAGGAGAACTGGCAGTCCAGATTTTGAAGCTGATAGTTTTGTCGTGAGAGGCTTCCGGCAAACAGGTGACCGCCTTGCAGCCGCAGCGAAGCAGGAGTTGCGAGGTCGACTTGAAAAGTGAAGTCGAGCTGGGGCGGTTCCCCAGAGAAGTGAAGCTTCTGAATCTCCTTGATCAGAAGGCGCAAAAAATTCTGTTGTGGTTTTTCATCCGGGCGAGCGCGGGACTCCAAACCTGGAAGAAGCGAGAAAGCCGCCGGATTTACTAATGTGCCGGACGCCTGTAGATGAATCCCGAAGATCACGCCGGAAGCCTGGCGCACTTCGATGCGTCCCGGGAAAAAATAGATCCGCGACTGAAGTCCCGTGAGGCGTATTCGTCCCGCTTTGGGCGCTGTGGGGTCAATCGGTATTGAAATCTTCGCATTGTGCAAATCGACAGCGTTAAGTGCCGGTTCTTGCTGGAACAGATTGGCGTAGTTGATGTCGAGGGAGAGATCGCTGATTTGGGCAAGGATCATCTGCCTACGATCGTTATCGTAGATCTCGAGATCCTTGGCAACCAAGCCCCGAAATGGGTCCAGGGTAAGGCGCCGGACCCGGATTTCGAGGCCGAAGGCGTGGAATTCTTTGGCGAGCAAGGCCCGCCAGTGTCTGCCGAACCCTTGATGATAGTAATAGTAGGCGACCCACGAAAGCAGGAGAGTTAGCAAGAGCAGGGTCAGCCACTTAAGAAATTGGAATGGACGGATTGGCATCGAACCGGGGGCAAACATGAGGATACAATTGAATCTGAGCAATTGGAAATAGCCCGGCCGCAAACCGAAAGTCCGGATTCCCAACATTATGTCTTGAATCCGGCACGACTTATGCTATGTAAGTAGACCCGATGATTCAACCTAATTGTCGGGCAAGATTTACCGGTGAAGACTTCGATTTTGTCGTTCGCACACTCGCGAAAAGCCCGGGAAACAAGATTGGTCTCGTAGAGTTGCTGACGGACATCGAGACCAGAGATCAGATTCTCGATCATGACGCACTTGTCAGGGCCGTATTGGAAGGGCCGGGGAACCTGACTATCTCGCCACAATTTTACTTCTATATTCTAGCTCGGCTCGTTTTAAGGCGTTCGGGCATCGATGACCGAACATTGACAGACTATGTCGCGTCCCTGTTAGAGAAATTCTCCCAGATCCGACAATTGCGTGCACCTGTTCAGAATCTCGAGACGCTTTACCTGTCGGATCTTTTGCTGGCGCTCAAAACCGCCTCTTCGTACCAGACATTTCTGATCAGGGCGCATATAGGTAATTACGCCTTGTTCATCAGCGGCATTTTTTACGAAAACATCGAAAGCCGACGCCAGCGAGGCGCTCCCAGTTTCTCATTCTATGAAGACATGGGCCGGGCGAGCTTTCACGCTTTGACGACCCATGACGTTGCCCGCAGATACGAGTTAAGCGGCCTTTTCGAGAAGTTAGCGGATCACTTTCACGAGTGCCGTCTGGCGTTAAACTGCCTGGCGGAGGAGTTTGTCAATATTGGAGACAATAAATTCATGCCGACCTTCGAATGAACAAAACACTCTTTAGCGAAGTCCAGCGCCTCTTCGAGCGAACCTACGCCACAGTCGGAATTAATCTCGAGGAATGCTTGATTGACCGAGTCCGTTGTTCGCAGTTAACCAAACTGGCCGGGGCGTCCGCTCGCGAATTGAGCGAATTGGCCAGAACATTTTTGCGGACGTCGGACGACCGGCTGTATGTCGGAATTTATTATTCCAAATGGCTGATCGAACAACTCGAACGACACGACCCTCGCAGCGGACTATCAAACAGCAATATTCGGTCGCTGATTATGTTTGTGGAGGAAATTAACCACGCACTACACGCCGCGCTGCAATTCAAGGCGGGCCTGCGGCGCATCGATAGCGAGGACTTTGCGCGGAATTTGGAATTGCAAGGCATAGTCGATACCTATCTAGTGCTGCTGCTTTTCGTAGCGTTCTTTCGGAAAACACAGCGAATCTCCCGAACAGATCGGCGGTGGCTCCGATTTCACTTGTTTGAATCTCGGGCCCAGGATGCTTTCCAGGACGAAAATCTTCGAGCCCGTTACCTGGAAACGGGCGAATTGGCCTCCTCCTATACCCATTACCTGGATACGCTGAACGGTGCGCGCCGTCTGGATGAGATCAGAAATTTCCACGCGCTCCCTTACGATGCCAAGAAACGCCACATCCTGGCTCTGATGAATCGTCCGAGCCCCTCAGAGCAAGCCGATTGAAATAACGAGAGCGGCCTTTTTTGCTTCCGATCTCTCGTCGAGGGAAGGCGCGTCGCCCCGCCGGCGATTTTTCCCGATGCGGTTTGACGTATCACCCTCTTATCATTTACAACGCGAGCGTCATGAAGATCTGGATCAATCGGGCGGGTCAAAATCTTGGAACGTTCACTTTGGAAGAGGTCCAGAGGGGTTTAAATCAGGGTCAGTATGTCTCAACGGATCTGGGTTGGCAGGAAGGTATGGAGAGCTGGAAACCGCTTGCGGAATTCGCCGGTTTGCAGATGCCACTGCAGCAAGGGCAACCCGTGCCACCTGCTCCGATTTTACCCTCATCGCCTAATGTGCCGCCTCCTTTGGGTGAGGATACATTAGCTACGGTCGAGGGCGCAGAGGATGGCCCGGCATGGGAACGACGAAAGGAACTGGGCTTGGTCAAAGCGCTTACGCAAACCTGGAAGGAGGTGCTCTTTAACCCAACCGTCGCCTTTCCCCGGATGAAGACGAGTGGCGGGTTTGCAGCGCCGTTCTTGTTCAATCTGACAATGGTGATCATCTATGCTTTCTTCACCACGATCTACCAGCTGCTTTTATCTGGGGTGCTCACCACTGCGGGAGCCGGATCGACGCACAACGGCTCAGGTTCCGTGGCGGGTCTCAGCGCGGGGTTGCCCCCGCTATTGAATGTGGGCGCTATGGTGGTGTTGATCCCGCTACTCGTTGGTTTCACCTTCCTTAACGCCGGCATTACCCATGCCTGCCTTGCGCTCTTTAAAGGAACATCCAAGAACTACGAAGCCACCTACCGGGTGTTCTGTTATTCTTACAGTGCCTGCGTTTTCGCTCTGGTGCCGTGCGCTGGAGGTATTGTTTCAAGCATTTGGTGGGTAATTTCTACAATCATCGGTCTATCGAAGGTGCACAGGACCGAAAATTGGCGAGCCGCAGTGGCGGTTCTGCTCCCGGTCTTTGTCTGTATGGGGATCATCATCGCCCTGTACGTTGCGATAATAGCCGCTGTCGTTGCTTCGCTCCATCATGCGAACGCTTAGCCACAAATTCAGTGTTTTCTTCCGGCCGCTGGCTCCGAAAGAGACCGACTTCGAGTTTCTTTTTCTGGCTGTCTCCTGTGGAATTGCGGCGAGTTGTTATCTCTGGTTGAGCCTCGGAATGCCTTGGCCTGGATGCTGGGTTCGCCGGTTAACTGGCATACCCTGTCCAACTTGTGGCGCAACCCGGTGCGCCATGTCGCTGGCGCACGGAGATCTGGTCGGAGCTTGGCGGCACAACCCACTTATTTTTATTTGTTACGGCAGCACCCTGATCGTGAATTTCTATGCAGCCGCGGTTTTGATTTTCCGCTGTCCGCGGCTGCGGTTAGCTAACCTGCCATCCAAGGTCAAACGTGCCTTGGGCGCGCTGGTTATTATCGCTCTGACGGCGAACTGGATTTATCTCCTCGCCAACCGTTGACGACGCCACTTCAGACACAGCAAAGGCCGGACTGACATTGCTTTGTTCGGCGCAAAACAGATCTATCCCCTGGACGCCAAAACGCCGCATTGTTCCGAGTGCGAGTTCCGCGCGATTACAATCGCGGCTCAGGTGCCCGAGGACGACATGACGAAGTCGCTGTCCAGCGATCGAGGCCACTAATTTTGCAGCGGCCTCGTTTGAGAGATGGCCGTGTCTGGACAATATCCGCTGTTTCACCGACCAGGGTCGTTTGCTGTCCTCCTGAAGCATTCGCTCGTCGTGGTTGGTTTCGACAAGCAGGATGTCCACTTGCCGGATGCGCTCCAGTGCTAGCTTCGGCGCATAGCCGAGGTCGGTCAGAAACCCGATGGAGCCCGCATCCGAAGTAAACACGAAAGCTGTCGGATCAACCGCGTCATGCGGTACATAGAAACTTTGTATCTCAATATCTTTAACCGAAAAAACGGCACCAGTTGCGAACAGGTTCCAGTTTGGAAAATCGGCTAGCGATCCGTGGCGCAGCGTTTCCGCTGTGAGCGGATTCGAATAGATCGGAACGCAGAAGCGGCGACAAAAGATCTCCAGCCCGGCAACGTGATCACCATGTTCGTGCGTGATCAGGATACCGTCCAGACTCTCAGGACGCACTCCGACCGATTCAAGTCGTTGCGTGATTTGGCGGGCACTGAACCCGGCGTCAACAAGAAGCCTGCACTGGCTGGTGGCAATCAACGAACAATTTCCTGCACTCCCGCTTCCGAGGACTGTCAAACTAAACACCAGCCTATTAGAGCGTACTCTCGAACGGATGCCAATCAGATACCAAAGGAGTAGAGGATTAACCGGAGTCGGGAAGTCTGTGGGCAAGCCGTCAAAATCTGAATCCCCTCAACCCGTGGGGATCTGCTCCTCGAAAAAAAGCCTTGCCTTAAGGACGGTTCCTCTGGAGTTTCGGAGTGCCTGAAAAGGGCGCCGCTGGCGATCGACTTCGGGCATCGTATTTGAATAGAATCTATAAGCTGACACCCTGAACCGCTCCAATCTGTTCGGTAATCAAAAAAACCCGGGTATGAACCGCTATATCACATTTCTCTTCATGGGCGCGCCTGGCAGCGGCAAGGGGACTCAGGGCAAAGTCCTCGGAACTGTGCCTCGATTTTTCCACTGTGCTTGTGGCGAGGTTTTTCGCTCTCTCGACTTGCGAACGCCGCTGGGACAGCAATTTATTGATTATTCCAGTAAAGGGTTGCTGGTCCCGGACGACTTGACCGTTCAGCTTTGGAGAACGAAAATCGAAGCGCAGGTTCTAGAAGGAGAATTCAAGCCCGATATCGACGCTCTCGTGCTGGATGGCATTCCCAGAAACGTCAACCAGGCGAAACTAATGGGAAACCTGATTGAAGTAAGGCAGGTGTTCCATCTCTCCTGTCCGAAACGCGAGGAGTTGGTTCGTCGCCTGCGAAAACGGGCAATCAAAGACAACCGGCTCGACGACGCCAACGAAGAAGTGATCCGAAAACGGCTCGCCACTTACGAGGAAGAGACTAAGCCTGTTTTGGACTTTTACTCTGACCTGGTGACGAATATTGATGCGCTGCAACCGCCGGTAAAGATTCTCCAGGATATTCTGGGAGTGATCTGGAGCACGCACGATGCGGTAATGGCGTTTAACGCTTGAGTAACGTAGGTTTCCAGCCTGTACCGGGTGGATCGCTATAGGTCCGCGCACTTGTTCGTCCTAAATGACTTTGGACTGTCTCGAAGGCGGTGGACACAATTAACCTTCGATGAAGAATAATCCTCGCGTCGTATTCATGGGCAGCGGCGAGATCGGGCTGCCGACACTGCAATGGCTCGCCCACTCTTCGGTGGCCAATCTGGTCGGAGTTGTGACGCAGCCGGACAAGCCCGCTGGTCGGTCGCAGACCTTATCGCCGCCGGCCACAAAAAAAGTTGCGGCCACACTCGGTCTACCGATCTTCCAACCCGCGAAGTTGCGAAGGAGCGATGAATTGGACCGGATCGCTGAGCTTTCGCCCGATTTAATCGTCGTCATGGCCTACGGTCAGATCCTGCCGAAACGACTTCTGGAAATGCCGACACTAGCGTGTCTCAACTTGCACGCTTCGATTTTGCCCAGGCACCGCGGCGCGTCGCCGATACAGGCTTCGATCCTTTCAGGTGATCGATCCACGGGTCTGACCGTGATGTACATGGCCGAAGGCCTGGACACGGGCGACATCCTGCTGACCAGATCGATCGCTATTCGGAGGCGAGAGACCGGGGGATCCCTGCACGATCGACTGGCGATCCTCGGACCGGGGGCACTTGCTTCGGCCTTTGAACTCATTCTATCGCACAGAGCGCCTAGAAATCCGCAGGATGAATCAAAAGCGACCTACGCCGCCAAGCTTGAACGCGAATCCGGTCGGATCGATTGGTCTCACGATTGCTGGCACCTCGATCGGCTCATCCGCGCGATGAATCCCTGGCCTGGCGCCTTCACGCTCGTCGGATCCACCCCGGATTCGGCGAAAAAACTCAAGGTCCACCGTGCCGTGCCGCTTCATCGAGTGTCCGGACAAGCGGGCGTCGTCCATCGCATCGGAAATCGTGGAGTGCTGGTTGCCTGTGGGCAAGGAGCACTTTTGTTGTTGGAGGTTCAGCTGGAAGGCAAACGCAAGATGAGCGCGGTGGAATTTGTTCGCGGCTTCGCGCTTCCGGTCGGGACAGCCCTGGGTTTGTCCTAATCTGCTCTTAATGTCGCGCCATTCTGGTCATTCCTCTTTCTGCGCCGTCGTCTTGGCGAATCCGCGCCAGTGAACAATTTTTTCTTCACGCACAGTGAACACGTGAACCCATTCGCCTTCATATTTTTTTTGGGCGGTGCGCGCGGTCGCACTTAACCACCCCAAAACGGTGACATGCTCGCCAGCCTCGATAAATTCGCGCGCTTCGAACGCATGGAATTCTTCTGCGCGTTCGACCGCCGCAAAAAAATCCAACATCTGCTGCCGGTTTCGACGCCGCCCGGCGTAGGGCAAGATTGAGGGATCGATGAAGTCCCAATCGACGTCTTCGCCGACCAATTCCAAAAGCGCGGGGATGTCCTGCCGGCGAAAAGCCGCATAAGCCTTTTGGACAACACTGAGCGCCGTCTCCACGTAAACTCCTTGTCTCTGATCTTGGGAAACCTCCTCAAAACCTTCGGCTGTTACTACCCGGCCTTCCTGCTGGTTCCTACAATATTCGATGTCGCAATGGTCAGCAACCCTCACCGGCGAAAGCCACCAAAGGAATCCTCACCGCGTGAATGGTTCCCGAATGGGCTGGCCGGTGCTGCACTGTCTACGGTTGAACGACGCTTTTTTGAGAGGGTGCCTCCGCGCGCTCTACCTCCTGCGTCAACGCCACAGATACAGTTTGACCGATCCTTAGAGAAACGGGTGTCGTGCCTGATGGTTCGATCCGGACCGGGAATCGCTGTGGAAGACGAACCCAGTCCACGGTCTGGCTGATCGATGGCAACAAGCCCGTGGCATCACTGCCTGATCCATCCTGAACGTAGATGCCCCAGCCGATGCTTCGGACCACTCCTTGAAACGGCTCTTTGGTTCCCATAATCGCTAAGTTGGCTTTCTGGCCGACCTGGATATGCGGCAATTGAGTTTCTTTGAAATAAGCGGCGATCCAGAACGAATTCGCATCCACAACCGCCGTCAACTGTTTGCCGGCCGTAACGTAAGTGCCCTCGCTGGTGTTCCAATTGGTGACGTATCCATTCACGGGAGCAAAGACTTTTGTGTAGCTGAGGTTCAATCGAGCAAGTTCCAGATTTGCCTTTGCGGAGACTAACTGAGCCTGTGCGGCCGAGAAGTTGTCCTGAGCATTCTGAAAATCCTGTTCGGCAACTACGTGATTCTTATAGAGCTCGGATTGACGGTCGAGATCTTGCTTCCGCTGCTTCAGGTTCGCTTCACTGTTCAGAACCTGTCCGGCGGAAACGTTAAGCTGAGCATTGAAATCAGTCGGGTCGATTTCAAACAACAAGTCTCCCACCCTGACCTGCTGATTATCATGGACCGCAACGTGAATGATGGGACCGGAAACGCGGGGGGCAATTCCGACGACGTTCGCCCGAACCTGGGAATCCCGCGTCCACGGATTGTACAGGTAGCGCTGATAAAGAACCCAAGCAGCCCAGCCTGCCAGGCAAACGATGACCAGAGTGATCAAAAAATTGAATACGCGCGCCTTCATGGAAAGCAGACAAATCCGATAATGCTAGTGAGCAAAATCACCAAGGCGAGGAAGAAAAGTGGAAGATGCCAGATATGCCGCGACAGGCCGGTGCGCTCCAAGATGGCCACCACCAGCCAAGCCGCCAGAAAGCCCAGGGCCGAAATCACAAATATCCATGGAATGAGCAGATCGAAGATCCAGAATTCCGGCCGATTCGCCACTCCGAAAACGCTCAAATAGTGGACCACGGCTCGGAAGCTAGCAGAATTCCTGTTCTACGACAACGGGCTGTCTTTCAAGCAAGATTGGTCAGGCGTCTGACTCTCCAAGGGAAAAAATTCGGACTCAGCTGGCAGTGCTCCCTGTAGAAGCCGGGCAGGGCGGTGCGTCAAATCCGATCAAGCGATCGCCGAAGGTTGGAGGAATGCAGCAGCGTTATTCAAACTTTGCAACTCGACCGGTATATGGCCGATTGCGCATTGGTAGCGAACGCGTTCACAAAGTCCGACGTCGTACAGACTATTCGGGCAGTTGAAGCTCTTTTAATCGCCGGTGCAGTGTGCGCCGGCTGATCCCCAATTTTTTCGCGGCCTCGGTGCGATTGCCACCACTTTCATCCAATGCTCGCATGATCAGCCGGACTTCGTTGTCGTGAATATTGACAAGATCCTGGGTTCCACCTTCGCGGAGAGCGAGACTGCCTGATGCTCCCCGCACTGTCACGGGCAGATCCCTGACGGTAATCTGGTTTCCGCTTGCCAAGGTGACGCCTGAATCAATCGCACCTTTCAATTCCCGGACGTTTCCGGGCCAATCGTAGTCCAGCAGAGCCTCCATCGCTTCTGGAGATAACGGCCGGAAGGCCTTCCCGTCGCGCTCGCAGATTTCTTTCAGAAACGTATTGGCCAGCAGCGGAATATCTTCTTTGCGTTCACGAAGAGGAGGCACGCGTATTTGGACGACATTAAGCCGGTAATACAGGTCTTCCCGAAACTTCCCCTCACGGACGAGCGAAGCAAGATCCCGATTGGTTGCCGCGATCAAGCGCACATCCGAACGGATGCTTTGGTTGCCACCGACGCGTTCGAAGACTCCCGGGTCGAGGGCGCGCAACAACTTGACTTGGATATTGGAATCAATTTCACCGATCTCATCGAGAAAGAGAGTGCCGCCTGCCGCTTGTTCGAATCTGCCGATGCGTCGCTCCGACGCCCCGGTGAAGGCGCCTCGTTCATGACCGAAAAGCTCGCTTTCGATCAACTGCGGCGCGAACGCCGCGCAATTGAACGCGATAAAACGCGTCTTGTTGCGGTTGCTGAGATTATGCATCGCGTGCGCGATCAATTCTTTGCCCGTCCCGCTTTCACCCGCGAGGAGGACCGTGGCCCGACTCGGCGCCACTTGGTGAATCGTGTCAAAGATTTCATGCATCGCCCTGGATTCGCCGATAAGGCTTTCCAAACCGAAGCGTTTGTCTACCTGCTGCCGAAGCTGAACATTTTCCTGCTCCGTCTGGCGGCCCTTGATCGCGCGCGCGATCTTGAGCCCGAGTTCATCGATGTTTATGGGTTTGGTAACAAAGTCGTAGGCGCCGCGTTTCATGGCTTCGACGGCGGTGGCGATCGAGCCATAGGCGGTCATCAGCATGCAAATAGGCGGCCGTGGCCGGTGAAGGATCTTTTCAATCAGCGCCATGCCATCTTCCCCGCCCAGCCGCAGGTCAGTGAGGACCAGATCGACATGGTCCGCAGTGAGGATGGTCAGGGCTTCGTCCACGTTGCCTGCGGTGTAGACGTCAAACTCTTCCTCGAGCGACTGACGTAGCCCTTCTCTTGAGGGCTTTTCATCGTCGACAATCAAAATCGTGCCTCGCATGCTCTTCAGCCGTCCGCTTGATCCTGCAACAACCGGATGCGCTTGTCTCCGAACGGAAGATGGATCGTCACTCGCACCCCTTTTCCTTCGTTGCTCTCGATTTCGATCTCGCCGCCGTGTTCCCGAACGATCCGGCGTACGATCAGCAATCCCAATCCGGATCCCGATGACTTGGTGGTGAAGTAGGGTTGATACAGCTTGCTCATTTGATCCTGCGGGATGCCGCCGCCCGTGTCATGGAAGGAGACGGAGACGTAAAGTTCACTCTGCCAGGATCGAATACGAAGAATACCGCCGGTTTTCATGGCCTGAAACGCGTTTTTAATCACGTTATAAAAGGCCTGCTTCATCTGGTCGCGATCGAACAGCAATCGCGGCAAAGTCGGGTCGAGATCCAGCTCGACAATGATGTCACGATCGCGGATTTCCGGGCGCAAGAAGGCGACAGATTCCTCGAGAACCTCGTTCAGATCATGAGTTTCAAATTGTGGAGTCGAGGGACGTATCGCTCGCAGGAACTGATGGACGATCGAGTCCAGCCGTTGGATTTCGCTTTTGGCGGTGGCGAGCAGTTCGCCGATCTCGTTCCGCAGCTCGGAAGGAGCCTTGCGCAATCTTCGTTCAATGAGCTGAAGATGGATGTTCAGGGAGTTAAGCGGGTTGCCGATTTCGTGCGCTACGCCGGCGGCCAATAACGTCAACGCCGACAATCGTTCGCTCTCGATCGTCTGTTCCACCATCCGGCGATCCTCAGTGATATCGCGCAATATAATTGCATACCCGACCAAGTCCTGGCGCATTGCGTTCGAATCCTCTGCATCCTTGTGTAAATGCAGCGGCGCGACGTAGAAATTGAGGAACCTATGTTGCGGATAAAAGACTTCAATATCCCGGTTGACGGTCGTCTCGTTGGATCGGAGCGACATCCAATCAAGACCCCGAAGCTCTTCCTCCAGCGGCCGTCCAAAAGCCTCCTCTGGCTCCACTCCAAAAAGCTGCGCCGCCGCAGCGTTGATAAATTGGATCTTGCCCTGGATGTCGGTCACAATGACGCCTTCTTGCAATGCATCGAAAATCCGCTCCAGAAAACCTTTCTCGCGCGCCAGCCGGACAAGATAGTTTTGCACCTCTTCCGGTTGCACCCGCCGGATTCGCTCGATCAGCTTATCGATGAAACCTGATCTCATCTGGGGATTGCGATGGCCGCTATTCTTTCCAAGGCAGAGTCAAAAAGCTCCGGCGGTACAAGAGTCGCCTCCTTTGCCAATTCGGGGTCGGGTTCCCAGGTTTGAGGCGGGAACGCTTTTTCGAATCGGCAGCCGAGAATGTCGAGTGTCCCGGTCCAATTGCTGCTCTCGATCCGGAGATGCCGCACCTGGAAATCACTCTGTCTGACAATCGCGCTTGCCGTCCAAATGTCGCACTTAAAGGCCTGCGCAAATTCTGGAGCGAGGCGAAAATCGAGCGTCCACGTTGGTGCGCCTGCAGCATCTGATGCGGATTCAAACCGGAGAATCTGAAACAGAGCAGGAATCCACACGATCTGTTGGTCTTTCAGAGGCAGATGAAAATCTGGAATCCTGTTTTTTTTGTCGGGCCGTCGCCCGGTTGCAACGATGCCGGCCAAGAATTCATGGGGGTAAACCCACACCTTTTGCCCATTGCGGCAAAAGACAATTCGATGTTGCGGGTCAAGAGTCTCGATCCGGAGTTTGTCCGGTATTTGCAGAAAAAAACGAAGCGGATGGTTAAGGATTTCTGTGGCGGTAGGCGGACCTTCGCGCAGAACCACGTCCGCCTGCATCGCTTTGGTTGCCGCCTTGGAATAAAACAGCGCTCCGTAGGGCTGCAGAACACGGGCCAGGACATCGTACTTGTTTTGCGCTTCAAGGGAGTGCGCGGCGAACAACAAACCAGCCGCGAGGATCGCAGACAAGAAACGCTGAGAAGCGAATTTTGGCATGACGGGATACCTGTAAGGCGAAAACCGGGAATCTCAAGGATCACCGGCGACCTGCCATCCTATAGATTGCCTTTACGGTTTCTCGCGCTAAACATACTATGCTGTGCCGGTGTTGACATCCTTGGTAGCAACTCAGTCTGGGGGGCTGGTGTACGCTTTTACGGAAGCGACCTTCGAAGGGAAACTCGTCTTAGCAGCGCTTTTCATCGCCTCGATCTTCAGTTGGTCGGTCATGGTCACCAAAATCAGGGTCGTCCGGTTGGCAAAGGTCCAAAACGATCGGTTCCTTCATCTGTTTCGATCAGATCGGCAGCCACTGAAGATCTACGAGTCCACAGTGCGCTTTGACGGTTCTCCGCTATACTCCATTTATCGGGCCGGATGCAAAGAGCTGGCCTTTCATCTGCTCGGTTCGACGGAGGTTGATGACACTTTTTGGGCACGTTTGGAAATTGCTGAACGGATCACCCCTTCCCAAATGCGAGTGGTGACCACCGCCATGGAAAGAGCGGTCGGCGAATCGGCGTTGCGTCTCGAGTCCCAGATGATCTTGCTCGCCACGGCCGTTAGTGGCGCGCCATTTCTCGGACTGCTTGGAACCGTCTGGGGTGTTATGGACACCTTCTCCGGAGTGGCTCTTGCCGGCTCGGCGAATCTGCAGGCCATGGCCCCTGGTGTGTCCGGCGCCCTTATTACCACCGTCACCGGATTGCTCGTCGCAATCCCGGCGATGTTCGGATATAACTTTCTGGTGACGAGCATTCGATCCTTGATTGTCCAGAATGACAATTTCGCGGCCGAACTTTCTTCGGAGTTCGAGCATAAGTACGTTAACCATTCCATCCGGCCGGTCCTCGTTAACAGATAGCATGCGTCGTTTTTCCGATCGACACACCTTGCAGACGCTTACGGAGATCAATGTGACTCCGCTGCTCGATCTTGCGTTTGTATTGCTGGTCATCTTTATCATCACCACTCCGTTGATGGAGAACAGCGTCAACCTCGTGGTGCCTACCAGCGGAGAGGCAACCCAGTCGGTCGATCCATCTCAGGTTCAAACGATTTCGATAGACAAAGATGATGTGATGCGAATCAACGACGAAATCGTTGATCCGGCGACGTTAGAATCCCGTCTGGTGGCGCTGCGTGCCGATAAACCAGATGCGGCAGTTGTCGTGCGTCCGCACAAGGAATTGCCGATCCAGAAGTTTATCGACGTGATGGATATCCTTCAGCGGGCGAAAATTTCGAGGGTGGGCGTCCTGACACGTCCAGATGAGCCGTGAGGAATGGCAGATTACCGCAGTGAAGATCTGGACGGAGGCTTCAAGAAAACCTTCGTCGCCATCGCAGTTGTCCACTTGATCCTGCTTGGTGGACTGCTGCTGCTCGCAAGCCTGTTCCAATCGAAGAAGAATAACGACGTCGTCGTGTGGATGAACCCCGGATCATTTGGCAGCGATTCCGCGGCCGGAGAATCGCAGGCCGCCTCTACCCACGAACCCGTCACGGCGCCGAGCGAACCAGTGCGACCGGAGAACCAGGAGGAAACGCAACCGGAAGCACAACCGGAAAAAAACCAAGAAGAAGCACCACAGCCGACCCCTCCGTCCGTGCCCCCGACGCCACCGCCGGTACTCCAACAATCTGAGCTGCCGATTTCCACGCCCACACCGACTTCAACCCCGGCGGCAACTCCAACGGCGCGGCCAACGGTCGAACCGACTCCCAAACCAACACCTAAACCGACGCCTAGAGCCACTCCAAGGCCGACACCTAAACCGTCACCCAAGCCAACTCCGAAAGCGACACCCAAACCGTCACCCGCACATTCAGCTACGCCGAAATCCTCGCCTAAAAGCGAGGATGAGTTGAAAGAGAAGACGAAGGGGAAACAGAAAGAGAAGGAGAATGACGAGAGCGAGGACAAGGAAAAATCAAAGAGTGAAACGTCACCCAAGCCGAAATCATCCCCGGTGAAGGGGGAGAAAAATGAAAAACCGAATGCGTCGCCTGGTCCGAGTGCTCAAGAGGCCGAAGCCGAAGCTGGCAAGAACAAGAACAAGCAATCGCACGGGCAAGCCTCCAGTGAGCCTGGATCGCATTCACGCAGCGGAGGCGGGAAAGGGCCGGGTGACAACGAAGGCAGCGGATCGGGAGATTCTGGGTTGGCGGGGTACGTAGGGATACTCACGAATCGATTCCAGGCAGCCTGGAACCAGCCGACCAGCGAGATGGCGCTTGGAAAAATGTTGAAAGTCACCGTGAAACTTAAGGTGCAAGCCGATGGAACGGTCACCGAATTCGACATCGTAGAAGGCTCCGGGAACGCGGTGGTGGATGATTCTGTTCGGGAAGCCGGCAAGAAAATTATCAAACTTCCACCACCACCGAATGGTCAGGCATTCTCGGCCCCGGTGCGATTCGAACTTGGGAATTGAGGAAGGAGACGGGAGACAGGGTAAGTCTTTGTTCTCTATCCGAATACATGCTCTTCCTGACATTCTGGGCTTTGCTTGACGCGGCCTGACTTCTGACTTCTGTCTCCTTCTTCTGTTGCGAGTTCCCTGACGCTCTGCTTTAATGAGGTTTCACTAAAATGGCGGACGCTGAGCGTTATCAGCATTACGAAGTTCTAAGGCGTGGCGATGGCAGTCTATGGGAATTAGGCAGGGGCGCCATGGGCATCACTTATAAGGCTTTCGACACGAATCTTCGTTGTCCAGTCGCCTTGAAGGTTATCAATAGCACCTACCTCAATAGCGACGTCGCCCGGCAGCGATTTCTCAGAGAGGCGCGCGCGGCCGCCGCGCTTCGTCATCAGAATGTTGCGTCGGTCTTTCATCTTGGAACCGATCACGAGAGCTATTTCTACGCGATGGAGTTCATCGATGGGGAAACCGTCGATGCATACATGAAGCGGACCGGACCGCTCAGGCCGCTCGAAGCGTTGGAAATCATGCTGCAGGTTTCTCGAGCACTTGCGGCGGCCGCAAAACAGCAGTTGGTCCATCGGGATCTTAAGCCGGCGAATCTTATGCTGGTCGATGAAGAGGGCGAAAAGGTGGTGAAGGTCATCGATTTCGGGCTCGCCAAAAGCGCTAAGAGAGAGGGAGAAGATTCCGGTGCATTGACAGTTGGAGGAGGATTTGTTGGCACTCCCCATTTTGCGAGTCCCGAACAATTGGAAGAACGAGACATTGACATCCGTTCGGACATCTATTCGCTTGGAGCGACTCTCTATTACATGATCTCCGGACGACCGCCCTACTCCGGGTCGGTGGCGCAGATCATGAGTCAGCATCTTTACAAGCCTCTGCCCTTGGAACCGCTCGAAGGGTCGCCCTCGTGCGTAGTGCAACTGGTCCAGCGGATGATGGAAAAGGAACGCGCCAACCGGCCGCAAGCGGCGGCCGATCTGCGCCAGGAAATCGTTCGTTGTATCGAAGTGATACAGGCAAACGCAACAGCGACCAGTCACCCGCCACCTGCAACCAAGAGGCTTGCGGAACAGCCAGAGACACTGGCAACGGAAGCGTTTTCCACCGACAGGCCGGCTTCTTCCGAGACTCCAACCGTTCTTGCCCGGCGCTACCAGCTTACTCGAGACCTCGGCGACATCGCGCAGGGCCGGCGTTTCCTGGCCGACGATCTCCAACGGTGTCGCAAAGTTTTGCTCCTGTTGTTCAACCGAGAATTTTTAGCCGACACCAAACGATATACGGCCCTGGAACAAGAAGTCGACCAACTCCGCCGCGCGCCTCGGCAAGAGTTGCAGGAGATTTATTCTCTTGAAAGTGCCGGCCCACAAAGTTTTCTCGTCCAGGAGATCGTGGTTGGGCCCACTCTGGTGGAAATTCTCCGGATACGGAGCGCCCTAACTCCGCCGGAGGCACTCCTGGTGCTCAAGCTTCTCGCACCGGTAGCCGATCATGCGCATGCGAACCGGCTCCAGCAAGTAGCTCTGACGGTTTCAGGCGTCCATCTGACCATGCCTGGTTTGACGGAACAACCGATCGATCCGGCGTTGCTGCAGAGGCCCCTAACGCAATGGAACCAGTTAGGCATCAAGGTTGAACCGGTAGATTTTTCGCTCTCCTCTTCCGATTCTGCAACGTGGGCCGGATCTGCGACGCTTGTCCAGAGCTCTGCCGGAGAAGGTCCGCGCGCCAGTTATCTCGGGATGCTGAGCCTTCTGGTTTACGAGCTGCTCGGCGGCCCAAGGAGCACTGTCGAGGCAACCGGCCGCTACACGCCGATCGCGGTTCTTTCCGAAGAAGGAAACACGGTTCTTCGCAGCGGTCTGACCGATGCGTTGCCTTCGGCGGTCGAAATGAGCAACCTGCTGGAAGGGCAAATTTTCAGCAAAGCAAGTGAACACGTTTTTGTACCGGGGGTGGTCTCGCCTCCATCCAGCATACGCTCTGGCGGCGTAGCGCCGTCGCCGTCCAAGACCTATGTCAGGCCGGTGGCCGCAGAGCCTCCATCTGCGCCTCCCTCCGGTGTACCACCGCCACTGCCGCCGGATTCTGAAAAGCGAAAGACTTCTGTACCAGGTTTGCTTTTGATTGTCGGGCTGGTGGTTCTGCTGCTTGGAGGTCTCGGGTGGGGTGGATACGAAGTTTACCAGTACTATGTGGGACAGCGGATTGCTCAATCGGGCGCGACGCACCCCACGCCTGTCATCAAAGTGATTCCGCGCCCCCAAGCGACGCCGACCCCGACCCCAAAGTTAACGCCGCTGCCAACCCCAAAGCCACTACCGACGCCAACTCCAACGCCGGAAGAACTAACGACTCCTACGCCGACCCCTGAAGCGAGCGTGAACCCTTCACCTACACCGGAGGAGAAAATAACCTCGCGGCCTACACCGGAGGAGAAAATAACCCCTAAACCGGAGGAGAGAATAACTCCGCGGCCTACACCGGAGGAGCGGGCTAATCCTACGCCGACCCCCGCTCCGCCGCTTGATGATTTCCAGGAAAAGCTTGGCGCGGCACAGGAACTTGGTAAATCGGGCGACTGGCAGGGTGCCTTAAAAGCCTACCTCGAGCTGATCGATAGATTTCCGGAAAGATCGATAGCACTGAAACGACTGGATAACTTGCTTGCTGAGTTGCACGGCACAGAGGGAAAGCCGGATGCCGCGGCTTACGCCGAGGCAAAACCAAACCTGGTTCGAGCGGCCGAAAAAGGAAGTGTCCCGGCAATGCTCATCATCGGCCAGTTCGCGCGCGAGAGCACCCCGCTTGAGGCGATGAAATGGTTCGAAATTGCGGCCGCGAAAGGAAATGCAGATGCCATGGTCGAGGCTGGTCTGTTGTACTCAAACCGGCGCCAGCCGGGCGATGATCGGAGGGCATTGGAATATTTTCTGCAGGCCTCGAATACCGGGGATCGCCGCGGCAAATATCTCGCAGGCGAATGTTATTATTTCGGCAAAGGGGTGCCCGCCGACCCGGCGAAAGCCGTTGGCTTCCTGCAAGAAGCGGCTGCGCTGCACGAACCAAGAGCGATGGATCTGCTAGGTACCCATTTTCGAAAACTCCGTCAATTTGATCAGGCCCGGAAATATTATGAGGATGCCGCGGCTGAAGGATATCCCCTCTCTTTGTCGAATCTGGGCGTGCTTTACATGAACGGGGAGGGCGTGCAACGCAGCCCTGAAATCGCGGCAAACCTGTTTAAGCAGGGTGCGGAAAAAGGGGATCCAACGGCCATGTGCTTTTACGCCGGTTGTCTTGAGGAAGGTCTCGGTCTCCAAAGGGATTCTAAGACGGCGGCCGAATGGTTCAGACGATCCGCACATGCCGGGAATCCCCGAGCCATCGAGTGGTGCCGGACGAACGGAGTGTCCTACAAGTAGAGTACTGTTCTGAAACGCGAAGCTTCCCCCTCCTTCCAATGCCTGCCACTCCAACTGCGGTCCCAGTGTCCGAAGACGCTCGTCCCACGAACCAGTGCAAACAGGGCGAGTTAATGATATTTGCTTGTTTGGGCTTTGGAGACTTGATAAAGTGGTTGTTCGCAATTTTTCTATGAACGCGGTTCTTATCAAATCCTCATCGGCCGTCCTTGTTGCGGGGCTACTTCTAACCGGATGTGAAAATATGTCGCCGGGAGCAAACGGCGCCGTGTTTGGTACCGGCGCAGGTGTTCTGGCAGGTGGTCTGGCACGGGCCGCGGGAGCAAGTACATCGGAAGCAGTGGCAATTGGACTTGCGACAGGCGCAGTGGTCGGCGTTACGGCCTACGTCATCGCCAAACACAAGGCAACCGAACGTCAGCGTCGATATGCCGAAGAACGGGCGCGGCTCGCTTACGAAAATGCGCCTCCTCCGCGCAAGGCTGCCTACCAAAAGACGCGCTACATCGCGGTGGACACCGTGCGTGAACAAAATTCGTCGGGTGCGAAATCGGTCATGATCTATGACACGCAGACGCAACAGGTCGTTGGAAATAACGTCTACGATGTCAAGGAAGCGCCCAAAGAAGGAACGGTCTCCAAATTCGACACCTATTCGGCTGAATACGTCGGAACCGGAGCGTAGGGCAAGAGAGTAGTTCAGAAGTTAGAGAATGGAACGATAGAAATCGGACTTTTCGATGGTTGGGAGCGCTTGCCATTTGCACTCGATTCAAGCCGTGAATCTTTTTTGCCGCCGGAAAGCTTGCCTCCTGAACTCTTGCACGCGTGTTCTCCGCCCTCGTTTCAGCGCTTGGTCTCTCGGCGCAATTGTGCCACTGGTAAGGATATGGGCTTCGAACATCGCGTCATTGAGCAAGATGGCCATCGATTGCACGAGCTGGCGGATCGCGAAAGTGGATATCGAATTCAGGTTGATAACCTAGGGGCAGAGCTGGTGAGCGTCGCACGACGCGCGACCGACGGTGGCTGGACTGGATACCTTTACCGGGATGGTGAGGTCAAGCCTGCTGCAAAGGGTTGGCAGAGTCATGCAACCGTCATGGGTTATTTTCTGCACCGGATCAAAGATGAAAAGACTTTGTACGAAGGAGACGAAATCCGTGGCGGAAATCACGGCTTCCTGAGACACAAAGAATTCGCTGACCCGGAGATTGTACTTGCTGATCGAGCCACGCTCAGCTATTCGCTCCCAGTCGACCAGATTCTGCCGACCGAATACCCGCGCAAGGTCTCTTTTCGAATCGATTACACCCTGGACGGTGACACAGTGGAAGTGACCTTCATTTTTCGTAACGAAGAAATGGAGCGCCGATCCCATGTGAGTTTTGGGGTCCATCCCGGGTTTGCAATTTCGTCATTCGAACAAGCCCGGGTCGTTCTGCCGAGAGGGACATACCGGCGGTATCTCGCTCCTGACAACTTTTTGAGCGGAGAGACCGTCGAGTTTGAATCCGACGGCGCCACGATGCCGATAAAGCCATTTGAGCTGCCTGGTTCATTTCTCCTCGAAACGATCGAAGCCGATAGTTACGTGGTGAAACTTCTGGACTACGGGCGAAACCGGCAGGTTGAACTCGATTTCTCGGACGCCCCTTACTTTACCATTTGGAGTGATTTGAATCCGTTCATTTGCGTTGAGCCCTGCTGGGGCTTGCCTGATCACCAGGAACAGCGAGCTTTCGAGAAGAAGCTCGGCATTCAAGCGATTCCGCCGCAAGAGACCTTCACCAGACGGTTCTCGATGCGGCTCGATTGATAATGAATTTTGTTCAAACTCTCAGAAAACGATCCGAGCTGCAGCCCGGTGTCCCGGCATTAATCGACCGATGCCTCTCCGGCGATAGAGTCCTGACTTATTCGGGATTGAATCGACTCGTTGATTTTCTGTCGTTCGAGTTGCGCGAAAAAAGGGTCCAATCGGCTGACCGGATCCTGATTGGAATTGGTCCCTCTCAGGAAATGTATAGTTACCTCTTGGCAGCGGTGCAAATTGGGGCGGTCCCAATTCTCTGCGATCATGCAACTCCGCACGACGAGTTCATTTCCTGGATAAACGCTCTGGAGCCGAAAGCTTGCATAATCCCACAGAGAGGATGGGTCGGCTCTCATTTCGACGCGGTCCTCAGAAAAATTCCGTCAAAGATTTTCGTAGGCCATGTTCGTTCCCAAGCGCGCTGGCTGCGCCTGGGAAAATTGGGCGCGCTGGAAGAGCAGCCTGAAAATTCGGCGGCGCTGATTGCTCTGGTGCGCGAAATGTCAAATCATCTGGCCTATCGGTTGTGGTCGCAAGACCAGCTGAGGCAGAGTGTCCAGTTGCTGGTGTCTCAATTGAAGCTGAAAGCCGGCGAGATAGATCTTTGCGCCTCGGCGCTTCACGTGCTTGGTAATCTGGCGGCAGGTCTGACCAGTATAATTGGGTCTCGTTCGGAAAGGAGCCTGGACCGTCAGGTTGAGAAGTTTAAGCCGACGCGCACTGCGGCTCGCAGTCCTGTCGTTCGAAGGCTCTTGCGAAAGCCGTTTTCGCCGTTTCACAGGGTGTTCATCACTGATGCGCCTCTTGGCCCCGAAGAAATCGATCATTTCACGGGCCGCCTGCAGCACGCCAACATCGAGTTAATTTTTTACGATGATCTCCCGCTCGCTTCTCTTCCATTGAGGGAGTACGAGCGGAAAGGAAGCGCGACGCTCGTTGGCAATTTTCACCCGACGGTGGAGGCACGGATTTCCGCCCGCGAGGAGACCGAAAAATCAACAGCCGGGCACGCCGAGACGCCGATCATTTCGAAATCGGACGAAATCGGAGAACTATTCATTCGTGCTTCGTTTCTGCCGAAGCGGCAAACTCTTGCTGATCTTTTGAGAGAGGGCTCCCTCGCCATGGCCGCCCCGAACGGTGATTGGCGTTCGGCCAGCGTATTCGGATATTTTGACGACCAGTCGCGGTTTTGGCTAACCGAGCGAGCAACCGACTAAGATCCTTGTCGCAATCCACCGCTAGGTCAATGATCCAACCGATTTCCTTCGCTCAGATGCTGACCAAAAGAATTATACCTTGCCTCGATGTCACCGAAGGTCGTGTCGTGAAGGGGACGAAGTTTTTGCAGTTGCGCGACGCGGGTGATCCGGTGGAGTGCGCGATGGAATATAACCGCCAGGAGGCCGATGAACTCGTCTTTCTCGACATCACAGCGTCTTCAGACAACCGGCGAACGATGATCGACGTGGTTAAGCGCACGGCGGAACAATGTTTTATGCCGCTCACCGTCGGGGGCGGTATTCGAACCGCCACCGATGTACGGGAGATGCTGCTTGCGGGCGCCGACAAGGTGAGCATCAACACGGCTGCGATCCGGGAGCCGGAATTAATTTCGCGATCCGCCGAGGCTTTTGGTGTTCAGTGCATTGTGGTAGCGATCGATGCAAAACGGACAGGACCAAATCGTTGGTCCGTCTTCACGCACGGTGGCCGGAACCGGACGGACCTGGATGCTGTGGAGTGGGCGCAAGAGGTCGAGAGAAGGGGCGCCGGAGAAATTCTGCTGACCAGCATGGATGCAGACGGGACGAAGGACGGTTACGACATTGATCTAACAGCTGCTGTGAGTTCGATCGTCGGGATTCCAGTCATAGCGAGCGGCGGAGCGGGTACCCTGGAACATCTCCTACATGTGCTCACGCAGGGGAAAGCTGACGCAGTCCTGGCTGCCAGCATTTTTCATTTCGGCGAGTATACGGTCCGAGAAGCGAAGCGGTTCCTTGCGGCAAACGGCGTGTTGGTCCGCAGCTAGAAAACCGTCGCGCGAGATGGCAGAATGGCGAATGGAGCGTTCAGTGCAACGGATGTTCTGGCCTCTTTCGACTTCTCGGCGCTGGCCATTGCGATCGCCGCATTTGCCTCCACCAATGTCGACGATCTGTTTTTGCTGGCGAGCTTGTTCGTCGATGCAGAATTCCGGACGATATCGGTCGTAGTCGGTCAATTTCTCGGAATGTCGTTCCTTGTGGTGATCAGTATTCTGGCGGCGCTGTTTACATTTGCGATTCCGAGCGGATGGATCTACCTGCTTGGTTTGGTCCCTCTCCTACTTGGTATCAATCGGCTCTGGAAACTGTTCAGAAGGCGGCCGGGAACCGGTTTGACTGATCGAATCGGGACCGACTTTGTCGGCAAAGAACAACTCCGATTCAGATGGGTGAACTCGGAACTGGCATTGGTGACGCTGCTAACGATGGCAAACGGCGGAGACAACCTCAGCGTCTACATTCCGTTGTTCTCGATTCAGCGAGCATTTATTCCGTACTATGCGCTTGTCTTCGGTGTGATGACCGGGCTCTGGTGCTTGTTTGGCTATTATCTTACCTGCCATAGCCTATTTGGAAACAGGGTAAAGCGCTACGGGCGGTTCATCATTCCTTTCGTCTTGATCGGAATTGGGCTGAGCGTGCTCTCCCACCTGTAAGATTTTTGTGAGAGGGACGAAGGAGGCGTTCGACTACGTGCACTCACGACACTTCCCGAAAAATTCCAGTGAATGGCGAATCTCCGAAAATCCGTATCGCTTTTCGATCTTGCGCTCCACTTTTTCCACCGGACAAGAATCGATCATGAGCGTCACTCGACCGCATTCGGTGCAAATGATATGGTCGTAATGTTGTTGCGGGTTGACTAGCTCGTAGTAACTGCAGGAACGGTGCAAATTCACTTTCTGGGCGACATGGAGGTTTTCTAGAACCATCATCACTCGAAAGACCGTGGCATAATCCGGTGCCCCTCTATCGGGTCGAATTCTCGTCTGGATTTCATCCAGCGAAAGCGGTTTCTCCGCTCGAAGCAGGATATCGATGATCCGGATGCGATTCTTGGTAATCCGCATGCCGTGCGCTCGCAGGAACTCAACAATCGCATCCAGAGAGAGCTCTTTCAGCGGATATTGATTCGCCTGCGTTTGCCGAGTCATAAGGTTGACGCAGCTTACGTTAGAGCGTAGACCCGTTCAAGCAAGCCCTGGAAAGTGCCGGGAGAGCGATTCGAAACCTCTCGCAAAAGAGAGTTGCGCGGCTGCACACCTGTCCAGAACCGCCAGTTGCTCTTCGTAAAATCCTTCGTCGTTCAGAAGCCTTCTGGTCAACTCGGTGAGTTGATCGAATGTCCTTCCGCTCCCGTGCAGCTCTGGAAACGCGACCCGTTCCACCGTGCCGTTTCCGCCAACTGTGGGGACTCTGCAGAGCAAACTGTCTCCCGCCACCTGCCCCGGGACGGAGCTCTGGTCGAATTGCAGCACCAGTCGATGGCTGGCAATCAATCGCAGGTACTTCGGGTACGGTAACGGCGCCGCCACGGTGAGTTGATCTTCCGGGAACTTCAGTGACTGCAACCGCTGCAAACCCGATTTGCCGTCCTGATTGATCACCGTAATCGGGACGGAAAAGATTCGCGCGGCGGACAAAGCCAACAGATGATTGCGTGAAAGCACATCAAATTCGCGTGTTCCAATGAATAGGCCGTGCCGTTCGTTGATGGGCCGCGAAAAGTTCCAGGAAGGATACTCAAACGGATAAGGCGTCGGAACATGGATAGTGCGCTTGGAGACTGAGGCGAAGAGCGGGAGGAGATCGGGTGTACTCGAGAGACAGAGATCTGCGCTTGAGGCAATCTCGCGAAAGCGCTGAAATCGCTTCGGCTTCGACAATTGATGAGCGACCTGTTGAGTGCCTGATTCCTTAAACGAGACGGCGACGAAGCATCCATGGGCTTTCAGGATCGCAAACGCGCGTTGCGATTCGCTCAGGTCTCCGCGGAGAAGCAGCATGACGCTGCGATGCCGCGCCGCGAACGCCGGTGTGCGATAAAAGGCGCCTTTGGTGCAGGCGGCGTAGGCGTGATAGTTGACCGGCGGATGAGCCGTTTCATCTGCCTGACCGGGTCCATCCCGAAAGCTTTGATCGGGATCTCGCCCGCCGGGGTTAAGCACGGCGATCCCGGAGAGCGTCGCGAAGTTCACAGGAGCTGAAGTCTAGCCTGAACTGGCTGCGTGCCGCAAGGCCGACTGGAAAGCCCTGTCGGCGTGCGGGCAGTGCGGTGTGTCGCGGGTAAGGTGTTGTTTTTGCAGAGACTATCTTCCGGCACCTTGTGGGCAGCGCCTCTCTAGTCTCCAGACACGCCGTTTCCGCGACCCTAAGGTCCACCTCAAGTGCTTGGGTCCCGATAACTTCTTCCAGGGGCCGACCAACGGCCGGAGGCCCAAATGCGTCAGACACGCCAAGAGTCTTGATAACTGCGTTCTGAAAAAATTGCAAAACTAAAACAGTGTAACATTCCTTTTCTGGCATAAAAGGGCAGGGCCCCAAAATACTGATTATGGGCTCTGTGGGCGTGAGATTGAGTTCAAGCACTTGCTGACGTACTCCTTTTTGCCTTTCGCTAAGGCCGAGGCTGAAATAGTCTGTCCCTGCACCCGGCAGCCGGTTGCATTCGGTGCGTAGACCTTTTTTAGAGTTTCATGCCAACGACCAATTCAATTGCACACGAACTCTGGACGGCCGATGAGTTCCTCGAGTGGTTGGAGCCAGGCGTTTTTGCCGACCTTATCGATGGCGAAATACTTATGCATTCTCCGGTCAGTCTGCTCCATGCCAATCTCACAAATTTCCTAGACCGGCTTCTTGCGGCTTTTATCGAGCACAAAGGGCTAGGAGGCGTTGTCCACCGTGAGGTGGTCGCCGTGCGTATGAGTCAGAGAAGTGTCGTCATGCCGGATATTGCCTTTTATACGGGGGAGCAAGAGCAGTTATTTCGGGAGGTGCACATTCCTGTGGCGCCCACCTGGGTCGCAGAAATCCTTTCGCCGGCGACCGCGCTCAATGACGTTGGCCGGAAGTTCGCCAAGTACGAGGAGTACGGAGTCAAAGAATACTGGGTCTTGGATCCGATAACTCTAACCCACCGATTCTACAGTCGACAGGCTAACTTGCTTCTGGAATTTGCGCAAAATGAAGACATCATCCGTTCCAGGGCGATTGGGGACTTTTGGGTTAAACGGAGTTGGCTTGATAGACAATCGCGATCTAAACCAACGGTTTCCGAAGCCCTCGCCCAGCTTGTCGCTTGACGCTTCAATAGCAGGCTCGAACGGGGATCTTTTGCCTCTAGGGCGGTCCACCCGCCGGTTCTGCCGCCAGGCGTAATCGCCGGTGAGGTTGATGTGTTCCCATCCGAGGGGCGACAGGTGTTCAAGCCTCAATCGACGCGGCTAACCGAAGAACCTCTTTCCAGTGGCCCGGATGAGTTTTTGATTCAAGACACCGCCAATCAAACCCGTTAACGCGGCATAATGCCTTTGGCCATCAGGCACGTACAAACGTCGATCCGTTAAGCCTCGAATCCGGGGCGCGAATCGGAAGCCCAACAGGTGCATCAGCGCGAACACGTGATCCCTAAAACCCGCCGTATCTGTGTAATGCTCTTCGATCCAGGATTGGGCGGCTCTTAGAGCGACCTCTGGAACTCAAAGACGGTTTTGCGCTTCCGCAGAAGGAAGCCGGCGGTGGACTCGTGTGGGACAAGGACGCCGTTGAGCGCTACCGGGTTTGTTAGCCGAGCACACCAGCCACGAAAGAACCATTATGACTCTGCCCGTTACCTCTGAATCCGTTGACCATGCCGCGCGCGATGCCGCAATCGCATTGCTGCGTTTCGTCGGGCCCGCGATCGCGGCATCTGACTATTTGTTCTGATCGGTATCTTCATCCTGCTGGCTGGGATGGGCGTCGGCGAGTTCATTTACTGGCGGAGTCTCCAAGGCGGTTCGGGGACGATGAGGATCCGCTCCTTTCGCAGTATGATTCTCGCGTGTATCAGCGGGATGTGCAGATGTACGTCGGCACGTTCGGCTTGATCATGGACCAATGGTCGCGGGCGGCCGCGAAACTGGGAGAACCCAGGCCCCTTGCAATCACGATCACCGTGCTCGCGGTGCTCGCGGCAGGCGGCTGTTTCATGGTGGCCTCGCGCATGCCTCGCGATTGAAACCGGCGGCTTCCTGACTAAAGGTTCCTGCCGAAGTCTGAATTCGCTCCAGCGCCCGCTTCTTGACTGGGTGTTTTTGACTAAAACTCGAAAGGTCAATTTGTGTCAAAACCCGTTAGTGGGTCGGTTTGATTCTCGACGCTGTGTTCACCGCTTCACGCGGGTGGTCTCAGTGGGGAATCCACGTGAGTTTTTGCAGGCGGAGAAACAAGAACAAGAATTCCCGAAGCGTGTGACCAACGAGTCGAGCGCACGCACCCCTTTCTTGGACGTAAACGCTCAACTCTCTGCTTCCGTCCTTCAAACGATTTGAAGCAAGCGGGCGCCTGGAATGTAATAGGCTTCAGCGGCGATGAAAAAAGAACGAATCCTCTCGCTCTCGATCTTCGTGCCGGCGGCTTCGAGGTTTTTCCTATCGCAAAGCTTTTCGATCTGCCATCCAACGCCTGGTATCCCTCCATCCTTATACGTGAAAACTTGTTGGCGGAGCCGTTCGCTGCTTGGGCAGCCAATGTTTTTTACACACTTAGCGGTGTGCAGGTACTTCAGTGGAGCGATGCCGCCTTTTTCTATGCACCCACCGATAATTGGCTACGGCCTGATCACTTTGCGCAGAGGCTCGAAGTTGAACGCCTTGGGGCTCCCTATCGAATGATCTGGACCCGAGACGAAGGTTGCTTAGATCGCCCGATCATCACCCCAAAGAATCGGCGTTCCAAACACGTCAGTGCGATCATATTGCCGATTCCGCGCTCACGTCTTCATTTCGTAATCGGTTCTGTGCTCGGGTCTGCTCTACACAAAAGAGTACCGCGTCCAAAACAGTATACGTGCGGGCGATGGAACTCGGGCGATCCTGAAAGCGTTAGCAGCCTGAGCCGTCGTCGTACGCTCATCGGTGAACGCCGACGCGACTTTCAGGTCGCCGAGAATAGACGATCCCGCCTTTCGCCCGCGAAGAAGTCAGGGCTTCGTCGTTAACATCTTAAGATCGATCGAGTCCGCCATGGCTTTATATCCGTCATCCTGCGGATGGAGATGGTCACCGGAGTCAAATTTTGCCAGGATGTGCGCAGGATGGTCTGGATCCCGCGTGGCGGCGTCGAAGTCGATCACTCCATCGAACGCGCCGCTGCTGCGAATCCATTCGTTGACGGCTTGGCGTTTCTTCTCTTTGTCCGTGTTGTAGTATCCCTCGATTGGCGTGCCCTTGAAGGTGTCCTCGAACGGCGTCAATGTGGCGCCGATGATGCGCATCCCGTGCAAATGCGCGCGCGCGATCAGTTGCTTGTAACCGTCAATGATGTCATCTGCCGATGGTGCGGCCTCGTGTGGCGCCAAGAATACTGTCAGGCCAACCGATGTCGTTGATGCCCATCATCAGGACTACGGTGTCCGCGTGTGGAACGCTCAACACGTCGCGGTCGAAACGGGCCAGCGCATTAACACCCATGCGGTCGCTTAACACCCGGTCTCCAGAAATCCCCTCATTTAACACCGCGATAGGCGCCCCACCAGCCTCGACAAGTCGCCGGGGCCAGCACGTCCGGCCAACGGTGGTTAGCGTCGGGAGTGGAATTTGCCCCATCTGTGATGGAGTCGCCGAACATCACTAACGCTCGCGCGTTCGGTGGTGCATCCACCATAATACCGCTCAAGAATAGCCGGGCCTTGATCGTTGAGTCCGCCTTCATATCTGCGTCGCCGGCGAAGTTCCCCTCGGGGGAGATATAGGCGGTCTGAACCCCTTCCCAGTGAAATGTGGTCAGCGGAGTCTGATCTGGCAGGAACAAGCTTACCGCAAGGTTACTAAACTAAGTGGTGCGACAGTGAGGTCTACCGGGTCGCTAATCACCGGTGCACCCGGCGGAATTGTGACTGAGGAGTGACCATCGAAGGTAAGGGCCCTGTCAGAGCCGGCAACGATGGCGGCGCCAGAACCTGCGACGGCGACGTGAGCTGCGCCGATCACCAGTGGCTTCGACCCATATTCATTGGAGAGCACGACGCGCACGCGGCTGCCGCCAATGCTAATCGACGCGATCTGTCGAACCGTTTGGTTTCTCAAGGCGCGGGGGATATTTATGGGAGCAAAGAATTCGGAATCCCAAATAGGCTGCGGGCTTGCAGTCCACGTGTCGATCCAATCGCCACTGTCAGCGCGCTGCGCATAGGCGGATGGAGCGATGGAAACGCCAGTGAGCGCGATGACGGCAGCAATTGGGAGAAAATACCGTCGGTGGCATCCGGTTATCAGCGTGCGTCCAAAAGACACGACCTGGCTCTGCTGTTTCCGCGAAACACTGATCCTCCCAAAATTTGTTTCTGGGGAGTAGCGAATAATTGCCCGTTCGCCAAAGGAAACCCTTTCCGTGATTGATCGGAGATTCATAACAATGCTTTGAACTTAGATCCATTGAAATCGAGCGTAGATCATTATTTAGCAACAAAATCTGTTAGAGTAGATCCCAGGTCCGTGTCGATTGACCTGGGCAGCCCTCGGCCAGAACACCAGCCTCCAGCCGTACGGGATCGGACGTTGCGGCGCCCTCTCGTTGCCGCTTCAGCATTAGACGATAGCCGGTTGGACCTCCGCAAAACTCCGGAGGCGAAGCGCTGGGCCACCCACGCAGATTCGGCGCGTAGTCGCCTTCGACCCCGTCCTGAATATGCAAGACGCGAATGTCCCGCTCCCACATATCCAGGGTGTCGCAGACGTAGAGGGGTCATCGCAGAATCTGTTCCAAATCGTACGCTAAGCGGCATCGAGGAACGCGGAGCGTATGTGTGCTGGCCTATCACCTATTGGTCTGCATTGAACGCGCCTTCCTTGACCAAGGTATCCACACCTCCTGGTCGGGGGTTCATCTCAGGACATCAGTTTGAACGGCCAGTTTAAACTACAATCCGAGTTAACCTCCAAACCATAAGTTGTGTGCTACCTTCGCCAGAATTCGTTGAGCGCCAGCCCGCTAAAGGTGCGGGTCGAAGCGCGCCCCAATCATCTCTGTAACCGCTGAACGTGACCGCCTAACATCGAGCTCGAGCGCCTTGAACCCCCCTCGGCCTTTACCGGGGCAGATGACTTTAACTGGAACACCTTAATTTAATTCAAACACCTTTAATTTATGAGTTTACCTGCAATTGGATTCGTCGGCGTGGGACGCATGGGCGCGAACATGGCGCGCCGGTTGAAAGAGGTCGGCTACCGGATTGTGGCCGTCTATGACGCGCGGCCGGAGGCGGCTGCGGGTGTGGCCGCTGAGCTCGAAGCAACCGCAGCTGAACGCGTCTCGGAGGTGAGCCGGTTGGCGGAGGTGACCTTCACGATCGTCACCGACGACGCGGCCATGCGCTCCATCTACTTCGGACCAAACAACCTGTTTGAGCATGCGAGCGGCAAGCTTTTTGTTAACTGCGCCACGGTCAGCCCCGCCGTGCACGTCGAGGTCGAAGCCGAGGGGGCGCAACGCGGCGCCCAGGTGCTCGAGGCCCCGATGGCCTCCAGCATTCCCCAGGCGCGCGAAGGCAAGCTCTACATGATGCTGGCCGGCGATCAAGGCGCTTACCGGCGGGCTGAACCCATTCTGGAGCAACTGACCAGCGCCCGCCATTACACCGGCAAGCCCGGCAGCGCGGCCGCTCTGAAGGCTTTGATTAATATGGTGATGAACATCAACACCGCTGGCTTGGCCGAGGGCCTGGGGTTGGCCGAGGCCATCGGCCTGGACTTGAAGCTCGTCAAGGAGGTCTTCTCGCAAACCGGCGCCCATTCGCGTGTGCTCGAGACCGACGGCCAGGACATGATCGATCGCGAGCACAGCGTTTTCTTCTCGGCGGCTCACGCGGCCAAGGACAGCGGGATCGCGCTCAAGTTGGCAAAGAACGAAAGCCTTCACTTGCCCCTGTTGGAGGCTTCAAAACGCCAATTCGACCGGATGGTCGAGCTCGGGCTGGGAGAGATTGACAAGTCAGGTATCTCGGAGCTGACTTTTCGCTCGCGTCGACCTTCAAAGTAGTGTGCCGCAAGGGCATTGAACTGAAACCCAACTGCGAAGCAACTTGGCATCGCCATGGCATTTGCCAAAAGCCCTTTCCAAAATGACAGGGGCGTCTCCCTCGGCGGCGTGTCGCTCTTTTTGGAAACTAACTAGCTTAGCTTAGCTAAGCTAAGCTAGATTTGGCAAGCAGTGTAAGCTCACGAGAAATTAAATATTATGCGTCCGTTGAAGTATCTATTAGGTGTAGTGACCCGAGAACATGAACGGTCCTCACCGAAAAGAGCCTGCCTTCACGCCGCTAATTTTGGGAACTTGATCCCGACCGCATCCAGGAGCCACTTGAGTCGTGCAGAGATCTTTCAAGCCGCCACCGTCCTCCTATTGGGCGCCTGCATCAGTCAGCGGCACAATCAGCACCGGGCATCTGGCACGTTGCAAAACGCCATCGGCGACGCTGCCCAGAAAAAGATGGGAAAGCGGGCCTCGGCTATGGGATCCAAGAACGATGAGATCGACTCGCGAATTTTCTGCCTGGGACAAGATCAGCTCGGCCGGGATCCCCTGGAGTTCTACGATCGTTGACACTAGTCCTATCGAAGAAATCATCTCTTGAAGACGCGCGAATCTTTCCGTGTAATCGGGCGGAGCTATCGGCTCGTGGGTTTGAGGCGTAGGGACTACGTCCGGGCCGCCCCCGATACCCATGAGTGGGGGACCCGGTTCGAACACATGCACCAGGATGATTTTGCTTTGGAACGGCTTTGCCAAATGAACCGCCGATTTCACTACTTTCAGAGTGACGTCGGAAAAATCGACCGATACGAGAATTGTCTTCATGACGTTCAGCATCCGTGCTTGGAGTCGCGGAACGAACTTGGCTCGAGGACACTAGAAGTCAAGAACCCGCGAATTCAAAGAGCTGGAGCGGGAACAAGACGACGTGAAAAGCGGGATCGTCAAGAACAAGAAAGCGGTCGACAAAACGTACAGGCGGAAATCGAAAGTCGCCGGCGCCTTGACCGGCATGATCACCAACAGGGGACCTGCGAATGTCATGGCCGAGAAACGCGATTACCGCTATCTTGGCGATCCTGGGCCAGCGTAGTCTAGAGGCAGAATGGACGATCTTTTTGGCGCAAGCAATCCTGAAGAAACCAGCTTGGACCTGGGCGCGCCCCTTGCCGCGCGGATGCGTCCTCGTTCGCTCGACGAATATCTAGGCCAGCATCACCTCCTGGGAGCCGGTAAATTGCTTCGTCGGGCCATCGAATCGGACCGGCTGACTTCGATTATCCTTTACGGGCCGCCCGGGAGCGGGAAAACAAGCCTGGCACAAATCATCGCCTCCACCACAAAAAGTCATTTTGAGCGGCTGAGCGGGGTGGAGAGCTCGGTTGGGGATATACGCCGGGTTGCGGCCTCCGCAGCGTTCCGGCGGCGATCAAACGGCGGACGAACGATCCTCTTTATCGATGAGATCCACCGCTTTAACAAAGCGCAACAAGATGTCCTCCTGCCCGATGTCGAGAGCGGTAACCTGCGGTTGATTGGCGCGACCACGCATAACCCTTTCTTTTACGTTAACAGCCCGCTCATTTCCCGTTCACAGGTCTTCCAACTTGAACCGCTTTCCCGGGAAGATCTCGTGCGGGTCATGAACTGTGCGTTAAACGATTCAGAACGCGGCTTTGGCAAGCTGAGGATCAAAGCGGATCCGGCTGCGTTGGACTTCCTGGCAGAAGTTAGTGACGGCGATGCCAGGCGCAGCTTGAATGCCTTGGAGATTGCCGTGCTAACCACTGCTCCGGATGTGAGTGGCGTGATCCAACTGGATCGGTCCGTGGCTGAAGAGAGCATTCAGAAGAAGGCCGTCAACTACGATGCTAACGAGACCGAGCATTACGACACCATCAGCGCCTTCATTAAGAGCATGCGTGGGTCGGATCCGGACGCAGCGCTCTATTGGCTGGCAAAAATGTTGTATGCCGGAGAGGATATTCGTTTCATAGCGCGCCGGATGGTCATCGCCGCATGTGAAGATGTCGGAATGGCAGATCCAAACGCCCTCGTGACCGCGGTCGCCGCGCAACAGGCCGTGGAATTCGTTGGATTACCCGAAGCTCAAATTCCGCTGGCGCATGCGGCCGTTTATATCGCGACCGCGCCAAAGAGCAACCGTGCCTGGGCGGGCCTCGGCAAAGCGATGGAGGATGTGAAGCAAGGCCGAATCCTGGCCGTGCCGAAATATCTGCGGGGAACCGGGTCGAAACTGCTTGGCGAAGACGCCGGCTATAAGTACGCCCACGACTATGAGGGAGGCTACGTACCGCAGGCGTATCTGCCGGAGGGCAGAGTTTATTATGAACCGACCGAGAACGGCTTCGAGCGTCGGGTGAAGGAGCGATTGGACTACTGGCGGACATTGTTCGAGCGGGCAAAAGGCGATGCAGCAGCCGATTAAGCCAAACTCCGAATTTAGGGCTAAATCGGCCGCGGCTCCTTCGCGCGCTGTAAAGGGGCCCTTGGCCATTCGAGCAGCACTGAGGTGAGGAGGCGGGCGCCGATCGGCAGGGCAGTCTCATCAATATCGAACGTCGCAGTATGCAGGGGCGTGATTTTGCGGCCGGCTTGCTTCACACCAAGGCCAATCATGCAGCCTGGAACAACCGGCAGATAGTCGGCAAAATCTTCAGCGCCCATGCTAGGGGCTTCATTACTCAAAACATTTTCCGGTCCGAGCAGTCCTCCCGCGACTTTGGCGAAGAGAGCCGCTATCTGGGTATCGTTCACCATGCCCGGCAGCAAGTTTTCGAACAGGGCGGAAATCTTCGCGTCGAAAGCCTGGGCAGCCGAAGCGCAAAGGCGTTCGACAGTTTCACGCGTGTGGGTTGCAACAACGGAGTTCATTGTTCGAATGGTGCCTTTCAGCGACGCCGTGTCCGGAATAACGTTCGATGCGTGTCCGGCATTGATGACACCGATCGTGACCACCACCGGTTGACGCGCGTCTGTTTGCCGTGGAATCGCCTGGTAGATAAGCGTGATGAGATGGGCTGCGGTCGCGATCGGGTCGACCGTCGCGTGAGGTCGCGCGCCGTGACCGCCGCGGCCCGCGATCTCCATCGTAAAATCCTGACAGAACGCCGTCCGCGGCCCGGGAGTCACGACTACCTGCCCGGTAGGCAGGTTCGGGTCAACATGAAGCGCAATGATGGCGTCGACCCCGTCAAGGGCGCCCTGCTTTATCATTTCACAGGCGCCTCGTCCTGTCTCTTCGGATGGTTGAAAGATGCTTCTCCAGGCGACCGGCAACGGCCGTGAGCGATAAAGAGCAAGCGTAGTCCCGAGAAGAATCGCCGAATGCGCGTCATGACCACACGCGTGCATGACACCCGATCTGCCCGAACGGTAGGGGACATCACTTTCTTCCTTGATTGGCAGAGCATCGATATCTGCTCGCATAGCGACGACCGGCGCCCCGTTATCGCGCGGCTCAACTATTTCCGTAATGATACCGCACTTCCCCGTTCCAAGCCGATGAGGAATTCGGGCGGAGGTAAGCTGTTTGCTCAAATAATCCGTTGTCGAAAATTCTTCGCCGCTGAGTTCGGGGTGACGATGGAGGTGACGCCGGATTTGCGCGAGCCGGGGCAGAACCCGCGTGAGTTGAGCCTGCACTCTCTCTGAAGCAGGATTCGACGGTTCGTGGTGTGACGGTAATGAGCTCAAGGGTGTTGCATCAATAGCGCAGAGAATGCGGGTTTCATTGTCCTTGATATTCCGTGCTCCCGCTCACCAGCTTTTCGTCGACCCCGATAATCCGGGTGCCCTGCCCATCGTGCTCTACGACGCAAGTCAATTTGGATTTACCGGACAGGTGCTCGTCCAGATTGTCGAATTTATAAGCGTAAACAGCCGTAACCCGGTAGAGGCCTTGATGATTTGGAATCTCGAACAGGTCAACAGACTCCGCCGGGGCAAACTTGCGCTCCGGCCATCGCCGGTAAAGTGAGGCGATTTCTTTTATTGCCTGTTCGCGTGTCCGGGAGTGCCCGTAGTAAAATACTTTTGGCGCCAAGTATTTGCCCCGAGCGGCCGGATCATTTGTTTCACCCGCGGCGATAAACGCTGCGACGACATCGACCAGTTCCGTGGCAACTGCACCTTTTTCCGGTGTCGAGATTCGATTAGTTTGGTTGCCGTCGTGGACCGCTTCACCGTTCGCGAGATCGCTGAGGCTGGTCAGGGCTGCTGCCAATAGCAAAAAGCGAAACAATCCCGTGCCTGGAAGCGTGGCTTGCCGGTAACCGCTGCGAGGATAACTCTTTGTCAGGAGCCGGGGTTGCATCTTGATCCTTGATTCTGCAGAAAAACCCATCGGAAGGCCAGACAAGTTCGGTGGTTGGAACAAACCAGGACGCCGGCAGCTAAGCGTGTCGAGAGAAATGTCTCGTGCAGCCGATTTCCCAGACCAGCCCAAACCCCAACGCAAACAGATTATTTGCCGGATTTGCGAAATAAGGCAGGCTGTTCGAGCATGCTCCGTAAGAAACTGGAAACTGGCACGGTGCCGCCGAGGGGTCAGCGCAAAAATGAGGCCCCCGGTGTTCCCGCACGGGGTCCGGATCAAAAAATGCGGTACTATTTTTTAAATAAATGAAATCGTTTTTCGGATCGTTTTTCGGTGCATTTTTTGCCATCTTTTTGCTGGTCGGTATTGCCCTGGTCGGATGTATTGCGGTGATTGCGCTGATCGGCATCTCTGAAAAGGGTCCGACGGTGGCTGATAATTCCCTGTTGGTTCTTGACATTGCCGTACCGATCATGGACGCGCCGCCCGAGCTTAACCCGGCCCAGCTGTTCGCGGGGTTGAACGAAGAACAACAGGAGTCGCCAGTCACCCTGCGCGACGTTCTGCGAGCGGTCAATCGTGCGGCGACCGATCCGAAGATCAAAGGCGTATTCATCACCGGGAATTTACTGCCGGTGGCTGCTTATGCCTCGAGTTATCCCGCGCTGAAAGAAATTCGTGAGGCGCTCGCAAAATTTAAGGAATCCCACAAACCGGTATATGCCTATCTACAATTTCCGTTTACGCCCGCTTACTACCTCGAGTCGGTGGCGGATCAGCTCTTTGTCGATCCGCAGGCCGAGTTTATTCTGCGCGGACCTTCCAGTTTACCGCTTTATTACGCCGGGGCCATGAAGAAGTTCGGCATCGGCGTCCAGGTTTTTCGCGTAGGGAAATACAAGTCGTTCGTCGAACCCTTTATTCGCGAGAATATGAGTCCGGAAAACCGGGAGCAGCTCGAAAAACTGTTTGGCGATGTCTGGAGTGAAGTGACAACGACGATAGAACAGGCGCGCGGTCTTCCCCGGGGATCGTTCGAACAGCTCATCAACGAAAACGGCTTGATCGATGGAGAGCTGGCGGTAAAGAGCAAGTTGGGTACCGAACTGGTTTCCTTGTCGGAAGTGATGGATCGCCTGAAGAAACAGTACGGGTCAGATCAACAGCACCAAACATTCCGCCAAGTGACAATTACCTCTTATTTGAGCGCCCTTGAGCGAAATCCCAGCGGTCAGGCTGATTCGGCATCAAAAATTGCCGTCGTCTACGCTGAAGGGGAGATTGTCGATGGGGAAGGAACCCCAGGCAACGTAGGCGGCGAACGGTATGCGCGCGAGATTCGAAAGTTTCGCCTCGATCCAAGTGTGAAAGCGATTGTCCTTCGCGTCAACAGCCCGGGCGGAAGCGGTTTTGCCTCCGAAGAGATCTACCGCGAGTTGAAGGCCGCGGAGCAGACAAAACCTCTGGTCGTGTCGATGGGGGGCTATGCGGCCTCTGGCGGCTATTACATTTCTGCCGCATCGAAACATATCTTTGCCGAGCCGACTACGATCACAGGCAGCATCGGGGTGTTCGGGTTGGAGGTGAATTTTGAAAAGATTGCCGCCGACAATGGAATCACCACCGACTCCGTAACTACCACCAACCCATTGGCGACGCTGTTTAATCCACTCAAGCAAAAGTCGGACGCGGACCTGGCAATCTTGCAGAAGGCTGTCGACAAGTTCTACGCCCAGTTTCTGGATCGAGTTTCGGGGGGGCGGCAGATCGCCGTCGCGCAAGTGAACGAAATCGCCCAGGGCCGGGTTTGGTCGGGTAGCGAGGCGGTACGGCTCAAATTGGCGGACGAGATTGGTGGATTGAATTCTGCCATAGCCTACGCAGCAAATCTTGCGCATCTAGGCGATCAGCCGCGAATCACGGAGTTCCCAGGACGAAAAGGTCTCAGCGAAAAACTCAAGGAGCTATTCAAATCGACTCCCAGACCGCCTGTGGCCAGGTTCGATCCCGTTGGCCTGAGCGTGCAAGAATTGCAGAACGGGCTGAAAGATTTGCGAGCGTTGAACGATCCCGAAGGGGTTTACGCAAGGTTCCCAACCGATATTCGGTGGAACTGATACTTTGGCGCGAAAACCTCACGGGCGCTTTGTCCGGCAAGATTTCGGGGACAGGACACTAGTGTCCTGTCCCCGAAGTAGCAGGTAGTTTGCCCCGGCCCAGAGGGTTGCGATGAAAATGGGCCGGCGGCTGCGTTGCTCGTCGGTCACGTCCCGCACCAGTTTGACGGCTCGCCGCGCAAACCAACTCGCTACCTACGAACGTCAAACTGGTGCGGGATGCTCCCTCCTCGCGCCTTGCCGGCGGCCCATTTTGATCGCAACGAACTACCTGCTATTTCGGGGACAGGACACTAGATGCTCGTGAATGTCTGGCCGCTTGAATATTGGCGGAGCCTTTGCTCCATTCCGGGCAGCTGAGCTTTCCGATCGTCTGGTTCCAGCAGCGTGATTGCGAGTTGCTGGTATTTGACCGCGTCCGCAAAATTGCCTGCCGTCGCGGACGCGGCGGCCAGGGTATCGACGGAGAAAGCGTTCTTCCAATTGCTCAGGGTGCAGGCCTTGGTGGCGATCGCCACTGCTCGTCGGCCATCCCTGACTCGGCTATTCTTTGAAGTGGCGAGCATCCACGCCAAATCATTGAGCGTGGTGGGATCCGTCGGTTGAAGATGAACCGCCTGTTCGAGGGACTTTTTCGCTTCATCATAGCGACCGTAGTCGATGCAGCTTCTCGCTTTGCTCTCGTAGAGCTCCGCCAGCAGACCGGCGGAAACATTGCTTCTGCGCGCGAGGTTAATGCTCGTATCGATCTCTTTGAGAGCCTCACCCCCGCGTTTGGCAAGAACCAGCACGGCAGACTTTAAAAAGTAGGAGCGCCAGTTGTTCGGGTCGGTCGCAATCACTTGGTCGATCATCGCGAGGGCTTCATTGACCTTGCCGGCTTCTGCAAGTTTGAATGCGCTGTCTAGTTGTGCCTGGCCAATCGTCATCCGTTGCTGCCAGATTTCTCCCCATCCCTGCTGACTTTGCGCTAATCCCGATTCTGCACTAATGAGGTAAACGCCGAAGACGAGAAAAACGGCCGACCAAAGCGCCGCTGATCGTGTAATATTCATGACTGCACCATGCAACAATTTGATAAACAACTGATTTGTGCCGTAGGCTGGGTATTTTACTCTGCATGTGGCGGTTTTCCTAGCTTAAAGGCAAGCGAACCGATTCAAGCCATCTATGGCACAACGCTGAGTCGCAGCACAGGCAACCACCTTTTTGTTTCTGTTCGGGTCAACAATCGACCGGCTTGGTTTGCCGTCGACACCGGCGCTGCACTCAGCATCGTGGATTCCAACAAGGCGAAGCTTCTCGGGTTATCAAAAGGTCCCAGTGTTATTCAGGTGCCGAAACAGATCGAGGTCAACAACCGGATCGTTCCGGTGGCGGTGGTCGATAGTCTTTTCGTTGGAACCGACAATCTCGGGTCAGGGCCGGTGGCATTGATCGATTTGCGTGATTTTCGCGCCAAGCTCCGCGATTCAGGGCATCGCGTGACGATGGATGGAATCATCGGATTGGACATCTTGCAGCGCTACAGCGCCGTCATTGATTGCCGGAATCAGCGGATTTACCTCACAGTTCCGGGGGAGGACGCAGAAGCGATTATCAAGAGCACAAGACGAGGCCGTTATAACGCTGTGCCGATGCGTATCACACATTCCGGCGCGCTTGAAGTAGAAGGCCGGATCGGCCGCAACCGGTACAGCTTTGTCGTTGACACAGGCGGATTCGCGACCCTGGTGCCATCGGCGGTAGCAAAGCAGAATGGGATTCCGGTCATCGGAACGACCGTGAACGCAAAAGGGATTCACTCAAAAGAACGGCCGGTCGGTGTGACAATTGCGCCGGAGTTTGATTTGGGTAAATACCCGCTCGGCCCCGCGTTGATCGGAGTCACAGGTCTGCCGGAAGGTCCTGAGGATCTTCGCTACCAGTTTGGCGGTCTGATCGGCGCCGATTTCTTCTTCGAACGCGGCGGCATCATCGACATCGGGACCAAGACCCTTTACTTCAAATAGGGCGTTGCTCGGTTCGCCCGCGTAGGAGATGGCCAAGCCGGATCTTTTGTTGCAATGGCTTAGCCCGGCGCGAAACGAAGCACCGGGGCACAAGAAACCGGTAACCAGAAACAGGAGGTCAAAGCTGTGGCGGCAGCGCAGACCGCAAAGGCACACTGGGTAAAGCGGGACACGATTGGTTGGATCGGAGCAGAACCCACCGGCACTTATCGGCTGTACTATTCTTTGACCGACGGGATCACTGCAAAAATGTCAGGCGGGGCTCAGCGCGCTGCGTTCGTCCCGCTTTTCATGGATCGGAATGGCTTACCGCAAGTGGTCATCGAGAAGTTTCCATTCCTGAAAGGTGCAACCGCTTTCAGGATTTCCGAGAAGGATCTGGCTCAGGTTCCTGGTTTGCTGAAAGGCGATTTGGCTATCGCGAAAATGAACGATGCAGCGACCGGCGAAACCACCTCTTTACAAATCGCCGGCGTCCTGGATGACCTCTTCTACTTCGACGGAGAACTAGGCGCACAGCTATCCGGAAATGCGATTCGGTTCCGGTTATGGGCCCCGACGGCCCGGTCTGTGCGAGCTGCTCGTCTATGATGACCCGGATAATGCGGCGAGAGAGGTTTACCCGATGGCTGGGGGTGACGCTGGCGTCTGGGAAACCCGGGTAGGGGATGCAGGCTGGCTGAACAGCAAGTATTACGTTTATGAAATTGAGGTATTTTCGCGAATGAAAGGCGAGATCGTCACAAACGTCGTCACTGATCCTTATTCGGTGGGACTCGCGCCCAACTCTTTGAAAAGCCTGCTCGTGGACCTGGATTGCCCGGCTAGCAAGCCGGACTCATGGAATTTGATTTCGAAACCGCACCTGGCGAGTCCGACCGACATCGTCCTGTATGAGTTGCACATTCGCGATTTTTCAATATCCGATGAGACCGTTCCTGAGCAGGATCGCGGAAAGTACACCGCGTTCACCCATATTTTCTCAAACGGGATGCTGCACCTGTGGAGTCTCGCGAGGGCAGGCTTGACCCATCTGCATTTGCTTCCAGCGTTTGACTTCACGTCCGTCCCGGAGTTGGCCGAGGAGCAGAAGATCCCACGGATCGATCGACCGATTTCGGCACCGGATTCACCGGATCCACAGCGAGCGATTGCCGCGGTGAAAGACCAGGATGCTTACAACTGGGGTTATGATCCCTACCATTACGGAACACCGGAGGGAAGCTATTCAACGAATCCATATGGTATCGCGCGAATCCGGGAGTTCCGAGCGATGGTGGAAGCGATTCATTTGATCGGGCTCCGAGTCGTGATGGACGTGGTTTACAATCACACGGCAGCAGCTGGGCAGGATGTGTTCTCGGTGCTGGATAAGGTGGTCCCGGGATATTATTACCGGCTCGACCCCAACGGCGATTTTTATACGAGTACCTGTTGCCCGAATACTGCTTCCGAGCATCGCATGTTTTTTAAGCTCATGCTCGATACCTTGAAAATCTGGGCGACGGAATATCGAGTGGACGGGTTCCGTTTTGATCTGATGGGTTTCAGCTTCAAAAGCAACCTGCTGGAGATCAAAAAGGCCCTGCACCAAATCGATCCGACGATCTATCTGTATGGAGAAGGTTGGGACTTCGGTGAAGTGGCGACCAACGCCTTAGGTAAAAATGCGACCCAGTCGAATATGGCGGGAACCGGGATCGGCACCTTCAGCGATCGGGGCCGGGACGCCATTCGCGGAGGAGGGGCCTTCGACAGGGGGCGAAATCTTGTGGCCGAGCAAGGGTTCATTAACGGACTGTGGTATGACAAGAACGATTTCGGGAACGGAACACTCCAACAGCTCCTGGATGCGAGTGATCTCGTGAGGTTGGCTCTGGCTGGAACGGCAAAGGATTACCAACTCGTGGATAATCGAGGGGCCTTGGTGACAGGGGCGCAGCTTGACTACGGCGGCCAGGCTGCGGGTTACAGTCAGGATCCGAGTGACGTGATCAACTACATTTCGGCGCACGATAACCAGACGCTTTTCGACAACAATCAATACAAGTTACCGATTGACACTGGGATGAGCGATCGCGTGCGGGTGAACAATTTGGGGCTTGCGCTGGTCGGTCTGGCACAAGGAGTACCCTTCTTTCATGCTGGCGATGACATCCTGCGCTCGAAGTCATTCGACAGAAACAGCTACAACTCCGGAGACTGGTTCAACCGACTCGATTGGACCTATCAAACGAATAATTTCGCCGCGGGGTTGCCGCCGGAGTCGGATAACAAAAATGATTGGCCGATAATGGAACCGTTTTTGAAGAATGCAGCAATCAATCCCGGCTTTAGCAACATCTATGCATCCCACCTTTATTTCAAAGATGTCCTTCGTATTCGAAAATCGACGCCGCTTTTCCGATTGCAAACACGGAAAGAGGTAGCCGATCGGGTGAAATTCTATAATGTCGGCGCGAACCAGCAACATGCCGTGATTGTGATGGTGGTTCTTGACGACCAAGGAAGCACGCTCGACCCGGAATCGAGGAGCGTTGTGGTGCTCTTTAACGCCGATAAAATCCAGAAAACGATCGATCTACCCGACTACGTTGGGCATTCTCTCGAATTGCATCCGGTCCTCCGGCGTTCCAATGCCGATCTCGTTGTCAGGCAGGCTCGATACGATTGCTTGACTGGTACGTTTATCATCCCACCAAGGACAACCGCTGTTTTTCTGGAAAGGCGGTAGAATCCCATGGGTGAGCTGGATCTCGTTCAAGACTTGGCAGTGGTAACGTTCTTCGCCGGCATAGGCGGCTTTCTGTGCCAGAAGATCGGCCTCTCGAGCATAGTTGGTTTCCTCCTCGCCGGCCTCTTGATCGGTCCGCACACTCCTCCTTTTTCGATCGTGTTGCATGAAGATCGGATAGAGGCTTTGTCGCAATTGGGCTTGGTCTTTCTGATGTTCTCAATCGGACTCGATTTAAGCGTCGGCAAGCTACGAAGAATGGGAATCGGCATCGTCCTGGCGGTGGCTTTCGGCGCGATCCTTGTTTTTAATATCGTCCGCTCGATTTGCCCATTCCTCGGAGTCAGCTCGTCAGAAAGTCTGTTTGTGGCCGGGATGCTGGTTGCATCCAGTTCCGCTATCATCGGAAAGATCCTGCCTGAGACTGGATTGATCCACCAGCGGGCCGGAAATCTCGCGATGAGTATCACTGTTCTCGAAGACCTCGTAGCGGTGGTCGCGCTGACATTTATTTCATCGGTTGCTCAGATGCACAAGGGCACTGAAGCGAACGTCGGAAAGATCCTTGGCATTTTACTGGTGTTCGTTACCGTCGTGGTGATTCTCGGTTTGTTGCTGCTTCCCAGGTGCTTGCAGCGTTTGAACAGAGCCGGCACCGATCTTCTCACCATAACCGTCGCCGGGATTGTTCTCGGAATCGCCGTTATCGCCGTGAAGACAGGTTATTCGTTGGCGTTGGGTGCCTTCCTGCTCGGGGCAATTGTTGCCGAGACACCGCAGCGTCCGACAGTTGAGCGAGCGATGCAAGGCATGCGCGACGTGTTCATAGCAGTCTTCTTCGTCTCGATCGGAATGCTTCTGAATCCGACGATGCTCCTCAGGAACTGGGTGTTGATATTGTCCCTTGGACTAGTAACCATTCTGGTCCGCACGTTTGCTTTGAGCGCGTCGTTATTAGTCACGGGAACCTCGGATCGCGATGCGTTTCGGGCCGCGCTCATGGTGACCCCGATCGGCGAGTTTGCCTTTATCATCGCCCAACTTGGAGTTTCGGCAGGCATGCTTTCATCCGACTATTATCCCATCGCAGTCGGCGTCGCGCTGTTCACTGCCCTTGTCTCTCCTGTTTTGATCAGGCATTCCGGGCCCATCAGCGACGGCTGGCTGAAAATCCAGCCGAAATTCTTCTACAATCTGCTGGAACTTTACCAGCAATTCCTGGCTTCGGTTGGAGAACATCAACGGCGAAGCCGGGTTTTCGGTCTTGTCAGGCGAAGCCTTCCTCCCCTGGTGATCAGCGTGACCTTTGCTTCCGGGATTCTGATCGTTGCCCCGTTTTTATTCGCGCGATGGAGGCTGCTTTTCCCGGCTGGCAAGGGTCATTGGTCGACTCACCTGTTTTGGGGGTTGATCGGTGTCGCCGCCGCTGGACCGCTACTTGGTGTCTGGCGAAGGTTAGCGGAGTTTTTCAAAGGAGCGGTGGAGATTGCGTTCGGGCCTGAGTTCGGTACGGAGCGTCCCGTCCTTCTCGTGTGCCTGGAGCTGGTCGCTGCTTTTGTGCTTTTTGTTTGCATCTGGCTTCTGACGCCGGTAATCGGTGCCTCCCCGTCATTTCTTGGAGCTCTATTGGGAACAGTGGCCGTGTACGCTTTCTTCTTCGGCGACCGACTGCGGTCGGTGCAACACCGGATCGCTTCTGAACTCGCTGAAGCAATCCTTTCTCCAGAGGAACGGCGTAAGCGAAGTCACGACGACTGGTTAAAGGACCACCAGGAGTGGGACCTCAGTCTGAGTGAAATCCGAGTGCCTGACTCGGAAGCATGGTTTGGCAAGAGTCTGGGCGACCTCTCTCTCCGCAGTCAATTCGGGTGTTCGGTTGTCGGGGTTGATCGGCAAGGGTATGCGGTCCCGAGTTCGGGTCCAGACACCGAACTGTTCCCGGGCGACGTACTGCTGGTGCTTGGCACGGCGAGCCAAATTCAGCACGTACGCGAATTTTTCGATTCCAGCCCTGCTCGGACCGAACATGCCGACCTGTTGGACGAAATCCGGCTGGAGTCTGTGGAAGTTCCGGAGAAAAGCCGGCTTGTCGGCAACGCGTTAGCCGAGGTTGAGATTCCAAGACAAACCGGCGTCCAGGTCGTTGGAATTGCGCGCGGGGACCATCGAATGCTCTCTCCTGGACCGTTCCAGGTCCTGGATTCCGGGGACTGGTTGCTCGTCGTCGGTACGAGGGACCAGATTCACCGGTTCCGGGAATGGATTAAGGAAAGCTATACCAGTAATCCCATCTAACACGGAGTAGGACCGGGACCGACCTTCATAGGGACGATCCCGGGATGGCGGACGGTGGTTCCTGTCAGCCTTCAGATCAGAAACCGGATCAGCGCCGTTTTCTGAGCGGCGCGAAATTGTTGAGCGAGGATCTGACGGACCAAGCCATTGACGGTGACGGGCCGCCGCCCGCCGGCCAGGAGCTGGTCACGGAACTTTCACGATGTTTATTTTATGCGGCGTGAGGGGCTGTCGTCGGCTCGGCAGCCTCTTCCTCCGTGAGATCAACCAGGCTCTTTGGCTTTCGGAGATTGGCGTTCAATACTTCCTTGTCCAATTCCTTCTCCCACCGACTGACAACGATTGTTGCGACCCCGTTTCCGATAAGGTTTGTTAGTGCCCGACATTCGCTCATGAAACGGTCAATGCCAACGAGGATAGCCAGAGACTCGATCGGTACAGATGGCACCACCGAGAGCGTCGCGGCGAGCGTAATGAAACCTGCTCCGGTAACGCCGGTGGCGCCTTTCGATGAAAGCATCGCCACGACCAGGAGAACAAGCTGTTGCCCAAGTTCCAGATGGGTATTGGTCGCCTGGGCAAGGAATACTGCCGCCATCGTCATATAAATGTTGGTGCCGTCGAGGTTGAAGCTATAGCCGGTCGGAATTACCAATCCGACGGTTGAAGAGGAGCACCCGAGCCGTTGCATTTTCTGGAGCATTCCAGGAAGCGCGGTTTCGGAGGAGCTGGTACCGAGCACGAGAAGAAGCTCTTCTTTGATGTAGTTGAGATAGCGAAAAATCGAAAAACCGTTGAAAGCGGCGATTGATCCCAGGACGATGACGACGAACAGGCCCGACGTCAGATAGAAACAGAACATCAGGTAGCCCAGATTCTTCAATGCACCGAGCCCCTGACTTCCAACCGTGAATGCCATCGCACCGAAGGCGCCGACCGGCGCAACCTGAACAACGATCCGCATGATCCCAAAAAAGACGTTTGCCGTCATGTCAATCGCGGTCAGAATCGGAGTTCCCCGGGCGCCCATAAATGAAATAGCAAACCCGCTCAGGATCGCCACCAGTAGCACCTGAAGAATATCGCCGGTGGCAAATGCGTTGAAAAACGAGGAAGGGATGATGTTCAGCAGAAATTCTACCGGGTCGAGCGAATGAGCCTTCTGCACGTACCCTTGAGACTGCTGAACCTGCGCTGGATTGAGGGACTTCGGGTCAATGTTGAAACCGGCTCCTGGATGCAAAGTGTTGACAACGATCAGGCCGATAAAAAGCGCGAACGTGGAGACAACCTCGAAATAGAAGAGAGCCTTGATGCCGACCCGGCCAAGCTTTTTCAGGTCGCTCATCGAGGCGATTCCATGAACGACGGTGCAGAAAATGATCGGTGCGATGATCATCTTGACCAAATTGATGAATCCATCCCCAAGGGGTTTCAGATTTTTGCCCAGACCCGGGCTAACGTAGCCAACCACGATGCCGAGAAACACCGCGATCAGCACCTGGACATAAAGAATCCGATACCAGGGTTTCCTGTCAGTAGGGTTGTGCATGAGAGGAATTGGTGGGAGTTCTCAGCCTGAGTCACGGGCGCACAGGCAGAAAGATGTGCAAAGGGTACAGCAGGTGGATTGTGATCCGCTGGGCCTTGGTAAGCGAGGAGATTCTTACGACCAAGTCCAACGTATTACTGGAATTCTGATAACCTTGTCCTCCACAGGAGCGGCCTTGGTATTATCGAGCGCGCACACTGCTGCGAAGTCGCAACGAATTACCGATGACAGAAACGCTGCTCAGAGACATCGCCAGACTCGCAATCATCGGACTCAGCAGCACGCCAAACAGCGGATAGAGCACACCGGCCGCGATCGGGACGCCCAGAATATTGTAAACAAAAGCGAAGATCAGGTTTTGCCGAATGTTTATCATGGTCGCGCGGCTCAGAAGAATCGCCGACACCAGCAAATCCAGATCACCCTTGACGAGCGTCACACCGGCGCTCTCGATCGCGACTTCGGTCCCGGTCCCCATGGCAATGCCGACATCGGCCGTCGCCAGTGCGGGCGCATCGTTGATGCCGTCTCCGGCCATCGCAACGTTTGCGCCGCTCTTTTGCATTCTGATGATCTCCCTCTGCTTTAGCTCTGGCGAAAGTTCCGCGATCACCTCGTCGATTCCTGCCTCTTGCGCGAGGAATCGCGCAGTGAGCTTGTTGTCGCCGGTGAGCATCACCGATCGAATGTTCAAGTCTCGAAGCCGGGTGACAGCTGCCGCCGAGTTTTGCTTCAGTTCGTCAGCTATGGCAATCAGCCCGGCTGGTTGGTGGTCGATCTGAACCGTCACTGCAGTTTTTCCCTCTTTCCGCCAGCGGTCGGCGATTTGACCAGCGACACTCCGCGGATCCTCCTCGTACGTCGGCTTGCCGACATAAACCAGGTGGCTCTCGACTTCAGCCTGAACCCCGGAACCCACCGTCGCCTCGAATACCGCGGCCTTTGGCAAAGGCGAATTTCCAGCAGATCGAACGATTGCTCGCCCGACCGGATGTTCACTCAATGCTTCGACGGCGGCGGTTAGACGGAGAAGTTCCTCCCGCTGATACGGCTTAAACGCCACGATTTCGGTTACTTTCGGGTTGCCTTCCGTCAACGTGCCGGTTTTATCAAATGCGACGATATCGATTTTTTCGAGCTTCTCGAGAACCGCAGCATCGCGAATCAGGATGCCCAGCTGTGCGCCCCGTCCAATACCAACCATGACCGCCATGGGAGTGGCCAGACCCAGCGCACAGGGGCAGGCAATGATCAAAACTGCAACTGCCGAATTGAAGGCAAAGGACCACCGAGGTTCGGGGCCGAAGATTAGCCAGGCTGCGAATGTGCAAAGAGAGATCAGGAGAACAGCCGGAACAAACCATTCCGCGACCTGATCGGCAATTCTCTGCACCGGCGCCTGAGACCGTTGCGCCTTCGCGACAAGATGAACGATCTGGGCCAGCAACGTATCATCTCCGACGCGTTCGGCCCGCAACAGAAAACTGCCCGATCCGTTAATAGTTCCGCCGATAGCAGTGTCTCCCTTATTTTTTGTGACCGGCATTGCTTCCCCGGTCATCATCGATTCATTCAACTCGGATTGACCCTCTAGCAAAATGCCGTCCACCGGCACTCGGTCTCCCGGCCGGACGCGCAGAATGTCACCCACTTGAACCTCTTCGAGGGGCACCTCTTCTTCCCGATCTGCGTTGACCCGCCGGGCGGTCTGAGGCGAGAGCGCTAACAAAGACCGAATCGCGGAACTGGTTTTCGATCGGGCCCGGAGTTCAAGCACCTGACCTAACAGAGCCAGGACGGTAATGACTGCGGCCGCTTCGAAATAGCTGTCTGCTCCGTGACCGCCGTGACCTGGCGCGGCGAAAAAAAGATGGACGACACTGAAGAGATACGCGGCACTTGTTCCTAGCGAGATCAACGTGAACATGTTTGGACTTCGGTTGAGCACGGATCTCCAGGCCTTTTCCAGGAATGGCCAACCGGCCCACAGAACGACCGGCGTGCTTAATGCAAACTCGATCAGGAGCGAGGCGCGCTCCCCGACCGTCCCGACGATCTGCTTTAATTCAGGCACCATCCCGCCCATCGCAAGCAAGAAGACAGGAAGCGTCAAAAGCGCTCCGATCCAGAATCGCCGGGTTAAATCGTCCAGTTCACTCTGGTCGTCCGCAGCGGCGCTTGGCGCCATTGGTTCAAGCCCCATCCCGCAGATCGGGCAGGCGCCTGGCTTAGCCGAAATTATTTCCGGATGCATCGGGCAGGTGTATTGGCCTGGGGCCGCAATTCGATCCTTCTCCGGGCTGACAATCCCGCCGTTCGGGTATAACCCGTGTTTGGCATTTCCGGAATGCGGTTCTGCTTTCATTGAATCTCCTTATTTCAGAAAGCCAGAAAGAATCTGGCGCAGTTCGTCGACTAGTTCGGATGGCGGCATCGGCTTTGCTTTTGGATGCTTTGAATCCTGGCCGATGATACAGGTTTGGAGATGGCTGGTGAGAAGTTCAACCCCAAGCGAATCGAGCGCGGAACGGACGGCTGAAATCTGGTTCAAGATATCGACGCAATACCGATCCTCTTCGATCATCCGCTGGATTCCAGCGATCTGGCCGGCGATCCGATTGGTCCGGCGCCGGATACTTTCGCGCGTGTTCTGCAGCATGAGAATACATATACCAGGTATTGGTATATGGCAAACCGGCGGCCTGCACTTCCGGCTGAGCAGAGCGCCCGCCCTTCAGGCGGTTTCAAACCTCTGAGGGTGTGGCCTGAGACCAAAGAAAAAACCCGTCCGGCTGCCGCCGGACGGGTTCTTCGAAGCTGGCTTGAACCAGATTAGTAATCCATGCCGCCCATGCCGCCCATTCCACCCGGGCCGCCAGCCGGTGCCGGTTTTTCCTTTTCAGGAAGCTCGGTCACCAGCGCCTCGGTGGTCAGCAACAGACCGGAGATTGACGCCGCATTCTGCAACGCGTAGCGGGTCACTTTCGTCGGATCGACCACGCCGGCCTTCACCAGGTCGACGTATTCGCCAGTCGCAACGTTGTACCCCTCATTTCCGGACCGCGCTTTTACTTCCTGAACGATCAGCGCCCCTTCCTGCCCTGCATTGTCGGCAAGCTGACGGAGAGGAGATTCAACCGCCCGTCGTACAATCTCGAGCCCGGTTTTTTCATCGCCGTCCAGTTTCAGGTTCTCCAGCGCTTTCTGCGCGCGGATCAGGGCCACACCACCGCCGGCGACGATCCCTTCTTCGACCGCCGCGCGCGTCGCATGCAGCGCGTCTTCAACGCGAGCCTTCTTCTCTTTCATCTCGGTCTCGGTTGCAGCGCCCACATTAATCACCGCGACACCGCCCGCGAGCTTGGCAAGACGCTCTTGGAGCTTCTCGCGATCGTAGTCTGAGGTAGTCTCCTCAATCTGCCTGCGCAGTTGGCCGACGCGACCCTGAATATCCTTGGTTGAACCTTCGCCCTCGACAATCGTGGTGTTTTCCTTGTCAATCGTGACTCGCTTGGCGCGCCCAAGATCGTCCAGCGTAATATTCTCCAGTTTGATACCGAGGTCTTCAGTCAAACAACGACCACCGGTTAGAACCGCGATATCTTCCAGCATCGCTTTCCGACGATCACCGAAGCCTGGAGCTTTGACCGCAGCAACCTGCAGTGTACCGCGCAGTTTGTTGACGACGAGCGTTGCGAGCGCTTCGCCTTCGACGTCTTCAGCAATGATCAGGAGCGGACGACTGGCCTTCGCCACTTTCTCGAGCACAGGGAGAAGATCCTTGAGGCTGGAGATTTTCTTCTCGTGGATGAGGATGTAAGCGTTCTCGAGAACGGCTTCCATGCTCTCGGCATTGGTCACGAAATAAGGCGAGAGATAGCCTTTATCGAACTGCATGCCTTCCACCACTTCCAGAGTGGTTTCAATCGATTTGGCTTCTTCGACCGTGATCGTGCCATCTTTTCCTACCTTATCCATCGCATCGGCAATGATCTCACCGATTGTCGTATCCCAGTTTGCTGAGACTGTTGCGACCTGCGCGATTTCGGTTCGCTCGGAAACTTTCTTGGAGATCTTCGCCAATTCGGCGACGACCGCCTCGACCGCCTTCCCAATTCCGCGCTGCAACGAGGTCGGATTTGCGCCTGCGGTGACGTTCCGCAAACCTTCGCGGAAGATCGATTCGGCAAGAACTGTTGCCGTCGTGGTGCCGTCGCCGGCTACGTCCGAGGTCTTCGAAGCAACTTCGCGGACCAGCTGCGCGCCCATGTTCTCGTATGGGTCTTCAAGCTCGATCTCTTTTGCGACCGTTACGCCATCTTTCGTGATAGTCGGGCTCCCGAACTTCTTATCCAGGATTACATTGCGCCCGGACGGTCCGAGAGTGGCTTTCACCGCCTTGGCAAGTTTTTCGACTCCTCGCAGAAGAGCGTGACGAGCTGCTTCATCAAACTGTAATTGTTTTGCTGCCATAATCTATACTAACGTACTTTTTAAATGTTCTGATTATCCAATGATGCCGAGGATGTCGTCCTCGCGCATAATCAGATAGTTGTCGCCGTCAATTTTGATCTCGGTCCCGCCATACTTGGAGATCAGCACCTTGTCGCCGACCTTCACATTGAAGTCGAGTTTTTTTCCGTTATCGTCCAGTTTGCCGGTACCGAGAGCAACGACAGTTCCTTCCTGGGGCTTCTCTTTTGCCGTATCAGGAATTATAATGCCACCCTTTTTGACTTCCTTCTCATCGAGCGGTTGAACTATCACCCGGTCGCCGAGAGGTTTCACGTTGATTGCCATTTTGGTATATATCCTCCTTCTTGATTTAATGTAGGTTTTTAAGGACCAACGAGCCGGCGGCGAAGGACTGGACCGCCAGCACGATGGGGATTTGAAATTTTTCAGCTCTTCTTCTTGTCGTCATCGACCACTTCGAAATCTGCGTCCACGACGTTTTCATCGGCCTTGGTCGTGCTGCCCTGCGCGCTCTCGGAGGCGCCGGAGCCACCAGTTGCATCGCCAGGTTGCGGTCCAGGCTTCTGAGACGCGGCCTGTTTGTACAACTCGGCACTAATCGTCTGGAAACGGCTTTGCAGTTCTTCAGTCGCCTTCTTTATCGCCTCGACATCGGTGCCGTTCAGCTTCTCGCGGACATCCTTGATTGCGTCTTCCACGCCCTTCTTTTGATCCGCCGACAACTTTTCGCCAAGTTCTGCCAACTGCTTCTCGCACTGGTAGGCCAGGTTGTCCGCCGTATTCCGAGCTTCCGCCGCCTCCCGGGCTTTCAGGTCTTCTTCGGCATGTGCCTCGGCGTCCTTACGCAACTTCTCCACTTCTTCCTTGGTCAGTCCGCTGCTCCCGGTAATTGAAATCTTCTGTTCCTTCCCGGTCCCAAGATCTTTTGCGGAGACGTTCAAGATACCGTTTGCGTCAATGTCGAAAGTGACCTCGACCTGCGGCACACCGCGCGGGGCGGGCGGAATCCCATCCAGATGGAAAGTCCCCAGCGTCTTATTGTCCCGTGCCATCGGCCGTTCGCCCTGCAGAACCTTGATTTCCACCCCGGGCTGGTTATCGCTGTAGGTCGAAAAGATCTGCTGCTTCCGTGTCGGAATCGTGGTGTTCCGTGGAATCATCGGTGTCGCGATATTGCCCGCAGTCTCAATGGCAAGCGTCAACGGAGTAACGTCCAGCAACAAAACATCTTTGACGTCACCGCGCAGCACACCCCCTTGAATGGCTGCTCCAACCGCCACGACTTCGTCCGGATTGACACCTTTGTGCGGCTCTTTGCCGATCAATTTTCGTGCTGTCTCGACCACCTTCGGCATCCGCGTCATACCGCCCACCAGGACAAGCTCGTTGATCTCACTTTCCGAAAGTTTCGCATCCCCGAGACAGGCTTTTACCGGCCGAATGGTTCGTTCGAACAAGTCATCGGTCAGCTGTTCCAGCTTGGAGCGAGTCAGCTTCTTCTGGATATGTTTCGGGCCGGTGGCATCCGCGGTGATGAAAGGGAGATTGATCTCGTACTCCTGCGAAGAAGAAAGGGCGATCTTCGCCTTTTCGGCTTCTTCCTTGATTCGTTGGAGCGCGTCGGACTGCTTGCTCACATCAACGCCGGTCTCCGAACGAAACTCGGAGATAATCCAATCCATCAGCTTATTGTCCCAGTCATCGCCCCCCAAGTGGGTGTCTCCGTTCGTCGCCTTTACTTCGAAAACACCTTCCCCAATCTCCAGTACCGAGATGTCAAAGGTGCCGCCTCCCAAATCATAGACAGCAATTTTCTCGTCTTTCTTTTTGTCCAGGCCATAGGCCAGTGAGGCAGCCGTCGGTTCGTTGATGATCCGCAGCACTTCCAAACCCGCAATGCGTCCGGCATCTTTCGTCGCGTTCCGCTGCGAATCGTTGAAATAAGCCGGCACCGTAATCACCGCCTGCGTAATCTTTTCACCGAGCTTTGCTTCCGCGTCCGCTTTAAGCTTTGCCAGAATCATCGCCGAGATTTCCGGTGGCGAGAAAGTCTTTCTCTCTCCGCCTACCTGCACCTCAACGTGCGCGTCACCATTCGACGCTCTGATAATCTTGTACGGAACACGCTTCGCTTCGCCTTGGACCTCCTCAAATTTTCGGCCCATGAACCGTTTGATTGAGAAAACAGTATTCTGCGAGTTAGTAACCGCCTGCCGTTTTGCGGCCTGTCCTACTAAACGTTCCCCGCTTTTTGCAAAAGCAACAATCGAAGGTGTTGTACGCCCGCCTTCGGAGTTTTCGATAACGACCGGTTCGCCACCCTCCATAACGGCCATACAGGAGTTGGTAGTTCCAAGGTCAATTCCAAGAATTTTAGCCATAGATCCAGGCACAGGTGCATGCACCTTACATGCCAAAGAACGAGAAGATTCGCGATAAAGATAACTATCTCAACATGAGAAATTTACACGACCTCCCAAAGATCACTTGGCTTAGCATTGTGCCAGTATGACGCAGCATGGCTCATCCACCATGAGCCACCTTGTCACTGCGGGACGACACCGGCTGCAGATGAGTCCCTTGATTTTTCGCGTTCCGGCTATCATGCTCGCAGTTGTTCTCGCCGAGGATTGGCTATGATCGACGCGAATACAAATCCCAACGCCCAGGAAAGCGTTCCCTCTCCGGATCAGATTGAAACCGCCGGGGTCCAAGTGACCGAGCGGGACATTGTCTTCGATTGCCCGAATTGCGGGGGTGAACTCGCGATTGATATGGATGGATCCGGGATGGAAGTCAATTGCGCCCACTGCGGTAGCGCGCTGATCGTACCCGAGTATCACGGACCGTCGCTTCAGTTTCTGCAAGTGGCAACGTCCAAGCTCGCAAAGGCGATTCAAGCCGCTCGGAATGCGTCTCCGAAGAAATTCCATTTTGAGGGGCACACGCCCGATGATTTGAACCGGCGGGAAAACGAGCTGCAACGGGCGCTCCGCGAGAGCCAGACGCAACTAAACGAGATCAAGGGCCACATTCATCACGCGACCATCCAGTTGCATCGTTACCAACTGAAGCTGGAAGTCATCGAGGAGCGGCAAAGCGAGCTCAAGGCCGAACTTGATGCGCTCTTTCAGGCGCTCAGTCAGACGTAAACGCTCTCTTTCGTACCGGGTTTCGGATCGACTCGACACGGGTCCCCGGCTCATTTGGAAAACTAGTTGAAACTGCCCATCGGACGCAGGAATGTCTCGAGCTCGTCCTGGATGGGTGCCAGAGCGGTCGATTGGGCACGCCTGGAAAGCGTGTGTACCGCAAGGTACCGAGGGTTCGAATCCCTCCCCATCCGCCATTCCTATAAGTTTTACTATGGACGCCTTTGTGGGCCAGCAAGAAGGCGATCGCATCAAGAAGCACGCGGTCTTGCGTCGTCGAGACCAGACGCTCTACAGACATGTCAGTCCGGAGGGCTCTCTGCGCGAGGACGGACGCAAACTTCTAAAAACCAAGCGGAGGTAACTTACTGCGATGGGATCTTAACAGAGAGTTCCTGTCCAGGAGAGATGGCTGGACGCGGGGCGGGGAAAGGGCAGTATGCCCCATCAAGTTCCGAGATATCAATACGCAATTTGCCGATGGAACTAGCCCGAAAATTGGACTAGAATACATTCTCCAGTGAACGCAAGCGTTCGCTTATGTCGCACCGAAAATTCACTCGGGTTAGAAGTAATCCAAGGAGGCAGAGCCGTCTGGCTGGAAATCCATTATGGCCACTCGAGGAGTTGCATGACCTCCGTAATCCACCATTTGTTGCGGATCCGGAATTCACTCCCTTCGACATCTACGCTCTCGGATGTGACCCCAAAAGAGCCCCGGCGTCGCCAAGCGACCCTACGCAAGTTCGACCGTCAAAACACCGGCGCTTGTATACCGTTCGAAGGGAATTTCCAATTCCGCGGTTAGTCGCGGGACTACCCTGGCGCTTAGCTCAACACATTGAACGCCCCGTCGTACCCGAAGCGGAGTTTGCTCCTTTGGATCTGTCGTACATCAGCCGACAATGGATCCGCTAGCTTCAGGTGATATTTTACATGGCCAAGTGTGTTAGCTAGCTCCGCTATGGTCTTTGCTCGGCGTGATTCGGCGATCTGTGTGTTTTTTACCAGATCCTTACCGCCCTCCGGTTCGGCTGCCCAACACTCTACCGCGAAATCCAGGCGCGGGATCATGCCGGAGTTCTTAGCGTACGTTTCGGAACAGATTCTGCGATGACCCCTATAGTAGCCAGGCGGAACAGTGGAACTCAGGCTAGCAGGGCGCCTGAAGAAGCACCAAATGCGCAAACCGCTTAGCGTGTGTTGTCCGGGGTCGCACACCGCGGATCAATGGACCTGATTTCGAGCAAAAGGCCGCAGTCCAAACACGGGTTGCCTTTGGCGATCTGTACGGCTTCGTCGAGACTCTGAGCGACAATGAACCAGTAGCCGCCAATCGCTTCTTTGGATTCACCAAAGGGGCCGTCTATTATCACATTCTTCCGCGCGACCGTTTTACCTTCGGACGTGAGCCCTTGCCCGGGCTTCATTTTTCCTTCGTTAATCAATCGATCATACCAGATGTAAAATTTCTCCTTTGCGCTCTGTATTTCATCTTTGGAGAGGGTCTTGTCCCATTGTCCCCTGGAGATTACTAGATATTCGGCTGTAGGAGGCTGCTCGCTCATGATTGTCTACCTTCCATTTTAACTTAGCCAGTAGCCGGGATTGCGTTTACGTCAATCCTTGACACGCTGGGTATTTTCCGGATCCCGATCGTTCGTGGCGGTTCGGTTCTCAAAAGAACGACGAACGAGCTGGGCCGTCCCAGGACACGGTGTTGTCATTTTAATTAATTCGAGACCGGTAAGAGCGCGGGTCACGCCCTGATATCGGCCGGCGTCAAGTGAGCCTAGCGTACCGTTCTAGTCACTCGTTGATCGTCCACGTCTCGAACTTGCGCAATCGTGGAGAAGGCACATGCACTGGGTCAGTTATGCCAAATGGCGGACAAATTTGTCCGCTTAAGCCAAAGTGGTACGTTTTAGCGTCTATGCCAATCCGCAAATCCGTCAGTGCCGGCAGGCACCGCGTAGCACGACAATCCGCCCTAAAACTCTTTACCGATCGAAACCATGAGCGGGAGCTTCTGCGCCATTTCTTCGAACGATTGGCTAGGGTCCACTGGGTGCACGACGTACGGCCCGAAAAGCCAATCCTAAGTATTTGGGGAGTCGGTGGGATCGGCAAAACTAAACTGCTGGAGAAAGCCACAGAAGAACTTGGCCAAAGGCTTGCCGGGCTACGGTTGATTTCTCTCGATCTGGATCATGACCGGTGGACACCATCTTCTTCTGTGGCCGAGTTCTTCTGGCATTTGCGTTCTCGGCTATGGGAGGCAAAGCTGCGCGGCATAGGAGGCGGAGCCAGCATTGAAACACCGCTTTTCGATTATCTCTATTTCGCTCTCTGGCGAGCGCAGCATCCAGGTGAGAATTTTGCTTTGAGTGACAGCGTGCTAAAGGACCTCCTAAGCACCTCCACGCTAGGCACCACGATCCTCGCGGAAGCATCCGCGAAGCTTGCCGCTGGAGTTTCCGATGTCGCCACCGCGGGTGGTGTCGTGGGTGGTCTGTTTCAGTTGCTAGGTAAAGCCCTGACTTACTTGCGCAACCGAGATCGCAAGGGCTTGTTGAATAAACGCGGACTAAACCCTGAGTTTATGACCGAAAAGGACATGGAGGCGGAGTTGGCGCTCGTCTTAGCTGCGGACGTCGAGCAATGGCTAGAGGACCATCCCAATGACTCGCTTTGCGTCGCGATCGATGGTTTTGAACGCATTCAATCAACCACTCTAGCAGAAGACATCCAGAAATATTTGGCCGACTGGTGCGGGATACTGACGGATCCCGACGGGGCGTTCTCCGGACGCTTTGGCTGCGTGTTGCTCGGGCGAAATAAGAACCGTTGGGATGAGCTTTACGACACGGAATGGCAGACGCGAATCAGTGAACACTGCGTTGGCGGACTCGGAAAAGAAGACGCGCTGAGATTTCTAGAATCGGCAGCGACTTATCATAAAGAACGCGGAGACCTGACTACGGCCGACAATTTGCGAAAACATGCGGATGCGATCCTTGCGGTCACTCGCGAGCAGCGTAGCCAGGACAAACAGTCGTCATTCCACCCTTATTACCTCGACCTCGCCTATGGCATTGTCTATGAGCAGGGAGTTCACTTCCAACCCGCTGATTTAGGCCAAACGCCGGCTGAACTGCAAATCCGCTTTCTTCGCTATCTACAAACAGGGCAGCGAGGGGTGTTCGAAACCTTTCGTTGCCTGGCACTAGCTGGCAGCTTCGATGAAGCGCTTTTCGATCATCTTGTTGAGATACGCTTGATTCCAGCCGGCTTCCATTTCGCGACCCTCATCGGAGAGGATTACTCTTACGTGGAGGAAATTCGCGATCTTCCCGGAACTTTCCGGTTCCATCGATTGATGGAACTCGCCCTCATTAAAAACCAGTCAGCCAAGGCAGAGGATCGGCCCGTGGCTCGCGAGCGTATTGATGTGATCTTGGACTATTTCAAAAAAAACGCCGAGTTTTCAAAACTCGCCGAGTGTTCTCCGCGGCATCTCAGTGCATACCAGAAAGGGATGACGATAGCGTTCGACAGGTATCATGACCGTTTATTAGATTTTCCGTCTTTGGATGCGTTCTTCCTCGTATTGGAACAGCCATTTGATTTCACGGCCTTCGTCAGTGCGCGAATCGATTGGCGGCGCAAGCTGGCTGATCTGTGGAAGCGCCATCAGCCAGAGGGTGAGCGGTCGCTTGACACCTTGTCTGGTCTTGCCGCAATGCTCCATGCCCAAGGCCGGTATGGAGAAGCGGAAGATGTGGAACGTCAGATCCTTCAAAGCTCTGAGCGCGTGCTTGGGTCCGACCACCCGGACACTCTGTCGTCGATGAACAACCTAGCCCAGACGCTGTATGCAGAAGGGGATCTGGCCAGGGCATACGAACTCCAGGAGCAGGTGGTCGAGGCCATGGCTCGGCTGTTGGGCAAGGAGCACCCGGACACACTGACGTCGATGAACAACCTGGCCCAGACGTTGAAAGCTCAAGGAAATCTGGCCAGGGCACACGAACTCGAGGAGCAGGTGCTCGAGGCCAGGGCCCGGCTGCTGGATAAGGAGCACCCGGACACACTGATGTCGATGAACAACCTGGCCCAGACGCTGAAAGCTCAAGGAGATCTGGTCAGGGCACACGAGCTCGAGGAGCAGGTGCTCGGGGCCAGGGCCCGGCTGCTGGGTAAGGAGCACCCGGACACACTGACGTCGATGAACAACCTGGCCCAGACGCTGAAAGCTCAAGGAGATCTGGCCAGGGCACACGAGCTCCAGGAGCAGGTGGTCGAGGCCATGGCTCGGCTGCTGGGTAAGGAGCACCCGAACACACTGACGTCGGTGAACAACCTGGCCCAGACGCTGTACGCACAAGGAGATCTGGCTGGGGCACGCAAGCTCCAGGAGCAGGTGCTCGAGGCCAGGGCTCGGCTGCTGGGCAAGGAGCACCCGAACACACTGACGTCGATGAACAACCTAGCCCAGACGTTGTTCGCACAAGGAGATCTGGCTGGGGCACGCAAGCTCCAGGAGCAGGTGCTCGAGGCTATGACTCGGCTGCTGGGTAAGGAGCACCCGAACACACTGACGTCGATGCTCAACCTGGCCCAGATGCTGCAAGCCGCAGGAGATTTGGCCGGGGCGGAGCGGCTCTACCGACTGGCGCTGGAAGGTCGCAAACGCGTGCTTGGGGCTGACCACCCGGACACGCTCACCGAGTCTTAACAACCTGGCGAAACTTTACCGTGACAAAGGCCAATACGCGAACGCTGAGCCCTTTTACCAGCGGAAGCTGGCGATCACGGAAAAGGCTTTTGGCCCCGAGCATCCTGTTGCGACGTGAGAGCAGAATTATTTAGTTCCTCAAACCACTCAGTGAATCGAGCCATGTTTTGTTGAATCTCTTCTGGGGAGAGACCCCTGTGCCAACTGGTATTTCGGAAAACCAACTCGCAGTGAAAGGGTTTAGGAAACCGGTTCGTTTGAACAATTGGTGGGTAAAAATGACCGGACTTCTCGCCAGATACTCAAAAATCATATTCTTGGTTCCGGCGACGTCCTGCTGATGTCGGATTATAATCCTGCATCTTTCGACTCCCGCTATTTCGGCCCACTCCAAGCCACAACAATCGAATCCGTCATTAAACCATTACTAACGTGGAACTGACACATGGAAAAGGAACCAACAGAACTAACGCCGGACGAAATCATTGATCAAAAGCTGCGGGATGCGGAAACGCCAGGGTATGAGGTATCGTTTGATCCGGATGAAGCCGAAAAGATTGCGTTTCATGAGGACGCGCTCTCGGACGAAGATGCTCGCGAAAGTGTAGAGGATCTCTAACTCGGGCAAAAGAAGGGGGAAGACATGAACAAAACCGATTTTGCACAGCGCCTCGCTGACAAGCTCATTGCACAGCTCAAGGAGGGAACGGCTCCCTGGCAAAAGCCGTGGCTCGAAGGTCAATCGTTCGGCCCTTACAACCCAACGACGGGGAACCGATATCGAGGGATTAACATTCTGGCGTTAATCTCGACTGATTTCAGCGATCCGCGGTGGATGACGTACCGCCAAGCGCAAGCTCAAGGCTGGCAGGTGAGGGGAGGGGGCGATCGACTCAGATACAACACTGGATTTGGGAGGAAGAGCGGGTCCGAATTGGACAGGATGGCCAGCCGGTCCTGGACAGCCAAAAGAGAGCAATCAAGGACTTGGTGCGCTTGGAGCGGACAAAAGTGATTACGGCCGCGGTGTTCAATGCGGAGCAGATCGACGGAATTCCGGCATAGGAGCCGGAACCCGTTGAGCAAGCGGAAAAGCTGCTGAAGGCCTCCGGGGCAAAATTCGAACACTCTCCGATTGGGGGAGCTTATTACCGTCTCTCCACGGATACGATTCGGTTGCCGGCGCAGGATCGGTTTGAAACACCCAGCGCTTATTCCGCGACGGCGTTGCATGAGCTTGGCCACTGGACAGCACACCCCGACCGGCTCGACCGAGACCTTTGCAACCCATTCGGCTCCGCCTACGCCCGGGAGGAGCTCCGGGCTGAAATTGCCAGTTTAATTCTCGGCTCAGAGCTTGGGATCGGTTACGATCCGGATCGTCACGCTGGTTATGTCGATCATTGGTTCCAGATCCTCACGGACACGCCAAAGGAAATCTTGTATGCGGCGGCGGATGCCGAGCGCATCAGCGAATACATCCTCACGATCGAGCAAAAGAAGGAGATACGACATACCCAGGAGGTGGGGGTGATGAGAAAAGACATTCCACACGGGGAACGAACGTACCTGGCTGTTCCCTACGTTGAACGCCACGAGGCGAAAGCGGTCGGCTATTTAAGCGCAGAACAGCGCAGCCAGGAATTCACTGATTTCAACGACTTGGCAACGCAAAATCCGGAAGTTGTATCACGCCAGTTGGACGAGGTTCTTCAGGGGTTCAGGGATCAACGCCTGGCGGCAACACAGTCAGTCGAGTTGGCACCTGTTGTTTGAAAGTTCAATGAAATCATATCGGCCAAACGTGGACAGGCAGAAGAGGCGCTATTCGCTACGTCTATCATTGCTGAGGTTGAGAAAGGGTAAACCGCTTCCTGCCACGACGATCAGGAGCAATAGCGAGCCGTGGATTGAGAACCCACGTTCACTTGCCGACGCTGAAGCGATCTCGGATAGTGTCGAGCATTCAACGGATGCCTGGTCCCTAAAATGACTGCTCAAGAAGCGGTTGCATTCCTTGCCAGCAAACGCAGGACTGTCCTCCTTGGCGGCATGGCGGTGATTCTCCATGGATTGAGCAGGAATACCAAGGATTACGACATCTGGATTGATCCATTGCCAGATGCTCAAGCATGGGCTGCGGCAATTCAGCAGCTACTGACGCGAGAGCCGTCATTGCAAGCACAACGAATTTCGGCTTCTGGAGGGTGGACACCGATCAGCGTTGCCAATGTTCCCGCGGTGGGTACCGAGGATCGCCTGATTCGAATTGCGGGAGCCGAGAGGCCAATTGATGTGTTCTTCCTTCCAAACGAGTTTGAAGCAGGTGATTTCGAGAGCGTTTGGGAGCGTGGAACCTCGATAGATTCCGGCGTCAGGCTCATAGAAGCGATCGACTTGATTGTCACCAAACAACTCACCGATCGGCCCCACGACGAGACGGATATTCGCTTTCTCACTAACAAGATTGAGGCGCAGTACCGTTCACGGCTGAGGACGTGCTCGGAGGCGGAAGCTGTCTCTATGCTGGATAGGTTCGCGACTCCTGAGATTGCCGCATTTGCTGTGCGGGAGTCCAAAGAGGACTCAATTCGCACATTAGGTTGGAGAATTCTCCACGAGATGCGGGACAGTGGTGATCCGTTTGCCGAAGAACTGATCCGGGAGATTGAAAGGGAGCGGCCGTAGTTGGATGCCCAAACCCCGATAAAGGACAGATCGCGTTATTTAGAGCAGGACCGACTTTCGCCGGCAGCCCTCCTGGTAGATCTTCGCTAGGGCTAGGCGAGGGGGAGGGTGGGGCAGGGGAGCACTATTTCCAGGCGCCATTTGCAACCGTCTATTGAAAACGTTGTTGTATACCTGTAAAGGCTCCAGTTCTTCTGGCTTATGAGAATGGGAACAGCGAAAGGTTCAATCCAGCGGCGGCGAACACGGAGCAGCATACGTAAAGGGCTCGGGGAATTACTGCCTACCAGTGTTCAAAAAAGCTATTTTATGCTTTCCGAGGCCGAGCGCGATGTCCTCAATAGTGCTCTCGAGAAATATCGGCCAGAGCAGTCTGATCCCATTTTAGTTGGCGGTCTCAGCCTGAAGCACAGTATACTTCAGGCCAAGTTGGATCTCGCTATTCCTATAAAGTGGCATACTTCTAAGGCACGAGTTCAAGCGTTTCGGCCTCGGTTTTTGCGGGCTCTGAACGAAGAGGTTCCCAGAGTGATGGATCGTCATTCTTCGGGCTGTTTACTCTCGGGGAGATTTCCCACTCGCATCTGATCGGCAGGATAGGGGACGAGTAATTCTTTTAAGTTACCGTTCTCTGTTTCCGCTAACCATGCCGCGTGATGTTGCTCAGGAATAATCACCGGCATACGGGGATGAATCTGCGCGACGAGTTCGTTGGGCTCGCCTGTAATAATCGTGCAGGTGCGTATCCACTCTCCAGATTCGGGATCTTTCCAGTTTTCCCAGAGCCCAGCAAAGGTGAATGGGTGGTTGTCCTTCATAGCGATGGCGAACGGCAGCTTCGGTTTAGCCGTTTTCCGCCATTCGTAGAAACCATCCACAGGAATCAGGCAGCGGCGCTTTATGAATGCTTGGCGGTAGGATTGGGCTTTATCGACGGTCTCAGCTCGGGCATTGATGGTCCGGTAAGCAATCTTTTGGTCTTTTGCCCAATGGGGGATCAGTCCCCAGCGGAGTTGGTCTAAATCTAAAGTTCGTTCCCTTGTCTCGGGATTGAACCGGATCGCCAAAACGTTCTGGCTAGGCGCAATGTTGTAGCTGACGGGCAGATCCGGCTGTTTCGGGATCGGAATGTGATAGATCCGCGCAAGCTCTTCCTCTTTTGTTGTTCGCCGATAACGTCCGCACATTCTCTAAAGGTGGGAAGAATTTGTGTCAGCGCAAACATCGTAATAGTGGGATGGGCCAGGGCACTGCATTCAAGCTGGCTCGGGTGTGGCGGCGGCCCGGTGAGCGGCGTCGTAGAATACGATCGACGTCGAACAAGTGTTTTCTCAAGTAAAGGTAGGTGCTTCTGCGAAGCGGTTCTTTACTCCCTTCTCCTCCTCTGGTTGCTCACTTCAAGGACCTCAGTTCGGCCGGTATCGTCGACATTAAAACCGAATATTTCACGTTTGATTCTTGCAAGATGGCAGGGTCAAGCGATACTGTCCGTAAGCTTTGTTGCTAACACATGATCGAAATCTCTTTGGGCCAACGAATCCGCGAATTGCGGAATAAGGCGGATTTGTCCTTGCGTGGGTTGGCAAAGAAGATCGGAATTTCCTCACCTTTCCTTTCGGACATAGAACTTGGAAGACGATTTCCTTCAGAGGAAATCTTGGCAAAGCTAGCCGGCGCTTTTGGAAGAATCGCCGGACGAACTTAAGCAATATGACACCCGCGGGCCCGAGATTGGCCCGAAAGTGAAAATCAGGGTTATCAATGTCGCGCCCGTGGCCAGTGTATTGGCAAGCAGGGCTATGGCGATATTGCCGCCGGCCGACCTCTCTCCCATGATGCCTGAGCCAACAACCGCCGCAAGAAGAAACGCGGTTCCTAGACCTTCTGAGACCTTCTGCGACAATGCGGCGCGAAAGAGTCATAAAAAGAAAACAATTTTAGGAGCAGCAACCTGGCGCGCAGCAGGCCGTTGCGGGCTTGCTCGCTCGAACAAAGGCGCTAATAAACTTGTCTTCCACTTCTCTGGCCAGCGCATCGACGTCGAGGCCCTGGCCCAATAGGAAGGCCCGCGCGTCTTCGATGCTGTAAACACGCGTGGGCTCGATATCGATATTGTCAAAACCGGCTTTGGCAAGTTTCGCCACGTATTCGTAATCGCTCAATGCACCGGCAACGCAGCCCACCCAAAGCTCTATGTTCTTCTTGATTTGGGCAGGGACGTTACCCCGGACAACTACATCGGATACAGCAAAGCGGCCGCCCGGTTTGAGCACCCGAAACGCTTCCTTCAGCACGCGGTCTTTATCGCCTGAAAGGTTGATGACGCAGTTCGAGATGATGACGTCTACCGAATTATCGGGAAGCGGGATGTTCTCGATTTCGCCTTTCAAAAACTCAACATTGGCAAGGCCGATTTTGCGCTTATTTTCTTCTGCCAGCGCCAACATCTCATCGGTCATATCAAGACCGTACGCTTTTCCAGTCGGGCCGACGCGGCGAGCGGAAAGCAGCACATCAATGCCGCCGCCGGAGCCGAGGTCGAGCACGGTTTCGCCCGGTTTCAATTCGGCGAGGGCAGTGGGATTGCCGCAGCCAAAAGAGGCTTTGATGGCCGTGTCTGGCACTTCGCCCTGCTGCGCCGTATCGTAGAGATCCGAGGTTATCGGATCACAGGAGGCTTCCAGCGCGGACGGGACGTCGCAGCATGAATTGCCGGTGCCTGATGTGACGCGCAGGGCAGCCTGCCCGTACTTCTCCCGGACAACTTCCTTAACGTTGGGTGTGCTCATGGGGTAATCCTTTCGTTACTTGCTGATGGAGACAATCTTCCACGGCTTAATGGCCTTGTTGCGTGTGCAGCATTCCGCGTACAAAAAGCCCAGCAGTTCTTGGAGTGCTTCGGTGTTAGCGGAATACCAGAGGAAAGTCCCTTCACGCCGCACCTTCACAAGATCCTCGTTTTTTAGCTTTTCAAGATGGTGAGAAAGGGTGGACTGGGGATCTGAAGTTCATCGCCGATCTCACCAACAACCAAGCCATCAGGATGCGCTGAAAGAAGAAGCTGCATGATCCGAAGCCGTGACTCGGTTCCCATGGCCGTGAGCATGTCGGCATAGCGGATTATCTGTTCGAGGTCCTGTTTTTTGGGCATTGGTCGTGCCAGTGTCTCTATATTCCCGCAATAATAGAAACATATGTCCTTGTCAAGAGCTTTGGAGCGGGATGCCGGCCGCCGCTACTTTCCACAATGAGGATCGCGTATTCAAATATATTAAGATTGCCTTATATAATATCTAGATTATGGTCCCGAAAATGAATTTGGTAGACACTTTCAGAGCTTTTTCGGACCCATCGCGTCTTCGAATTCTGCACCTGCTTTTGCAACAGCCGCTTTGTGTGTGCCACCTCCAGGAATTGCTCGATCTACCGCAAGTAAACGTCTCCCAGCATCTGGCCTATTTACGAAAAGCTGGGTTCGTCGAATTCACGCGGGTACAAACTTGGAAAGTTTATCGATTGCGATCGCCTAGATCTTGTGCAGTGGAACTCAGCCTCAGATGCTTGGCTGAATCTGCGAAAAGCGATCCGACTTTGACGTCCGATCTGAGGCGTCTACCCAGGGCGCTAAAGAATTCCCGTTTCTCCTCCTGTGGCGATCTTACGGCGGACCGGCCGCCCAACTCTTTGAAGCAAAGCTCTAGTATCGGAATGAAGGAAAAGACGATTTGAAAACGAACGATTCTTTGGAAAGCGCATCGGGCATGGCGCCTCGCTCAACGGGGCGTAGTTTCCAGAACGCAAAAACGAAAACTACGGCTAAGAAGTTGGAGCTATTCGAACGGTACCTGTCCCTCTGGGTGCTCCTGTGCATGGGCATTGGTATCTTGTTGGGCAAGCTTTTGCCTGGCGTCATTAATCAGCTCAGTGGTTGGGAATTTGTTCGTGGATCGCAGGTGAACGTGCCGATCGCAGTGCTGATCTGGCTCATGATTTATCCAATGATGCTCAAGATCGATTTCGGCGGTCTAAAAGGAGTCGCACAAAGACCGAAGGGTTTGTTCGTCACGCTGTTCGTGAACTGGCTCGTCAAGCCGTTCAGTATGGCCTTTCTTGGCTGGCTCTTTGTCCAAGTCCTTTTCGCTAAGGTCTTCGGTTGGATCGACCCCGACACGGCGAAAAATTACACGGCTGGGTTGATTATCCTGGCAGCAGCGCCTTGCACCGCAATGGTCTTCGTCTGGAGCTATCTTACCGATGGTGACGGTCCGTATACCCTGGCTCAGGTCACGATAAATGATCTCATCATGATCTTTGCGTTCGCGCCGATTGTGATGTTCCTAGTGGGTCTCAACGGAGTAGATATCCCGAGCCAGGTGCTCTTTGTCTCTGTGGTCGTGTTCATTGTGATTCCACTGCTTGCGGGCTGGCTAAGTCGATCCGTTCTGATCAGAGCGAAGGGCTCGGTTTGGTTTGAAGCCCATTTTCTCCCCTTCTTCCGCCCGGTGACAATCATTGCGCTGCTTGCGACCCTGGTGTTAATCTTCGCTTTTCAAGCCGACAACATTCTTTCGAATTGGGTTTCCGTTTTGCTACTGGCAATTCCGATCCTGATCCAGGTTTACTTCAATGCTGGTTTGGCTTACGGACTGATGCGCTTTTTGAGGGTGCGCCACAATGTAGCGACACCAGGGTCACTGATCGGCGCGAGCAACTTCTTTGAATTGGCGGTTGCTGTTGCGATCACTTTATTCGGAGCAAAGAGCCCTGCAGCGCTGGCGACAGTGGTGGGCGTCCTGGTTGAGGTGCCCGTCATGCTTTCGGTCTGCAGCATCTGCGTTCGATCGCGTCCGTGGTACCAGCGAGCGCTTCAAGCTTCGTAACACACGAATTCCTCAGGGCACGATATGGCGCCGCGTTCCCCCGATCGCTCTACATCATTAGGAAGAACCTCTGAGGTGGCTTCTATAAGCGATGAAGGTTTACCGTCGCGAGATGCAAAGTTCATTCAGATTCTCCATTTCGATTTTTTTTACGGCAAGCAGCAAGCTTTGTTCGACATCGACATGGATATTCCGGAGAGGGAAATCACCGCTTTCATCGGTCCATCCGGCTGTGGCAAAACCACTCTTTTGCGAAGCATCAACCGGCTAAGTGATCTGGTCAAAGGCACTCGCCACCACGGAGACATCAAGCTCAAAGGGCAAAGCGTGTTCCAGATCAAGCCTGATGTTATCAGCCTCCGGAAACGGATTGGCATGGTCTTTCAAAAGACCAATCCGTTTCAGAAATCGATTTACGAAAACGTCGTCTTCGGTCTGAGAATGGCAGGGCAAAATAACAGAAACGTTTTGGACGAAATCGTTGAACGAAGCCTCAGCAAAGCCTGGTTATGGGATGAGGTAAAGGATCGACTTCAAAAGAGCGCGTGGAGTCTTTCCGGAGGCCAGATGCAGCGGCTTTGTATTGCGCGAGCGATCGCCAATCGGCCCGAAGTGCTCTTGATGGACGAACCGTGTGCAGCGCTCGATCCGATAGCCACGGTCAAAATTGAAGAACTGATGGAGGAGCTTCACAAAGATTACACGGTTGTCATCGTGACGCACAATCTCCAGCAGGCCGCGCGGGTTGCGCACAATACAGCGTTCTTTTATCTCGGTCGCCTGATCGAGTACGGGAAGACAGAGCGTCTTTTTGAGAATCCGAAGCAGAAACAAACGGAGGATTACATCTCAGGCCGATTCGGCTAGCCAAGGCGTTCATTCGTCGACTGCAAAGACGTTGCTCCGCCTGCGCTTCAGAAGACTTGCAAAACAGAAAATTTAACGCCTTAAGCTATCTATATTTGTAGAAATATCGAATAGAAGATGCTAAACGAGGCAACAAGATGTTTTTGATTTAATCAAACCCGCCTTAGTATCATGAAATTCACCAACAGATTCTTGGCTGCTCAGTCAAAGCCAGCGCTACTTGCTCAGGTTGAGTTCGTTACGATGGTAATGCTGCAGGCGTATTCCAAGATACCTGGCGACGATGCCGTTCTGACATTCCCAGGCTTTTCAAAATGGTTTGTCGCGATTGTTTCAGTGCTCCTGCTGGCTGGGCTAGCGCAATCCAAAGCGCAGGGGCAAACGTTGCTGACGGGAGGTGGGGCCACATTCCCCTATCCGATGTATGCGAGATGGATCGCTGAATATCAGAAGCTTCATCCAGATATCGAGATTGAATATAATGCTATTGGTTCTGGCGCAGGTATCCGAGAAATTACAGCTGGCGTTTACGATTTCGGAGCGAGTGACGGACCGATGGATGACGCTGAGCTCAAAGAATACCGCGTAAAGCGAGGCATGGCGATCCTGCACTTCCCAACAGTACTGGGCGCGGATGTTCCGATGTACAACATTCCTGGAGTGACTTTCGATCTCAAATTCACGCCGGAGGCCCTTGCCGGGATCTTTCTGGGCAAAATAACGAAGTGGGATGACCCGCAGCTGACAAAGACTAATCCTGAAGCCAAGCTGCCAAATCACGAAATCGTCGTTGCATTCCGCTCCGACGGAAGTGGCACGACCTATATATGGACCGATTACCTGGCGAAGGTTAGCGAAGAATGGAACAGCGAGATCGGATTTGGGACCAGTGTGCCATGGCCCGTTGGCCTCGCGGGGCGGGGAAACGGAGGCGTTGCCGCCATCGTGAAACAGACCCCGTACTCGATTGGGTACGTTGAGCTTGCTTACGCGATTCAAAGCAAGTTGCCCTACGGCTGGGTGAAAAATCAGGCTGGGAACTTCGTAAAGGCGAGCCTTGAATCGGTAACTGCAGCCGCTGCTGAAGTTGCCCATAACATGCCGGATGATTTCCGGGTCTCAATTACCAACGCGCCAGGAGAGAAGGCTTATCCGATCTCGAGCTTCACGTGGCTTCTTGTCCCGGCCAAATTCGATGACAAAAACAAGCTAAAGGTCATGAAAGATTTCCTGCAATGGATGGTGACGGATGGTCAAAAGCTGACTCAAGAGCTTCTATATGTCCCATTGCCCGAGGAAGTGGTCGCTAAAGAGCAGGCGGCTTTTAGCAAGATCCAATGAGATGGGAGGTACCTTGGGCCAGAGATCATTGCAACAGGATTGTAACCAGCCAGGCCTTGACGTGTGTTGAATTTCTACCTTACTGGAACGACCGAAACGGACTAAAGGCTTCTTTTGAGCCGGTCCATCGTCTTCTAAACTTCCATGAACACTTTCACATCCAAGCTTCGAAGTCTCGGAAAAGCCTCAGGTAAACTCGCGGTGATTTTACCCGTTACGCTGCTGGTCGTTTTGGCCGGATCTAATGCTGAGGCGCAAATCTCGCTGACGGGCGCCGGCGCAACGTTTCCGTACCCGATGTATTCCAAATGGTTTGACGAATACCACAAGCTCCATCCCGATATTCAGATCAACTATCAATCGATCGGTTCTGGAGGGGGAATTCGCCAAATTACCGAGGGTACCGTCGATTTCGGCGCAAGCGATGGACCGATGAACGACGAGCAGTTGAAGGCATACAAAGAAAAACGTGGAACCGAAATTCTCCATTTTCCGACGGTCCTGGGCGCTGATGTGCCAACTTACAATATCCCGGACGTTACCGAAGAGCTCAAGTTTACGCCCGAGTCGCTCGCGGGCATTTTCCTGGGAAAAATTACAAAGTGGAACGATCCCGAGCTCACGAAAGCGAATCCTGACGCTAAACTGTCGGGCAACGACATCATTGTTGTGCATCGCTCCGATGGCAGCGGAACCACCTACGTGTGGGTCGATTATCTGGCGAAGGTTAGCGAGGAATGGAAAAGCAAAGTCGGGGTCGGAACCTCAGTCAAATGGCCTGTTGGTCTTGGAGGCAAGGGGAACGAAGGCGTTGCAGGTCTGGTCAAACAGACCCCCAATTCCATTGGATACGTAGAACTGATTTACGCCGTTCAAAACAAACAGCCATACGGCAACGTAAAGAATCAGGCGGGGAGTTTCGTGAAGGCGGACCTTGACACGGTCACGGCGGCGGCGGCCGGCGCGGCGCAGAACATGCCGGACGATTTTCGGGTCTCAATTACCAACGCACCGGGAGAAAAAGCTTATCCAATCTCAAGTTTTACGTGGCTCTTAATCCCACAGAAATTTACTGACCAGACCAAGCTCAAGGTCATGAAAGATTTCCTGCAATGGATGTTAAGCGATGGTCAAAAAATGACCGAGGCGCTTGCTTACGCGCCGCTGCCCAAAGAAATCGTTGCTAAAGAGCAACAGGCGTTGGCTAAGGTCCAGTAACATGGCGGTGGAATCGACAGCGCTTTCTCATAAGGTGCCATGGATACGGTCCAGGACTTTCTTGAGCCGACTTGGATCAGGCGACCAAATAGCCTACTTAATCACCGCGGCATGCGCTGCCAGCATCTTCGTAGTGACCGTTCTGCTCGTCTATGAGTTGTGGATCAACTCCAGTCTCGCTCGCCACAAATTCGGTTGGAATTTCCTTCTCAGCAGTGCGTGGGATCCAGTGGCCGGAGATTTCGGCGCTTTGCCATTCATCTACGGAACCGTGGTAACCTCGATTTTAGCTCTCTTGATCGCTGTTCCGTTGGGTCTGGGTGCGGCAATTTTCTTGGCAGAGTTAGCGCCGCCCAACCTATCCGCCTCCTTGACCTTCGTGATTGAACTTCTCGCGGCAGTGCCAAGTGTCATCTTCGGGTTATTAGGGATTTTTCTGCTGCTTCCTGCACTTCATTACGTTGTACCGGTCCTGCAGCAGAGCCTGGGCTTTCTGCCGATCTTTAGCGGACCATTTTACGGCGTAAGCATCTTCTCCGCTGGAATCGTCTTATCGATCATGATTGTTCCGTTTATCACGTCGGTCTCGCGAGAGGTCCTCCTGGCTGTGCCTCAAGACCAAAAAGAAGCCGCGCTTGCACTCGGCGCAACCCGCTGGCAAACGACCTCGCGCGTTGTGGTACCTTTTGCTCGGCGGGGCATTTTTGGATCAGTCTTTCTGGCGCTTGCAAGAGCGCTTGGAGAGACCATGGCTGTGACCATGGTGATCGGTAACAATCCACAAATAAGCCCCTCACTCTTGGCTCCCGGGTACTCAATCGCTGCTGTAATCGCCAATGAATTCACCGAGGCAACAGAAGATGTATACGTCAGCGCTCTGATCGAACTCGGACTGGTGTTATTCGGCATCACAATTATAATTAATGCTTTAGCGCGAATTCTTATTCTGACGACGACGCGTAAGGGAACCGGAGGCCCCCAATGACCTGGCCGGAGCGACGAAACCGGATCGTGAACGTCGTAATGTTCTCTTTAACAGGACTTTGTGCGATTTTTATCATTTCGGTCATGGTAATCATCCTCGGCTATCTGATCATCAATGGGGGGCGCTACTTGAGTTTTGATTTCTTCACTAAATTGCCCACCCCGGTGGGTGAGACGGGTGGGGGAATGGCTAATGCAATTGTTGGGACAGGGAAGCTTTTGCTGCTCGCTTCTGCAATCGGGCTGCCGTTCGGTTTTCTAGCTGGGATCTATCTGGCTGAATTCGGGGGCAAAACTTTCCCCTTCATCGTTCGATACACCACTGACCTCCTGAACGGAGTGCCCTCCATCGTTATCGGTATATTCGCCTACACCTTAATCGTGTTGCCGATGAAACACTTCTCTACGTTTGCTGGCGGGGTAGCGCTCGGCATCATGATGATTCCGATTGCCCTGCGAACTACAGACGATTTCCTGCGCTCTGTGCCGATGAGCCTTCGCGAAGGTGCGCTTGCCCTGGGAGCGTCGAAATCCAAAGCCATCATGACTGTTGTAATTCCTGCCGCGCTCCAAGGGATAATTTCAGGGATTATGCTCGATGTTGCCCGCGTGGCCGGAGAAACCGCTCCGCTTTTATTTACCAGCTTCAGTAACCGGTTTTGGAGCCCGGGCTGGGACAGCCCGACGGCATCTTTGCCGGTGATGATCTTTACTTATGCGATCGCGCCTTATGACGATTGGCATCGCCAGGCTTGGGCCGCTGGTTTTGTGCTGCTGATGCTTGTGCTCATCACCAATATTATCGCGAGGTTCACGCTTCGACGTCGTCACTACTGATCGATGAAATTCAACGTATCAGATATTAATGAGCCTTCGCCTTCTTTTTGGCCGGCCTGCAGGGCTCAGAAATCACTTTCGGTAAAACCGCCTTCGGGTTTACCGCTCCACTTCGCGTGCAACATTCTGCGAAGAGGAACTTCAGAAGTTCTTCCAACACATCCTCTTTGGCGCAGTACCAGAGCCGATTGCTGTCGCGACGCACACCAACAAGACCTTCGTTTTTTAACTTCTCCAGGTGATGCGACAGTGTGGAGTTGGCGATACCTAACTCTGCTTGGATGTCGCCGACAATCAAACCTTCCGGGTACGCAGACAGGAGCAAGCGCACGATGCGCAAACGCGGCTCAGATCCGAGAGCGGCGAACATATCGGCATAGTCAACAAGTCGATCGTTGGTCATCTGGAGTTATGCGCCAAAAAGTAGTCCAGTTGTTTGCGTCTGCCAAGCAGCTGTAGTCGTGGGCCAGATTGGGGATTTGCTCCAAACTTCTGAAACTGAAGAATGGTTGTAACTGAAAAAGCTGGTACGCAAGAGCAATATGCAAGAGCACCCTTTAGTACTGATTCTATGCACAGGAAATTCATGCCGCAGCCACTTGGCGGAAGGCATTCTTCGACAGAAAGCCGGCGATCTCATCCGAGTTGAGAGCGCGGGCTCGAAACCGACCGGATTTGTTCATCCCTTAGCGATCCGCGCCATGGAAGAGATTGGAATCGATATTTCTGGTCACCGTTCTAAGCACCTGGAGGAATTCCTCGATTCTAAGGTACACACCGTAATCACGGTCTGTGGATACGCCGACCAAGCGTGTCCGATATTTCCTGGGCTTGTGAAACGGTACCACTGGGGCTTTGACGATCCGGCCAAAGCCACGGGAAGCGAAGAAGAGGTTTTCGCCGTTTTTCGCCGGGTTCGAGACGAAATCGGGAAAGTTTTTGGCGCCTACGCTGCCGGTATAAACCTGGGAACGCAGCTGTCTCGATGATCCCCTGCGGGAAAGATGGAGAAGCCGTGATTTTTTCGGATGATGGATGCTCGGGTTGCCGGATCTCGCGTTCGGCGTATCCCCCGACTCGCGGGCCAGGGCTGGAAGGAGCCTCGCAACGTAGCTCAAATATGCGAAAGTCGTGGACCAAGTTCGGCGCGATTTTGATCGGGGGGAGTGAAGCGAACAATCCGGGTAGCCTATCTGCAACAGGATCCGGTCCGAATAGGCTAGCGTTCATTCTGACGAGGGCCGCCTTCGCCACGGCTCGGCTGGGTCCTTTGGACGTCCTACAAGCACCGACTTAGGATTGTGACAGCGCTCGCGAAAGCGAAACGGATCCACATAGATGGACAAAGGCCGTTCGACAAAAGTATTACAGCTGCTGCAAGGGCAAAGCCCATTTGTGCCAGGCCGATCACAAGCCGCATCCATCCCCAAACAAAACCGACGGTTTTCATCCCGAAACTCCGACTGGACTAAAAAGTACTGGAGAGTATTTCTATCCTTCTAGAATGATAGACAACAAAACATCGGGTCGAAATCCAATTCTTAAGGATTTGCTCTACTTAATTGTTTGCGGCGGCTTATTCGCCGCCGCGACATTGGCTTGGAAACATTTTCACCATGAGGACGCCAACCCAGGAGATTTAGAAGCTCACGAGAAGGCGCAAAGATTGACCGATCACTGATCCTTGAACTTTGTTTCACAAAGGATTCAAGAGGAATTGACCCCAGATTAAAATCCAATCAATTCGGGTCGCCTAACATGCCGACTTCGTAAAGGTTGGTTGTAATCGGACTCCGGGAAAGCTCTGGAGGGGGGAGGCTCATTTCGAACGCATCGCAATATCTATCATGTGAGCGAAATGCGACGAAATTTTTACCATAAAATTATTGACAGCAAAATCAAAAGTGTTGACTGAGCCACCCGTATTTGTATTTCTAGTAGGTTAGAAATACCGAAACAGCGAAGGCGGAATGCCTTCAATCCCATTCCCCCATGAATGTCTCCCAATCATTGTTGGGCGCAGAGTGTTTTTGCCTCGCAGCCAATCGCGCCAACGCAGGAACCCAGAAATATCCAGTATGAGTAATTCACCACGCGCAGACTGTTTTATTGATCCTCAGCAAGAAGGAGAATCTAAGAGCCTCGGGGAGGGTTGTCCGCATTTGGTGGACCTAGGACGTCGCCACTTCCTTAAGAGCTTCGCGATGGCAGCCACCGTTGCTGTGGTCCCGCGAGGAGTTGCGCAGACGGCCAGTAAGTCTGTGGCAAACACTTCCGCGATGTCGCCACCGCAAGCGGGTGCCGTTTATCCTTCAAACCGGCTTGGAACCTTAAAGGACCTGCAGCTCAATACTCCAATCGCCGTGACATATCCCGATGCTGCATCGCCAGGAGTGCTCCTCAAGCTTGGTCATCGGGTGGAAGGAGGTGTCGGCCCTGACGCCGACATCGTCGCTTTCTCCACGCTGTGTGCGCACAAAGGTTATCCGCTAAATTACAACGCCACATCTCGCACACTTAACTGCCCTGGTCATTACTCTGTCTACGACGTCGAAAAGGGCGGTCTGGAAGTTTGGGGTCACGCGGCCCAGAACCTTGCTCAATTTCGTCTCCGGGTTGACGCAAACACAGGAGACATTTTCGCCGAGGGCGTGGACGAACTGATCTACGGACGCACCGGCAACGTCCTCGCCTAAGAGAAAAGAAAGGAAGACACATGGCCTACAAACGCAACATCGACCGACTGCCGATCCCTCCAAAGGACGCAAAAGTCCAAACCGTCGTCTGCCATTATTGCATCGTCGGCTGCGGCTACAAGGCAATCTCCTGGCCCATCGATGAGCAAGGCGGCACGGCGCCGGATCAAAATTTTTTCAACATCGATTTATCGAAGCAACAAGCAGCGGACAGCGAGGCGTGGTACTCGCCCGCGATGTACAACGTCGTGAAGCAGGATGGACAAGACGTTCACATGGTCATCAAGCCGGATTACGGGTGCGAGGTGAACTCTGGGCTTGCTTCAATCCGTGGCTCGCGCATCGCCGAAATGTCATTCTCAAGCAAGCGCAACACTCAAGAGCAGCGCCTCACTGACCCGCTCGTGTGGCGTTACTCGGGACTCTACCCGACTTCATGGGCAGACGCGATAGGGCTCGTCGCAGAAGTGACACGGCGCGTTGTCGAAGAGCAAGGCGAGGACGGTCTTTTTGTTTCGGCCGCTGACCACGGCGGCGCCGGGGGCGGCTACGAGTTCACCTGGGCGACGGGTAAGCTCTATTTCGAGAGCATGAAGATCAAGAACATCCGGATCCACAATCGGCCGGCCTACAACTCCGAAGTGCATGCAACGCGCGATATGGGCGTGGGCGAGCTCAATAATTGTTACGAAGACGCTGAACTTGCCGACACGATCTTTGCGGTCGGCACGAACGCGCTCGAGACGCAGACGAATTATTTCTTAAACCATTGGATCCCGAACCTGCGAGGGGAAAGCCAAAAAAAGAAGAAACAGCAGTTCGTGGATGAGCCGCACCCCAAGGCGAAGATCGTTATTGTCGATCCGCGCCGAACGGTAACGATCAATGCTTGCGAGGTCGAGGCGGGTAAGGACAACGTCCTTCACCTGCAAATCAACTCGGGCACTGACTTAATGCTCTTCAACGCGTTAATGACCGAGATTGCCGCGAAGGGTTGGATCGACAAGGATTTCATAGCTGCCTCAACTGTTGGTTTCGATGAGATGGTCGCCGCCAACACAGTGTCCGTGGAAGACGCGGCGCAGGTGACGGGACTGACGCCCGAACAAATCCGCAAGGCGGCCACATGGGTCGCTGAACCCAAGCCGGGCGGGAAGCGACGCCGGACGATGTTCTGTTATGAAAAGGGGCTCATCTGGGGAAATGACAATTACAGGACAAACGGCGCGCTAGTAAATATCGCGCTTGCGACCGGCAACATTGGACGGCCAGGCGGCGGCTGTGTTCGAATGGGCGGCCACCAGGAAGGCTATGTTCGGCCTTCCGACGGGTTTATTGGTCGGCCCGCCCCATATGTCGATCAACTCCTGATAAATAACAAAGGAGGAGTGCACCACGTCTGGGCGTGCGACAATTTCAAAACCACTCTAAACGCGCAGCAGTATCGTAACGCTTATAAGCGACGTACGGACCTGGTGAAGTACGCAATGGCAGACGTGCCATACGGCGATCGTGACCGGTTGGTTGATGCCATCATGGGTGCGATTCGCCAAGGGGGACTCTTCGCGGTAGATGTCGACATCATACCGACGAAGACGTCTGAATGCGCCCATGTCGTTCTGCCGGCGGCAACCTCCGGCGAGATGAATCTCACTTCCATGAACGGCGAGCGACGTATGCGCATCACCGAACGCTACATGGATCCGCCCGGCCAAGCGCTACCCGACTGTTCCATCGTGGCCCTCCTCGCCCAGGCGTTAGAGAAATCGTGGCGAGAGGCCGGCAAGAACGATATCGCCGACAAGTTCAAAGGGTACGACTGGAAAAGCGAGGAGGACGCTTTTATGGACGGTTACCATCAGCACGCTGATGGCGGTGAATTTGTGACCTATGAACGCTTGCGCGCAATGGGCACCAACGGTTTCCAAGAACCAGCCACAGGCTTCCAGGCCGGCAAGATCATTGGCACTAAAAGACTCTATACTGATGGCAAGTTCAAGTCCAAAGACGGTAAAGCGAAATTCATGGCTACGCAGTGGCGCGGTCTGCAGGCCGCAGGAAAACAGGCTGAGAAAGATAAGTTTGCTTTCCTAATAAACAATGGGCGCGTCAACCATACTTGGCAATCATCCTACCTCGACCAGCAGAACGAATTCATCATGGACCGCTGGCCGTTTCCGTTCATTCAGATCCATCCAGACGATATGAAGGAGCTAGGCGTTGCGGAGGGGGATCTCGTCGAGGTCTATAACGACAACGGCTCAACGCAGGCAATGGTGCAACCTGCAACCGCTGTTCGCCGCAAAGAGAGTTTCATGCTCTTCGCCAATCCGCGAGGTGTGCAGGGCAACGTCGTTTCGAAGGGTGTTAACGAGTTCATAATTCCCAATTACAAGCAGACTTGGGCTAATATCCGGAAAATTGCTTCGGCGCCGGAGGCGACGAACCATCTTTCGTTTAAATCGCCGGAATACTCCGCGGGTTAGCGGCACCGTGGCGGCGGTCTCTTGACTGATTCGCTTCCGGCCAAAGGCCTTTTAAGTGCTTAGAGTGTTGGCGGTTTGATTGGGCTTCTTCACCGGCACCGCTTAAGCGAGCGATCCGCCAAATCTCAAATGACTAAAAGATGCTTGAAAAAGCGCGAAAGAATAGAGTTTCCGGCTCGATGATCTTCACGGCGCTGGTAATGATTCTCTTGTTCTTTGGATTGTCACTCTTTCTTGTCGTGGCGCGCCAGGCTATTCCAACTCTCGATGAAGATCGAAAGGAGCAACGGTTGAAGATCCTCTCGGATCTGAACGCCGAGAATGAAAAAAATCTTTCTCAATACCGATGGATCGATAAGAGCAAGGGTGTTGTTGGCATTCCGATCGATCGAGCCATGAACCTGGTTTTGAACGATCTACGAGCGAATAAACCGCATCCAGCGGGTCCCGTAGTCACGCCATCGGCAAAGCAGTTAGCAAATCAACCAGGGCCCCCGACTTCGTCCGGCGATCCAAAAGCCGGCGAGGTCATCTTTAAGCAATGTGCCGCTTGTCATTCGCTCGATCCAGATACGAACAAAACCGGTCCGAGTCTCGCCGGGCTTTTCGGACGCAAGGCAGGTACCGTTGAAGATTTTAATTATTCGGACGCGAACAAAAATTCCGGAATAGTTTGGGACGAGGCCAGCCTGCGGAAATACTTGCCGAATCCGCAGGCCCTCGTACCGAGAACGAAAATGGCGTTCATGGGCCTGAAAGATCCGCAGCAAGTTGAGGACGTGATTGCTTACCTGAAAGAGGCAACCAAGACGAAGTGAAGGTTGACTATGGAAGATAACTTTGGTCATAGGATCAATTACCTAAGGGTTTCGATAACGGACAGGTGCAATGAACGTTGCTTGTACTGTATGCCGCGGGAGCTGCAGGAATGGCTACCACACTCGGAGATTCTCAATTACGATGAAATTACCCGTCTGATCCGAGTTGCCTCTGACCTTGGAGTTACCAAGATCCGGATCACCGGAGGGGAGCCGCTGACGCGCCGAGATGTTGTGACACTTTTTCGAAAGCTAAGCGCGCTACCTAAAATCAGCGACATCGGCGTATCCACAAATGGATCGTTGCTCGCCAAATGTACGGAAACCGGAGAGACGCTGGCCAGAGTCCTTGTGAACCTGCGGGTCCGAACCGCCAATATCTCTCTAGACACGCTGGAAGCCGAGCGATATCGGGACATTACTGGACGGCACTTTTTGAGACAGACCTTGGAAGGGATTGCGGCAGCAAAATCCGCCGGTTTTGAGCAAGTGAAACTGAACACGGTATTGATACGCGGTCGCAACGAGCAAGACATTTTTCCGCTCATCCGGTTTGCTCGCCAAGAGAAATTGCTGCTTCGCTTCATTGAATTGATGCCCGTTACCTCCCAGGAAATGCTGACGGAAGCTAATTTCCTGTCTATCGGAGAAGCCCGGCGCCGTATTGAAAGCGAGTTCGGCCCATTGATTCCTGAACCGAAATTCAAAACGAACGGGCCAGCGCTGTATTATCGATTCCAGGATTGCTCGCAGCGAGTTGGATTTATTGGAGCGATGACTAACCTTCACTTTTGTGAAAGCTGCAACAAACTAAGGCTCACTTGCGACGGTAAGCTGCGGCCATGTCTCGGTAGTCATCTTGAGTTCGACATTAAAGCGCCTTTGCGACAAGGAGCGGACGATGATCAACTTAGAGAGTTTTTTTCGCAAGTTGTGGAAAGGAAGCCGAAACAACATGATTTTCATAACAATTATCAACCTGGCCGCAAGATGGTCGCGATTGGTGGATAGAACATAACCGCTGGGCATAGCAGTCTTTCTAGTTTGCGAGTGCACGCTTAAATGGGCCAGCAATCAATCCTGACAAACCTGCCAGATTCCTATGAAAGTACGATGGACCCGAGACCGTCTACGGCTGCGAATCTCGCCGAGTGAACTGAAGATGATCTTGGAAGGAAAACCGGTTACCGAATGTTTCCAGCCGGGTCCTCTGCGGACGGGAGATCCAATCTATCACCGAACTGGAGGACGGAAAAATATGTGTTCGCGATTCGAAAGGATTTAAAGCGTCGGCTGATTTCGTGCTTGTTGGCGTAGGTGTTCGACCGGCGTCGGAACTCGCCGAAAGCGCCGGCATCAAAATTGGTGAGCAGAGAGCCATCCGTGTCAACCGAGCGATGGAGACAAGTGTTCCAGACATTTTCGCTGCTGGCGATTGTGTCGAGACCTGGCATCGCCTCCTTAATTTAATAGACCGACGTTCATGCCCTTGGGAACAACTTCGCACAAGCAGGGTCGTGTCGCCGGTGAGAACGCGGTAGGTGGCAATGCACAATTTGCCGGGTCGCTCGGTACTCAAGTGGTCAAGGTATTTGAGCTTGCGATCGCACGCACAGGTCTTCGGGAAGAAGAGGCTCGAAAAGCCGGGTTTGATCCGCTTACCGTCCAGTCCGCCTTTTGGGATCACAAAGCTTACTATCCTGGCGCCCAGGAAATCGTTTTTCGAATCTGCGGAGATAAAAGTACTGGACGGCTTCTCGGTGCTCAGTTGATCGGGCACTGGAAATCCGAAATTTCGAAACGAGTCGATATTTTCGCGACAGCCCTCTTCCACAACATGACGGTTGAGAGCTTGAATGAGCTTGATCTCAGCTATACTCCTCCGCTCAGCAGCCCGTGGGATCCAGTGCAGATGGCCGCCCAAGCTTGGTGTCGCTCACTAAGTAATTCAGCAACGTAATATGCGGACCTACGCTGAGAGCAAAGCCCGTCGGGGTTGCGCAACATTGGCGTTCTGTATCTTTTTCTGCGACCTTTTTGTGCCGCGACAGTCATCACTGATAGATGAGTATCGCCGAACCTCAAATGCCGTCTTTGCAGATTGTTGCTGAAGAATTCCGATCCGAAATTTTTGCTTACATCCAAAGTAAAGTCGGCGATCCGGCGACGGCGGATGATCTTACACAGGAGACTTTTGTCAAGGTCGGTCGTGCGTTGGCGAAAGGGACCACGCCCGAGCATTTTCGTGGATGGCTTTATCAAATTGCCCGAAACACGATTATCGATTTCGTTACAGAGTCGCGGCGGTTTGTGCCTTTGGATGATTCAATTGTCAACCGCGAGACAGGTAACTCGGAGCGTTATGATTCCGGTGATACCGAATTTCGCAAGCAGCTCTTCTCCTACACTCTCAAGGTCATTGAAACGTTGCCAGCGGAGGATCGTGAAGCACTTACGCTGACTGAAGTAGATGGTTTGAGCCGAGAGGAGCTTGCAGGTGAACTGGGGATTTCTCTCACCGCCGCAAAATCCAGGGTTCACCGAGCCCGAGCAAAACTTCGTAAAACGGTTCAGGAATGCTGCCGTCTGGTGACCGATCCTTACGGCCGGGTGATGGATTGGCGCAAGCGTACTCCTGGTTCCCGCGTCCGAAAGGGTCCTGCGACCTGACTAACGGCCCGCAAAGAAGATCCGGCGCCAGGGCTATTGATTTTCATCGAAGATGTCACCAAAGACAGGCCGACGCTTGGATCCCAGTGGACTTGAAGTTAGAGCGAGTAATGCGACCAACAAGACGTTGGCCAACGCAACACCGGACAGAGCAAAAAGAATTTCAGTCGCGCCGCCGAATTCCAGAATCACTGCTCCCAACAGGGGAGAAATCGCCTGAGCCAACGAGCTTGGAGCAGCTAGCTAGCTGACCCATCAATACAGCGTAGCCAGGAGCTCCAAACACCACAAGAGGCACCGTTCCTCTAGCTATCGACATGATACCCATTCCCGCTCCGAAGAATACGAGTCCAAGCGCGATAACTGGTAAGTGAAACGACAGAAGCACAAGGCCGGTGGTGACCAGCACCGTAGAGGTCAACATCGTCCAAATCGGATGAAAGTGGCGTCCAATGATTATTTCGAGTACGCGCGCCAAGACTTGGCTCGGTCCAACCAAGGTCCCGAGTGTCACGGCTGCCGTCATTTTGACTCCTTGCGCTTGAAGGATGGTGAGGAGGTGGATCGCCATCGTTGATTGTATAACTGCGCTCAGCGTGATCGCAGCGGCCAACAGAAAAAAGCGAGCACCCCTGTTCTTTTTGCTTAGACTCTCAGTTGCTAACCCGATCGCTTCACTGGCTAGGGATTTCGGCATTGAAGTACAGCCAGTACTTCGCGGCAAGAGCAGCCAGTAGATTGGCAAACTCACAACAAGCTGCAGACCAGCATAAATGAAACACGCAGACCGCCAACCAACCGATGAAACAAGCAAACCGCTGACCGGCCAGCAAATGGTGCTCGAAAAACCCGCCGAACAAAGTAAGCGTCGTAATTGGGCTTCTTGCCTTGTCTCGATAGATCTGCCCGAGCGTCGCGAACGCCGCGTCGTAGAGTCCTGCACCCATACCAAGCCCAATCACGATCCAGGCCGCCAGATAGATGATGAGGTTTTGAGCAAGACCGATCCCGACGAGGCCGAGGGCCAAGAGAATGGAGCTTGAGGCTAGGACGGCGCGTCCTCCGCATCGCTGAATTGTGCGGCCAGCTAACGGTGAAACCAGGCCTGCGACAAAAGACCTACCGAGACTCCTCCCACCACCCAAGGAAGCGGCCATCCAGTTCCCGCGGTGATTGGCTTGGCAAGAACAGCCGGCAGGTAATAGGAGCAGCCCCATGCAAAGATTTGGGTAACGCCAAGCGCAGTGACCACAGCGCTTCGCCGCGGCTCTGCGCGTTGCACGTCACCAATACCTGGGGTACGCGCGATCCATCGCATCGTTCACCAGGTTTAGCCGCAGCAGCTACTTTCGGCAGCGGCTATACTGGCCTTTTTGCGATCCCTTGCCTTGCAGGTCACTACGGGAGCGCGGAGGTGAACGAGGATCAGCGCTCCTCTAGACTCCAAGCGTTCGACGTGATAGCTGGCGGCCGGCCGGCGCGTATCGCCGTACTCGAAGCGCAGCTCGGCATCATAAGAAACGGGAATGTGCTCGGCTACTCGCTCATAGATCGCCAGAAACTTCCTGACCGTCATGTACTCCCGCTCTGGCTCGTCGCCCGGATTCCAGAGTTGAATCACCGTTTCTTTCCACTTATCGGCGACTCCGCCACAGTCCATCGTGTTGTAGGTGACCGCCTTAACTTCCGTAACATGATATCCAGCCGCGACAAGCGGTGCTTTATCAAGCTGAAAGACCAGCTGCTGATCGGGTTTGGCGGCGCGCAATATGTCAAAAAACGCCTGGGTGCGTGCTGGTGCTGCAGCGATCCTGGCCTTCGGCCGTTGCAGCGTAAGGTTCTCCGGCTCGATCCCGGTTATCTAGAACGATTTGATTCATATGGGTATTCTCCAATCAAGAAGACTCCCCGCGCAGCCTTAAGTCGCAGAAATTTTTGGGAGCGTTCGACCAGTCGACGCAGATTGAGGATACGACGCTTGTCACCCTCGAAACCTCCTTTTGTCGACGCAAGCGCCTAATCACGCCAGGAAATAATGTCTTGACTCTGTAGTAAGGTACAGGGTCTAGGCTTACGATATGAACCACGGACGTGTCGAATCGGCCTCGCTATCCATCGGGAAGGTAGCGCGGCGTGCAGGTATAGGCGTGGAAACGATCCGCTTTTACGAGCGCGAAGGATTGCTTGCAGCCCCAGCGCGTAGAGATTCGGGCTACAGACTTTATCCCGAGCGCGTTGTTGGCCGAATCCGGTTTATTAGGCGCGCAAAGGAGCTTGGATTTTCGCTGAGGGAAATCAAGGAGCTCCTTCAACTTAGGAAAAACACTTCGTCGACCTGCGAGGATATCCGCGAAAAGGCCGAAGCAAAGATCGCTAGCGTTGAGGCGAAAATCGCGATGCTTAAGAAAATGAAACAGGCACTCACCGAATTGTCTGCAGCGTGTAAGGGGCGCACCTCGCTCGGCGAGTGTCCCATTTTGGAGTTCTTGGACAAAGGGGGCGGTTTGGAATGAAGGTCGAATTTATTTACGATCCTGATTGTCCCAATGTGGCTGAAGCGAGAGCTCAGCTCCTGCGCGCGTTTGCCGAGACAGGGATTTCTCCGCGATGGGTAGAGTGGAGCCGTGACTCGGCGGAAGCTCCGGTTTATGTCCGCGCCTTTGGTTCACCAACTCTCCTAGTGAATGGTCATGATGTGGCGGAACAGACATCCGCTCATGGGAATGCCTGCTGTCGTCTGTATGCTGATCCTTCAGGAGCGCTGCGAGGTGCGCCTTCCGTTGAGCAAATTGTCGCCGCACTGCAAGTGTGGCGATTGGCCGGTCCAACCCAGCGAGGGCTTCCACTCGCGCTGCCCGCTCTCCTAGTTTCTTTGTTGCCCAATCTTACTTGTCCAGCGTGCTGGCCAGCCTATGGAGCGGTACTTGGTGGGCTCGGGTTGGGTTTCGTGTCGACTGGAGTCTGGCTACTTCCGCTTACAATAATGTCCCTGCTCGTTGCGCTCTGGGACTTCGCGGCTGCGGTTATCGCGCGCCGTGGCTATGGTCCCCTCGTCATTGGAATCGCTGCAGCATTCGCGTTGGTAATCGGCAAGTTTTTCCTGAACTCCAACACGCTTTGGATCGCCGGACTCGCTCTGCTGATATTTGCATCTTTCTGGAATGCGTGGCGGCGCGACAGCAAACGCGCCTGTGCCGGTTGCGCGCGGTCTAAAAGCCACGAAAGATTGTAGCGGGTTTCTGGTTTTCGTTGTGCGAATAAGATCCAGGTGGCACAAGTCCTCTAGCCCGAAAATAATCCAACTGCTGAGCCCTAACCCAAACCAGCTGGTCGGCTTTAACCGGAAGACCAACTCCAAAGAACGCTCCCATCGCGAGCGCTACGACTCCAAATCTGATGATAGTTGTGATTTTCATGACTTATCTAGCAAGGCATTGTGCCCTACATAGATTAGAATCCCGACGACAGCGAAAACCCCGAAGAAAAATTAGTTTTTAATTCTTTGTTTGTCGCCACAGCCTAGCGCTCTCGCAAATACACTGAAACCTGCAGGAGGGATTGTTCTAGCCACGGAAAGTGGTCATAAATGGGCCGCCAGCTGCTTTCTCGGTGCCCTCAATCGCAACGTTACCAGAGAGGCTCCTGCTTACTGGCTCTCGCATGAATCTTGCTTACCGATCGCGAAATGCGCTCCTTTCTGTGTACCTTGCTCGCGGCATTATTGCTGCCACTTTCTGCCCGAGCTGAGGTTCTTGGTGAAATTCATTCCCAGTATCGGGATGGCTTAATTTGGCTGAAAGTAGACGTCACGGGGAAAACACAACCACTGAACTTCCTATTGGATTCAGGCGCGGGATTAGCGCTATCGATCTCCAGACAGCACGCAGTCTTGGAGTACATCTAGGCAATCGGCAGATAGTGCAGGGCATGAATGGCCAAGGCCTAGCTTATCGCGTGAACGATTTGCAGGCGGAATGTGGCAGTATAGTTCTTCCAAAATCGGTTTTGGCTGTCGACCTCCGCGCGCTTATTAATTATTGCGAAAGTGCTAGCGTTATAACGTTAGGTTATGTTAGTCAGGAGCATGGATGTAGGAAAGGCAGCAGCTAAGTATGAGAAACGCAAGGATGCAGTAGAGGCTGTCATGCGAGGTGAACCAGTAAGTGTGGTAGCCAGAGTATATGCAGTGCCACAGCGAACTATCTTTGGTTGGCTTGCCAGATACCGTGCTGGAGGCTGGCACGCCTTAGAAGAGGGTCGACGCAGTGGGCGACCTAGAAAGGTTAGTGCCGAAACAATGCAGTGGCTCTATGAGGCTATCACATTGGGAGATCCAAGGCAGTTTCAGTTGGTTTTCTGTCTGTGGACGCTCAACATCGTTCGAACAGTGTTGAAGAAAGAGAAGGGAGTGGAATTGAGTAAAAGTGCGGTTTGTCGCCTTCTGCAGTACATGGGCTTGACCCCGCAGCGGCCAATCTATCGTTCCTATAAGCAGGATCCGCAGGAATTGGAGCGTTACCTCAATAAGACCTTTCCAGAGTTGCGGGCTCTGGCGCAGCGCACGGGGGCGGAGATTTACTTCGTCGATGAATCGGCGGTGCGCAGTGATCACCATCGTGGGAGGACCTGGGCACCTATCGGACAGACGCCGGTGGTCGAAGACAGCGGAGATCGTTTCACCCTGAAACTGATCTCCGCAGTCAGTCCCCGTGGAGACATGCGCTTTAGCGTTATCCAAGACAAGATGAACTCTGGCAAGTTCATTGCCTTCGTGAAGAAGTTGCTGGCCGATGCCGGTTGTCCCATCATCGTCATTGCCGATAACGCTGCCTATCACACCTCTGGGACGGTCCAGGCTTTTGCCGAAAAGAGCCAGGGAGCAGTCACGCTGGCTTATCTTCCGCGCTATGCCCCGGAATTCAATCCAGATGAACAGGTCTGGAATCATGCTAAAGGGCGACTGGCAAAGTTATTCATCGACAGCAAAGCAACTCTGAAAAGCAGCATGCTTGCCATCTTACGCTCGATCCAAAAGCAGAGTGATCTCATCCGCTCGTTCTTCCAGATGGAATTCACTTCCTACGTTCTGGGATAGGCACTAACTGCTCACACTTACGCAACGATTCATAGCGACTGCTGTGAGAAGCCTGTCGATGGGATTTTGGGCGTCGACTTTTTCCGCGGCCGTATCGTGCAAATCGATTTCACCGAGGGCAAAGTCCGAATATTAGAAAAGTGCGATCCAAACCTCGCAAACTGCGAAATACTTCCGATCAGAATGTGCAACGATGCATTTTGCGTCCCAGTCCGAGTCGCGGGCAATCCAGCGCAGTGGATGAGACTTGATACGGGCTGCGATGTGGCTTTGGAGTGGGTGGTTAGCAAGACGGAAAAGCGGCGGACGGGCCGAAACTCAATCGGTCTCTCAGGCGTACCGGCTCATCACATCAATACTTCCGTGCAGCTCGGGAAGCAATATTTCAACGCGGTCAATACGTGGGCATTCATAGGGAGCAGATCTTCCCAGGCGAAGCCGGCTTGCTCGGTAACGGTTTGCTTTCAAAGTTTCGCCTGACGATCGATCAACCGGGAAATAGGGTGATTTTCGAGAATCCAATTTGAAGTCTCAGGGCGCGAGTCTTCGAACGGAATAGAATACTTTTTATGCCGACGATAAGAACCAACTTTGCCTGCGACTCTCGCATGAATTAGAATAATAGACTGTGAAGCAACATCGGGCTCAACATGAACCCTCGGTAAGAGAGAAACGGAACCAAAAGAGCCGAAGCAATTTCCTGGGCGAAAACCAGGCTGTTCTTTTAGCAAGCGGCGCCATAGCGGCCGCAGCTTCCATCTCGTTTGTGATCATTCTTCTATTGAATGGTGTTCCGGCTCTGCAGCCTCGTGAAAGAGCGATGCTGATGAACTATGAGGAGATGCGGATCTCATTGGCACACGATGATCTCACCACCGCCGAGCGGATCGCCGCAAAGATGGCTCGAGAATTCGGCGATTGGGTACCGGTGTCTTCATCCGTCCAACTCATTGCAAATAGTGATTCACTCGAATCAGCACGAAAAGCCTTCGCTAAACTCAGCGAAGACGCTATCCGCTTGGCAGAGCGCCACGCAGAATATCTCATTCTGCGGTGTCCGACGGATTGTCCGGAAAAGTGCGTAAACTGCCGCAGTAACGAGTTCGGATCCTGGGTGCAAGCAGATAGTGTGGTTGGTAATCCCTTTATGGGAACGGCTAGCCCGCATTGTGGCGCGCGAATTCAGTGAGGATCTCCCCAATTCATTGCATTTCGCTTTAAGAATGAGAATGCGAATGGGAACTGGATATGTGGAGATTGGATTCCTTTTCGCAACAGCTATGGACGCTTTCGAGTTACGGAGTAGCCCGAGTATCGGTTGCTGCGGCACTGCTCGCCTTCTTATCTTTGTGACTGACTTTCTGTGTTCAGCCTTACCGCGTTCCTATTGCCTTTAGAGTTTGCGGAACGACCTCTTTAGCGGAGTAACCTTAGAGCATTTAAAATCACCAATAGCGTAGCTCCCGTATCAGCAAGAATCGCCAACCAAAGGCTCGTATAACCAAAGAGGGCAAGCACCAAAAACAGTGCTTTGATCGCAAGAGCGAAAATGATGTTGGTTCGAATGATTCGCAACGTGTGCCGACCGAGGTGAACTGCTTCGGCGACCTTGTTCAGGTCGTCTTTCATTAGCGCAATGTCGGCAGTTTCGATGGCGGTGTCGGTGCCGACTGCGCCCATCGCAATGCCGATTGTCGCGGTGACCATGGCGGGCGCATCGTTTACGCCGTCGCCGATCATCCCGACGTGGCCATAAGCAGCGAGCAGTTCGCGGACATGCTCGATTTTTTGATCGGGTAATAGATCGCCGTGCGCTTCGTCGAGACCAGCCTGCCGCGCGATGGCGTTGACGGTACGCTGGTTATCGCCGCTGAGCATCACGATCTTTTGAAGTCCAGCGCCGTGCAGACTGCGGATAGCCTCAGGTGCGTCGGGTCGCATTGTGTCCCCGACTGCAAGAATACCAAGCACTTCGCCGGCGCAATCGGCATGTGGCCTATGGCCTACCACCACAACTGACTGGCCCTGGTCTTCGATGCCGGCTAGCACTTTCTCGATCGCCTCCGAGCAGACTGCCAGTTCGTGTGTGAAACGGTGATTGCCAACGAAGTAATGATGGCCGGCGATCTCGGCTTCCGCACCACGGCCTGTGCGAGCCTGATAGTTTTCGCTTCGCGGAAAATCGACACCGCACTCCTCGGCATATTTCACCACAGCCTGCGCTAGCGGATGATCCGAATGCATGTCAATGGCAGCGGCGATCCGCACGATCTCCGACTCATCGGTGGGGTTGACTGGGAAGACGCGGATGACGCGCGGACGCCCTTCGGTGATCGTGCCTGTCTTATCGACAGCGAGCGCCTTAAGCTTACCGATTGCTTCCAGGAACGCGCCGCCTTTGATGAGCACGCCGCGGCGGGCCATCGCCGTCAGACCCGAGACAATCGATACCGGAGTCGCGATCACCAACGCGCACGGGCAGGCGATGACCAGCAGGACTAAAGCGCGGTAAAACCAGACGGCCCACGGCGCACCAGCGGCGATGGGCGGGACTAGGAAAACCAGCAGCGCAAGCACCATCACCGAGGGCGTGTAGTATTTTGCAAACACGTCCACGAACCGCTGTGAGAGCGCTTTCTGCGATTGCGCCTCTTCGACGAGGTGGATGATCTTTGCGAGCGTCGTATCGGAGTAACCGTTGGTGACGCGCACTTCGAGCAACCCTTCGCCGTTGATTGTCCCGGCGAAAACCTGGTCGCCTTGCTTTTTCTCCACAGGCATTGATTCGCCGGTGATCGGCGCCTGATCTACCGACGAGATGCCACTCACTACTTTGCCGTCCAACGGGATGCGCGCCCCGGATTTCACCGCGATAGTGTCGTCAACACGAACTTTTTCCACTGGCACTTCGTCGAACACCTCTCCGTTTTTCAGCAGCGCGGTTTCGGGGGAAAGTTTCAGTAGCGACTGAATAGCACGCCGTGCGCGGGCCACGCTGAACGACTCCAATAGCTCCGATAGCGCGAATAGAAACGCAACCGCTGCAGCTTCTGACCACTTGCCAATGCCCGCAGCACCAAGCACAGCGACAGTCATGAGCAGGTTCATGTCGGGCGCGATGTGTCGCGCTGCCGTGACCGCCTGGGGCGCAATGAACCAACCGCCGGAGATGATGGCCACGAGAAAAAGAGCAATCACCAACGACTCCGGTGCGAAATGCGTCCAATGCACCAGCAGACCGAGAAGAGTGAATGCACCCGAGATGCTGACGGAAACCAGTCTCTGTTTTTGCCGCTGCTGCGCATCCTGACCAGATTTTTCGCCTTCGCGTGTTGCTTTAAGTCCTGCATCGTTGATCGCTTTGATCAATGCTTCCGGCGTGATCTTTTCGTCGTGGGCGATGATTGCTTTGCCCGACATGATGTTCACTCTCACTTCGCGTACACCCGCCATCGGCTTGAGCGCCCGCTGGATTACCGACACCTCTTCGGCGCAATCGACTCCGACTACTCGCAGCATGGTCTGCATATTTCCAGCCGCGCTCGGGTCGAGCGTGATTTCTGTGGGGGCTGCCTCGTGCGCACCGCACTCGTTCTCATGATGATGCTGTTCGTGGTTACTCAAATTGTTCTCGCTCACGAAACACCCTGTAGTTACTATAGGGTCAAGCGCCTATTCTGGTCAAAAAAACAAAAGCCTGTGTATGCGTAATAGTTTAAAAATCGGTGAACTAGCCAAGCGAACAGGCTGTCTAGTGGAAACAATTCGCTATTACGAGCGAGAGGGTCTACTGCTTGAGCCCGCGCGTTCCGAAGGAAACTACAGGCTCTATACAGACACTCACGTCGAGCGCCTTCAATTCATCAGGCACTGCCGCTCGCTGGACATGACGTTGGAGGAAATTCGGAATCTGCTCAGATTCCGCGATGCGCCAGACGACAATTGCGGCAACGTGAACGCTTTGCTCGAAGAACACATCGAGCACGTGGCTGACCGAATCAGGGAGTTGAAATTGCTACAGGAGAAATTGAAGGGGTTGCGAAGCCTATGCCGGCAAGCACGGGCCATCAAAGATTGTGGAATTCTCCAATCGCTGGGAAGCCCCGCAAAGAGCTCCTTACAATCGTCGAGGGTTGAACACCGGAACAGTTGGTTGAACAAGACGCATAAATGACAACCTGAATGGTGGAATTAAGCCGGTGAAGATAAAAAAGTTTTCCTAGCCCTGACGATGTTGGGTCGCTTCTTTCGCACCCGTCGCGCAAGCTCATGATCATAACACTAGTTGGTTGCCCGGCTTGGCTGACTTCCCGATAAAGATAGTGTGCAGAACGTTCTGCACACTATCTGACGTCGAAAGCCATGGGAACCGAGGCGGTGTTATTGACCTGATCGGCTGATGGGAATGAATCCGAGCTTTTTGCTGGGGTGGAATACCGAGAAAACAGGTTCAGGATCTTGGAGAAAACCCGTAGTCGAATACGAGAAACACCCGGTTTACGGCGATCACCATGAATAAACGTCTCAGACTTATTTCCCAGAGAGAACAATTGATCCTCATGCCAACCGATGGCAACGATACTCTTGCCAGGGCGACAGACGTCTTCAGCTACATTGATTCAAATTTCAAGAATTGGGCTTGTGATGTAGAGGGGCAAGCGACCGAAGAAACCCCTGTGCAGGTTTACGAAATGGTGGAAAACATTACGTTGCACAAAATGTTCGGTGGTTTCGAAGTGGAAGCCGACCATCTGTCTCTTACACAGGCCCAGATCAAACAATTCGTGAAGCGCTATCCCGACTGGCTAAAAAAAGGCGGTAACGGGACATTCTTTCTGTTCAAGGTTGGCAGTGAATTTTTCGTCGCGGCCGTGTATCTTTTCTCAGACGGTCGCCTCGGGGTGCGCGCGCGCCGCTTCTCGCTCGATCGCATCTTCTTGGCCAAGAAGCGTCATCGACTGGTGGTTCCGCAGTTGGCGCTCAAATCCCCATAAGGCGCGGGTTTTTGCACGAAGGATGTGTACCGTGGAGCATGGAAAACGATGCTGAGCGTTCTTGTCGGCTTGCAGGAGCCGAGTTTCGGGACCGGGTGACCGCATCCAAAAGGGTCTTGCATTCGGCGCAGTCGCGCGATGAACTACGCGGCGGCTATGCGTTCCAATTTGAAGCTTCCTCTGAACGGTTGCACCAACTGGCCGAATTGATCGACGCGGAGCGGCAGTGCTGTCCGTTCCTAACGTTTGTCTTACAAGTTCCGGCACAGAAGAACGTGCTCACCCTGGAGATCAAGGGGCCTAAGGGAGCGAAGCGACTGATTCCGGCTGAATTACTGGTCGACTGATCCGCCGATAATAAATCCCTCGCGTCGTAGGCCCATGAGCCGGGTCAGGTTTGATTGGCGGCCCACATCCCCTCTTACCGGCATTCGAAATCTGCCCTCACGGCGACGACGTCACGGAACCGACTCGCACCACGAGTATGGCACCCATAAGGAACAGCACCGCGGTGTAGCCGAACGCCACTGTCTGGCCAAAAGTCGACCATATAGCAAGCCGACCACGGCGCTGGATAAAAAGCACGCCATTGACGGTCGCCAGCACACCAAAGGCCATTCCATGCTGCGCAGGATCGACCAACTCGGCGCAAAATGAGTCCTCGAGCGTCTCCTCAATCGCTACTTGGATACCGCCGAGCATACAAATTAATGCCAAGGTGCCGAGGCCTATCGGCAAGAACATAATGCCCAGAGCCATTAGCGTTGCCAACGCATACCCGGCCGCCAGCAGCCGGTTTTTGGGAAAGCGGTCCGCCAGGAAACCGCTCATGTAGGAGAAACTCGCATAGAAGATGTTATGCAGAACGTAGAGTGCGATGGCGGCACTTGTCGCACCCACCGCACCAAGACGCGGCGTTAATCGCTGGGTGGCCAAAAGGATGAGAAGCGTGTGAGCAAATGCGCCGGCTCCAAAGATGCCGACGGCTACCAGGAACTGTCGATAGGCCTTGGGCATTCCACGTAGCCGTTCTCCAAAGGAGGCGTGCGGTACCGGCGTTCGCGTCTTTTCCTGGACGACGAGACCAATTAGGGCCGTCGCTACCAATCCCGGCGGGAGCGTAAGTGCAAAAACCAAGCGGTATTGCCTCGGTGTAGTGCTCGTTAATGACGAGGCTGCTCTGGGTGATAAAGCAATCCGTCAAGGACATGGGGCGCCTCGTTAGCGGTCGCGGCGATCACCTTGATCTCCCGGCGCACTAACGTGCTTTAAATTCCGTTTCGTGTCTTCTTCTCCTCCATATGGGTATTCTCCAATTAAGAAGACTCCCCGTGCAGCCTTAGGTCGCAGAATATTCGCTAGGTTTGCGCGGCCGCCGATTGTCACCCTCGAATTTCCTTTTGTCGATACGAACTCAAGGGCGCTCGCCATCGATAAAACAGGCACGATCACCGAAGGGTGCCCGCGTGATGCGGTTGCGCAACGCAGCTTGGGAACAAACGTCAGATGCTGCCGGCACGACCGCCGATCTGAGCCTTCATCAAAGCAAATTTGTTTTCGCCAAGTCGATGATTTCGTCACCGCGAAAGCTGCGCCCAGAAAAACTCACTCGCTGGTCAGCGGCTCATCGAAACGCCGCGAAATTAGCGCCGCGATCCAAATCGCCAGGGGAACCAGCAGCATTAATTGCAGAAAAGGCCAGAGACCCACATTCAGGACCGGCACAACAATCATGTTTGGCGTGTAAGCCCATTTGCCCGAGGCAAGCCCCCATATTTCCGTTAACATGGAATAGCAGGTAGCGATCAGTGCGGCTGCCGTGTAGGAGTGCCACTTGAAGTCCCAAGCCCATGACAACGTTCCCGCTGCCAAGGCGACGGTAACGAACACTATCACTGTAATTCCAACGTCGCCCAGGCTCGCAACGGAACAGAGGACGATTGTCTTTGTCCAAGGAGCATCTGTCATTCCTGAATACGCGAACATCTGAAGCATCTCCCAAGTCCAATTCAGGACAAAGGCCGCGATAAGCAGCGAAATAAAAAGTGCGCCGGTACTTTTTCGCGAGATGGCCATCAATAAGTGTAGCGGATTGAGAACATAATCGGCTCGAACCAAAAACATCGCTCATTTCCGGACCACATTAGATGATATGAGAATAAGTGGCCCCTCAGGACCACATTGCGTAAGAATGAAACCACGTTAATTGAGAACAGACCAAGAACGTCCGCACTGGATCACATTAATGATAATAACTTAAGAACATCCTGAAGATCAGGCCTGCAAAACCCGCACTAAGCACTACGGGCACAATATCCCACTTCCAGCGGACCATTCCGATGAACGCAACGGTGCCGACGAGGATGGCGAAAGAATCCGCCGTGCCATCACCTGGAAAGACCACGTGCAAGCCGAACCAGACGGCGAGATTCAGCACCACGCCGACTACCGCTGCGGTAACGGCGGATAATGTCGTAGTCAACGCTTCATTACCGCGCAATTTTTCAATGGATTAAACAAAAAGAAAAGCCAAGAACCTGACGTTGCGATTGACATGTTTATATCACGAGTTATGAATATAACACATGTTGCGCATCTTTAGAAGAGCTCTAATGAAGTGTCAATCTTTTCCGTTCTTCGCGGCCTTTTTTGCGCTTACATTTGCTTGGGGACTAAGCTCGTTGCACGCAGCTGATGAAGCTGCTCTGGATACTGCGACGATCGAGGCAATTACCGGACTAAAGGGCGTTTCGAATCAAAAAGAAGGGACGTTTAAGGTCTCTAAACCTATTTGTCGGGTGCAGGCCTCCCGCCAGACTGGTTATTCTGGATACAACTTCAGGACGAATCGTCATAAGTTTGCCGACGGTTGGTGACACTGACGACGTTTTTTATGATCTCGACCGACGACAAGTCTACGTCATTGGTGGCGAAGGTGCCGTAGAAGTCCTCCGAAAACGTGATCCAGATCATTACGAACCAGTCGGAAGGATAACAACGGCGCCAGGAGCACGGACCGGAATCATAACACTCCGAGTTACCTGTCTCGCGGTTGACAATTGATACGTGAGACTTTTTCGCCGTTCTGGTCTGCCCTCCGACACCAGCGGGTAGCGGAGTATCTCCCCACGCCGTCTGGACTTGATGCATCTGCCACGTTCTACGCCGGTGCGGGCTTTGCAGGAGCGGCCCTGCTGAGTATTCTGTCGCAGCCTCTGGCTCAACCTTCCAAGAGTTCTGCTCGAAGAAAATGTTACGCATCCGAGCGAGCCAGCAATAACAGCACTGGCTCCGGCGCCCTGGGCGTGGTAATTGAAATAGAGCCTGTTCGCCTTCAAGGTAATATGCGCGTCAGCATCATCGTTCCCACGTTGAACGAAGAATCTCATATCGTAGGGACCATTCGCAGTCTCCAGCGACTCTCGAGCGAAAAGGAGATCATCGTGGTCGATGGTGGCAGTACCGATCAAACGGCTCCGCTCGCTTGTGCGCAAAACGTCCTAGTGTTGGCGGCGCCCCAAGGGCGAGGCATCCAAATGCACGTCGGAGCTCTTGAATCAACGGGGGATGTCCTCTGGTTTCTTCATGCTGACACCATTCCTCCGCCACCTGCCTTGGAGCACATCTGTAAAAGTCTTGAAGCAAGATCTTCAGTCGGTGGTAATTTCGGCTTGCTGTTCGATGGCCCATCGCGTGCTGCCAGGCAGCTTACTGCCATCTACCCGCTGTTGCGCATCATTGGTCTATGCTACGGCGATTCAGGTATCTTTGTCAGGCGGGACGTCTATCACCAGATTGGCGGATTCCGTTCACTGCCACTTTTCGAGGATCTGGACTTGCTCCGGCGATTGCGCCGAGTCGGTCGTTTTGTCCATCTGAACTGCCGGATCATAACCTCCTCACGGCGCTTCGAACAACGCAATTTCGCGCTAATGTGGCTGCATTGGACGACGTTGCAACTGCTCTATTGGTGCGGAGTTTCACCGAAATGGCTTTCCCGCTGGTACCCTCACGTTCGTCGCGCGAGCGCGTGAAGTCTATTTTCGGAGCGCACTTGAGTGGCCATGATCGCGATGGAAAACATACACGGCGCGAAACCACGGGCTATTGGCAGGAACCCGGTCCGCCCGTCGCGGCAATGAACCGGACGTGTCGGCCTGAGGCCAATCCAAAGTCCCCGTTCCATCGCAAAGCCCGGGATTTGGATCACTGGCCGATTCTTGACCGTCGCAGTCGGCGAGGGGAGGGTGGAGGAGGGGATTGCGCGTCGGAGGACACAGCATAGGAATCGCACGTCACAGTCGGATTGGCTCCACCTCACTCAGTGTAATTTAGTCCTTTGTTCGGTCGTAGAGTTTGGTTGTTCGCGGAGACTCGTGTCTCGCCATTTGCTGGGCGTGCTCGAGCCGTCCGTCGTTTTCCAGGTAAATCGTGATGCCGGTTGCCCGCGACGTGTGACATCCTACTGGAATGAGAAAGCCCGCAGCCTTGGCCCGCTTCCGAATCGCAGCCCAGACGTCGTACCGGTTAAGTTAAGAACTCGTCCGGTCACGGCTGTTCCAAGCAAATTTTCCTACCCCTCCGGCAAGCCAACAAGTGCGCCGCTATCCCGCCAAAGCGCATCGCGGACATCGTCTCGACGCGCCAGATCGGAAGGGTCGGGCCAGGTGATGATTCCGTTGCGTAGGGCGGCGTAGATCCTGCCGGAGGGCGGCCGGATCTGGCCGAGGGCGAGTTTGGCAAGAGTGTGGCCAGCGGCTTCGGGAGTGTTCGAGCCACGCAGCATGAGGCGCAGAGCCGGGGCCAATCGTTTCCAGAGGAAATTGATGGCGAAATTTCCGTTGCGGACAAGGCCCGTGCCGGGAGTGTGGCCGGGGTCGTAGGCGATAATGATTAAACGGCGCGCCGTTGTATCGGGATGGACGGCGAGCGCGCGGGCGGTGAGCACGTTGCAGAGTTTCGAGGAAGAATAGGTGCGTCTGCCCGCGATCAACGGGTGCGGATCGCGGTTGGGGTCGCGCTCCGGGTGCGCGAGAAACCGCGCATCGGCATGGAGCGGAGGCGCGATGATGAATCCCATGATGGTTTTCTCCGCCGGATCGTGCGTGCCGCTGGTCGTCAGGATGACGGTGCCGCCTTGCCCAAGCCGGGGCAGCAAAAGCCGCAAAAGGAGGTAATGAGCAAGATGATTGACGGCAAAAGTAGCCTCGAATCCGTCGGCGCTGCGGGTGTCGTCATTTGGAAATACCAGGCCGGCATTTAGCACGAGGGAATTGATTTGAGCGGGCCCGAGTTCCCTGTCTACCGCCGAAGCGAAGGATCGCACGTTTTCCAGGCGCATCAGGTCGAGCGGGAGCGTTTCCGCTCCGAGCGGACCCCTGCGGCGCGCTCCGAGCAACAGCCGCGTGTTGGGTGTTTCGATGAACCGCCGGGCAGCGACTTCTCCCAATCCCGAGGTTCCGCCGGTCATCACGATGGTGTTCATCATAGAGAATGGTCTTGTTTCGGCGCATCGGGCTTCGCGCGACTGGCTTCAAGCCCGAAAGGAGCGGCAAGGCGACTGGGTTTGGCGGCTTCTACGTTGGATTTCCGCATCAAAAACTCGGGATCGACAAGCTAAGCTTTCGGCCCAGAGCCTCCTTGTGTACATCGGGACTATAGAATCCTAACGCAGAAAGCAAAAGTGCCAGGAGAAGAATGGGCAGTCCGAGTTTGTCTAACAACCGGCCAAAGAAAAGGGAACTCAGCGCCCCGCTTGCCATGGCGACCGCATAGAAGACCGGAATCGTGCTTTGGGCAACAATCGCCGCCTTTTGGAAATGAAATGCGATCAGGGCAAAATCAGCGAAGCCTGCAGCGATCAAAGCGCCGACGACAACATAGAGCCAGTAATGTTTGGAGAATCTTTTCGCCTGCAGAGACCGTGCTGGTTTTTCCTCCAGTTCCTGCGGACGCGGACTCGTGCGATGACCGGCGTGCCCAAGCACAGGAAGGCAGAAATCAGTAGTACGCCAAAAGCATTTTGATAGCTTCCATGTAAGTACAAAACTAATGCTGTAATGAGCGGGCCAACCGTCGCACCTCCCTGATCCAGGGCTTCATTCAGGCCGAACACCCAGCCGCGCCCAATCGATTTACCGGCATAGGAAAGCATGGCCTCAACGGCTGGTCGCCGGATAGCTCTGCCGGCTCGTTCCGCAACGATTAATGCGGCCGCAAGCGGCCACATCGCTTTCAGGAGTTCGGCCGGGCTCTGAAATCGTCGCCCGGGATCCTTCTCAAGGAGCACTTCAAGTAGAACAACGATCGGCTGCGGACAGCTTTGAGCAGGTCAAGCGGCAACGATGCATGCTGATACATCACCTCACCGGGGGTGCCCCGGAATGGCGCCTTGCCAGTCACCGTCTCCCAGAGAGTCACGCCTAGCGAGTAAAGGTCCGAGCGGATATCCACCCGCGTTCCCCCGAACTGCTCGGGACTGGCGAACTCAGGTGTCCCTATGAAAGCCCCTGGCGTTGAAATCGCGGTTTGAGCACCTGGCTCATTGGCCGCCTTGGCAGGGCCGAGATCGAGGATTTTTGCGGTCACAGCGCCTTCCTCCTCCGAGCTCACCATGATGTTGCTTAGTTTAATGTCCCGGTGAACGAGTTTCTGCTTGTGCACCGCAGCCAAACCGGCGGCGACCTGTGTCGCAATTTCCAGCGCCGCTCTACCTTCAATCCGGCCTGAGCGTCTAATGAGGTTCTCCAGCGTTTCTCCATCGACAAATTCCATCGCATAGAAGTAATTCTCGCCGCTTTTACCGAGATGGAAGACTGAGGCGACATTCGGGTGACGGACGCTGGCTTCGCGCAAAAAGCGAAGCCGAGCCGATTCATCACCGAGATATCGCTCGCTGATGACTTTCAGTGTCACTGGGCAGTGCAGATCAGCGTCGACCGCTTTGTAAGTGACCCCCATTGCACCGCGACCCAACTCGACCGGTTTCCATCTTCGCCCGTCACCAATTCATAATGCTCAAAACGTTGCCTCGCCTGTTCCGTGTTGTCGGCTTGACCGTATCATCGGAAGCAGAAGACTCGCCGGATTCAACTCCGCCCGCGAGAGCTTGGCGAAGCATGCAGACCGGACAAGATTCCATTGCTCCAGAAAGCTCATTGCCGCAGATCGGGCAAGTGCGTAGGGGTTCCGTGTTCATGGGCCTAACCGCCGTTCGGATGTATCTTGCCGCGCCAACATCGCGTTATGAGAGGATGCGCCTGTTGACCCTGTCCGTATCGTGAGAACGCTCGGCGTGTCGATTTTTTTCGTCTCATGAGGGCCAAATCCGATATTCTTCGTCGCGCTGCAGCTCATTCAGGCCATTGAGTCCGAGTGCGAACGCATTCGACGCCGACTTGCCAGCGATAAGCTTGTGACCCACAACTCGGTTTCCATGTCCGATCGTCCTGTCCTGCGGACAACAGGATGAGGCTGACAAAGCGCCGTGTTACGGGATGCCCTAAAAGAATTTCTTAGGGTTAAGTACAACGAAATTCTCAGGATTAACTGCAACGAAAAAGCCGGATTCGCAGGATTAAGTGCAATTTTTACCCTCCGAGTGAAGATTCTCACGATTAAGTACAACGCGACATCTATTCCCTCGCCGGGATCCGTAGTGGAAATTGCGGACAGAGTAAGGACCGCTCTACCGATTTATCGGTGCTCGCCAACCAGAAGATCATGTTGCCTTGCTCATCGCAAAACCAGACTTCCGAGGCTCCAGCCTCAAAGTAGAGTGCTCGTTTCTCGCTCATTTCGGATGCGCGGTTTGATAGGCTCAAGACCTCAACACAGATCTCGGGACTGCGTGTCAGGCAAATTGACTGTATCTCGGTCTCCCGTTCCGGCTTAAGCCAGGCGACATCGATGGCTTTTACGCCATCGGAAGTTGACAGCGGGCACTCGGTTAGCGCGTGTCCACGCGGTAGAAGGTTCTTTAACAGGTATCCGATTTCAAGTTGGCGGCTTCCGTGAGATGGAGCGGGTGGCGGACTCATGAGAATGTGCCCGTAGCGGTCGGTTTCGATCCGATGCGGCAGCCGGGCAAGGTCCGGTTCGTTCTGGAGCTCGAACCAGCGTTGGAGATTAAACGCGGTCTGCTGTTCCAAAGGCGGCAATTGAATCGTCAGAGGCACATTCTCAGCGTACCGAATCGGAAGCCGAGGTGCAACAAATGCTCCAATCCGCCGATCCAACGGTCACTGAGTCGCTAAGAGATTCAGTTCCTTATTTCTGGACATCGCGAGTGCGCAGCCGCCGAAGGCCTGCCGCGTGGTTGCAGTTCTTCCTCCATCGGGGAAGTACACGGATTCGACGACATAACCACCCGAAAGCGAAGAGAGAACACGACCGAAAAAGGCGCCCTTTGCCCCTCGGACCGGTCGGAACTTAGGATCGAAGGGCTGGACCCGCAGGTCGGCCTCGGTCAATCGCTCGCTCGACTGATCGCAGGGTGCTTCCGCCGTGTTCTGGTCCCGGTCGGCCCCGCAATGAGCATGGTGCGCGCCCCCAAGGCCAGGAATGCTTCGACAGCTTCGACCTCTGTCTCGAGGTCGTCGTGGAGGTGCGGCGCCGAGAGGCTCAGGGCCCGCTGGGGCTGCGCAGCGAAGACATAAGTGCCCCAGCCTCGGCGCGTGAGATCAGCGGGATCGGTGATGGTCACGCCGGAGAGATGGTTCGCGGGGGCGGGGATCTGGCCTGGGACGCCCTCCATGAGGACGTAGTAGGTCCGGCCCGTGCGAGTGTCGAAAAACTGGACCACGTTGTAGGTTGAACGGATCATCCGGGCTAGGCGGTGCGCTGGACCCCCGGCGCCGGCGAGGAGGCTTTGGAAGACGGCGCGCCACGAGGCCAGCTGGGACGCTGTGGGGAGCACGTATTGGTTGTGTTGGTCGGCGGGATTCGCGTCCCTGCTGGATTCGCGCACGTTCGGGATTGAGGGCAGCAATTCCTTGGTGAGGAAGGCCGCGAAATCGCCGGTGGCCGCGGGGAGCGTCCAGGAAAAGTCAGGAATTTTATACACGATGACTACGTTATCGATGATGAAGTCATCGATGTCGTCACCGCGCCCGCCACTTGAATTGCGAGATTCGGCATGCAATACGCTACCTGTCGCTCTCAATTGGTGACGGGGTTCTATGAGTAGGATGTTGCCATTCCATGCATCTCTAGCAGGGCTTGTTGGTAAACCTCCAAACACATCCACTCCATTGATTTGAAAGATATTTCTTTGGTGGTCAAAATCACGCGATTGAAATATCAAAAAGGCGGTTTCGCTCGGATTAACACCTGGGCGATCAAACGAGAGGTCCTTTGTCGAGCCGCGAATGGAACGTTGGGTTCGATATCGTTAATCCGCAAGGTCAAGCGTGCTGGAGTGCGGCGGGTGCGAAGGTCGGTCTACCGCACCGCTTCATTCTCGGTCTGTTCGCTGCGACGAGCTGAGTCTCCGATCATCTACCCCGACCTTCGGTTCAACTACAAAGTTGCAACACATCCATGCGTTGAGAAAATCCTCGGTGCTGAGGAAACAGAGCTCCCCACCGTACTTGAATTTCCGTTTCGTGTGCGGATCCCTAAGCAGCTACTCCAGTAACCCGGCAGCGGAGAAATCGATGTCGACGGCGCGGCGGATCATGTCGAGGGTCGCCATGGTTTTGAGCGATGAATCGAGGCTGCGATACGGAGTCTCGAGTTCACCGGCACGGATACGTCGAGCGACCTCGGCCGCTTCGTAATACAAGCCCTCGAAATGCCGTCCGGAAGGTTCCTCATAGCGAAGGGTTTGTGACCCGTCGGCTGAAGTTACCACGAACGCACCAGGCAGAAGAAAGGGACCGTCAAAACGGATGGTTCCTTCCGTGCCAATGATCACGGCATTGGTGGGCGTAAAACCGTAGAGGGTCGTCGAGACGGTCCCCTGGTTTCCGTCGGCATCCGTCAGGATGGCTGAAAGCTGGCCGTTGACCCCGCTGGGATCCGGCTGCCCGAGGCCGACAACGCCTTCTGGAACGCCAAAAATTTCGGTTAAGAGCGAAACAGGGTAAGTTCCCAAGTCGAGGAGCGGGCCGCCAGCCAGTTTGGGATCGAAGATGCGGTGATTCCGTGCAAAGTACTCCCCATATTCCGTGTATACCGACTTGATCTGGCCGATGGCCTTGGTCTCCAGGAGTTGGCGAAGCACATCGAATTTTGGGAGGTAGAACGTCCAAAGCGCTTCGGAGAAAAAAGCCTTTTCCGCCGAGCCAGTTCCACCATTTCAAAAGCCTGGGCGCGATTGAGAGCGATGGGTTTCTCCACCAACACGTGCTTGCCCGCGTTGAGTGCCAGCGTAACCCCTTCATGATGCAGATTGTGCGGAGTGGCCACGTAATGGTGGTTGTTACGGCTTACGCAAAAAAAACCATTATGAAACAGGAGATTTCCGACGGTTGGACCGATTTTCGATTAGTTTCGGATCCGCTTCGTCACTTGGCGAACTTGACCGGCTGCCCGCTCTCGAGCGACTCGGTGGCTTTATCGGCCAGCAACTGGGCTTTCAACCCGTCCTCCAGCGAGGGGCTCGGCGGGATACCTTTGGTGATCGCCCCGACGAAAGCGTCCAGGGCCTGGTAATATCTTTGCTCGATGCGCTCGAACCAGCCGGCATGCAGGCCGTCTTCGATGATTTTATCACCGATATAACGCGACACCCCGCGGGCCCGCTGCCGGCGGGACTCGACCAGGCCTTTGGAGCCAAACACTTCGATGCGCTCATCATACCCGTATCCGGTGCGCCGGGAGCAATCGATCTGGCAAAGGGTCCCGCGGCTCAGGCGGATCGCCACGATACTGGTATCGATGTCCCCGACTTCGGCCACTTTGGGATCCACCAGGGCCGCTCCCAACACATAAACTTCTTCGGGTTCATCCTCACTGATCCAGCGCAGCAGGTCGAAGAAATGCACCGTCTGATCGCGCAGTTGTCCGCCCGAGGTGGGCAGGTAGCTGATCGGCGGCAAGTTCGGCCCGCGCGAGGTCATCTGGATGATCTCCAGGTTACCCACCGCCGGAAGTCCGCCGCTATCTGGAGGAGCTTGTTGGCTCAGAGCCCGATCGTAAAGCCTCTGTGCTAGCCAAAAGAGTCCGAAGACGCTTCGGCATTGTTCTCCATCCCCGCACCATAGAAAAAACCCTGGTAAAAAAAGGGCGCCAGAAACCGTGAAAAATCCACCGACCAAAACAAGAAGAAGCACATTGTTGGACGCGCCGTTACGAACAGTTGCGACAGGGGATTATATCCCAGAGCGACCTGACCCCACAGACTTTCGAGGCTTGAGTTTGATGATCGGAGAAGGGCTAATCGCTTGGATGCGAGCCTGGCAGGATCCGCTTGTGTTGTCCTGCAGCAGCCCTCCAAACAGAAGCGTGGCCGATCATTACCCGACAGAGTCCTGGCAACAGGAGGCAACCCGGTTGCTGGTTAATATGGCTTTAGGCCATTTAAAACTTTAGCCCCCCATAACTCATGCGCTTCACTGCGCTCAATTCCAATTCGAAAATCACCCACGGGCATTTGAAAAGACGGCCTATCTCTACATTCGGCAGTCGACGCTGCGTCAGGTGTTTGAGAATACCGAGAGTAGGCAGCGCCAACATGCGCTGCGTCAGCGGGCGATTGTCCTGGGTTGGCCTTCCGAGCACATTGAAGTTATCGACTGCGACCAGGGTCAATCGGGAGCTTCGACAGCCGAGCGCGAGGGCTTCCAGAAGCTGGTTACCGAGGTAAGTCTAGGCAAGGCGGGCATCGTGATGGGACTGGAAGTATCGCGTTTGGCGCGCAACTGCGCCGATTGGCACCGCTTGCCGGAGATCTGTGCATTGAGCAGCACACCGATCCTCGATGAAGACGGGCTCTATGATCCGTGCCACTTTAATGACCGGCTTCTGCTGGGACTTAAAGGCACGATGAGCGAAGCCGAACTGCATGTGCTAAAGCCTCGTCTGCGCGGCGGCATCCTGAGCAAAGCCCGGCGGGGCGAATTGAAGATGCCGCGGCCGGTGGGCCTGGTTTATTGATCCGGCGCAACGGGTCGTGCTCGAACCCGATAAACAGCTGCAAAACACACTACGGCATTTTTTCGACACGTTTCGTCGGACCGGCGCGGTGTGGGCTACGATGCAGGCCTTTGCTAAAGAGGAGCTCAAATTCCCCAGATGCGGGCAAGCGGGCTCCGGCGAACTGATTTGGGAAAGGCTGCGATTGAGTGCCGCGTTGGATACTCTGCAAAATCCGCGTTATGCGGGAGCTTTTTGTTTCGGAAAAACCCGATCCTGGAAAGATCCCCAGGGTGGACGGCATTGTGTAGACTTGCCTCGGGAGCAATGGGCGATCCTGATTAAGGAAGCTCACCCGGATTATATCGGCTGGGAGGAGTTTGAGGAGAACCAGAAGCGGTTGCAACACAACCAGCAGACGCGTGGCCTTGGACGGCATCTCCATTTCTCCGGTCCACGCAAACCATTTTTCATTGATACGGCTGATCCTTCCAAGAGCTGTTTACCGCAAGTCAACTTGCCATCGGTGAACTCAATCGTGTCCGAGTAACCTGGTTCGGCGATGGAGAACGTCTTTATGGTCCTGGCAAACTCATCAAAGATCGGATGAAGTTTAGGCGAACAAGGCAACCGATGTAACTCACCGGGATATCGAAGTGAGCCAAAGCATACGCGAGAATTGGGCCATTACCTCCTATCTTCGTGAGGCGTGGCACCATCTCGATATTCATGTTGCGTCCGGAGGCCGCAAGAATTCTTTCGGAAAACGCCTTGAGCGTTGTCAGCCTTGAGTATTCGGTAGACGAGCGACGCTCCGAAACCGCATGCAGAATCGTATCAACAAAACCATCGAAGCCCGCCACGAATGACGGGAATGGGCTAGGTTGTGCTGCACTCAAGAGCCTGAGAGAGGAATCCCAGGATTGTTTCAGTTCCACTTGGTGGGGTGTTGCTTTCATGCGCGGGCCTATAAGCTAGCTTCTTCCAGCTTAACTTCGTGATCTTTACAAATGCGTCTCAAGTCTTCGTTGGCGGAATCTGTCACAATAATATCAACACATCGCGGCTGACAAACTCTGGCAAAATCAACGAAGCCAATCTTGCTACGATCCATTGGAACAATGACTTTCTGTGTACGCTTAATGATCGCGGCTTTGAGCTGTGCTTCGTTATAGTCCGCCACGGTAATGGCCTCATCTGTGATCCCGCTGGCTCCAATGAATGCAGTTGAAAACGCAAATTGACTGACGATCTCCAACGCGAGCGGTCCAGAAATGCCGCCGCTCTTTCGGCGCAATTGTCCTCCGAGCAGGATGTGGGTTATTCCACCAGCGTCGGCTAAACACTCGGAGATGCTCGGCGAGTTCGTGAGCATCGTTAGGTCCAAGCCCCGTGTTGCTAAATGCTGCGCGACGTGATGTGTTGTTGTCCCGCAGTCCAGCAGTCCAGAAAATGGCCTCGCCCTCTTCAACGAAATCGCAGCATGCCCCGCCGATCGCTTGCTTCGCCTCAACGTTTTGAACAAACCGCGTCATGATATCTCGCTCAGCCGGCGCCCGAGTACTGAACGCTCCGCCATGCGTCCGCCTCACCAACCCTTGTCGTTCCAAGATACTTAGATCTTTTCGCAACGTCGGTTGGCTGACTTCGAAGACCGAAGCCAATTCATCCAAATGGATCCTCCCGCGACTCGTGACGAGAACCGCGATTTTCTCTTGTCTCTCTGCGGCAAAAATGGGCGGCGTGAAATCCTTGTCCTTGGTCATAGGCTAATCGAGGGAAAACGGTGAGCGGGACGATATCTAACTCGAAAGCATTTATCTGTCAGTTGCCTTATTGCTCTTTATTTCACCATTATACGAAAGTTAATGAAAAAGACCCCTGACCCTGTTAGAATCGGTGTCCTTGGCTGTGGGATGATCTCCCAGGCCGCCCATTTCGAAAGCTGCCAGAGAGCGCGGAATGCCCGTCTCTACGCTATCTGTGATGCCGCCGACGACTTGCGAAGCCGGATGGCGCAAATTTGGGAACCCGAGGTAGCCTATGGCAAGTACGAGGAGATGCTTGCAGATCCAAAGGTTGAAGCGGTGATCATCGGAATCGCCGATCAGTTCCATGTCTCTGCCGCGGCTCGAGCAATTGAAGCTGGTAAGCACGTGCTGGTCGAAAAACCGCTAGGAGTAAGTGTAGAAGAAGGTCTCGACTTGCTGAAAATAAAACAGGCGGCTCCAAACCTGGTCTGTCGAGTCGGCTCCATGAAACGATTTGATCCCGGCGTAGCGTTTGCGCGTCGCTTCATTGACCAGGAGATGGGAACCCGGCTTGCGCTCAAAGCTTGGTATTGCGACTCGACTTCGCGGTATGTGGAGACCGCAAATGTACAGCCATTGATCGTACAGAGCGCTAAAGCGAAGCGTCCTGAAGGCAATCCAAAAGCTAACCGGGAGTCCTACTATCTGTTAGGGCATGGGAGTCACCTAGTTGATACGGCACGGTTTTTGGGCGGTGAGATCACCACCGTTAACGCCAAATTGGTGCAGAAGTATGATGCGTACTGCTGGTTCGTTGCGACAGATTTTGCGGATGGTAGCGTTGGACATCTGGACCTCACTTTGTCCGTGCGGATGGGGTGGCACGAAGGATTCCAAATTTACGGCGAGTTTGGCAGCGTCATCGGCAAGCTCTTTAACCCATGGTATTTACGCTCGGCCGAGGTGGAATGCTATTCGCTCAAAGATGGTCAATTCAAGCGCGTCCTTGGGGAGGACGCCCATTTCTATCGATTGCAAGTTGAGTCATTCGCTGATGCCATTGGTGGAGAGGACAAGTTCCCTGCTGCTGGGATTGAAGACGGCTTGGCGGCTCTCAAAGTTCTTCGAGCCATCCGGTTGTCCGTCCAAAAGGGAGAACTGGTTGCGGTTGCCGATGTCACAGGAGCCATCTGATGAAAATCGGGATCTTCGCCAAGACTTTTAACCGCCCGACAGTCGAGGAGCTATTTCAGGCAATCGCCAGTTACGGAATTTATTCCGTGCAGTTCAATATGTCTTGCGCCGGGCTCGAAACCTTTCCGGCAAACGTGTCCTCCGACCTGGTTCAGCGGATAACCGACGCTGCAGAACAGGCGACTGTTGAACTGGCGGCGCTGTCCGGGACGTTCAACATGGCTCACCCCGATCCTGCAGTTCGGCGCGACGGATTGGAGAAATTCGAAATCCTGTGTGAAGTCACGGCCCAGCTTCGTATCCCAGTGATCACGCTGTGCACAGGAACGCGGGACCCAGTTAACATGTGGAAATGGCATCCCGACAACGGCTCCAAAGAGGCTTGGGGTGACATGGTTGAATCCATCGATACCGCCCTTATCTCCGCCGAGAAAAACAACTTGATCCTGGCCTTCGAGCCTGAAAGCGAGAACGTCGCCGATTCGGCAAGCCGTGCACGTAAATTGCTCGATGAGTTACGGAATCCTCGCTTGCGGATTATCATTGATCCAGCCAACCTGATTTCTCCCAAACGCAATCAGCAGGAAGTCCTGGATGAGGCTTTTGCACTGTTGCGTGATGCGATTGTCATTGCGCATGCTAAAGATCGGAACAATGACTTTAAGGCGTGCGCTGCCGGGAAAGGCATTCTTGATTTCGAGTATTACCTTCGGTGCCTGAAAGAGATCGGATTTACCGGTCCCCTTATTATGCACGGCCTAGAGGAAGAAGATGTCCGATTCGCTCGCGAGTTCCTCGACCGAATTCTTCAATCGCAGCCTTGAACAACTCGACATGCCTTTCTTTGAAGCAAACGGAATAACGTTCCACTTCGCGGACGACAACGTAGATCGGCTGCCCTTCGTGTTTCAGCATGGCCTTGGAGCTGATATCAGCCAACCGCTGTCATTTTTTGGTGGGGACCGTCCGTTTCGCCTGATTTCAATGGATTGCCGTGGACACGGCAGAACCGTCCCGCTCGGAAACCGCCACTTTCTGAGGTTCAACTCCTTCAGTGACGACATCATCAACCTGCTCGACCACCTCAATCTGCCCAAGGTGGTAATGGGTGGAATCTCAATGGGTGCAGGAATAGCGTTGAACCTTGCCGTCCGCTATCCGGACCGCACAAGGGCCTTGATTTTAAGCCGGGCTTCCTGGTTAGCAGAACCCTTGCCGCCAAATTTGGCCGTTTTTCCCAAGATCGCTGGCTTAATTCGCGAGCACGGCACCCAACGAGGCAAAGAGTTGTTCGCGTCCACCGCTGAATATCAAACTGCCTTACAGTCTTCGCCCGCAAACGCTGAATCGTGGATGGTGCAGTTTCTTCGGGAGCGGGCGGACGAAACATTCGAAATACTCGAATCCATACCCGTGGATGTTCCTGCTCCTGATATTGCCTCCTGGAAAAAAATAGATTTACCAACCTTGGTTTTAGCCTCGCGCAACGATCTTCAACATCCCTTTGAGTTTGGTCAGGTCCTTGCACGAGAAATTCCTGGAGCGCGATTCGCTGAGATTACCGGCAAAGCAATAAGCGGAAAAAAACACGTCGAGGATGTACGGCGAGAAATTCTCCAGTTCATCCGAGAAATGGACTCCAAATAGTCAGTCAACTCGCCGCGATTTGGTGACCTCGACGCCGCATGGGCAGTATAGTTTAGGTTGGATTTCGCGGCAGCTCGTGAATAAGTCTCTCACGTCGAGCTCTCAGAGCGTCACCTCAGCCCTGTCCACCAGAACCGACGTCATAGGGAAACGCCGTGGATAGACGCGTCGAGCAACTCCACGATGTGGCGAACCGTAAGCGTCACGTCTAGCACCTCTGTTCGAGTCGGCGGAAATGTCGACCACGCTTCTTATGGGACCGTAAATCGGTCCTTTGTCAGTCGTCAGAACCGCGTCATCTGTATAGAGGGCGGCCAAGGCGGCAGCATCGCCGTTGATGAATGCCTCGTCAGTCTTTTTTGTGAGCGCTTTAAGCTGCTCGATTGCGACCAATATGAGAATGCGTTGGCTGACATTGTCCGGGCAAGGCTATTTGTTCTCAGCCCGGTACAACTAGGCACTAGCCACAAAACTCAGCTTCATCGCTTTGCTGCGATCTGACGCCAATTCAAACGCGCTGATTGCATTGGCAAGCGAAAACTCTCCGGTCAGGATGGGGGCCGATGTCGATCCTCCCGTGGACCCATGCGTCGACTGCCCAGCGGAATTCTTCGTTAGAAAGGAATGTCCCGATCAGTTCCAATTCCTTTGCCACTAATTTGTTCACGAGCACCGCCGACTGCCCGGCGGGCTGGATGCCGACTTGCACGATCCGACCCCCGGCTCTGGTGAAGCCGAGTTGAACTGTTTGCATAAAATAGCCACCGACGAATTCGCGATCCGGTCTGTGGTACCGCTCGTCCTTTATGCACCCGGCCATCGTGTGCCCGCGGTGCATTCGAACGGGCTGTTCGAACACTCCCCAGACCGTACCGCTCATGTGCCGCATGTAGTTCCTTCCAACCTGTTCGGAGTCACGATTTTCGTCCGGATGTAAGACTTTGAGCCGGCCTCTCGCAATGGTGGTCATCTTGCGTGACTTTTTGGAGAGTCAGTAAGCACATTCAAAGCGTCTTGAAAGTATCTTGCTTTTTCAATGGTGTCTCCACCGCTTGGCGTCGGTGATGAAGCGCTGTCAGGGACTTGAGCACCGAAGGCCGGAAGCTGAAATAGATTGATTTCCTGCGGAAAGTCATCAAAGTATTTTTGGATCTACGCACAGACGATAACGAGATTCCATTCCCTTGACCCACTCCAAGCTTTTTGTAATGCGCTGGCCCAAAGTTAGGCGCTCTGATCTACTTGTAGTCTTGACGAGGGTCGGTGATGTAACCTTCTACATTGTGGAAGGTCGTTGGGATGAGGTGCTTCTTTTTTTTGTTCCCAGGTGACTTCGAACCATCTCTCCTGCTGAAACGCCGCCGGCTCTTTATTGCCATCGTCAATTTGCTTCCAGCCCGGGCGGCCTTTATGACTGGTAATGCCGGATACCTTAATCGTTTGGCCTCCGGAGATCTTGCCGTAAAGGTTTGAGTCTTTAAGCGATGACACCCAGCGCCTTCGATGGTACCGGTACTTCAGGTAAGTCGCTACGAAATGGTCATCCGGTGCTTCATTGAAAAGGTACTTCATCAGAACCTGAGGACAGCGAAAGGAATCCGAGAAGACCGAGCCCTCTGCCTTGGGAACGTCCTTGCTATTGGACATCGTCCTGGGAAAGCAGTCGCAAATCCATGACCAGAGACCTTTTGCGCCGATGATGTCTCCTACCCCTAAAGACCGAAATATCCTCACTTGTTTTGCGGTTCTTCAAGGAAGAAGACGCCGAGGAATTGTTTTTAATCAACGATCAAAACCGAGAACACCTGAAACAATGGTTGCCCTGGCTCGACGGAGTCAAAGATTCCTTCGATGCGCTTACTTTTATCCGACGGTCTATTGAGAGCGCAACCGCAGGAACAGCATTCTGCTACGCTCTCCTCTTAAATGGTAGGATCGTTGGGGTGGTCTCCTTCAACGACGTTGAGCGGACCAATCGTTGTGGAACTATTGCCTATTGGCTGGCCAGATCATACACCGGTCGAGGTTTCATGACAGCGGCTGTGAAGGCGTTAATCAACCAGGGATTTCAGCAGTTAGAGCTAAACCGAATTCAGGCGCGTGTTGCTACTGGCAACCATGTCAGTCAAGCTGTTTGCAATCGATTGGGCCTAAAGAGTGAAAGTATATTGCGCCAAGCAGAATGGCTTTACGATCACTACGTCGATCTCACGATGAACAGCGTATTGAGATCCGAGTGGAATGAGTCGCTACACTGACCAAAAAAACGTCGGAAAGCGTGCCCCCTAAGGCTCTGCAATCGACGTCAGGCGAGAAATTACAGCCCTCCGGAAGTCGCGTGACTTCTCGAAGGGCTGCGTTTCCCCCAAACGATTGTTTTATTGTTTTTGTGAGAATGGTCAAATGCATGAAGGCCATCTGCACCTGTCGACCCGAGTTCTTGTGCCCTTTTGCGGAAGGATTTCTAGCTTCGAAAGAATATCGACGGAAAGCTTTCGATCGAGACGCCATCGAGCCGATCACTATTCACCGGACTGGCACTTCTCGCACTCCAGAGGCCACCGGAACGTTACCCTGATGCCAATAGGTTTCCCAACCGAAATAATTTGAAAACGCCTCGTGCAACACGGCTGCAGAATGCGATTGGTTCATCGCCGCATGGTGCTCAAAACCTTGGCGGCACACATAACGCATCAGTCCCTGCAGGTCCTCGACTTCCACCACTGCGCGGCTGCCGAAAGTGTCTAATGGATCATCAACAAATTGCCCATCGCCGACGTACGACTCGAATGACGCCATGCCGATCGTCCGTAGTAATCCGGGCATAGCTAAACGGACCCTTCGGGGTCCGGCCGGCGACGGTCCCATAGGTATTCTCGGTGCCGAGCGTCGTTGCAAGTATTTCCGCATTGGCCATCTTCACTTCGCCGAAAAAGCTTTTTGCCCAGTTGCCGCAATGGAACACTACGCATTTATTTGGATCATCGCCGTAGTTGTTGTTCCAATCTACTAATGCGCTCGGTTTACCCGAAGCTAGCTGCAGAGCGTACATCGACGCCACGCCGGTGACGTCGACCTCGCAAGCGCTCGGCAGTAGGTTCTCGCTCATCATGCTCATGAGCGTACACACGTTTACGCCGTAATTATGTTGCAACGAGTCCCAACACTGAATGGCGCTCGCATGCAACTCGTAGGTTATCATCCAGTCATCCAATACAATTCCGAGTTTAGCCATTTTCGTGATCGCCGGAAACGGAATACCGCTCGTTGGAACGTAAGCGCGAATGCTCTTCCAAACGTTCCTTCACCGATTTATCTTGATCGGTAATTTTTTCTGCTCTGCCAAAAACCTCAGACAGATCGATGCAGCTAACGCTAATGCCAAAGGCCTGCAAAAGCTTTTCACTGTAGCGGGTCGTGTTGAAGGCGTTTGGTCGAGCCCCAACGGCGCCGAGTCGGGCTCGTTTCATTCCGTCGACTACCCGGCAAACGGCCACAAATTCGTCGAGATCGGCTTTAAATGCATCGCTCTTCGGGAGAACGGTATGCCGTTTTGTGATGCTGAAAGGGATCCCGTACTGATAAAGGTTATTGCAAACGGAGATTTTTCCGCAAAAGGCGTCACGACGCCGATCCAACGAAAACCGAGTCAAATCATCAGGGTATGCCTGGATGAGGATCGGAACGTTCAATCCGGAAAGCTTAATCGTGTCGGCGACGCCCTTTTCATCGCCGAAGTTGGGCAGAACAACGAGGATGCCATTAATCCGTTGCCGGTGCTCATCAAAGAGCGCAGCACATTTTTTTGCATCCTGCCAAGTCTCCACGCCGCCGAGTTTCGTAGACTGCTCGTTAAGAATAACGGGTTCGATACCGCGCTCCGCGAGCACCTCCAGGACATCGTGACGCCCTTGAGTGACCAAGGCATCGGGGAAAAAATCTGCGGTTGCCTACAATAACACCAAGCGTAATCGATCGATTTTGGGGCATAAAATTGTCCGTGGGGATATAGATTATTCCACTCGACAAGCTGTTCGACCAGGTACTTGCCCAGGGGTCCCTTATCGTAAACTTTTTCGACCAGTTCCGCATAGCTGACCGTCATTCTTTTATAGATCGTGCTGGGGATCTGCCACAATTCGACCTTTGATCGAAATACCACGTTGGCCGCGGTCACATCATTCCAGAGGTTGTACTCCCAACCGCCTACCGGCCAGTCCTCGCCGCCGATCCAAACGACTCGAACTTTACGCTCGGCGATTGATGGCTTTTCCAACAAAGCCGAAGCCATGTCTGTCAGAGGGCCAAGGAATGCAACATGGAGCGGCCGGGGATCGTCCTTCAAAGCCTCCTCGATGATGAGGGCCGATCCCTCTGAGGGAACGGGGGTCTTCTCATCCGGAAGCATCGTGGCGGCGCCGGAATGGACCGGGATGCGACCTTTGAGGTCCATCAGGTCGAGCAACTGCAAGACTTCTTCGCGGCTGGCCTGCAAACTCCCTGGCCCCCTCCTGTCGCCGAAATGAGCGGGGATAATGCCATGAAGCTCAAATAGCGGCGTCAAAATCGCGTGAACGATAGCGTATTGATCATCGGCCTCGTTTTTAGCGTCGGTGTTGAGAATTACTCGGACTCTATTCGAAGGTTCTGGGACAAAGAGTGGGTCCATAAGTTTGTAACGTGTCAATGAGGTTGAGCGCGTTCATCAACAACGTCAGTGGCACCAGCGTCATCTGCATCGGCACGATCAGCCGATGAGAATGTAGGTGAAAACCCGGTCTGCCCATTTGAAATGCATGTGGGTCAAGGCAAACGCTGCCATCGACTCGAGAACAATTCCGATAGGAACCTTAAAGCCTGCAACAATCACGCTGTTCCAGAAATAGTTTTTGACCCCGGTTTCCCAGGCTTCGCTGAAGTTTGCCCATCGGATCGACTTCGGGAGGGAGAAGGCCCCATTCACGGCAAAATCACCCGCGTCCTTCAGCGCGGTAAGAATGAGCGTGATGACTGGGGTAAGCCAAAACAAGGCCGCCAAAATCAGCGCGCCATAAAATAAGGCAACCTTAGTCAATTTGCCTGCAACAGAACCATTTTGTGAAAGCGAATGACTCATGTTTTTCGTGTCATGAAGCGGATGTAAGGGATGGCGAAAATCAGCGTCAGCGAAAAAAAGAACGTCGGCAATTGCCGTGCCCAAGCCCACTTGATTATAATTGTAAGTTAAGAAATACATCCAGGTGCTGAGCAGTTGCGTCCTGTTGGCCGGTCCGCCGTTAGCCATCGCGTAAATGATGTCATAAGCTTTGAGAGCGTTGATGGCCGCTATCGCCAGCACGACCAAAGTGGTTTCACGCAGCAGCGGAAAAGTTATGTAAATGAAACGTTGGATCGGACCGGCGCGGGCGAGTGCGTCGATGAAACTGGTAGCCCGCTGGACGCAGGTCGCTGCTAGCGAAGTGAGGATTTGCCAGTGACATTGAGAAGGTTGCCATGAAAGAGGTGAATAAAGCTTATGACCGCACGGTCAAGGGGGATGTGAAATATCGCTTTGTGATCGACATGGCTTCTTTTGAAATCCTGATACGAGGAGATTGCAATGAACATCAAACGAAACGGATCGCAACCTTCGGCTAAGGGGCCAAGTGATTACTTCACGGGCAGGGTGCGGGTCGATATGCCTTTTCAGGGAACCGAACCCGCGCGTGTTAGCGGCGCGACTGTCACATTCGAACCTGGCGCACGTACGGCTTGGCACACGCACGCGCTGGGGCAAACCCTGATCGTAACTTCCGGTTGCGGCAGAGTGCAACGTTGGGGCGGTCCCGTTGAGGAAATTCGTCCGGGCGACGTCGTCTGGATCGAACCCGGCGAAAAGCATTGGCATGGCGCAGCGCCAACCACGGCAATGACCCATATCGCTATCGCGGAAGTCCTCGACAGCAAGGTTGTCAATTGGATGGAACAGGTCAGTAACGATCAGTACCGAATCGAGCCGGAGGCAACTGACAAGGAGAACGAAGATGACGCCCAAAGGCCACGCTAAATTTGTTGTGTGAATTTGGAAATTATCTTGCGTGATTTTTTGGTCGACACTTTGGCCTTCTGCAGCAATCGTTGAATTGCGTGCAGAGGCTGGAGCCCACGCGCAGTGGCTACGTGAGGCGCTGGGACCGCAGAGACACGCGATTTTGTCTGTATCTTCGCAGGCTTGACATGCCCTGTAGTGACAAGATATGACAAGATATCTTAAGCACGAACTTGGGGACATAAGCCCGGCGCGCTCGTGTCGCCTCTCGGTGGCTGGGGAGGCCGAGGCAGTATAAACTCTTGTTCCAGAATCTTGGAGAAAGGACCTACAATGGCCAAATATACACAGCGCGAAGTCGACCCGCAGAGATACGCGCAATCCAGGCGTCGTTTCCTGCGCAATGCTGGTATCGGGGCGGTCAGCCTCCCATTCCTCGGGTCTCTTGCTGATACTGCGCGACGCGGAGTCGTCCACCCCTACCAAGAATCCGTGGCCCAGCTACCCGGCCTACAAGTTTGCCTTTGTCTGTCACGTGACTGCCGACGTCTTCTTCAATGCCGTCCGAGCCGGGGCGAGCGACATGTGCGCGCTCCTGGGTACTTCCTACACCTGGACTGGCTCCGAAAACGACATCATCCCCGAGATGGTCAATGCGTTTAAGGTCGCGATTACCAATAAGGTCGACGGAATCGCAGTCGCTGTGGTCGACCCCAAGGCCTTCAACGCCGTGACGGATGAGGCGTTGGGCAAGGGAATCCCTGTCGTAGCCTACAACGCCCAAGCTCCGGCCGGCGCCGGCAGCCACGTATTGTCCTACATCGGTCAGGACCTCTTCCAGGCCGGGGTTGCCGTGGGCAAGCGCATTCTCACCTACGTCAAGCAAGGCGATCTGGTCGGCGGCATGATCAGCGTCCCGGGCTCGCTCAATGAGCAGCCGCGTATGGACGGCGCCGCGAGCGTGTTCAAGCCGGCCGGCATCGATTTCGTCCAGGTCGGCGTCGGCGCCACCGAAGGGCCCGCGCTCGCCTCGATAGAGGCTTGGTATCAAGGGCATCAGAACGTCAAGTTCATGTTCTCGAGCGGTGGAAGCAACGGCGTTGCCGTCGCGAAGACGATCCAGAAGCTGAGCCTAGCGCCCAAGGGTATCGGCGGCGCCGCCTTTGACGTCGGCCTTCCCGTGTTGGAGAATATCGCCGCTGGTAACCTGGCATTCACGGTCGACCAGCAGGCCTACCTGCAGGGCTCCATGTCAATCTACCAGCTGTTCCTCTACAACATCTCGGGCGGACTGATTACGCCCACTGACTACAACACCGGCTTCAAGTATGTGACCAAAGACACTGTCAACGCCTATCTGCAGAACAAGGATACCTGGGAAGGCTCAAGCCCGTCGCCGGTCGTGTTCCCCCGGCCAAAGTCGATCAGCTTCTAGTCAGCCCATTCGGGATCTGTACAAGTTCGGTACTGGGGTATCTAGGATATGAGCTCGAACACCCTGGTGCCGCGTGAGTTGAGCTGCCGTATACCCGCATCGGGTATGCGGCGGTTCATCGGCCAGCACCTGAGCGAGCTGGTCAGCACCCTGGTCGCGGTCGCATTGGTAATCTTCTTCACGATCGAGTCCCCGAACTTCTTCACATCCGACAACGCCCTGGTGTTGTCCCAGTTCATCGCACCCTTCGCTATCTTTGCGCTCGCCGAAGTGCCGGTCCTGATCCTGGGCGAGATCGATCTGTCCGTGGGCCAGATGTACATCGTATCGCCCTTTTTCGTGACGTACTGGTATAACGCCGGTGTCCCCGTGTTGCCAAGCATCCTCCTCGCGCTGTTGGTATGCTGTGGGCTCGGGTTGATCAACGGCCTGGTCACCGTCAAGCTTCGCGTGCCGTCGTTCATCGCCACCCTGGGAATGGCCTTCGCCCTCAGGGGCATAGTCCTCATCTATTCGAACGGGGCGCCGACGAATCCGATCGGCTCAGGCACGTTGGTGAACCTCCTGGGCGGATGGTCCTGGTCTGAGGCCTTCTGGGCGCTGGGCGTCGCCGCATTGCTGAATGTGATGCTCCGAGGGACGGTATTCGGCCTGCACATCGTGGCCGTGGGGGGAAACACGGAGTCCGCCAGGGAGTCAGGAATCAGGGTCGACTACATTAAGATCTGGTGCTTCGTGCTGTGCGCGCTGCTGGGCGGGCTGATGGGCATCCTGGATGGCTATCACCTTGGCAGCCTCGACCCCGCCACCGATGGCCTGACCTTCACGTTCTACGGCGTGACCTCCGCTGTGATTGGCGGCACCGCGCTCACCGGGGGACGCGGCACCATGGTCGGCGCCTGCATCGGCGCGTGCGTGTTGGGTATGATCAAGGACGGGTTCCTCATCCTCGGCACCAGCTCCTTTGCACTCGACCTGGTCACCGGCCTGACGATCCTGCTCGCCATGATCCTCAACGTCCAGATCGAGCGGGCAACTTCCATGCGAGGGCCGCGCGGGTCGTTCGGCCACACCGTTAGCTTGGTCTTCTCGATCTTCTCGCGACGCAGAAAGGGAAGGGTGCGCTCATGACGCCAAATGGCGGGACCAACGGACCGGCCGGCGTCGAGGAGGTGTTGCGGACCGAGCAGATCTCGATGAGCTTCGGTCCCGTGGTCGCGTTGCGGGGCGTGGATTTGCATCTACAGCGCGGCGAGGTTCTGGGCCTGGTCGGCGACAACGGCGCCGGCAAGTCTACGCTAGTCAAGATCTTGACGGGCCTGTACAGGCCGGACGGTGGCCGAATCTATCTAGAGGGCGAGGAGGTTAGGTTCCGTTCGGTGCAGCACGCGCGCCAGCACGGCATCGAGACTGTGTTCCAGGATCTGGCGCTGGTTGGAGAGCTGAGCGTTTACCACAATCTGTTTCTCAACCGCGAATACACCCGCGGCGGATGGTTCCGGTTTCTCGGCAACCGGGCGATGCGCGCCGCCGCGAGCCGCTTTCTGGATGACATCGGAGTCGACATTCCTTCCGTCGACACACCGGTGGCGAAGCTGTCCGGCGGCCAGCGGCAGGCCATCGCCGTCGCTCGCGCGGTCCGGCAGGAGAACATCAAGATCCTGCTGCTCGACGAGCCGCTGGCGGCAATGGGCGCAAAGGAAACCTCCCTGATCATTGGGCTGATCAAGAGCCTATCCAAGAAGGCGAACATCTCGATCATCGTCATAGACCATAACTACACACACCTCTTCGAAATCTGCGATCGCATCAACGTGATACAGCATGGTCAGGTGACGGTGGACAAGAGTTTAAGCGAGATCAAACTGGAGGAGCTCATCGAGTTCGTGGTGCAGAGCTTCCGGCGGGAAATAGCCACAGGAGGTGCGAAATGACCCTGCCCCCGTGCCCTCGGCCGCAGCGGCCTTGAGATCACGGTGCTTGGGATCGGGCTTGTGGGTGATGGGCGGCGGTAACCGTAAAATGTTTGATAATGGCGATTGCCGCCGGGCTTATAAGATGTACAGGAGTTTATCTCGTTTGCCACTTTGCCCAGGTTCACCATGATGTTGCTTGGTTTGATGTCCCGGTGAACGAGTTTCTGCTTGTGGACATTTCCCAGGTTGATGCGGATCCCAGTTTTTGGAATGATGTGGTAAAGAAGTTTTCGGCCGAACTAGAATTCGAATCCCTCCCCACCCGGTATAGCCAGTTTTTCCACCTTCGAAAAGGACTCATCCCCGGCACTGGCGTTGCGCGAACCCTTTGCCGGCGCGCGGAAATTGCTTTACATGTATTTCGACTAATCAAATATGTTGCCGTTTATGAGATGGCAACAGTGTTCATGGTTCCTAGCGCTTCTGGCTGTGGTTTGGGTGCTCGTTCTGACCTCGTGTATGAACCAGGAGGGTGTTGCGCCGGCCGAGGGAGAGCTGAAAGGCGGACCATCCGTAGGAAGCCAGTAACGACCTTTGAGGAGCAAAAGACTCTGCCGATCTCCTAAGAGACTCTGGCGCTCTCCTTAAAGACGGCGCATCGAGTGGATCAGACAGCACTTCCAGCGCTGTCAAAGAGGTGGGCGTGGTTGGCGTCGAATCCGAAGCCGACCGCGTCAGCGTGCCGGTAGTTTTGGAAACCCTTCACATTCAATGTAATCCGGTTACCAGCCGGCGTTGTACCATGAAGGAAAGTCAGATCGCCGAGGTTCTCGACAACCTCTATCAAAAGGGTGCTGGCTCCGCTCCCTGGTTCGCAGACCCGGATGTGTTCCGGTCGTAAGCCCAGGGTTAACTCCGCACCGGGAGCCACATCGACCGGCTTGGTTTTCTCCAGGCTCAAAGGCCTGGATGGGAAATCCGGCCCCGCGATCACGACGGTCTTTTCGGCCGAGTGCTCCGCACGCACCTTAAGAAAATTCATTCTGGGCGCACCGATAAAGCCGGCGACGAACAGATTCGCAGGATGTTGATAAAGATCGACCGGTACGCCGATCTGTTCGATTTTGCCTTCGTTCAAGACAACGATCTTGTCTGCCAGCGTCATTGCTTCGACCTGGTCATGAGTGACGTAGATCATTGTCGTCTGCAGTTCGCTGTGCAACTTGGAAAGCTCAATCCGCATCTGCACCCTGAGTTCTGCGTCGAGATTTGAGAGCGGTTCGTCGAAAAGGAAAACTTCCGGTTCGCGGACAATCGCCCGACCGATGGCTACGCGTTGCCGTTGTCCGCCTGAGAGCTCTTTGGGCCGCCGCTTCAGATAGGGAGTTAGTTGCAGGATATCAGCGGCGCGGGCAACCCGCTCTTTGATTTCCTGCTTTGGGCGCTTGGCCATCCGGAGACCGAATCCCATGTTTTCCTCGACCGACATATGCGGATAAAGCGCGTAGGTTTGAAACACCATGGCGACGCCGCGGTTCGCTGGGTCGACGTCGTTCACCTGACGACCGCCGATCCAGACTTTTCCCTCGGTCGCCTCTTCCAGTCCCGCGATAACGCGCAACAGGGTTGATTTACCGCAACCGGAGGGCCCGACGAAGACCATAAATTCCCCATCTTCGATTTGAAGGCTGATTCCGTGGATGACCTCGATTTGGCCGAATCGCTTGACAATATTTTGGAGTTTTAAACCTGCCATTCTTCCGAACTATTTTTGGAAATGAAGCAATAACCAGCAACAACCTCAGGTATCAGAGAGCGACTTCGAGCGCAAGGGGCGATCTGATGGCTCTTTCGCGCCTCGGACCTCTAGTGTCCTGTCCCCGAAATAGCAGGTAGTTTGCCGGAGGTCAGTTGGCTGTTTTTCAAGGCGCGAGCGAAGCGCCCATATCTTGAGTCATACGGGTCGAGCGAGCAACGCGGAAAAACAGCCAACCGGCCACGGCCCAAAGGGTTGCGATGAAAATGGGCCGGCGGCTGCGTTGCTCGTCGGTCACGTCCAGCACCAGTTTGACGGCTCGCCGCGCAAACCAACTCGCTACCTACGAACGTCAAACTGGTGCGGGATGCTCTCTCCTTGCGCCTTGGCGGCGGCCCATTTTGATTGAAACAAACTACCGGTTATTTCGGGACAGGGCACTAAGACCGCGGCACCAAACTGAAACTTTTTCGAAACTTCACGTTTTTCGAGGTGTTCAGCAGTGTGAGGTGACGTACGAAAAACATAGTGCTATTACCAGCCTCCGCTTTAGACATCGGAGTTACAGGCTGTTTCCTGGCTTAATTACAATGTCTGGAGCGTGCTGCGTTTGGTCGACTAAGCTCTCAAAAGAGACGTGATTGGCCAGGCTTCAGCTAAAAAAAAGTGACGACGAAATACACTTCTGATTAAGAACAACCTGAAATTGCTATGACAAAACACATTCTGCTTCTAGCTGCGGTCCTCGGCTTTATTGCTCAATCCAGCGTCTTCGCCGCGGATCCGACTCCGTCTCCGAGCGCGAGCCCGAAGGCTACAACTCATCATCACAAGCATCACAAGAAGACGGCCGCTCCGGCAGCTTCTCCTTCTCCTTCAGCAACGCCCTCCAAGTGATTTGATCCTTCGGCGATCGAAGCCGAAGGAAGGATCCTTCATAGGGAAAGTTGATTTGGCCCGGGCGGGTACGCCCGGGCCGGATCTTTTCCGGGCGCAGGTGCATGTTTTCCGCATAGTCCTGAATAGCCGGCGGTCTCTCGCCGTCCAACGGCTCAAGAACTGGACTTGTGGTACGGTACCTCCTTTTGTTGCTGGTGGCTCTTGCGTGGTGCGCTTCGATCTCTGATTCGAAGGCCGGCTCGCATTTCGGTCGGTCACCGCGTCACGGCCCTCCCCGCGGGGTTGCCTATTCCGAATATCATCATCGTCCGTACTACTATCGTCGATATCACTACGCCCCGGCTTACCACCCACCGTTGCGGCATCCGAATCGCTTTCCGCACTAGCTGGTAACGACGGTCGCTGCCGCTACGAGGGCGACCGCGCAGAAATGGGGGCACGCCGGAGCATATGCCCGGTCAGAAGCACATCGTTTCCGATACGTTTGTAACGGATCCGGTGGAGTCTGCTTGCGTCCTCCATTCGCTCCACTCCGGCCCCCGCGAAACTTGGTTTGTTCCCGCCTGTCAGCAAGGGCGTGATAAAGCACCAGAGCTCATCGATCAGCTGCAGATCATGTAATTGTCCCAGGACGTCTCCACCCCCTTCCACCAGAAGACGGGTGACGCCCCTCGCACCGAGATCTCTAAAGATATCCAACCAGCCGATCCCCTGGTAAACGAGGGTGCGATCCCTATATTCGTCGGTCAACATCGTCGCATTGCCCGGCAGATTGCCGGATCGCGTCACCACGACGCGCCATGGCTGCAATCCTTGGGTGCTGGTACGGACGGTCAATCTCGGGTTGTCCCGGCGAAGCGTTTCTGCGCCCACCAGAATTGCATCTACAGTGGCGCGGAGAATATGCACCAGGCGACGAGATCGGTTGTTCGAAAGCCATTGCGGTTCGCCCTCCGGCCGCGTGATCCGGCCGTCCAAGGATTGTGCGACCTTAGCGATGACCCAGGGCATCCCAGCAGTTATCCATTTGTTGAACCCGACGTTTAGCAGACCCGTCTCTTCCTCGAGCACTCCAGTCGTAACGGTGATTCCGGCGTGACGAAGCTGGTCCAGGCCGCGCCCCTGATGTCTTGGATTTGCGTCAATTGAGCCAATTACCACTCGCCCGATTTTTGCGGCGATGATCGCGTCCACGCAGGGAGGTGTTCGACCGGTCGTCGAGCACGGTTCCAGCGTTACGTAAAGCGTTGCGCCCGCGGCCGACTCGAGCTCCGGCAAAGCCGACAGTGCCTCGATTTCCGCATGCGGGCCTCCCGCGCGCCGGTGCCAGCCGGTCGATAAAACCGCTCCGTCGCGCACCAGCACGGCCCCGACGGCTGGGTTCGGACTCGTTTTTCCTAGTCCTTTCCGAGCCTGGCGCAACGCCAGCCGCATATAACGTTTGTCCATATCGCTATAACTGAAAGAAAAGCCGGAGCCGGCGAAGAAAGCCTTCTTTTGTCGAGACCGTTCCGAGGTCATCGCCATTTGCAGGAGCGGACGCCAGTTGCGTTTCGGTGGCAGATCGCCTCGCAACAACGGTTTCGCTGAGCGATTCGGCCAAATCGGGATGTTCCCGCAGCAAAATTCCGAGGGTTTCCTGCTCAATCTCGAGTACCTCACAATCGAGCATCGCTAGAACGGTCGCGCTTCGCGGTTCTCCGGTCAGCAAAGAAATTTCCCCGAAACACTCTCCCGCAACCAGGTTGCCGACCGGCTGAGATCGCCCCTCTCTTTCGACCTGGACTTCGGCTTTGCCAGTCGCAAGGATGAACATCGAGTTCCCCGCGTCCCCCTGGGAAATGATCTTTTCTCCCTTTCCAAAACGGACCTTTCTGGAACCGAGCGCCAGATGATCGAGCTGAAGCTGGTCCAGCGAGGAGAAGAGCGGTTGACTCGCCAGCAGTTGCAAATCCATTTCGCGCGTTCGCTTTAGCCGCGCGTTGCGCACAAGTTCAATCTGTTGTGTGGAAAACGCCAGCCGGATACCGCGCCGGTTGAGTTCGTACCAGACATTCGTCCGGACACCATCGATAATGTCGGCGAAAAGCCTCCCATCCATCAGCCAGAATTTGATTTCGTACTGCACGGCCGATTCGCCAAAGTCGATAAGGAAAACTTTTACTGGCGGGTCGCGCAGCACTCCGGGCGCAGCCGAGGCAGCTTGGTGCATGGCATCTTTAACCTCATTCGGCGGAACTCGATGATCCACGCTCACACGGACACGCGCCGCGTGTCTGCGCGACGGGTAATACAGATTGACGATCGTCGCCTTGGCCAGTTGGCTGTTCGGGATGTCAAAGCTGACGTCGTCGTTGTTGCGAAGTCGGGTCGATCGCCAATTGAGTTCGACCACTTCAACATGCTTACCATCGACGATAAGCCAATCGCCGACCCGGTACGCTTTCCCGGCCTGAAGTCCAAAACCCGCAAAGATATTTCCAAGAGTGTCTTGCAGTGCCAAACCGATAATGATCGCGATCACGCCCGAGCCCGTCAGAAGACCGGGAATGGTTACGTGATAAAAAGCCGCCAGCCCGAAAAAAGCCGCAAAGACGAAGACCACGATTGCCACAACCTGGGGGAGAAATGAGGGGATCCGCGCCTTCTCGCCCGGGTAACCGTAGAGCGGCCAAACGAACCGACGCAGCAACGCATTGATCGGAAATGCCGCTGTGACCACGGCAAGGAAACCAATTTCAGCCGCCCCTGGGAATTCGACTCCCAGGAACCGCGATGCGAGAACTATGGAAGCGCTTGCGATAAACAGGTGTGAAGTCCAGCCCAATTCGACCTTGATTCGACGTTTCAGCCAGCGGCCCAGCATCAGCCCAATTACGTAAAACACGAAACTGACCAGAACCAGAAACAACCCCGGTGTTTGGGTCGGCCAAAACGACTGAAAATTTCGCAGCATCAAATCTTACTCCTACCGGGCCTTTCACGATTGGCGTCCTGCTTTACGAAGTTGGTATTTAATGGCACTGCTAAGCTTTTTCCCGCTCAAAAGCTGCGTCGAATGCCACTCCGCTCGGAGCAAAATCGTAGGAACGCACATTCCGGCACGATTCGGTGGCGCCATGGACGCGATCCATCCGAATGTCTTCCCATTCGATCGACAGGGGGCCCCGGTAGGCGATATCGTTCAACGCGACGATGATATCTTCAAAGCGGATATCTCCATGACCGATTGAACGAAAATCCCAATACCGCCGGTGATCTCCAAAGTTGGTGTGACCGCCAAAGATTCCGACGTCACCGGTCCCGTGGCCCCACCAAACATCTTTCATGTGTGCGTGGAAAATGCGGTCGTGGAACTCGCGCAGAAATCTGACGTAGCTAACTCCCTGATAGCCAAGATGGGACGGGTCATAGTTAAAGCCGAACCGGCGATGATTTTTTACTGCCTCTAGCGCGCGGTGCGCCGACGCGATATCAAACGCAATCTCGGTCGGGTGCACTTCGAGCGCGAAGTTCACATCGAGCGCATCGAAAGCATCAAGGATCGGCACGAATCGTTTGCCGAAATCGTCAAACCCTTTCTGGATGAAATCCTGGCTTGTCGGTGGAAAAGCGTAACAGGCATGCCAGACGCTGGAGCCGCTGAAACCGGTCACCACCGCCGGGAATTTGTGGCCCTGGGCGGGTTTGGCATCGATAAAGTTACGTGCTGCCTGCCCCGCTTTTGTCATGTGTTCCGCGGCGCGTTGGCGGACGCCTTCCGGGTCCCCATCTTTCCAGATTTGCGGCGGCAGGATCGCCTGGTGCCGCTCATCGATATTGTCGCAAATCGCCTGTCCAATGAGATGGTTGGAGATCGCGAATGCGGTGAGACCATGGTCTGAAAGAAGCTTCCATCGATCCCTGCAATATTCCTTGGATTCCGCTGCAGCTTCGACGTCAAAGTGATCGCCCCAAGAGGCGAGTTCGAGCCCGTCAAAACCCATTTTTTTCGCCAGAGGGGCGAGATCTTTCAACGACAGATCGGCCCATTGGCCGGTAAACAAGGTGACTGGTCTAGCCATATTTTTTTGGGGAGAAAAGTTATTCTTGGACCTCTCAGTGGTTAATGAGACATGCCAAATTTCAAGGCGAGTCAATCAACAAATCCAAAGGCAGGAGGATTTGGCAAGGCCGGGTTTCAAACCGACCTTGCAGTTTGCGACTAAGCGAACTGACTCGCCTTGTCTCCAAGTGAAAAAAAGTGGGCGAACCGCTCCGCTTTGCTTCTTGCGAGGAATAGCAAAACGGGACGGTTCGCCCACGTAGCAACGCTTGTACGTTGCCTTTGCGCCGCTACCCGATATTCAGGATGAAACCTTGATCGGACACCGCAACGGCCGGCACCGCAGGTAACTTTAATGCTTTCAGCAACGCCGGATCAATCAGTCCGGTGACCGGCAAATCCTTGGCCTTTTGGAATGCTCGAATGGCCTCACGGCTGCCAGGTCCGATCGCTCCGTCGATTGACCCGTGGTAGTAGCCGCGCCGGGCTAGTTCTGTCTGCACTGCAGTCGCGATACCAGCCCAATATCGGTAGTCGTAAACGGGCGAGTCATCGTAGTTTGCGTACCCGTAGGGATACCCGTAGTAATAGTCCGGATACCACCAATAAGGAAATCCAAACGCCACAACGTCAAATCCAAAAAAGAACCGGCGGTGATGACGAAAGAAATGGTCACGGCCGGCAAAACCATGGTCACGGAACTCGTGACGGGAGCCGGAATGATGAACAAATCCGTGTGCAGTAGATCCATGTGATCCACTTCCTGTGAATCCACCCATCTGATGACCGGACATGGCTCCCGCCGTGACCGGCAATGAGGCAGCGAAGGCTGCAGCCATAAGCCAACGAGAAACGCGGTTCGTTTTCATGCGCAAGAAACCGGGAGAGCAGCTTGTCTGGCCCGGGTACTCCAAATCAAACAATCATGTCGTTACTTGAATGATCGAAGCGCCGCAGTTTTCCGCGGCGCTTAACCCAATCGTTCAATTATGTAAGACTGGAGAACGATCCTTTTTATTCCACGGCGTAGAATCTTTGGAGACGGATTACCCTCCCAACGCACTTAGCAACCTGGCGCCGTCCGGAGTGCCTAACCCGCTCGCAGGATCCCAACCCGGACCGGCCGTATAAAGCCCATTGAGCGTTCCAGTGATGTCGTTTGTGCCCGACACAATGTCGTGGAACACACCCCCGTTCGCGATCGAGGAACCGTAGATGACAGGATTGAGAAAACCAACTGGCTTGCTGCCGATTTTGACCAACCGTTGATTGAAGCGGGCAACCAGGCCGGCCCAAAGTGGCGCGACAGCGCTGGTGCCTCCGATGACGCCCGGATTCCCGGCGAGAAAGATTTTGTAACCGGTTTGCGGATCCGCATCTCCGGAAACGTCCGGCACACCTCGCCCGTTATTGCCGTTCGGCGATGCCGGTATGTTCAGCGCCGCTTGATAATCCGGACGTGCGAATTTGTTGCTGACACCGCCACCGCCGGCGCCCCCCGCTGAACTCTCGTTCCAGACCTGTTCGCTGGTAATTTCTGTCCCCGAGCCAACCAGCTTCGTCCCACCGCAAGCGAGCGCAAAGGGACTCGATGAAGGAAAGTCGACGTGCGGCGCGCCATCCCAAGGATTGTTAGGGTCATTGGTCGGCATGTCGGCGGAACCGTTGTCACCGGAGGCGCAGCACACGGTGACTCCGAGTGTCGCTGCGTCCTGGAGAGTCTCCTCCAAGCCATCAAGCATTTGCTGAGGCTGTGAATCCTCGGACCCGCCCCAGCTGATCGAGACCACGGTCGGTGCATTATCGGTGTCATGGATCGCCTGGGCCAAGGCATCGATGAACCCCTGTGAAGTGTTCGGTGCAAAGTAGACGGCAATTTTTGCACCTGGAGCGATCGCGCCTGACACTTCGATATCCAGAGTCACCTCCCCGTCGGCGTTTGGATCGGGTCCGGGCTTGTTCGCGCCCCCGTCCGTGGACACGACGACTACTTGAGGTGTCGGAAGATTCAGGTTCGAGAAAAATGTTTGCAAATCAGATGGATCAAACCCCGCGCCGGTGACCTGGTTCGTGCTGGTGTTGAGATCGTTCAGCTCAATCAGCGCGATACATTGACCGGTTCCATCGAGACCCTGAGGGAAATCGTAGAGTTTTGCCACATCGAGCGGGCTGAGGCTGCCGTCCTGAGCGTTTCTCGACTCGACCTCGTTTGTCACCTTCGATTTATGGAGCCGCCGATAATGAGGATGGGCCACTGGTTGATTGTCGAATCCGTGGACGCCCACCACGATCTCAGCCAGTTCCTGCGGTACACTGATCGAGCCGGCCCTGCCCCGATAACTCCGATCCCCTTTACTGTATTTGTGTAGTTCAACTTTGAAGGCGGCGGTGAGCGCCTCAACCGTGCCGGAAAGTTTCACTGAACGTTTCGCTCTGCTGGACTCCACGACGGTGAGCCCATGCTCGTGAGCAAAAGCCGCGATTTTGGCGAGGTCCGCCGCATCCGCGCCATATTTGGTCGTGAATTCTGTGCGAGTCAAGTAATCGCGCTCATGCGGCATTTGCCGGCACATCTCCAGGGTTTGCGCTCGGAGTTTACTGCTGCCGGTGGGCCGGCGAACGCGCACAGTGATTGTCAGCAGATCTTTCGGGTCGACTTCTCCAATGATCCTGGATTTGGCTGGAGCTCTTCTTTCGCTACCCGGAACGACAAGATATTTTTGGTGTGTAGTCATAGACCTTTCTTTGCAGAATGATTGTTAGAATTTCTGGTGATCCAATGGGGCTCAAGGCCCCGCGCGGAAGTCGATTACATGTGGGAAACCTATGAACATGCGTCTCCCTGCTTCCCCGGCCCCCAAAGTACATCCTGCCTCATAATCAACGCCGGCAAGAAAACCGTTAACCGAACCCTAGTCACCGTCCCGCCACGCGTCAACGTGCTCCATGTTACCCGAATGGGTTATGACTCGGTTCGCGATTCTCATCCGGATTTCGGCCTGCCGACGACCCACTGCGGGCAAATGGACAGAAGAGTCTAATTGCTCGCTGAACCAGCAGCACCGTCTTGCATATGTAGGCTGAATCTTATTCCCCCAAGCCTAGCAGACTGTTATCGCCGATCTCTTCCGTTTTCCCGTCGTCTACCAGCCAGATCTTCATCTTCTCCGTCTGAGGTTCGGCTGCCCGATAAAAGATGCGCTTTCCGGACCTGCTGGAGCAAAGGAAACTATAGGAGCCATTCTCGCCGAGCAATCGAAGGGATTTCAATTCGTCCTGGTAAAGCGCCAATCGTTTCTCGAGAGTATCATCTTCAAGCTCGCCGTCTGTGAGCTTTAAGCCCGGTGCGTTAACCGACGCGATTTGTCCCCAGCCACTGCCGCCCAGACGGAGCAGGTGCACGTAGATTGCTTCTCCGGCCGGGGCAGTTGACTGCACTCCTTCATTGGTCGGTGTGCTAAAACTCGTTTCCAGGTTGGCAAGCGGCCCAATCCGAATTCCACAGATCCAATTGCCGGTCTCTTTGTCTTCCGGAACGCTGCAGACCGATCCCGTCCAAAGATCTCCGTCGTAGCCAAAATAAAGTCGACCTTGGGAATCGAACGTGAACCCGGAAAGATATCCGATCCGCCGAAGTCGCAGTTGGAGGGGTTTGCCGGCTCCTTTCGGTAATATCCAGTAACCAAAAACATTTTCTCTGTTTGTTGTCTGGAGGACCATCGAGCCGTCAACAGGATTGTACGCGACATCGGTACAGGTCGTCTCGGCCGGAGCCCGGCAGACCGTTGCCCAATTCTTTTTCCCGGGATCGTAGGCTGAAATCCCGTCGTTTCCTGCGAACAGCAGGTACCCGGCATTTGAAAGGGAGACACCCGAATCCGTGTTCGGGTCAAATTTCGTTGGTGTCTGAAGCGTATGAACTGCTTTGGTCGTCAAATTCAGCTCAACGAGACCCTTGGGTGTCAGAACGAAAACGGTTTCTTCATCCAGAGAAAATACTGCCTGGGCGCAATGGCCGAAGGAGACCATGGCAAGAAACAGGGCGGTCAGGCCATAACACAATCGGTTTCGCACAAATATCGGATCGTACGCGGGGATACATCCGCGGAAAAGGCATTTCAAAACGAAGACCGATTTTTTTGCGCTCAAAAAGGAGTTCCATTGAGAGGCAAAAACATCCTTGTGAAATGTAGGTACAAAGATGTAGAGATGCTCAGGATGGTCTCTCCGAGCGGAATGTACGGGTTCTCATTAGCAACCTGTAGAGGAAAACGGTACAACAAACTATGCAGAGTGTTATTTTTTTTGGTTTTAATCCGTTGATCGGTTGTTCGGCCAACAGGGTGACAGGCTGAATCCCGGTTCCCGGTTTCGGCGCTTGAGACCAGAAGTTCTTCACCGGCTGCTACCCCGCTTCCCCTAAGGGCGCCGAATCTTTGCCGCTTCTTGGCACGGCTACTGCTTACAATTCGATCCCTGAACTAAATTATCTACAGGTATGTCAGAAAATATTGCACCTGCACCAAAGGCCACCCTTGGCTTAACCGGACTAACTATGAATGCCATGGCGCTAATCGCACCAGGTGCATTTCTATGGTTAACCTACGCTCAACAATGTTTATACGGTCAGCCAATGGCCGGCGCCGCGATGTGGTTTGGTATCGTCGTGGCGTTACTGCTCTGTTTGGCGACCGCGATTTCATACGCCGAGTTATCAAAACTCTATCCCGGCGCTGGTTCCTCCTACTTCTTCGCTGAACAAGCTTTTCTCTCAAAAAACAAGGCATTCAAGTATGCGCGAATCGCGAAATTCGCGGTCGGATGGGCCAGTCATCTGTATTACTGGGTCTATCCGGGAGTCATGGTCGGCGTGACCGCGCTGCTCTCGGGTTACCTGCTCGGCCAGCTCTTTCCGAGCATCTTCAACTCTGCGGTGCCCAGCCCGCTGTTCATGATCCTGTTCTCGTTAGTTTTTCCGTTTCTGGTTGGTTACATCGCCTACCGGGGCGTGACCGGTGCGACATCGGTGAACATCGCAATCAACGTTATTCAGATTACCGCGCTGGTGGTCTTCTCCGTGATCGCGATCGCTTACAGGGTGAACCACGGGACGGAGGGTTCTAAAGGGATCACGCTTAACCCGGACGGTATCCCTGTCTCCAAAGTCATCGCGATGACGACGACAAAGGATGACAAAGGTAATGACGTCACCAATCCGGCCAAAGACAAAGACGGCAATTACATATTTGAAAAGAATGCGGACGGCTCCGCCAAAGACGTCACCCTGACCTACGCCCCGGACCAGGCGATCGATAAAGGCCCGGATCCGAAAAACCCGACGGACACCTTTCAATTCCATCCCAATGCTTTGTCGGTCATCTCACCGCATGGATTCAGCTACGCCATCATCCAGGCGTGCATCGCCATTCTGATTCTGGTCGGGTTTGAATCTGTCACTTCTATGGGCGAGGAGGCGAAGAACGCAAAACGCGACATTCCACGCGCGGTCCTTCTATCGCTGCTGATTCAGGGAGTCATTTGCTATCTCTTCGAGTATTTCGCCGCGAACTACTTCCTCAACAGTGGTTACAAGATGACGCAAGCCGCCGCTTCCCCTGCGCCGATAGGCGATATGATGCAGATTGTCGGCACCTGGATCTTCGGGAGTGCGCAAGCCGGCTGGTGGTTCATGTTCATTGAAGCGCTTACCGTGTTTCTGGCGCTGATCGGAACAACGCTCTCCTGCATCAATACCGGAGCCCGCGTCACCTTCGCGATGGGACGCGATGATGAACTGGCGGGTAATCTGGGGGTGCTCCACACGAAAAACCTGACGCCCCACAGGGCAATCTGGACGCTCTGCGTCATTTCGGCGATCATCGGGGTTTTCGCGGTTATTCTCTATTTCTGCGGCGGAGCTGCATTGACGGATGACACAATTAAGTCGCTGCCGCAAAACATCTGGTACAGCTTCGGAATCTTCCCGCACGACTTTGCAATTAACATCCCGCAGAGCTTGCTCATCGTGACGTTGACAAGCAACTTTGGCACGTTCCTGCTCTACATGATGAGCAACATCATTGCGGTCGTTGCTTTCCGAGAACATCATTCGTTCCACGGATTCAAGCACATGGTCGTGCCGGTGTTTGGCGTGATCGCGAACCTGTTGTGCATGTTGTTCTATCTAATCGGGCCGTTCTCGGTGGCGGGCATGAGCTGGAAGGAACCTTTTATCGCGCTCGGGATTGCCGCTATCTGGGGCATTTACGGCGCTGTCCACTTCACTTGGGGCAGTAGGAAGAAGGAAAAATCACTCCTCGTGCAGCAGGTTCCTGCATAGCGCTCTAAAAAACTGTTACAGATTCGGGTGGAATACAGCGCGCAGATTCGAACGCAAGAACGATCTGCGCGCTCCCGTCTGCAGATCTCGATTTCGCACCCTCCAACCCTCCACGCCTACCGACAACAACCTATGCAATAAAACGTAATATCTAAAGGAAACAGATTGCGTTTCGATAAAAATGCTGCTTAGACTGCCGGATCATCGAAATGGATTTTCAAAGGCTGTTCAAACGAAAAGAAGCGGATCCCGCGCCTCCGATTGCCAGGGATAACACCAGGGAAGCTTTAAACGAGAGGGAGGTGCTTGTTTGTGAAGGCGAATTGTTGGACGATAAATCGCCGGCTTCGCTTGCCTGGAGCAATGTTGGCGGGGCAATCAGCATCAAAGCTGATAAGATACTAGGTATTCTGGAAGGGCGAACCCGGATCAAGACGGCGGTTCTTCAGGAGCTTTACCCTGAATTGTTCGAGCAAGCTCCTAATCCGGGTACCGAATTTAATATACCTCTCCGGGCGGTTGTCACGCAGCTGAAGGATGTATTTAACGGCACATGTTCGGAGGCAACGGACCTCGAAGAATTCGACACGCCCTTTGGGCAGATCGCTCGCGAGGACGAAGCGAGATTCAAGGACAAACACGCGGATTCGCCGGAGGTTCAACCAATAGCAGCTCCAGAGTTGTTGATGCCGCCGCAGCTCGGATCGGAACCGGTTTTGAACGAGCAGGATCACAATGCCTCGGACCTGGACGGATCTCGCCAAGACCCGGAGCATCACCGGCATTGTGCGGAGCAACCAAAACCTGCGATTGAGAAGTTGTCTTCTGAAACTGAATTGCGCAGTGCAACCTCAGGAGGCTTCGCGCTTTCGTCTGCCGCGCGAAAAATCCAGAACGACAAAAATTATCGCGAAGGCTGCGAACACCTTCAGGAGCTCTATCTCACGGATGAACCACTCGACGGATCCAGGGTGGCAGACTTGATATTGGGACTTCCTCGAGTCGCGGGCCTGGTGATTATGCTGGCCAACGGCGTCGTGCTCGGAGGCGATTTAAGCGGAGGACTCAGCGAGGCCCTAACTAGCCTGGTTCCTGATTTTGTTAATAATCTATTGGGCTTCACGAACAGCGTGCAAGGAGGCCCGGCGAAGTTCGTCACATTATCGGGTCACGCATTCCTGACCAGCCTGACAATTGGCGGGGATGTATTAATACTGGCCCGGCACGAGGGTAAAAACCTTCCTCCTGGTCTCCGCGAACGGCTCGTGGCGACAGCGCAGGCTTTAAATATAATTTACGGATCGAGCCCTTGAGAAAAGCTAAATCATTCGGGAAGGGACTTCTGGAATACCAACTGCGCCTCGTGCTGCCTCGGACGGTCAATTGCCTCGTTGACGCAACCCCGCAGGACCGATGATCAGGACGGTCCTGGCTTCACCTTGGTTGCCTTTGCTGTACTGGGCAGCCGCCGTGGTTGCAATGATTTTTGATGCGGGTCATGAGTCTATGAAACGGCGGTTTGGCCGTCACGAGTTCCCTATGGTCAGGACCGCCTCGGTTCCAACGGCCCCGCCTTTTCATGATTATTCTTCCTCTCCTCAACCCCTTTCTGCCAAACAAGCAATCGTGGTCGCGTGTAAACCTGCGCCCCTTTGGTACCCTCAGATATGCGTTTTCCAGAGACCGGATTCCTCTGTTCAGAGGCTCTCAACGGGCCTCGCGGCAAACAAGATGCCGGCTTCTACCCAGGCCCCAACGTCCGTCAATGCCCCAATCACCATGCTATCGATCCGAGTCGACCCGACGGAACGAACCGATTCAAAGGCGTTAACAATACAATGCAGGACCAGCGTGGCAGTCAGCAACGCGCCTGGCAGGACGGTCACCATACACGGCGTTGTCACGCAAGAAGTCGTAGCTTCCACAGGGAAGATTCTCATTATGGCAGGAAGCAGAGTAGTTGGTTCGGGGCTACTTGATCCGGAGAACGGCAGATTCAAATCAAATGGCCTATGGTCGATATTTTTCGATGACGCTGAACTGAAAGTACAGGCTCAGCTCTTGGACAGGCCGGCAGGTTTGCCTGGAGTGTTAGGTCAAGAGACGTCGGACGTAGATGCAACCTTTCAAAGGGAAGCTGTCAGGGGAGCCGATCGCTCCTTCTTCTTACCCAGGAACGCGCCATTCGTACTTGAGATCCACGGTGAGATTCTGCTTCGCGATCTAAAGTCGAGTGAGGCGAGTAATTAAAAACTTGCTGGCAACATGCTCTTCTATAACGCCTACGAAAGACGTCAACGGTGCCTATAGTGCACCGTCTCGTCCTGTTTGGATCGAGGTGGGGAAAATCTATTGGCGAGCGAGCCAAGCGCTCGGCGTCAGTTCTGCGGCGCGACTGACTGGGAGGTTGGACAAACCAGGCAGGATAGAGCCGAGGTAATCGCGAATGTTGATTTCCATTCGACGACAGGTTTCGACGATCGAGAGGATCGCAGCGATCCGCGGACCGGCATCCTTGTTGCCGAAGTGGATCCAGTTCTTGTGTTCCGGCGCGTTAGGGCGCATGGCATTTTCGGCCGAGTTGTTACTAAGCAGGCTTGGCGATTTTTACCTTTGACTTCCCGTCTTTGCACGTCCACCGGCGTCTCATCAGCCTGGAGGTCGGCTCAACATCAAGTTGCTCAGCCGTTTCGTAACCAATGAGGACTTTTTCTCGCCCGCAGTTGCCGCAAATACAGTCTTGCGGCGCACAGGCAATAATTTCTCCTTTGCGTGGCAACTCCACCGACAAAGTCTGACGCGTTGGCAACTGTTTGGCTCGTTTGAGTGGCAGCTCTAACTGAGCTAGTTGGCTCTCAGCTTCCAGCTCGGGCTGACTAACTCCGGGTTCCTGCTCTAGCAGTTCAAGCTGCTCATCGCTGAGCCGCTCGCTGGAGGGGCCGAGCATTACCAATTCGTGGATCATTTCCTGAACCACCTAAGGGCACTGTCAGAGTCGGTGATCATCTGTCTGAGGCGTCAGTCTTGGGTTCCTGCGCTGCCATTAGTTTCACCAGGCATGAGCTGTGGTGTTCGAGAATCCTGGTCGCCAGCTCGCTAGTTTTCCTGGCCCAAACCTCTAGAGCATCTGCCATATTATCGGTGCGGTTTTGCTCTGTCTTGGCTAAATCCGCCAATTCGGTTTGAGATTTTTCCAAGAGCTCCAGACCCGCCGCTATGATGTTCAAGTCGTCGGGGGAGAGTATCAACCCCGAAGCGAGTTTGTTCCATGCATCCGGAGAGAAGCGGAGGACGACAGGGTCGGTGTCGATTTGTTCGTGGCGGTCAACAGGGTCGGCGTCCATATTTTTTGGGGTTGCACCCATTCTGAACACTTGGCGGCGGGGATGTCGATGCGAAACGAAATACCCGGGCCTCCAGTGAGGGTTTTGCCGGAACACATGCATCAAAGCGCGGTGCTGGGCGTACCATTAGAGCTTTCATGAGGAATCACATGGCATTGGTAGAATGGGTTCGCCAAATTCCCATATCGCGATATCTTGCTCAAACCTACACGCAGAGGTTCGAGGTGACAGCAACGGTCCAATCCAATGCCGCACTGATTAAGAGCGGCTACGACGCATTCGCTCGCGGCGATATTCAAGGTGCATTCGCGGTCTTCGCTGAAGATATTCTTTGGCATGTTCCGGGGCGTGGACCGCTCTCGCGCGACTACCGCGGACACGCCGAGGTGCTGGGATTTTTCCAGCATTTCATGCAGCTATCCCACGGCACGTTCCGCATTCAGGTTGACGATATCTTGGCCAAGGGTGACCGCGTTGTCGTCCTATGCACAGAGAGTGCGCAGCGCGGCGATCGAAGCTGGTCATCACCGCAGGTCCACGTCTGGACGATCAAGGGTGGGCGAGCCAGCATCTTCTGGCAGTACCAAGGCGATCAGCAGACGGAAGACGAGTTCTGGTCGACGCGGGTCTAGCTAGCCAGAAGGGAGTGAATGCGTGGTGGCTGAAGTGTAAAGGCCATTTTTCCGCTCCTCAATTCATTTCCGCAGCGCCTTCATAATTGCCTCAGCGTTAGAAGCAAACAGCCCACATTCCTCGCGGAACACCAGTCGCACACTAATGCACCGTCTCGCATATAATGGTGATGGCGTTGCGTTCAAAATGGGCCGTCGGCAAGGAGGGAGACGGTGCACTAGTACTAGTATCCTCCCCCCGCTGCATTGCTCTAAGTTCAACCCGTTTTCAGCCGACTTGTCGAACAAATACGCGGTATGAAAATGGTAGAGTTATCTTCTATTCCCGACGAAATCACTGTCACGGAAGAACAACTAAACGAACTCGACAGGGTTTTGAAGAATATCGTCAACATCCGGATCAAGTCGTTACCTGGGAAGCACCCTACGGGCACGCGCGCGTGAAGATTTGAGTAGAAACTCTTGCTCGGCGGGTTCGCGTGGCAAAAGGTGTGTTTGACGGAGGAGCATCGGAAGTAAAGGTCGAGATCTCACTGGTGTGGGGAGCGCGAGCTCTCTAGCCCGAGAGGAAGCATGGTTCTTCCCGAATAGCGATGAAGTTATTGGTGAGATTGCGGCGGCTGGCTGTCGCAATCAACCCGGAGAGAAGAATGAATATAAGATCGCCGGGAAGCCGGTGCCCAGCCGTCGCAAAGGAAGAGTACTATGTCAACGGCATGCAAACAACAACGGGAAAAAAAGGGATCCGACGCTCAACGCTCAGCTTCTAAGCGCAAGGCCAGAGGTAGCCACCGCCAGCAAGGCGAAGGCAACCGGCGAAGGTCCAAGCTCACTATTACCAATCCGGATGCTGCCGGGATCGATATTGGATCTCAAGTTCATTATGTCTCAGTGCCCGAAGATCGAGCTGAGGTGTCGGTTCGCAGCTTTGGCGCTTACACTGCCCAGCTCGATGAGTTAGTGCAGTGGCTCAAGGACTGTGAAATAAAGACCGTGGCGATGGAATCGACCGGAGTTTACTGGATCCCGTTGTACCAGAAGCTCGAAGAGGCTGGTTTTGAAGTCTTGTTGGTCGATGCCCGTCAAGCCAAGCATGTGCCTGGACGCAAAAGCGACGTCCAAGATTGCCAGTGGCTGCAGCAATTGCACACTTACGGGTTGTTACGAGCGGCGTTTCGTCCCGAAGACTCCATTTGCCGCTTACGCACTTTGCAACGACATCGCAAGAATTTGGTCGAATGCGCGGCGATGTGGATTGAGCACATGCAGAAGGCTCTCAACGAGATGAACCTCCACTTGCATCACGTGCTCAGTGACATCAGCGGGTACAGTGGGCTGGCGATCCTAGATGCGATTCTGGCAGGTGAACGCGATCCAAGAAAACTGGCCTCGCTGGCACATTATCGAGTTCAGAAAAGCCAAGCCCAGATCGAAGCCGCGCTGACAGGCGATTACCGCCCGGAACTGCTCTTCGTGCTGCGCCAATCGTTAGAGAACTACCGCCAGATACAGCAACAAATCACCCAGTGCGATCTGAGCGTTGAGAAGCAATTGGCAAAAATGGCCGATTGCACAAACCCAAGCCAAGCCTCCGAGTCAGCACCACAATCGCCAGATTCGGCGGGTGGCAAGCCACGCAAGAAAAAGCCCAAAGATGCCTTGGAATTAAGCTTGGTCGGGCATCTGAAGCGCATCCTCGGAGTCGATCTAACGACCATCCCCGGCTTGAACGTTCTAGCGATCTTGACTCTGCTAAGCGAGATCGGGACCAACATGGCGAAGTGGCCCAACGAGAAAGCCTTCGTCTCAAGGCTGGGACTAAGCCCCAACAACAAGATCAGTGGCCAGCGGGTGCTAAGCTCCCGCACACGCAAAGTCGTCAACCGCGCGGCAACGACTTTACGTCTAGCGGCGATGACAATGGGCCACAGCAACACCCCCTTGGGCTCGTTCTATCGCAGAAAACGCGCTCAGCTCGGCGCTCCAAAGGCCATTACAGCCACCGCAAGGAAACTAGGTTGTCTCATCTACCGCCTCATCAAAAGCGGCCAAGGTTACCAAGAACCCGATATTCACATTTATGAACTTAAATACAAAGACCAAATCCTGAACTCGTTACGCAAACGCGCGAACAGTTTTGGATTTGATCTCGTTGAAGTTCCAAAGGCAGCCTGAAGGCCGATACCGCCGTTTGCTCATCCCTGTATAAGTACCCTGAGCGATGGAGCGCAGACTGTGGCAAGGAAGGATTTGGCCGTACCAGAAGGTTTGAGGCGCCGATAACACCCAAACGGTTGGACGGGTTCTCCGGCGCCCAAAGGTGCTTTAAGCGTGACGATTTTCGTCCGGATGTGCGACTTTTCCCCGCTGGCTCGCATCCGGGGGCCCAAAGCGCTGGGCGAGATCAGCTAAAAATAAAAATCATTTCCGGACGAATTGCCTCTAGTAATTATGGAAATAATGAATTAGTATAGGCATGTCAGGTTCTGAAGCGGTTCTCTACGCCTCCTTTGGATCCGTCACTTGTACCAACCAGTATGCCCCACAAAATGTTCGTCTTTGCCTACGAAACCGGCCCTCTCGGCTATCTGATCAGCACCAGAAAAGCATTGTGCATGCTGCTGGCTCTCAAAATTCGAGACTCCAGGCTTCAGTTATTCTTGCTCAAATGGGCGGGCGCCCTGCTGGCCGTCGTCGTGGCGGGAAGTTGCGGATTGATTCTTATGCCAATGTTTCTCGCTGTGGGCGTCTTTGCCCAAGGCGTTTGCCTTTTTGCGTTGCTCGTTTGGTTCGGCGCGGGCGATATTTTCCTTAAATTCGCTCTGGAAGATGAGCGGTTCTACGAACTGGCGACTGAAAGCCATGCTCTGAGCGTTTTTGAAGATGCGGATGTCTCGCTGCCACAACCGGAGAACTGAGCCGTCCGTTCCGGAGCATTAAGAGCGCCGCTGATCGATGGGCACATAGGACGCGAGCGGTTCGCCGAGGTAAATCTGTCGCGCACGACAAATTCGTCCCGCTTCATTCGCGTTGACTTCGCGATAATTTGCGATCCAGCCTAGCCTGGGATACGGCCGATGGCGAAGATCACGGCAAACATCTCGGCCGGAATTCCGATGGCGCGCATCATGATGCCGCTATAGAAGTCCACGTTGGGATAAAGCTTTCGCTCGACGAAATAAGGATCGTTCAAGGCGGCCTGTTCGAGCCGTATCGCGATGTCCAGAAGCGGATCACTGATCTTCAGCACGGCCAGGAGATCGTCAATTTGCTTTTTCATGATTTTTGCGCGCGGATCATGACTCTTGTAAACGCGATGCCCGAACCCCATCAAGCGTCGTTCCATGCTCATCCGCATAGTTTCCTCTTTCGGGATTTACTGGGCCTTTGGCACTGATCGGGGGCTTAGATGTGGCTCCAGGCGTAGGCCGTTTCTATCGAAAGGACTGTCTTTGTGACCTTTGTGATCTTCTGTGCAAATGATTTTTCTTCGTTCCCCCGGCACTAAGACAGAAAAAAAGCAAAAGTCATTTTTGAACAGAAGATCGCAAAGATCACAAAGAGTCACTGTCTTTAAGAGCCATCGGAGGCACGTGGGCCTGCATTGTCTAAATCTCGATCAGCAACGAATGAAACGCCCCTTAATCCCCACTCGTCCTCTTGTTCTGAAATCGTAATCGTCGTCGTTTCTCGACTTCTATGGACGGGGGAAACGCGCCGATTGCCGACAACGTTCAAAGATCGAGATATCTGAGGTGGTCCGTTAACGTTTTTTACAAATTTATTCACAGTTCGGACGATTGGGAGAGGTCCTACACCGCGCTAAACAGATACTATCGGTTTCGATAGGCCACATCAAAATAGTCAAAACGTGATGGAGAGACCACCGCTGAATGGCGACGAAGTTAACGGGCGACAACAGAGTTTGTCGGCGCATCTTTAATTCGCTCCCTAATCCCAATCGTCGAAAATCAATAGACCGTCCTAATCCGACCTTATCTGCCCCCTTTAAGATCTGACCCCAAAGTTTTCCTTCCGCGAGCAGTTCGGTATTCGTTTATCACCAGGCTCGTCAGCTCTTCGACCGAGGTATCCTTGGTTCTCCGGTCGAACGTGATCTCGCCGTTCTGCAGAAGATTGATCCGATCGCAAAAATCGAAAATTTGAGCGTAGTTGTGAGCCACTATAATGACCGAAACATCCCCCTTCTCCTTCAGGCGCCCAATCACGTCAAGGATCATCGTGCTTTCTTTCACGCCCATCGCCGCCAAAGGTTCATCCAGCAAAAGAACTTTGGCATCGGCGTACACGGAGCGCGCCACAGCAATCGCCTGTCGCTGGCCTCCCGAAAGCCTTGAGATCTCAACATCCACAGACGGAATATTCACTCCCATCTGCCTCAATTGCTCCTTTGCCTGCTTGCGCATTGCGCCGTCATTGAGGATGCGCAGAAATCCACCAAACATGATTTCCCGTCGCAGGAACATGTTACGATAAACGCTCAACTCGTTGATAAGAGCCAGATCCTGGTAAACCGGTTCAATTCCTAGTGAGCGCGCGTAGCTCACGGACTTGAGCACCTGTTCTTTGCCTTGGAAATAAATCCGGCCGGTGCTTGGATGGTGAAATCCGGTCAGGATCTTCAACAGCGTGGACTTACCGGCACCGTTGTCGCCGAGAAGTCCAAGGACTTCACCTTTGTCCAGCCGTATCGAGATATCTTTAAGCGCTGTGATTCGACCGAAGGATTTGGAGAGGTGCTCACCGCGCAACATTTCCTCGCTCATCGTTTACCTCCTGCCGCCCGCAGGCGGCTTAGGCGCACGTTGATGAGCATCGTCATGAGAATGGCTGCGCCCAAAATAATGTCGAACGTATAGGCGCTGACGCCAGAAAGCGTGAATCCATCTTTTAAGACGCCCAGGACGATTGCGCCGAGGAATGCGCCGATAATTGTGCCGGAGCCGCCGTTCAGAAGCGTTCCTCCGATGACCGCCGAAGCGATGGCCATGAACATGATCTCCGTTCCGCCGGCCAGCGGATCGATAGAACCGATCCGGAACGCATCCAGTATTCCGGCTAAGCCGCCCATGAGGCTGCAGAGAACGAAATTCCCGATCTTGATCCGACCGGTTTTGATGCCAACCTCCTCTGCGCCAATGAGGTTACCGCCGGTAGCGATGGTGTGCATCCCCCAGCGCGTCTTCACGAGGACGAACTGGAAAATGAGCGTGATGCCAAGGGCCCAGGTAATCTGGGAAAGTGCATTGCCGCCGAAGATGCCGGCGATGATTGGCCCGGCATCCGGCTGAACGGGAAAACCGCCTGAAATGGTGAGCGTCAGGCCATTGATCAGGAACAGCGTGCCGAGTGTGGTGATGAAAGAGGGGATCTCGAGCACCACGGTGATCAACCCGGTGATCAAACCAATGAGCGCGGCAGGGATCAGTCCGACAGCAATCGCGAAAATAAAGGGAATGCCCGCCTCGTGGGCGTAGAACATCACGAATGGGGACAGAGCGTAGACCTGTCCAGCGGACAGGTCCACTTCACCGCAGATCAGCACCATCACCTCGCCGGCGGCAATAATGGCGGTCGTCGCGGCGTATCCTGCAAGATTAGCCACGTTGCCAGCCGACAGAAATGCAGGCGCGGTGCTCTGGAAATAAACAATGAGCAGAATCCCGGCAATCGCGACGCTCGATTCTCGGGACCGCAGCACAGATGACCCCACTCGGCGCACCAAGCCCCGGCGCTCAGAGCGCCGGGGAGTATCCTGTGGTTGCGGCGAGGTAATTGCTTCGTCAGTCGCCATGGTGTCTCGTGACGTTATATAGCGCCCGACCGAGTCAGAACCTTTTCTTCACTGGAATTGCCCTCAAAGCGGCTTTTAGTGTTAAGGAACGGGGTCACGCTGGACTTCGTGATGAAGTTCAGACCGGTATTGATGTCGGAAGGTCCGGTTAATCCGCCTGAGATTTTGTAAAGAAAGAGCACCATGACCGTGTAGAACCCCTGGAGGTACGGCTGTTGATCGATCGTGAAGTCCAGGTCCCCCTTGGCTATTGCCTCCATCGTGGTCGGCAGAAGATCAAAACCGCCGGCATGAACACCTTTGGACTGTAGTTGATGTCCCGCCATCGTCTTTGCCACTGCTGCAGTACTGCCCGCATCCACCGCAAACATTCCTTTGATGTTGGGATGACCTGCGTAGTAGGCTTCGACTGCGGAGACTTCGTCGTTCAAGGCGGCTCCGGTGGAAACCTCATTCAAGGTAATATTTTTGCCAGACTCCTTGATCGCCGCCTTGGCGCCGTCCAGACGCGGCTGGATATTCAGCTGTCCAGGGGTGGCTATAAAGCCAACCACTTCACCTTCCGGCACCAGTTCCACAATGCGTTGACCCAATCCTTTACCCGACACAAACAGGTCCTGGCCGATATAGCATAATCGTTTGTTGCTTGGAACGTCTGCGTTGTACGACACCACGGGGATCCCCGCCTTGAGAGCCTTTTCGACCGGATCATTAAAAGCAGCCTGGTCAACGAGGCAAACAGCGATGCCGTCCACACCCGCGGAGACCGCCGTATTCAGAGCATTAACCATATCGGTGGCGATGGATTTCTCCGATCCCGTCCATTGGTAGTTACAGCCCAGAAGCGCACAGGCGTCTTCTGCGCCGTACCGGGTTGGGACAAAGAAAGGGTTGGTGGTGACGTGATTCACAAAAGTGAATTTCCACCTTGGATGCTTCGGGTATTTGCCGTAGGTCTCGCCTTCTGCAGCTTCTGCGTTGGAGGGTAGGCCAAGTCCGAGTGAGGAGAGCGAGAGCAACGCGCCGGCGGTGGCGGCCCGGCGCAATGCTTCGCGCCGGGAAAATCCGGCGCTTCCTTCAGTGTTCTGGGAGAAACGATCTAACTTTTTCATTTGGATCTTTTGTCTAGGGTTGTTGGTCTGGGAATTTGGATGGGCGACGCCGACCGTCAGATATTTCACTATCCGAAATAATCAACGGAAGCAAACGCATTTTCCAGCCAGCGGATTGGGAAAAGTAGAAAACAATTTGCTGGAATGTTTTTTTATATCGTTCTCGCGATGCCTCGCGATTTGGATAGGGTCACATCTAACTAGACCTTTAACATCCGACTTGATAATTGTTGAAGGCTAAATGGAGATAGGGCTATACATTACAACGTTGCGGTGGGTACGTGGAGGGACCGTCAGGATACCGCACCCTGACGAGTCACCGGAACCTGGCTTGCCATTCAGATTCGGCCCTGAAGAAGCGTTGTTTGCTTCGCCGAAATCAGGAGCCCGTCAATCCCGCGGCTGCGCAGCACCGGAACAAGGATTGAGGTCAAATCAGGATGGGCGCTCACGTCGGCATTGAAACGCTTGATTCCACTGTCCGCTCCCGGATCCAGGACGGCATCCGGCAGGGTGTTATCGGCCAGAACCAATCCACCTTCGCGGAGAAGCGGCACAGCTTTCTGCAAATATTTCGGGTAGCCCTCCTTATCGGCGTCGATAAAGACTATGTCGAACAGCGCTTCACCTTCGGTCTCCAACCGGGACAAGGACTCAAGGGCCGGACCTACTTTGATATCTACCTTTTGCAATAGATTAGCGCGCTTCAGATTGCGACGAGCCACTTCAGCATATCGGGAATCGATCTCCAATGTGATCAATTTCCCGGTCGGCGGCAAGGCACGGGCCAGCCATATAGTGCTGTAGCCGCCCAGGGTGCCAATTTCCAGAATGCGATTGGCCCCGATAATGCGAGCCAGGACCTGCAACAGTTTGCCCTCGCTTGCGGAAACGTTTATCTCAGGCATCCCTTCCCGCTGCATCTGCGCCCGAGCGGACTTGAGCGCATCGTCTTCGGGTGCGAAAAGTGCACCGATATAGCGGTCGTACTCCTGTAATATCGATTTTTGTTCAGCCATTATTCGTTGATTGCTGCAAGGGTAAAAATTGCCGCCGCACGGGGTGCAAGCGGAGGATATATTTTCCGGATCATGATCAGCGGGGATTACGGCGATTTTCGCAACAAGTTCGCGAGATTAGCCCAACCAGTTGCCGGAGTCGATGAACTTCCAGATTGAAGACCCCGTTTCACCCCGTTTCGGTGTGCCGATCCGCGTCTTGCGGTCTGCGGATAAATCCGGCAATGTGCTGCAATTGTTTTGATCCTGACGCATGAAATGGGAGATCTTACTCTCGCTCGCACTGATCGCCGCCTTGACGGTGGCCAATGCTGAAGATGCGCCGTCGCAATCACCTTCTTCGAGCCCGGGAACCAGCGAAACGGATGAACCTGCTCTCCCTGCCCCTGAAGCGGTTCCGTCGAATCCCGAGCCAGGTTTGCTGCCGGAATCGGGCGAGCTTCCCGCGCGCCCGCCGCCCGAGGTACCGGGGAAGTTATCACCGACCCGAGCGTCGCCGCGCCATATAATGCCGGGAGACGGGCGATTCGACGAGATCCGATCTTTGGCCATGAGCAATCCGCGGGCGGCATACCTGCTCAAGCGCGCGAGATTTAGTTCGAATTCTGCCTCCCGACGTAGTTATCTCCGCGCCTACTACGTCACCGTGGCGTCTCGAATGCGAAAGCTCGATCCGAAACTGAGGTCCTCGATCGATGCGTACGAGGAAGCAAAAATACACGAAATCTCTGGAGCCAGGACCTCGGGTGCGCGGGCTTCTTCTCATCGCTCTCGGATGCACCGGACTGCGAGCCATGAAGTCCGCCACAGAATGCGCAGAGGCTCCTTTGAAAACCGCTACAGAAGAATCATGATCATGGACGGTCCGTACGAGCCGCAGTTTCTTCCCTACGGTCCGCCCGCGGTCGTCTACCCCTGGTAACTGGCGAGGTATCAGCATTTTGGCTCCCTCACGGGAAGCTGTTTCAGGACGACCAGGAGAAGGACGACAAGGAGAGGCAAGATCCAGCCTGTCCAACCTAGAATGGTGACATGCGCGGTATCAATGGTCTGGTCCGCATCCGCGATAACATAGGGAAATCCACCGACGGCATTCAGCGCACCATGCCCGATCGCCGCCGGCCAGATACTGCCCGTCGCCAGGCGCAACCATCCGAGGAGAACGCCGAAGATGACGCAGTAAATGGTCATTAGAGTAATGCCGAACTTCGGATGAAACGGATAATCGTAGCCAAGCAAAACGACCGGCAAATGCCAGAGTCCCCACAAGGCTCCCGTCAAGAGTAGCGCCGGCCCTTGACCCAATGGCAAGAGCTTTGGCAACAAGAATCCGCGCCAGCCCCATTCATCGCCAAATTCGAACAGGGCATTTATTCCAGGCGCGATAAGAAGCGATCCCAATTGGAAGAGGACCAGAGTTTGAACGGGGAATCGCGCCAAAGCTGCAGCGCCATCGGGGCGCTGCAACAAGAGATGATGATACCCCGAGAAATTTTCGAGATCGAGATGGAACATCCCCAATAGCGCACTGACAAACGGCGTCGCGAGTCCGATCATGGTCAGGCCGAACCAGGCGAAGAGCCAGTATCCGACACTCTGCGGCCAGCGGCCGAATCCAAGTCCTGTGGTTTGCGCAAGCGGGGCGATTGATTTCGGCAAGAAAAGCCTGACTACCAACACGCCGGCTGCCGGCGCGAACATCATCATGGTTAAAAGGAGGCGCGCCGTTGGCATGCGTAGTCCCTCACCGCTTTGCCATAGGGGTAAAGAAATGGACAAACCCAATGCAAAGGTAACCCCGTAGAACAGGCAAATCGCTTTGGCCTCAATTGGCTTTGAATCCGCAGTTTCGAGGCTCATATCACGGTGATCAGGAAGTGTTTCCACGTGAAAGTCTTTCTTGTTGGATGGCGTGAGGGTTGATATCCGCAACGGTCAAATGAAACAATCTGGATTCGATGGTTGACTATAGCTTCTGGGAACTGGACGATACCGAAAATTTGCCGGTCTCAGAGGGCAGAGAAATTATGTTTGAGGTAGCATAGGTGTGATCCCATGAATAAAGATGAATTTAAGAAGTTCTATCGGGAACATTTAGCGGTTCCGGTAGCAGGCTTCGGAATGGCGGCGCTCATGCTGGCCATTTTCCTCCTGCTGATGACCTGGCTTTCCGGGCAGGTCCATCTCATGCAGTACAGCCTCGACAGATTCAGCCACTGAAAGAATTCTCGCCCGGAGGCCAGGCTTCTTGCCTGACAAACTTAGTGCGGTGCTAAACCAGACCCGCATCAGAAAGTTCGTCCTTGATGTACGCGTAGTAGATCGGGGCAGCAATGAGCCCGGCCATGCCGAATGCCACTTCCAGGACAATCATGGCGAGCAAGAGTTCCCAGGCACGCGCTCGAATTCGTGTGCCAACGATTCTTGCGTTGAGAAAATATTCCAGCTTGTGGATAAGAACCAAGAAGAGCAGGGCCACGATTGCGACGTAGATGGAAATCGACAGGCTTACGATGAAGATCAGTGTGTTCGAAATCAAGTTGCCTATCACCGGAAGCAAGCCGGCGAGGAAAGTAATGGCGATAAGGGTCTTTGTCAGAGGCAAATGGACCTCGAAAGCGGGCAGGATTCCTGCCAGGAAAACGGCAGTGAAAATGGTGTTGAGAGCAGAGATTTTCAGCTGCGCAAAGATAATCTGCCGAAAAGCATGGGCGAATCGGGTGATGCGCAAGGTAAGAGCGGCTGCGAACGGGCGCATCCTGCTGATCGCCGGCCCTTCTTCATGCAGAGAAATCAATGCCCCGATCACCATGCCCACCAGAGTGCGGACGAAGAAATGCATAACTTCCTTTCCGGCGTGCTGAATCTCTTTGGAATGCGCGTCGACCCATTCGCCGGCAAACGATTTCAGAGCATCCGAATCGCTGGGCAAATTATCAGCAATCAAGGACGGCAGCTTGGTGCGCGCGTCCATGAGGATGTGGTCCGCTTTGTCAAGGAGCGCCTGTCGATTCCCTGTATCACTCTTAAAGTAAGCGAAGATCCCGAAGGTTAACAGAATGAGAAGAGTGACTGTGAGGATCGACAGCGCAGCCAATGCCATCAGACGAGCGCCTTTGCTGGTCAGGCGTTTTTCAACCAGTGGGGCCAACAGACGAACCAGTTCGTGCGTCAGAAGGCCGGCCAGCAAAGCGGAGAGCAAATGCAGCTTAAGCACCAGAAACAGGGCAATGCCGGCCAGGATCCAGGATGCAACCGCAGATCGCGTTGACGTACTGAAAGATAACTTGCTGGCAGTCCTGGCGTCGGGGTTCATCGTTCGATAACCTGTGTATAACTAAATCGTGGTGTCTAACAGAATTGGCAAAAAGAATGGCTAATCGAATGGCTGGCAAGATTGCCGTGGTCACCGCCGCTGGCCACGGCATCGGGCGCGCGACGGCGGCGATGTTTGCCCGTGAGGGTGCGAAAGTCGTCGCGGCCGATATTGATGAAGCGGCGTTGTCTTCAATTCCAAACGTCAAGGCTTGTCGACTCGATGTCACGGATCGAGGAGCGATCCAGCGCCTGGCCGGCGATATCGGAGCAATCGATGCGCTTTTCAATTGCGCGGGATTCGTGCATAGCGGGACGATTCTCCAGTCTTCCGAGGAGGAGCTGGATTACGCTCTTAACTTGAATGTGCGTTCCATGTACTACCTCATCCGCGCGTTCTTGCCCGCCATGCTTGCGCAGAGAAGCGGGTCGATCATTAACATGTCGTCTGTTGCCTCAAGTCTGAAGGGGGTGCCGAACCGTTTCGCCTATTCCCTCACCAAGGCAGCAGTTATCGGGCTGACCAAATCTGTGGCTGCAGATTTCGTTGGGCAGGGGATCCGCTGCAACGCGATCTGCCCGGGAACGGTGCAGACCCCGTCGCTTGATGAGCGGATCCGTATGCAGGCGGCCGTCTCGCAGCGGCGTGAAGAGGAGGTGCGCACCGAGTTTGTTGCTCGACAGCCAATGGGGCGTTTGGGTGCAGCGGATGAAATCGCGTATCTTGCCACTTATTTGGCTTCTGACGAGTCGAACTACACCACCGGCCAAGTTCACGTTATTGACGGCGGCTGGTTGAACTGAGGGAATGTCGATGACCGATCCGTTCGGGTGATGGGCTGGAACATTCTATTGAGGTTATGAGCAAAAGTACCCCCATAGATGCCCCTGAGCTCCGGCGGTTTGACTCGATTAAAACCCTCGCACTGGTCTCTGATACTCACGGGCTGTTGCGTGATTCGGTGACCGAAGCGCTGGAGCGTTTTGACCTCATTGTGCACGCCGGCGACGTCGGCCCCCGCAGCCTGCTGCAACGCCTGGAAACGATTGCACCCGTCGTCGCTGTCCGCGGAAACGTCGACCACGAACTCGCTTGTCTGCCCCCGACCGAATTGATTTCCGTCAACGGTCGGCTGATTTATGTGCTCCACGATCTGACCCTGTTGGACGTTGACCCGGTGATTGCCGGCTTCGCAATGGTGGTTTCCGGCCACTCGCACCGGCCAAAAATCGATCGGCGACGCGGCGTTTTCTACGTTAACCCTGGCAGCATCGGCCCCAGGCGATTTCATTTGCCAGTATCGTTTGCGAAAGTGGCTTGTGAAGAACGAGAGTTCGTTATCGAATTGGTTCATCTCGACAAAGAGACTTTCAGATGAACCGACCAGTGAATCTTCGATGCGGAGACATTTCTAATGACGCCTCGTTCCAGCAAGGATCAATTCAACGCTAATGCCGACAAGTACGCGGTTAGTGACGTCCACCGGGCAGGCCCGAGCCTGCCTGTTCTGTTAGCGCTCGCCCGGCCGGTCCAAAGTGATGAATCCCTTGATGTAGCCACCGGCACAGGGCATACCGCCTTGGCGGTAGCGCGCTTCGTCGCCAAAACGATTGGAATCGACATTGCGCCCAAAATGCTTGAACAAGCTCGCCAGCTCGCAGCCGAGCAAGCGGTATCCAATTGTACATTCATGGAAGGTTCGGCAGAAAAGATGCCTCTGGCTGGCGGGCAGTTCACGCTAGTTACGGCGCGGCATGCTCCGCATCATTTTCATCACGCGGCGCTTTTTTTGTCGGAGGTTCGCCGGGTGTTAGCGCCGCAGGGTCGATTTGTCATGGCTGACCAGATTTCGGCATCGGCCGAAATATTTGATTGGGTCGACTACTGGGAACGCACACGGGATCCGTCGCATTTTATGCAGCGAACAGTCGAGCAATGGCGCGAGGAGGTGACTAAAGCCCACCTAAGGTGGGTCGAGCACCGTTTCGTTCCCTATCGCCTCGAGTTCGATTGGTGGGTCAAGCAGGCCGGTTGCGGCGACTCGGTGATCTCCGCTTTGATAGACCACGCGGCGCAAGCGCCTCAGCCGGTGCGCGACTTGCTGGATCTGGAGTTTGACGCGACCGGTCGCGTGCTGGCATTTCAGGAACTGATGTTGGTGGTGAGATTGGAGTAAGTCCATAGGGCTCACGTGCCTAACATCTGCCGCAACCGTGCCCCATGGATCGGCCTCCCAGTTCCGCACCGCAATTGAGTGGCGTTCAGCTTGTTACCTACAGCCTGGGCGGATTGGGCATGAACCTGACCAACCTGGTTGTTTCGCAATGGTTGTATGAACGTTACGTCGTGGGTGGCGTACTTGCGCCCGCGGTATTTTCCGTCGTACTGCTGGCCGGACGGATTACCGACGGTGTGTCAGACCCGTTCGTGGCATTTTGGACCGATAACGCCCGGACCAGGAGAGGCCGCCGGATGCCCTTCCTTCTCTTTGGCGGGTTTCCCTTTGCGATTCTCTGTCTGCTTCTATGGATGCCTCCGATAGGGGCGGTTCCATGGATTAGAACACTTTATTCCATTATTGTGACCCAATTGTATTTCCTCGGATACGCGCTGGTCGTTACGCCGTACCTTGCGCTGCTGCCGGAAATTTCCGGCTCGACAGTCGAGCGATTGAACCTGACTACGGGGCAGGCGATCGCCGCGATGGTTGGCACTCTCATTTTCGCGACGTCTGGACTGGTGATTCAGAGCGGTGGATACATCGTCCTGGGATGGATGTTGGCGATCGCCGCGCTGATCTCGTTTTACCCGCTCACATTCTTTATTCGTGAGCATTTCGTTCAGAGGGATGAGGACCGTTTTTCGTTTCGGCAACTCTTTGTCTGGATCGTTCACGTTGCCCGCAGCCGGAATTTTTTGCCGCTACTGATTTCGACGACGCTGTACTGGTTCAGTTTGAATTTGCTGTTGATGCTGGTCCCGCGCTGGGTGGAGGAAGTATTACATCTGAAGAGAGACACCGACACGTGGGTGATGTTGCCTTTCATCGCGCTCAATCTTATCGGCTTTTTCATTTTTAACTGGATGGCGAAACGGATTGGGAAATTTCGTGGATTCCTCGTCGTGCTGGGTTCGTCGGCCCTGATCTTCCCGTTGATCGCGCTGGGCGGGGTGCTGCCGTTCGGATCGCCGCTTGTCCGGACGCAAATCGCCGTCGCGCTGGCCGGGCTGCCAGTCGCAGGTTTTGCGGTTTTACCATTCGCTTTGCTCTCTGACGTGATTGATCTGGATTCGGAGCAAAGCGGGATCCGGAGGGAAGCGATCTATTTTGGAGTGCAGGCGATTTTCCAGAAAAGCATGATCGGCGTATCCGTGGTCTGCTTTGCCTGGATTCACGAAAAGACAGGGCCGACCGGATTGAATTGGATCGCACTAGCCGCAGGAGTCGGGTCTGCTCTCGGGTTTATTGGATTCTGTTTTTATCCGGTTCGCAGATGAGACGACCGATCGGCTCTACCGGATCTAACCCGAAGGGATGAGTCGCAGATGGTGGTCAATCTTGCTGAATCGTGGTACAGCTGTGTCGGAACAAAGGAAATGGCCAAGATGTTTTTGAAACGATTTCGCCTTGAGGGGTTGGCTCACGAGTTCTCGGAGCTCGTGAGGATTACTGAAGAAGAACTGAAAACAAGGTCTGCTTCCGGAGCCGCCGTGGTCGATTTACGGCTCGGAATACAGTTCGCTGAGGGGCATTTTCCGTGCAGTTTGAATGTTGGATTGGCCAGTCGCAGGTTCACTTTCTGTGTCGGTCTGTTCCTGCCGAAGCAGCGCCAGATTCTGCTGGTTGTGGACAAGCCGGAGGAAGCAGGCAGGGCGCAAGCCGACTTGGCGCGTGCGGAGTTCGATAATGTTGTCGGATTTATCGAAGCCGTCGATCTCACGGAATTGCATCAGCTTACCCAGTTAAGCGCCTTTGACCTCCACTCGACGCTGTCTCGAGGAGGCAAACCCGCAATTCTCGACGTCAGATCTCCCGGCGAATGGAAATCGAACGGGATCTCCGGTTCTAGTAATATTCCGCTGGCGCAACTTGAAACGCGCGTTTCAGAACTCTCTTTTTCAAATCCCCTGGTGGTTATTTGCCAGGACGGGTACGAGAGTGCTGTGGCGTCGAGCTGGCTCCAGGCAAATGGTTTCGACAGCGTTCAACATTTGCTCGGTGGCATGGATGGATACACCAGCCACGCATTTCCAAGCAGACGTTGAAGCGCTCTCGTTTTGTTCGTTTGAGTCCGGCTCGACCGCTTTTTAGTCTAATTGTAAGGCTGCAGTCGGACGCACGTCAGGTTCTTACCAAAGCGGCCGCGAGCACTTCATCGATCGTTTCGACCGGCCGGAACCGGATGCGCTCTTTTGCTTCCAGCGGAATATCGTCGAGATCCTTTACGTTTCCCTTCGGAATAAGGATCTCCTCGATTCCGGCGCGCAGCGCGGCCAGGCTCTTTTCCTTGAGCCCGCCAATCGGGAGTACCACCCCGCGCAGCGTGATCTCGCCGGTCATGGCGACGTCGTTGCGGACGGGGCAATCGCTAAAAAGGCTGGCGAGCGCTGTCGCCATGGCCACACCGGCGCTAGGACCATCCTTCTGAATGGCACCGCTCGGCACATGAATATGCACATCATTTTGGGCGAACAGTTCAGAATTGATTCCAAGGTCCTTGGCGCGAGCTCGGACCAGACTATAAGCCGCTTGCATTGATTCGCGCATCACATCCCCAACCTGTCCGGTCAACAAAAATCCACCTTTACCTGGATACTTCGTTGCTTCGACGAAAAGGATATCGCCTCCTGTCGGCGTATACGCCAAACCGGTCACCACGCCAACGAGACTTTGAGGTAAACGTTGTTCGTGCTCGCTGCGGGCGGAATTTCCCAGAATCCCGCGCACCAGATGCGCAGAAACGGTTATGTCGGCTCGAACACCACGCGCGATCTCTGCAGCAATGCTTCGACAAACGGCGGCAATTTTTCGTTCCAGGTCGCGAACTCCAGCCTCATAGGTGTATTCCTGAATAAGCACCTTGATCGCCTCTTCATCGAATCTGCATTGCTCAGGCCGCAATCCATGCTCCTCGATTTGTCGCGGAACAAGGTATCGCCGAGCGATGTTCAGCTTTTCCATCTCGGTATAACCCGGCACTGAAATCGTTTCCAGTCTGTCGCGCAGTGGGGATGGAACGCCCTCCATGTAATTGGCTGTGCCGATGAAAATCACATGGCTTAAATCAAACGGAACATCCAGGTAGCGGTCCACGAAGCTGTTATTCTGCCGCGGATCAAGCACCTCGAGGAGTGCGCTGGCCGGATCGCCGCGGATGTCCGATCCGACTTTGTCCACCTCATCCAGCATCATCACCGGGTTGCGAACTCCGAGTCTGCGAATCTCCTGGATGATGCGGCCGGGCATCGCACCGATATAGGTTCTGCGGTGACCCCGAATCTCCGCTTCGTCACGAATTCCTCCCAGGGATATGCGAGTAAATTTTCTGCCGAGGGCGTCCGCGATCGATTGGCCAAGGCTCGTCTTCCCAACCCCTGGGGGCCCAAGAAAACAAAGGATCGGGCTCCGTCCGCCGGGATTCAGTTTCCGCACGGCAAGGAACTCTACGATGCGGCGTTTAACTTTTTCCAGACCGTAATGGTCGCGATCGAGGATCGCCTGAGCTCGTTCAAGGTCGGTATTATCCTCGGTTGACTTGCTCCATGGCAGATCCGCTAACATCTCCACATAAGAAACAATAACGGAGTATTCAGGGCTTGCGGTTGGGATATGGTTCAGACGCTTCAACTCCTTTTCTGCAGCGGCGAGAACGCTCTCGTTTGCTCCGGCATCCTGAAGTTTCTTGCGCAATCGCTCCGCCTGCTCTTCTCCGTCAGCTTCCTCTTCGCCGAGTTCTCTTTGGATCGCACGCAGTTGTTCACGAAGGTAAGCTCGACGCTGCGTATCGGAAAACTGGCCCTCGACATCTTTGCGCAGTTTTTGCTGCAACTCCGCAATCTCGAGTTGGCGTTGAAGCGCTTCCTGTGCCATCCGCATCCGGCGCAACAGATCGGTCTCTTCAAGAATTCGCTGTTTGGTAGCCAGGTCGATTCCGAGATTGCCGGCTAACAGATCGGTTAGCTGCTCGGGCTGCTCGACACCGATCAGCGCGGCTCTTGCCTGGTCCGGTATCTCGGGTGAAAGCTCTAGCAACCTGAGGGCGCCTCGTCGCAGATTGTTAAAGGACGCTTGCAGTTCGGCGTCGTCGCCTTGGGGAAAGACCGTCTTGACGGGTCGCACAACGGCGCGGAGGTAGGGCTCCGTTTGAAGGAATGATTCCAACGCGATGCGCCTCAGGACCTGCACGATCAAGATGATCACACCGTCCGGTTGGCGAATCAGTTTGAGGACTTGGGCCGACACGCCTATCCGAAAAAGATCGGAAGGTTCAGGCCGGTCCAATTGTTCGTCCCGCTGGGTCACCAATCCAAGTTGCTTGTTTTCCGGCAATTCGGAATCGACAAGCTTGATCGCGGAGGGCCTTCCGATGGTCAGTGGCACAACCATTCCGGGAAACAGAACGATTCCGCGGACCGGCAAAATTGCGAGTGTCTCGTTCGGTTCGTTCTGATCGGTGTCCGCGCCCAACCCTGCATCGGCCGAGCGGGTCGTTTCCGACAGACCTGGGCTGACGCTATTCTCCGGTGCTTTGTTCCAGAGGAGGTCGTTTGGGTTTGGTCGCTCTTGCTGCTCTGAGCTCATGAGATGTGAAGGGAGAGATACGCTAACATTTCTGCTGCTGGATTGAAGATGAACAGATACGCCACTCAGGCGTTCGCAATTCGTGGCAAAAAGATCCACAAAAGTCCGTTTTCCCACTCGGTCGTGATTCTTCCCCGATCAAAACCAGCAGGAATTTCCACCTCGCGTTCGAAACGGCCGTGGTCGATCTCCATGGCGACAACTCGCACCGGCTTGCGCGTGGTAGAGAGGGACATCTCCTGTTGCTGCAGAGGTTCAGGCGCTTCCCGGTATCCTCGGATCCAGAGCCGGTCCAGCCCTACCTCCACTTCGAACTGCTCGGATTGAACGCCGGCCAATTCAACGCAGATTCGAAAGCAGGAAGTGCATTGGAAAACGTTGATCGGAGGACGCCATTGAACGACAGAATCGTGAAAATTGGAGAAATGGACTTTGGTGATCTGGTAGGCGACCTCGCCAATCTGGCCCTCGAGAAGTCTCAGGCGAAGAGTACGGGTTTTTCGGCTCACCACCCACAATGGATGCGATGGGCGGGTGAAGCAACCGGCAAGAGTTCAGGAGTTGCACGAAGCTCTTTGCTGTACCGATACGCCTCGCCCCATCCTGACACGCAACCGGGCACGGTGTTTGCCGCGTAGTAGCCTCGGGGCGGGATCCGCCGAAAATGCTTGCTTGCATAGAAACCCATCGTCGCTTTCTCTCCTGCGCGCCCGCTGGCGTTGAGGCCGCGTAGTTCTCCAGTCTCCGAGTTGTAGATCAGCCAGAAATTATCCCCGCCGAGAGCGGCCATGTGGGGATAGACAACGGATATCGTGGAGGCGGCGGCAATTGCTGCATCTATCGCGTTGCCCCCGTTTCGCAAAACGGAGAGTCCTGCCTGGGCTGCCAGGTAGTGTGGAGCGGTGACAGTGCCGTGTTGCCCCATCGGATTGAGCCAGGCGGAAGCCGTCCTAACATGTTTTGGTCCGGCGAAAGGAGGCGTGTTGGACATTCGGATTCACCCAGAGTGTCAATCACGACGGCGAGGAAGCCAACAATTCTGGTTTGGCCTTTCGGACGGTGCGCCTTCGCCGGCTCGCCTGGCCATTGATGATGCCGGAGTCTCTGGTATCCTTGACCTTGCTTTGCGATCGCCAGATATGCCAATACGCCGCCAGCCGACGTTCGAATTGGCCCGGTCTTTCCGCGTAGATCAAACGGGCAATTGTGAAAGCCTCCGATTGCAGCTTTTGCTTCCGCCGATCGAGCGATTGAAGGAAAATACGGCGGGTTTCCCCGGATTCCTGTGCTTCCGAAGGGGCGTAGGGTTCGTCCAGTATCCTCACACGGAGGATGGCAAGGTCATTGGCATCCCCCAAGCGATCGGTCAGCTGATCGATCTCGTCCACCAACGTGTTCATCATTCCCGGCCAGATCGCTTTGAGCAATCGCAGCTGGTAACCCAGGGCCTTGGCGCATTTTCTCAGCTCGTGCCAAGCTTCGTCGTCGGCCGTTTCATGGCCCATCATCTCAAATTGCCAGACTAGGTTTTTGGCTTTCCGGTAGGTTCGCCTGAGTCCCATTCCAACAAAAGCCTCCCATTCATTCTCCGGTCGTAACAGGACGCCGGAGAACCAGAGAGCGACACGGCGCCTGGCAACGCGGAGTTCACTCACGAGCTTTCTGGCTGCTCCCGGGGGAAGTCCATCGACCAGGTTTCGTTCAATTTGTCCGCGGAATTTCTCTATGAACGCCCGGGTCGATTCTTGTTTCGGCGTTGAGGGCCCTGAGCTACTGCGATGCTCTTTGCTAAAGTACTCCAAGGCTTCCAGAAGCGCTTGAGGATCACGAATGGTTGAAAGTGATCTCCCGGCATCTCGAAAGAAGATATTTTCCCGGCGCCTGACGTCGCCATGGATCGAGCCACGTGCCAGGCGCAAAATTGCACGAAGAGACTTCAAGTTCTTTCGTGCTTCATGAATCGACTCCGCACCCGGCTGGGGCTTTTCACTGAGCGACTCGATGACTCGGTCGATCCGGTCGCGGGCAATTCGCGGGATCGCTTTCGAGATTGCCTCCTGAATGTCAAATCTAAACGCCATCTCTCCCCATCCTTAAGTCCTACGATGAAGCGGATTACAGGACCGATCAAAGGCAAACGAACGCAAACGAACGAGAAAGTATCGGCAATAGTCTTCAGTACATTCTCGCCACCAAACGCCTCAGCTGCAGGTGAGGCGTCCCTATTTATTTAGCACGGCTTGGATATAACGGGACTCCCGTATCCGCGGGCAGTCAACCTTTCACGGCGCCGGCTGTGAGGCCTGCCACGATCCGGTACTGGAAGATCATGACCAGAATGACCAGGGGGATTGTCACCACCATGGATGCCGCCATGATTGAGCCCCAAGGTTGCTCATAAGATGTTGCGCCGCTAAACTGTGAGATGACTACCGGCACGGTCTTCATTTGGTCAGTGACGGTAAAGGTCAGCGCGAACAGAAATTCGTTCCAGGCGGCAATAAAAGCCAACAGCCCGGTGGAGACCAGGCCGGGTACGGTCAGCGGGAGCAGAATTTTCCAAAACACGGCCAAGGGCGACGCCCCGTCAACATAGGCGGCTTCCTCGAGTTCTCTCGGGAGACTGCGAAAGTACTGGGTCATCACCCAGATCGTGAATGGCAAGGTGAAAATCAAATAAGTGATTATCAGACCTTGGCGCGTGTTAAACAGGTCCAGAGACTTGAGCATAACAAAAAGACCCGAGAGCACGGAAATCTGCGGAAACATCGTCATGGTCAGCACGAGGTAAAGCACAAACCCCTTGAAACGGAATGGCAGCCTCCCGAGCGCATAGGCACACACGCTGCCGAGCGCGAGCGCAATCACTACAGTACAACCGGCTACGATGATCGAGTTGATGAGGCCAGCCACAAATCGGGCATCTTTAAAGATTTCGTCGTAATGTATGAGCGTAAACGCTTTCGGGAAAAGATCGGTCGAAAACAGATCGCTGCTTGGCCGAAACGACGAGACAACCGCATAAAGAAACGGGAATAAATTAAAAACGAGAATGACGAACACCAAAAGGTAAAACAGCGCTCGCAATACCGGTGATTTTGAATCTTGTTCTTTCATTCGAAGCTCGTCTTGCTGAAGCGAGTGTAGAGGACCACAAAGATCATTATGATAACGAGGATAATCACCGAAGCCGCGGAGCCGGTACCCGCATCCAGGAACGAAACTAGCCACTGCTGGTTGTAGATGGCCATGGTGGCCATATTCCCTTGACCTCCAACCATGACATAAAAGATGTCGAAGACGCGCAGCGCGTCCAGGGTACGGAAGATAAGTGCCACAAGCAATGTCGGCATGACAAGTGGTAATGTGAGAGAGAAGAATTGGCGGATTTTGCTTGCACCATCAATCGCCGCAGCCTCGTACAGATCGCCGGGAATCAATCCGAGGCCGGCGAGCAAAAGGAGCGCCATAAACGGAGTCGTCTTCCAGACATCAACGGCAATGATGACCGGCAACGCAGTTAAGGGTGTCGCAAGAAATGCGATCTTTTGTGGTATGATATGAAAATTGATCAGAACGACATTGACCACTCCATAGATGTCGTTAAACATCCAGGCCCAGATCTTGGATGACACGACCGTCGGGATCGCCCAGGGAATCAAAATGGCCACTCGCAAAATAGAGCGGCCTTTGAAATTCGAATTTGCCACTAGGGCAACAGTCAGACCCAAGACACATTCGAGCGTAACGGAGAAGACCGAAAAAATTAACGTAATTTGGACCGCATGCCAGAAATCGGGGTCCGTTAAAATAAACAAGTAATTGCTGAGGCCCACGAAGCTTGCCGGGGTAACCCCGTCAAGCTTGTATTTGAGGACCGAGTAGACAAGAACCTGGATGAGTGGGTATCCGATTACCAGGAACACCACGAAAACGGCCGGCACGATCAAATACCATGCCAACCGCCTCTGGCGCTCCAGCAGGTCAATTTCCTTGGCCATATCCCAGTGCCGTCTCTGTCCAAAGGTTACCGAACCAGCCGTTTCCCGACTTTCTCAACTTGCTGCACCGCATCCTTGCCTGATTCGCCCCCGGAAAGCACTTTGTTTACATTCTGGAAAAATGCCGTGGAAATCTGATTGTAATCGGCGCCAGTCACCGTAGACGGACGAGCTACCGCATTTTTGAATACCTCCACCATATTCTTGAACCACGCATTTTTAGCAAGGACCTCCGGGTCGGCGTAGAGCGCCGGCAAGGTGGGGAGCAGGCTCAGCGCAATTGCGCGCTTTTTCTGAGAGTCTGATGAATCCAGGTATTTGACCAAATCTGCTGCCGCATCCTGTACTTTTGAATAGGCGGAGACCATCAGGTTCCATCCACCGAGGCATGCTGCATTTTTACCATTATCACCGCCTTTAGGCAGGACGGTCACATCAAACTTGCCCGCGATCGGGCTTTTCGGATCCTGGCCCAAGGCATAGGCGTAAGGCCAATTGCGCATGAACGCTGCGTTACCGGCCTGCCATACGTTTCGAGCTTCTTCTTCACCGTAGGTGACAACCCCGGCTGGCGAAATGGTTCCTACCCAGCTCCTGGCTGTGTCAAGCGCCTTGATGGCATTCGGATTGTTGATGGTGACTTTCTTATCCGGTTCTATAATGACACCTCCGCCATAGCTATAGACCCATTCGAGAGCGTTGCAGGTCACGCTTTCGCTGGCCTTGCCTTGAAAAACAAAGCCTTGGAAGTCAGGCTTGCCCGCTTTGCGTTCGCCGTCCTGAATCTTCTTGGCCATTTCAGCGAGTTCTTCCCAGGTCTTGGGCGGCTCCTTAGATCCATACTTTTCAAGCATATCGGTTCGATAATACAGGACGCCGGCGTCGGTGAACCAGGGAACGGAGACCAGCTTTCCGCTCACCGTGTTGTTCTCAATGATGCGGGGAAAATGCTGACTGATCTCGTCTTCCTTGAAATACTTTTTCAAGTCAACAGCGTGTGGTCCGGCGATGCTTTGCCAGATCACATCGATCTGGTAGACATCCACATCACCACTTCTCGCCGCCCAATACTGCTGATACTGCTGCAGCGTCGCGGACGCGTCTTGGGGACGGCTAATGATTTCAACCTTGTTTCCGGTTTTCTGGGACCACTCATCGCAAAGCGCTTTGATGAAAGCGCCTCCGGTACCACTTGAATCACCGGCGAATCGGACCGTGACACCTGCACCGAAGGCGCTGGGGCCAATCAACGAAGCAGCGAGAATTGAGCCAAACCAAAGAAGAACATTTCGACTAGTAAAAGTTGTCTTAGAGAGCATTGCGGGAGCCTTTCCAGGTGGGGTAAACTTGTCAAGGTTTAACAGGCGTGTTCTGGCTGTCAAGCCAATGGAACGATTTTTTACTAGCCAATCCGATTTCACAGATTAGGCTGCTCCCGTTGAGGGAACACGTTATCTATCCAAGGAGAATCGCTTAACTCATCGAGACGTTCTGACTCCCATTGCATCTTTTCAGGTCGCGCGGGGAAATTGCGATTTTGTAATCTGTTGCCAGATTAGGGCCAGACAGAGGGTATGCGGACTTTAATAGTCGACGACGAAAAAAACATCCGGCGAACAATGGCGATGGCACTTGAGTCGATGGACCATGACGCTGTTTGCGTGGCTTCAGGTGCAGAGGCCTTCAAAGAGCTGAAGAACGCGGCTTTTGACGTGGTGTTTCTCGACTTGAAACTGCATCCTCAGGAAAGCGGACTCGACGTGCTTGAAGAAATTTTGCGCCTTGCGCCCCAAGCCGCCGTGGTGATCGTCACGGCCTTTGCCTCCATCGAGACGGCGGTCGAAGCGATGCGCCGTGGCGCGTTCGATTATCTCCCGAAGCCCTGCACTCCGGATCAGGTCCGCCAGTTGCTGGCCAGGATCGAACGAACAAAGCGGCTGGAAAATCGGGTTTTAGAACTGGAATCGCGGCTCAGCGCCGAGTCGCCCGAAGTCGATTTGTCGACCGATTCGCCCGCTATGCAGGCGGTGATCGACATGGCATTCAGGGCGGCAAACAGCGATGCCACTGTTCTTATTCTCGGAGAAAGCGGCACCGGCAAAAGCGTTTTGGCGAGAGGAATGCATGCTCGCAGCCCTCGAAAAGGGCGAGCGTTTGTTACGGTCAGTTGTCCGAGTCTTTCGCGTGAACTTCTGGAGAGCGAACTTTTCGGTCATGTCAAAGGGGCGTTTACCGGCGCTCTTGCGGATACCCAGGGAAAAGTTGCCGCCGCGGATGGCGGGACGCTTTTGCTGGATGAAATTGGCGATCTGCCTTTAGAAATCCAGTCAAAGCTGCTGCGCCTGCTGCAGGAGCGGGAATACGAACGCGTGGGGGAGGCGAAACCGCGCCGGGCCAACGTGCGAGTCATTTCGGCGACGAACCGTGATCTTGCAGAAGCCGTTCGTGAGGGACGGTTTCGCGAAGACCTCTACTACCGTCTCAACGTGATTACCTTGCGTCTACCGCCGTTGCGCGAGCGTCTCCAGGATCTGGAGCGAATTGCCAAACGGCATCTCGATTTCTTTGCCCATCGAGCAGGAAAGCAATTTCGCGGCTTTTCCGCAGAAGCCCTTGAAACAATGAGATCGTACAACTGGCCCGGCAACCTCCGCGAATTGCGCAATCTGATCGAGCGTGCCGTCATTCTCGGAGTAGCCGATGAGATTGGCACTGACGATTTCGCCGAGATCAACCAGGTGCGATCCGAACTTCGAGTTGGGGGAAGTGTGACCCTTGCGGAACTCGAGAATGAACACCTGCGCAGAGTGATCGCTAACTCCCGGACGATCGATGAGGCAGCAGCCGTTCTCGGCGTTGATCCTGCCACGTTGTACCGCCGAAAGAAGAAGCTTTAGCTTAGCTCAAGAGTTCGGCCAGGCGCTGGTGCTTGATTCCGAACAACGCCTGAAAATCGGACGCCTTTCGAAAAAGCATATCGTGATCGACGGTCTTTGGGTTTTTTGCGGCGCTGATCAGGAGGTTCTTTTTTGTATGTTCCAAGGCGATGAACTCCTGAATCGTGGTAGAGTATCCGCTCGCCTCGAGGTACATGCATCGGAGAGCATCGGTTATACCTTCCGCCATTCGTTCTGCTTGTATGCCGTGCCTGAACAAAGGGGCGATGATGTCGGGTGGTATCAGTTGCGGTCGAAGTTCCTTATGGCAGCAAGGCGCCAGGAAAATCAACTGAGCCTTGGCAGCGATCCCGCGATAAATCGCGTCATCGGTCGCGGTATCGCACGCGTGCAATGCGACCACCACATCGGCGCCGTCCAGCTTGATTCCCGAGATTTCACCGACCTCAAATCGAAGGTCGCCGAATTCGCACTGCGCAGCGACCCGGTTACCAAGATCCACCAGCGCATGACGTCTTTCGATGCCGACCACCTCGGCGCTGTATCCTTCCTGTTTGAGAAAAGCATAGACGGCGAACGTCAGGTAACCTTTGCCGGAACCCATATCGACAACCCGGAGCTGTCTTCCCGTCGGCAAGCTTCGAAGAGCCGGCGCCAGTAATTCAATAAAATGATGAATCTGCCGGTATTTGTCACTCATCCGCGTGGTCGGGTCCCCGGCCGGGTTGAGAACGCCGAGATGTCTCAGAAATGTTTCGTCCTGCAACAGGCGCGATTTTTTCCGATCATGCTGCAGGCGAGTCTCCACCGGTTCTGCGGGGCTGGTGGATAATCTGGGATTTCCACGCCGATTGAACAGAAGTTGCTGGCGCTGATTGACCGTGAATAGCGTCGCCGCCAAACTGGATTTGCCTAACCAGTCTCGCACGATTGATATGCCATCCGACAAAAGATAATTCTGGCTCAGATCTCGGTCTGGATAACGGCGCACAAAATTCAAACGTTTTCCGTTCTTCAAGGTAACAGCACGAACATAAATGTGTTCCGCGCCATCGAGGCGGCCCTGAAACTTTCCCAGTGTCAACTTACGGAAACTTTGGCTGGTAAGACTTGCTTCAAAATTCGCAAGGAATACTTCGGTCGGGTTCACAAGATACCAAATATCCGAAAAGCGAAACTCACACCAACTCCATCGGACAGGCAGGGAGCGCCTGCAAAAAGCTTTTGCCGTAATTCCTGCTCAAAATCCGATTATCCAGGATCACGATTATACCTTCATCGGTCTTTGTCCGGATGAGGCGGCCGACTCCTTGGCGTAATTTCAGGATCGCTTCGGGAAGCGAATATTCGGTGAATGGGTCGCCGCCGTTGGCCTCAATGTATTCGAGTTTGGCCTCGATCAAGGGATGATCGGGAACGGCGAAAGGGAGCCTGGTGATGATCACGCTTGAAAGAGCTTCTCCAGGCACGTCCACGCCGGTCCAGAAACTGTCGGTCCCGAACAAAACACCGTTGGCCGACTTTTTGAATCGTTCCAGCATGCGACTGCGCGATAATCCTTGCCCCTGCACCATAAAAGTGTACGCGCGATCCAATGTCGACTCCATGCGCTGGGACAGGCTCATCATGGTTTTGTAGCTCGTGAAGAGGACAAAGGCGCGGCCGTTGGTCTTCTTCAAAAAGTAAGCGATCCATTTCTCGAGGGCATCCTCGTAGTCGGGATCGCGTGGGTCCGGCATCTTTTTGGCCACATAAAGACGCATCTGTTTTTCGTAGTCAAACGGGCTGCCAATCTGCAGAGCATTGACGTCGAACGCGCCAACTCGACCTCGGAAGTAGGCGAGGTCGTCGCGACCGACCGAGAGGGTGGCACTCGTCATTACACAAATGCGATCCTCCGGAAACAGCATCCGACTCAGAACCGAGGAGATATCGACCGGCGCCGCGTTCAACGTCAGGTTCTGCGCAGATTTTCCCGTTCGCTCGACCCAGTACACGTGGTTGTCGGGAGTCTGCTGGAGAAAATCGACTACTCCGCGACGCGCTTCACGGATCCGCCGGCCCAGATCCTGGAGCTCAGATTTAAGCCTTTCATCCTCCGCCTCTTTCACGGCGGCCACCACTGCGGCCTGAACCCGGCTCAGCGCTATCGTGACGCTGTCCGGCACCAGCCCCGGTTTGCGCACGCGAGACTCTCGTCCTTTTCGAAAATCCGCGGCTTGGGCAACGGTTTGAAAAAATCGATCGACGACGTCAAGTGATTCCGCAGTCTCCCGGACCGCTTCCTCCGCTCGCAAAACGGTGAACAGTCCCTTTTTTGACTTCGGGTTGTAGAGCCGATAAAGCGCCTGTTTAAGGCCGTATTGCGAGACTCCGAGGCCAATCTGCCGCGCTGCGACAGACTCGATCGTGTGCGCTTCATCCAGGATGACAAAATCATTCGCAAACAAATACCCCGAAGTCCGGCTCTCGGCTTCGCTGAAGCTTTCCAAGGCCAGGAAAAAGAGAGTGTGATTCATCACGATGAGGTCAGCCGTCAATAACTTCTTTCGCGCTTCCTGGTAAAAACAGCGACTGCCAGCACCACACGTATTCGGAGTGCAGATGTGCGGTTCGCTGCAAACCTGCGCCCAGACGGATGGATCCGGCTCGACGTCGATATCGCTCAGGGTCCCCTCGGTCGTCTTCTGGCCCCACTCCTTGATTCTAAGCAACTCTTGTTGCTCCGAGCTGTTGAACAGGTCGTTTTGCAGCTGCAAAGCGCGCTCGAGCCGATTGGGACAAAGATAATTTTGTCTGCCTTTGAGCAGTGCGGCTTCGAATGGTCGATCCAGCAACCGGCGAACAATCGGGATGTCCTTTTGGAGCAATTGCTCCTGGAGATTGATGGTGTTTGTCGAAATGATCGCTTTGCGGTGGTGTTCCAAAGCAAAGAGAGCAGCCGGTATGAGGTAGGCCAACGACTTGCCGACACCGGTTCCGGCTTCTACGACGAGATGATGATTTCCTTCCAAGGCACCTGCCACCGCCGCGGCCATCTGCTGTTGCTCTGGCCGGTACTCAAAATTCTTCGCGCTGGACAATACGCCTTCCTGCCCAAACATTTCATGTATGTCTTGGGAGAATCGTTGGTCGAAATCCTTACGAAACGCGATCACCGTTGTCCTTTGCTCAAAGCCGTGCTACCGGTTTTTTCACTAAAAAGGGGAGCTGAGTACCATGGAGAGCGCTACGCTCCGGCGCAAGTGTCTCTGAAGAGGGGTATGAGCCTAGCGGGATCTGGACGACGTTCGCGCGATTTGCGGACCGACCAATTTGGACTGAAGTCGCAAAACACAAAACTTAAAGTTAAAAAGGTCGTGTTCCGAATATTTGATCAATACCTCATCAGGAATTTCCTCGTTCCATTTTTCTATTCGTTGTTCGGAATGCTGGCCATCTGGCTCGTGTACGATCTTGGTGAGCATGCGAATGATTTTCAGGAGGCGCACCTTGGCTTCGACCCGATTGCTCAATTTTACCTGGTCCAGATTCCCTTTATCATCGTCAACCAGTTGCCGTTGAGCGTTTTGCTCGGTCTGCTTTATGTGCTGACGCGCATGTCCCGCCGCAACGAGATCGTGTCAATGCTCGGTGCTGGAGTCAGTGTTCCCCGATTGCTGCTTCCTCTGATTTTGTTGGGTCTCTTATTAACCGGGGCCTGCACCGTTTTGAACTACGAGCTCGGTCCAAAAGGACAATGGGCGAGCGCGTATATGCTGGACGAAATCATCAAGGGCAAAGCCAAGAACTCCCGCCTGGACGCCCTCGTTTTTCCCAACCGAAGAGATTTCCGGATCTGGTTTATCCAACTTCTCGATGCCAAGAACGAACAACTTCAAAATGTCCAGGTGATTCAACAGGATGGTCAGGGGGTCATTCAATCCAAAATCTACGGACAGAACGTGACCTACGACGGCTCGCGCAAAGTCTGGATCTTTTACAACGGCAAAATCGCTTACGTCGATCCGCAGGGGAACGTGATCAGCGAAGAATTCTTCAGTCAAAAAGAGGTGAGCGGCTGGAGCGAAACTCCATGGCGGCTCTCGAGCGCTACGCTGAAAGGCAAATACATGACTGTGCCGCAGCTGGAGCATTACCTGAAAGAGAACGGCGATTTTCCGGAGACCAATCTCGCCGAGTTCAGGACTCAGATGTGGTATCGGTTCGCGTTGCCGTGGAATGTGTTGGTCGTGGTGCTGGTGGCGAGTCCGCTCTGTATAGCTTTTTCGCGCCGGGGAGCGTTGGGCGGGATAGCCGGCGGCTTGTTTATCTTCATCGGTTTGTTCGCGTCCAGCAACGTATTCCTCGCGCTTGGTCAGGGATCCAGGATATCGCCGCTGATTGCGGCGTGGACTCCAGCTGCAGTTTTTCTCCTGCTCGGATTTATCCTTCTTTACCGCCGAGCCACCAACCGGCCAATCCCGTTCACCGGCTAGGAGACAGTAGTCAGTTGTCAGTGTCAGTAGTCAGTAGTCAGTGTCAGTGTCAGAGGCAGAGGCAGAGGCGGCCGAGTCCCGGAGAGCAAATCCAGTTTGCATTTAAGAATCCTAAAAAGGAGTGCGAAGGGTGCTATTTTCAGCGCGAGTCTTTTGCTCCCTCGCCCCACTGACACTGACTACTGACACTGACACTGACTACTGACACAACTACTGACACTGACTACTGACACAACTACTGACACTGACTACTGACTACTGACACTGACACTGACACTGACACTGACTACTGACTACTGACAACCGACTACTGTCTCAAGATCGAGATTTCCAGCGTATCCTCTCCTAATTCCTGATCGTGAAATTCTTCATCCGGCATGTCGTGCGTTACGCACTGAGACACAAGGCTCTGGCGACCGTCAACATCTTGAGCGTCGCCCTTGGGGTCTCGGTCTATCTGGCGGTGCAAATCGCCAATCGGAGTGCCACTGCTGCGTTCCGGGCTGGTATTGATGTTGTTGCCGGGCGTGCGAATGTCGAGGTTCGCGGGACGCTCGACGATGGTTTGTTCCCGAAGTTGCAAAAAATACCGGGCGTCACCGCCGCGACTCCTTTGGTGGAACGTGTGGTGACATTACCGGATTGGCCGGGTGAATACCTTCACGTTTTGGGAGTGGATCCGTTCACGAATTCAACCTTCGAGAACTTTAAGGTTCGCAGATCGGAGAGTGAATCATTTGACGCGAACGCTTGGTTCGGCAATCCGCGCTCCCTGGCGGTCGCGCAAAGATTTGCCGAATCGCACAAGTTGAAACGAGGGGACTCAATCCGCGTCAAATTCGGAGAACGCGAAATCGCGCTGGTCTTGAGTTCTGTTCTGGAGGCGAAGGATGGCGACTCACACTTTGCCGCCATGGACATCGGGTGGGCCCAGGAATTGTTTGGTTTGCAGGGAAAGCTGACCGGCGTGCTATTTCAGATCAGCGATCCAAACAACCCCGAAGCGGTGTGCGAACGCATACGTCAACTGGTTCCTCCCGACGCGGTAGTCCAGGAACCGGGGAACCGGAGCGGTCAGGTTGAGCATATGTTAGCCGGGTTTGAATTGAATCTGACGGCTCTGAGCATGGTATCGCTGCTGGTAGGCGTCTTTCTCATTTATAACACGGTGACGGCTTCGGTTATGCGCAGGAGAAGTGAAGTCGGGATCCTGAGAGCGCTCGGCGTCAGCCGCCGGAAGGTTCGATGGTTGTTCCTTGGGGAAGCCGCACTCTACGGAATCATAGGCAGCGTCGCGGGCTGTATCGGAGGCGTGCTGATGTCCAATTTTCTGGTGGGCGCAGTTTCCAAGACGGTCACCAATCTCTACGTGCTCACCAGCATCGATCATTTTTATCTTCCCTTTTGGCAGATCCCGCTCGTGCTGTTGGCAGGCATGGGATCGGTTCTCGTCGGGGCGTTTATCCCGGCAAATGCCGGCGCAAATCTGCCGCCATTGCGCGCCTTGAACATGGGAGTCCTTATCGAGCGGAGCGAGAGACCGCGGTGGCATTGGATGTTGCTGAGCGGAGCGTGTCTCCTGATGGCATTTGGCGCCAGTGAGCTTGCGCTCAGCGGTTTTCGAAGCGCGGGATTCGCGGCTGCCTTCTTCACTTTAACAGGATTTTGCTGCCTTTCGCCGCACCTGACCTACCAATTCGGCACCTGGACCGGGCGGATTTTACGTCATCTCCTTCTCCCGCGACTTGCGGCTCGGAATCTGGTCCGCTCGCTTTATCGGCACGCTATTACGATCGCGGCGCTGGCATCGGCATTGGCGATGCTGGTCAGCGTTTCGATCATGATTTTTTCGTTTCGCAAAACGGTTGACCAATGGCTGGAACGCCGGCTGGTAGCGGATCTGTTTGTCGCACCGGTTGCCAACGAAATTGTTGGGTTCGAGAATTTTGTATCCGAAGATTTTATGAAATTTTTGCGGTCCCGACCCGAGGTCGAGATGGTCGATACCTTCCGGGAACTGACGGTGGCGGTAAACGGTAAACCGGCTTTTCTTGGCGTTATCGCCGGAACGAATCGCAACATCCCGGAGTTTATCGGCGGGGAAAATACCAAAAAGTACCAGGCCTTCCAAATGTCCGATAGGGTGACGATATCTGAACCGCTTTCCCGCCGGTTGAAGTTGAATCAGGGGGATACCGTAACAATCGCGACCCCGTTGGGTCTGCACTCGTTTCAGGTGGCCGGCGTCTTTTATGATTACAGCCGGGACTCCGGGGTGATGCTGATGCAACGAACCAACTTCGAAAAATTCTGGCACGACTCCCGGGTCAATTCCGTCGCACTTTATCTACGGCCGGGAACCGATGTCGAAAAGATGATTGGCAGCATCCGGAGGGGGTACGCCGACACTCAGGATTACTCAGTGTATTCGAACCGGGTGCTCCGCGATGCGGTGGTGGACGTGTTCAATCAGACGTTTGCGGTCACGCACATTCTTCGGCTGATCGCTGTCCTGGTGGCCGTCATCGGGATCGCTCTCAATTTGACTGTGTTAGTCAAAGAACGCGAAAGAGAGATTGGAACTCTGCGGGCGGTAGGGGTTTCCCGTCGACAGGTTCGCGGACTGATCATCTGGGAATCGTTGTTATTAGGGATCATGGCAGTTCTGCTTGGACTGGTCACCGGGGTTGCGCTTTCAGTGGTTCTAACGGAAGTAATCAACAAGGCCTTTTTTGGCTGGACCATCCCCCTTCAGATCCCTTGGGACCAGCTTCTGTGGACGCCCGTCTGGTTATTGCCGGCGGCGGTCTTGGCCAGTCTGTTGCCGGCGAACCAAGCTTCACGGCGGAATATTATCGATGCCGTCAGAATGGATGCATGAAAGTTATTATTACGTGCCTGACTGTTTTCGCCGTCGCTGCTATAGTTTGGGCGGGGAATACCAAAAATAGTACTAATGCCGGCGGATGGGCCGTTGCCCTGCCCGGTTATCAAATAACGTTGCCGCAGGATCATTTCCCTCATTACCAATTCCGGACCGAATGGTGGTATTTTACCGGTAACGTGAAAACGGCGGACGGCCGGGCGTTTGGTTATCAGCTCACATTTTTTAGGCACGGTTACAGACCACCGGGCCTCGGGCCACCCGCCTCTTCGAGATTTGTTATGAACGATGTTAAGTTTGCCCACTTCGCGGTGACTGATGTTAGCGAGGGTAAATTTTCTTTTGATAGTCGCGTCAGCCGCGGAGCGTATGGTGAGGCCGGTTTCGCAGACGGCCACAGACTGGCCTGGATCGACGATTGGGAGCTGGATTTCAGCGGCAACTTTCGATTGAAGGCTGCGGCCAAGAACTATGCCATAGAGCTGGAGTTGACGCCAGAAAAGCCGGCGGTCTTGCAAGGCCAGGATGGGCTCAGCCAAAAGGCGGACGGTGCCGGTCATGCATCCTACTACTATTCGATCACACGATTGAAAACATCTGGTTCAATAAGGATCGGCACTGAAAACTATGAAGTCGAAGGTCTTTCCTGGTTTGACCGGGAATGGGCAACGAATCAATTGACACCCGAGCAATCGGGTTGGAATTGGTTTGCCATCCAGCTCTCCGACGGCAACGATATCATGCTTTACCAGATGCGACTCAGGCATGGCGGCATCGATTCGCATTCCAATGGAAAATGGATCGAAACGAGTGGCGCCACCGCCGATCTCGCAGCGGATGAATTTCAGTTGGGTGCGAAGAAATATTGGGCAAGTCCCGCAAGCAAAGCCAGGTATCCGGTTGGATGGGAACTAACTATTCCGAAATTGGATCTTGATCTGGAAATAACTCCTACGGTTGAGGATCAGGAGTTAAACCTGGCGGTGGTCTACTGGGAGGGGTCCATCCGGCTTAAGGGCCGGCGCGCAGGGAAGCCTGTGGATGGAGTCGGATACATGGAGTTAACCGGCTACCAGGGGGAAGCGCCGGGTCTGGCAGGGAGCACGCGGTGAGAAACAAGGTGTCACCGCAGGGGCTTATTGGTCTTTATCAGCGTCATTCCATTGAGCCATTTGTCCTCCGCAACTTTGTTTTCTTTTGCGACCTTCGGTGCGGACCTTCTTTGTTGACGATGTTATTCTACTGCAAGGCGACTTTGGTTTCTTCAACCTGTTCCAGCGATACCGAGTAAAACCAGGATGCTTCCCTGTTTTTGGTGTCCAAGACGATGAAGTTCGGCTCCGGGGGAAGAATCGTTGCCGGGGGTATTTGACGGCAGTTGAAGCACCATGATCGTCCTATCCGTTGGGAAAAATGGTTCTTAGAGCCCTCTGTGAAATGAACGTGTCCGCTCATTGTCCAGGCGGGTTGCTGTCTGGCGATGACCAATGCGAATTCGCGGCTGCCGGCTTTGGGGTCCGCAACAAGAGTTTGAGCCGGCGGTTCATGATGAAGAATCAGGCATGGATGAGCGGCAGGGTTCAGAGGCTGCACGTGGCCGTCTGCGGCGTAGGGCAGGCAAACGACGGTAATAGCTTCTGCCGTACGGGTACGAATGATCTTTGAGTCGTCGTCGACCGCGATGAGATGGTTGATTTTGAGCGCGTGAAGCCAGTGCCGATGTTTGGCGAACTCACCTAAGATCGGGAGCTTATCTTTTCGAATCGAAACGCCGGGAACCAGAATTGGCTGGTTCCCGGGTAAATCGTGATTACCCGAGCAGAGGGCAACTGGAATCTGCAGTTTCAGCAGCATCTGCGTCCATTCATAGACGTAGATCAACTGTGGAACGACACCGTCCGGGTGAGAGATGTCCAGGAGATCTCCGGCAATGCACATCAAGTCGTAACGATGGGCGACACGCAGGAGCCATTCAAACCACGGTTTGTGGAAATGAAAATCGGCCGTAAGGAGAATTTTCACCTTGAGGTCTAGTCAAGATGAAACCCAGGAACAGCGAAGAAGCAAAGGAAAGAAACCAGGAAAAAATTCAGACCAAATTCAGTTTCGGAAAATCACGACCAAGAACCTGCGCGGCAGGCACTTTCATCCATTTGGAAAGGATGGTCGTATAGACGGATCGGAAATCCACGTTATAGAAAAGGTCTCCAGCATCGAGGCGGTTGAGGGGCGGTTGTTTGCCGTATAAGCCTGGCTTGACGCCGCCGCCACAGACGAACATGGGAGCCGCGGTGCCATGATCGGTGCCTCCATTGGCATTTTCACTGACGCGCCTTCCGAACTCGCTGAAAGTCATGACCAGCACTCGATCGAAAATGCCTTTTGCTTTCAAATCTTCGCAAAAAGCCGCGAGCGACGCAGCTAACTCGCTCAACAATCGTTTGTGAGTGTTGACCTGCCCGGCGTGTGTGTCATACCCGCCCTGGCTGGCATAGTAAACCCGAGTCGGAAGACCGCCTGCTATAAGGCGCGAGATCAATGAGAGCGCGTTGCCCAATTGGTTTTTCGGATAGGTTGCTTGGTTTTTGGTCCCCTTGAGTACCTGCTTGATCTTATCGGTGCTCACCTGAGCATCCAGCGCGGTGCGTTGCAAGTACTCAATCGCCGACATGCCGGACTTGCTCGGGCCGGACAAATTCCCGATGGAATCGCCGGACATGGACGCCGGTTCCAGGCCGTTCAATTCCGCGAACAAGCGCGCTTCATCCGGATCGTTTTCACGATCAAATCCGAGATTGCCCGGCCTGCCAATGGCGACGCCGGTTGGGTTGGCGGCGTTGAAGGCCTCTGGTAATTGCTCACCGAGAACTACGCCAACAGTAGGGTCTTCGCCCGCGCAGCAATTGTCAAAGTACCGGCCGATCCATCCTTTGGTCAGGTTCTGCTGAGCGTCAGACGCGGTCTGCCAGATCTCAGTCGATCTGAAGTGCGAGCGGTTCGGGTTCGGGTAACCAACGCCTTGGATTACCGCCAGATATCCGCCGTCATAGAGGTTCTTGAGCGGTGCGAGAGCCGGGTGCAATCCGACCAACCCATCGAGTGGTATAACCTGCTCCTTGGGAATCGCGAGCATTGGTCGCGCCCGGAAATAGAGATCGTCTTCGAACGGGATAACCGTGTTCAGCCCATCGTTTCCTCCGGCCAATTGGAGAACGACGAGAATCGGATGATCCTTGCCGGTCATCGTCTGAATCGCGGAGTCGGCGGCTTGCGCGTTCAGGGTCATGAACGTTCGCTCCAGAAAAACCGGTATCGTCCAACTTAGAGCTGCGCCTAACAAGGAGGTGCGTAGGAATGCTCTTCTGGTTAACAGGTCGAGATCGTGTTCCATAGACAGTTCAGGTGACTTGATAGTTTGGAGTGGTCATCATCAGCTGCACCAATTCCCGAATCGAATGATCGTCCATCGGCAGGTCGCGCGTTGCTATAAAGTCCCGAAACTTGCCTGTCAGTTCGTTTTGTGCAGTGCATTGGAAGGTGCGGATAAAAAGTTTTTGGACCAGTTCATCCGGCTGCATTCGATCTGCCTGAGAGACGATCTGATCGACTAACAATGGCGGGGTCATCGTCGGCCGAGGAGTAGTCATTTCCAATGCCGGCGGCTTCGGGAACCCAATCTCCTGCGGGTTGATGCCTTCGACTAACTGATGGGCGAGTTTATAACGGAAGGTAAGGGTTGCCGTATTGATCCAACTCTTGCCACCGTCCCATCCTTTGACATTGGGAGGAAAAAACGGAACCTGACCCATCTGACGGAATGCGAACTCAACCAGATTCGAGTCCGGCAGCGGAATCGGCAAAGTACGCAGCGCTTGCACCAGAAATTGCACCGGGCTTTTGATCTGCGAATTGCGAGCCTGCGGGCTAAAAAATTCTTCAGACAAAAAAAGGGATTTCATGAACGGTCGCAGTTCGTAGTGAGCATTCCGGAATTCACTGGCAACAGCGTCGACCAGCTTTGGTTCGGGATCTTCATAGACAAAGAATTTCCAGATCTTCGCTCCAATAAAGCGTGCGCACTGTGGTTGTGAGACGATCATATCGATGATCTGATCACCGTCCCAAGGACCGGTTTTTCCCAGGAATGTCTTCAGTCCTGGATCGAATTGTCGTTCGGCGAACCTGAACGATTGCGCCGGTTGATTGATTCTGTAGCCGGTAAACGCTCGCGCTGCTGCTTTAACGTCGGACTCGTTATAGTGCCCTTCCCCTAGAGTGAAGAGCTCCATGACTTCGCGGGCAAAATTCTCGTTTGGACTTTCTTTTTTGCTCTGGACGATGTCCAACCAGATCATCATTGCCGGATCGCGCGAGATGGCCTTGACGAGAGCACGAAAATTGCCAAGCGCGTTCTGCCGGAATGTTTCATTCTGGAGCCACATTTTGTATGCCGGTCTCACTTTCTGACCGCTGGTGGCAAAATGACCGTGCCAGAACAACGTCATCTTTTCCATGAACGGAGAGGGCGCGTTGACCATGCGGGTGACCCACCAACGAGTCAGGTCTTTCATTTCGCCGATGAATTGATCCCGAAGGAGCTTCCGCGCCATTTGCTTTTCTTCCGGTGTGGCAGCTTCCTTGAATCGGGTTCGTAGTTCGTCTTGATCAGCCGGCTTGGCCCAGGTGGGCGGGGGATAGTCGTTCAGCGGAGCGTTGATCAGGGAATCAACCGCTTTTTCCGGCCCCATTGCCAAAGCTCTCTGGATCGCTGGCGGGTCTCCGCCAAATCCGGCGCGCACCAGGAGGTGAGCGGCGGCGTCTAAATCCCATCGACTGGATGTGATCGGTGACAACATCTTAAAATCTCAACACGTTGAATTTGGTTTCCAGTCTGAATTAATTAGATTTGGAGACGTCGCCGCGGCTAGGAGGTTTCGGCGAAATTGGATCTCACAAAGAAGAGAATGCGATTTATTAATTTGACCCGGCAAACGGAGATTGGCGCGAATTCGTATTTCCTGGAGCTGGATGGCAAGAAACTGGTCCTTGACGCGGGGTTGCATCCTAAGCAAGAGGGTGAAGCAGCACTTCCTTACTATAAATCAATTCCGGACGGTTCGCTCGACGCGATTCTCGTCTCGCACTCCCACCAGGATCATATCGGCTCACTACCGGTACTGATGCGCAGGCATCCGCAAGCGAGAGTCTTCATGACTCACGCGACTGCCAAGCTGTCGGATGTCATGTTGCATAACTCCGTGAACGTGATGTCACGACAGCGGGATGAACTCAGGATTCCGAATTACCCGCTTTTTACCCATCGTGAGGCGGACCATGCCTCTGAGCTTTGGCAGAGCGTTGGTTTCCGACAGTATTGGACCGTCGAAGGAGAGCGAGTTCCAAGGCCGGATCACGAATTCACATTCGAGATGTATGATTCGGGTCATATTCTGGGTTCTGCAGGGATTCTCTTTCGAGCGGAAGGGAAAAAGGTCTTTTATACCGGCGATGTGAATTTTCTGGAGCAGACGCTGATGCGGGGCGCTGATTTTCCGGAAGGGGACATCGATATACTGATTATCGAGACAACGCGGGGTGATCGAGCGCTCGGAGCGGGTTATTCCCGAAAAGGAGAGGAACGACGGTTCCTCACCGCGATCGGAGACGCTTTTGATAAAGGAGGATCCATCCTGGTCCCGGTATTTGCCCTTGGGAAAACCCAGGAGATTTTAACAATGCTCCATCTGTTCAAGCGCCAAGGCGAACTCCAGCACGTCCCGATCTACATCGGTGGTCTGAGCACGAAGATTACGATTTTGCACGATCAGCTAGCCTCTCAGGTGCCGAGGCAATATGAAGGGCTTCAACTTCTGGATTCGGTCGGGCCGCATGTGCTTAGCAGCCGCGACGTGCAAACGACACAGATTGGTCGGCGACGGATTTACGCCCTTTCCAGTGGGATGATGACGGAGAAAACCTTGTCAAACCAGCTGGCGGAACGGTTCCTGACTGATCCCAGGCAATCGGTATTCTTTGTGGGTTACGCCGATCCGGAGTCACCGGGCGGCCGGTTGAAAGCGGCTCGACCGGGCGATCTGGTTCAGCTCGACGAGGGGCTGCCAAGCCAGAGGTTGGCGTGTCAGGTAACGGAGTTTGACTTTAGCGCCCACGCGCCGCGAGAGATTCTCTTTGACTACATCCGGAAGATATCGCCCAAGATTGTGATCCTGGTGCATGGGGATCCGCCGGCTGTCTCCTGGTTCGAATCCAAGATAGCGAAAGAATTGCCCGGGGTATCCGCGGTAATTCCTGAGCCTGGAAAAGAATACGAATTTTGATTGGTAGAGAGGGTTGCGCTGGACGAAGGCTCCCGCGTCCGTATTTGGGCGCTCCGAAAAGCATCGAGCGAGTCGATCCCTTTGCGCGCAAGGCTAGGCTAGGCTCGATTCGCTCCTCAATCGTGCTCGTGATCGTCGTCGTGGTCGTTATCGATCTTTGATCGTTGACGGTAAAAGCGGGTTACGATGAAAGAAGACACCCGAACGAAGGAGGGAAGCGATGGAGTGCGGGGTTCGCAGCCAAAGACGTCGATCACGATAACGACGACGAGCACGAGAACGATCAATATTAAGAGGGGGCTGAGGGAAGCGAAACCTGGGCGTATTTCTGGACTGCCTTCCGCGCGAACAACGGGATCAAAACAATCGCGCATAGCGTTGCCACCATACTAATGCCGAGAACCACCATTTCCCCCGTGCTCCGACCAAGGTGACCCGAGGCAATGGCGTCCAACCCGGCTTTTCCGGCGCTGCCCAGCTGGCAAAAGAGCAAAAGGCTCGGCAAACCCCCGATCAAGCTCGCGATCAGATAGGCGCGGAACCGGACAGCGGTCAGACCGTAGAGATAATTTGCCAATCCAAACGGGATGGGACAGAGACGGAGGAGAATCACGATTTTCCATCCCTCCTTTTCGATCGCGATATCGATCGCGCGAAATGTCGCGTGTTTTCGGAATTGGGCGGCGATTTCTTTGCGCAGGAACCAGCGAGACAAACAAAAACCGCCGGCAGCTCCCAAAGCAAGTCCCGTAATCGCGCCAGCAACTCCCAGAGGAAATCCAAAAACCGCTGATCCAGCGATGATAAACGGGCTAGCCGGCAGAAAGAACAACGATCCGATTGCCAGGAACAGGGCCAGCAGTAAAACGCCGAGAGGACCCAGGCTTCCTACCCAGGTGCAGAGATGTTGAAGGGCCGGAACTACCGGGAAAAAATATGACGCTATCGCAAATACGATCAGGAGCACGATCGCAACCGCAAGCTTTTTGGTTAACGAGGACACGACTTAACTTGTCTAGGGCAGCCTCCTGGCTCGTCGAGCGATCAAGAGGCAAAGGACGTGCTCGGTCGTCCAAGCTCTATTTGATGATATGAGTATTTACGAGCCGGGTGAGCTCGAACATGTCGACCTCTTTCTTGCCGTTAAAAACGGTTTCAAGAGCTGCATCGGCTTTGATGACCTTCTTATCCTGGAGCTTGTTCAGTTTGATATACTCCCAAAGCTTCTTGGTCAGTTCTGTCCTCGGTAAAGGATTTGCACCAACAATCTTGGCGAGCGCAGCATCGGGCTGAACCGGCTTCATAAATGCGCTTTTCGCTTTGCTTTCGTTCGACATAGGTAGGGATTAAAGGACGACTCTCGAGGAAATCAACCAGAATTTCCCTTCGGAAGCCTTTGACTAGGCTGATCACGGGTCGATTCGGAGCTCGGGACGAACGTTCTCAGTCCCGGCAAAAATTCCCGAAGAGGACGTTTTGCTTCCTCTTAAGCCACTCGCTTAGAGACTGAGACTGAATTGCGCGAATAGTCTCCTCAGGTCGCCAACCGTGTTCGAGAGAGCAAACTTTTCTTCGGCAATCCTGCGGGACGCTCTTCCGAACCGTTCCAGCAAAGCTTCATCGCCGGCCATGGCTCGGATTGCGTCTGCCAAATGAGCCGGGTCTTTCTCCGGAACGAGGATCCCGTTTTCGTTGCGCTGGATAATTTCCGGAATACCAGCGACTTCGGTCGCGACAATCGGCAGACTGCTCGCCATTGCCTCAATGAGAACCGTTGGAAGATTGTCGGAATCACCCGAACTGTCGTGGATTGCCGGGAAGACAAAGATGGAGCTTAGCGCAAGGATCTCCACGAGCTCCGTTTGTGGCAACGGACCCAGAAGCCGGACCATGTCGGATAGTTGATGCCTCTGGATCAATTCCTGCAGCCGCCCATGTTCTGGTCCTTCGCCAACGATCTGGCAAACAAAAGGGATTCCGGAGGACCGAAGCAGACGGCAGGCTTCGATCAGGAATTGGAATCCTTTCTTCTCAATCAGGCGGCCGATAGACAACAATCGTACCGGCCCGGCTCTTGGAGCCGCGGCTTTGAAAACGGAAAGATCCAAGCCGTTGTAGACCCGATGGATCTTGTGCGCGAATCCGGGAAAACCACGGCGGAGCCAATTCGCGCCGAAATCGCTGACAACAACAATAAAGGAAGCCTCCCGTACGAGATCGCCGAGGCCGACGCGCTGGTCGGGCTTAGGGCAAAATATATCGTTGGCGTGCCCAGTGAAACTATATGTGATGCCGAAAAGCCGTTTCATCCACCATGCGGTCCGGGCGCCTAAACCGGCGAAGTGGACGTGAACATGCGAGATCTGGGCTTTCTGAAGTCTCCGCCCGAGATATGTTGCCTCGCGGAAGCGTCCTTTGTCTCGGATGTCACCGGAACCTGACCAAAGATCTTTAAGCCCGGAAGAAACAAGCTTCGTTCTGATTTTGAATTCCAGGCTGTTCGTGTCCGGAAGATAATGGATGGGGATATTTTCCAGCGGAATGTTTAGCGGCCGGGCTTCAGTTGGGCGTCGGATGGAGTAAACCGGAGGTGTCGTTCCTTGCCGATAGAGCTCGGCGAGTTCACGGGCGCAAAACGTTTGCGTAAACGCCGGGAACCGTTCGAAGAGGTAACCCAATTTTCGATCCACTGTGAGCCGATAAGCGACGTGACCAAAGTCCGCAAGAAATATGGAGTTCAGCGATTTGAGTAACGGAGTTGAAGGACGTATTTGACTGCTGTATTGGAAGCCGCAGGGAGCGTAGTATGACGAAAGGTGCGCCCGCGACTTTGTGAAAAATTTCACAAAACGGCTTGCATGTCTTCATAGGCGTTGCTTTGATGGTTGCCCACCCTCCAGTACCGCGACTTGCCTGTCCGTATCCGCCTAAGTGCCGGAGGCGTGTCTTGATCGCTGGAGAGTGATATGCCTATGGAACTGACATATTTACTGGGCGCGGAACAACTCACGGTTACGGCGAACCCGCTCATCCCGAAAGCGAGTTGGTTCACAAACTCGATGTTGGTGACGGTGATTGTGACGATCCTGGTCGTGGTCTGGGCGCGCCGATCGACAGCGAAAATGTCCCTTGTTCCCGGCGGGGTCCAGAATCTGTTCGAGGCGCTCGTTGAAACTCTGTACGTGACTTTCGAGGGCATCGTGGGTAAGCACATGATCCCCAAAGTTTTCACTCTGCTCGGAACCTTGTTTATTTTTATTCTTGCGGCGAACTGGTTCGGATTGATTCCGGGCGTCGGTACGATCGGGTTCGGAGAACCGGGGACGATGCCCTTGTCATTAAAAGAGGTGAGTGCGCCCTTGCTTCGACCGGCCAATGCCGATCTCAACATGACGTTGGGTATGGCCCTTTTCTTCATGGCCTGGTGGGTGGTCTGGACCATTCAGGAGGTCGGGGTGATCGGGTTTTTCAAGGAGAACTTTGCGCCCAAGGGTGGTCTGAAAGGGGCGCTCTGGTTCGCTTTGTTGCCGCTCTTCCTGTTCGTCGGGGTTATCGAGATGATCTCGATCGCGATTCGCCCTGTTTCACTATCCTTCCGACTATTCGGGAATATGTACGCTGGAGAGACATTGTTGCACACGATGTCAGATCTGGGCGGCAGTCTGCCAATCCCGCTGAACTGGCTCTGTTCCATCCTGTTTCCGCTTCCATTTTACTTCCTCGAGCTTTTAGTGGGTTTACTCCAAGCTTTTGTTTTTGCGATGCTTTGCGCCGTCTATATCAAATTGTCGACCGAACATCAGGAGGGAGAGGCAGCGCACTGAATATTTTCCCGTCGAGACCATGCTGCGCGTGGGCGACTGGAAGGAGAAACACGAAAAAAAAGCGAAAGGAAATAACCATGTTAGAAACTCTTCCAATGTTGGCAGCCGAAGCCGGGAATTTCGGTCCGTTTTTGCCTTTAGCCTTTGCCGGCCTGGGCGCGGGTGTGGGCGTGGGCATAGTGGGAGGCAAAGCTGCCGAAGCCGTGGGCCGGAATCCCAGCGCATTTGGTAGCATCCTGACAATGGCGATCATCGGTATGGCGCTGGCGGAAGCGATTGCAATTTACGGATTGGTTATTGCATTCACGAAATAACGACGAAAGATTGTGGAGGCTGCAAGGCAAGAAGTCCTTGCCGTTTCCGCAATCCCCCGAGTAAAGAAATCCTCCCGATTGAATTGATATATGGACGCAGCGGGAAACGTGGCGCAACAATTTGGCGTTTACTGGCCTAATCTGATAGCTCAGGTGGTGTTGTTTGCGATTGTCTACTGGGTTCTAAAGCGATACGCGTTCAAGCCGGTCATCGCGATGCTGGAGGAACGGCGCCGTCGGATTGAAGAGGGCCAGCTCAACGCTGAAAATATCAAGAAACAGCTGGCCGTGGCTCAAGCAAAATACGAGGAGATTCTGGCGAGGGCCAACGCCGAGGCGCAACGACTGATCGAAGAGGTGCGCGCCAGCGGCGACCGGCTGGCGGAGCAGAAACGTCAGGAAGCCGTCGCTGCTGCCGAGCAGATCGCTTTGAAAGCGCAGGAAGCGATGTCACTGGAAAGAGATCGTCTCATGGCAGAGATGAAGCGGGAACTTGGCCGTCTGGTGGTGGAGACAACTACCCGTGTGACCGGCAAGGTGTTAACCCCTGAAGACCACCAGCGCATCAGTGATGAGACGGCGCGTGAAGTTGCCGCCTAGACTCTTACTATTGACCGGCAATGAAATCCACCAAAGAGGCCCGGAAGGTATCCCGTGAGATGTTTCGACACAGTTTTACCTCAGGGAAATTAGATGAGGAGAAGATTTCGCACATGGTTCAAACTGTATTAGCAACGAAACCGCGTCGCTATGTCGACGTGCTGAAAGATTACCAACGTTTGCTTCACCTGGAAACAGAGAAACGGCACGCTGTGATCGAAAGTGCCACTCCCCTGAATAGATCTCTTGGTGATCGAATCGTCGCCAATCTGAGGGCCAGGTATGGAGAAGATTTGACGACAGAGTTTCGAACCAACCCCGAACTCCTGGGCGGTTTGAGGATCAAGATAGGAGATGATGTTTGGGACGGATCGGTCAAGAACCGCCTGAACCAGCTTCAGAAACAACTTTAGTGATCGAATCATGAGCACAATTTTGCAGGAACTGGAAGCAACGATCTCCGGGTTGAAGACCGACACGACTCGGTCGAATGTCGGGACGGTCCGGGAAATAGGTGACGGAGTCGCGAAAATTGAGGGGTTAAGCGACGTGATGCTCAACGAAATGATTGAGTTTCCGGGTGGTCTCTATGGGATAGCGCTGAACCTGGAAGAGACCGAGGTAGGCGCCATTATCGTCGGAGACTATACCGAGGTTAAAGAAGGCACAGAGGTTCGCACTACGGGAAGATTGTTATCCGTTCCGGTTGG
>CAWAIK010000031.1:0-280407 GCA_963782115.1 uncultured Verrucomicrobiae bacterium
AGAGCTCGAACTTAACTGACCAACCGAAATGCACCGCAATGGTTAATGGATCGCTAGCTAACAAAGGGCTATAGACTTCCGAACTAGCGCTAAGAACTGCAAAGACTGTGGCGAGAATGAGGCCGTTTGATGAGGGATAGCCTTTTATAAGATTCCAGTTATTACAAAATCTATAGCTTATTCCGGGCTGTACCTCTAAGGGTGAATTGAAAGTATTGATAGCCGGAGAGGCTCAACCCTTGGGCGACTTGGGCGAGAGTAGAAAAATGCGGAGTTTGACAAAGAGCAAATGCGGTCTTATGCTCAAGCACTTGTCATAATAGGTGACGCTGAACTCAACGCTTTTTTTCATCTATTAGGTATAAATCCAAAAATAGTAGATTGATTTAAGCTCCTATTTGATAACACAAGCACCCGGTGACGTGAATCGGCGGGTGCTTGTATTTTATAGGTTAGTTCCCATTACCCAGCCCAATCTGCGGGAGTGAAACCGCAATCGGGTTGCGGGCTTTCGCCCAGGTCGTTTTCTTCGTGCACTTATTGCACAGCGATCTTGCGAGGTTTGACGGTTTCGGCTTTTGGCAACGTAACGGTCCAGATCGCTTGGTCGAATATTTGCGGTAATCTTCGTCGAATCGATCGATGGAGCGAGCTCGTAGACGCGCCGGAAAAGTATTTTCATTTCAGGGCGACTTCGATCTGTTTTGGTTTTGCCTCCTCCGCCTTCGGTAACACAACATGTAAAAGGCCGTCTTTGTAACTGGCTTTCACTTTTTCGGCATCAACTGCAGTTGGCAGTGTCAAGCTGCGCTGGAATTTGCCGTAAAGCCTTTCGGTAAGGAATTCTTGCTCGCTGGATTCTTCGCGTTTGCGTTCACCCGCGATGGTGAGCGTGTCGTCGTGCAACGAGATCTCGATCTCTTCCTTCTTGAGACCAGGAAGCTCTACGACCACCGTGAATCGGTCTTTGTCTTGATAGACAGGCTACGAGCGTGCACCTCGATATCTCGGGCTTCTTCCGGTCTTGGCTTCTCCTTTCCCTCTTGAATCGCAACCGTTCGAATGGCCCTAAATTCGGAGGGCACTAGGTCAACAACGAGGCGGTATTGATCGCCGTCTTTATCGGCCGATGCGACTTTAGAGTGCATTGACGTCATAGAACGGCTACCGATGTAGACTGATACGATGCCTGAAAGCAAACCGTTTATTGAAACGGCGCTAAAGGTTATGGAATATCGGCATCCCTCATACGATGGTCGTTCACTGGACGACCTTTTGACTAAATTGTGCTATATTCTGTTGGTCTAGAATCTCGATTCTGCGCGGTTCTCTTAAAAGCTGCTTCTAAGTGGTCTAGCGTCTAAACCCGCGCTGATCGAAGTCCCGGGAACCGAAACGGCCCAAAGGCTACGAAAGTGTTCGACAAACAGAAAGCATGAAAACTCTCAAAGCCAGGGTCCTAAGTGTGCTGAGTTTGCAGCCTTTTCCGAAGGGGAGACAAATCGGACGGCCAAAGCAAAGACACGATTATTAAATTTTGGCGGATGCGTTATTCATATTCCGGGCCGAAGACACTTTACGAATGTGAACTTCGCGAGCCTCTTGAAGGCTTTGCGTCGCAAAAGTACACGGTGGGATTAAACGGGTTCGTTGAATTCGAGATGTTCTCTGAGCCTCATGTTGCCATAGGCGATAGCATTCAGATCGATGCATACGAACCCGAAGAAAAAATCCTCGAAGGCGGCAACGGCGACCACAACCGTCGCGCTGGAGCTATCGACGATTGTGCCGAGGAAGCATCTCATCCTGGCGGCGTCCGCAGTGAAAATCGCTGATGCGTCCAACGCTGGGCTGCACGCGATAAGCGATTGCGACTTATCGCCCCAATACACAGTTTGCCCCTTCGCTCGAAACCGTCCGGCCCTCGTTGTTCCGGGCCGAGATAACGATCAGCGCCGGGTGAGGGTCGGCGACTTTGCGCACGTGCGGCTCCTTCAATCGAGGAAGCGACCTCGATGACCGTGTCCTGAATGGATCCTGGGAGGTGACAGCCGAAAACATATTCTTCTCACCAAGGTAGCTTAGTCGCGACGGCGCGAGATTCGCCTAACGCGAAGGATGGTTGGGTGCGGTCGGACAGGCGGAAAACTGAGAGTTGATCGAGTAAATCTATACAAGAGCCGGCAGGCAATAAGGATGTCGCCCCGATCATCAAGATTGGCAGAGAGTCGGCATTGCCAACAGTCAAGATTTGTTAACTGACCCGCTTGACTGATCCCCTTCAGGCATTGTGATGAACTTCGAAAACGCCTGCACGATGCCGATCGGGTCAGGTCCCTGGGGAATCAGGACCGAAAAGGATCGCTTCATCTGCAGCTTGGCGCAATGAATCTCAACCAGCTGGCCGGAGGCCAGCTCCTGGTTGACACTCAGGCGCGAGAGATAACCGATTCCCGCTCCGGCGGCGACCATGCGCTTGATCGCTTCCGTGCTGGGCAATTCCTGTTCGATCCGAAGGCGCGATAACGAGCATCCTTGTTGTCGCAGAGCGAGCTCCATCACCCGACGCGTACCCGAACCCAATTCGCGAGAAATTATCGGACGTTCCAGCAGCGCTTTAGTGCTGGGATTTTTGACTTTAGCCAGGGAATCAAAAGGGGCCGCAACCCAAATAACCTCGTCCTGATAAAACGGGCGGACCTGGATTTCGCGCCGGCGGCAGGGACCTTCCACGAGCCCCAGTTCGATCCGTTGGTCGAGAAGGAGTCCCAAAATGAGATCCGTGTTTCCTTCGACCACTTCACATTTTACCGCGGCGTGCTTGGCCTTGAACCCAACGAGAACGTCCGGGAGATAATACGAAGCGATTGTCATGCTGCTGCCAAGACGAAGCGTTCCTGTCAAGAGTCCGACTGGAGCCTGGAGCTTCTCCATCACTGCGGCGCGTGATTTCTCCGTCTCCTGCACATGCTTCAAAAAGATCGTCCCGGCATCGGTTAGCACAACGCCCGTGCTGGAGCGGACAAAGAGGGGAACGCGCAGTTCTTCCTCCAAAAGCTTGATATGCTTGCTCACGGCTGGCTGAGAAAGATGAAGAGCCTTTGACGCCTTGGTGAGACTCCGCACTTCGGCCACTTGACGAAAGACGTGAAGACGATAATCGATCATCGGCTCATAACCAATAGTTATGACTCATTCCTATTTGCCATTACCACGCCTGTCAATTCCATATCAGATTCGAGGCGTTATGAACAACGAACTCAACGAACTCAAGGCTCCCTATGATGTCGTCATCATTGGCAGCGGCTACAGCGGGACGATGGTGGCTGTCCATCTGGCTCGGGCGCAACGCGGTTTACGCGTCGCGTTGATTGATCGCAGCAAGACCTTCGGACGCGGCGTGGCGTACGGTACCACCGATCCAAAGCATCTCCTCAACGTCCCGGCCGATCAAATGGGCGCGTTTCCCGACGATATCGGTCACTTCTACCGATGGTTGAAGGCGCATCCGGCGAATCTGGACGCGGCCGGAATCCGCGAATTGCGTCCCGATGCATTTATTCCACGTCTGGTCTTTGGCGACTACATCCAGGATTTGCTGCGCGAGGCCTGCGCGTTGCCCGGTACGCTTGATATCATCCGTGATGAAATCGTCGATCTGACGCGACACGAAGACGGATCGTTCCAGTTGATTGGCAAATCCGGGTGCAAGCTGGAAGCCGCCCAAGTCGTTCTCGCGTTGGGAAACTTTCCTCCGGGTCAAGCGGCGCAGAAAGAGAAAGGCGAGTGGTTCATGAACAACCCGTACGCCGCCGAAGTGCATGCGAAGCTCGCCGAGCCGGGCGACATTTTGATCATTGGCACGGGACTAACGAGTCTCGATCTGCTCCTCACGCTCGACAAGACGAAGCGCGAGGGGAAAATTCATCTTCTATCAAGGCGCGGACTGTTCCCCCAGTCACATAAAAAGGCTGCACCCTATCCGGCGTTTCTCGATCCGGACAACTTGCCGAAGACGGCGCGGGCGCTGTGCCGGCGCGTGGCCCAGGAATTACGTCAAGCCAATGCGCAAGGGATCGACTGGCGTCCCGTGCTTGATTCGCTGCGCCCCTTGAACCAGGCGATCTGGAGAAACTTCAACCCCACCGAGCAGCGGCGTTTCTTGCGCCATCTCGGCGCGTTGTGGGACACGCATCGGCATCGTTGTGCGCCTGAAATCATGGCGGTGAAGAATCGTCTCCAAGCCGAGGGCCGCGTGGTTTGTCATCAGGGATATATCAAAGGCTACGAGCCGATGGACGAGCAAGTTGAGGTCACTTACCGGCCGCGTGGAACCACGCAGGAGAATAAATTACGGGTGCGCCATGTCCTGAGTTGCACGGGTCCGCAATCTGACTATCGCAAGCTCAACGATCCCCTTGTCAAGCAATTGCTAGTTCGTGATCTTTTCGCACCCGATCCGCTGCGGATCGGAGCTTACACCGCCGAGGGAGGACGTATCTGTAACCGAGAGGGTCAGGTAATCAGGGGCCTTTACACCCTGGGCAGCACTCAAAAAGGGCGACTTTACGAGTCAGTTGCCGTTCCAGAACTTCGTGGGCAGGCTGCTGATCTCGCCGCGCATCTCATAAATGTGGTCGCTCGTTCGTCGTACTAATTGAAAGAAGAAAGCCGGCTTATGGGCGCCACTTACAATTTCAACCTCGGGTTCGCTCAGGTGGCAGAGTCGAAAGCCAAAACGCCCGACCGGTTGCACAAGCGACAGCCACTACAGGAGTTCTGCACCGGAATGAGCTTAGTCGGCTTGTGTTTCGGCTTCTCGGTCTTCGGGATGCTGATCATAGTGAACGGACATCAGGCAGACCCGAATGGTCTCTCCGGCGACAGTTTCGTTGCGACGGCCGGTGGGGTCGGCGCTATGTTAGTGGGCATGGCTTTCCTTGTCGCCGCTTGTCTCCATTGGAGGTTCTGCGCCAGACGTTTTGCTGCGCCGTCGGAAAGGCGCCAGTCTGCCCGTTTAACTTCTCGACACCCGAGTCAGTCATGCCAACCGCTGTGCCGTATTGACGTTACTACACATCGCCTCGGCCCTTGCGTGATTTATCAATGTTCAAGGCCTCCATCCACGTAGAGTTCGGTTGGTCGCTCCAAGCCACTGAGTGCTTGATCATTAAGCGTCGCATCCAAGCCAGGATCGTCACTGGCTATGGCCTTCTGGGTAACGATTGAAGTAATAAAACGTTTTTGGTTTAGAGAGTCTTTTTCCGGCAAGCTTTCGGCCAGCTGAAACTGCCCCGATTTGACGGACGCGGGAACTCAAATAAAAAGATGTTCCTTGCCGTCTTTGACCCGCCGGTTGCACTTCAAATGCATTCTCGAGATCTGAGCCATGGGGAAAGAGACCATCAACGGCGGCTACAGCCTAAGCCAAGCTCGAACGGCCTTTTCCACTTTAGCCAACGTCTCAGAGTCGACGAGTCCCACCCGCCTTTCGAGTTTGATCTCCGGTATCGAACCCAGACCTTGCGCGTCGAATGCTCCGTTCGGCATGCCACGAGTTTCGTGACGCACCTCGTACTGAGTATCGCGCAAGCTGGTCGTACGGATGACATAGCTGACGATTGCCCGCTCCTGACCCTCATAGGCGACGCTTAAAACTAGGACGGGGCGTACTTTTGCAGCCAGGCCGAGATCGGCCATCCAGATCTCACCGCGCTTGGCTCTCGGCACCGCTCTGTTCCTCCTCAGCGTCGTACATTCCGAACAGCGTTTCAGAAGCGCCGATTGCCGCAGCGTATTCTTCAATCCAATTTACCAGTGCGCGCAGCTCGTTTGACGGCAGTCTCTCAATAGCGGCCTCGATCTCGGTGACTGTGCTCACGTCGGCAATCTATCCGGCTAGTCAGATTTCGGCAAGCTTCGAGCCGCAATACGTACGGACGCTCGCTCCTGTACTGGAAACATTTCACAGTCGCCGTGAAGAACTGGCTCGGAGGGTGGGGGAAGGGGAGAGGAGGGGAGCAGCGACCGAATTCTCCGGGTCGTTGCCATTTTAGATTAGGACCCGTTGGATGAGGTTATGCCTCAAGCCCATTTGATGTTCTCAGCCCGCTACACCTAAGCACTAGCCACTAAACTCACTTTCATCGCTTTGCTGCGATCTGACGCCATTTCAAACGCACTGATTGCATCGGCAAGCGAAAACTCTCCGGTCAGGATTGGGCCGATGTCGATCCTCCCGTGGACCAGCGCGTCGACTGCCCAGCGGAATTCTTCGTTAGAAAGGAATGTCCCGGCCAGTTCCAATTCCTTTGCTACTAATTTGTTCACAGACACCGCCGACTGTCCGGCGGGCTGGATACCGACTTGCACGATCCGACCTCCAGCTCTGGTAGCCCCGATACAGGTTTCCAGCCCCAGCGGGTTACCGGAAGCCTCGAGTGCAACGTCAAAATAACCACCATCCTGCATATAGGATGCCAACCGCGATTCATTTGCGCCGACATTGACCACGTCTGTGGCCCCCATGCGGCTGGCAATCGCTAATGCTTCATCGAACAGATCAGTCACCACAATTTCCACGGCTCCGGCCAACCGCGCGGAAGCGGCAACCAGTACTCCGATCGGCCCGGAACCGGTGACTAGGACCTTCCGGCCCAATATTGCTCCGGCTCTGGTTACCGCATGCAGAGTCACGCCCAATGGCTCCGCACACGCGGCGACGCGAAAGGGAGTGGATTCGGGAAGCGCTACGCACTGTTCTTCCGAGGCAATGAAAAATTCCGCAAACATGCCTTGAACATGCGGAAACCGGGCCGCGCTCCCGCAGAACCGGCGGTTGCGACAAAGGTTAGAGTGACCGGATAAACAGTAGACACAGCGAAGGCAAGCTCGCAGCGGATTCACGGCAACACGTTGACCCACGTTTACCTTGGTCACGCCGCGGCCGATCTCGACCACTTCTCCGGCCACTTCATGTCCAAGCACCAAAGGCTCGCGAATTTTGAAATCTAGAATTCCGCCTTCATGATAATAGTGCAGGTCGGATCCGCAGATTCCTCCGGCACCGAACCGCACCAACACCTCGCCATCCTGCGGCCGCGGCTCGGGGCGATTCTCAATTTTAAGCTCTTGGGCTCCGTGAATGACACAAGCGATCATAGGGGTGTGGGGTTCGGCGTTCTGGAAGGAGTGTCAGGGAGGATTTGGGTTAGCGTCTCATTCAGTCCTAGGCTTTTCTCCGGGCGTTTTCTGGTTCAATGACACAGGTTTTAGATATTTTGCTTCGCCATTTGGTCAGCGATGTAATCCGCTTGCCGAATTGCGAGCGCTACAATCGTCAGTGTCGGATTTGCCGCCGCGCTGGTTGTGAATTGGCTGCCGTCTGAAAAAAAGAGGTTTTTGATGTCGTGAGCCTGACCCCATTTGTTGCAAACCCCATCTTCACGACGCGCGCTTTGTCGACAGGTGCCAAGATTATGCGATGACGGGCCTGGCGGCACCCGAATGATTCGAGTTGCACCGACGGCGTCGTAGACCATTGCACCTCGCTTGTAGGCGTGATTGCGCATCGCAATATCGTTCGCATGATCGTCAAAATGAACATTCGGAATCGGTATGCCGAACCGATCTTTCTCTATGGGGTGAAGCGTCACGCAGTTGCTTGCCTGCGGCATATCTTCGCCCACAAGCCACATGCCGGCCATATTTTCATAGGCTTCCATGATACGCGTGCCCGCTGCATATGATGATTGCCAGATTTATCGGAGTACACGACACCCGTAACCTTTCCGGATTGATCGTGTTCGATTTTCAAGACCTGAGATTCCGGACGAACCTCAAGATTACCGGTTGCCTCTCCTTTGGGAATTTCGGTATTCAGCGTCGACCATTTTGCATTGGAATGAATTCCTTGAAAACAGAATCCGTCGTGAATTGTGGCTGGGCGCCCATCGCGTGGACGGGAATTGATGGCCATGTTGCCGGTGGAGCATTCCTTGTAACCCACTTTTTTGGCGCCGGCGGCCATGACAATTTGGTTGTTGTCCGCCTCGTGAAGCGGAATTCCGTGAGTACCGGTTACACCCATCTTGTCTTCCGCCCTATCGTAGTAAGGCTCAAGCTCGGCCAAGGATAACGGCCAATTCAAAAGGCTCGCTCCCGGGATATCGCCGTACACATCCTTGGTGCGGAATTCATGCTCTTGGAAACGCAACGAGCAGCCCCCCCAATGGACTGTTGTTCCGCCAACGACTTTGCAAACCCACGCGGGTAAGTTATTTCATGATCTTCTTCCCATATTCAATTGATTTGAATATTCGATTGTTCGGGAGATGTAGAGACAACGGCGCGACTTTAGCGTCCATCGGTATTGCCGTTATCGCATCGGTACCAACGATCCTCAAAGGCCTCCGGCGCAAAAGGATTGACTCCGTTCTCCAACTGGTTCTCGTTTGATAGATATAGCTTAAATGGCGGCGTCGGATCATCAAGAAGCCCTGTCGCGCGATTAATCCGGTCGCCGAGCACATCAAAGAAGAATTCATCGTCGATTGTGAAAAGCGGCGTAAGCGTCAGCCGCTCTAAATTCAATTTGCCACCGACGGTGCCAGCTTCTGGGATGAGTACCAACTGCATGAATTGGGCGTCAGTCATCGGGAAGGGCAAGGTGAAGTGCTGCTTCAAATAGCTATAGGTATTTGAGAGGTCTGCTGGACCTCCCCCTGGCGGCGGATTGTCGCCTCCCAAAGCGACCAGGCCATCGTTGAGCAGTTTTTCAATAACCGCGAACGTTTCGTCACCCTTCGGCACCCCTGCCTTCGTAACGACCACTGCTTTCTGAGAACCGTCACAGGTGCTCAGAACTGCTTCGCCCTGGCCAGGTTTGAGTTGGTCGACAAGAGCTTGGTCACCCTCTAGAGGATCGCCTCCCACCAGCACAAGCCTCACATCACGCTCGGTGGCGTCGATGAGCGAGCGGTAGGGCGAGGGTGGCAAATCCGGCCCGCGCACATGACTGGGTATGGTGATGACGAATAGATCAGCCACTTTACCAGCCTCGATCGAGCCAACCTCGTTTTGCCATCTCAAAGTCTTTGCGGGATTGCGCGTCACCATGTCGACGAGCAAACGGTCAAGCGCAAGTTCCGCCTGTGCACTATCCCGACCATGTTTGCCGTCGATAGAGAGCGAGGGAACCAGTGAACGACTCATTCCGAGCCTTAGCGGATCGCGAAGCGCAATGTCGGCCACCTTCAGCTCACCTAAAAGGTTGCGCGAGCCGCTCGGAGTCCAATCTGTTCCGAGGGACACAAGAACCCCCGCCGCAAGTGCTTGATACACATTAGTGGTAAGGCCGTAGAGCATCAGATTAGATAGAGGCGACCACACTAGCTTTGCCCCCAATCCGTCGCCTGTGCCGTCACTTCGGATTGATTGAGCCGCGCGCATCTCTGCGAAATCCTGAGCCTCAAGTCCTGTTCCGTGAACGATCACGGTCATGTCGGTAAGCAGACCCATAGACTTAAGCAAGGTGAACTCGCTTCGAGCGGAAGTTGGGTCCCCGGGACGGCGATCGGCATCGGGCACACCCTCTGCCAAGTGGACGAGCCATGCATCGACCTGACCGCTTTGCATTTGGGACAGAAGAGCCGCGAGCGGGGCGCCCGAAAAGCTCGCGATCGAAGGGACTCGAGACTGAATCCCCTGCCTGCCGAAATTTGCACTTTCGGCATTGCGGGCGAGCACTCCATCGGTCTCAGGGGAGGGTATGGCGCCCTGCATCGTCGTCTCACCGCCTACGAGCGCTTTTACCTTGGCGTACTTCACCATTTCGGTATTAAGGTTGAGGCCTAGGCTGGAAACCAACGCGAGCTGTGGATTTTCGACAAGCCGCCGAAACTCCGGCGGAGAAAACCCTAACATGTCGTTCCATTGGTAACGATTTGCGTAGGGCTCGGTCCCGAGGGGACGGCCGAGCGTCGGCTGCGCGTCCGATGAGGGTGCCGGCCACAGCCGCAACATATCGAATGTCGGGTGGTCGTGCAGGTTAATCATGCCAGGGAAAATAAGCGCTGTTGGTCCGAAGTCGACAATCTCCGCGTCACCAACCGGCGTACCAAAAGGCGGATTTGCCCCTTGCCAGAGGGCGACGATCCGATCGTTGCGCACCAAGACGCTCCCGTTCTCAATCACGGTGTGCCGGTCGTTCATTGTTACGATGGTTCCGCGGAGCACCAGGCCCCGCGCAGGGTTAAACGGTGGGAGAGAATTGGCAAAGTCCCCAAATGATCCCTTTATCGAGATGAAGAACGCCGCAACCGCGATCGCGACGAAAAATAGCCTTTCTCTTCTCTTCATAGTCATTAGCTTCTGGCGGGCAGATATTTTTTATTAACTGTTGATTTTAGCTCGCGACGAATTTTGGAGCGGATTTGATAGCGGTTCTGTAGCAGATCGCAGTAAGACAATTGGACGGACGGCCAACGGCTGCGGCGGCCGGATCGGGAGCGCGTCACTCTGAAACGCGGCTAGTTCTTGACACACCCAGCGACGGACCGTGAACGGCAGGCAGCCGTGGAACGGGCGTTCCTCCGCAAAACCGGACTCCAGGGTGTTCGTGGATGCAGGTAGTTGCTTCCTGCAACAGTCGCTGAAATTCCGGCTTCATGTTGACTGCTAAGGTTTGGGTCACCTTTGTCTGGGCGTTACTCCTGGCCATCCACACGCTGTTGCCGCCAATAAGCTCATCCAAGCCCCGAACGAGCGCTCTGAAGTAGCCTTAATTGAACCTGAAGAATACAGATCGCGTGCAAATTCGGCAATCCGCTGCTGATCAGACCATTTTAGCGTTTCCATAATCTCCAATCCCAAGGTGTTGCAATGCTGTTGCCGCATGGTTGAAAAAGCACGATGCAAAGCAATAATTCAACTTGCATGATGCTTGTGAGTGATGCGATGGCCGCTTGTGCTGACCTCTTGCCGTCCTGTGGCGAGCGGCTTGCAACGTTTAACCCTCTGACTTCCGCGCAAGGTCGAACTATCCGCCTGGCTGGGCCGTAGGAAGGCCGATGCCCGAATAGCCCTGATCTTTGGGGCAGCGCCCGGAACAGTAAAAAGCACGTTGAGTCATCCTGGAAGATTTGCGGGAAAGCGGCACGAGCCGCCCGGTAGCAATCATCTAACGCTGGGCAGGGAGGCCAGGGACTGCCCGGCAAAGTACATTTGAGATCCGGAGCGGGCGAGACCATGACGGCGGCAAAAGGATTTCCTAACCTAGTTAGTTACTGCGCGACCGAGATCCTGGATGTCTTGTTCAAAATGATCCACGCGTGGAATAACAAACTCGAGCCACAATTCGGTTCCCAGCGCATTTCCGATAGCGGCCATTCGTTTCAAGTCAGCTTGGCTATGTCCGAGACGAGGATCGTAAGAACAAACCAGATGCGAGGGAGCGGCTTGTTTCAATGCCTTCAAACTTTGCTCAGTGGCATCCAGATCTTTCGGGTCGAGTCCAAGCCCAAGGAGGGCATTGTGCGGCCGGCAATTTGCTCACCGATTGCCAATGAAAGAGGGCCATCGACCGAATCGCTCTCTCGCGCCGCTCCGGAAACAGTCAACGTGACGGTCTGGTCGATCGTTTCGCCCTTGGCAATCACGTATGGCCAAGGTAAGGCTAGCGGACGAACATAGGTCTTGTAAGAAGCGTCCGTCCAATTGCGCTGATCTTCCATTTCGAAAGTGTCGCCTTGCATCCGGCAACTGATTTTCAAACCGGGAAAAAATTCATGCGTGATCGCCCGCAAGGCAGACATCGGTTGAACGGGATCGATCAAAAGGGGAAACCGTGTTTCTTCGATCGTCCCATCGACGTGCTCTACAGTGCACGCGCCGCCGGCCACGCCCTCGATCGGATGGAGGACGACAAAGCCGGTTCGATTCGTGAGAAAATCCGATGTCGCCGTTCCTTTTCCGGAGAAAGCTCAATGAACCATCGGATTTGCCCGTGATCGCTGCTGAATAGCGAAATTCCTCCTCCTTTTCCCTGACGGTCGCCTCGTACGAAATCCGAAACTCCTCGGGCTCTTCACGAAGATTGAGGTGGGCAATCTGTGGCGCGTAAGTGCCCCAGTTTTTGTCGCGCACGACAAATGAAACGGCGCGAATCATTTCACGGCCGTGGTAACGAATATGACGGAGATTGCCGGCGTCGAATTCCACCGCAAGCGGACCAGCCTGGAGGATCCGTGGCGGCTCGACCATTTCATCCGTTCCATACAACCGAATCGAATCCGAGATCGCGTTTGGCATAGGGAGATACAGTTAAGATTCAGCGGGAGAAAGCTCGGGAAGAGAGGAGGCGCTCGATCAGAACAGCAGCGATAATGACAGCGCCGATTGCCGACCCCTGCCAGAACGGGGACACGTTCAGGAGATTCAGACCGTTCCGAATCATGACCATAATGAGGACGCCGATCAATGTTCCAAAGATTGATCCGCGGCCGCCGTACAGGCTGGATCCGCCGATCACGACCGCCGCGATCGCGTCGAGTTCGAGCCCGGTTCCCGCGACCGGATCGATGGACATGACTTGCGCTGACGAAAAGGTGATCGCGACAGTTGATAGCGCGCCAGAGATTACATACGGAAGAATGCTGAAGGCCAACACATTGAGCCCCGCGGTCCGCGCAGCCTCTCTGTTAGAACCGATCGCGTAAATGGTGCGCCCGCCTTTGGTAAGGTTCAGGTAGGCCCAGGCCAGCCCGTAAAGCACGAGCAAGGTTAGAACGTTGGCAGGAACACCCAGGACATTCGTATAAATCATGTCCCCGAATCTTTCCGGCAGATCCGCAATCGCCGTCGCACCCGAAAAAATGTAAGCGAGACTGCGACCAATGGCCATCACGCCGAGGGTGACGACGAATGCTGGAAGACCGAATCGAGCGATCAGAGTGCCTGAAAAAAGGCCAATCGCCGCGCCTGCGAGTACAGCCAGAACGATGGCCGCCGGTATCGGGAAATGCTCCAGACCACGTCCCAGGATGACGCCAGTAAAACCGGCCACCGAACCAACGGAAAGGTCGATGCCACCGATCAAAATCACGAACGTCATTCCAATCGCCACGATGCCGACTACGACGGACTGGTCGAGGACATTCCATAGGTTGTTGGATGTTAGAAAATGCGGAGAGAGAATTGAAAGTGCGGCGCCAAGAACGAACGCGAGTGCAAGCATTCGGATTTCGAGCCGTGCGATCAGGCTGCTCACCAGAGAACGTTCAGCAGTGGTGGAATTCATCCGGCACTCTTCACTGAGATTTGATGATCCGGTCCAGGAAAGCCTCGATCTGCTCCCGAAGTTGCCCTGCTGGAGGAAGGGCAGTACGGCTGTCGAGCGTGACTCCAACCCACCCCATGTCATGTCCCCGCCTGCTTCGCACCGAAAGCAAGAGGGTGGCGAGTTGATTATTTGGTTCGATCACGAAGCTTTCGGACTTGGCGCTGAGGGCCGTTGGAATCCGGGTATGGTCAATCTTCGGCGTATCCGCAGCGCGAAAACCTGGGTCGGCCTCATTGTTGGCTATAGCGGCGTACAGGCAAAATAGCCGGTCTTGGTCGACCAAGGTCCAGAATGCCGCGCCGTTCAGATCGCGTGCGATGTCTCGCAGAAATGCGCTGTTCTTTTCCATCGAGGTACGTGGTGCGGCGAAAAGAGTGAGCTTTTCTTCATTGAGCATTCCGCTCGGCACATTGGCGATCGATGAACCGTCGCTCATCACGACGATGCGTTCACAGAGGCTCAAGAGTTCCTCGAAATCGGAGGAAATAATAACCACCGCAACGCCGGACTCCGCAACCTGGCGCAGCATGGCGTAGATCGACGTGCGGGTCCCAATGTCTACCCCTTTGGTTGGCTCATCGAGGAGGAGGAGTAAGGGGTCCAGCAAGAGCCATCGCGCGATGATGATCTTTTGCTGCATTCCGCCCGAGAAGTTGAGCAGATTCGTATCGAGACGTTGGCTGGGAAGTCCCAGATTTTGGATGAGTTCATCTACCTTCGGCTTTCGTTGAGAATAACCCAGTCCGAATTTGCGAGAGGCGGCTAAGTGTCCCAATAACAGATTCTCCCGAACGGAGAAATCCGGGACAATTCCCTGAACGCGACGATCCTCGGCGACGAATCCGATGCCGGCGCGAATCGCATCCGCGGCTCGCCTTGGCGCATAACGTTCACCGTTCAGGTAGAGCTCTCCGCTTTGTCGCGGGCGCAGCCCAAATATCGCCTCAACTGTTTCGGAACGGCCAGCTCCGACGAGCCCTCCCAAGCCAAGAATTTCTCCCTTGTGCACCTTGAAAGAAACATCGCGAACGCCGGGCGGCGAGCTGAGATTCCTTACCTCCAACACCGCCGAGCGCGAAGAGAGGATAGCCGAGCGCTTCACTCCGCCCGGCGCTGTCGGTCTCATCTCTTGTCCGACCATCAGGCGGATTAACTCGGCTTGGCTCAAAGATCCTGTCTCAAGCGACTTTGCCACCGTCCGGCCTTCCCGCATCACGGTAACCCGGTCCGTTATGGCAAACACTTCTTCGAGCCGATGCGAAACAAACACCAGCGTATGACCCGCCCGCTTCAGCGTGGTCATAACCTGGAATAGACGCTCCACTTCAGGAGGACTCAAAGACGCCGTCGGCTCGTCGAAAATGATTAAGGTGGAATTCAGTGCCAACGCTTTCGCGATCTCGACTAGTTGGCGTTGCGCGGCGGAGAGCAGGCGAACCTCTCGGTCCAAGGGTAACGTTTCTTTTTGGCCAAGCCGGTCGAGGATTTCTTCCGCTTGCCGCTTTAGCCTGCGGTACGACAGAAAACCTGGCCGGCCAAGCTCGGCCAGAAACAAATTCTCAAGGACCGATAAATCCGGTGCCAGTGAAGTCTCTTGCATGACCATCGTGATCCCATGCTGAATGGCTTCGCGCGCAGTTCTCAGGCTCAACGGCCGGCCTTGCAACGTGATCGAGCCCGCGTCCCTGATGACATGACCGGAGATGACCTTGGAGAGGGTCGACTTACCGGCTCCATTCGCGCCCAGCAAGCCCATGACTTCGCCTGGATAAACATCCAGTTCCGCTCCCGCCAAGGCACGTGTACGATCGAAGGCTTTGTCGATTCCGACAGCGACAAGCATCGGCGCAGAATCAGGCCGAGACTGAACCGCGGCTTCGGAGTCTTCAACCTTCATCGATCTCGATGCTTACTTCATTTCATTCGCGAACACTGTTTCCTTAATGGTCGGAAGCATCTCGTCGATGTTTTTGCTCGTGACGATTACGATCGGGACAAGGGTCTGTTTTTCTACTTGTTCTCCTTTGAGATGTTTAAACAGAGCTTCACCCGAGCGCACGCCCATCAGGTAGGGTTGCTGCATTCCAGAGACAACGATTTCGCCCTTCTTTAAAAGATCAACAAATTCGGGAATTCCATCAAACCCAGCGACCAGAATGGATCCATCTCTCCGAGCCGCCTTGATCGCGCGGAGGGCGCCCATCGTGGGCTGATCGGTCTCGATAAACATCCCCTTCATGTTAGGGTTAGCAGTCAGCATGTCCTGGGTATATTTGAACGTTTCGCTCGCGGTATAGTTTTGCATCTGCTCAAGCGCACATTCCTTGATTCCTCCCTCTTTTAGTGCTGCTCGGAAACCCGCGGTTCGCAGCTTGCCATTATTCCTGGTTAGAGAGATCGTTACCAGTCCGACGGTACCGTCCGTCATGCCTTTTTCCTTCATCGCGGCAACGAGCGCCTTGCCCGTACCATACGCGCCTTCACGATTATCGGAGATGATGAAAGAGACGTAATCGCCCTCGTTCGTCCCAATGTCGGCGATCACCACCGGTATATTTGCTTTCTGGGCAAGCGCCAGCACGCTGGGACAAGTAGAGCTGTCGGTCGGCGAAATAACAATTCCGGCCACACCACGGGCGATCGCGTCTTGCGCGTTTTTCAACTGTGTCTGCGCGTCGTTGTGGCTGTCGAATGCCTGGTACCCGTAACCTTCTTTCTGAGCGACGCTCTCAACGCCTTTTGAAAGATACCGCCAGAACGGCAGATCTAAGCCTGGAGTCAAATAAACAACGTCCTTTGCCGAGGCCATCAGCTGTGAACAAAGAACGAACGCGATCGCGGCACAGATTAGGCCGCGAAACCTATTTTTCACGGGGGGATGCATGCAGCCGAACTTGTCAGACAGGTGGCGGGTTGTCGAGATATTTTTCGCCCTAGGGGAGCCTCTCGACCAGGTATTTTGCCGGAGGTCAGTTGCTGATCGCGTTTAAGTTGCCTAAGCTCCAACCGCTCGAACTCCGACACCGTGACACGTTTTCGCTACCCGCCGAGCACCTCGTCGGTAATAACCTTGAAATGCTCGAGAAGATTTCGACCGAACGCCATGGTAATGGGAACGTCGCCTGCGTCGCGGCCCCGGCCAATCAGGACCCGCCCAATCCGGCGCCGGTTATGACGCGCGTCGAAAGTATGCCAGTGCGAGCCAAGATAAACTTCGAACCAGGCGCTGAAGTCCATTGGTTCAGGGTCTGGAGGGACCCCAATATCGCCGAGATACCCTGTCGCGTAACGCGCAGGTATATTCATGCACCGGCATAATGTCACTGCGAGATGCGTGAAATCGCGGCAGACGCCAACCTTTTCGCGAAAGGCTTCCAAAGCGGTGCGGTTGGCCCGGGCCTGCAGATAATTGAAGCGCAGATGGCTGTGGACGAAATCGCAAATAGCTTGAACACGCGGCCATCCAAGGGGCGTTCCACCAAAGTTTTGCCAGGCGAAATCCAGCAATTCGCTGTCGACTTCGCAATAGCGGCTCGGCAATAGGAACGAGAGCGTTTCGACCGGCAAATCCCGAACATCGTGCTGAGGCGCATCGGGTTCGTACCGATCCGGTTCGCCCGGATCGCGGATGACTGCCTCATTCAGAAAACGAATGACGCCCGTTGGAGCGTTGATGCGGCCGCAAAGGTTTCCAAAGTCGTCCACATATTCCTCGATTGGCAACCCCGGTTCGGTCCGGAAGTTTTCTGCCTTGACGAGGTCCCCTCTGCGGGAGGGATGAACGTGCAAGACATAGACCAGCGTGGTCGGAGCAGGAAGACGTAGCGCGATGTCGTATCCGATCCTGATTAGCATGTGATGAGATTTTGCATAACGATGAACCAATGGATTGCTATTAAACGGACCCCAAGAGACCGTCGAGACACGTCATATTACCCCAAATTGCGAATTTGGAACCGCAGATTCCGTAGATCCCCCGCGATTTAGCAATCATCGTCTGGCTCAGAAGCGTCCGTGTCCGCAGGCCCACAATCACCCCAAAAATCTCGACCCGGCATCCCTCGCTTCTTCCCCCCACTGACAACTTCCGCACCGGGCCAACCACTCCAAAAAACTCTAGCCGGCATCCCTCGCTTTCTCTCCCACTGAGAACTGACAACTGACACTGACAACTAATGGAACCCGTTCCTGAAGATGTTCTCGCCGGGGTAGGGGATAGAGGCTGGAAGCGGCGTATGGACTTGGGCGAGACCGAGCAGCTTGAAAGCGTCAAAAAGAACGGCGCCACAATGACTAAACGCCACCGCTGCATGGTGGTGGAAACGGCCTAGAAGCGTGTGACGATAGAATCGACTGAATCCCGGCAGATACGCCGTGCCTGTACAACCGAAGGTTTTCGGATCGAGGTCAAGAAAGTGTCCTTCAGCGATATACGCCTGCAGGCTGTCTCCGATGCCATGCACCTGGATGGCAGTGATAGGTGAGGCCGCGAACTGGCCTTCAATCGTGCCCCGAGTGATATCCGGAACTGTGTCCGGCTCCATCATCCGCTTCATGATCACCTGAAATTTCATTTCAGGGTTCTTCAGCAGTTTGGTGGAAGCGTTCCCACAATGGAACATGCCGACCATATCCCTGAGCGGATAGCCCGCCAGGCTTTCATGGAGGTCTTTGGGAATACTGTGGTTGATGTCGAGAATGCCTACGGTGGCATTCGACGCGTATTGACCCAATAGCTCGGCGATGAGCGAGTAGCAGTCATTCTCGCAAGCGATCGGAAACCCGTTCTGAGCCATCCGCCCGTTGATGAAACAAGGCACGTGTCTAAGGCTCAACTCCTGCTCGGACCAGCATTGAGTCGCCGCTCCGGAAAGCTTCAGGCTTTCGCGAAAATTTTTGATCGCTTTCTCGTAAATCGAGAGTCGTGAGGCGAATTCGTCATCTGGAATACTCGGCATTTCCTCTTTCATATCGGCCTTGATTTTGCCCGTATCTTCCCTGTGTTCCTTGAGGCGTCTGACCTCGTTCTGGAGATCAAACAACCCTAGTTCTTCCACCTCGATGCCGATTGAATTGACCGATGCCAGATTGTAGTTGCAGGTCTCGAAATCGCGCGGACGCGGACCGAAAAGGCCGACCGTCGCGTTGCGCGCGCCTTTGACGACCTTTGTCACTTGGATGAAGTGCGCAATTTCCTGAACGCCCTCTTCCGCACTGACCACCGGCAGTTCCGGGATATGTACACGGTGAGCGAGTCCCCGTTTGTTGACCGCAAGAGCTGCTGATAGCAAGCCGCACAAGGCGTCGCCACGTTTTTGCAGCAGAGTCGCCCCCGATTCTTCCGCCGCAGCAAGTAACATGACGGGGCCGTCGTATGCCTTGATAAAAACTGCGTCTTCTATTTCCCCGGAAAAGTTACCGAGATAATAGACGACGGCATCGCACCCGGCTTCCTTGAACTGTCGCGCGGCCTCAGCGGCGTGCGCTTTCGTTTCTATGATACGGCAATCGCCTTCCGGGACGAACGGGCTGATGCCGGCTTCCCGGCAGCGTTCAAGCAGTCGGTTCGTGCGCTCGTCCGATAGAGAGCGCGGGAAGCAGTTCCGTGAGGCTGAAACAAGGCCGAGCTTGATCTCAGGTGAGTAAGTGCCGAGGGGAAGGTACATAATTTTTTGGAGTTCGGGAGTTGCAGGAGTCAGGAGTTTCCTGACTTCTCTAAAAACGTTCCTCCCTGATGCGGATGAGTTCTTTCATCAGATCAGATAGATCCGCGCTCTTGTTGACACCGCCAAATGCGTCATGCAGCTGCCGATAGAGCCGATAGAGCCGATCGTAAACCGCGGCGTTTTCCGGGATTGGCTGGTACTGAACGGGGTTGAGCGACGTCATTCGTTTTTGCGCCGTTTGAAAATCTGCGTGGCCGCCCGCTTTCTTCCCGGCAAGCACAGCGGCAGAAATCGCTGACCCAAGAGCGCATGTTTGGCTCGAACCTGCGATTTGCATCGTGCAGCCGGTGACGTCCGCGTAGATCTGCATGAGCAGAGGATTTTTTTCGGCGACACCGCCGCAGCAGACGACGCGATCGATCGGAACGCCGTATTCCCGGATCCGTTCGATGATCACGCGAGCCCCGAATGCGGTTGCTTCGATCAGGGCCCGGTAAATTTCGACGCGCGTCGTGTGAAGGGTCTGGCCCAGTAACACGCCGCTTAGCCTTGTGTCCACAAGAATGGTTCGATTGCCGTTGTTCCAATCGAGCGCAATCAGGCCACTTTGCCCTGGCTTCTGGGCGGCTGCTTCGTTGGTTAGCTTAGCGTGCAGGGTGGACGCACCTTCGCACACAACCTCGACCCACCAGTTGAAAATATCGCCCACCGCGGACTGACCCGCCTCGATGCCATAGTACCCGGGCAGAATCGCGCCTTTGACGATCCCGCAGATCCCAGGGATGTCCTGCACCTGCTTATCGGCTTTAACCACGCAGCAGTCGCACGTCGAGGTGCCGATCGCCTTGACCAGAACGCCTTCTTCGATGCCGCTGGCGATCGCGCCGTAGTGAACGTCGAATTCGCCGATCGCCACCGGAATGCCTTCCGGAAGTCCTGTTTTCTCTGCCCACCCGGAACAAAGGGTTCCTGCGGCGGTCGTGGCATCCCAAGCCCGGTCATAAAGACGGTCCCGAAGCTGAGCCAGCTTCGGATCAAGGAGCGCGAGAAACTCTTTGTCGGGAAGTCCACCCCATTCATCGCAGTAAAGTGCTTTGTGGCCCGCGGCGCATACCCCGCGCTTAATCGCCAGCGGATCAGTGACGCCGCTCAGCACTGCGGGGATGTAGTCAGCTAGTTCGACCCAGCTGAAAGCCGCCTCAAATACTTCCGGGGCGGTTTTCAAGCAATGCCAAATCTTGCTCCAAAACCATTCGGAAGAATACATATTGCCGCATTTAGCAATGTATTCCGGACGATGCTTTGCGGCCCTCCGCGTAATCTCCACCGCCTCGTCGTAACCGGTGTGATCCTTCCAAAGCCAACATTGTGCGGCCAGGTGGTCCTTGAACTTGTCAAGCATGCCAAGCGGAACATTATTTCGATCAACTGGCAAAGGACTCGAGCCCGTTGTATCAACGCCGATGCCGATAACGCCGGCAGGTGGAAAACCCCGAAGTTTTCGCTGCTTGTTCCAGCGCTCCGAGCAACGATTTTTGTAATCCGAAAAGATAATCGCCAGGGTGCTGGCGGGCCAGATGATGATCACGAGCGTCCAGAAGCACGCCATGCTTGCCCGTCGGATAATCCACGACGCAGCTTCCGATCTCGCGACCATCGGAACAATCTACGACGATTGCACGGACGGTATTCGTTCCGTAGTCAATTCCAATGGTGAATGCCATCGGCTCCAGTTTATCGTTTGGTCTCTCGATGTAAATAAATTATCAGGATCCGAAAAAATACCGCACCGCGCCATTGAATATCCAGCTTGTGGCCGAAACTTGAGCCGCTAAGATTGTGCTAGTCCGAGGTTGGGCAAACAGCTAGATTGAGCGTTCCCCAATCTCAGGCAGATTGAACCTCCCCCCGCGATGAAGAAAGATCTCTTGCTCGCCATCGATGTCGGCACCGGAAGCGTGCGCGCTGCTCTGATTACCGTCGCCGGGGAAACAGCGGCGTTTTCGGCTCGAGAACATGATCAAATTGTTCCCCAATTTGGATGGTCTGAGCAGCGCCCCGAATCGTGGTGGGAAGGAGCCGCAGCCAGTGTCCGGACCGTGCTCGGCAAGATTGAGCAAGGGTCGCAGCGTGTCGCGGGCGTGGCCGCCTGCGGCCAGATGCATGGCACGGTGCTGATCGACGACGACGGGCGATTGGTCCTGGATCGGGTCCCGTTATGGAACGATAAGCGAACCCGCGAGATCGTGGAAGAGTTTCAGCGAACTCACGACACCACGAGCATTCTGCCCATCGTTGGGAACCCGCCGACAGTCGCGTTTGCGGCATTCAAATTGATGTGGATCAAACGTTACGAGCCGAAGGCCTACGCGGCAGCGCGAACGCTTCTCATGCCGAAAGATTATATTAACTACCGGTTAACTGGGACGCGAGCGATCGATATTTCGGAAGCTTCCTGCAATTATTTGTTGGATATTCGCAAGGGCACATGGAGCGAGGAGATTCTCAACCTGGCAGGACTTGACCCTGCCATGTTGCCGCCGCTGAAAAATGCGTCGGACGTTCTGGCAACGGTCACCAAAGAGGCTGCGCGTGAGACTGGGTTGCTGGAGGGAACGCCAGTTGTCGTCGGAGCCGGGGATTACCCTGTGACTTTGCTCGGATCCGGGGTTACTCGGACGGGAATGGGATCGGACGTGACCGGCACCTCGACGCTTATCACCTTGATGACCCAGGAACCGGTTCTCGATCCGGTCATCACGAATGTGCAGGGAGTCGCGGGCGGCTGGGGAGCTTTCACCATCCTGGATGCTGGCGGCGACGCCATGCGTTGGGCGCGCCGGGCTTTTCACGATAGCCAATATTCCTATGAACGTATCGTGGAGTTGGCAGCGGGGGTGCCGGCAGGGGCGGAGCGCCTGATTTTTCTTCCCTATCTCAATGGCGAACGGCTCGCAAAACAAGGCAACTCAAGGGCTCAGTTTGTTGGTCTGACGAGCGGGCACCATGCCGGACATTTACATCGGGCAGTCATGGAGGGTGTTGCGTTCGCTTCTCTTCGGAACATTGAAATAATGAAATCACGCGGCAATAAACTTGAGCGGCTGGTGGCGGCTGGCGGCGGCGCCAAGACCAGGCTCTGGCTCGATATCAAGGCCAGCGTTTACGGCTGCCCAATATTAACTCCGGCCAATCCGGAATGCGGCGTTCTCGGTTGTGCGATGCTTGCCGGCGTGGGTGCCGGAATCTTTGACAGCATCGAGGATGCGGTCCGGCGATTAGTCCGGTACGACGAAGAAATCCAGCCTGACCCTTCATGGTCTGAGCGATACGAACGGATGGCGGCGTTCTTTAACAGGGTGTACTTGCAAAGTGAAACCTACTGGAACGAGATGGAAACGCTTTGAGGCAGTTGCGGAAGCAGTATTCAGTTGTCAGTAGTCAGTTGTCAGTAGTCAGTTGTCAGTTGTCAGTGGTCAGTTGTCAGTGGTCAGTGGTCAGTAAGATTGGTGGCTGTATGCATCTCGAAAATGAGCTCAGCGACATAGGAAATATCTCAATGAGGCTTGTATTTCTCAAAGACGAAAATTTCGAGCAGAGAGTCTCCGACTGACAACTGACTACTATTAAGGGGATCTTTGACACGTTCGGCACTATCACAGTCGCCCTCGTGGGCATTGGGTCCGTCGAGCCTTCGTCACTGGTTGCCAGTAGCGGGAATGTTTTTGGAGCGAACGAGCCCACATTGCGGCCCGAAACTTGCTAGCAAAGACGCAAAAAGGCCCTGAGTTGGCGTCACCTATGAATGATCAAGCGAAAAAAAACGAAGAGACGCTCGAAGCTCTGCGTCGAGCCGAACAGAAATACCGAAGCATCTTCGAGCATTGTCTGGAAGGGATATTCCAAACCACGCCTGAGGGAAAATATATCAGCGCAAATCCTGCCCTCGCGCGGATGTACGGATACGATTCCGCAGAAGAGTTGATCGCCGATTTAACAGATATTACCCGGCAGCTTTATGTTCTGAGCGGTCGCCGCGCTGAATTCATTCAGCTGGTGCGGGAAAATGGGAGTGTTATCGATTTTGAGTCGCAAATCTATCGACGGGACCGAAACGTGATCTGGATTTCGGAAAGCGCCCGCGTCGTGCGCGATGAAGTCAGCGGAGAAGTTCTCTACTACGAAGGGATGGTGCAGAATATCACGCGGCGGAAAGCCGCGGAAGAAGAGCGCGATCAAGCCAACGCTCGTTTGTCGGTGCAATACGCGGTTGCCCGTACCTTGGCTGAAGTGCGGCATCTGGGCGAAGCGTCGAAAAAGATCGTGCAAGCGATTTGCGAAAGTGTGGGCTGGGATTTCGGGGATATGTGGCGAGTTGATCCGGAGGCGAATCTGCTGCGTTGCGTGGATATCTGGCACGCCCCGGAGCTTGGTGCCCACGAATTCATAGAATCGACGCATAAGACCACATTCGAAGCCGGGGCTGGACTGCCCGGGCGCGTCTGGTCGAGTCGCAAGGCCTTCTGGATTCCCGACGTTGGCCTTGACAATAGCCCCCGCGGCACCTTCGCGGCGAATGGTGGACTCCACGGCGCTTTCGCCTTTCCGATCATGCTGGGAAACGAAGTGATCGGCGTGATGGAATTCTTCAGCCGCGGTATTCATCCACCGGATGACGATCTCCTCTCAATGCTTACCGCTTTGGGCGCCCAGATTGGCAGCTTTGTCCAGCGGGAAAAGTTGGCGGATCGGCTTGACCGCTACGCAGACAGCGCCTGCGAATGAAGTTGGTGTTCGAAGTTTGAAGTTCGAAGTTCGATCTTCGGAGTTCACCGTTTGGCTGCGCGGTCAGGACATCGACAATACTGTTGAGTTTTTAGTTTACGATTAGATTTCCGTGATTCTGCCATCTACGGCGATGCGCCGTTATAAGGAGTGCAAGATCTTCGAGGCAAAAAACCGGCGGTGAACGCTGTACGCGGGCGAACCGTCTCGGTTTGCGCGGCTTTGAAGAAGCAAAGCGGGACGCTTCGCCTACGCCCGCGAGCGTCGAACATCGAACGGTGATCGGCCGACCGCACCGCCAAAAGAGCCTGCTGAAAAAAAAGGCCTTGCAACATTCAGCGGAATTCATTACGGCTCAATTGTCTGTTATAGAACAAACAAAACCCCGGAACGGAACATGCCGCCCCCTTCCCGGATAAATCCCCCCTGTTGCGGCCTCTTAATTAGCGAGATTAGCCCATGAAACTCCTTCTCAGTTCCCCCCCAAGCCGGCGCGTGTTAATCGGTTTGCTTGCAGCGGTCACAGCCGCCTGGATGATTGAGCCAGTCCCGGCTGCAGATCAGAAACCTACCATTCCGATTATCGTGAAGGACACAACGTCGTTCTTCTGGCAGATCGTGCTGGCCGGCGCCCGCAAGGCTGGCAAGGACCTCGATGTCAACGTGCCGCAACTCGGTGCCCAGTCCGAATCCGACATCAACGGGCAGATCTCGATCCTCGAGAACGCCGTGTCGGGAAAGCCAGCAGCAATCGTAATCTCCCCGACGCAGTTCAAGGCGCTTGGCCAGCCAATCGATGAGGCGGCCAAGAAGACCAAAATTATCGGGATTGACTCTGCCGCCGACTCGAAGGCCTTCACCTCATTTCTGCAGACCGATAATGTGCAGGGCGGCCGCGTCGCTGCCGACGGTCTCGCCGCCGCTATCGCGGCGAAATATGGCAAGCCCGAGGGCGACGTGGCGCTGATTACGTCGATCCCTGGCGTCGGTTCTTTGGACCAGCGCGCGAAGGGCTTCAAGGAGGAGATTGCTGCCAAGTATCCGGGCTTGAAACTCGTCGCCGACAAGGTTGCTGACGGCATGGCGACGACTGCGTTGAATATCATGACCGATCTGATCACCGCCAATCCTAATCTACGCGGTGTTTTCGCCTCGAACCTGATCATGGCGCAGGGCGCCGGGCAGGCGATCGCCGAGAACAAGGTCGCCGACAAAATCAAACTTGTTGGTTTCGACTCGGACGACAAACTCGTCAAACTGCTGTCCGACGGCAACATCGCGGCGCTGGTCGTGCAGGATCCCTACCGCATGGGCTACGAGGGTATCAAGACCGCGCTCGCCGCGTCTAAGGGCGAGAATGTCCCGGCGACCGTGGATACGGGGGTGAACCTCATTACCAAGGAGAACATGAACAGCGCCCGTTCGCAGGAGCTGTTGAACCCGAAGGTGAAGTAAATCGAGCAGCTGCAGAAACTCCTCACACCTTTTCGACTCGCAAGCCGTCATGAACCAGGCACAGCAGGATGGCAGCGGCAATAAATCTGGCGCGGCTGAGACCGCCGCGCCTCTTCTCGTCCTCAAGGGGCTCGACAAGCGGTTCGGTGCCACCCATGCGCTAAAGGGCGTCGATCTTAGCTTTGAGGCGGGCGAAATCCACGCGATTGTCGGCGAAAACGGCGCCGGTAAATCGACGCTTATCAAGCTGCTGACCGGCGTCCATGTCCGCTCGGGAGGCGAAGTATATTGGGAAGGCCGACCGGTGGCGCTCGCCACACCGCATGAGGCGATCGGTTACGGCATCAACGCTGTGCACCAAGAAGTTGTGCTGTGCCGGCATCTTACCGTGGCCGCGAATCTCTTTCTCGGCGACGAAAAAGTGCGTCTTGGGCTGCTGCAGCATGGCGATATGGTCCGCGAAGCTCAGAAGATCCTCGACGAAATCGGCTTCAAAATAGCCGCCGGCGCGATACTGTCCAGCCTCACCATCGGCCAGCAGCAATTGGTCGCGACCGCCCGCGCCACTACGCGCGGCACACGCTTCCTCATCTTCGACGAACCGACGGCCTATCTAACCCGCCAGGAGACTGCGCAGCTCTTCGCACTGATCGGTCGTCTCAAGGCCAAGGGCGTCACCATTGTCTATATTTCGCATCGGCTCGAAGAAGTTTTCCAGCTCGCGGACCGCGTCTCGATCCTGCGCGACGGCCAGTTGGTGTCCACCCAGCGCGTCGCCGAGACTAACGAGGAGAAGCTCATCACCGGCATGATCGCCCGCTCGATCGAACAGATCCATTACAAGGAGACGATCCCCTTCGGCGCCGAGATTATTCGCACGGAAAATCTCACCGGCAAGGGCTTCGAGGACGTTTCCATGCGGGTCCGGGCGGGCGAGGTCGTAGGGCTATACGGTTTGATCGGCGCGGGGCGTAGCGAGTTTGTGCAGAGCGTGTTTGGTCGCTTCCCCAAGACCGGAGGACAGATTTTCTGGAAAGATCAGCGGGTCGACATCCGCAGAGAAAAGGACGCGATTTCGCGGGGCATCGCGCTGGTGCCTGAAAGCCGGCGTGATCAGGGCCTCTGCTTGAATCTTGGGGTCGGACTCAATATCAACCTGCCAATCTACAAGCGGCTGACGAAAACCTTCGTCATCGACCCACGCGCCGAAGCCGCCGCCGCCGACCGGCAGATCCGCGATGTGCAGATCAAGACGGCTTCGCGCGACGCTCCCGCGTCGAGCCTCTCCGGCGGCAACCAGCAGAAGATTGTCGTCGGCAAATGGCTGAACCATGGTGCCCAGCTCTTCATCTTCGACGAGCCGACGGTGGGCGTCGACGTCGGCACCAAGGTCGAAATCTACAAGCTTTTCGCGAAATTACTGAAGGCCGGGGCGGGGATCATCTTGATCTCGTCCTATCTGCCGGAGGTTTACGATCTCGCCGACACCCTGCACGTGTTTCGCCGCGGGCGGCTCGTCGCGACGCATGACAGCGCCCATACCAGCGAGAAAGCATTGCACGAGACCATTTTGACGGAAGCGCTCGGCGTCTGATGCCGAACCACCACAAACAAGAAACAGCGTTGCGGAGAAATGCAATATGAGCGTTGAAGGCAAGATTGAAATGTCAGAGGCGGTGCAGCTAGCGGCAACGAAAAGAAGAGCGCGCATCGGAACCTTGCTCAGCCTGACACTCCTGGCCCTCCTCGCGCTCATGTGGCTGACGCTGGCGTTCAGCACGAACAGCTTCTGGACATACAACAACATCACCAACCTGCTGCGGCAAGGCGCCATGATCGCAATTCTCGCCTTAGGCGAGACGTTCGTCGTCATCACCGCAGGTATCGATCTGTCGGTCGGCGCAGTCGTCGGCTTCGCCAGCGTCATTATCGCCTTGCTGCTGACAAACGGTTTTCCAATTTGGGCAGCGATCATCATCACGCTCGCAGTTGGCTTCGCCATTGGCGTTTTCCACGCCTTCGGAATCAGCCGCCTTGGTTTGCCGCCTTTCATCATGACGCTGGCAACGCTGACCGCGCTGCGCGGCGTTGGCCTGCTCATCACCAATGGCGCCACAATCTCGATTACCAACGATGAATTCACCGGATTCTCGCGCGGCGACTTTATCGGTGTGCCGAATCTTTTCTGGATGGTGATTGTGGTTGCGGTACCAGCCTATGTGTTTTTGCATCAGAGCCGGTTCGGTCGCTACCTCTTCGCTATCGGCTCCAATACGGAGGCGGCCCGGCTTTCCGGCGTCAACACGACTCGGATGCTCTACATCGCCTATACCCTCTCGGCGATCTGCGCCGCCTTCGTCGGCATCCTGCTCGCCGCGCGCATCGGCATCGGCAACGCAACCCAGGCGGAAGGATGGGAATTGCAGGCGATAGCCTCCTCAGTCATCGGTGGCACCAGTCTTTTCGGTGCCGTCGGCTCGGTGCACGGGCCGTTGCTCGGTTCCTTCATCCTGACGACGATCAACAACGGCGCCAACCTGCTGAACGTAAATGCCTTCTGGCAGCGTATCATCACCGGTGTCCTGATAATCGTGATCGTCTATTTTGATGGGCTGCGACGCAAAAAGCGGTGACAATGCAGCAGAGGCTTCCAGCCTTGACATCGAGCGTCAGAACGTCAAATGCTGCAACAATATTCCTGTGCAGTGGGGAGAAGGCCATCCGGGCGATTGTTTAACGGACAATTGTCATATTGACGATCCGCTGCGGGACGAGAATATCCATTATGATGAACGTGCTGGCTGTCGATGTAGGCGGAACGAACGTTAAGATTCTCGCAACCGGGCAAGAGTTAGCCCGCAAATTTCCGTCCGGTCCGGCGTTGACGCCGGACCGAATGGTCCTCGGCGTCCAGCAATTGGCCGCCGAATGGAAATATCAGGCCGTATCGATTGGTTACCCCGGCCCCGTGCTCAAAGGCCGTCTGGCAGCGGAGCCGCATAACCTCGGGACGGGATGGATGGGATTCGACTTTGAAGCGGCGTTTAAATGCCCTGTAAAACTCATCAATGACGCAGCGATGCAAGCTCTGGGGAGCTACGAGGGCGGAAGAATGCTCTTTCTGGGCTTGGGGACAGGCCTTGGCTCTGCCCTGATTGTCGAAGGTATTCTGCAACCATTGGAGCTCGCTCACCTTCCTTACAAAAAAGGAACATTCGAGGATTATGTTGGGCTTCGGGGCTTGGAGAGCCGAGGTAAGACAAAATGGCGAAGTTACGTCGAGGATATTGTAGCCCGCTTGATTGCTGCTCTCGAACCCGATGACGTGGTACTTGGCGGAGGCAATGTGAAAAAATTGAAGGAATTACCCCCCGGTTGTCGAGCGGGAAGCAACGCCAGCGCGTTCCGCGGAGGATTCCGCATCTGGGAACCACCCATCGTATCGAAGCCGGCTTGAAAACAGTTGTCAGTGAGAAGATTTGCACGACGAGCCTGAAGCATCCTCCCTGCCCCCGGGAAACGCCCTGCACCCGCCAAACGTTGAACGCCAAACGTTGAACGACCAAACGTTGAACGTTGATTACGTTGAACGCCGAACGTTGAACGCCCCAAATGCGAATTCGTGCATCAAATCCTGGCACGAATTCACGGTAGTGATAGCATCTAAAAGCATTATTTATCAGCAAGTCGGTTCGGTACTGAAACAGCAAGGCGATGCCCGGCAATGAACTCCCCCTCTCGAAGTGTTTCTTGCGAGCGTGGCTGACATTGACACACAAAAAGAAAGGAATACGAATATGACCGCAGGAATCCAATCACTTACCGGGCGCCCCGGATGGAAGGCTCTCGAGACTCACCATCAGAAGCTCGGTAAACTCCATCTTCGACAACTCTTTGCGGATGACCCCAAACGCGGCGAGCGATTGACCATTGAGGCAGCCGGTCTTTACCTCGATTATTCGAAGAATCGCGTTACCGACGAAACGCTCAAACTCCTCTTTCAACTGGCGGAAGAATGCGGTCTGCGAACACGGATCGATGCCATGTTTCGCGGCGAGAAGATCAATATTACGGAGAACCGAGCTGTCCTGCACGTGGCGCTCCGCGCGCCGAAAGGGGCATCCATTGTCGTAGACGGCGAGAACGTGGTTCCCCAGGTCCATGCGGTGCTCGACAAGATGGCTGAGTTTTCCAATCGGGTTCGGAGCGGCTCATGGAAGGGTCACACCGGCAAAAGCATTCGCAATATCATCAACATCGGCATCGGAGGCTCCGACCTCGGGCCGGTGATGGCCTACGAGGCACTCAAGCACTACAGCGATCGCGCTCTCAACTTCCGTTTCGTCTCCAACATCGATGGCACCGATTTCGCCGAGGCCGTCCATGATCTCGACCCATCAGAAACCCTTTTTATCATCTCCTCAAAAACCTTCACGACGTTGGAGACAATGACCAATGCCCACACCGCGCGGGACTGGTCGCTCAAAGGCCTCGGCGGCGATGCCAGCGCGGTGGCCAAACATTTCGTCGCAGTCTCGACCAATGAGGCCAAGGTCTCCGAATTCGGTATCGACACGGCCAACATGTTCGGATTCTGGGATTGGGTCGGCGGGCGCTATTCCATGGACTCAGCGATCGGGCTTTCGACGATGCTCGCGGTTGGACCAGATAACTTCCGGGCTCTGCTCGAGGGCTTTCACGAAATGGACGAGCATTTCCGCACCGCGCCGTTTGAGCAAAACCTTCCAGTGCTCATGGGGCTTCTGGCTGTATGGTACACGGATTTCTTCGGTGCCGAAACGGTGGCCGTCTTGCCATACGAGCAGTACCTCAAGCGGTTCCCGGCATATCTGCAGCAGTTGACGATGGAAAGTAACGGCAAACACGTCACACTCGACGGAATCGAAGTCGATTATTCCACTGGTCCGATCTATTGGGGCGAACCGGGAACAAATGGCCAGCACTCTTTCTATCAGCTCATTCATCAAGGGACACGGCTAATCCCGTGTGACTTCATTGCGTTTGGGTCGACGCTCAATCCTCTTGGCCGCCACCACGATATGCTTTTGGCTAATGTCTTTGCCCAGGCCGAAGCGCTCGCCTTTGGCAAGACGCCCGAGCAGGTGAAGGCGGAGGGCACGCCCGATTGGCTCGTGCCCCACCGCGTGTTCGAGGGCAATCGTCCGTCGAACACGATCCTCGCCGATCGGCTCACGCCGCAAATTCTGGGCAAACTCGTTGCACTCTATGAGCACAGTGTCTTTACTCAGGGTGCGATTTGGAACATCGACTCGTTCGACCAGTGGGGTGTGGAATTGGGTAAGGTATTGGCCCAGCGCATTGTACCGGAATTGGAATCCAAATCAGAACCCGAACTCGGACATGACAGTTCCACCAACCGTCTGATTCGTCGCTACCGCCAACTCAAGGAAAAAACAGTATGAATATCGGTTATAATAAGCCTCTGTATGTCCAGCCATTCGATCATCGTGGCTCTTTCCAGACGAAGTTGTTCGGCTGGAAAGGGAAGCTAAATGAGGAGCAAACTGCGCAGATCGCTGCTTCTAAACAGGTGATCTATGACGGATTCAAGACCGCCGTCGCCGAGGGCGTGCCGAAGGAGAAGGCTGGCATCCTGGTCGATGAGCAATTCGGTCACGCCATTCTTCGCGATGCAGCGGCGAACGGCTATACGACTGCGTGTCCAGCCGAAAAGAGCGGGCAAGACGAGTTTGATTTCGAGTATGGCGAGGACTTCGCCAAGCATATCGAGATCTTCGACCCGACCTTCAGTAAAGTGTTGGTGCGATATAATCCTGAAGCTGACGAGACCTTGAACCGGCGGCAGTCCGCTCGCCTGAAACAACTATCCGAATACCTGCACTCCAAGGGCCGTAGTCTGTTCATGTTCGAGCTGCTGGTGCCGGCGGAGAAAGCGCAGCTTGATAAAGTTAAGGGTGACAAGAAGGCCTATGACGTTGAGCTTCGGCCTGCTCTGATGGCGCGGGCCATCGAGGAACTCCAAGACGCAGGAGTGGAAGCCGACGTCTGGAAGATTGAGGGGCTCGACCGCCGCGAAGACTGCGAGAAGATAGTGGAGATTGCCCACCGGAACAATCGGGACAACGTTGGCTGCATTATTCTGGGCCGGGGCGAGGACGACCAGAAGGTGACCGAATGGCTGACGACTGCGGCTGCAGTCCCGGGTTTTATCGGCTTCGCGGTCGGTCGCACCGTCTTCTGGGAGCCGCTTGTCGGATGGCGGGAAAAAAAGATCACGCGAGAGGAAGCTGTCGCCGAGATAGCCCGTCGCTACCGAAAGTTCGTTGACGTCTTTGACCAGGCGCGTGGTTCATGAGGGGGAAGAAAGGAACCCCCTATAGTGCAACTTGGAATGATTGGACTTGAAGAATGGGCGCCAACATGGTGCGACGTCTTCTGAAAAAAAGAGCAGCTATGCGGTTTGGATTGGGCGGACACCTGGAAAAGTCCGCGCACAAATAAGGAGCGCGCGATGAATCTCCCTCATTCGGATGCGTTGGTATTTTTTGGCGCCACCGGAGATCTAGCTTACAAAAAGGTCTTCCCGGCGCTCCAGGCGATGGTTAAGCGTGGGCACTTGAACGTGCCGGTCATTGGTGTGGCTAAAGCTGGATGGAATCTCGACAATCTCAAGGAGAGGGCGCACGATAGCCTGGAAAAACACGGGGGACTCGATCCTTCGGCCTTTGAAAAGCTGTGTGGTCTGCTGCGCTACGTAGACGGCGACTACAAAGATGCAGGTACGTTTCAGGCCATCCGCAAAGAGCTTGGCTCGGCGGCAAAGCAGCCGGCGTATTACCTCGCCATCCCGCCCATCCTGTTTGGGCTAGTCGTCGAACAGTTGGCGAAATCGGGTTGCACGGATGGCGCTCGGGTTATCGTCGAAAAACCCTTCGGCCGGGACCTTGCCTCGGCCCAGGAACTCAACCGGATTCTGCTCGGCACGTTCAACGAGAATAGAATCTTCCGGATCGACCATTACCTTGGAAAACGGCCGGTCCATAACATGCTTTTCTTCCGTTTCGCCAACGCGCTCCTGGAGCCGTTTTGGAATCGACACCATATCGAAAGCGTGCAGATTACCATGGCAGAAGCCTTCGGAGTCCAGGGTCGGGGCGCTTTCTACGATGGAATTGGCACCGTCCGCGATGTAATTCAGAATCATCTGTTTCAGGTGCTGGCTAACTTGGCCATGGAGCCTCCTCCCCGAACCGATAGCGAGTCGATCCGAGATGAAAAGGTAAAAGTTCTCAAAGCGATTCCCTCGCTCGAAAGTAAGAATGTTGTTCGCGGTCAATTCCGTGGATACCGAGACGAGAAAGGCGTCGCGCCAGACTCTCAGACGGAAACCTTTGCAGCTCTGCAATTGGAGATTGATTCGTGGCGATGGAAAGGCGTTCCCTTTTATATTCGGGCGGGAAAATGCCTTCCCGTTACGTGCGCAGAAATCGTCGTCCGGTTCCGTCAGCCCCCGACGATGTTTTCGCAATTCGATTTGGGGACGAACCATTACCGGTTTCGAATCAGCCCGGATGTCACAATGGCCTTCGGCCTGAATGTTATCGCCCCGGGGGAGGACACGGTCAGTCAGTCGGACGAGATGATAGTGAGCCGGCACCCTCGCGCGGACGAGATGGATGCTTACGAGCGCGTCCTGGGAGACGCTATGGCCGGAGATCCGACCCTGTTTGCCCGAGAGGACTATGTCGAAGAGGCGTGGCGAATCGTCGATCTAGTAGTGAAGTCAAACATCCCCGTCATTGAATACGATCCGCATACGTGGGGGCCGAGCGAAGTCGATCAAAGAGTCTCACCTCCCGGCGGTTGGCAGAACCCGATTGTCCAGGACTAGTCCCGATTGGAGAGGTTTTCATGAAGATTGAGATATTTGCAGATGCCGATTCGGTGGCTCGAGAAGCCGCCGCAATCATCGCCGCAGCGGCTCGAGTGGCAGTTGCTGAACGCGGTCGCTTTATTATGGCCGTCAGTGGGGGGCACACTCCGTGGGTGATGCTACGTGATCTAGCCGGAAACCAGGTTCCTTGGGAAAGCGTGCACTTGGTGCAGGTCGACGAACGGGTCGCTCCGGCGGGACACCCCGATCGCAATCTCACTCACTTGCACGAAAGCCTGCTCGAGCATGCCGCGCTACCGCCAGAGCAAATCTATGCCATGCCGGTGGAATCGACCGACCTTGAAGCGGCGGCAAAGCAGTATGCCGCGGTACTCGCGAAGATCGCCGGTTCGCCGCCGGTGCTTGATCTCGTCCACTTGGGACTAGGGCCGGATGGGCACACTGCTTCATTGGTGCCCGGCGACGCGGTCCTCAAGGTGAACGACGCCGACGTGGCCGTAACTGGGATCTATCAGGGGAGACGCCGAATCACGCTGACCTACCCGATTCTTAATCGTGCCCGGCGCGTCCTTTGGCTGGTCACCGGGAGCGACAAAGCGGGAATGCTTCTTCGCCTCCTGGAAGCTGATCCATCAATTCCAGCCGGAAACGTAAACCAAGAGAGGGCTTTGGTGCTCGCGGATCGTGCGGCGGCCGAAAAAGTTGATTAACCACCAAGGTCTGAGCGGCTGGCAAGCCATGTTTGTACCCAGCGCGCGAAAGACTCTTTCCAGGGGAAGTACTGCCGAGTGTAAGGCTTTTTTTGTCCATTCAGCGTCGTCCGCTTGCTTACCAAGCCTCAACGACCCGCGAGGACATTTTGCACCTGGAAGTTCGAGTTTTTACTCACTCAAAATACACTTGCACACCCGATTCGAGGGCTCTATATACGTTGCCTCCAGCAGCGGCAACTGAGTAGCAAGGCCAGAAGTCAACGACTCCGAACCCGAAGCTCAAAACGCCAAACTGCGAACGAATTCCGGGTAGGTACCGAAGTGGCCAAACGGGGCAGACTGTAAATCTGCTGGCTTACGCCTTCAGTGGTTCGAATCCACTCCTGCCCAAGTCGCTATACCAGTAGTTGAGCAGCCAGTTGCCCAAAGAAGGCATGCGGCGGTGATTGAAAGCGAAATGACGAAAATGAGCTTATTCATAGCGAAGTTCGTTCTCCTCCTAAGACAGGTAACAGCAGGTTTGGTCAGTTTGTCACGGCGTGTCACGGTCTATTTTTGATTGCCGCGTGAGATCCGCTGCCTTCTGGGATGTCCCAGCAATTACTGGGACGTGGGTCGGCACCGCACGCTGCCCTAAAAGCTCCGATGTCCAGCAGGATCTTTAGGTAGTGGCTCGCAGCGGGGTCGCAATGCAGGTAGAGCGTGCCAGTTGGTTTTAATACGCGCTGTAGCTCAACAAGCCTCACGGCCATCATTGTGAGATAAGCCATCATGTCATTTTCCTTCAGAGAGCACCGCAACGCTCGAAGCATCTCAGCAATGCTGCCATTACTCGTCTTCATCACAGCGTCAAACGCCTCTTCAGGACTGTCGTTCCAATGCCAAGTATCGTCGAACGCCTGAATTTGCGCCTCGGAGTCTTTTCCAGGCTCTTGAAGAGAACGTTGTTGTGCCGCGCCACGATTTTTCGTGGGAACGGGGCCGGTTCAGCGGCGGATTATTTCGTGGGGACTGGCGCGTGGGGTACGGGATAATCTGACAATGGGGAGAGCTTTGAGTTTTCACGGTTGAATCGGTAGGGGCGGTGACGGAAAGGTGTCGGCTTTGCTCTGAGCCGATGCAATTACGGGAAGGCAGTTTTCACGGAACGAGGCCGAGTTGTCCGGAGCACCCAAAACAACGGGTTCATCGGCCCGGGTTTTATGTCCGTTTTGAGAACTGCGACAGCCAGCGACACTTGCGCATTGAGCGTTTTGTGTGTCCGCGTTGCGGAAGAACTCTCAGTGTTCTGCCCAAAAACCGCCTGCCCTACATTGCATTAAGCACCACCATTGTGGAGTCGGAGTTCGATGCCCGTGCATCGGGCACCGATCCACCCTCAAGGAGCGAAAAAGAGCGAGGTTGCCTACGGCGAGCCTTTGAACGATTCGCCGCCCGAGTCACTCCTCTGTGCGCTTTGCTTGGCCAAATGATTAGACCCACCAAACCAAGTGTCGGCGAATGCTGGAAGGGGCTACGGCAACTGGACAACCTCGAAGGGATTCTCCTGTTGTTGGGCACAAAGTTCAACACCTCACTTCTGGCCGATTACCGCTGCCTGCAGCCCGGATTCTGAGCGGAAAGGTTCCGAGCGACGATTGAGCTAGAGCACTTTAGGCCGATCCCACACAACGTTGTTGTTTTATTGAGGTGGGAAGCGCCGGCAGGCTCTGCGGCGCATGAGTGAGAACTTTGAGAACCGTAAAAACGAGGTGGCACTGCGGCGATTTGCCGCAGTGAGCTTCATTGAACAGAAGGTGCGTGAGGGTTTTGGCGTGGTCCAAGCCCTCCGCTTGGCCGCGCTGCGTCCATGGCCCGACGAAAATGGCCAATATTCTTCGGCACGTACCCTGGAAGATTACTGGTATGCCTGGAAAAGCGGCGGTTTTGCTGCCCTCCAACCCAAAAGCCGTGGTGACGAGGGGACTTTTCGCAAGTTGCCGACCGAAGTCGGCCAATGGCTCTTAAGTCAAGTAAGTCAGTATCCCGAGATCCCGTTGAAGGTGCTCTATGAGCGTTGGACTGTAAGCGGCCAACAACTGCCGTCGCTGCGGACCCTCTACCGGTTCCTTCGCTCCAAAGGCTATGATGCAGCTTCACTGCGGCGCGGACGGCTGGAAACCGGACCGACCAAGGCCTTTGAGGCGCCCTTTGTGAATGACTTGTGGATGACGGATTTTTCGCCCGGCCCAAAACTTAACATTGATGGCAAAGTCCTCACGACCCAGCTATGCCTGATTCTGGATGATCATTCGCGCCTGATTACTTCCGGCGCCTATTACCTAACAGCCGACAGTTATGCCTTCCACCAAACGCTAAAGCAAGCAGTCCAGCGTCGTGGGATCCCGTATAAGCTCTACACAGATCACGGCAAACCATTTACTAGCAAACATACACAGATTATTTGTGCTAACCTGGGGATCCGGTTACTGCACGCCAAGCCTTATGCGGCCTGGAGCAAAGGTAAGGTGGAGCGATGTTTTTACACACTTCAACAAGGTTTTGAAAGCACCCTAAAGCTGCCCGATAACCATGCGCAGAGCCTGGAGGAGCTTAACACAAAACTCTCACATTGGATTCAGACTGTCTATCATTTGCGTCCGCATAGTTCTACCGGAATAAGTCCGCAGTTTCGTTTTGCGCACGCTGCCGGCACCTTGCGCCACCTGGATGCGGGCCTGGAGCTGGAGCCGCTCTTTTTTACCCGGATCGAGCGAACAGTCCGCAAAAACGGCACCGTGCGCATCGAGGATACACTTTACGAGGTGGACTTAAGTCTGCGGTCCCTGGAGGTGCAGTTGCGCTTTGATCCCTACAGTATGAGCAGAATTGAAGTTTATTACCGGGGCAAAGCCTGCGGGTTGGCGCGCCTGGTCGATCTGCACCTCAATAGCCAACTGGAGGGCTCCCAGCACTATGATCGCTGAACGTACCCTGGCACAGGCTGCCCATGCGTGGGGCGCGCAAGGGATCCCCTTTAACGACGAACCCAAAACCGAGCTGTTCCGCACCCCTTCGCATTGATCCTGGTCGGCGATCCATACCTGCTCTCCACCCTGCGCCTGCGTTCCCATCGGGCACTTTATTCCAGAATCGCCACTCACGCGCGGATCGAGCGCCTGAGCCGTTCAGAAGTCGAGCCCTACCTCGAACACCAGTTGCGCCAAGTCGGAATCGAACGTCGCTGCTTTGAACCGGCTGCAGTCGAACTTTTAGCCAGTGCAAGCGAGGGGATTCCGCGCATCATTAACTTTGTGGCTCGCGCCGCCTGGATCCAGGCGGCCCAAGACAAGAGTCTTCAGATCAGCGCCGCCCACCTCCAGAGCGCACTGGATCTTGTTCCGGGTGTCATGGAGATCCGCCAGAACTCCTCCAATCCATGAGCCAACCTGATCACCATCGACCTGAAGCCCGATCAGCCCAAAACACAAAAAGCTGGTCTCAATCGGTGCGCGAACTCCATGAGCTTTACTGCCACTGGACTGCTCAGACTCTCAGCCTGCGCTTCGATCGCGAACGGCTCTGGTATGAGTTTCTCCGTGCCGGCTTCAGTGCCGCAGACTTGAAGCGCGTAGTCACTTATCTGCAAAAGGAAATCCGTGCAGAGCGCCGAAATATCGGCGCTCTCAAACTCTCCAACCTCCTGCAACTCGATCGCTTCGAGGAAGATCTCAACATCAGCCGCGTCCGTCTCAAGCCCGCAGCCCCGCATCCCAATCCGACGATCCAACCAGTGCTTGAGCCCGAAATCGACGATCAGCAACGCCACAGGATACTCGACGACCTCAGAACCTTTCGCCAGCGCCTAGGTCGCAACGGTTCGGCTCCTTAATCCGATCTGCTATAACTCCCGGCGCTTATTGTCCGCAGCCCACAAAACAGCGTGACTAAATACCCTCTTTTCTCACAAAACCCTTTGTCGCCCAATCCCACGAAACAATGTGGCGCGCCACAGCCCTTCGTCACAAGTACATCGACGAAAGCGCCTGCTCACCCACTTGGCTGGCTGAAGCGAAGGAGACGGTGACGGACGTTTGGCCGGGTGGCATCCCAAGATCAAGTGGGACGCCTGGAAGAAGAAGGAGTTGAAACGGTATGAGCAAATGGGAAGGAGATCCCAACCTGTGCCGAGTCTGCGGCCCAAACGACCCGGAAAATTGCAGAGGAACGATCTGCTTGCCCCCAGGCTGCGCGCCAGGGGAGGCGATAAAGGGCTGCGTAGATCATCACCTCCTAGAGAACGTCGAGAAATCTTGAGCAGAATCACTCATAAAATCCAGATTTACATGAGCTCTTTTGAGATATAAAGTCTAATCCGATATGTTAGCGAAAGGCTCAACAGACGTTTTCCTTGGTAAAATTGAGATAGCAGCTCATTCGAACGGGGCCGAATTGACGATAATGGCGATCAGGCGGTCGCGCATCCGCCGAGGGGAGCCAGGGCGAATACTGTGCCAATACGAGTATGAATATTCGGGGACCCATAAGTATAAATGAAATTGTCGCGGCGACGGGTTTGAGCCGAGCGACGGTCGATCGTGTACTGAATAAACGTCCCGGGGTTCATCCGCGAACGCAGGCCCATGTGCTTCGGGTGCTCACTCATTTAGAGAACAACGGGCAGGCGGGGCAGCAAGAGCCTTTCGCTCTTCATAAGCGCGAAGCGGTTCGTATCGGAATCGTGGTTCAAGCCGGTGCGGCGTTCGCACGTTCGGTGCTGGAGACTGTTCAAAAGCTGAAGGACGCAGAAAGTAGCGTCGCAATTTTACAGGCCACTGCAAGCCGGTCGGATGAGGAGACGATTGAACTTATCCGAACGGTTGGAAGAGACTCAGACGGACTTGCCCTCGTGAGCAAGAATATCGAGCCGGTGAAATCCGCCCTCAAAGTGCTGCAGGGCGCCGGCAAATGCGTTGTCGCCTTGGTCTCGGATCTCGATGCGACGGTCCGGAATGCCTATGTGGGAATCGATGACCGCGCAGCCGGCCAGCTTGCAGCCTTCATCCTAGGCCGATGTCTGGAGCGAGCAGGAGACGCAAAGGTAGCCGTTGTCGTCGGTTATTTTTCCTATCTATGCCAGGAAGATCGGGAAATTGGCTTTCGATCTCTATTGAGGCAACGCTTTCCACGAATAGAGATTGTAGAAGTCATCAAGGGAGAGGACTCGCGAGAGGCGACTTACGAGGCTGCGCTCAGCCTGTTCAAAAATCGCCGCGATATCGCTGGCATCTACAACGTGGCAGGTGGCAACTTCGGGTTGGCGAGAGCTATTGATGAGGCCCAATTCGTCCAGCGGCCTCTGTACATTACTCACGAAGTCAACGAGGTTACTGAACCATTGCTGCGAAGAGGGGTCATCGATTTTCTGATTACGCAGAACATTCAATCCTTGGTTCGAATGAGCAGTCAAGTATTAATCGATTTAAAGTTGGGTTGCGGTTCTGTTCGTGAGCTCAATTACTTGCCCATTCAGGTGGTTTCGGAATTCTCTCTATTCCCTAGCGCAGATAGCAAATAGAGGCACACGTAACCTCTTATAGCTGGGGCCCTGCTTCGAATAGTCCATCGGAAAACAAGATCGTTTCTAGATTTTGCTCGCTCATTATATATCAATAAGAATCATCAAAGCATTTGACATGAGTTAAAAAGAGCATTATGAGATGACCAATCTTCTCATAATGTATCATAATAACTCAAGAATGAACGATCTAAGGGCGACGCCGGAGAACTCACCCGTCCGCGTCGCCACTGGGCGAAGTATTGGGGTAACGCGCTGCAGTATTGTCGTGCAAGCCGGCGCAGCTCTTACGCGCTCGGTGCTGAATGCCGTCCACCGCTTCGTCCAAAAAGGCGCTGGCGGTGTCTCAATTCATGCTGTCGCGAGCCCGTCCGACGAGGAAACACTAAAACTGATTGGAACACTTGGTCAGCAATCAGATGCCTTTGCCCTGCTCGGCAAAAACACTGAGCGAATGAAGGCTGCGCTTCTCGAGCTTCGTTACTTGGGTATACCGGTAATTGCACTTGTTTCGGATTTGGACGCGAACCTGCGCTCAACATATATCGGCGGCGACAATCGCGCCGCCGGTCGACTCGCCGGCTTTATTTTCGGCCGGTGTCTGGAGCGGGAACCCGGCGCCGAAGTTGCGATTGTCGCGTGCAATTTGTCGTACCGCTGCTGGGAGGACCGCGAAATCGGATTTCGCTCGCTGTTGAGGCAGCGCTTTCCTGAGATCAACATTGTCGAGGTTGTCACGGAGAGTGATTCGCCGCAAGCGGCCTGCGAGGCAGCCCTGCGTGTGCTCAGTAACGGTCGCGCCGTTGGCGGGATCTACAATGTGGCAGGTGAAAATCACTGTCTGGCGCAAGCGATCAGCGAAATTCGGCTCCCCTGTCGCCCCTTATACATCACCCACGAGCTGGACGAAGCAACTGAGCCTTTGCTGCGGGCCGGGGTAATCGATTTTCTGATAACGCAGAATTTGGATTCTATTGTCAACGTAGCCAGGCGTTTTCTGATCGGCCTGCGGACTGGCACTGCTCGACATGGAGAAGTCAATCTTGTCCCGATCGAACTTATTTCAAAATTCAACCTGCAACCACGGACAGCGCTCTAGTCGATATTTCGCGACTCGTAAATTAGCTCAATTTTTGAGATTCATCGACCTACCTTTGTCGAAATCTCGGCAGCGCGTGACAGTTTCAATCAAATAGCGTTAAATTTCATTTGGTTGTTAGGTTTTTTGATTGACGTCTGAGCTGTTTCTGTCCTATTTTGTAAATCACCCACCAATTCCCCAGGGAAAAGCGTTCCATCGGGCTCACGAATAAATTACCCTTAGCGTGCCCTCCAAATCGAACCTGGAAGCAGATCATGCCCATCGAAAGCGCAACCCATAAGCAATTCCCATCACCGAAGAGCAGATGAAATCAGCCGCCTCAAGAGCGCGGTCACCTCAGGATTTGCAACACATTATGTTTAAACTACGTCTCTCCTTAAGTTTCCCCGGTTTAGTGCAGTTTAACAACATCCTGCTAACCGCAGCCAAAGAAGCGTCTAAAGAGAAAGAGCTCGCGGCCCAAGATGGCCAGGACGGCTTATCGAAACAGTCGAGCGACCTGCAGAATGCTATTAATCAGGGAGTCGATGGCATCGTGATCGCCCCGAACGACGTGACAGCGATGGTTCCCGCCCTCAATGACCTCGTCCGTGCGAACATCCCAATTGTCACCGTCGACAGAAATGTCGAAGGGACAAAAAATCCGATCCCCCACATTTCAGTCGACAACACCGCTCAAGAAAGAGGGGTGTCACGATGAGTGCTCTTTCCGGTGCGCCGGTCCCTAGTCAGCGGGGAGCCCATAACCGTTTCCTGATCAAGTTGACCGTCATCTCCACCCTTGGTGGATTGCTGTTCGGCTACGACACGGGCGTTATCTCCGGCGCCTTGTTGTCCATGAAGACCGATCTCGGGCTGACGGCTTTCACCGAGGCGCTGGTGGTGAGTTCGCTGCTGTTCCCCGGTGCGGCATTGGGGGCCCTGCTCGGCGGCAAGCTCGCGGATGTTCTGGGCCGCAAAGGTTCTCTGCTGGTGTGCGCGTGCTTGTTCCTCGTCGGTGCGCTGACCTGTGGCACCGCGCCCAGTGTCACGGTCATGGTCATCGGCCGGGTGCTCCTGGGCTTCGGCGTCGGCGCTGCTGCGGCGACGTGTCCGCTCTACTTGGCAGAGATGGCGCCGGCTGACCGCCGTGGACGAATGGTTACCATCAACGAACTCATGATCGTCACCGGTCAGTTCCTGGCCTTTGCCACGAATGCCATCCTCGACGCGCTCATCAAGGATCCGCACGTCTGGCGATGGATGTTGTGTGTCGCCATCATTCCGGCGGTCGGGCTATTCGTCGGCATGTTCTTCCTGCCGGACTCCCCGCGCTGGTATGCGGTCAAGGGTCGCCTGGCCGACACGAAGCGCGTGCTGCACCTGAGCCGTTCTCCCGAGGAGGCGGCCGAGGAATACAACGTCATCGCCGAACACGCCAAACGGGACACTTCCGAGGACAAGGGTGCCGCAATGCGGGATCTGCGAGCCTTCCCCTGGATGCGACGGACTCTGTGGATCGGCTGCGGCCTGGCCACGGTACAGCAGGCGACCGGCATCAATACGGTCAACTACTACGCACCCACCATCTTGGAGTCCACCGGACTCGGTGCCGGTGCGTCGCTGATCTTGACGATCACCGTCGGCGTGGTGGCCATTATCGGGACTATCCTCGGGATCGTCCTCTTGGGGTATTTCAACCGACGTCCTTTGCTACTCACGGGTTTCATGGGCGTCGCCGCGGGGCATCTGATTCTCGCGCTGGCTTTCATGCTCCCGGAGTCGACATACCGCAGCTACCTGATCCTCGCGGCCATGCTGATCGTGGTGGCCTTCGTTCAGACCTTCATCGGCACTCTGGTTTGGCTGTTGCTCTCGGAGATCTTCCCGATGACCATCCGGGGCTTCGCGATGGGTATTGCGGTGTTCGTGCTATGGACGGTCAATGCGGGGATCTCGTTTGCCTTCCCGCCGCTGGTGGCGGCGCTGGGCGATAAATGGACCTTCGGCCTTTTCGCATTGATCAATTGCGGGTCGATCTACTTCATCTTCAAGTTCTGCCCGGAGACCAGAGGCCGGTCCCTGGAAGAGCTCGAGGACGACTTCCGGACGCATAGCGCTTCGCAGCTGGTTCACCAGGCACCGACGGGCGTCCACGGTTCATAACCGGCACAAAATGGTAAAACGAAAATGAAACTCTGTGCTGTATCTGAAAGTTTGGGGCATCTTTCATTCAAAGAAGCCGCGAGAGCGTCGGCCGACCTCGGTCTCGCCGCCCTGGAAATCGGGATGGGCAACTGGAGCGCCGCTCCGCACGCGGACCTGCAATCTCTTTTAAAGAGCAAGGAGAAGCGGCAGGAGTTTTTGTCCGTGCTTGAGCAAAACGGTTTGGCGCTGGCGGCGCTCAACTGCAGCGGCAATCAACTTCATCCCGTCGATGGAGAACGTCAAAGCCAGGTCATCGACGAGACAGTCCAGGTTGCCGAATTGCTTGGCGTGCACACCATTGTCTTAATGTCCGGTTTGCCAGCCGGAGGGCCGAACGACCTAAGACCAAATTGGGTCACATGCGCGTGGCCGCCTGAGAATGGAGAAATTCTCAAGTGGCAATGGAATGAAAAGCTTTTGCCCTTCTGGGAAAAGCTGGCTGCGTCCGCCAAGGAAAGCGGTGTCACAAAGCTTTGCATCGAAATGCACGGAAATCAGTTGGTTTATAATGTGCCTACATTGTTGAAGTTGCGAAAAGAGATCGGAAAGATCGTCGGCGCAAATCTGGACCCCAGTCACCTCTTTTGGATGGGCGCTGACCCGTTGGCGGCCATCGATGCCCTTGGCGATGCGATTCATCATGTGCACGCAAAGGATACCTATATGAACCAAGCAGCGCTGAATTTGACCGGTCGCTTGGATACCATCGGACACGAATATGTCAAGGATCGGGCTTGGATCTATATCACCTTGGGATATGGACACGGTGAGCAATGGTGGCGGGAGTTTTGTTATCGCCTTCGTCTCAATGGTTACGATGGCTGGCTATCGATCGAGCATGAGGATGTAGTTCTCTCTCGCATGGAAGGCATGCGGCGATCGATCGATCTGCTGAAGCGAACCTTGATCGACGAACCCAGCGATTACGCACTGCCAACGACCTGAATTATATCAGAAATGCAAAAGCTTTGAACGAAGGAGGAATCATGATCGGGATTGCATTGATGGGCGCAGGTCGTATGGCCCGAGTACACGCGAAGGCCATCCATGCAGCAGGGGGGAGACTCGTTACCGTGTACGATGTCGTCGAAGCGGCGGCCAAGTCTCTTGCTTCCGATACCAGCGCATCAGTGGCGACCAGTGTGGAAGAGGCCTTGCACCATCCTGACGTCAATGCCGTTCTCGTGGTCACGTCATCGGATACGCACGTCGACCTTATAATCCAGGCGGTTCAGGCTGGAAAGGCCGTGATGTGTGAAAAGCCGCTCGCACCGAATCTGTCGGACGCGCAACGGTGCATCGACGTCTTGGGTGCCCAGGCGAGCAATGTCTTTCTGGCGTTTAATCGGCGTTTCGATCCGGGGCATGCTGCGCTGAAGAAGGCGATCGATGCGGGTGAAATCGGCAACCTCGAGCAACTAACGATCACTAGTCGCGATCCCGCTCCACCGCCGCTCGAATACCTGCCAAATTCAGGTGGGCTCTTTCGAGATATGATGATCCACGACTTTGACATGGCCCGATGGATCCTCGGCGAAGAACCGGTCAGCATTTACAGCCGTGGCAGCTGCCTCGTCGACCCCGAGATCGGCAAACTCGGCGACATCGACACGGCCTGCGTCACCCTTGTTACATCGAGCGGCAAGCAGGCAGTGATCCTCAATTCGCGGCGTGCCGCTTATGGCTATGACCAACGGATCGAGGCCTTCGGCTCGGGCGGCATGGTCATCTCGGACAATCCGAGGGCCACTGGTATACAGCGATATTCAAGCACGAGCTTCGGGGCGCCGGATCGTCTTTTCACGTTCTACATGGACCGTTACGGTGAGAGCTACCGCAGGGAAATCGAAACATTTCTTGGCGGGGTGGATGCGGGCACGCCGCCGCCCGTCAGCGCAATCGACGGGCTACGAACGATCTATCTGGCAGAGGCAGCGGGAACGTCTCTTCGGCTAGGGAGAGCCATTGAACTCAAACCAACTGCGAGGTGACTTGGAATGCCTGACGACTTATTCTTGAGGAACCGAGGGACAATCGCGGTAGTTACCGGCGGTACCCAAGGCCTCGGCCTGGCCATCGCCAGGCGACTTGCGCGGGAGGGGGCGCGTGGGATCATCATCAGCGGTCGGAACGCTGAGAAGGGCGAAGGAGCTGCCGAGAACCTCCGCTCTAGCGGCACGGATTGTTTATTTGTGAAGGCAGACGTCTCGACAGCGAATGACTGCTATACGCTCGTCGACACGGCTCTGAAGCATTTTGGCAGCGTGAACGGCCTCGTGAACTCTGCTGGCACGGCAGATCGCGGCACGCTTTTAGATACTACCCTCGAGCTCTGGGACCGGCACTTCAATACAAATGTCCGCGGCCCCTTCCTGATGATGCAGGGCGTTGTCAGACACTTAGTCGAAACTGGCAAGCCGGGCAGCATCGTCAATATCATCTCGATGGTGGCCCATTGCGGGCAGTCTTTTCTGACGCCGTATTCGGCATCGAAAGGGGCGCTTGCAACCCTCACCAAGAATGTAGCCAACGCGTTTGCGGCCAAGCGCATACGTTGCAACGGCATCCTGACTGGGTGGATGGATACTCCCGGTGAGAGCGCGACCCAGCAAAAATTTCACGGCGTCGGTGAAAACTGGTTGGCGAAAGCTGAGGCTGCTCAGCCAATGGGGCAACTGGTCAAACCGGAGCAGGTAGCTGGGCTCGTTGCCTACATCCTGAGCCCGGAGTCTGGTATCATGACGGGGGCCTTGGTGGATTATGATCAGAATGTGGCGGGAGCCTATCCTGAGTAGCGGAGCGCCTCGACACTGGGAAGGGCTTCACAATCCTGATTTCCACAGTACACCGGATCAGTCTGAACAAAGACGAAACAAACGAAGTCCGATTGATAAATCTCAAAATAAATTTGGAGCCAGATATGAAGTCGGAATCTATGTCAACAAACCTGAGGGTATGCGTTGTCGGTGCCGGCAAAATGGGCGCCGATCATATCGAGCGTCTTACGCGCCGAATCGTCGGAGCCGAGGTTGCGGTAGTGGTTGATGTCGACGCTTCGCGCGCGAAGAAGGCTATCGAACGGATTCCGTCGGCCGTGGCGGCGTCCAATATCGGACAGGCTTTGGAGCGAGAAGACGTCAATGCAGTTGTTATCGCGACGCCTGGTTTTCTTCACGAAGAGGTGTTGCTCCAGGTTCAAGAGCGGGACTTACCGATTCTGTGCGAGAAACCATTGACCCCGGACGCGGCGTCCTCTTGGAAAATCGTGGAGGCAGAGCAGCAACTTGGAAAAAAACGTATCCAGGTTGGCTTCATGCGCCGCTTTGATGCCGAATATCAGCGCCTGCGTGGTCTGATCACCTCCGGCGAACTGGGAGAGCTCTTGATGCTCCACTGCTCGCATCGAAATCCCGAAACGCCGCGCGAATTCACCAACGAGATGCTCATCAATGATTCGGTCGTCCACGAATTCGATGCGATCCGCTATCTCACTGGTGAGGAAATCAAAAGCGTTCAAGTCAGGCTGGGCCGGGCTACGTGTCACGCCCACGCCGGCCAGCACGATCCGCAGCACGTACTCATCGAGACCCAGAGCGGGGTGCTCGCCGATGTCGAGATCTTTGTAAATGCGCAATTCGGGTACCAGGTAGCGACTCAGGCTGTTTTCGAAAAAGGTATCGCCGACATCGGCGAGGACGGCGGGCTTTACGTTCGCAGTGCAGGACGTTGGGGGGGCGAGATTACTCCGAGTTTCGTCGAGCGGTTCAGAAGCGCTTTCGACGCCGAGGTGCAGAGTTGGGTCGACGCCGCCAAACGTGACGAAGTCGGCGGACCCACCGCTTGGGACGGCTATGCCACTGCGGCTTGTTGCGAGGCGGGTGTGGCTGCCCAAAGGAGCGGCGAGAAGGTCAAAGTTTCTTTGAAGACCAAGCCCGACTTTTACCGCTAATCGTTTTTCGGCAACCCTGGGGCAGGCTGCCGAATTGGGATCGGCTCTGCAAGAATGTAGACCGCTTGGCCTGGCAAAATTTATGGCAGCAACAGAGGAGAAAAGAAAAGTTAAGGTAGGAATGGTGGGGGGTGGGCCGGGGGCCGGCATCGCTGAAACCCATCGCACGGCCATGCGTTTGGATGACCGGTACGAACTCGTAGCGGGCGCGTTTTCCCGTGACCGGGAGAAGTCATTGGCAGCAGCACGGCAGCTGCGGATACCCCCAGAGCGAATTTATTCGGACTACACAACCATGGCTGCGGCTGAACCCAAACGCGAGGACCGGATAGACGCTGTCGTCATCGTGACGCCGACCGCCAGTCACTACGAAATCGCCAAGATGTTCCTGGAAGCCGGCATCAATGTGATCTGTGACAAGCCACTTTGCCTTTCTCTCGCGGAGGCGAGGGAACTAAAGAGGTTGGCCGACAAGGGACAGGTGATCTTGTGCCTGACACATAACTACTCCGGCTACGCCATGGTGCGCCACGCCGCCTGGATGGTTCGCAACGGCCGCCTCGGCCAAATCCGGGTGGTGCAGGCAGAACACGCTTCGGGCTGGGCGGTGAAACTATTGGAAAAAGAAGGCCACAAGCAAGCCGCTTGGCGGACCGACCCGGGCCTACTAGGGGACGCGAGCGTGCTTTACGACTTAGGGACCCACGCGCACCAGCTGGCCCGCTTTATCACCGGGTTGGAAGTGACTGAAGTAGCGGCAGAGTTGAGTCAGATCGTTGAAGGCAGAGCGATCAAGGACAATGCCAATTTATTGCTCCGGTTTTCTAATGGCGCGCGTGGAACACTCTGGGCATCAATGGCCGCCGTCGGCAATGAGCACGGCCTTCGGATTCGCGTTTACGGGGATCGGGGCAGCTTGGCCTGGCATCATGAGGATCCTCATCACTTGCGCTATTGTCCGATCGATGGTGCTCCGCAGGTACTGGCGCAAGGCGCGGACGGGCTGTCACCAGATGCACGGCGGTGGACCCGCGTGGGGCTCGGGCATGTGGAAGGATTCTTTGAAGCGTTTGCAAATTTGTATACAGAAGTCGCGGACGCTCTTTTGGCCAAGTCGGAGGGCAAAACCTGGGTAAAAGCTGATCTAGGTTTTCCGGACGTCACAGACGGAGTGCGTGGGGTTTCCTTTGTGGAGAGCGCGATGCGCTCCTACACAGCTGGTGGGGCATGGACGCACGTTGAGTCGCTTTAAGCGAGGAGTAATAGATGCTGAAAGTAGCTGTGGTTTGAAGGCCCAGCTGATCGCCGACAAGGCGACGGAGTCAGTAAAGACGGGGCAAGCAATCAAGATTGCCAGATAGGAGCGCGAACATGGCCAAGGAAAATTTGTTACCAGAAATTCATTTGGGAGTTAGTCCATTAAGTTGGACTAACGATGTGCTAACTGAACTAGGCGGTGATATCCCGTTGGAAACCTGTTTGAAGGATGCTGCGGAAATTGGCTACGAGGGAGTCGAACTAGGAAGGAAATTCCCGAGGGATGGACAGAAACTTTCATCGATCCTTTCAGATTATGGACTTCGACTGCTGGGCGGCTGGCATTCAGGGTTTCTCACCGAACGCTCAGTAGAAGAGGAATGGAAAGCCGCCGCGGATCATGTCCGATTGCTGAAGGAGTGCGGCAGCCAGATACTGGTTTATGGAGAATGTGGACTGATGATCGGGGCCTCGCCGTGGGATGAACCTCTAAGCAAGCGTCCCGAACTAAAAGAGATCGAGCTTTCGACCTATGCCGGCAAGCTTGGCGAATTTGCAACCAGGCTGAAGGAGACGGGGGTCACTTTGGCCTACCACTATCATTTAAAAATGTTAGTGGAGAGAGCCGAAGATATCGATGCGTTCTGCGAGTCTACTCGGAAGGAAGTGGGGCTCCTCCTCGACACCGGCCACGCTTATGCTGCCGGCGCTGACTATTCCGAGATTCTTCGGAAATTCGGATCCAGAGTAGTGCACATCCATCTCAAAGATGTCCGCCGCAACGTCCTGGAACGCGCTCGCAAAAATGATTGGTCGTTTAATTCAGCAGTCAGGGAAGGGATGTTTACGGTTCCCGGCGACGGTGACATCGATTTTTCGGCAATAAGAGAGTTTATGCGGACGTCAGGGTATCGCGGCTGGGTCGTGGTAGAAGCTGAACAAGATCCTGCTAAAGCACCTCCGAAATTATACACCGAAAAAGCCTATCGATTCGTAAAGAAGCTTCTCGCTTCATAAGTCGGGAGAAAGGTAAATATGTCAAAGTCATTAAATATTGGACTGATCGGCTCGGGGTTCATGGGGCAAGCCCATGCGGACGCCTACCGGCGGGCTGGAATTTTGTATCGAAACCTGCCTCGTTCGCCGGAGTTGTACGCTATCGCGGATCAGAACGATGCGCTGGCGGAGCAGGCCCGGGCGAGGCTCGGCTTTGCAAAAGCTTACGGCGATTGGCGCCGGTTAATCGAGGACCCAGAGGTAGATGTTGTCGACATCACCACGCCAAATCATTTGCATGTGGAACCGGCTTTGGCCGCCCTCGAGGCGGGGAAACATGTTTATTGTGAGAAGCCCATGGCCGTGAAACTTGAAGATGCGCAGCGCATGGCCGCCGCAGCCAAGAAGGCGGGGGTCAAGACTTTGGTAGCTTTCAACAACATCAAAACTCCGGCTGCGTTGGTGGCCAAGCAGATCATCGAGCGCGGAGAAATCGGTGAATTGGTGCGTTTCCGAGGCAGGTTTGATCAAGGTTTTTTTAACGATCCCTCTTTGCCTTGGTCCTGGCGCTGCTCCAGGGAGCTAGCGGGTACCGGTGCTCTCGGTGATCTCGGTGCGCATTCCGTTTCCGTGGCGCAATTTCTTATGGGCGACGTGACGGCAGTTTCCGCGCAGACTCAAACGATTTTCAAAGAACGTCCCGTACCCGATTTCGATGCCGGCTACGGAAGCAAAGTCGCGGCCGACGCCAAAAAACGAACGGTTGAAAACGAGGATCAAATCCAATCTCTGGTGAAATTTTCATCCGGGGCCGCGGGTGTCATTGAGGCTTCGCGCATCTGCGCCGGTCGCGTCTTTGGCGTCTTTTGGGAGATCTCCGGCACGGAGGGTACAATCGTGAACAACGGCGAAAGATTTAACGAGCTTCAGGTCTTTCGAATGAGAGAAGCAAAGCGCGACCGCGGCTTCACCACCATCTATTGCGGATCGCAAGTTCCGCAATATTCAGCCTTCTTTGGCTTTGACTTCGCCGGCGGCGGATTGGGTTACTTTGATATGAAGGTATTCGAGGTGCACGACCTCATCCAAGGCATTGGTCGGGATGAGCGGTGTTTCCCCGATTTCGCTTTTGGGGCGAGGAATCAAGAGATCCTTGAGGCCATCGACCAATCAAGCCGTTCCGAAACGTGGGTATCGACGAAAACCTACCCCCCCTTGCATCCTCCCCAGAAGGAATATGAGTAGCACGACAGATTATCAAGAGCTGGAGGCACTCGCTCGCAAAGGCCGGTGGCTGGCGATTAGCACCGTTGCAGGAAGCGGTGCCGGGCACGTTGGCGGGCCATTCTCTGCGATGGACATTATGGTGGCGCTTTACTTTCGCGTCATGAAGGTCAGACCGGAAGAACCGAAATGGCCGGAGCGGGACCGGTTTATTCTTTCCAAAGGGCATTCTTCGATCGGACAATATGTGGTGATGGCGCTTCGAGGGTTTCTGCCGATCGAAGAGCTCAAAACCTTCGACAAAGGCGGGTCGCGGCTGCAGGGGCATCCGGATGTCACGAGGCTTCCTGGCCTGGAAACATCGACCGGGTCGCTGGGGCAGGGGTTATCGGTTGGGCTGGGCATTGCCTTAGGCGCCCGGATGCGGGGGCAGAAGTTTCAGACCTTTGTCATGATCGGCGACGGCGAACTCCAGGAAGGAATGATTTGGGAAGCGTTGCATATCGCTCCCAGATACAAGTTGGGAAATCTTACCGCCATTCTGGACTGGAATGGCCTGCAGCAGTTTGGTTGGGTGCTTGCGATCAATGAACAGCATCGCGGCGATCGTCGTGATCCGTGGTCGGGGATCGATTTGCGAGGCATATTCGAGAAGCTTGGCTGGCGTTGCCTTGAGATCAACGGGCACGACTTCTCGCAGATTGTCCCGGCCTTGGAAAGCGCGAAAGCGGCGGGAGACTCCGATCAGCCAACGATGATCGTCGCGCATACGATCAAAGGCAAAGGAGTGCATTTCACGGAGGGTAAACACGAATGGCATTCCAAGATCGCAACCAAAGAGGAGCTTAAAATTGTCGCTGCAGAACTTAGCATTGTGGAGGCAGGGGTATGAAGGCATTACGAGATGTGTTTGGCGATACGCTGGTTTCCCTGGGTTCGACTAATCCGGATGTCGTCGTCTTAGACGCAGATTTGGCTAATTCCACCAAGGCAGATAAGTTTGCGAAGATGTATCCGGGCAGATTTCTGCAAATGGGAATCGCGGAGCAAAACTTTGTAGGCGTCGCAGTTGGTTTAGCATCGCTCGGCTTTGTGCCTTGGCTTTCCACTTTTACCGTTTTCTTTACGCATCGGGCCCTCGATCCGATCCGTATGTTAGTCGCCCAGACCCACGCGAATGTGAAGATTGGCGCGGCGTATGCCGGACTGATGACGGGACTTACGGGCAAGACGCACCAGGACGTTCAGGATCTGGCGATCATGCGCGCGATGCCCGACATGACGGTGCTGGCTCCGGCAGACGCGATCGAAGGCGAAGCCATCATTCGCTGGGCCACTGAATATGAGGGGCCGGTGTTTGTACGTCTGGCGAGGGATGCGTGTCCGAATGTTTTTGACCAGCAGTACCGCTTTGTGCCTGGGAGGACAATTTCCCTCAAAGAAGGAGGGGACGTATTGCTGATTTCGACCGGTCCGCAAAGTGCCCGCTGTCTACAAGCCGCCGAGCTGCTTCAGGAGCAAGGGATTTCCGCCGGAGTTCTCCATGTGCCGTCGATCAAGCCGGTGAACAAGGAGGAGATTGTGAACGCATCCGAGAAGGTCAAGGTGGTGGTCACAGTGGAAGAGCATTCGATCTATGGTGGGCTGGGGGGCTTGGTTGCGGAAATTCTGTCCGAAGCGTCGCCGCGCCGGGTGATCCGTTTTGGGATCGAGGATCGTTGGGGTGAGTCGGCGCCAAACGATTACCTGCTCGAAGCGTTTAGGATGTCCCCACCGCGGTTAAGCGAACGAATTCAAAAGTTAGTTGCATAATTGCCATGACTGGAACAACCGGCCAAATTCCATAGCCTGCAAAGCCTCATGATGTCACCAAGTCTCACCGATTTCCAACACCTTGCCGGTGAACTCGAAGGCGCGCTTCATTTCGATGAAACGATGCGGACGCTTTATGCGACCGATGCATCCGTTTATCGTGAGATGCCACAGGCTGTCGTACTGGCCAAGACCGAGGGCGATATCTGCAAGCTCGTTCGTTTTGCACGTGAACGCGGCACATCGCTCATACCCAGGACGGCTGGCACCTCGCTTGCCGGCCAAGTCGTTGGAGCGGGCGTTGTAGTGGATGTGTCGCGTCACTTAACTCGCATTCTAGAGATCGACGCGACGGAGCGCCGCGTACGGGTGGAACCCGGTGTCGTACGCAATGAGCTTAACCTCGCGCTTGCTCCACACGGAGTTTTCTTTGCACCCGAAACCTCCACACAGAACCGTTGTATGATCGGCGGTATGGTCGGCAACAATGCCTGTGGGGCCAACTCCGTCGTCTACGGCAGTACGCGCGACCACCTCGTATCAGCGCGCGCCGTGTTGAGTGACGGTTCGATCGCCGAATTTGGCCCGTTGTTGCCTGAGGAATTCGAAGGGAAATGTTCGGGCGATACGCTTGAGGCTTCGATCTATCGGGAGACAAAGAAACTGCTCGGTGACGCCGGGAATCGCGCGGAGATCGCGCGCGAATTCCCGAAGAAATCCATCCACCGTCGTAATACCGGCTATGCCATAGACTTGCTCGCAGATTGTGCACCGTTCACCTCGGATGGCCCTCCTTTTAATTTGTGTCGACTGTTGGCCGGCTCCGAAGGGACATTGGCGTTTTTAACCGAAATTACATTGGCGTGCGAACCGCTCCCCCCACCGGTAAGCGCGCTCGTTTGCGTCCACTGTGCGACGATTGACGAGGCTTTGCGTGCTAATCTTGTGGCGCTACGCCATGCACCGCGTGCGTGCGAGTTGATGGACCACAATATCCTTGAATGCACGAAGGCAAATCTCGAGCAGCGGCAGAATCGCTTCTTCGTCCAAGGGGATCCCGGCGCCATTCTCGCAGTGGAGCTAGCTGCACCTACACGTGAAATGGTCGCCGCCGTAGCCGCCCGGCTTGAAACCGAATTACGTGCTGCCGGCCTTGGTTATCACTATCCGGTTGTCTGGGGCCCGGACCAAAACCGCGTATGGAACTTGCGCAAAGCCGCATTGGGTCTGCTTTCGAATATACCGGGAGACGCCAAACCTGTCGCCGTCATAGAGGATACCGCGATCGATCCGGAGGATCTTCCGGGGTTTGTGCAGGAATTCGATAAAATTCTGAGTGGCCATGGCCTCTCTGCCGTGCATTATGCTCACGCCGGTTCGGGGGAACTGCATTTGCGGCCTATCTTGAATCTAAAGGATCAAGAACATCGCAGGCTCTTTCGCGTTGTTGGGACCGAGGTTGCGCAGCTGGTGAAGCGCTATGGCGGTTCACTAAGCGGCGAACACGGCGACGGTCGCCTCCGCGGCGAATTTCTGCCCTTAATGGTCGGCGAGAAGAACTATGCTTTTTTCCGCGCGATCAAGCGCGCGTGGGATCCCTCATGTATCTTCAATCCGGGCAAAATCACCGACACGCCGCCGATGGACGCAAGCTTGCGCTACGAATCGAACCAGGCTGTGCGGGAATTTAAAACGGTCCTGAGATTCTCCGAAGCTCGGGGTATCTTGCGCGCCGCAGAGCAGTGCAACGGATCCGGCGACTGCCGCAAGTCCCATCTCATGGGCGGCACAATGTGTCCAAGCTACATGGCCACGCGCAACGAACGAGATACGACGCGCGCGCGCGCAAATATCCTGCGGGAGGTCCTTACGCATTCAACCAAGGCCAATCCTTTCGACAGCGATGAGATCGGCCCCGTCATGGATCTATGTCTCTCGTGCAAGGGTTGCAAGTCAGAGTGCCCGTCCAATGTCGACGTGGCTCGCCTTAAAGCTGAATGGCTTCAGCAACGCTACGATGAGCGGGGTGTTCCGATGCGCGCGCGCCTTATCGGTGACTTCTCGCGCGCCATGGCTTTGGCCTCGATCGCGCCCGGAGTATTTAATTTTTTGGTGACAAATACGGCGACTGCCAGTCTGTTTAAGAGGTTCGCGGGTTTTGCTCAGGAGCGTTCGGTGCCTAAGCTCAATAAGATTCCGTTGCGCCGGTGGCACCAAATTCACGCAAATAAAAATGGCCCATTTACGAACGGGCGCGTCTTTCTCTTTTGCGACGAGTTTACGAACTTCAATGACGAGGATGTCGGCGTCAAGGCCGTGCAGTTGCTCAACCGGCTTGGCTACGAGGTCGTCATTCCAAAGCACTTCGACAGCGGCCGCGCGCAAATTTCCAAAGGCCTGCTGCGCGATGCGCAAAGATTAGCGATTCGCAATGTGGAATTGCTAAAGGACGTTGTTACCCCTGAAACTCCTATGGTGGGAATCGAGCCCTCGGCAATCCTGGGTTTCCGGGATGAAGTGCCGGATCTCGTTCCTGAGCGCCTGGTTAAAGCAGCAAAAGCGCTGGCGAAGCATGCGCTTTTGATCGACGAGTTCATTGCCCGCGAGGCCGACAGAGGTTGTATCCGGCGGGAGGCATTCACAAAAGAGAGTCGCAAAATCAAACTCCACGGTCACTGCCACCAAAAGTCGCTGGCGTCACTGACTCCCACAGTCAAAGCGCTTGAACTGCCTCTAAATTACAAGGTTCAAGTCATTCCATCAGGATGCTGCGGCATGGCCGGATCGTTCGGTTACGAAAAGGAACATTTCGACATATCAATGAAGATTGGCGGACTCGTGCTCCTGCCAGCGGTGCGCTCGGCTCCGGCCGATACAATCATCGCTGCACCGGGCACGAGCTGCCGGCACCAAATCAAAGACGGCATAGGGCGCATCGCTCAGCATCCCGCAGAAATTTTGCACGACGCATTGGCGTAATTTCTGCGGTTGTTGCGCGCCACGAGCGCGCCGCGTGAGGCAGAGGTGAAGAGGCTACACAACATCGTTAAAAAGCCCGTGCTCTCGATGCACTGCTCGGCGACCGCCGACAAAGAAACAGGCTCGGTGCGCACGCCAAGACCGACCGACATTGTCGGCCAAGGCAACCAACCCCATCCTTGAGGTATACCCACCATGAATGAAACGATAACCCTTCCAGAGAATCCAAGCATTGCCAAACGCGGGACCGTGCGGCTTACGACTGCACAGGCCCTTGTGCGCTACCTGTCTGGTTTGCGCACACGGGTTGAAGGTCCGCAGGGCGACGAAATCGTTCCGCTTTTTGGCGGAGTCTTCGCAATCTTCGGCCACGGAAACGTCGCGGGCATCGGGGAGGCACTGTATCAGTTTCGCGACCCGTTGCCTACGTTTCGGGCGCACAACGAACAGGCCATGGCCCATGCAGCGATCGCGTACTCGAAGGCACACTTTCGGCGACGGATGATGGCGTGCTCGACTTCCATTGGTCCCGGGGCGACGAACCTTCTCACGGCCGCCGCGCTTGCTCATGTTAATCGTTTGCCTGTGCTCTTCCTTCCCGGGGACATCTTTGTTTCCAGGGATCCGGATCCTGTGCTCCAGCAAGTCGAGGATTTCAGTGACGGGACGATTTCGGCCAACGATTGTTTCCGGCCGGTTTCGCGCTATTTCGATCGGATCCTCCACCCCTCTCAATTGATCACATCGCTCCCGCGCGCTGTGCGCACCCTGACTGATCCCCTTCTGTGCGGACCGGCCACTCTTGCCCTGCCTCAGGACGTGCAGGCTGCCGCCTTTGACTATCCTATTGAGTTTTTCGAGAGCCCGGTCGTCCAGTTTCGGGCGGCGCCGCCCAGTGAGGGGGATCTGGCAGGGGCGGTGCGTGCGGTGATGGCGGCCAAGCGCCCTGTGATCATTGCCGGGGGAGGTGTGCTTTACGGAGGCGCCTGCGAGGCGCTGCGCGGGTTTGCCGAGCGTCACGGCGTTCCGGTTTGCGAGACGCAAGCGGGTAAGAGCTCCCTGCCGTGGGATCATCCTCTTCAACTTGGCTCGGTGGGCGTGACTGGCTCTCCCGCGGCCAATTCCCTGGTTAGCGAGGCCGATTTGATCCTCGCCGTGGGCACCCGGTTGCAGGACTTTACTACCGGATCAAATTCGCTATTCCCCAAGGCGCGGCTGGTCTCTCTCAATGTGAATCCCTTTGACGCGACCAAAGCGCGCGGTATCCCACTCCAGGCCGATGCACGCCTGGGCTTAGAGGCTCTGACCAAAGCGCTCCCGCACTGGCAGGCCGAGCCCGCCTGGAGCGAACGGGCCAAAGCCGAGGCCGCAGCGTGGCGCTCGACGGTGGATCGTATTACGCAGCGTCGTGATCTGAACGCGGGAGAATTGCCTTATGAAGGCGAGTTGATAGGAGCCGTGCAGCGCTCGAGTCCGAAGTCCACTTCCGACGACATTGTGGTGTGCGCCGCCGGCACACTTCCCGCCGAGTTGCACAAGCTCTGGCGCACTTCGACACCCGGGGGCTATCACATGGAATACGGCTATTCATGCATGGGCTATGAGATCGCAGGAGGCTTGGGAGTCAAGATTGCCAGGCCCGATCGCGAGGTCATCGTGATGGTGGGTGACGGCAGCTATCTCATGCTCAACAACGAGATCGCCACCTCAGTGATGCTCGACAAGAAGCTCATTATCGTGCTGCTCGACAATCGCGGCTTCGGTTGCATTAACCGCCTCCAGCAGAGTTGTGGAGGGAAGCCCTTCAACAACATGCTTAAAGATTGCCTGCAGTTTGGTGAGGGCGCACCCAATATCGATTTCGCCGCTAATGCGGCGTCCCTGGGCGCCCTTTCTGAGAAGGTGGCCAATATCGCTGAGTTGGAGGCAGCCCTCCGGCGTGCTCGCTCGGCCAATCGCACCTACCTGATCTGCATCGACACCGATGACACCCGCACCACCAAGGAAGGCGGTTGGTGGTGGGAAGTCGCAGTCCCTGAGGAATCGCCCAGCGAATCTGTCCGCCAAGCGCGTGTCGCTTATGTGCGCGGAAAAGAAAATCAGAAACGCTAAGCAAGGCCAAATTTATGAATCTGCTCGTTAAACCCAAAAAGAACTCCCAAGAAATCGTCTCTGTGACTCCTCAGTCGGCGGGATGGCGTTATGTCAGCTTTTCCGCCCGCCAATTGGCCCTGGGGAGTCGCTGACTCTTTCTGACGACGCCAACGAGCTTTGCGCGGTCATTTTGAGCGGGATCGTTTCCGCTAAGACCGACGACCTTGAGTGGAAGGAGATTGGGCAGCGCAAGAGCGTTTTTGAAGACGCTGCCCCTTATGCAGTCTACATGCCCCCGCGCGCGGAGTTAACCATTGCCTCCAAGACCAATGTCGAAGTCGCCGTGGCTCGCTCCCCTGCAAAGGGTGAACTTCCCGCGCGGCTCATCGAGCCCGCCGCCATGCGACGCAACGCGCGTGGAAAAGGCGCCAACACGCGCTACGTCTGCGATATCCTGCCCCAGGACGAACCCGCTGAGTCCCTCCTTGTCGTCGAAGTCAAGACGCCGAGCGGAAACTCCTCCAGCTATCCCCCGCACAAACACGACGTGGACAATGTTCCCATAGAGAGCCTACTCGAGGAAACCTACTACCATCGCATCGATCCGCCGCAAGGCTTTGTTTTCCAACGCGTCTATAGCGACTCGCGCGACATTGACGAGTCGATGGCTGTCGAAGACCGCGATGTCGTCCTCGTACCTCGTGGCTACCATCCGGTCGTCGTCCCTCATGGCTATCAGTCCTATTACTTCAACGTCATGGCAGGCCCCAAACGCGTTTGGCACTTTCACAACGACCCGGCTCACGAGTGGATTTTATCAGCCGCTTGACCAAATCACCGAGGAGGCCAAGCGAGTGTATGGAGACACCATTCCATCGCCCTGGAATGATCGCCGCCTGGTGGTCATTAAACAACCCATCGGGGTCTGTGCCGCTATGACTCCTTGGAATTTTCCAGCCGCCATGATTACGCGAAAAGCTGGACCGGCGTTGGTGAAATGACTTCCAACTCGGACGTGCGCAAAGTGACCTTTACGGGCTCGACCGAGGTGGGTCGCTTGCTCATGAAACAGAGCGCTGACACCATCAAAAAGCTTTCGCTGGAACTCGGAGGCAATGCGCCTTTTATCGTTTTCGACGATGCCGATCTGGATTCAGCAGTCGAAGGGGCGATTATTTCCAAATACCGCAATGCCGGTCAAACCTGCGTTTGCGCGAACAGGCTTTACGTTCAAGCCGGCGTTCATGATGCCTTTGCTCAGAAACTGGTCGCCGCGGTAAAAAAATTTAAAGTAGGCAACGGTTTCGAACCGGGAGTACTCCAAGGTCCTTTGATCGACCAAGCCGCGGTGGAGAAAGTGGAGGAACACATTCAAGACGCCTTTTCACAAGGGGGACGTGTTCTTCTTGGCGGGAAGCGGCATTCTCTTGGGCAAACCTTCTTCGAACCAACCGTGTTGGGGGATGTTACTCCCAGAATGAAGGTCAGTAGAGAAGAAACGTTCGGTCCCGTAGCGCCCCTTTTCCGTTTCGAGACTGACGAGCAAGCAATACAAATGGCCAACGATACGGAATTTGGCCTCGCGAGCTACTTTTACAGTCGCAATATCGGCCGGGTCTGGCGGGCGGCCGAGGGCCTTGAATGCGGCATGGTAGGCATCAATACGGGCTTGATCTCAAACGAAGTTGCACCGTTTGGCGGCGTGAAACAGTCGGGGCTTGGTCGTGAAGGCTCCCACTACGGCATCGAGGAATTCGTGGAAATAAAATACCTCTGTTTTGGCGGGCTTAACAGGTGAAGTCGAGGGGGTGGGGCTGCTCGGTATCTATTTACCACACTTTCAAATCCATGGCGCTTAAGTCTGCGTCAGATGTCAGCGGCTCGATCGCAGACTTTGCGCACAGAAAGACGTGGACTTTCCCGAAGGCGGCTCGGGGACGGACTTGAGGCGCAAGCGGGATCTGCGGCCCGCGGGCGAGTCCATCCGTAAAGTGCTCGATCCGCACGCGCACGCATGTGGGCAGGAGAGAACTGAGCGCAACGGTCAGAAGCGGCCCTCAAGGAGTATCCACTCTGAGATCATCCTTGCGATCGAAGATGCAAATCACGGACCATCAACCATCAGAATCCCCGCAGGTTTTTTACATTCAAAATGAGGTGAGACAATGATTAAGATCGCAAATGCTCCGTGCTCTTGGGGCGTGCTCGAATTCGACCTGGAAGGCGAAGCTCCTGACTACGTTCAAGTGCTGAACGAAATCGCTGAGACCGGCTATGCGGGAACGGAATTGGGGGACTGGGGGTTCATGCCGACCGACCCGCAAAAACTTTCCCAGGAAATCCACGGACGAAATCTCGAGCTGCTCGGCGCATTTGTGCCAGTGTTTCTCAGAGATCCGGCTTCTCACCAAGCTGGCATTGAAGTCGCCGTGCGCACCGCACGTTTGATGGCTGCGGTGGAGGGTAACCCGCCCTTTATTATCCTTGCCGACGAGAATGGCAGGGTTCCAGAGCGCACGAAGAACGCGGGGCGTGTCACTCCTGAAATGGGCCTGAGCGATGCGGAATGGCAGGTCTATGCGGAAGGCGCGACGAAAGTTGCCGAGGCGGTTAAAAAAGAAGCTGGCCTTCGCACAGCTTTCCATCATCACTGTGCGGGTTACGTGGAGACCCCGGCTGAGATTGCCAAACTCATGGCGTTGACCGACCCTGGTGTTCTCGGTCTAGTATTTGATTGCGCTCACTATCGCTTTGGTGGCGGAGACGCCGTGGAGGGGCTCCGCAAATACGGCAAGCGAGTATGGCACTTTCACTTCAAGGATTATCACCCCGGAGTGGGCAAGCAGGTCGCCGAAAATGGCTGGGATTACTTTCAAGCCGTGAGGCAGGGTGTTTTCTGTGAGCTGGGTAAGGGCGAGGTTGACTTCCCGTCGCTCATGAAGGAGCTCGAAAAACTCGACTACGACGGCTGGGGCGTGGTAGAACAAGATGTTCTTCCAGGCATGGGGAAGCCGAACGAATCAGCCAAACGCAATCGGGAGTATATTCGCTCGCTCGGGTATTGATTTAGCTTTTTTTAGGCGGCCTCCTCTCTATCAGTAAACATGTGCATCGCCCAACGAGCGCGGGACATTGAGACGTCAGCCGGGCATTTTCAATGAGGGGGCCCGCGCCTCGGCGACGGTGAGAATCGCCGGTTTCTCGGCTCTGACCTTGACGCGTTCGGCGAGCGTAGCGGGATTTTTCAAAACGTAACCCCGGCGCGCAAGGCAAAGGAAAACAAACTCCCGAGCGCCGTTCGGTAATTGTTGCGGCTCGTCGGCGAAACATCTAATTCACGCAACCACGCCTCGATCTCGCCAGTGGTAATCTCGCAAATGGGACCCGAGGCAAAGCGTTTGTTGGCGGCGAAACCCTCTTTGAGTTGCAACCGAAGGTTTTTGCGGTGTCGAGCGGAAAGGTTGTCTTGGGCTTTGACCTCGAGGAGCTCCTCCGTGACTTCGCTCGCCGTCTTTTTCGTTTTGGATAAGCTTGCCCTCCGTGGTTCGGCGTCAGAAAAATCCATGGTGCTCAAACGGGTAATGCGCAACGGAGCCCTGCCCTGCCTGACCTGAACCGGATGACCAAGCTGAGATCGATCGATTATGTACGTGCGCGTGATCTCCACTCGATCGATCGGATTTGCGTTGGTATCCGCTGGCAGATGGCTGATTTCATCCAACGCGGCTAGCCCCGCGACCACTTCGCCAAACACCGTGTCGTTGCCGTCCTGGGAAGCGATGGGCTGGAGGCAGATATAAAACTGACTTCCATTCGACTGACGATTCGGATTGAGTTTGTCCGGCAGCCGACCCATGGCAACGGAACCGCGCAAATGTTTTCTGCGAATTTCGGCCGGCAGCGTGTAACCAGGACCGCCTGTCCCTACAACGGTGCGGTCCTTCTTCCTGCTGAGTGGATCGCCGGCCTGCACCAGGTAGTTCGGAAACACCCGGTGAAACGTGGTTTTTTTATAGAAGCCATCTTGAACCAACTTCTTGAAATTCGCGGTGGTCTGCGGAGCGTCGGCATCATAAAAACCGATCGCGAAACTGCGCGTTTGGTGATCTTTGCCTTTCCCCCACTGAACGTCGAAAACGGCGACCGGATCCGCCAAACAGGCAACCGCTGAAGACTCCAGCTTCAATGGGGCCGCGGACTTACATCCGCGGAAAGGACGTGAATTCCATCGGTGATGCGTTCTGGTTCTGAAGGCTTCAATGGGGCCGCGGACTTACATCCGCGGAAAGTTACAGGAGGTTGTGGTTACAACGATGATAACTCTCAGGCTTCAATGGGGCCGCGGACTTACATCCGCGGAAAGGGGAAATCAATAACGAGCCGTGGTTGGACCCTTTTACTGCTTCAATGGGGCCGCGGACTTACATCCGCGGAAAGCGACTACGGCTTCGTCAGGTGGCGCTTATATCCAGCCTGGCTTCAATGGGGCCGCGGACTTACATCCGCGGAAAGGCACACAAGCCATGCAAGGCTCGCCGCCTGGAGCGCCAGCTTCAATGGGGCCGCGGACTTACATCCGCGGAAAGTGGCAATAGGAACCAACTACTACGAAGAAAATAGAGGAGCTTCAATGGGGCCGCGGACTTACATCCGCGGAAAGGAACCAACTAGGCGGCTTATGTTTTCTGTTGGCCTGCTTCAATGGGGCCGCGGACTTACATCCGCGGAAAGTAGACGGGATCATCACGACCGCCAGAGGGATACGGTAGCTTCAATGGGGCCGCGGACTTACATCCGCGGAAAGCAGGCTATGATGGAGTGTGTAGCCGGCCATCTCCTTCGCGCTTCAATGGGGCCGCGGACTTACATCCGCGGAAAGCTAGCTTGGTCTTATGACGGGGATCGAGAAAACATGGCTTCAATGGGGCCGCGGACTTACATCCGCGGAAAGACCGCGGCGCCGGCCAGCCTTCCCGGATCCCCCGCATGCTTCAATGGGGCCGCGGACTTACATCCGCGGAAAGCACGTAGAGCTGGACTACGACCAGTGGGGAAATCTCTGGCTTCAATGGGGCCGCGGACTTACATCCGCGGAAAGAGGGAACCCGTTTGGATCGAGGGACACACCGTTGATTTGGCTTCAATGGGGCCGCGGACTTACATCCGCGGAAAGTGCACCTGGTCAGGTTAAACGGAGTAACTCCGTCCGCGCTTCAATGGGGCCGCGGACTTACATCCGCGGAAAGCAGGCGCAGCAAGCGAACGTTGCTTAAGCTGCGAAGGGCTTCAATGGGGCCGCGGACTTACATCCGCGGAAAGCTCGCCTGGGGTTAACGCTACACAGGCCGACATACAGAAGCTTCAATGGGGCCGCGGACTTACATCCGCGGAAAGGAAACAGATTGGCTGTAAAGCTCTTTTAGCTTGAACTGGCTTCAATGGGGCCGCGGACTTACATCCGCGGAAAGATGTACGCCTTAATTCCCAAAATGCAATTACATTTGCTTCAATGGGGCCGCGGACTTACATCCGCGGAAAGGAATCGGACAGCAGTCACCTGGCCTGGGACAGTGACCGTGCTTCAATGGGGCCGCGGACTTACATCCGCGGAAAGAATGCCACCACGACCGTAACGTTCGCGTTGACTGATGGCTTCAATGGGGCCGCGGACTTACATCCGCGGAAAGCAGCCAAAATCATTGTAGTCTGCGTCGGCCGGCGGTCCGGGCTTCAATGGGGCCGCGGACTTACATCCGCGGAAAGGAAAACCGCCGCGATAAATGCCTTTGGAATCTCCTTGTGGCTTCAATGGGGCCGCGGACTTACATCCGCGGAAAGAAGTTTCGTTAAGCGAAGGCTCAACTCTTTTGTTAGCTTCAATGGGGCCGCGGACTTACATCCGCGGAAAGGGATCGTCGGAGGGCTTATGAAGCGGATCCTGACTAGCTTCAATGGGGCCGCGGACTTACATCCGCGGAAAGCGATATGATTTGCGATCGCATGGTATAAACGTAAGCGGCTTCAATGGGGCCGCGGACTTACATCCGCGGAAAGGACTTGAGTTCATCCCAAGCTTTCCATCGTCCGCAATGCTTCAATGGGGCCGCGGACTTACATCCGCGGAAAGGTTGTTCAATTCCCCTAGATGCAGAGCGGATCGCAGATGCTTCAATGGGGCCGCGGACTTACATCCGCGGAAAGTCCTTGACGGTCATCGGGACTCCTCCCTGTACCGTGGCTTCAATGGGGCCGCGGACTTACATCCGCGGAAAGGGAGCGTGATGTGAACAAGGTCTTTCGCCGCCAGCCCGCTTCAATGGGGCCGCGGACTTACATCCGCGGAAAGACTCCTCCAGCCGACCCATCGACAAACCTGGTAAGGCTGCTTCAATGGGGCCGCGGACTTACATCCGCGGAAAGGCCGCCGCCAGCCTGTTGAGGCTTATTGGCACACTCTGCGCTTCAATGGGGCCGCGGACTTACATCCGCGGAAAGGCCTGTCTCTGCTTATGTGTAAGTGCTCCTTTGTAATCGCTTCAATGGGGCCGCGGACTTACATCCGCGGAAAGCCGTGACTGCGACATCGACCAATTTCATCATCATGGGGCTTCAATGGGGCCGCGGACTTACATCCGCGGAAAGTCGAAACGGTTCCTTAGGGTTGATTGCCGGGTTCCAGCTTCAATGGGGCCGCGGACTTACATCCGCGGAAAGTTCACGATAGCTGTTTGGGCTTGCACCGATTCAACGACGCTTCAATGGGGCCGCGGACTTACATCCGCGGAAAGTCGCTAGTTACGGGCTTCCTCTGCCACCTCTTCTGAACTGCTTCAATGGGGCCGCGGACTTACATCCGCGGAAAGCCGTAGCGACGTCCTGCTCCATCGCGCCCACCTGATTGCTTCAATGGGGCCGCGGACTTACATCCGCGGAAAGGGCGCCGATCGATCCCAATACACCAATCACATTCGCGCTGCTTCAATGGGGCCGCGGACTTACATCCGCGGAAAGCAGCCAATCAACGTTCCTTATGTCATCGAGGTCGATGCTTCAATGGGGCCGCGGACTTACATCCGCGGAAAGCCCGTGCGCGTACCCGGTCCCGTCCCCGATTCCAGAGCTTCAATGGGGCCGCGGACTTACATCCGCGGAAAGGCGTCTAGCTCCGGGCGGTCCAGTGATCACTTTTGCTGGGCTTCAATGGGGCCGCGGACTTACATCCGCGGAAAGACTGAACCAGACGCCCAAGTTGGGGCACAGAGACCATGGCTTCAATGGGGCCGCGGACTTACATCCGCGGAAAGGAATCGTCACAGTGTTATCGTTCGGATCCATGTACCAGCTTCAATGGGGCCGCGGACTTACATCCGCGGAAAGGGAGCAATGCATCATCGGCGGGATTGGCAGTCCTCTGGCTTCAATGGGGCCGCGGACTTACATCCGCGGAAAGGACGAATCAGGGAGTCGGAACCGTTAATCCGGGGCCGAGCTTCAATGGGGCCGCGGACTTACATCCGCGGAAAGCAGTCACCGACTGTAGCGGGAACATCTACACCATTGAAGCTTCAATGGGGCCGCGGACTTACATCCGCGGAAAGGGAAGGAAAGACTAATTTATGGCAGCAGGTTCAGGTTGCTTCAATGGGGCCGCGGACTTACATCCGCGGAAAGCAAACTGCCGTACTGCGCGAGGCTGAAGGTGGTGTGTTGGCTTCAATGGGGCCGCGGACTTACATCCGCGGAAAGAGCGGCGGGACCACCGGAGTTCAGACACCTCCTACAGGCTTCAATGGGGCCGCGGACTTACATCCGCGGAAAGAGATTCTTAGTCTTGGTATGAAACCGATCACTGAGGCTTCAATGGGGCCGCGGACTTACATCCGCGGAAAGCCAGCCGACAAAATCGCTTTTGCCTGCATCTGCCATGGCTTCAATGGGGCCGCGGACTTACATCCGCGGAAAGTTGCGTCAACGCTCGCCCTCAACGATGATCTGAAAGCTTCAATGGGGCCGCGGACTTACATCCGCGGAAAGGGCGTTAATCCTTACGTCTCGAACACGACACCCTGCACGCTTCAATGGGGCCGCGGACTTACATCCGCGGAAAGAGGATTCAAGACCGTGAAAAGGATCGAAAACTTCGTCTGCTTCAATGGGGCCGCGGACTTACATCCGCGGAAAGCGACGCCTGCCCCAGTGTACTCTTCGCCGAAATCTTCGCTTCAATGGGGCCGCGGACTTACATCCGCGGAAAGCGGAAGAATGGGGGACGGTGTTTCGACGCTAAGTCAGCTTCAATGGGGCCGCGGACTTACATCCGCGGAAAGCACGTTTTGGAACTAAAAATGCCGGCCAGCACCTGGAAGCTTCAATGGGGCCGCGGACTTACATCCGCGGAAAGCAGCTTGTGGTTTGCTGAAACAACCGGATAAGCATGCTTCAATGGGGCCGCGGACTTACATCCGCGGAAAGGCGAGGCTTGATCCATCTGATTTGCAAGCATTTTTCTCGCTTCAATGGGGCCGCGGACTTACATCCGCGGAAAGGAAAGAACACGGAGCACCGCCACGCCGGAACTTCGTGGCTTCAATGGGGCCGCGGACTTACATCCGCGGAAAGGCTTGAACTCGTCGAGCTGGGCGCCGTGGCGCCTGCTCGCTTCAATGGGGCCGCGGACTTACATCCGCGGAAAGAGCCGCTTGGTCGCGCTGACAATCCGCCGCATGACAAGCTTCAATGGGGCCGCGGACTTACATCCGCGGAAAGAAAGGTAGGAACAGCCAAACCGCTCCGAGGGCGAGCAGCTTCAATGGGGCCGCGGACTTACATCCGCGGAAAGCGCTCCTGATCCGAGGCAGGATCGAAATATCTGGCTTGCTTCAATGGGGCCGCGGACTTACATCCGCGGAAAGTCATCCGCCCTCCGGCATCTCCAGAAGGAACTCCTTGCTTCAATGGGGCCGCGGACTTACATCCGCGGAAAGGCTCGCGACGGAATGAACCGAGTGCATGAACAATTCGCTTCAATGGGGCCGCGGACTTACATCCGCGGAAAGCTGCAAGCGTTCGTGTCCGGCGAGAACGAATATGCCATAGCTTCAATGGGGCCGCGGACTTACATCCGCGGAAAGCTGCAAGCGTTCGTGTCCGGCGAGAACGAATATGCCAAGCTTCAATGGGGCCGCGGACTTACATCCGCGGAAAGTGGCGTGATTGAATGCGTGATCGCCCTGGGTGATGAGGCTTCAATGGGGCCGCGGACTTACATCCGCGGAAAGTCGTCATCGCGGTTGACCGGCATCGCGGGCCGAAGTCTGCTTCAATGGGGCCGCGGACTTACATCCGCGGAAAGCCCGCTCGGCGCCCGGCAGGAGCACCGGAATCACGCGGGCTTCAATGGGGCCGCGGACTTACATCCGCGGAAAGCAAAAACGGCAGGATTCGGCCCTGGGTTCCTATCCGCGCTTCAATGGGGCCGCGGACTTACATCCGCGGAAAGGCCAGCGTGTCGCACCGTAAGCCCGAGTTCCTGGAACCTCCGGCTTCAATGGGGCCGCGGACTTACATCCGCGGAAAGGTGGGCAAAATACAACGTGCAGGTGAACGCAATCTCTCGCTTCAATGGGGCCGCGGACTTACATCCGCGGAAAGTCGATTGATGCTTGTTAATTCTGTGTTGAAAATGATTCCGCTTCAATGGGGCCGCGGACTTACATCCGCGGAAAGGCTCAGTCACGGAACATAACGATGGAAGCTCTTTTAGCTTCAATGGGGCCGCGGACTTACATCCGCGGAAAGCAGTGTTGACACCATGGCGCTATATCGTTCATGTGCCTGGCTTCAATGGGGCCGCGGACTTACATCCGCGGAAAGTACCCGTTCGGCGGCGGCTTCGACTGCCTCAGACGTTGCTTCAATGGGGCCGCGGACTTACATCCGCGGAAAGGCCCGTGCCGGGCCAGAGGAAGACGTCGGAAAAATGGCGCTTCAATGGGGCCGCGGACTTACATCCGCGGAAAGTCGGCAGGGCTTAAAAGTGGTTGCGGCGGGTTAGGATCTGCTTCAATGGGGCCGCGGACTTACATCCGCGGAAAGTTGGAACTGGCCCACCAAGATCAACCGCATGCAAGTCGCTTCAATGGGGCCGCGGACTTACATCCGCGGAAAGCCCACCGTAGCGCGACAGGAGAAGCGTCTCAGGAAAAATGCTTCAATGGGGCCGCGGACTTACATCCGCGGAAAGAAGATCAATCCGGCGAATTCGCCCCAATCTCCTCCGGCTTCAATGGGGCCGCGGACTTACATCCGCGGAAAGTGAGACGCTTTACTAGAAACATTTCGTAGTTGCATTGGCTTCAATGGGGCCGCGGACTTACATCCGCGGAAAGTCGGTCGAAACGGCTTCGCTAATGCTAAATCGACCTGGAGTAGCTTCTTTAGCTTCAATGGGGCCGCGGACTTACATCCGCGGAAAGTGCCGACTCGTAACCCGTTGCGGCGCAACCTCGCGCAAACCAGTTTGCGAGAGGTATTCTAAAACTGCATTTTCACCCTTTTTCAATCGAGTCTTTCGCATTCTTTTGTCTCTCCAAGTCGTTCTTATGCGGGAACATCGAGCGGCTGCGGTCATTTCCGCATCACCCCGCCGCTCGCGTCCTCAGAATTTCAAGGAACAATTTTACACGACGTAACAAGAAACGTCGATTTTCGCGTACGGTCGGCCGAGCGCGACAATCGATCGCTCGCCCCGACCGGTCGCGGGTCCCAATTCTACAAAGAGTACCTGGTCCTCGCGAGCATTAATCTCCGCGGAGAGTTTCCGCTCGAGTTCGGTCTTTTCGATCTGCGATAAATCACTTTCGAATACCGAATATTGGAGATGCGATCCATAATCCTTACAGATCTTGAACACGCGGCGAAGCCGTTTCTCGTCGCTGATGTCGTAACAGATGAGATAGGTCGTTCTCATCGGGTCTGGAACGGATGGTAGAGCCCGATTTCGCCGGTGATCACCTTCGCGATCATCCGAAACTGAAGCTCAATCGCTCGCCGGTAACTGACTTTGTAATCGAACACGGGATGGGTCACCACGCTGCTCATCCGGGATTCGTACGCCTCGAAAAAGACTTTGCGTGCGGAGTTGGTGAGATTCACTGCCTGACCGGCCTGAACAAAATTAGTGAGCCCCAGCATCCGATTATTGAGCAGCATCAGCACGGTCGAGTCAACGATCAGCGGCCTGAATTCTTCCATCAAATCGAGTGCCAGCGCCGGGCGCCCGAAGCGCGGTTGATGGTAGAACCCGACGTATGGATCCAGGCCGACCGCATACGCCGCGATCGAGCAATCTTTGGAAAGGAGACTGTAGCCGAGCGATAACAGCGCATTGACAGGATCCCTGGGTGGACGCCGATTGCGATTGGTAAAATCGAAGCTGAACGCCAGTTGTTTTGGGGCTCCGGCGTTCTCGTCGTCCACTTTCAACATGCCCTGGAAATGCTCGAAGTAAACCGCAGCCGCCGCGCCCTCAATTCCCAAAAGCTGTTCAATCCCGGTTGCCGCGTTCGCGTCCTTGGCCGCCTGTTTCAGACGCAAAAGGATCGGGGTTGGCGGATTGATATGATTGCGCAGCAGCAGTGTCCGCTGGTTCCGTATTTTCCCCGAAACAAATGCTCGTGCAAACGGGAGCGCCTGTGCTGTGTCGCATGCCACCGCGAATTGCCGGATCCGCGTATGGACGTTGGTGAGCGAATGTCCACGGGTAATTCCGTAAAACCAGCCGCCCATCGAAAAATAAGTGATCGGGATATCTTTTTCGCACAGCTGCTGGAGCGCCTGGGTCGATATCTGAACGTTGCCGAACAACCCGACGTGATCGATGTCCGCGATACGGACCTCCTGCAGCAATTCTTTCTTGTCGCGAATCTGTAACGTCTCACTGCTTCTGCCGACGCTGACCCCTGGCGTGTTGAGATAAAGCGCGCGCCGGTCAGAGTTGGGTGCAATCAAGCGGCGCGGTGCGGTTTTGGCCGGTTCCGCCTGTTCCAGCAACGCGGTTTCATCCGGGAGGCAAATCGATACAAGCGAACAGCGCGGACACTTGGGCGAATCACGTAACGGAGGCGGGATCGGTCCGTTTGTGCATGCTCGTGCCGCCTCGATCTGTTGAACGATCCAAGTTTCGAGTTCCGGCGTGTAATCGAGCTGAATCCGTTGCCTGGTTTGCCGGTAATAGAGGATGCCGGCGTCGCAGCGATACCCGTTCTCCCGGAGAATCAGGCATTGCAACCCCAGCTGCATTTTGTCCGTGTCCCAAATGCGGACGCCGTCTTCACCGACTTGTGGCGCGCCGACTTTATACTCGACCGGCCGGGCCGTGAGCCGGTTGAACAGGTCGTCGGGATCCGGCGCGGTTTCCACCAGGTCCATCTTGCAGGTGATCACGTACCTGGCCGACCCGAGCATAACGGACCGCGAATGGATGGTTTCCTCCGGAGCTCGTTCTTCAGATTCGTCGGTGCTTGACGGCAAAGAACCGTTGCCCGAGTCCACTCGCTGATGCGTTGCTGAGCCCCGCACCGTGTCCGCGTTGTGGACGAACACACCTTCAACGTGCTCGTAATAAAAGAGGCGGGGACAGTAAACAAATTCGTTTAACATCCGCGCAGTCAGAGGCTGAGGCTCGGTATTCACCCCTTCCTTAGCTTCGGCAGCTTTTGGAGGATCTTGAGTCTTACGCTCTGCGCATTTCCCCTCGCTGCTCCGCCTGCTCGCCTATTCGCAAACTGGCGCGAATAAGCCGAGGCCGAAATGGCAGGAGTTCCCGAGAGCCGGCACTCGGAAGGTTACAGGCGCGTCAAATATGACCTCGAAAAACAGACCAACACGGCGGACCCTTTCTGATTTAGTGGTCGAATCTGCTGGAAGGTGGACAGGCGTTACGACACTATCAGCTGACGATCCGTGTTGGTTTTCGGGTGCGCGCACGATCTCCCACGCAGCTAGCGGTGGAAGAGACTTTTGTGCGTCTCCGTTCAGTGTCAAGCGACGGATTTCGCCCGGCGTATCGATTCCACTTTGCCGAAGACATTGGGCAAGCTGCTGTTCGGGAGCGTCTTTGCCCTTGAATTGCGCCCCGTGCAGATTTCTACGATAGAAGTAGCGCGGAGGAACGAACGGAGTACGAGCCCTCCAGCGACGAGCCGAACGCTGACCTGTAGCAATGGGACATCCTTCTGGAGCGTCGTTCGCGAGTGCCATAAGAACCGGGCGGACCGGGTATCTCCCGCCTCCCCAGTCAAGACGTCGGACGCGCATTAAGGCCTCGACCTCAGCTTGGGTGAACCCGTATGGACACCAAACATGAAGCTCGTTCAGCGAGTCGGGATGATGACTGTTGGTCCCCAGTGGGAGAAAAAAGGCGTGTTGATGGTCACCGTTGGCGTCAACGGGTTTGTCATGTCCAGTAAGAGCAAAGCTTGAGGTCTGGTTTCCGACCATTTTTGAAAAACGAGCTATGGCCGCCGCTCGAAATTGCTCTGCAACAGGCACCGTGAACTTGAGTGGGATGGAGATGCGGCACTGGAGACGGAATCGCAGGTAGCGGGCGACGCGCGGGGTTGTTGACGCAGCGACCGCATTGTGTCGCGTCGAGTTCGCGACGCGCACGACCCATTTGCCAGGCCATCCCTCGGGCATTTCGTAAGAAATCCAACGCCCGCCGTCCGGGAGGGGTTGATGCGAAAGGAGGTCTTCGACGAGGTGCGGCGGCGCATGTTCTGGCGCGAGTTGCTTCCGGCCGGCGCGGCGCGACCACAAATCGGCGGCCTTAAAGTCGTTTGGATCTGGGCAAAATATATCGCGACAGTTTTCCGCTATGCGTCGACTTGGACGACTCGTGTTTTTGTCGATACATGGCTTGCACCAGCCGAGGTCAACAATCTGGGAAAAATCCGCGCTCGTGAGCTCGATCGTGCAAAGTGAGTCTGCACGGCCAAAGTAGGTGACGTGCGTGAGGACGGTGCTGAGCAAAGAACATTGCGTATCGTCAAGAATTACATTCTCCCAACGAAACACGACAGAACTGTTAGTCGCGACGAAATGGTTTTCGTGACGGGTCCGTTTGTAGGTCGCCACGGCCTTTTTGTCTTTGTCTTGGTCCGTCACCCCGAAATTGGGCTGCCAGTGGACAGCCTGCGAGAATGCGACTCTCCCATCCCCGATTTCAGGTAACTCCCTACCGAGGATTTCAAGAAGCGAAATCAAGTCCTGTGTAGGGGCTTGACCGCAGTGGGCGCGGAACCAACCGGCCGCTAAGGCTCGCAACATCCGCCACGGACTTGGTGGCCATTCTCCCTCACGCAACCGCGCGGGGTTCAGCCCCCAGGGATGAGCGTAGTAGCGACCCCATGGAAATGTGAGTTGAAGGACAAGCATGGTGGAGCTCAGGTATTGAAAACTAGCGTTAGTGGATGGCGCTTGTTACGTTCTTCGCTTTTATAAGCGTTCTCAATCAAATCTTGGAACGAAGCAGCCGCGATGGTTTTGAATGGGAAAGGCTTCTGGCCGCTCTCGCGGTCCTGCGTATAGTAGGCAGCAAAATCCTTCTGCTTGGCTGCGTCGCTTTCATCCGACGATTCTTTCTGTACGCTCCTAAGACGCAGCTTACATTCAGTCCGCAAGCTCAATTCGACCCGCAACAGCTCGAGGAATGTGGCTACCTTCCACAGCGCGATAGCCAATAAAAGCTGGAATCTCGCATTCTGATACTGGCCGGGCTGCAGGTCCTGCAGCGCATCGAGTCGCAGCGCGGCGAGCAGCCCCACATCGATTGAGAAGCGGGCTTCGATTTTTCCGGCGGTTATGCGCTGTTTCTGAAAGATCGCTTGGCCAGCATCGCCGGTCCCGATCGGGTCGAACCGAACACCTGGGACAATCACTCTTTCGCAGTTCATGCCAATGATGCTCCCGGTCAAAGCGCGAGGAGAACGCAATCCGACAAAGGTGAGTTTGTTCTTGACCGAGATCTGAAAGCCGTGGATTAGCGATAGCGGATCGTATTCCATGGCCAGACGAAAGATTTCAGGGACGTTACCCGCCGGGCAGCTATCGCCGGACGGCATCCCCAAGCGAGATTTCACCAATTCCACCATCTCTGTATTCGTCGTATCGGGGGCTTGGTAGGAGTTCATCTGAGCTGCCTGACCGCTCCCAGTTAAACGTCCTTTTGCGGACATTATGTACTCTGAGGCAAAGCGGTGGCCATCGACTGTAGAGCCGCTCTTGAACTCTCCGTCAGCTTTGCCGTTCGTGGTTAACTTGATGTAAGGCAGACCGCTGAATGCCTGCTTGAGTGTGCCCGTGTATTTGTCCGCTAGACATACCTCCTCTAAACGGTTGGCCATGGAAGCTTCTGACTCGATCAGGCAGATGAGCCCGTGCTGGCCGGAAGGGTCAGGATAGAGAACGGGGCCGATGTCCGGAAAGCCCGTGGGCTGAATCCGCGGATCGCCGTTGGACGGTTCCAATTCGGCGGTGATAAAGATGCGACGACAGCCTTCAGGCACGATAAACTCACCGAAGGTCAATGGAAGTGGAGGGGTTGGAGTGTTGTTGCTCATTACTGTTTGTTTTCGAGTCAAATAGAGACGGCTTGCGGAAGAGTGACGGCACGGAAGAGTTTCCTCTGATCGCGCCATTCAAGTGGAATCAAAACAGCGGCGGCGAGCCGGTTGACGAGGCACGTGGTATCGTGGTCGAAATTCAGTTCGCGATGATCGATTCGAACGATATCCTGTCCGGCTAGCCGCGGCTTTTCACGACGGGAAGCGGGACCGTAACAGTTGGGAACATTCCAAATGGAGATCCAGCGCAGAGCCTCTTCGACAGCAATGGGTAGCGAGGAATTCGAGCGCTGACAAACAAGGGCTACCGGACGCTGCGACCGGCGCTTTTTCCAGACGGAAGGATCAGGACCTTGCCACTCGCATTCGAGCTCAAGGAGCGTGCGTACCGCGGCGTACGCCAGCGGAATGGAGGCAAGATCGTCACGCGCTAGGCTCGGCGGTTGCTTGTCTTCTGGCAGCACCGTGGAATCCACCAACTCGTCCTCCTTTTCCCAGTGCCAGCCGATCAGGCTGAGAGCTTCGATCCAACGGGCGATGCGGTGGTCATCAAGCTCACCACGTAAGAAAGAGAGAATGTCGTCGAGGCGAGCAGGACAAGGCGATCGGATCGCGGGACAATCGTCGCCTAGCGAATCCAGATAACGTCGTGAAAGCACGCGCGAAAGATCGCCGCACAGGTCGATGCCACTCCAGACCGCTTGGTTGGAACGGTCTTGGGAGTCTGTTGGCAGATACCAGCCTCGTGTCCCCCGTTTGAGCGGTAGCAGAGAACCAAGGAGCGGTTGAGCTCGAGAGGGCTCATCGGTGGTCCGCTGTTTCTCTAAACCGGTGATCGAGCCAAGGGCGCGAGCGATCCGGAATTCCGGAGAGTCCAGCCCGTCCAGCAACGACTGCCACGGCGGTCGAGGCAGCGCGTCAAACAGCCGAACTTGCCGACCCCTCCTAACAATGCTCTCTCGCAGTGCCTTGGAGGTCGCGATTTCTTGACACGCTTCGTAAACTTTCACCAGAACGTTTAGCGCGTTTTCTGTCTTCGGTTCGGCTATGGCATCTTCGATGGCCGCGTTGAGGACAGCACGAATTCGGTGCGGGCCGCGCGAATCAATCTTATTGCCTTTGAAGAGAGGCTCGAACTGGTCGAGGAAAGCACTTTCGTCCAGGGGTGCAAGGGCTTCGTTGAGTAACGTGGATTTTGCACCGACAGCCGTGCCGAGATAGCGACCCGTGCAGATCCATGGCACACGACTGGCCTTCATCTTGAATCGAAACTCCTGCCAGCCGGCGAATCCGGCGTCCACACCTTGGGCGCGCAAAGCACGAGCAAACTCGGCAGAGAAGCGTGCATCCTTACCGGGTAGGCGCGCTTGCGCGTCACAGATAAACGATTCGAGCTCTGCGAAGGTGGTCGGGCGATCCCAGAGCGGTAGCCAGACCGAGGATGCCGTTCCTGTGACCTTGTTGCCTTCGTCAACGAGATCCTCGCCCGAGTCGAAAATGAAAGGAAAGCCTGCAAAGCGTCGGCTATTTGCACCGAGCGTGCGAGATACTGTGCCGCGCAAGGCAAGCGCTCCTTCGACTGCTAGTAGGTAATCGAGAGCGTTGAAGGGAAAACTCTCGACGAACCAGCCAAGGCCGTTGTTGTAGGTCTTGATGGCATCAGGAAAGAAAGGTGTGCCCTTACCGGTCTTATTTTCCTTCGGGAGGTCCCCTAAACTGTCTCTTGAGAGTAGACTCTGATTTGCGAATGCGCCTCGGTCTTTATGAAAGATCAAGAAATACACCCAGAAGGTGCGGAATAACTCGTCGTTTCCGCCTTCCCCGCGACCGCGATTAAGGAAAAGCGGATTGTCGCTAGCTCCGGCAGTGCGCAAAGTAAACACTGCATCGATAGCCACCGAGCCAAGATCGGAGATCTCGTCGCGATAAGATTCAAGAAGGACTTTGATTTCATCTGCCGTCTCCGCCGCTTGAAGGACATCGAAGTATTTTCGCCCGGCCTCGATCGCTTTGATGGTGTCGGAGTCGAATGACATCCGTTCTTGCACAACAGCGATAGTCGCTTTCTTTCCGGACACCTTAGTTCGGATTTCGCGGAGGATCCAAGGGGGCAAAGTTAGAGCGCTCGTTGCGGCCGACGATTTTATCGTCAGAACGATCTCCTCTTCCGAGAATTGTCCCTGTTCCAGCTTCGCTTTAGTTAATTTGGAGACCGATGCAGCCTGCTCAATTCGTGATAGATTCTCGCGCAGGAAGCGGCCGAATCGTTCGGTGACACCGGGTGCCCATTGAATGAGCACCTTCTTTTTCGGCCGTTTGCCACCACTTTCTTTCACAAAACGAAGTTCAATTTGCGGTGGCAATTGAAGGGAGAATTCACCATTTCGCAGCTCAAAGGTGAGTCTCCCGTCCTTCCAACTATGTTGGTCCGGGTTATAGCCGTGCGCTCCTAATGTTGCATCGTGCTCGATGAGAAACTCGTGCACCGGTTTGCGGTCGATTTTCAGGAGAAGCTCCTGCTTCTCATCCAACCCGCCTCCTTTGTTCCATGGTGAGAAGATCGGCGTTGGGCGGTAATGCTTTGCAAAGAACTCCTGAAATTTCGTTTCATCTGGATATTTCTGTGAGCGGAGCCAGAAGTAGGCGCTGTGCAAATCCCACCACGCTTCAGCTTCAGGATCGGAATTTTCTGAGTCTGCACACGTGGCAAGCGCCCGTAGGAGACCGATAGCTTTTAGATTGTGACCAAGGATATCGTGCCGACAGCCAGGAATCGGTATGCCGTCGTGATTCATTGCGCCGCCTCCTTTGAAGCGCGGCAATCGGCCGCCCGGAAGATGGCCTCCAAGAAAGCGAGACGGAATGCACCGTATTGCTCGATCAGTCGAAGCACACCCCGGGTGAAGCTCTCCGGACTATTCGTATCAGGGCGTCCCATCTTTCGGCAGTCTACCGAAAGCCGATCGCAGCCAAGATCTTGACCATCTATCGACACAACAGGAATAGAGTCACCTTCGTGAACTCCACGTACAGCATCTGAATCCTTCGCACCCGTGGGATTCTTTGGAATTTCGTCACGTAATACCTTACGAACGTGGCCGTGATGGCTCATTTTTCTATGGCAATCGCTCGATCTGGTTTTCCGCCGGCGCTTTGCAGAATGATTCGGCAGCGCTTGGCTACTTGCTGAGGCGTGCTGTGAGCGCGCACCCATTGTTCCAGTAATTGCCGTTGCGGTTCTTCCAGATTGACGCACTGACGCGACGTCTTCATTGAAGATCACAATATCGCGCCAGCCCGGTATGTCTAGTTATTTGTGCAGCATACACTAGGTACTCGGAGAGCAGTTGACTGAGATAGATATCTTTGTGCTCCAGAGAGCGGGATTTGCCATCCTTCTCGATATGGAATCGGCGCAACGCGATAGCTGCAGGTACTTCGTGGACGACCCCGGGCCGAAAGGAAGATTTCAGACGGTAAAGAGTTCTCTCCAACTCCTCGCCGGCCTTGTTCCTAAGTTGTGGACTATCCGAAAGAGAAAATTTGGCGAGCGGCAAGTGCTTAGGGGGAGGTTCGATTTCAGCTGCTTTCAGCGCCTTAACCACGGCGTCCTGCCATGCCGCGTGGTTTTTGCCGATGTCGTGCCAATCCACCGCTTCCAGACAAGCACGTTTTTCAGAATCTGTGAGGAAATCATTAAGTGGAAGATCTTTGAAGATGCTGCACAAGGTACTACGAACCTCGTCTGTATGGACTGCAATTGACCGCCAACCATGTTTTAAGCAGGAGAGCATGTCTTCGTCGGATGGCCATTCGGCAGGCTCATAACAACTGGCTGGCTTATCCTCGTCCTTTCCCGTCCAGCCGCGATTCGAATCGTAACCCCCCGCACCGACCGGCAATAGGAGGGTCGCACCGGGTAAGACGCCTTGCGTCCGAGCTGAAACCCAAGACCGTTCTTTCCCCAGCCATAACCAGCCTTGACGACAAATGGCGAAGCCGCTCTTGTTCCCGGTCAATCGGCTGATCGGCACCGGGCAAAGTTCATAGCGTTGGATGTCAAAAACAAAAGGGGGAGGAACGCCTTTATCCGCACCGTCCCAGTCGCGCCAGAGAACATAAACGTCGGTGTCATCAACCAAGCCGCGAACGAAGGGAGATACGTCCGTGTAACCAAGGGAGAGATTGCTGTCGGTATCAAAAAAATCGATCAACTCGTGGCGCTGCAGCGAATATGGACAGCGTTCGATCGATTTGCCGATGGCATCCTGAATCGCATCGAGCCCAGCGGGAGAAGCGTCCTCCTTTAGTTTGGCTAACGCGCTCCAGGCTGCGTCGCAGGCACGCTGATCGTAGGGTAAATAGCGGGCGTGCACTTCCTTTTCCGCTTGCTCTTTCTTTTCTTTTTGTTTCTCACGGATCTCGGGAAGTTCTAAACCCACGATCACGGCACGCGGCATCCAATTATAATCCACCTGTCCATTTGATCCGAATTCTCCCTCACGATTGAGCCGACCCAAGCGCTGCACCAACGACGAAAGAGGAGCCACTTCCGTCCAGAGAATGCCACTGGATATGTCGACCCCAGCTTCGATCACTTGCGTGGAAACCACGATCTGACCGTTTGGATAGATTCGAAGATTTTCTAACTTCAATCGATCCATTCGTGCCTTTCGGTCCGGCGGCCGAAAACGCGAGTGAAGCAAGAGCAGATCGACTTCTTGGAGTTCGCCGATAGCTTGTTTTCGGCGCAACGCATCGAAGACAGCGACGGCGCGATCTACGGTGTTGCAAATGATCAGGGATCGACGAGGAACTTTGGGTAGTGCTTTGTAATTTTGCAGTTCCTCTGCCATTTGCTGGTGGCGAGCTATTATGTCTGACACTCTGTCGTCGGATGGCTGTTCGGTGCCTAAGTGCCAGTCTTCGTGGGTCTCCAGATACTTGAGAGCAAGTCTGCGGTGATTGACAGGGGATGTCTTTTCCGTTTTTTCGGCATCTGTAAGCCCAAATTCGAAGCCGTCCGGCCGCTGAACGTTGCGCCATTCACGCGTGCTCAGGAGTTCTCTGGAGCTGGTTGCGGACGCGTACCATGTTACCGGGCGAGAGCCGAAATATGATCCTAGTCCGCCCGGCTTTATGGCATCGTTGACAAGAGAGCGGAACGCCTCCAATTGGCACGCGGTGGCCAATCCGGGGCCCATGAGCTGAACTTCGTCTAGCACCCACACACAATCGTTGTTCAACAAACCGAAATGCATCGGCCAACGATAGCGGCTCATGCCGTAGCCCCGGTTAAGCGCGCGGCTGAGAAGCATATCTTGCGTACCAATAAGGATCGCCTCGCACTCTGGATAGAGGTCCCATTCTCCGTCATCCTCTCCACCCATGAGAATATGCAGCCCAACTTTCCCGCGGTGTTCACCGTTCTCGTCCCATGCCAGGTTCAGCCTCTGCAGCCACTCTTTCACGCTTTCGCGAGTCTGCTCGACGAGCGTCCGCATTGGCAGGCAGTAGACCAGCCTTCGAGGCCATGAGTTTCGGTGGGAACCGTCCGGATGGAGGACGCGGTTCCAGAGCCATGCGATCACCACTCCAGCCGTTTTACCCAAGCCGGTTGGGATGTTGATCAATTGGGAGCGACAGGGAGTGCCTCGACGCAAAGAATCGTTATTCTCCAGGCTCGCGTCGGGTCCACACGCCAACCGGCATTGATATGGGTACGGTTCCGGAAAGCCCGTTGCCGCGCGAAAGACGTCACGAAAATTCAGATCACTCATCGCGAGAATGGATTTTGGCATCGGTACATTACGAAAGCCTTCAGGCGATCGGGTCGGGAACACGTAGCAATCATAGCCATCAAATTATAAAAATTATATGACGATCGTCGAACGAAAATCCAAAAAACCTGTGAAAGCATTTGAGTTCACGTCATCTGCAGAAACGGCTTCACGCTGGGCGCTCGTGGCCGCGCAGAATCCGCCGGAGCAAAACTGGCTAGGACGCCGGATCGCGTGAGAGGGTGGCAAAATCATATTGAAGAAGAGAATACGCCACTGGTTGGGACAAATGCTGTCCCTATGCACGAATTCGCGGTAATTTTTTTGGCTCCAGGCCCGGGTATCGAAACGTTCTTTTCGCTTTCTGCAACAGTTCTTTGGGCCTCAGGACCCTGCAGTGCTCGCCCCAGGAACGAATCCAACTAACAATCTCCTCCAGGGAGTTCCGGGTGAATCGGATCTCGAGCTCTCCATCGGTCAGTTCCTGTATCCGTTGGGAATTGTGCCAGGCTCTCTCGCGCACCAACTGAGCGGCGAAAGAGTCAAACTGCAGGGTTATTTCATACGTTTTATATCTTCACTCTGCCAGACCTGGAAGCCGTCCTTGAAAAGGTGTCGGAGATCTCAGGGGCGGGTTTTTCAAACGAGCGCCAGGTTGAGCGCAGCCGTGCTGTGGCCAGTGGACGCTTGGTTCCGCTGAAGTGGCAAAGGCGATCCGCAATCGTCTTGAGCGGACCGTGTGTCGCCTTGGCAAGTCTTTCGGCGATGCATACGGCTCGGTCGTGGGCCTCATCGACAACGATACGCCTATCTACAACGAACCAGATGCGCCGTGGCGCAGTGCGCTGGTGCAGAGTTCGCCCCGCTTGCGCTGCAAGCGCAAAAATGGCCACATCAATGCACGCGGTCTTGCCCGCCGCCGTGGGGAGATCGAGCGCTACCGGCCACGATCCTTCGTAGACGCGTTCGGTCAGTAGTGTTTGCCAGGCGAACGGTTCAAAGTCCCAGAGCGCCTGAAAGAAATTACGAAACGCTGGAAGTTTTGGCAGGTTCACATGCTTTGGTCTATGTGAAAACCGATACGCGGCTTTGATTCTTCGGGCGGCGGTTGCAAGAGCGGCAAGAGTTTTTGGTAAAGATCGCGGAGGGCGCGGTCGTGAACGAGGAGGGCTTTGTCGATTTCGGCGAGGCGCCTAAGAATTGCCGTGTTGGCCATGAGTTCCTCCCGCATCTTGACGAACGCGCGCACGACATACACACTCATGGCCACGGCCTGTGGTGAGTTCAGAATCGTGGCCGCCATCAGCGCACCGTGCTCGGTGAACACCCACGGAAGATATTTTCTGTGTTGACCTCTCCCAGCTGGTTTTAAGGTCACAAATTGTGATCTTAAAACTCCCCATTCTTCCTCAGTGAGTTGAAATGCGAAATCGGCGGGGAATCGCCCTTGATTCCGCCTGAAGGCTTGATTGAAAACCCGCGTTTCGACGCTATAAACGGCTGAGAGATCGCTGTCGAGCACGACGGAGCGACCTCGAACCGAAAAAATCTTCAATTCATCGATGGGCCTCGTCACCTCAACCATGGTCAACCTCCAGAAGTCATCGGACGGAACAGCCCATAGCCGTTCGGGTACCGCGTCCACGTCTCGGGCAGGGTATTTATTTCGGTAGGCAGCTGATCGAACACTTTCTCAGAGACATGCATGAAATGTGAAAAACAGTCCAGGTGTTTTGGCACTTGTTTCCGCAGGCTGGACATAACATAACATCCAGGCGGACCCCATTGAAGATAGGTCGGAGAATGTCTAGTTCGTCGACTTGCAAACATTTCCGCGCTCGCTTGACGCAGCGCGGCCCCATTGAAACGGATTTGAAACTTAGGCTAGATCCGTTGAGAATTGTTGTTAATGAACGTGACCCTGTCGATTCCAGATGACCTTGCCCGCGAACTCTCTGAAAATGGCACCGCTGTGGAGCATCGAGTAGCATTGGATTTGGCGATCCTTTATTACCAGCAAGGCCTGATCTCGTCAGGCAAGGCGGCCGAGATGTCCGGCTCAACTCGCTTAGAATTTGAGAAGGAGCTTGCTGAGCAGAGGATTGAACGGCGGGGATCATTGGAACAGCTTCGAGAAGATTTGGAATGGGCACGAACCAAAAGCTAGAGCGGCCATGCATCGTTCAAAGAGCAACTCTTTGGCCTCGAGGTGCGTAAATGACAGGGCCAATGCCTGGCGGTGGGTATGTCGTTTAGTGAGAGGAAGAAGAATCTTTTTGCGGGACATTTGTTTAGCAATTTTTTATCCTCGCGGGCGTGAGTAAAACTCTGCGACTGCCTAACTGCGACCAACAAGCCTTATTAGACCAAGTCCAAGTGCGGCTTGTGGAGCGCGCCGAACTGGAGCGTTTCAAACAATTGCTCGATGAGCATCACTATCTGGGAAGCCTCAAAGCGGTGGGCGAACGCCTCCACTACGTGGCCACCGATGCCCAAGGTCAATGGCTGGCCTTGCTGGTCTTCAGCGCTCCAGCCAAGCACCTCAAGCATCGCGACCAATGGATCGGATGGAGCGCTGCTCAACGCCACCGTCGCCTGAGCCTGGTGACTAACAACAGCCGCTTCCTTATCCTGCCCGAGCGCTCCGTGCCCAACCTGGCGAGCAAGGTGCTGCGCCTGACCCTGGATCGCCTTCCCACCGATTGGCAGAGCTCTTACGGCCATCCGGTGTTGGTGGTCGAAACCTTCGTCGATGTTGCCCAGTTTTGCGGTACAGTTTATTCGGCCAGCGGCTGGAGCGAACTGGGCCAGACCGACGGCTGGGGCCGTCATCGGCGCGATTACTACGTTAAACACGACCAGCCCAAACGCCTCTTCTGCCGCCAACTGTTCAAAAACGCCCGCCGCAGTCTTCAGGCCGAACATCTCAAGCCAGCGTTGGCGGTGGTCGAACAAAAGGTGTCGCCACCCTGCACGCGTACGGTGAAGGAAATCCGCTCGATGGTCGAACACTTCAAGGCCGTGCCAGACTTTCGCGGGCGCTTCGAGTCCTATCCGCTGTGGTCGATGTTAACGATCCTTCTTTTAGCCACTCTCTGCGGTGCTCCGCGCGGGCAAAAGGATATCGCCAAGTTTGCGCGGGGCTTGAGCCAAGCGCAACGCCGGGCTCTTGGCATCCGGCGTAACCCAAAAGGCAAGTATCCTGCTCCGACACAGCCGACCTTTTGCCGTCTGCTCCAGCGGGTCGATGCCCGTAGGGTGGAGGAAGTCATTTTAGCCATCCAGGAGCAAATGCGCGGCTCGGCGCCCAAAGATCAATTGATCGTACTGGATGGCAAGGAACCCAGGCACGGCAGCGGCGCCTCGATTTTGAGCGCGGTCACCGTACCGAGCCAGCATTACTTGGGCAGTGCACTGGTCGACCAAAAGACCAACGAGATTCCCGTGGCGCGAGAGTTATTTAATCGCCTGGAGCTCGAAGGCCGGTTGGTCTCGTTGGACGCCTTACACACCCAGGACGAAACCGCGCGCGCGCTGGTCTTGGAACACGGGGCCGATTATCTGCTAACAGTCAAAGGGAATCAACCCACCGTGCGCGAACAGATCGAAACCCTCGTTGCCGCCCCTCAGGGCGATTTTCCCCCCTCATGAGCCGACGCCCACCAAGGCTCGCGTGCAGGAAATCAACAAAAGCCGCAAAGAAAGCCGCAGTATTGTCACCGCGCCAGTCACCGGTGAACAGGTCTGCTTCCCATTGGCCGAGCAGGCTGCTCTGCTGTTGCGCCAGACCGAAGGACGCAAAGACGAACTGGTGGCGCTGATCACCAGTGTCGAGGCCTCACGACTCCATGCGACAAACTGGATGCGTCTGAACCGGGATGCCTGGGGCATCGAGAGCGGTTTGCATCAGCGCTTGGATATCTCCCACAACGACGACCGCTGCCGGGTGCGCAACGACAACGCTATGTTCAGACCGCCAGATCCCCTTGAATTAGGATGAGCCGGAGATTTCGTAAACGAGGCGCAGATCGGTGCCTGGAAAAACAGTTTCTGTAGCTGTTATTTCTGCGCAGATGTGGCGGAGGATTTCGTCATGTGCTTGGGTGCTCATTGGGTGCAAACGCACGGTCAGAGTTTTATTTTGCTGGTCGGGAACGAGGTCGACTTCGGTGCGGAAGAGTTGTCGAATCAGTGAGCGGGCATCATCGAGGCGTTTGAGCTTCTCGCGGGCAAGCTGGGCGAGGGCTGTTTCAGCCCGATAAGCGATGAGCTTGATCGTGTCGATGAAGTGTTTTTTCTCTGAACGCAGCCGACGGAAGCGATCCTGCTCAGGGAGATCTTTGATCTCGATGTGTTTGGGAAGCGCTTTGCGTTGAGCTTTAAGTTGCTCGATTTGGGGGCGGCGTTCTTCAATGGCCTGCTGCAGTTGACCCTTCTTTTGCTGATAGGCTTCGACTTGTTGGGACTCCATTTCTTGGGGCAACTGGATTTCTGCGAATTGGAGTAGTTCACGGTTAAGTAATCCGTTTTGGCGGCGGATCTGGCTGTCGAGTTGGCGCCAGGCCGGGTTGATGACCCGGGTTGTATCAGGAATGGATTCAGTTTGGTACTCGATTAATCGATCCAGATTGTAGTGTTGACGCATATATTTGAAAAAGATTTCCTGGCACCATCGAGCAAACATGGCCACGGCTACCCGGGTCAAATCAGAGCGGTAATCGGTGCTTAAAATCGAGCTCTGGTGTCCTTTTTCCGAGAGGTGCCGGACCTCGCGCACCCATAGATCATTGGAGAGTCGTACACCGCGTTCGGCCAGTTCCAGACTGACTTGCTCCCCATTGACGAGGCTGACCTTGTGGGTCCGAAATTCCTGCTCCGGCCAAAGCTCTCCAGGGAACTTGTGATAGGTCAGGATCGCGATGCGCTCCTCTTTCATCTGGGCGAAGAAGCGTGGCGAGTAGCCTTCGCGGTCGAAGACGATCGTAAAGCGGCTTAAGAGTGGGTCGGCTTCCAGTTGCTCTAGAGTGGGCTGGTTTGGCACATCGGCTTTGAGCCGTGGTACAATCTGATCGCGTAACACACTGAGTAAACCGGGATCGACGGCGCAGCTGACCACAAAGAAAGGTGGCCGTCCATGGCATTAACCCAGTAGTCGGTCGTGCCGCGCAAACAGAGCCGTTCTCGGGCAATATAACGCCGAGGCAGATCGGTGAGTTTTCCATGATAAACCCGCACATGACCATCGGCGTAAAAAACCCCGGCGCACTCCGGTTCCTGCGCCATCCATTGCTTGGCCAGAGCGTTGCTCCAGCGCTCAGCCAGACCCTGCTCAGAGCAGAGTTGGGTGATCTTTTGCCGCAGGGTGCGCACTTCGGGAATGCGATCCAGCCCCATGAGCTTGCCCCATTCTCCCGGCGCCACATAGCGCAACGCTTCCAGCGAAGGAATACGCGCTAGGGCTATGAGCGCCAGAAGTAGAAAGATGCTCTCCAGCGGATAGAAGCCCTCCAACATCGAAAACATCTCCCGGCTCTTGCTCAAGAGTCCAAGTAACAACAGCGCGGCAGAGCAAACAGCACGCCTCCATCGGGAACATCTTTAACCAGTTCAAACTCAATGGGAGCCCCATGGAGCATGCTGATGCTGGCCGCCACCCGTTCCAGGCTGCGCGTTGTTGCTCGACCCAACGGGGCTTGAATGTCTGCTAGACTGCGCTCGCTCTTGGTGCTCGCTATCGCATCGTTGGATAAATCTTTTTTTTTCCGGCCGCAGACGACCCGCACGGATCGCCTTGTGCAAGGTATTGGACAAAATCCCCACCTCCCGACCCACTTCAGGCACCGTCAGTCCCTGGTCCAATAACCCTTGAACCTGTTGGCAAACTTCCGCAGTCAATTTGCTGCCGAGCGCTTCTTGGCAGGGGCAAAAAAGGCCGCTGCCCCATGCTCCGGTAGAGCTTCACATAGCGTTTGACGGTGACCAGCGGCACCCGAACGCACGAGATATCTCCGCTTGAGTCGCATTGCCATTGATGACTAATTGGGTATAAAAAGCCGGAAAGTCGCCAGAGCACTCTTCTCAGGACAAACACCGGCAGATGGCCATTAAAGTAGTACACCTTTCCATCCCGCTCCTCATAGGCGATCTCCGAATTGATGCGCGCGACCCGCCGGAAAGATCGGCAATTGTACCTGTGGCATGCCGAAATGTTGCCACATCGGGAAAAAAGGCACCTTTTTCAGCCTCTTTACAAGAGCAAAACCGTTATCTAGTTTTGCTAATGGGAGGGAGGGGATTGCGTAAATGATCTGGCGTCTAATATAAGCTTGAAATACAGCGAGCCATGCGCGACCGGCCCGTTCGTCGCACTCATCCAAAATGAGTAGCAATTCAACTTGGGGCTCATCGTCCGGCGGAAGCTCTCTAATTGGGCTGTCGTCGGTACGGCATCCAGACAGTAAACCTGTCGACCGGGCTATGCAGGTTGGTAAGTATCCTCAGGACAAAGAAGCCGGTTCCAGAGCCCGGCTATCACCACCGCGGCAGTTTTGCCCAAGCTGGTCGGGACTTCGATCAACTGGGACTGACAGGCTGTTCCCTTGCGAAGGGAATTGACGTTGTCCGCCTTTGCTTCGGGTCCGCAAGCCGACCGGCATTGATTCGGGTACGGTTCCGGAAACCCCGTTGCCGCGCAAAAGACGTCACGAAAATTCAGATCACTCATCGCGAGAATGGATTTTGGCACCGGTGCTTTGCAGAAGCCTTCGGGCGATCGGGCCGGGAATACGAAGCAATCATAACCATCAAATTATGAAAATTATATGAGGATCGTCGAACGAAAATTCAAAAAACCTGTGAAAGCATTTGAGTTCACGCCATCTGTGATCCCGTCAAAGAGGAGCTTTTTCGCTTCGAGCTTCATAAACAAGCTGACGCGAGGCATCGACGGCTTGCCGGAAATACGGGTTTCGGATCGATTGCGGCATGATCAGATCAACGTGGGCGACCAAAGAGTACTTCGAGGGCATCCGCGAAGTCCAGAAAGAGCCCGCCCCAGGGGCCAAGCGGCTGATCGCCGAAATCGACTACGAAATCCAAGTCGCTCGATTCAGGGTGGAAAGCTCCGGCGGCAGCCGAGCCGAAAAATCTCCAGGCGTTTGACGTGAAACTGCCGGCACGGCTCGATAATTTGTTCGATTTTGCCGTCGAGGGCTGGAAGCGATGCGTTTGGATTGATTATTCGAATCTATGCCTCAATTCAGGCAGGAGCACCTTGAATTTGCAACAGCAGGTTTGGTTGGTAAGCTGCTTTGCGTGATCACGGTTAAAGAAATCGAAGCGGAAATTGAAAAGCTTCCCACCGAAGACCTCCTGAAGCTCGCTAAATGGATCGACGAACGGGTAGGCCCGGGTTTCGGAGCGTTCTTTTTGCCTTCTGCAACAGTTCTTTCGGCTTCAGCACCCGGCAGTGCTCTCCCCAGGAACGAATCCAGGTAACAATCTCGTCCAGGGAGTTCAGGGTGAATCGGATCTCCAGCTCCCCGTCGGTAAGTTCCTGGATCCGCTGGGAATTGTGCCAGGTTCTCTCCCGCACCAACTGAGCAGCGAAAGAGTCAAACTGCAGGGCTATTTCATACGTTTTATTATCTTCACTCTGCCAGATCTGGAAGCTGTCCTTGAAAAGTTGCTGGAGGGTTTCGGGGGCGGGTTTCTCAAACGAGCGCCAGGTTGGCTCGACCTTGCGCATCCGGGCGAGAACGAATACGCGTCGGGCGTTGCGCTTGAGGTCGTGCCCGAAGAGATACCATTGGCCACTGACACAGGCCAGGTGCCACGGTTCGACGGTGCTTTTCTCGTAGTTCCGGGCACCCAGCTTTTTGTATTCAAACTCAACCGTTCGCGATTGGCTGATCGCCTTCGAGAAGGTGTCAAACGCGGTGGTGTCTGGCAGATCTGCGTTAAATTGGTGGAAGGAAAACGCGGAATCGATGTCGGTCCAACTGACACTCAATTTCGCGGAAGCGGCGGCGGAAAGTTTGGCAAACGCGTTCCTCAAGGGTTGTTCGAAGGCGGTGCCTTTGTACGCGGCCAGGGCTTTCTGAGCAACGAACAGGGAGATCAATTCGCCCTCGGTGAGTTCGAACAACGGCAGTTTGTCGACCGATTCCGTAAAATAGTAACCGCCGCGGCAATAATCGAACTCGATTCGAAGGCTGAGCTGATGCCGCATGTAGTCGAGGTCCCGCTGGATGGTCTTGGTGGTGACTTCGATGTCCGCCGCGAGCTTGGTTCTATTGGGGTAACGCCCGGCCTTGATGGCATGAAAGATTTCTCGGAACCGATACAGTGGAGCCCTGGATCGCAATGTTCGGACTTGATCCCTCCCGGCGTCGGCGCCGGGTGCTGTTTTCAGAGCATTCAAAACCCGCTTTTTCCGGGTCTGCTTGAGTTGTTGTTGCCGTACCCGAGGCATGATTCGTTGTGTTACCAAAAAAGTAACGCTTATCGCGAGGCGATTTTCACGCCGAAGAAAGGGCGTGCTGCGCGACCGCGTGGGAAAACCATGTTGATGCAAATCGCTAAAACAGCAAGATACGTTTTTGTTTCACGCACGCTGTCGCATGGCGCCGGACCATGATTGCCAATCATCGCCACAGGCGACTCCGGTCGCTCGCGCGAACCCATTCGTTGAAGCCGAAAGCCAATGCCCCTGGCTCTACGGTTTCAAAATTGATTTCCGTTTCCGCTAGCCTTCCAACGTCCGATTCTCGATGGTCAAATTATCTTCCTCTCCAAAAAATCTGCTTCAGTGGTTCGAATCCACTCCTGCCCAAATGTTTGAAAAAGAAACACTTATCTCATGGTCAATAACACGTATATCGAAAGGTTCTTTGATTTCAGTGCCATGAAAGTGCCAGTAAAAACGCGAGATGATTTTTCCTCTGGTGTTCCAGGCGACTACGACGTTATGAACGAGGGCCTATGACTAAGTCGCAACAGTTTTTGTGGATCGTTCAGACCACCGTGCTAGGAGTCGAATAAGACACTTCATTCGTCTCTTGTTTCGCCGATTTGATCGGCTCATTTACCGCATCTTTCTCCTGTCTTTCGACGCGAGGGATTACACAGCATCGACGAATGCGTTGTATGTTCCCACCAGGCATCCTTCTTTCCAGGCAAAAAAACACCGTCTGTCATGAGCTCCCAATGGTCCTTCGAACGTTTACCATGTTCGGATCTCGTTTTCGCTCACCGCGGACCTGTTTGGATTCTTGCGATTTCCCATATTTATCTTCAGGCTTAGAGAAGAGCAGCTTCGCCGCTCGCCGGTGTTCACATTGTGGCTATTGCAGGAATAAACATCCGGCGAGCCGCCTGTATTGCTCTCCCCTCGCTGTTCGGCCGCGCCGGCGCATTCTTTAATACGCCAGATAGACCGTTGGCCAACAGTGGCAATCCAATCCTTCTTCAAACCGCGCGCAGATAGCCTTGAATTCCGGCAACGTCCACGGTTTCCATCTCCAACCTTGGCGGTCGAGCCGGATAAGGTCGAAGTGAATAATCATGTTCACTTCGTTGCGTCTTTCATCGACGAATAAGGGTGTCTGTTCGAGCGTGACTCCAAAAGCCTCGGCAACGGTCATGACGTCATACTTCGACAGCACCTCGCGATTCATCTCCTGCAGGTAGTCGTGAAGCTTCGGACCCGCGGCGTAGATATATTCGGGTCTTCCGTCGAAATCCGTCGGGAAATCGGGGAAACGCTGATCCTTGGAGATAAACGGAATGACATCCATGCGGAAACCGTCGACACCTTTGTCCAGCCAGAACCGCATGAGATCGTAGACCTCGTTTCTGACCCTTGGATTGTCCCAATTCAAGTCGGGCTGTTTTTCCGCAAAAACATAGAGAGAATATTCGTCCCTCGACTCTTCCTTCTTCCAGGCGGACCCGGAAAAAAACGAAATCCAGTTATTCGGTTCCCTGCCTTCCTTTGGCGGCCGCCAGATGTAATAATCGGAGTACGGGCCATCTTTTGACCGGCGACTTTCAACGAACCATGCGTGTTCGTCGCTTGTGTGGTTCACGACGAGGTCCACAATCAGCTTCAGGTTTCGTTGTTTGATGCCAAGCAACAGTTCATCGAAGTCATCCATCGTGCCGAATTCGGTCATAACTTTGCGATAATCGCGGATGTCGTAACCGTTATCGGCATTTGGCGAATCGTAGTGAGGACTTAGCCAGACGACGTCCACGCCCAAGTCTTTGATGTAATCGAGTTTTGAACTGATGCCGTTCAAATCGCCGATTCCGTCTCCGTTGGAGTCCTTAAATGATCTCGGGTAAATCTGATAGACAACGGCTTCTTTCCACCACTTCCTGGCTGTCCAAATGACCCTTTACCCGAACCCGATGGCCTAATAGCCGCAACCGCACTCCACCACGGAATGACTCCGGTTACAGAAACGTTGAGCATGTACAAAGGAGCGCAGTAAAATTGTTCAATCCGTGGGAGAATAACTACCTGACCTGAACCGGATGACCAAGCTGAGATCGATCGATTATGTACGTGCGCGTAATCTCTACTCGATCGATCGGATTTGCGTTGGCATCCGCTGGCAGATGGCTGATTTCATCCAACGCGGCTAGCCCGGCGACCACTTCACCAAACACCGTGTCCTTGCCGTCCTGGGAAGCGATGGGCTGGAGGCAGATATAAAACTGACTTCCATTCGACTGACGATTCGGATTGAGTTTGTCCGGCAGCCGACCCATGGCAACGGAACCGCGAAAATGTTTTCTGCGAATTTCGGCCGGCAGCGTGTAACCAGGACCGCCTGTCCCTACAACGGTGCGGTCCTTCTTCCTGCTGAGTGGATCTCCGGCCTGTACCAGGTAGTTCGGAAACACCCGGTGAAATGTGGTTTTTTTATAGAAGCCATCCTGAACCAACTTCTTGAAATTCGCGGCGGTCTGCGGAGCGTCGGCATCATAAAAACCGATCGCGAAACTGCGCGTTTGGTGATCTTTGCCTTTCCCCCACTGAACGTCGAAAACGGCGACCGGATCCGCCAAACAGGCAACCGCTGAAGAGAGCAGGACCGCCGAGAGGACCAGAATATTTTTCATGCTGAATTAAATGGAAGACTATGAACCTCGGCTGGGCCAATCAAAGTGTTGTTCCGTCGAACGTGCAAGGTTGATCCGGGAACGTCAAAACCTCGTCTCACATAGCCTAGAGCTATCGCGCGGTCGAGTGATCGGCTCCGTCCGATGCTGGTGATGAATCCGATCTCCTTCTTTGACTCTGCGTCGGAGAACAATTTGTCCCCGATATCGATAGAGATGCCCGGAGCCGGCATCAGACCGCACAAATGCCGGTTGACGTGACCCACGCTCTTGATGCGGCTGATCACTTCCTGACCGATATAACATCCTTTCGTGTAGTTGATGGCCCGTCTGTCCAGACCTGCTTCATTCGGAATCACCTCCTCAGACAACTCGTTTCCCCAGCGAGCGATGCCCTGCTCGATGCGGAGGTTTTCCGTGGTCTCAGAATCGATGGGCGATTGGTTCAACTTTTCCTGCACCAAAGTTGCTTGATTGGTTGGGAACCAGAGATCGATCCCGGGAACCCCGAATCTGTTCGAGACAATCAGGGAGGTTTTGGCGTCTTCCGGCAACTCGAATGCCACTTGAGCCCGCGTTCCGGCGTCCAGTGATCCCGAGGCCATCAGATGAAACAGCCCGAGTTCGTCGGTCACATCTTCCAATGTGACATCGTCCGCGATGATGTACTTTTCCAGGCGGGCCGCGAGCGACTCCCTGAGAACAGAATCGGTGTCCAGATAATGGCCTTCCTTCATTGCGGCGACAAACAGGTCCGCGCACAGCTTGCCTTTTGCGGTTAGCGCACAGGCGTAAATCGCGGAATCAGGGGGGAGACCCTGGATATCGTTGGTGAGCTGACCGTTCAGAAAGCGCACGCGATCTTTGCCGGTGATTTTGAATTTTGCTCGATTGCTGAGGTCCAGAAGCATGGCAGAGGAGAAGGTTAGCCTAAATTGCCAAATTGATCCGTTTAATCTCCGGGAACAGTTTTTTAATAGAAATTACCGGAATTGTGCGTTTGTTAGCAGGGTCCGCATTAGTCATTGTCTTTTCAAGACGAGGCTCAAACCAAGTTTTTCAAGCTTATGCAGCGAAAATCCGATTGTAAAATGGAACCGCCTGCCGATTCTGGATCTGACCACGAACCAGGTTCTTCCCGCCGCGAATTCATTCGTCGTCTGGCGGCTATTTCGGCCGGTTTAACAGTAGCAGCGCCTTTGGGACGAGGGGCCGCCGTTACTGAAGAAATACCGAAGAGCGCACCTCTCGATGCCGGCGGTGTTCAGGGTTTGACGGACATCAAGCTGAAGATAAACGGGAAGACCGAAGCGCTCGTCGTTGATCCTCGGGTAACGCTGCTCGACACATTGCGAGATCGATTGGAGTTGACCGGCTCGAAAAAGGGATGTGATCGAGGCGCTTGCGGTGCTTGCACCGTCCACCTCGATGGCCGTCGAGTCCTATCGTGTTTGACGCTTGCGGTCATGGCGCAGGGGAAGGAGATCACTACCATCGAGGGATTGGCAAAGGGTGATGAATTGCATCCGGTCCAAGCCGCATTCATTGAATGTGACGGATTTCAGTGCGGCTATTGCACTCCAGGTCAGATCATGTCGGCTGTGGCATGCATTAACGAAGGGCACGTCGGTTCTGACCGAGAGATTCGAGAATATATGTCAGGCAACCTGTGCAGGTGCGGCGCCTACCCGAACATCGTCGATGCGATCAAGGTGGCGGCCGCAAAAATGAAAGGCGGGGTAAACTGATGCGTCCTTTTGCTTACGTATTGCCCTCAAGCGTCCAGGGAGCGAAATCGTGCGCCGGTCCGGGTTCTGGGTTTATCGCGGGCGGAACCACCATCATCGATTTGATGAAACTGGAAGTGATGAAGCCGTCGCTGTTGGTTGACCTGAACCAGCTGCAGATGCGCGGCATAGAAATGCAGGAAGACGGTCTGCGAATCGGCGCTTTGGAAAAGATGAGCGACGTCGCTGCCCATCCTGAGGTCACTGCAAATTACCCAGTGATCTCCGAGGCGCTCGTCCAGAGCGCGTCGGCGCAGATTCGCAATATGGCGAGCATCGGCGGAAATTTGTTGCAGCGAACCCGCTGTGGTTATTTCCGCGACGTGAACACGCCCTGCAACAAGCGTGAACCTGGGAGCGGTTGTTCGGCGATCGACGGTGAAAACCGGATGCACGCGATACTCGGCACCAGTTCCGCCTGTGTCGCAACCCATCCGAGTGATCTCGCGGTGGCTTTGGTCGCTTTGGACGCCTCCGTACGCCTCCAGAATGGCTCGGATGAACGCCTGATGAAGCTGGACGACTTCTATCTTGTGCCGGGGGATACCCCAGACCGTGAAAACCTATTGCGCCCAGGAGAACTTATCACTGAGGTTCGCGTTCCCAGGTTGCCTTGGGCCAGGAGATCCACCTATCTGAAAATTCGTGATCGCGAATCTTACGAATTCGCACTGACTTCCGCGGCCGTCGCAGTGGATATCGACGGAGATACGATTAGAGACGTTCGAATTGCGGTAGGTGGAGTGGGAACCAAACCTTGGAACTTGCCGAACGTGGGGCAAGCGCTAACCGGTAAACCGCTGAACCAAGAGACATGCGTGGCGGCGGCGAAACTCGCTGTAGAAGGCGCCAAACCATTGCAACATAATGCGTTTAAGGTTGATCTGGTGCAGCGAACCATCGTTCGTGCCCTTTTGAATTTAGGAGATTTGGCATGAGCACGAATATCATAGGTAAACCGCAGGATCGGGTGGATGGGAAATTGAAAGTCACCGGCCAGGCCGTCTACTCGGGAGATCGCCAGGCGGAAAACCTGGCGTATGGCTATCTCTTAACCAGCGCGGTAGCGAAGGGATCGATCCAATCTATGGACACCAGCCTTGCCGAGCGTTCGTCCGGTGTCGCGGCGGTGTACACACCATTCAGCCCGCTGAATCTGTACCAGGGACTGGAACCTTCGGAGGGTGCCATGAGCGGAGAGATTTTTCCACCGCTGCAGGACCGAAGGATCGTGAATTACGGCCAAATCATCGGTCTGGTTGTGGCGGACTCGTTCGAACAAGCGCGGGATGCGGCTGCGCTGGTGAGGACACAATATACAGCGGTCGATCCCGTGGCCTCGTGGAACAAGGGCATGGAGCATTCGTTCACGCCGCAGACTGTGGGTGGGGAGAAGGCGACGACGAAATTTCTAGCCGACGGCGTCCAGTCGATCGATGACGCGATCAAAAGCAGCCCGGTGGTGGTGGAGGCGACCTACACAGAGCCGATTTATCATCACAATCCGATGGAACCGCACGCGACGACCGCCCAATGGGATGGAGATCGACTGACGATTTACGACGCTACCCAGGGTGTAGTTTCCCACCGTCTCGATGTCGCAGCGGTTCTTGGGGTCGACGAGGATATGGTTCGGGTCCTTTGTCCTTATGTCGGCGGAGCATTCGGTTGCAAAGGCTCAATGTGGATGTTCTCACCGCTGACTGCAGCAGCGGCGCGCGCGCTGAAGCGACCGGTCAAGACAATCCTGACACGCGAACAGATGTTCACCCTGGTGGGTCATCGTCCCGCGCTAATTCAACGCTTGACGCTTGGGGCAAGCCCGGACGGAACATTGCAGGCAGTTAGCCATGACGTTCAATCTACTGTGTCGTTTTCGAAGGTGTTTGTTGAAGCGGCGGCACATCGTACGTCGCGGCTTTTGTATAAGTCTCCCAACATCCAGGTCAGCCACACGCTGGTTCCCTGGGATGTCGGCGGTCCGACCTTCATGCGCGCTCCAGGGTGCGCGCCCGGAATGTTCGCCCTGGAATGCGCCATGGATGAGCTTGCCGCGAAACTAGGTATCGATCCGGTTGAATTGCGGGTCAAGAATGACGCGGATCTATACCCGGGAAGGAATGTCCCCTGGTCCTCCAGGAATTTGGTGGAGTGTTATCGCCTCGGCGCCGAGAAGTTCGGATGGGCGAAACGGAAATCGCAGCCGGGCACCGTCCGGGACGGCGACTGGCTGGTTGGGATGGGAACCGCCTCGGCTCTCTATCCAGCCCACCGTAACAAAGCATCGGCGAAGATTCGACTTCAGGCAGATGGAACGGCTCAGGTGTCGTCCGCCACTCAAGACCTGGGCACTGGGACGTGGACCGTTCTGGCGATTGTTGGCGCTGACAGCCTGGAATTGCCCATCGAGATGATTCGTACGGAGCTCGGTGACTCGGCGCTGCCGCCCGCACCTACCTCTGGAGGCTCGACCTCCGTCTGTAGCGTCACCCCCGCCGTCCAGAAAGCCGCGGAGTCCGCCAAAAAGAAGCTGATCCAGCTCGCGGTCCGGGACAAAAAATCGCCTTTCTTCGGGATGAAAATCGAAGATCTCTCTTATCGAAATGGTCAACTGACCGGCGGAGGGAAGAGTGTAGATTTCGGCTCTGTCCTGAGTCAGATTGGGCGAGGTTCGGTTGAGGCAGTGGAAATGGCTGCAGCGGGCGAAGAAGAGGAGAAATATGCCTTCCACTCGTTCGGAGCCCAATTTTGCGAACTTAAAGTGAATCGCTGGACCGGCGAAGTGCGGCTGCAACGCATCACCTCCGTGATGGATATCGGGACGGTCATCAATCTGAAGACTGCGCGGAGTCAGATTATGGGTGGAATTGTTTTCGGAATCGGGATGGCCTTGTTGGAGGGATCCCTCCTTGAGGAAAAAAATGGTCGATATGCGAACGCGAATTTCGCAGATTATCTGATCCCCACCAATGCGGATGTCCCTTCTATCGATATCCATTTCATCATCAAGCCCGACACGATTTTTAATCCGATTGGCGCCCGTGGAATCGGGGAAATCGGTATCACCGGGATGCCGGCGGCGATCGCGAATGCAGTCTACAACGCGACCGGACGGAGGGTGCGCGAGTTTCCGATCCTGCCGGAAAAACTGTTGCCAGTGAGCTCTGATCAACCAATGATCAGCATGGTAGGGAGCTAATAAGTTGGTCAGATGGCCTGGAAAGAACTGAGACAGATCATAACGGAGTATCAACGCTCGGATGGGCCTTTCGGACTAGCTACGCTGGTGAGGTCCTCGGGGTCGACTTATCGCCAACCTGGCTCTCGGATGCTTATTGTGCCAGGAAGGCCGTTTATCGGCCGGCTCAGCGCTGGCTGTATTGAGGAGGAGATTGCGGATCTCGCGCAGGCGGTGATCCTCTATGGCAAACCGGCGAGATGCTCGTTCGATTTGCGTTTACGCTTCGCGTGCGATGGCACGATTGAGGTGTTTATCGAACGGCTTGTGAAGCCGAACGCCTTTCTGGACGGCCTGATCGGTGTCCTGGGCAATCGCATGCCGGTTACGGTCTCAACGAATTATCGGTTGGCCGGCACGGTTGCGGGCACCCGGCTAATCGATGGTCCGTTTGCAGATCATGCAGAGGAATTTATCCAGGAGCTGCAGCCGCCGATCCGTCTGATTATTTTCGGGGATTATTTCGACGCGGAAGCCGTCGCCCACCTGGGCGGCTACTTGGGATGGCAGGTGGAGGTTGTCATCGACGCCGCCGAACTTCCGACCGGAGATCCGCGCACGGCGTGTGTAGTGATGTCGCATCATTTCGGCCGGGATATTGTCGCTTTGAAACAGGTGCTCCAGGGAAGATATGGTTATGTCGGCCTCCTGGGACCGCGTCATCGAAAGCGGCTGCTCCTGACCCGGTTGATCGATGAAGGATGCTCTCTGGAGAACGTATCTGCTTTACATAGCCCGGCTGGATTGGATATCGGTTCTGAGACGGCGGAAGAAATTGCGATGGCCATCATCGCGGAAATTCAGGCCGCGCTAACGGAGCGAAAAGGAGGGTCGCTGCGTGACCGGCTTGAACCGATCCACAACTTGAGGGAACCGATATGCTGCGACGAACTGCAATAGTTATTCTGGCGGCAGGCGGGTCAAGACGCCTCGGGCAGCCAAAGCAATTGCTGTCGGTGTTAGGCGAACCTTTGCTGCGTCGGGTAGTACGAATGGCCGCGGATGTGCTTCCGGACCATTTGATTGTGGTCCTCGGAAGCAGCGCGTACGATTGCGTCCCCGTGATTAAGGATTGCGGCGTTGATATCGTCGTAAATCCCTTTTGGGAAAGCGGCTTAGCCGGGTCGATCAGGATCGGCGTAGAACGCGCAGAAGAACAGGGCGCAGATTCCGTGTTGCTGCTTCTGGCCGATCAACCCTGGCTCAATTCCGAGGTGATCAGGCGATTTCTCGACCGGATGAATGGACCAACCGACGTGATCATTTCCGCCAGATACGATGGTATCCTCGGCGCGCCGATGATGTTCGGAGCGGATTGGTTCCCGCAATTGAAAAATCTGGAAGGCGATCAAGGCGCGAGGAACCTGGTGTCGAGAGAAGAAGGCAGAGTTGAAGTGATCGATTGGTCTGAAGGGGCAATCGATTTGGACACTCCGGAGGATCTCGCCAGCCTGATGAGGGGATTGGAGTCAATGCACCGGTCTCTTACCTGCGGCCGGAATAGTGAATTCAGCGATGAGCGGTAAATGATCGGACACGTTCATCATGCCTTCTTGCTGTACGAAGTATCTCTCGATGGTCACCGTTGGCGCTGCAAAAAGATAATCGAGCGTTCTGACCGAGATACGGTTTGTGCCTGATCGCTGCGTAAACGTGAAGCATCGATGCATTTGGTCTCCTGTTGCCTCCGCGACAGGGGGGACTCCGGAGTAACGCTCAAAAATCGCGCCGATCTCGGAGGGTTCACGGTGGATCCCCCAGGTTTCCGGGTTTAAAAGGGCGCATTGACCCGGTGGAAGCAGGTTGAAATCTCCCCCGAGAATCCATGGCTGGTTCCGCTCACCCAATCGCTTCAATCGTTCGAGCAATTTCTGGATCTGGCGCTCCATCACGTTGGTGCCCTTCGGAAAAGCCTCTAGATGAGTGTTCAGGATGGTGAGGAACTCTCCGTTGGCGACCGGCAATTCGACTTCGAGAATCGCGCGTTTGAGGCCGAAATCGCGTTCGATCGGGTTCCCCGGAACGCCGGGCAGTCGATAACGTCGAGCTCTGCCGAGGCGGTACCGGGAAAAGATAACCAGCTTTGTTCCCGCCGGTCCGAGAATCTTAGGATGCGGCACGAACTTCGATCTCCAATAATCGGTCGCAACGTGATTTTGCATCGCTTTGGGAAGGACGCTGCACAACAAGGTCAGCTCGTTCAGGTAACCGGTTCTGCGAGCATCGCAGTCAACTTCCTGCAGCAAGACCAGATCCGCATTGGAGTTCGCGATGAATTCTCCGACCTTGACAGCGGTTGATTCAATGTCGCTTCGGGCAACCAGGGAGTCCGGACCGCCATCGTAAAAAAAATGGTAACCAGTCCCGGCGAGAAACTGCACGTTAAAGGTGACGACTCTTATTCGCTGGCCGGGCAAAAGAGGGGGAGCCGTCTCGCTATTGCAAGCCTCTATTAGCTCGATCCGCCGTGGATGATAATTGAGAAACCTCGAAACGAGGAAGCTGCCCACCACACTACCAGCCAGCCAGGAAGCGAGCCGAATCGGGCTCCTTGCCATGACTCACCCTCGGTTCATCGGGCGTCGTATTTTCGGCTTCGGCTGAGACGCTACCTCCACGACCTTCGCGTGCGGCGCTTCGCCGGGACCCGGCGCCAGCGTCTCGACCTCCGCCCCACGCTTTTTAGCCAGCTTAGCGGCGATGGTGAAACACATGGTTCGATAAGGGTCCGAACTGTTGTCAACAAAGATGACTTTCTTGCCGCGAAGGTCTCTCCTCCCCTTCAGCTTCTCGCCGATGCCGAGGCTTTCCAGCATAGATTCAGCATGTGTTTGCGCTCGCTTCCAAGACATATCAACCGGGTAGGCAAGATAGGAGGCCGCGAGCGGATTTGCGAGGCAAAAATTCGTCGATATCAATGGAAGGAAAGTCTCGCATGGAGGACGCGAAGGGATTTATTAGCAACTGATCAATCGAACGGCAAACGACAAACCGTAACCCCGAACTCTGTGTCCTCCGTGCGAGACCGGATCGACATGAGAGCCTGGAGATGAGTTTTCAGCGGGGCGTCCCGGCGATTTCAAAAAGATGACTGTTTTTCGCGGTGGCCCTCCACTCCAGAAGCCACGCGATGAGAAAGATGCTCAAGATCTGAGCGAGAACCAGAGCTATTGCCAGCGGTTTATGACTCTTACTTGGATCGATCACCCCCACCAGCAAAAGAGATAAGCAGATCTGGCAGCAAAATACCGGAAGCATGTTTCGTCCGACCACGCTGAACGGTCGAAGTGGAATTTCCCAGCGCTGCAAGGCCGGAAGCAACTTTGCGATTACGCAGGTCGTTACGAGGAAATTCAAGACTCTCAGCGGACCGAGATGCCATTTGTCCAGAATCCATAACTGCTTACCCGGGTCGATCTGCACCGCGATCGTGTACCAGCGAAGACCGAGGAAGGTCACAGCCAACAGCAGCAGGATAATTTCCATTTGCTTTGACAATTGCAGAACCGCCCTCTTTTCCGGGACGCATTTTCCAGACATCAATCCGCCGACCCACAGCAACTGCCACGAAAGGAGATCGAACGGACCAGGATTAAGGAACGAAGCGTCCTTCAGGCTGGCAAGGAGCATCTCGCGAACGTGGAACTGCGAGATAATCCAGCACCCGATACTGGTGAACAGAACCTTTTTCCAGCCCCATCGGTTTGCCGCCCAGAATACACAGGGCGTTAACAATGAGAACAGGACATACATCGGCAAAATGTCCATGAGCGGCGGCTGAAAAGCCAGTGCCGTAGCCGCCAACATTGCCGCTCCTGGATTCTTGAAATATTGATCGAGCAAGTGCTGGATTCCGGGAAGTTCCGCAAGAAAGACACCGCCGACAACAAAGGCAAAGAGAAGGGTGACGAGATGGGCGCGATAGATCCGGAAAGCTCGTGAGACGGTGGCCGCCCGGGCCGCCTGGAACCCTTGCTTTTCCGTCCGGCGCTGGAACAATAAACCCGCAAGAAACGCGGAAACGAACACAAATGCCTCTGCGGTAGAGAAAAAGCCGATTGGCTGATCCGTGAATACTCGAAGCGGGGATGGCGCATGGTTGACCACCATCATGAGCAGCAACACTCCCCTCAGGATATCAAGCTCAATAAACCGCTTCATTGGTACAAACAGTCGCCTCCTCCATCCGTTCCAATTCCCTACTTCTCTTTATCGTCTTGGTTTTCGTCTGATCTCTTAAACTCAGTGCAATACATACCTAGACGCAATACCGGGCTCTCGGTTTCATGATAACGAATGATGCGCCATTCACGATCGGCGGGAGGAGCCGTCGTCAAAACCGATTTAGGCTAACCCTAATGGATCGATCAATACAGGAAAATTTGCATTGACCCTATACCGCGAGAATAAAAGAGCGCTGCCTACTGCGTTCTGCTGGCCCTTGATTTGGTACAGTCCTGATGCAGAAACTCCCCGATTTCTTTTCGCAGGATCTGATAACCTGCCGGACTTAGGTGGATTTGATCGCTGACAAACAGAGACTGGATTGGTTTGCGGTCCTGCCCGAGCATGTCGGAACACACGTCGATGTATTCGGTCTCGGGCTGCGTGTTGAGAAAGTCGTCCACCAGCCGATTAAATTTCAAAATATTCCCCAGAAACATCATGCGCGCCGGACTTGGCTTTACGGACACGAACGCGATGGGTATCGAAGGGGAATAGGTCCGGAAGATTGAGAACAATTGCGTAAACGATTGGAAAACCTTCTCCGGAGGCGCACCGCTGGCGAGATCATTGTCGCCGGCGTAAATGACGATAGCCGCGGGTTTGCGCGGTAGAACGAGCCTGTTGGCGTATCGGACGCAATCGGTCAAGCGAGATCCGCCAAATCCACAATTCAGCACGGCGTATCCGGAAAAATCCTGTTGGAGCGATTTCCAAAGCCGGATGGAAGAGCTGCCGTAAAAAACGACCGGGCTGGAAGAAATGGGCGACTGCGACAGTTTTGCCTCCAGCGCGTTGACCTCTGAGTCAAATGGATTGGCAGGTGTAGGGTTGGGGAGGCCAACCAGTGGAGCGGGATCCGGGGTCGCGACAGTTTGACAGCGAGCAGCCTCCGAACCAGAAAATACGCTCAGAAGAATAAGGACCAATATTCGTCGGCCTAAAAAATGCGCATTAGAATCCAAAATCATACAAATTTTCGTCTGCTCTGCCGCGCGTCGCCCTGTTACGCACGACGCACCGCTTTAGCTCACCTCAAATCCAAAGGTCTCTGTGACAGTCCGAGAAGCTTTGGTGCCCTGGGGACCTCTCTGAAGATATACTTCGGAATCCGGCCCTGACGGTTAAGCCAATATTTTACTGATCAACATCGGACGCTGCAAGTCACACAAGGACCCGATTTGATTTTTCAACTCTTGCTACGGAATGGCTTCTGCCATACAAAGGCGGGTGCCAATATGAACCTTTTCCAAACCGTCCTTGCATCAATTGAGAATCCAGACCATACCGGCAGCCCACAGGATCTGCACAGCCTGAGTAACCTCGCTCAATTACTCCCCGCTGTCCAGGGTGCGCAACAGCAGATGCAGCCTATTCTCGGCGTTCTGGGATCCCATCTCCAGGATGCGCTCAATGAGCAGCAGCAAAACAAAGGTCAGGCCGCAGTTCAACAAACCGTTTCGAACCTTTCGCAACCGAGTGCTGGAGTTCCGGAGATCATCAATCTCTTCGGGCAGGAACGGTTCAATGGATTGATCGGCGAGATCTCGAAGCGCACCGGATTGGATTCGCAGCTAATCCTGCAATTCTTGCCGGCGTTAATCCCAGTGGTTATGAAACTACTCGCGACCGGGACGCATCAGACGGATCCTAAGGCGGAGAATCCGGTCCTAAATAATTTTCTCGGCTCAAATCAAAATGGGGGAGCGTTGCTCACCGAAGCCTTTCAGCTCGCTTCCCAGTTTCTGCGCCGCTAGTGTCCTGTCCCCGATCTTTAGGGTGAACTCCAACCTTAAGCCTGAAAAGGTTCGCATCGTAGGCAGTTGCCAGCGCCAGTTGTCAGTGTCAGTGTCAGTGTCAGTGTCAGTGTCATGTAGTGGGAGTAATAGCTCAAGCTTGGTGTTTCTGAGTTTGAAGTGCCGATGAGAAAGCTTTCGTTGGCGGCGCTTCTCACTTCGAAATGCACACTACCACCAACGCTCGAATCCCACTGGGAACTGGCACTGACAACTGACAACTGACAACTGACAAACTCCCTCACAACGCTAGAAACTTGTAAACCGTCGTCTGGGAGTACTTCTCTCCGGGGGAAAGCTCCGTCCTCGGAAAATGTGGGTGGTTCGCGGAGTCCGGGTAATGCTGGGCCTCAAGCGTAAACCCTCCCCAATGGGGATAAGTGAGTCCTTGTTTGCCTTTCAGCGTCCCATTCAGGAAATTGCCGGAGTAGAATTGGACTCCCGGCTCGGTCGTGTACATCTCTACGGTCCGACCGCATTGGGGATCGGTGACGCGAGCTGCCAACGCCTCTAAATAGCCGGGATGATTTAGTATCCAGTTGAAATCATATCCGCCGTGATTCGGCTCGGCATATTTGAGTTGTGCGTCGTTGGATCGAATATTGGCGCCAATGGTCGTCGGTGTGGTGAAATCCAAAGGCGTGCCCTTCACGTTCTGCAATACGCCTGTCGGTATAAGAACCTGATCCACTGGGGTAAACCTGTCGGCGTTGATCAGCGCGACCGAATCGAGCACCGTGCCGTTGCCCGCGCCCGCCAAATTGAAGTAAGTGTGATTGGTAAGATTGACGATCGTGTCTTTGTCGGTGACTGCGGAATATTCAATTCGCAGTTCATTTTCATTGTTGATGATGTAGCGCACAGTCACTGCCAGGTTGCCGGGAAAACCCATTTCGCCGTCCAACGAGAGATAAGCCAGCTCGACTCCGATCCAGTCTGAACCCTTGATAGGCGTCGCTCTCCACAGCTTTTTATCGAATCCCTCCGGTCCTCCATGCAAAGTGTTCGGTCCATCGTTTGTCGGGATCTGGTATTGTCTGCCGTTCAATGTGAATCGCCCTTCGGCGACCCGGTTCCCGTACCTGCCGATGATTGCGCCGAAATACGGGTTAGGCTTGATGTAAGCCTCCAGCTTGTCGAAACCAAGCACCACATCCGCCAGTTTGCCGTTCTTGTCGGGGACCACAATCGATTGGAGAATTCCGCCGTAGTTCAAAATGCTCACCAACATCTGGTGGGCATTAGCAAACGTGTATTTTCCTACTTTCGAGCCGTCTGGCAAGACGCCGAATAGCGTTTCTTCCGATGTGAGACTTGTCGCGGGGCAATCGTTTGGCCACATGTTTTTACTGATACCGCTTTGGACTGCTCGGACGCAAGATTGACCATGTACTTGTGCGGCGCCTTGGTGCGATAAGCCGGAGTGGTAGGCGGACCGGCCGCTTTAAGGGAACCACCAGGAAACCCGGGAGACCGTTTCTGCGATGGGCAAGCGACGAGAAACGTCGCGCTTTTCAGCCAATTGCAGATATTCGGCACGTTGCACTATATATAGGGTAGAGCTGGCGCAAGAAGTGGCCTGACGGCCCGCAGAGACCAACAAGAACAAAAATATAAAAGCGAAAATATGACGACCAAACTCAGTGGGAAAGTGGCTTTGATCACCGGCGCAAGTGCCGGCATCGGACAAGCGTGCGCGCGTGCCCTGGCCGAAGAGGGCGCGCGACTAGTGCTCACGGCGCGGCGCCGGGAGCGGCTCGACGAACTTAAGCAACAAGCAGAAAAGCTGGGCACACAGGCTATCAGCGTCCTCGGCGATGCCCGAGAGGAAAGCACGGCCCAAAACACGGTCGAAGCCGCAATGGAGACCTTCGGGCAGATCGACATCTTGATTAACAATACGGGTGCGGGAAATTACAAGAACCTCGTTGATACCAGCGCTGCGGAATATGACGACCTCATGGACACCAATGTGCGTTCCACGTTTCTTTTCACCCGGCACACGGTCCCGGTCATGCTTCAGCAAAAGCAGGGCACCATTCTAATGATTTCCTCGATGGCGGGCGTTTACGGCTTTGCCGGCGAAGCGGTGTACTGCGCGACGAAGTTCGCCCAGGTCGGTTTTGCACAGGCGCTTGACCGAGAGCTGCGACCTCACGGCATTAAGGTCGGCGTGATCTGTCCCGGAGGGGTCAAGACCGAATTTGCGCTTGGCAGGGGGCGAACCCAAGAGGGGGTCAGCAACTCGGACATGCTGGAGCCCGAAGACGTGGCCGGTGCGGTTTTGCTGGCCTGCAAACAATCACCGGGTTCGCGGATCATCGAAATCCAAATGCGGACCATGGCAGAATCCCTAGCCTGACTGAGAATGAGCTCAATGAACTACAGAGTACTTGGTAAAACAGGACTAACCGTATCGGAAGTCGGCTACGGCGCGTGGGGAATCGGAAAAAGCGGCTGGATTGGCGCTTCTGACGACGAGTCGATAAAGGCCTTGAACAGATCCATTGATCTGGGTCTAAATTTTGTCGACACAGCTCTGGCTACGGGACGGGTCACAGTGAAAGACTCGTCGGACGGCTTCTAAAGGAACGTTCAGAAACGATTTACGTAGCAACCAAGATTCCGCCGAAGAACGGTCAATGGCCGGCACAAGCCGGGGTGTCGGTGAGGAAGACGTTTCCTGGCGAGCACGTCATCGCCTGTACAGAAGAAAGCCTGAAAAATCTTGGCTTGGAAGCGATTGATGTCCAGCAGTTTCATGTCTGGTCGGATGAATGGGTGAATCAGGGCGATTGGCTGGAGGCCGTTCAAAAGCTGAAACAACAGGGCAAACTTAAACATTTTGGGGTCTCCATAAACGACTCTCAACCGGAGAACGCGATCAAATTAATTGAAACCGGCGTAGTAGATACGGTTCAAGTTATCTATAATATTTTTGAGCAAAGCCCGGAAGATAAGCTGTTTCCTGCGTGTGAACGTCATCAAATTGGCGTGATTGCGCGCGTGGCACTAGATGAAGGCGCATTGACTGGGAAAATCACACCAAGCACCAAATTCGAAGCCAATGATTTTCGGAGCAGATACTTCCGGGGTGATCGTAAGCAGCAAGTCTATGAGCGCGTACAGAACATTACTTCCGATCTTCATATCACTCTGGATCAGATGGCTGAAACGGCGTTGCGCTATGTCCTGAGTCACACGGCTGTTTCGACCGTCATCCCGGGAATGCGGTCCGTCCGCAACGTGGAACGGAACTGCCAAATGGGAGACGGACGTGGACTGCCCAGAGAACAGGTTGAGAAATTGAAGGCCCACCGTTGGGTCCGAAATTTCTACGTCTAAGACGGAACAAAAGAAAGACCGGCTTAAGGCGTTTTGGGGTGCCGATTTTCAAATCGTTTGCTCTTAGCACTTTCTCAAGCGCAGTGGTGGAGTAGTGGAGTACTGGAGCGATGGAGCGATGGAGCGATGCGATAGAGCGAGTAGTGCGATCACCGGGGCGGGTCGGCTCAAGATTAGCGTTAGCTCGGTAAAGACGCTGATCCATCGGCTGCGTAAACAGTACACTGCTTTTGTCCAAGCGGAGATTAGCCGCACGGTTGCAGATTCCGCGGATGTGGACGCAGAAAATCACCAAGGCTTGCTTTGCGAAGCTTTGATTGCTGCGGAAGGTTGGAGAATGCCGTGAAACGCCGCTATCGAAGAGCGCCAAATACTCACTTTTCAGGACTTGCAGAATGTACCGCCGGCCGATCTCTGTTCGGTCAGGCCCAGGCTAACGGCATCAGGACCAGAGAAAGTTTCACTTGGACCGAAAAACCTGATCGCCAAAAGAACCGAATAGCATCCACCACTCCACTACTCCATTACTCCACCACTCCGTTACTCCAATACTCCACTACTCCAATACTCCATTACTCCAATACTCCAATACTCCATTACTCCATTACTCCATTACTCCATTACTCCATTACTCCATTACTCCATTACTCCATTACTCCATTACTCCATTACTCCAATACTCCATTACTCCATTACTCCATTACTCCACCGGTCTGTCAGCGCGCCATGCGCAAAATAGCCATCAGAGCCTCCGATGCGCTGGGTTGAACCAACGGCATTCGGCGAAGTTGGTCAATGGTAAGCGCCGATCTCATCGCAATTGTCGCAATATTTGCAATAACCGGAGCGTGATCTCCTGCCGCCAGACAACCTAGTAACTGTCGAGAACGAGCGTCGACGATCACTTTTAGAAAGGTGGGTTCGGGATCGATAACGCTGTGTTCGATATCAGACACTAGTCGAATGGTGTCGGACACGGCCAGATATTCGAGTCCTTGGGCGGCCGCCTCCTCCTGAGTGAAGCCGACGGCGGCAATGGCCGGCTCGGTGTGAATACACCGAGGGATCGATCGTGGATCGTATCGGCTTTCCTGCCCCAGGATCGAGTCAATCGCGACGCTGGCCTGAGAAAAAGCGGTACTATCCAGCATGCTGATTCCGTTCACGTCGCCTACTGCGTAAATTCCGGGAGTCGAAAGTCGCATCTGCTCGTCTACTTTGAGAAATGAGCTATCATCAATCCCGAGAACTCCCAGGCCAAGGCCTTCCAGATTCGGTTTTCGGCCGGTAGCGAGCAGTACTAGATCAGCCTCGACCGCCGGGTTGCCAGGTACTGGTATGCGAACGCCTTCGCCATGTTCTTTGATCTCGAGCAGCGAAATCTTGCGCAGCAGTTGGATCGTGACGCCACGCATTTCCAGCATTTGAGCGACTCGTTCCCCTGCTTCGGACTCCCACCGAGACAATATCCGGTTCTCCTTCTCGATTAGAGTCACCGCACAGCCCAACGTCCGGTAGATGGAAGCGAACTCGCACCCAACCGCGCCTGCTCCGATGATGGCTAGATGCTTTGGCAGAGATTTGTTTCGCAGCAGTTCATCGCTGTCCACCAACCTTGGACCCGATCTTTTGGAAAAGTCGGGTCCGGAACCGGTCGCAATAATCGCCTTGTCGGCAGTGATCGTCTTCACCGTGCCGCTTGCATCGACCACCCGAAGAGTCCGCTCGTCCAGAAACTGCCCGTGACCATGGTACAGATCAACGCCTAGCTGATCCAGTTCTGCACGGAAGTTGTCCACCAACCGCGAGCTCACATTCGATTGTGTCATCGTCCAGTCGCCCAGAGTCTCCTTCAAAAGCTCGATCTTGTTGCCGAATCGCCCGCTTCGCCAGCGATCACGAAATTGGCGTGCCGAAGCTTGCAGCGCCAGGACGGCGTAACAGCCGCTATGGAAACAAGTGCCACCAATGTGGTTTCTCTCGATTAAGGCAGTTCGCAAACCGTGGCGAGCCGCCAAACGGGTTGCCTCGCGTCCGCCAGAACCCGATCCGATGACCGCTAGTTGATAGTTGTCGCCCATGCAAATAGCTGCTGAAATATTGCACGTCGATTTTTGCTTTTGAAAGCCAAAGATGGCTTTTCAAATCTATCCCGGATCTATTTACTACCAAAATTGGGTAACGCTCAAACAATTGATGCGTGGTCGGCGTTTCTGATGGAAGGTAGGTTCGGGCAGCGATATGAACGAAAAATATCAACTTGCGGTCATAGGTACCGGGTCTGGTGGCAGCGAGGCGGCGCTCCTTGCAGCAAAAAAAGGCTTCAAAGTGGTCATCATCGAAAACGGAGCGTTGGGCGGCACGCGGCTTCATCATGGGTCCTTCGCCGTTCGGGCTCTCCACGCATCCGCACGGCTCCATGGCGAATTTTTTAAAGGCAAAAAATCCGGAATCGAAGCAGATCTGTTCACGGATTCTCTGATGCAGTGGATGAAAGCACAACGAGCCGCCAGTATTCGGCTGGGTCGAGACTTGCAGAACGATTTGGAAAAGCTGAATGTCAGGGTAGCGTTCGGACGCGGAGCACTGGTCGATGAGCATCGAGTGCGGATTACGGCCGAATATGAGAAGCACGAGGAAATTGACGCCGACTACATCATCTTGGCAACTGGCGCGCGCCCGGATTACCTTGGTTCCCAGAATTCGCGAATTATCAATAGCGACGAACTTTTGGACAGAATTCATCCTCCTGCCCATCTTTTCGTCGTGGGTGGCGGTTATGTCGGTTGCGAGTTTGCCGCCATTTATCGCGGATTCGGCTGCCAGGTTACTCTAGCGGAAAAGACCGAACGATTACTTCCGGACTGGGACGAAAGCGTAGGAGCGCACATTGCTCAGCAGCTTGCCGCAGACGGAGTGGAGCTGATGCTTGGCCGGCAGATTTCCGTCAACGATTTGCCAATGGAAGAAGGGTGGCCAATCATTGCCCAGCCCGATGGAAGCGAGATTTCACCTGACCTTTTACTGGTCGCTACCGGCCGCAGACCGAATATTGAGTCTCTCGGTCTGGCAGAACTTGGCATCGCCGCGACACCATTTATTGAAGTCGACGCGCAGCTGCGAACGACCCGTAGAAGCGTCTTTGCGATCGGTGACGTAAATGGGCTCAATATGCTGGATAGCGCGGCGGCTTCACAGGCTCGAGTTGCTATCGATGCCATTACCGGCGGTACCACGCTATTTAGTTCGCGTTGGGTTCCGCGGTATCTTGATACGGACCCACCCGTTGCGGCTGTTGGGTGGATGGAACACGAGGCGGTTGAAGCCGGCCTCGACTTGGCAGTGAAATCGGACGCTGCAGAGCTGGTGACGGCCGATGACAAGACAGTTGCGCAACCATCTAAGACCTTGGTTAAAATCATCGCTGAACGCTCGACTAAACAAATCAGAGGCTGTCTTGCCATTGGCAATCAAGCCTCCGAAGTGATTAACCTGGCGGCTTTGGCAATTCAAAGTGGCATTGGTACGAAGGAAATCGAAAGATTACTCTTGATTCACCCGAGTGCCTCCGTGGCCTTCCAGCGGTGCGCAGCGAAGTTCAATTAACACGAAGTTTACGGCTAAGCCGACCCATTTTCAACGCAACCCTCCGGGCCGGGGCCAGTTGGCTGTTTTTCCGCGTTGCTCGCTCGACCCGTATGACTCAGATATGGGCGCTTTACCGCCAGTCCGGCTCGGACCGCCTTGAAAAACAGCCAACTGACCTGCGGCGCCATCACCATTATATGCGAGACGGTGCACTAGGTGCAGCAGGGGTGTTATTTGCCGGCATTTTCTTTGGGCAACTCGGCATGCATATCGACGAACATGAGCGACAGCAATGAAGAGCCTGGGACGGGCGTAGCCCTTTCGGATGGCCCGGTGCACAATCCGGACATCGTATCGATCCGAAAGGAGCGAGAGAATCGCCGGTGGATGCGACAATTGTTGTCTTCCACATTATCCAGGAAGAATTTGATGGCGCTGACGGGCTTCTTCCTGTGCTTCTTCCTGGTGATACATTTATTCGGGAACCTGCAGCTGCTCCTGCCGGCCGCAGTAGCGCGGTGGCAATTCAATTTTTATTCCAAGCTGCTCTCCGAGAATCTCTTTATCGAGGTCATTTCATACGTCTTGTTTGCCAGCATCCTCGCCCACGCCATCTACGCACTCCTGATCACGATACAAAACAGGCGAGCCAACGGAAAACATTATGAGTACGACCGCCGCAGCCTAAGCAGCAAATGGTATGCTCGGAAGATGGGGTTGTTGGGCACCATCATTCTTGCTTTTCTCATTATTCACCTGCGCGACTTCTGGTATCAATTACAGTTTGGCCACGTGCCCCTGGACAAGGACGGACAGAAAGACCTGTATACTCTAGTGGTCACTGTATACCACAACGGATGGTATGTACTGATCTATGTACTGTGTATGGCAGCGCTGGGATACCATTTAATGCATGGCTTCTTTAGCGCCGCCCGAACCCTGGGTTTCTACAACGCTCGCTACGTTAAATGGATCAGGGTAGTTGGATGGGTATATAGCATAGGCATCAGCCTCGGCTTTGCCCTGATCCCGGTCTATATTCATTTTGCGAGGCCATAGCTATGTTGGCAGCAAAGATACCGGACGGACCACTGGAACAAAAGTGGAGTCACTATCGTTCAACCGCCAAACTGGTCAGTCCCGGAAACCGCAGGAAACTCCATGTGATTGTCGTGGGAACTGGCCTTTCCGGCAGTTCCCTGGCGGCGTCTTTGGGAGAGATGGGTTATCAAGTAACTTGTTTTTGCTTTCAGGATACAGCCAGGCGTGCCCACTCCGTGGCTGCGCAGGGCGGTGTCAACGCATGCAAGAACTACAAAAACGATGGGGATACCGTGTTCCGGATGTTCTATGACACGATCAAGGGGGGAGACTTTCGTTCGCGAGAAGCCAATGTCTACCGGTTGGCAGAATGTAGTGCCCAACTGATCGATCAGGCCGTGGCTCAAGGGGTGCCCTTTGCACGCGAATATAGCGGGTATCTGAGTAACCGCTCTTTTGGCGGGGTGCAAGTATCGCGGACCTTTTATGCAAGGGGACAAACGGGCCAACAACTGCTCTTGGGAGCTTATCAGGCTCTGATGCGCCAGGTAGCGGCCGGTCGCGTAAAACTTTTCACGCGCCATGAAATGCTGGACTTGGTAGTTATAGAGGGAAAAGCGCGCGGTATTGTGGTGCGCAATATGGACGCCGGGACCCTGGAACGCCACGGTGCCCACGCGGTCGTCCTGGCCACCGGCGGATTTGGCAAAATTTACTATTTGTCGACGCTGGCGATGGGCTGTAACGCCTCTGCTGTTTGGCGCGCTCATAAGCGCGGTGCGTTTTTTGCCAATCCGAGCTGGACACAGATGCATCCGACGAGCCTGCCCCAGTCCGGCGAATACCAATCCAAGTTAACCCTGATGTCCGAATCGCTGCGAAACGATGGGCGGATTTGGGTCCCCAAGAGCCAGGATGAGAAGCGAGCGGGTAACGATATTCCGGAATCGGAAAGAGACTACTACCTGGAACGTCGCTATCCTGCCTTCGGCAACCTTTGCCCACGCGATATTGCCTCGCGCGCGGCCAAAGAGAGAATCGACGCCGGCTATGGAGTAGGACCTCTGAAGAATGCCGTTTATTTGGATTTTTCCAGAGCCATCCGCGAACAAGGGAAACAGAAGATAGTAGAAAAGTACGGTAACCTTTTTCGAATGTACGAAAAGATTACCGGCATTAACGCCTACACAGAACCGATGCGCATTTCGCCGGCGGCCCACTTTTCCATGGGTGGTTTGTGGGTGGATTATGAGCTGATGACGAACGTGTCCGGATTGTACGCCGTTGGCGAAGCAAACTTTGCTGATCATGGCGCTAACCGGTTAGGAGCTAACTCGTTGCTCCAGGCGTGCGTTGACGGCTACTTTATCGCTCCTTCCACCATCCCGAACTATCTGGCCGATGAAATCAAAAGTGGACCGGTGAATATTAACCATCCCGCGTTTGCGGCTGCGGAAGAGGCTGCCTTGGGGCAATTGCAACGTTTTCTGGGCATCCAGGGAACGCTGCCTGCCGATTACTTCCATAAGGTCTTGGGGAAGATTTTGTACGATAAATGCGGATTGTCGCGTTCGCGCGTCGGGTTGGAGGAGGCCATCGCGGACATTCGCACGCTTCGTGATCAGTTTTACCGTGAACTCTGCGTGTCGGGCGGACGTGAGATGAACAGCGAGCTGGAAAAGGCCGGCCGCGTGGGAGACTACCTCGAGTTAGGCGAGTTAATGTGCTACGACGCTCTAACCAGAGAAGAATCTTGCGGAGCGCATTTTCGCGAAGAACATCAGACATCCGAAGGGGAAGCGATTCGTAATGATCAAGAATTTTCTTTTACCTCCGCCTGGGAATGGGCGGGAGCTGGCAAGGAACCAATCTGGCACAAGGAACCGCTGCGATTCGATTTTGTCATTCCGAGTATAAGAAGTTATAAATAATCGAATAGGCTATATGCGGATACAATTAAAAATTTGGCGCCAGGAGAGTCGCGCCAGGCCAGGACGACTAGTAGATTATAGTTTGCCGAGTGTGACGCCGGATATGTCCTTTTTGGAAATGCTGGACATGCTGAATGAGCAGCTTATCCAAAAGAAGGAAAGGCCCGTGGAATTCGATCACGACTGTCGTGAGGGTATTTGCGGTCAATGCGGCGTCATGATAAACGGCCGAGCGCACGGTCCCCTTCCGAACACCACAACCTGTCAGCTGCACATGCGGACTTTTAAAGATGGCGATACCATTTATATAGAACCGTTCCGGGCAACTGCCTTCCCGATAAAGTGCGATCTGAAAGTGGATCGTAGCGCGTTTGACCGCATTATTCAGGCTGGAGGTTACATTTCGGCCAGCACCGGGGAAGCGCCGGAGGCGAACAGCCTTCCTATTAGTCATGATGTCGCCGAAGCGGCTTTTGATGCTGCCGCATGTATCGGCTGCGGCGCCTGCGTCGCCACCTGCAAGAACTCTAGTGCCGCGCTGTTTACTTCCGCAAAGATTACTCAGCTCGCCTTGTTGCCACAGGGCCGATTGGAGGCGCGAAAACGTGTCCTCCGGATGGTAGATCAGACGGATCAGGAGGGCTTTGGCCATTGCAGCAATACCGAAGCCTGTCAGGTAGAATGCCCACAACAGATTTCGGTCTTGCACATCGCTCGTCTGAACTGGGAGTATAACCGGGCCATATTATCTCCGGGTTAGGCGGTTTTTCACAAATTACAAATCTATGCGTACCGAATCCGATAGCATGGGAACCATCGAAGTTTCCGACGAGGTCTACTGGGGAGCGCAAACTGAGCGCTCGCTCCTTCATTTCAAAATTGGAGAGGATCGAATGCCGCCCGAACTGATTCGGGCCATTGGTCTTCTGAAGAAGGCGGCAGCCCTGGTAAATCAGGATCTGGGAAAGCTTCCTAAAGAGAAAGCGGATCTGATCGTCGCGGCTGCAGACGAAGTTATCGCCGGCAAGCTTTATGAGCATTTTCCGCTCCGGATTTGGCAAACTGGAAGCGGCACCCAGACCAATATGAACGCCAATGAGGTCATCTCCAATCGAGCCATCGAAATGGCTGGAGGTGCCAAAGGCAGCAAAAAGCCGGTTCATCCGAATGACGATGTGAATATGTCGCAATCGTCCAATGACACATTTCCGACAGCGATGTACGTTGCCGCCGCCACCGTCCTAAAAGAGAACCTTGTTCCTGCGCTGGAGGAGCTGCACGCGGTGCTCGAGGCCAAGTCACAGGAATTCGCGAACATCGTTAAGACCGGACGAACGCATCTCCAGGATGCCACACCGCTGACCGTGGGTCAGGAAATTTCGGGCTGGTCCTCGCTGATCGAACGCGATCTGCAGCGCCTTGGGCTCGCGATTGACGGCCTATTCGATTTGGCGATTGGTGGAACAGCAGTCGGCACCGGTCTCAATACTCATCCAGAGTTCGCCGAACGCACTGCCAAAAAGATAGCTGAACTCACCAAGCTGCCGTTCCGATCGCATCCCAACAAGTTTGCTGCCCTTTCCGCTCACGACGAACTGGTGTTTGCCAGCGGCGCCCTGGTGACTCTCGCCGGGTCGCTGATGAAAATCGCCAACGACGTTCGCTGGCTTTCTTCCGGCCCGCGCTGTGGGATCGGGGAGTTTTCCATACCGGAGAATGAGCCGGGTTCCTCGATCATGCCTGGCAAGGTGAACCCAACTCAATGCGAGGCAATAACGATGGTGGCGGTCCAGGTTAACGGGAATAACGCAGCGATCGCCTTCGCCGGCAGCCAGGGAAACTTTGAGCTGAACGTCTTTAAACCGGTGATGATTTATAATTGTTTACACTCGGTTCGTCTGCTTTCCGACGCGACCCGGAGTTTCGTTCACTATTGTCTAACCGGTCTGGAAGTGAACCGCACCAAGATTGACTACTTTGTGAACCGCTCTCTCATGCTCGTGACAGCGCTCAGCCCGATTATCGGATACGACAAGTGCGCGAAACTGGCGCATTACGCACACGAACATGATCTCTCCCTCCGAGAAGCCAATCAGGCGCTGAAGTTCGTCTCGGATGAAGAATTTCAAAAGGTCATGCGTCCCGAGGCGATGACAAAACCAGGGTAAGGATGGAGGACGACGAACAACGAGGCTCTCTGGAAGTATCCTAAAACTGAGCTAACATCCCGGCCTTTAATTGGCTGGTTCCGTGGCTCCGGCTTTGGCGGCGACATCGATGCCTTGCTTTTCATATGTTTCGCTAACAATTGTTGGCGCATTCTCCCACGTTTTCGTCGATAATAAATTATGAACGATACCCTGCGCATTTTCGACGTCGGCAAAGGCAAGACCGGCTTTTACTATTCCCTGCCGGCGTTGGAAGAAAAGGGACTCGGGAAGATATCCCGCCTCCCAGTCAGTATCCGGATCGTGCTTGAATCGGTGCTCCGCAACTGCGATGGCAAGAAGGTGGCGGAGAAGGACGTCGAGACTTTGGCCGCATGGAATGCCAAGGCGCCTGCTCAGGAGGAAATTCCCTTCGTCGTGGCGCGTATCGTGTTGCAGGATTTCACCGGTGTGCCCCTCCTTGTCGATCTTGCGGCGATGCGTAGCGCAGTCGCCAAATTGAAGAAAGATCCCAAGATCGTCGAGCCGTTGGTGCCGGTGGATCTGGTCGTCGATCACTCGGTGCAGGTGGACTTCTTCGGTTCGGCCGATGCGTTGCGCCTGAACCTCGAAATAGAATTCAAGCGTAATCGCGAACGCTATCAATTCCTCAAATGGGGCCAGCAGGCTTTTAAGACCTTCGGCGTGGTTCCGCCGGGAATCGGCATCGTTCACCAGGTCAATCTCGAATACCTCGCCAAGGGAGTCTTGAGCGCGGAAACCTCCAAGGGCACCGTCTACTATCCGGACACCCTTGTCGGCACCGACTCGCATACGACCATGATCAATGGCCTCGGCGTCGTCGGATGGGGGGTCGGGGGTATAGAGGCCGAGGCGGGCATGCTCGGGCAGCCTGTCTATTTTCTCACGCCGGAAGTTGTGGGTGTCCACCTCGCGGGCGACCTCAAGGAAGGTGTCACCGCGACCGACCTCGTACTGCGCGTCACAGAAATGCTTCGCCAACAGAAGGTTGTCGGCAAGTTTGTCGAGTTCTTTGGCGAAGGCGCAACCGCGCTGACCGTCACCGATCGGGCCACCATCGCAAATATGGCTCCCGAATACGGCGCTACGATGGGTTACTTTGGTGTGGACGAGAAAACACTCGCCTACCTGCATGCCACCGGACGCAGCGACGAGCTCTGCGAGACCTATGAAAATTACTATAAGGCTCAGGGTCTCTGGGGAATACCGCGCAAGGGCGAAGTGGACTATACGGTAGAGCTCGAACTGAATCTCGATACCATTGTGCCGGGCGTGGCCGGTCCAAAGCGGCCCCAGGACCGCATCAATCTCCCTGAGCTCAAGCAGACGTTTGAGGCTCTCCTCGCAAAGCCTCTGACAGAAGGCGGCTATGGAAAAAAGAGCGCTGACCTGTTGCTCAAAGTGCCGGTGCACATCAATGGTTCCACTCCCGTCATTGAAACTCAGATGCCTTCCACCGACACCGCCGCAAACCACCCTGACGAGGGCTTGTCGAAAAACGAGGCGGAATTGATTCAGAATCGTCCAACTCCAGACAAACCCGCCTTTCCGGATTCATCCTACCATCCGGTCGACACGGAAATTGGGCACGGCAGCGTTCTTATTGCCGCGATCACCAGTTGCACCAATACCAGCAATCCGACTGTCATGCTCGGCGCGGCTCTGCTCGCCAAGAAGGCAGTCGACCGAGGTCTGAAGGTAAATCCGGCCGTCAAGACCTCCCTTGGGCCGGGCTCGCGTGTGGTCACCGACTACCTCGAAAAGACGGGTCTTCAGCCTTACTTGGACAAACTCGGCTTTCAAACCGTCGGTTACGGCTGCACGACTTGTATCGGGAATTCCGGCCCGCTTCATCCCGCTTTGGAAGAAGCCATCGCGACGCACGATCTCGTTGCCGCCAGCGTCCTCTCGGGCAATCGCAACTTCGAAGCCCGCGTGCATCAAAATATCCGCGCCAACTTTCTGATGTCCCCTCCGCTGGTAGTGGCTTTTGCGCTCGCCGGCACGGTGGATATTGACCTTAGCTCGGAGCCACTCGGAAAGGACAAGGATGGCAAGGACGTTTACCTGAAAGAAATCTGGCCTTTGCTGGAGGAAATCCACTCGGCTATGCGGTCCGCGCTCAAGCCGGAAATCTATCGTAAGCTCTATTCCGACTTCGCCGAGCAAAACCCGAAGTGGAATGAAATCCCCTCCTCGACGGGCGAGGTGTACGAATGGGACAGTGCGAGCACCTACATCCAGGAGCCCCCGTTTTTCACCGGCTTCGGCATGGAGCCGGGACATATCGTCGAAATCAAGGGCGCGCGCTCGCTTGGCATCTTTGGCGATTCGGTCACCACCGATCACATCAGCCCTGCGGGTGCCATCAAGAAGACCAGTCCGGCCGGGAAATTCCTCCTTGAGAACGGTGTGGCCCCGGAAGATTTCAACAGCTACGGCTCCCGCCGCGGGAACGACCGCATCATGACCCGCGGCACCTTTGCGAACGTCCGCATCAAGAACCTGATGGTTCCTGGCGTCGAAGGCGGATACACTCTTTATTTCGGCGAAAGGGAGGTTCACGCACCTGACAAGGAGATCAAGGCCAAAGAGGGCAAACCGACATTCATTTATGACGCTTGCATGGCCTACAAGGCCGATGGGATTCCACTAATCATCTTCGCCGGCCAGGAGTACGGGACCGGCTCCAGCCGTGACTGGGCCGCCAAAGGCACCAGCCTTCTCGGCGTGAAGGTCGTCGTCGCCCAAAGCTTCGAGCGTATCCATCGCTCAAACCTTGTGGGGATGGGCGTCCTTCCGCTCCAATTCCCGGACGGCGTTAATGCTCAGACCCTGGGCCTGAAGGGCACGGAAGTCTTCGACGTGCTTGGGCTCTCCGATGATATCGCGCCACGTCAGGATGTTACCTTGCGCATCACACGCCGGGACAGCTCCGTCGTGGAGCAAACGGTCAGGCTCCGCATTGACACCCCCATCGAGGTGGACTATTTCCGGCACGGAGGCATCCTGCCCTTTGTCCTCCGTCAATTGCTGAGTTAGACCAAGAGGGAAGTAGAGGCAGCGCTCAGGAAACCCCTAAGACAGCAAAACAGCAAAAGACATTTTTCAACAGAAGATCGCAAAGACCACAAAGAGTTACTCTCTTTAGGACTTTAAAAGCCATCCGATGCACGTTGGCCGCTACGCTTATGTAGATGTGACTCCAGGCCTAGGCCGTTTCTATCAAAAAGGATTTCTCTTTGTGACCTTTGTGATCTTCTGTGAAAATGATTTCTCTTTGGTCATCCGGTAGTATGAGAGGAAAACAGCAAAAGACATTTTTGAACAGAAGATCGCAAAGATCACAAAGAGTTACTCTCTTTAGGACTTTAAAAGCCATCCGATGCACGTTGGCCGCTACGCTTATGTAGATGTGACTCCAGGCCTAGGCCGTTTCTATCAAAAAGGATTTCTCTTTGTGACCTTTGTGATCTTCTGTGAAAATGATTCCTCTTCGGTCATCCGGCACTATGACAGGAAAAACGGCTAAAGCATTTTGAACAGAAGATCGCAAAGACCACAAAGAGTTACTCTCTTTAGGACTTTAAAAGCCATCCGATGCACGTTGGCCGCTACGCTTATGTAGATGTGACTCCAGGCCTAGGCCGTTTCTATCAAAAGGATTTCTCTTTGTGACCTTTGTGATCTTCTGTGAAAATGATTCCTCTTCGGTCATCCGGTACTATGAGAGGAAAACGGCTAAAGACATTTTGAACAGAAGATCGCAAAGATCGCAAAGAGTTACTCTCTTTAAGACTTTAAAAGCCATCCGATGCACGTTGGCCCCTACGCTTATGTAGATGTGACTCCAGGCCTAGGCCGTTTCTATCAGAAGGATTTCTCTTTGTGACCTTTGTGATCTTCTGTGAAAATGATTCCTCTTCGATCATCCGGCACTATGAGAGGAAAAACGGCTAAAGACATTTTGAACAGAAGATCGCAAAGATCACAAAGAGTTACTCTCTTTAGGACTTTAAAAGCCATCCGAAGCACGTGGGCCGCTATGCTTATGTAGATGTGACTCCAGGCCTAGGCCGTTTCTATCAAAAAGGATTTCTCTTTGTGACCTTTGCGATCTTCTGTGAAAGTGATTCCTCTTCGGTCATCCGGTAGTAAGCTCGTGAAAATTGATGAGAAGTCCTAGGGGCTTGTTGAGTAGCTGCATGTAGCTCAAAACTTGCGCCTTGTGAATCGGCAACACTTTTTCGACGGCTTTCAACTCAACGATCAGCACATCGTCGATCAGAATATCGAGCCGTAACGGTTGCTCGAAAACGAGACCTTTGTACTCCAAAAAGACTCGGAATTCCTTCACGAAGGGAATGTTTCGAAGCTCGCATTCCCGGCCGAGGCATTTACCGTAAATCTCCTCGATCAGTCCTGGTCCCTTGATCCGATGCACTTCGATCGCTGCGCCAATGACGAGCTGGCTCCACGCATTGGCTCTCTGCATCGCAGTAGTCATTTGCTCAGACTTTGCAAACTTTCACTTAAATAACAAGAAGAATTGGCGTTACTTAATATTGCGAAGCTTCCCCCGAATCGAACCTTCCACTCCAGATCTGTTCCGTCAGCTCCGATGTCTTGATCTGACCGCAAAAATCACGAAGAGTGACCGCCTTGGAACCATCCGGTGAATTCAAAAGCAAAGAACATTTGAACAGAAGATCGCGAAGGTCACAAAGAGTCGCTCTCTTTAAAGGCCGTCTGATGCACTTGCGCCGCTACTCGGATGAAGAAGGTGGCTCCAGGCGCCGGCTGTTTCTTCTTCGTGATCTTTGCGATCTTCTGTGCAAATGATTTTTCCTCGCTCCTCCGGCACTGAGACATAAAAAAAGCAAAGACATTTTTGAAACAGAAGATCGCGAAGGTCACAAAGAGTCACTCTCTTTAAAGGCCGTCTGATGCACTTGCGCCGCTACTCGGATGAAGAAGGTGGCTCCAGGCGCCGGCTGTTTCTTCTTCGTGATCTTTGCGATCTTCTGTGCAAATGATTTTTCCTCGCTCCTCCGGCACTTCGACCGCTACGTTTATGAAGAGGCGGCTTCCGGCTTTGGACTTTATATCGACGGGATTGTCTTGGCGATCTTCTGTGACCAGGACCGTAAGAGCAAAGGCCACGCGTGTCTTATCCCAGAAGTTCCGCGACCAGCTCTTTTTCTTCTTTCAATTCGTTGATGCTCGCGTCAATTTTCTGGCGGCTGAAGTCATTCAAGGAGACGTTTTGAACGATCTCCCACTCAGGAACCACGGTGCGGATCGGGAATGAACTGATCAGACCTTTTTCGACTCCGTAGCTCCCATCCGAATAGACTCCAACGCTGTGCCAATCCCCCGCAGGAGTAGGACTGACCAGCGACCAAACCGTGTCGATCGCGGCGTTCGCTGCGGAGGCCGCCGAAGAAGCTCCCCTCGCTTTAATGATCGCCGCGCCACGCTGCTGCACGATTGGGATAAAGGACTCCTTGAGCCACGCTTCATCCTTGATCACTTCGGTCGCAGGGTTGCCATCAATTTTGGCGTTGTAAAAGTCAGGATATTGCGTTGAGGAATGGTTGCCCCAAATCGCCAGATTGGAGACTGAGGAGACGTGGGCGCCGGCTTTGGCCGCTAGTTGCGATTTTGCTCTGTTTTCATCAAGGCGAGTCATCGCAAACCAACGATCACTCGGCACGCCTTTTGCGTTGTTCATCGCGATCAGGCAATTGGTGTTACACGGATTGCCGACCACGAGCACGCGCGCGTCTGACGCCGCATTTTTCTCGATGGCCCGCCCCTGTCCCGTGAAAATCTTACCGTTGATTCCCAGCAGCTCCTTGCGTTCCATCCCTTGTTTCCGGGGAACACTTCCGACCAACAGAGCCCAGTTGACTCCTCGAAACCCCTCGTCGAGATCGGCGGTGGGAACTATCGAACTGACCAGAGGAAACGCGCCATCTTCCAACTCCATCACCACTCCCTGGAGCGCCGTCAGGGCATTGGGAATCTCAATTAAGCGCAGCTCGACCGGCTGGTCTGGACCCAACATCGAGCCGGAAGCGATACGAAACAGGAGCGAATAACCGATCTGACCTGCAGCGCCGGTCACAGCAACTTTCACGGGCGATTTTTTAATCATTTTAACGAAGAAAGGGTTTCGTTTGTTAAGAGAAGCGGGGGCTGTGCATGTTCACACCAACCGCCGCTGACACTCTCGAATAGATCAGCAGTCGCGTCACCTTCTTTCTGAGCCCAAGCTCGATAAACGTTTTGGTGCGACTCGAGCTGAGTTCGACAGATTTCGCCAGATATTGGGAGCTGCCGGATAGAGAACCCCGGAGTGAAGCGACTCCCCGGCTCAGGCTCCGCTTTGCCCCGTCCGCTTCAACGGGGCCAAAAATATACTAGCAGCGGGACCATCAATGCCGTCAGCAAACCGTTTAATGCAAGACTCCAAGCAAACTCCGCTTGAGATGTTCCAGGTTTTTTACGGCAGGCACGGCAAGCGCCACTGTCGCCGGGCCAAGGAGAAAATTGATGAACTGGCCGCCTGGTCCATATTGGCGATCACACCCACCCCGGCAGGGACGAAGAGTAAGCCCAGATACGTGAGAAGTGCTTCGGCGGTCGAGACCAAAGAGCTCGGGAGGGCGGAGGGTTTCCGCAACAGGAATAGCGCTAAGAAGCACATGCCGATCACCGCCCCGGGGAGCGGAAGTGAGAAAATCCGGCGAACAATTTCCCCACCGAGTTCACAGCCCAGGAGGATTGAAAACGCATTCAGCATGCCGCAACAAAGACCGATTCAAACGATTCAAACGATTTAGCTAAGCCGAACACATCACGATTTCGGTCCTCCGAAAGAACGAAGAATTTCTTGCCTGGCTAACAATGGCAGCCGGGCGGGTTCGTCGCCTCGCCGCAACTGGCAGCGGAGCAATTTTCCTGGCCGAAACGGGTTACTTCAGGCCAAGCGGGCAACGACGGATTGGCCTGCGAGCTATTCTCCTTTTGGCAGGCGTTTCTTGTCTTCTGGGCGGAAAGCGCGATATGATCTTTGGAATCATGCGTCGGCTACGGCGGTTTCGTTGTGCTTTCCGCCACGGCACGTTTCCCCTGAACATATGAAGCAGCGAGAAAGGATTCTTGTCGGAATCGTCACTAATCCCGCATCCGGTCGCGATATCCGGAGACTGGTTTCCTGCGCATCGCTGTTTCCGACTTCTGAAAAAGTGAGCATGGTAACCAGAGTGATCTCTGCGCTGGGCGCGTTCGGGGTCGATGAGGTTTTCCTGATGCCCGACCACAGCGGTATCGCCGGTGGTGTTCTCCGCGCGGTCCGATCGCACGCAGCGACGGCGAGAGACCGCTGGCCTGAGGTTCGATTCATCTTCCAAGAAGTGGAACAGACGGCGAATGACACACGGCGGGCGGTTCGCGCGATGCTGGCACAAGGTGTGCGAGTCATTGTGGTATTGGGTGGCGACGGAACTCATCGCGTAGTTGCCTCGGAATGTGGCTCTACTCCATTGGTCACTCTCTCCACTGGAACCAACAACGTCTTCCCTGATTTGCGCGAGGCGACCGTGGCTGGGATCGCCACAGCGCTGTGCGCGACGGGCAGGATAAATCATCAGAATATTTGCCGGCGTAACAAACGCTTGAACGTACGTGTCGGCCATCAGTGCGAGATAGCTTTGGTCGATGTCGCTATCACTCGCAGCCCTTACGTGGCTTCACGGGCGCTGTGGGACCCTGACGATCTGTCTGAGATTTTTGTCACGTTCGCTGAACCAGATGCCGTCGGCTTATCGTCGATCGCCGGCCTGATGCGCCCAACGGGGCGCGATGTCCCGCACGGATGCCATGTTCGGATCGATGGGCGATCACCGGAACAATGGTTGCGCGCCCCGATCGGTCCTGGATTGATTTGCACGGTGCCAGTCGGTGAGGTAACCGCATTCCCGCCGGGCGTCATCGCTAGTGTAGCACTTAAGTGTGGAACGGTAGCGTTGGACGGTGAGCGTGAGATTGAATTCGGCCCCGACGAATTCCCGCTAGTGTGGCTGGACCTCGAGGGCCCGCTGACTGTCGATGTCCGAAGAACTCTCGATCTGGCAGCTGGTGAAGGTCTACTCCGGATGTCTGCTAGCACTTCTTTCGTAACAAATCCCCAGTGAAAGGAAACTGAATGTCAACTGAATTGAACAACCAATCACTTCAGGATGCTTATCTTAGTATGAGACGCATCCGTGAATTTGAGGAGCGTGTCCACGTGGAGTTCGCCACCGGCGAGATCCCTGGGTTCGTTCATCTTTACGCCGGTGAGGAAGCGTCGGCTACCGGTGTTATCATGCATCTTCGGACGCAAGACTACCTGGCTAGCACGCATCGTGGCCATGGCCACTGTATAGCAAAGGGTCTGGATGTTCGCACCATGATGGCCGAGATCTATGGCAAAAAGCCCGGCATTTGTGGAGGAAAAGGAGGCTCGATGCATGTAGCTGATCTCCATCTCGGCATGATCGGTGCAAACGGGATCGTCGGTGGCGGTGGACCGTTGATCTGCGGCGCGGCCTTGGCGGCAAAAATTAAGCATACAGACAACGTCGCCGTTTGCTTTTTTGGAGATGGCGCTTCCAATCAGGGAACCATTCTAGAATCTCTTAATCTCGCTTCGGTGTGGCGTCTGCCGGCAATTTTCGTGGCCGAAAACAATGGCTATGCTGAGTCGACCGCGTCGCGCTGGGCGGTTGCCACCGGCAATATTGCGGATCGCGCCGCAGCTTTTGACATGCCCGGCGCAATCGTCGACGGCCACGACTTCTTCGCCGTTTACGAGTCAGCCGGCGAAGCCATTGGTCGCGCGCGAGCTGGAGGCGGTCCTTCGCTGATCGAGGTCAAGTTGAACCGTTACTTTGGGCATTTCGAAGGTGACCAGCAAACCTATCGCGGCGTCGATGAAGTAAAAAAGATTAGAGAAACGAAGGACTGTCTGATGCTATTCCGGCAACGGGTCACAAAGCAAGGGCTCCTTACAAGTCAGGAACTCGATCAAATCGATGATCAGGTTCGAGGGGAAATCGAGGAGGCGGTGGCTTTCGCGAAGGCTGCGCCGAAACCTCAGGCCTCGGATCTCTTGACCGATGTGTATGTGGCTTACGCATAATTAAAAACTCCAGAAGGCACTAGCAATGACACGTAAAATTAGTTTCAAACAGGCGATTAATGAAGCGATGGCTCAAGAAATGGCGCGAGACGAAACGGTCATCGCGATGGGCGAGGATAATGTTGGCGGTCGGGGAGGCGAAGGCGAAATGGACGCTTGGGGCGGAGTTCTTGGAGTCACTAAAGGACTGTACGGGAAGTTTGGCGACCGCATCATTGATACGCCGATTTCCGAGTCGGCCTTTATTGGTGCAGCCATCGGAGCAGCCGCTTGCGGCCTGCGACCGGTCGCGGAACTCATGTTTGTCGATTTCCTGGGCGTTTGCTTTGATCAGATTTTCAATCAGGCGGCTAAATTTCGCTACATGTTCGGGGGCAAGGCCGTAACACCAGTGGTGATTCGCACCATGTTTGGCGCGGGGTTTCGCGCCGCAGCTCAACATTCGCAATGCTTGTACTCGATCTTCACCCACATCCCTGGACTGAAGTGCGTCATCCCATCGACGCCGTACGATGCCAAAGGTCTGTTGATCGAGGCGATTCGGGACAACGACCCGGTGATCTTCTTCGAGCATAAGCTGCTGTACGGATTGGAAGGTGAGGTGCCGGAGGAGAGCTTCACCATTCCTTTCGGTGAGGCGAACATTGTCCGCGACGGCGACGACGTCACCGTCGTGGCTATTGGCCGGATGGTGCATGTTGCGTTGCAGGCCGCAGTGGATCTGGCGAAAGAGGGCATCGAATGTGAAGTAATTGATCCTCGCACCACAAGTCCATTGGATGAGGAAACAATTCTTGAGAGTGTTTCAAGCACCGGCAGACTGGTGATCGTCGACGAATCGAACCCGCGCTGTAACCTGGCCGCGGATATCGCCGCGATCACGGCTCAGAAAGCCTTCGGCGATCTCAAAGCTCCCGTCTCCATGGTGTGCGCACCGCATACGCCGGTTCCGTTCTCCGACGCATTGGAGGACCTGTACGTACCGAGTCCAGACAAAGTGAAAGCGGCGGTTATTGAAGTTGTGGAGTACGCAAAATGAGCGGAAGAATCCGACCCATTACAATGCCGAAATGGGGCCTGTCCATGCAAGCGGGAACAGTTAATCGGTGGCTTGCCAGCGAGGGCGATACTGTCCAACCAGGAATGGCGGTCGTCGAAGTTGAGAGCGATAAGATAGCGGGTTCACTCGAGATTACGACCGGCGGGATTCTGCGCCGGCGAGTCGCCAGTGAGGCCGAAGTTCTACCCGTCGGAGCTCTGTTAGGTGTGGTCGCTGACGCGGATGTCTCCGACGCTGACATAGAGTCGTTCGTGGCCGAATTTCAAAGTCGTTTTGTGCCCGGTGAGAGTGAAGAGGACAAAACGGCAATCGCCCCTGAAACCGTGGTTGTGGACGGCCGCACTCTAAGTTATTTGAGACGCGGCGAAAGCGGCGAAGCAGTCCTTCTCATTCATGGCTTCGGTGGCGACAAGAATAATTGGTTGTTTAATCATGAAGTGTTGGCTGCCGGGCACGTAGTGTATGCGTTAGATCTGCCGGGTCACGGTGCCTCCGATAAGAAGATCGACGATCCGACCTTGGAGAACTTTGCCAAAACCGTAATCGGGTTCGTCGACGCATTGCAGTTTGGAGATTTCCATCTCATTGGTCACTCCTTCGGCGGTGCAACCGCGATGGCCACCGCGCTCAGATCACCCGACCAGGTCCGGTCATTGACCTTGATCGCCTCTGCAGGGCTCGGCAGCGAAATCGATGCTGACTATGTGCGCGGTTTCGCCCGCACGAACAGCCGGAAGGAACTCAAGGCTTTGAGCAGCCGTTTGTTCGCGAATGAAGAACTGGTGACTAGGCAGTTAGTTGAGGATCTTCTCCGGTTCAAGCGTCTGGATGGTGTGACGAATGCATTGGAGGCGATCGCTTCCGCATTTCTAGACGGTGACCGACAGCGGACCATCCTGGCGCCGCAGATCGCCAACCTCGGCAAACCAATCCGAATCATCTCTGGCGCGAAGGACCGCATCATTCCGTCCGCGCACTCAAATGCTTTTGGGGATAATGCCAAGGTTTACATCTTCCCCAACGCGGGTCACATGGTGCAGATGGAAGCTGCTAATGAAGTCAACCGCATCCTGCTGGAATCGCTCCCGACTCGTACTTGAAAAGGAACGCCCGCGAAAAGGAACGCCCGCAAAATACGCGAACCGACGCGAAAAGAGAATCCAAATACTGAAGGAGAAGATCACCCCTCAATCCCGTTCCGAATTTTTCGCGCCGGTTCGTATGTTTCCCGGGCCAAAATTCCAGCGCAGGGCGCCCGCGAAACACCGGGCCTTCATTCCGTCAAGCGCCCGAAAAACGATTTCTTAGCAAATTTTGCAGGGTGCGCGCCTGGTGCAAGGTGTTCAACAGAATCCGGCGTTCGGCCGCATCGAGCTGGTTTGGATTGATACGGTTGTGCATGGCGGCGCCTCGCTGCGTAACAACAATGCTGAGTTTTCAGACGCAGCATCTGGATCAAGTGAAACGCGCCTATCCAATACTCTTTTTGTAGAGTTATCATTGCATTTGAGTATGGCGAAAACTGATCGACAAATACAAAATCGCCAGGACGATCTTCTCTGCAGAGGGACATCCTTAATGCGGAAATATTAGGTGGTCTAGACGCGGTGGATATTTCATTGGCTGACCCCGGCACAGATTCTTACTGCACGTCGGACGGCAGTGACCAACTTCCTTTCCGGCACCATTCTATTATTTGGCAAAGGTGATAGAGTGGAGGCGTTACCTGAAACGATATGAAAGATGAGCCATGCAACGCCGGGCCGGATCAACCGAGTGCGGAGAGGGAATTCTCCGATTACCAGCATCAGGCAGAACAGATTGGGCGTGAAAATAAAATGCTACGCGCTGTGCTTGATTCCATGACGGACAGTATCGCCATTAAAGACCTGAAAGGCCTCTATATTTTTGATAATAGTGCGCACTGCCGATTCCTCGGCGTAACGAATACCACGGAGGTCGTTGGCAGGACTCTGTCCGATTTCCTTCCAGCGGGAACCGCGGCGAAGTTTCATGCCGACGATCTTAGCGTATTGCAGTCAGGTGAAGCAGTCGTTCGGTCTGCGGACGAGGCAATCGACTCCGCCGGAAACAAGATCTGGTTGTCGGTCACTAAGGTGCCTCTGCGCGATGACAAGGGCGAGCTGATTGGCTTGGTGTCCACGACCCACGACATTACGGCGCGCAAGAAAGCGGAGGAGCAACTGGCCAGGTATGCGGCGGAGCTGCGCGAAAAAAACGCGCGGTTGGAAGAGGATCTGGAGACAGCGCGTGAGCTGCAGAACGCGCTGCTCCCGCAGCAATATCCCCGGTTTCCGAGTTCTGCTTCGCCAGAAGCGAGTGCGCTGCGATTTCACCATTTCTTTCGTCCCTCCTCCGCAGTCGGCGGCGATTTCTTTCAGATCTTGCAGATCTCTGACTCTGTCGCGGGAGTGCTGATTTGCGACGTCATGGGACACGGGGTGCGCGCAGCGCTTATTGCAGCAATCCTACGGGCGCTCGTAGAGGATGTGCGCGATCGCGCGATCGAACCGGCGCGATTCCTTCAGGAACTGAACCGGGGCATTTCTCGCATTCTGAAACAGACCCATCTGACGATGTTTGTCTCTGCCTGCTACCTGCTGGTCGACATTGCCCGAGGCGAACTGCGTTATGCGAATGCGGCACATCCGACCCCGCTCTGCGTGCACCGTACACTGGGAAGCGCTGAGCCACTTCCTTTTGGGGGATCGAAGCCGGACCCGGTGCTCGGGATCTTTGAGGACGCACAATACCATACCTCGTCGTGCAAGCTGAGTGCAGGAGACATCTTGCTGCTCTTTACGGACGGGCTATTCGAGATCGAAGGAGCCGATGGGCAATATTACGATCAGCTCCGGCTGCTAGGATCAGTGAATCAACGAGCCAGCCTCTGCGCGGACGAACTTTGCAAACAGCTGGTCGACGAGGTTCAGCAAATCGCAGCGACGAAAGACTTTTCGGATGATGTCTGCCTGATCGCGATGGAGATTGATCATTTGATGAACGATGGATCTCGATTTCCGAGTGAGCCGTAGGCCGTGTGCCAGGTACATTGTCTGCGTGTGTTGTTATATCGCCGGATCTTGGCCATCAGCGGAAAACCGAGGACAAGAAACGGAGTTCAAGGGTCAACCACTCTCTTTTGCCCACTAACTACTTCTGATGGGCTCAACCGCCACTGACCACCGCCCGGCTCTCATCTTTGCGTCCGCGCCAACCTTTGTGTGGGTCAACCACTCTCTTTAGCCCACCTGCCCGGCGAGACGGTTGGTGGAGCGTCAAAGTCGCTGTCCACGAATTCCACCTGCTGGTTGACACCGACCGTGCCGAACACGCGCCGGGTCAGAGAGTTGAAAAAGCTCTCCGCAATTTCCCACTCATTGCAATCGGTGATAAGCGATGAGTAGACTGCCTTGCTGGCGACCCACAGCAGCTTTTCCTCCAGGCGGTGCCCATCAGCTCGTGGATTTCCGTTAAGAGCTGATCCAGGACCCGACCGTAAAGGCCGAGACGCTCCGCCGCGTCCCCGTAGGCGCCCGGCCAGTCACGGAACAGGAAACGGTCCGCAGCGCGTCGGGTAATGATGTGGAACTCCGTTTCGTAACGGAGGAACGCTCGGTAGGCGGCATTCGCGCAGAGCGCTGCCACCCGGCTGTCGGTAAGAGCCTCGACCGGCGGTGAATAATCTCCAGCGGCTTCATCGCCGATGGCATCAGGAGATAGCTCGTACGGAGTGGATTCTAACACTTCTGGTCATAGCCCAAGCCGCTTGCCTGAAATACGGCAAGCGGCGGATACTTTTCACTGCACCTCGGTAGTGTTATCGAAAATCGAATACTAGACGAGCCTTTGCGTGCCCGCTCTCGACTTCTTCAAAAGCTTCGTTAACACGCTCAAGTTTTCGAGTATGACGTTCAACCTTTGTTCTCCCCGCGGCATGCAGCTCAAAAGTCTCGGCAAGATCCACGCGGTTACCGACAATCGATCCCCTGACCGTTAAACCGTTTAGTACCGTCTCAAAAATGGGCAGCCTCACGTAGTTATCTGCGGGTAAGGCGACGAACACCAGCGTCCCCCCTCGGCGGAGACATTTATGGGCTTGCTCAAATGCCTTGGGAGCGACCGCTACGCAAATAGCAGCATCTGCTCCGCCGAGTTTCTTAATTTCCTCGACTGGATCAGATTCCATTGCGTTCACGGTGTAAGTTGCCCCGAGGCTTTTCGCCAACTTCAGTTTTTCATCGTGGAGGTCGATGGCCACCACCTCAGCACCGGCGATCCTGGCATATTGCACCGCCAGGTGGCCGAGGCCGCCGATACCAAAAACGGCAACCAGGTCCGAGGATTTGGCTCCGGAGACTTTAACGGCTTTGTAGGTCGTCACCCCCGCACAGGTCAGAGGCGCGGCATCCAGAGGATCAACCCCTTGCGGGACCTTGCCAACATACTTCGCATAGGCTTTTACGTATTCCGCGTAGGCGCCATCCATGAAATAACCAGTGTTGATCTGTTTTTCACAAAGGTTCTCCCAGCCAGATGCGCAATATTCACAGTGTCCGCACGCATAGCCTAGCCATGGAATACCGACTCGATCTCCCTCTTTAACTTCTATTACGCCCTCTCCGATCTCTTCCACGATACCGACGCCTTCATGCCCGAGAATAAGGGGCAGCTTCGGCTTGATCGGCCAATCGCCGCGTGCCGCATGAATGTCAGTATGACATAGTCCGCTGGTCTCTATTTTAACAATAATTTCTCCGGGACCTGGTGTCGGTTTCGGGACCTCGTCTATTACCAAAGGCTTACCAAACGAGTGCACGATTGCTGCTTTCATCAGTCTTTTATTAGTCATAAGTTTCTTTCTTTGGATTCTCTATATTTCTATCACGTGGTGAATTGTTGACCGCGAGACGGTAGAGCGCGGGAAACCGGTTTGCCCGGTGCCGAGATCATGCATTGTTAGTACGCGACTTGACTAGTTTTCGCCGGGCCATGGCCCCGGCGCGGGCAGCTGCCCGCCGCCGCTTCCTACCGCTTCGTCGAGTGTTGGCTTTAATTTAAATCTTAATGCACACCGATTTTACCTGGGTATACAGCTCGAATACTTCGCGGCCCATCTCTCGACCCCAGCCGGACTGTTTGTATCCGCCGAAGGGCAAAGCCGCGTCGAAGACGTTATAACAGTTGATCCAGACCGTTCCCGATTTCATGGCCCTGGCCATGCGGTGTGCTTTGCTAAGATCTTGTGTCCAGATAGCTCCGGCCAGACCGAACGGTGAGTTGTTCATCTCGGCGGCAACCTCCTCGGTTCTTTCGAACGGCATGGCGCACACTACGGGACCAAAAATCTCCTCGTCGACGACCTTCATTCCTGGCCGAACGTTAGTCAGGAGCGTCGGTTCCACGAAATAACCATGGTCGCCGACACGATGGCCGCCAATGATTGTTTTAGCCCCCTCCCTTTCACCGGCCTCGATGAAGCCGAGCACCCGATCGAGTTGTTCGTTCGAGACGAGCGGACCCATGTCGCAGTGAGGATCAAAACCTTCCGTGACTTTGTAATTTCCGGCCTTCTCGCTCACACCTTCGACGACTTCGTCGAAAATCTTCTGCTCAATGTATAGGCGGGAGCCCGCGCAACAGCATTGACCGTGGTTGAAAAAGATCGCGTTGGTCGCCCCATGGATTGCATTCTCCAGATCTGCATCAGCGAAGACGATGTTTGGTGATTTGCCGCCAAGTTCAAGTGAAACTTTTTTTAGATTTCCGGCGGCGGCATGTACGATCAGTTTGCCGACCTCGGTCGATCCGGTGAACGCCACTTTATCGATGTCGGGGTGAGCCGCGATTGCCGCTCCAGCTGTTTCACCATACCCGGTCACAATGTTGACTACGCCCGGCGGAAAACCGGCCTCTTCGAAGAGTTCCCCCAGGAGAAGAGCTGAAAGCGGAGTTTGCTCGGCGGGTTTAAGCACCACCGTGCAGCCGGCCGCCAGCGCCGGTCCAAGTTTCCATGCGGCCATTAGAATCGGAAAATTCCACGGGATGATCTGTCCGACCACTCCGACCGGTTCGCGCAACGTGTAAGCGAAATAATCCTGGTCTAGATTGCTAAGCGGAATCGTCCGACCTTCAATCTTCGTTGTCCATCCTGACATGTACCGGAAGTTGTCGATCGCGAGCGGAATGTCAGCGACCCGGGCGACGGCCAGGGGCTTTCCGTTATCCAGTGACTCGATTTGCGCGAACTCCTCCAGATTTTCCTCAAGCAAGTCTGCGAGTTTCCAGATCAACTTGCCGCGCTGGCCATGGGTCATGCGCGACCATGGGCCCTCTTCTAAGGCATGTCGGGCGGCCTTAACGGCTAAATCAACGTCCGCATGATCGCCGGCGGCAACGGTGGCTAGTACTTCACCCGTAGCCGGATTGTAAACGTTAAACGTATTGTCCGCTCCGGATTTAGGGTCTACCCATTTTCCGTTAATTAGCATGCGCCGATGTGTGGTGACAAATTGGCGGATTTTTGGACTTATGTTGTCGAGTTCTACAGTTAGTGTTGGCATGGTCGGTTTTCTTATTCTTTGACAGTTCTTGAAATGGGTCTGCCCGTGAGCGGATAAATGAAGCGCCCCTGAGCTACCATCGAAGAACGATCCAAATCCAATCAGGGTTGCTGTAAAGTAAATGAGACACAAAGACAAGGGGGGAAGCGTCCCCACGCCACTGATTCGGCCTGGTCTGGGGCACCCCCGCAGCAACATTCAGAAGGTCGTGGTGGGCCGCAGTGTTGTCAAGGCGAAAACCTCGAATGAACGCGGCAATTAGTAAAATTTGCAGAAAAGCCCAAACATAGGAAAGATCGAACGATTTTCCCTCGGCCAGTCACCGCTAAAGCGTCCTTGTAATTCAGGCTGGAATAAAAAACCTTAATCAGGACTTCGCCCTGCGCAGGTAAGGACTCTCGAGGGATCTTGGCAAGTTTAGCGGTAACTTGGGTGCCATCTTTTGGCTCGCTAATGATCAGGGTTCGAAAGCTATCAGGTATACTCATAGGAAAATCGTTCGGTATCTAACCTAATCGGAAGCCTTTGCCGGGCCGGCGACCGCTTCCGCCCGCACCTCCGGGGAATCCGCCAGGCGCGGGGACGCGCGCGCCATTCGTTCAAAAACGGGGTTAGTCATCACCTTAATGAAATTGCTCCGTTTCAGTTGAGCCGTGTAAGGCGGTCGTCGAGGACTCACCGGCAGAGATCACCTGGCTCACCTCATCGAAATACCCGGTACCGACCTCACGTTGATGCCTGGTCGCGGTGTATCCATTCGCCTCGTCGGCAAACTCGGCTTCCTGTAGCTCGGCATAGGCAGACATACCGCTCTCCTTGTAGCCCCGGGCCAGGTGAAACATGCTATGGTTCAACGCATGAAACCCGGCCAGGGTGATGAACTGGAACTTGTATCCCATCGCACCGAGGTCACGTTGGAACCGCGCGATCGTGGTATCATCAAGTTTCTTTTTCCAGTTGAATGAAGGCGAGCAATTGTAAGCGAGGAGTTTGTCTGGATGGTCTTGGTGAACACCTTCGGCAAACCGCTTCGCTTCATCGAGGTTCGGTTCGCTGGTTTCACACCAGAGTAGATCCACATAAGGGGCATAGGAAACTGCCCGCGCGATTGCCTGATCGATCCCGGCACGCACCCGATAGAATCCCTCTGAGGTTCGTTCGCCGGTGATGAAAGGCTTGTCCCGCTCATCGACGTCACTGGTCAGAAGGTTAGCCGCGTTGGCATCCGTTCTGGCCAGGAGAATCGTCGGCACATCGCAGATATCGGCTGCCAACCTCGCGGCGATCAGGTTTTTAATCGCGTGCTGGGTTGGAATCAGGACCTTGCCGCCCATATGGCCACATTTCTTTTCAGAGGCCAGTTGATCCTCCAAATGAATGCCCGCCGCGCCCGCCTCGATCATCGACTTGATTAACTCAAAGACATTGAGCGGTCCCCCAAAGCCGGCTTCCGCGTCAGCGACGATCGGCGCCATCCAATGGATGTGGTGTCGCCCCTCCAGATGACGGACCTGGTCAGCCCGCAGTAAGGCGTTGTTGATTCGTTTGACCACCGCAGGAACGCTGTTGACCGGATACAAACTCTGGTCGGGATACATCTGGCCCGCCAGATTGGCGTCGGCTGCCACTTGCCACCCACTGAGGTAGATTGCTTTGAGGCCGGCGTGCACTTGCTGGACCGCTTGATTTCCCGTCATGGCTCCAAGTGTCGGCACATAATCTTCTTCCTGGAGCAATTTCCAGAGCCGCTCCGCGCCGAGGCGTGCCAAGGTATATTCGATCTTCACCATGCCTCGCAGCCGTTCAACTTCCTCCTTGGTATAGGGGCGAATCACGTCTTTCCAGCGCGCCCCTGGCTTGTTCCACCGGTTCTCGGTTGCTGGAGGTGCAACCTCTATCATCGTTTCCGTAGCAGTCGTGCTCATTTGTTTCCTCTACATTTGTTAGTTCTTAAGTTTTTGTGGCGAATGGCGATTCCTCCCAGGGGGAGAGATCGCTAGTCAAGTCGTTCATAGCCCGGTAAAGTCAGGAATTCGGCAAACTGATCGCTGGTGGTGATTCGATCAAAGAGCTCCGCCGCCTCACCATACTTGCCCTTCTTGTAGCGCTCTTGACCCACCAACGACTGGATTTTGCCAAGTTCTTCTTCCAGAACAGCGCGAAACAGCTCCTTGGTCACTTTGCGTCCGTCCGACAGAACGCCGCGCGGATGCCGGATCCACTGCCAGACTTGAGCTCGAGAGATTTCCGCCGTAGCGGCATCTTCCATCAGGTTAAAGATGGGAACACAGCCGGAGCCACGCAGCCAGGATTCCAGGTATTGGACGCCCACGCTGACATTGGTCCGTAAGCCCTGCTCGGTAATCGGTTCTTCGGGCTCGAATTTCAGAATATCGGCCGCTGTGATCTGAACATCTTCACGTTTCCGATCGATTTGATTCGGGCTCTTCATGATCGCGTCAAACGCCGCCAAAGCAGTGGGAACCAGACCAGGGTGTGCCACCCAGGTGCCATCATGTCCATCCTTCGCTTCTCGCTCCTTGTCGGCACGAACCTTTGCGAAAGCCTCCTCGTTCGCCTTCTCGTCATTTTTGACCGGGATCTGGGCGGCCATGCCTCCCATGGCATGAATCGCTCTGCGATGACAGGTCCTGATGCAGAGCAATGAATAGGAGCGCATAAAATGCGTGGTCATGGTCACCAGCGCGCGATCCGCCAGAATGAACTCCGGTTTATTCCTGAACCGCTTAATACAACTGAAGATGTAATCCCATCTACCGCAGTTCAACCCGGCAGAATGATCCTTCAGTTCGTAGAGAATTTCATCCATTTCAAACGCCGCCAGGATCGTCTCGATCAACACGGTCGCGCGAATCGAGCCGCGGGCGACGCCTACCGAATCCTGAGTGAAATTAAAAACATCATTCCAGAGTCGCGCTTCCAGATGGCTCTCCAGCTTCGGTAAATAAAAATAGGGCCCCGATCGGCGGGCCAGAAGTTCCTTTGCGTTATGGAACATATACAGCGCAAAGTCGAACAGGCCGCCTGACACTTGTTCTCCATCGACTAGGAAATGCTTTTCCGGCAGATGCCAGCCACGCGGTCGAACCAGCAGCACTGCCACCTGATCCTTCAGCCGATATTCTTTTCCCTCCGGACCCTTGAACTCGATGGTCCGGCGAATTGCATCCCGCAGATTGCTCTGGCCCTCCATGAGGTTTTCCCAGGTGGGAGTATTGGCATCTTCGAAATCAGCCATGAAGACTTTCGCGCCCGAGTTCAAGGCGTTGATGACCATCTTGCGATCCGTCGGCCCGGTAATCTCGGTTCGACGATCCTGCAGATCTGCAGGGATGGGGGCTACGGTCCAATCGCTTCTCCGCACATTTTCAGTTTCAGGCAGGAAATCCGGCGTTTGCCCGGCGTCCAAATCCGCCTGTCGTTGCTGCCTTCTCTGCAGAAGCTCTTGGCGCCTTTGATTAAAGTTTCGATGAAGTGCGGCTATGAGTTCGATAGCCTCCGGGACTAAGATCTCCTCTGTAGCCGGAGAATTGGTTGCAGTGATTGTCACACCGTCAGGGAATTTCAGTTTGTTCGTCATAAGAGTCAGTACCAGTTCCGAACATTTTTTATTTCGGTGGGCTAAGAGCTAGCATATCACCCAGGATCATCTGCGACAGAACGGCTTGCCTTGTTCTTTTGAGGCTGTAATAGTCATTCGTTACTGGGGGCTCGCCTAATGGCGAGTCTCAGACCTCCGGTCGCGTGCGAAAACAAAATCAGACCATTCGAGTTTATGGACCAATACTTTATTTCTTAGGTTTCGATACCTTTTAAGTATCCCTCCGACACCGAACTTTTCTTTGCAGCAGTTTGTGCAGGTAGCGATTTGAAATTGGTCTGATTCTACTGGCTTGAACGAGGACTCTTGGGAATTTCCGAGCCTTGCGCTCATCGAGATGTCCGTTTTCAAGAGCTCCAAAATCGTCCAGCCGGTGGTGGCGCGGACGATGGCCCGGATAAAATCATCCCGTTCCGCTCGGGTCGCTACGGCTGGAACGTCAAGGAAGGGCTCGGCAGTTCGTACCGAAACAGCCATAAAAAGGAAATGTTTCAATATTTATGATAAAGAACAGCTTTCCGGATGCGGGGTTCCTTTGCTGCCTCGTTTGCCAGCCGATGCCATTCGGCAAGCTTCGAAACCTGGAGCAGTGACACTGTCCGAAATAGTGCGAAGTTAATCAGCGACTTCAAGACTGCGGCGTTTCCAGACCTGTAAAAGTTCTCAGATCCTCCGCATTCACGTCGGAGACAGCCCAGAATTCGAATCCATCACGATCCCAATGCGATACATTATAGCCATTCTTAGTGAAACTTTCCGCCGCGGTGTTGCGACTGGACTCCGAAGGCCAGATAAACAAGTTAATCACATGTTGATTGCGTTGGTACACGAGTGCCGCTACCTCCCGACCATTGAAATAATCCAAACGACCTCCGATCAAACGGAAGCCATGGTCGGCAAAATCGTGAACGGGTGGCGAGAATTTGAGCTTTCCGTTGAACCAGGGTTTGACCGTATGCTGATCGGTCGAAGGGACATCGAGAAGGTGCGTGGCAAGCAAGGAGCGAACGTGACTGGAGATCACGTCTTGTGCGAGCGTGTTGCCGCGAGAGCGATCAAACATCCCCCCTTGATTCAGGAAAAGCAGCCCGAGCATCACGGCGATTGTTGCCGCCATGGCTAACGGAACAGAGAACCAGGGAATAACCAACCTGCTGCCGGACCGTTGCTTCGCATCGGACTGGGGGGCCGGAAGAACGGATTGAATCTTCCCAAGAAGCGAATCTGGGACTTCAAACCTAACCTGCGGATTGTCGAGCAAAGCCCCCACGGCCTTTCGGGCCTCGAGAATTTGCTGACATTGGACGCAGTCACGCAAGTGTTGCTTCACCAGGATTGTCGCGGCGACGTCCAGCTCATTATCGATATAAGCATCGATGTAATCGTAGCACTCTTGACAATTCATAGTTGGTCGTGTTGCTTTCGATCCGCCAACATGAGATAGAGCTGGTGCCGGGCACGCGCAAGGCGCGACATCACCGTACCAAGAGGAACTCCACTGACCTCAGAGATTTCCTTGTACGATAAACCCTCTAATTCCCGCAGAACCACCACTTCGCGAAAATCGACTGGCAACGCTGCGATCGCCTCCCGTACCGCTTCTACCGTCGCTTTTTGAGAAAGATTAACCGGAGGCAGGGGAGACGTATCTTCGATCTCATCGGCCTCTGAGTCTAGCGGCACTTGTTTCAGCTCCCGAGCTCCTAACGCTGTGTAGCATGTGTTCCGCACGATCCGCAGGAACCAGGCGCGGCAGTTCGTTCCAGGGTGGAAGCTGGCAAAAAAACGAAATGCCCTTAAATATGACTCCTGCACCATATCTTCAGCATCTTCTTGGTTTTTCATCAGCCATCGAGCCAGGTTGTATGCGTCACTCATGAGCGGTAGCAACAGACTTTCAAAACGGGCGCGATTTTGCTCGTCATTCATGGCCGGCGGCTACCCTACAATAAAACTTACCGGCATTCGATGACGTTTATTCCCCCCATGGTCAAGACGCGGATGGGGGCGAGAACGCACCGAGCCTTCGGAAACTCCAGATTAGCGGCGCACATATGGCTCTCGTTATCCAGAGTGGGATAAAAGATGAGATGCCATCGTTCGCCAAAAAATACAACGAGCACGATACCGCCGCTCTCGTGGCTTATCTCAAGACGCTACATTGATCGGCGAAGGAAGCCCCGCCATGACGGCCAATCTGACGATCTAGCCATTTAATTCTCGATTTCTGTGGACGGACTTGCGGTTCGGCCGGTCGGAGGCAGATTTGCTGATGGTCCAACTAGCTCCATCAGGCGCAAGGCGTTGAGTGGCGCCCGAGTGTTCATGTCGTTATTGAAATAAACAAACGCGGTGACTCCGTGCCTGGCGCAGCCGCGCAAAAATGTCGCCCAGGGCCTCAATTCACGATCAGTGTAATTATGCGCGGCTCCTCCTTCCAACCCATGAAATCGGACGTACACGAAATCGGTGGTAAGCTCGAGGCATCTAGGCATTATCTGCGAGCTGACGGCTACGTTCGCCACACGATGTCGCTTTAGCATTTCGAACACTTCTTTGTCCATCCACGATGGGTCGCGGAACTCGATCGCGTGGCGAATTCGACGATTGAGAGTCGGCAAAAATTTTCCCAGGCGAGGAAGATCCTTTTTGAGCGTGCCTGGAAGCTGCCACAAGACCGGCCCCCGATGTTCGCCTAACGATTTCAAGCGGCTCAACAAGAGATTTAATGATTTGGCGCCAGGCTGGAGGCGTTTGAAATGCGTAACCGCTCGGCTACCCTTCACACTGTACAAGAATCCTACGGGTGCTGTACGGTTCCAGTCACCGAACGCTTTCTGTGTCGGAAGACGATAAAACGTGCGGTTGATTTCCACGGTAGGAAACTTCGTCGTATAAAACGTCAGCTGTCTGCTTGCCGGCAGATCACAGGGATAAAACGTCTCCGCCCAGCTCTTGTATGACCAGCCGCTTGTTCCGATGTAAATGCCGCTGGCCTTCACTGAAACGTTGTGGTTGAATCTGCGTGCACGTGGCGTCTTTCCGGTAGAACGGTTGCCAGTATTATGCTCATGCTAATTCTCCAGAATAAGTAGTTACTAACTGTATCGCGAGGCGCGGTGTCAACGGTTGCATAGAAGCGGGTAAGCAGTCCAGATGTCTCATGGCCATCGCCGGATCGCCGATTCCAGGACCGGGAAGGGGGGATTAGCAGCAATTGAGTGAATTGCCATCAGCTACGGGTCAATCAGTCTAATGGCTTCGCAGGTTGTCCAATCGATAGATCCAGCGCTCGCGCCCCATTCGAACCATGCAAGATATAACGCAACGAAATAAATACGATCCAAATGCCACCCGGAGGCAGACGAAAATGAAAATCAAGATGTTCGATTCTCTCGATGAAGATGGAGCACGTAAGCTGGCGGGACGTGAAGTCATCGACGAAAGCGGTGAAACAGTCGGAACTGTGCAGAGGTTTTGGATGGATCCAAGCACCAAACGGGTCGAATTCGTTGGCGTAAAAGGCAGCTGGTTGTCTGGCAAAGTGCACGTTGTTCCTGCCGGCGATGCCCAGATTACCGAACACCATATTAAGCTCGCTTTTCCGGGGGAGTTGATTAAAAGGACGCCAACGGCATCTGCCGGAGCCGAGCTGGCCCAGGTTGAAAAGGAGGAGATAAACCGGTATTACGGGCGGTCTATACCACTTCACCGTGTCAGCTCAATCGAGGAGATACGCCCGGAGGAGGCCATCGATTCTCGAACTTCGAAGGAAGGGTCTATGGAAGACCGACATAATCTTGAACGAAGCGAACAGGCCTTTTTTGATCAGAAAGGATTTGTTACTGATTCGATGCCTGAGGTGGATGCCTCACCAGAGCTGCGGCGAACGCAGGAAGAAACGAAGGATCGAAATCGCGAAGACCGGATCAAGAGCGGCTCCTTAGACTAAGTGGTGACCGAGAAATGCAAGTTTGGACGGAACTTGGTCAGGAAACAGCAATGGAAGGCGTAGACACGAGGACGAACGCTGCTCACATGAAAACAATCGAAGCGCGAGTAACCAGGAACATCAAAGAGGAGCCCAGCAACGAAGCCTTTGATGTTTGGAACATCGAGGCGACGTTCCTTGATAAAATTCCCGAGGACGCAGCGGGAATCAGGGCGGATCCCGCCGAAATTCAGGTCGACCAGATTAAGGCAGTCAGAACGGACGGCACGCGCACTGCCGTGACGATACGAACGCAGCGAAAATCGGGCTTGCAGCCTGGCGATGTGATTCATCTTAGCTTCGAATAACTGCTATTTTGGTACCCCGTACCGTTTGCATAGCTCCAAATTTACTTCCAGCACGTTGACAAACTTCTCACCTGCTAAACCGCCAAAGGGGGCGGAAGCATTAGCCTGCAAGATTCCGTCAATCTCTTTACGTACCTCCCCAGCATCATGCTTGGTGTTGTCAGCCCACTTCGCGGCTACCCGATCCAGTTGAAATTCGGCATTTTCCAAGGTTATGTCCGGATCAAGTCCGGAACCGGAAGCCATCACTAAATCACCTGGAACGTCCTGAAGATCGGCGTCCGCGTGTTCCTGGCGCCACATATCGAAGAAATTCGACTGAATGTCTGAGCCATCTTTAACCGGTTGAATGGAGGTTTGAGGCTTGCCGTCCGCTCCGGTTTGGGTAACAGCCGAAGGGAACATGCCAGGGTGCTCCTGGGAGAAGCTCTCGAAAAACAGAATCGCTAAATCCGCCGCCTTAGGTTGAGGGGTGCTCGGATTATCTTTAATCCATTTCGCAGTCAGGTCCGGATGCGCCTTTGTCCAGGCGTCCACATATTGGCCGTGGGTTGGATCCGCGTTCACCCAAGCTTGGGCGACGGCGTTGTGCAGGTCCGCCCACTGAGCCACGAGGTGAGGATTACCCTGGAACTTGTCCTGCTGAAACCAAGCCTCTAGATCGGGAGCAACCAGTTGCCCGGCTTTGGGCCCGCTCTTATATTTGACAATTGGTCCGAGAGCGCCGGCAACGCGGTTGCGTAGCAGGTAGTTCGAGGCAGCGTAGGTCGACGCAGCCGAAGCGGACGCATCGTAGGACGCAGCCGAGGGCCGCGGTTGGAAGTATTCGTCCTTGGTGAATGGTTGAGCAATCAGCCTTGAACCCACAATTGTTCCGTCCGGACCTTTCACCAGACTACCATTGGCCTGAAACGGAAAGAAAACCTGACCGATCACCCAGACCAAAGATGGATAAAGGACGCAGCAGATGACTACACTAAAACATAGGAGCACGACGCTCTTTGCTACATATCGAAACATAATTAAGCCTCCGTAAGTGAGTGGAACATCAGGCAACGAAATGGAAAGCGACCATGATCATGTCGATCAGTTTTATGCCCGGGAATGGAAGGATCACACCCCCAAGGCCCCAGATAAGCAGATTTCTGCGCAGGAGCGCATCCGCGCCAAGAGGCCTGTAAGTAACTCCTTTGAGTGCCACAGGGATTAGCGCAGGAATGATCAAGGCATTGAAGATGACAGCTGAAAGAATTGCTGAAGTCGGTGAATGCAGATGCATGATGTCGATTGTCTTCAGCCACGGTAAGGTACCGGCAAACAGTGCGGGGATGATTGCAAAATATTTCGCTACGTCATTGGCGATTGAGAAGGTGGTTAGAGCTCCGCGAGTCATCAAAAGTTGTTTACCGATTTCGACGACTTCAATCAGCTTTGTAGGGTCGCTGTCCAGGTCGACCATATTCGCTGCTTCTTTCGCGGCCTGGGTCCCGGCGTTCATCGCCAAGGCGACGTCGGCTTGAGCCAGGGCGGGCGCGTCATTCGTCCCGTCGCCCATCATCGCAACCAGCTTGCCCTCCGCTTGCTCTTTGCGAATGTAAGCGAGCTTATCCTCAGGGGTAGCCTGCGCCAGAAAATCATCCACTCCCGCCTTCTGGGCAATGGTCGCGGCGGTCAGAGGGTTGTCTCCAGTGATCATGACGGTGCGCAGTCCCATTCTCCTGAGGCGCTCAAAGCGCTCGCTCATTGCCGGTTTCAAGACGTCTTCCAAGACGACGACCCCAAGGATTTGAATCCCTTCAGCAACCACCAGCGGTGTCGCGCCTTTTGAAGCGACGCTATCCACCACCGGACCGAGCTCGGCCGGCACATTGCCACTATGAGCCTTGACGAATTTGATCATGGCGTCCGATGCCCCTTTCCGGATCATCCGCCCGCCCGGCAGATCGACTCCACTCATCCGAGTTTGCGCCGTGAAAGGCACAAACTCAGCGCCATCCGGAACGCTTAATTTAATCTGCGCAGCTGTTGCCAGCTCTTTTGCTTTAGTTACGATCGTTTTTCCTTCAGGTGTCTCATCCGCAAGCGATGCGAGTTGTGCCGTGTCCGCCAACTGAAGCCTGGTCACTCCCAGAATTGGAAGAAAGTCTGTCGCCTGCCGGTTACCCATAGTGATCGTTCCGGTCTTATCGAGTAATACCACGTCGATGTCACCGGCGGTCTCTACCGCCTTGCCGCTCTTGGCGAGGACATTGGCCCGCAGGGCGCGGTCCATCCCGGCGATCCCGATGGCAGCCAGCAAAGCTCCGATCGTGGTCGGGATCAGACAGACCAGAAGCGCGACCAGGGTTGGGACATCCGTTCCGAGACTTTTCAACGGCTCTGTCAGGCCGAGATAGCTCATGATGTATTGCTCGGAGTTCAGTGCCATGGGCCAGAGCGGTACCACGACAATTAAAAAGATTAACGTAAAGGCGGTCAGCACCAGCGTAAGTGCGATTTCGTTGGGCGTGCGCTGCCGAATGGCTCCTTCCACGAGCCCGATCATGCGGTCCAGAAATGATTCTCCGGCGCCGGAGGTGATCCGTATAACGACCTGGTCCGACACCACGAGTGTGCCCCCGGTGACTCCGGATCGATCACCCCCTGCCTCACGAATGACCGGCGCAGATTCACCAGTAATGGCAGACTCGTCTATTGAAGCAATGCCTTGAACGATCTCCCCATCACCCGGGACAACTTGTCCAGCGTTGACCACCACTCGATCCCCGGGCTTCAATTGCCTCGATGGCACCTGCTCAATTTTATCTTCTCTTGTCAGGCGATAGGCGACCGTGTCACGGCGAGTCTTTCTGAGCGAATCAGCTTGAGCTTTACCGCGTTCTTCCGCGAGAGAGGTGGCGAAATTCGCAAACAGGACAGTAAGAAACAGCCAGATATCGAGTGCCACGAAGTAGCCAGTTGATACCTGACTTTCCGATTTTCCCAGAATCGATTGCACGAGATAAAACAGGGTCAGAAAAGCACCTATCTCTACCACAAACATCACTGGATTCTTCCATTGAATGTCCGGGCGCAACATGACAAATGCTTGTTTCAACGCCGGCCCGAATGTTTCAGGCGCCAGCAAGGTAGCTCGCCGTGCGAACTTCCGGTGTCGCAGTGGTGGCGCAGTGACCTCACTGACGGATGGTTGGGTCGGTTTTAGTATAGTAGCCATCGCGAGTTCTCCTTCTTAGGGGTTAGCCACCAAACGGAATAGGACCGAAATGTTCTGCCAGTGGTCCAAGCGCCGCAACGGGCAGGAACAGAAGGGCACCAATGATGACAATGGTACCCAGGAGCAAAAAGCCGAAGGTCGCCGTGTCGTCGCGCAAAGTTCCCAGTCCGAAGGGAGAAGATTTCTTTGCGCCGAGGCTCGCGGCCATGGCGATAGGCGCTATAATCGGCAGGTACCGGCTGAAGATCATTACCAAAGCTGTCGCAATATCCCACGGCACAAATGTCGGAGAGGGGTTCGGATTACTGATCGTACCGCCCGTCGTGCCAAGCCCGTCAAGGGCCGAACCGTTATTAGCAGACGCAGACGAGAACTGGTACATGATCTCGGAGAATCCGTGAGCGCCGGGATTATTCTCAGCCTTGGTACCCCAATCGCTCGCCGCGAAGTAGCCGGTCGGGAAAAGAATCATGATCGGGTGAACCAGCAAAGCGATCATTGCCAGCTTCATCTCGCGCCCTCCGATTTTTTTGCCCAGGTATTCGGGGGTTCGTCCCACCATCTGACCGGCGATAAACACTCCGGTGATTAAAAACAGCAACATGTTAATTACCCCAACGCCCTTCCCGCCAAAGATGCAGTTCAACCACATCCCAACCATCGGCGACAAAACCGCAATCGGGTTTAGACTATCATGCTCGCAGTTAATAGCCCCGCAGGTGACATCCACAGTCAGTGCGGCCCAGGTCGCCCCCGCCGAAGTACCGAAGCGCACCTCTTTACCCTCGAGATTGCCAAGATGTTGATCCACCGGCAAACCCGCAACCGCCGGTATCGCTACCTGCCTCTTACCGCCCGGCGCAGTGGCGCTCGGTATTTCATACGTCTGACCGGCCCGATGTGCAGTGATTCCCGGGTTCGGTTTCATGGTGTCAAAGTAAATCGCCCACACCACGGTCCCGATCATTAGCACCATCATTACCGAAAAGATGACGACAGAGTGTCGAACCCGTTTTAACATTCGCCCATACATCAGCACGAGAGAAAACGGAAAAAGCATCATCGCAAAGCTGCCGAGAAAATTGGTGAAAGCCGTGGGACTCTGATATGGATGCGCAAAGTTAACGCCAAAAAATCCGCCGCCGTTCGTTCCCAATTGCTCCATCGGCACCGTCGCGGCAACCGGACCCGTGACAATCGTCTGTTGCTTCGGTTGACCATTGTCCCCTGTTCCCATCGCTCCAGGTTCCAGCGTCGATACCTGATAATCGCACTTAAAGGTCATCGGGGTGCCTTGCTGCAAAAACATCACGGAGAGCACAAAGGCGACAGGAAGAAAGATGTAAATCAGCACTCGCCACATATCGACGAAGTAATTTCCGGCGGAGGCATCTTTACGAAACAGCCGAATGATTGCCGTTAACGCGCAGAAACCGACGCTCGCCGACAGAAAATAGTTAGCAACGCAAAAGAATATCTGACTAAAGTTAGAAAAATGTTGATCGCCGGAATAGTGCTGCAAATTGGTGTTGGTCATAAATGACGCCACACTGTTAAAGATAGTACTCGGAAACAACATCCCCCTCCGGAGGTCATTCAGCGGCATCACCGGCTGTAGCGAAAGGATGATGAACCCCCAAACAAACAGGACCGTATTGAAGATCAGCAATGCCCCTGTGTACTGCTTCCAGTTCATGGGCCCGGTATCGAGGCGCTTTTCGAACCAGCGAAAAAATGCCAATGGGCGATATTTCCCATCCATGATCCAGGCGATGTATTTGCTCATCGGGATCGCGATGAGTAGCGTTACGACAATAATCGAGAAAGGTAAAAACCACATAGTTCGAAACTCCTGGTTAGGACTCGGGCAATCGGTTCGGCTAGAACCATTCCGGCCGGATCAGAGCCACAAACAAGTAGATGAACAATAAAAGCGATACGGCGGCGGTTAAATAGATCATCGTTCAACCCGATTTAGATTTTTTCACACCCCTCCATGAAAAGGTAGCATAGGCCCATCGCTGCAAGGCCAAGAAGGAACAAACCCGGCAACCAGATCTGGAGCATCATACTGGATTCCTTTCGGTAAGTTGGCGATTAACAACACTAAAGGGCATAGGTTTAGAGACTTCAACCCTCGCTAGCTTGGGACTTGTTGCTAGAGGCGACACCCGATATTGCCGCCGTCTGTAGGATAGCTTGTCTCGTGCCAACCTGATGGACTTGTATATAAACGCGCGTCTGCCGAGGGAATCGTGGCAGACTGCAATAAACAGCAGAGATGATGTGTATTCGCAATCTGCGATATTCATTTAGAAATACGCTCGCAAAATGCGAGTCAGTGATCTGGACTACAGAGGAGCACTTTAAAAAAGCCGGGGGACTCGCAATGTGCTAGTGTTTTAGGGTTCAAAACTCGCGACATGCGAGTCAATGTAGTTTGTCTCGGTTAGTCGGCCCCTGGCGTAAGCCATTGAAAACCAGGTAGTTGTGAAATAAGGGCCGCCTTGGCACACGGTTAGCTTACAAATGCCCTTGCGCCGACCGAGGAACAGCATGCCATTTTGGGAGTAACCCAGAGTTTTTTGGTGGTTCTCCGGGCCCGAGGACGTTCGGTGGGTGGTGCTGCGATTTGTCTTGGGCTCGGAGACCTGGGTTAGGGAGGGATACATTGTGATTCCTGGCGTTGTCGGCTTCCTTCTATGCTATGAGACATTTTGATCTGGCGATCAGTAAAGGAACGAAGGCATGAATAAACGAATTCTTATTGTGGATGACGAGACGAATGTACGTCTCAACTTTCGGAGGACGCTTGAAACCGAAGGCTACGAAATTTTCGAAGCCGGTTCAGGGGAAGAGGCGGTCCAGTCGCTGGCCGAAGATACGTTCGCCCTGGCGATCCTTGACATTCGGATGCCCGGGATGGATGGATTGGAATTGCTCGCCAAGATGCGGGAAAGCGGAATCAGGGTCCCGGCGATGATTGTTACTGCGTACAGTGATGTACCACATGCGGTCAAGGCCATGAAACTGGGCGCAATCGACTTCCTGCAAAAGCCGCTTCGTCCCGAGGACCTTCGGAGCATCGTGACTGAAATCGTAAAGCGGCACGCCGGGCACGACGAACCGTCGGCCGAGACTTTCAGTGCCCACGTAGTCGCCGCCAAGCGCTGCCTCAATCTACGCGCGTTTGGCAAGGCTAGGCTGCACTTAGTAAAGGCATTGGAGCTGAACTCGAAGTCGGCCGAGGCATTCAATCTAGCCGGCGTGTTGGCCGAGGTACTTGAGGACTACGACAAAGCGAAAAAATACTACGGGCAAGCGATCAAGCTAGACAAGAATTACGAACCCGCCCAACAGAACATGCGGCGCCTCTTTGAGGTGGACCACTTCGGTTCAAGTAAGGAGCCGGTCAATCTTGGGGAAAAATGAGGTCTATGGACCACTTCTTATCAGCGTTAACCATGAAATCTATCCCGAGCATTTCCTGGTGCTGAACGGGAAGCTCTTCAAACATCAATGATGTTTTGTCTTTTGACTTCCTGTGCCGATTAAACCTTATTCCGTCTTTGATCCGGCGATTGTCTTCCCGGCTATCGGAGAATCGTTCAGAAAGCTAAACCCTGTCACGCTGGCCAGGAACCCGGTTATGTTTGTAACCGAGGTCGGAGCGGCAATTTCAACGATCCTGCTAGTTACGGGGCACGGCGTTAATTTCGGGTTCCAATTCCAAATCGCTCTTTGGATCTGGTTAATCGCAACATTGTAGACAACCAGTGGTACCGACCTGTCCAACCAATGTGGGAAGGTCGCCCCTTCTTCTAAGCCATCCAATTCTGTATGAAGTTTGCCGACAGGCGGTGATTTCCTTTATAGACGACATTGTGGTATTTCTCTTTGTCGTTGATTTAAGCAGCATCGTCATCCGACAGAATTTGAGGAGCTGCGCCGGCGAGCGTGGAGCGCCGGGCTCGAAGGGGTCAGTCAACAAATCTTGACAAGTCTGAGTGGAGGAGAGAAAAGCGGGGATGGCTCGGCAACCACGGATTGAGTATCCCGGAGCGATTTACCATGTCATGGCGAGAGGGGATCGAGGAGAACGGATTGTCCACGATGAGAATGATCGGTACAGCTTGATCGAGACCTTGGGAGAAGCGTGCGGCAAGACCGGGTGGTTGATGCACGCCTGGGTATTGATGGACAATCATTATCATGCAGTGATTGAGACACCGCAGGGGAATCTCGTGGTTGGAATGCGCTGGTTTCAGAATACGTACACTCGACGATTTAATACATGGCACCGGTCATGGGGGCATCTATTCGGAGGTCGATACAAAGCCGTGCTGGTAGAAGGAGTAGAGTTTGGGAACGGCGAGTATTTGACCAACTTGATAGACTACGTGCATCTTAATCCTGTGAGAGCGGGACTGATCGAGTTGGAAGCAAAGCAGAGCCTGAGCGAATACCGTTGGAGCAGCCTGGCAAGCGGGTACTTGGTCGCGGCCCGTAAGCGAGCCAAATGGATGAAGACAGACGAAGGGTTTGGCGTCGTCGGGATCAAAGACACGGTGAGCGGTCGGCGGGAGTATTTGGGCCGCATTGAGGCGAAGGGATTGGAGAACAAGGGAGCGCCGAATCAACCTGAGGACCAAAATCTACAAAGTACGTTGGTGCGAGGCTGGTATTTGGGGACGGAACAATTCAAGGAAGTTTTGCTGAGTCGAGCCAATCGCAAAGCGATAAAACGCAATCGCAATTATCAGACCAGTCAGATGGGACGAGATCACGCGCAGGAAGAAGCGGAGGAGCTGGTCCGAACAGGACTTAAGAAATACAAACTAAAGAAGGAGGAACTGGACAGGTTGCCGGGCAGCGATGAGCGCAAAGTAGCGATCGCGGAATCCATTCATCGCAATACGACGGTATCACAAGGGTGGATTGCAGAACGGCTTCGAATGAAGAGTGCGGCGAATGTCAGCCAACAGTTAGGACGGAAACGAAAATCGGAAGGAGCCGACGCGAGCTAGAGGCGTAGACCCCGCATTCTGTCAAGAATTGTTGACTGACCCCTTGTTCCCTGGGTAAAATGAGGATTAAATTCGCTGGTCGTCGTGGCCTGTCAATTTGCATAATGCAGGGGTATGAGCGTTCAAGTCTATGGCTGTAATCACGTGGCGATCGAGGTTAATGATCTTGCAAAGGCGCAGACGTTTTACGAAGACGTCTTTGGGCTCAAACTTAAGTCGCGTGGCGAAGGTAATGCTTTCTTCCAGCTCGGAAATCATCAGTTTCTGGCTATGACCAAAGTTGATCATGTTCGCGACGCGGGCGGCTGGCATTTTGGCCTGATTGTCCGGGACGAGCGCCAACTCGCGGAAGTGAGAGACAAAGTCACGCAGAAATACGGGTTACAACTAATTTCCGGATTTCGGTGCGCTTTCCGCGACCCGTTCGGCAATCGGATTGATGTGGTCGACCTCCACGACGAGTCTTTAGCGTGGCTTTTGCCATACCAGGAAGTTCAGAAAGCTGGCATTCGTTTTAGCGATTAGCGAAAAGCATCACGCGACCGCTGAGGCCCACCTTGAAGTTAATGCAATTTTCAAGGCCCAGGCCGGCCGATTTTTCCATCGTGCCTTCAGATCGCCTTCGTCCGGTTCTTTGATCGCTTCCCGTAGCAGCACCCCTTCGAGCTTGCCGAGACGCAGTTGGGGCTTGATGCAAGGCTGATCGAACTCTATCAGTCATTCGGCTATTGAAACAAAGTCAAACCCCCATTCTCTAATCCAAATGACCAACGACGAACTTCGCGAACTCAACAAAAAACGGAAGATACATCAAATCGCATGGGTAACGCGAGATTTGGAAAAAAGCATGAAAGCATGGGTCGACAATCTGAAGGTTGGCCCTTGGACGGTGCTCACATTCACAGAGAAGACTCTGAAATATTTGAACGTCGATGGCAAACGAGTTAATGAACCCTTCAAATTTCTGATCGGTATAAGCTGGATCGGCGAAATTCAGGTCGAATTGATCCAGCCGGTTTATGGTCCGATGATCTACGAGGCCTTTATTCAGAAACACGGTGAAGGTCTACATCACTTTAAGGAACGCATCAGCCAGGACGACATCGATGAGGTACTTAAGGAATACCAGGAAAAAGGCATCGAGGTGACGCAGACGGGACAGTTCAAGGAGGATTTCCACTATTATCTCAACACGGAACCGAAGCTGGACTTTGTATTGGAGCTGGGAAACTGTCCTCTGCTGAATCTTCCGAAGGACGAGTTTCCCACTTATCCGCCCGAGTAATCAGATCATGTATTCCATCATGACCTCCGTTTCACCCACGCTAACGGGAGGCTGGTCAAGCAGCGTCTCCGCAACTCGCTTCGCCTGCGCACGCAACTCCGGCACGGCGATGGTCTCCCACGGTGTTCCGCGCAGCAGCGGGCCGAGAGCAAGCAGCAGCCGGGATACCATGCGTGGAATGAAGCGCTCGCGCAGCTCGATTTCCGGTACGGTATCGAACTCCGAACGAGTGCGCAGCCATCGCAGGAAATGATCCGGCTCATCGCGAAGGGCGGACATGTTCCTTGCGGCAACGTTCAGCAGGTGTTCTCGGCGTCGCGTGCCATAGGCAACGCCTCGTCCCGCAGAGCGCTGGTAATTGATCACCGTCACCTGGAGCGGACGCTGGCTGAGTCGCACCAGATTCACCGCCGTCATGACGCCGCTGAAACCGCCTCCGACAATGGCGATGCGTTCGGGCGCTGATTTCGGCACGAGTTAATAGCCAAATAGGAAGTTCAACCCGGAGGCAAACATCAGCGTCCGCCGGCTTGATGGGCGTGTGGAGAGGGGAGCGTTCCGTGCGTCGATGGTGTGGGAACCTGATGTACCAGCCGGAGGTATGATGAAGGCGACCGTTCTTAAGATAAGTTTTTCGCAACAGGCCATCTTCCCAATATCGAACGTCGTTTTTGGAAAGTCGCTGCTCTGTTGCGAATTCCGGCCACTTTTCTTGTTCTGACGCGCGGTTCTTTGGGCCATCGTGACCTCATGGTTCACACTGTAGAATAACTCTCGGATCGTGTCCATGGACAGGCTGATGGCATCCGAGCCCATCCTACGCCGGTTGTCAATTTATCGTTGGGTATGGTGGCTGTGGCCGCCGGGAATTAGCCTTTATTGCGCTAAACATCGCTCAAGATGTTCCGATCCAGAGGGTAAGAACAAAAATGTTCAATAACCCGCGTCCTGACGGCGTCGCTCGGCCTGATAATTCCGAGCGCACTTTCGGCGCCAGCCGCCAACATGAAAATAACGCCGTTACCTTTCAGCAGAACGACCCCCAGCACCTATGTTTTAACGGGAGACTTAGTTTCTCCATCAGCAGGCATTGCGATAAACATTTTCGCGAATCGCCGCCAGAGATCTATATCGGGAGCAGCCGCTCGCGGAAGTGCAATCGCGCATGTTCTCTAAAGCCTCCCGAATTCTAAGGATATGCGAAAACGAATCAATGGCATCTCGATCATACTGATCTTTATCATCTCTATATACGGTCTGCTAAAGACGGTTTTCGACGCACACCAAGTAAAATCGGCGGCTACTACAGCTGCTGTCGCGGCGGCTGCGACGCCCAGTCCAAATAGGCTCCTCGTGTCTACGACGCCTACTCCCGATCCGGCCTCAACTCCCACGCCGGCCCTCGTTTCGACACCTACACCTCTAAAGGGCCGAGTAGTAAAACACCAGCCAGACCAGTTTTGTAAGGGCGCTCTAAGTAAAGAAGAACTCTCCGCCATCAAGAAAGCTATAAAGACCATTCCATGGAGCCGGAATTCGGACCCTAAAGCAGCTGCCAACGAAGATTATGCGGCAATAGTAGTAGAGTGCGAGAAAAGCAGTGTGCACGATCTTTTGACAGACCTCATAAGCGAGGCGGTATCTAACGACTACCAACCGAATAACGAAGCAGCCAACGGCGCCTACTTTACCCAGCTAAACTCGGATTTCGAAGACCGTGATCAAAGCGGTTATTCGAACGAAAGGAACACCGGCGAAATAACAGCGAGACAGGGGACGAGCCTTGACAGCGGATTAACTCCCGGAATGAGTCAGCCCAACGGGCAGGCCAACTCAACGTCGTGGTCTCCGACACAGCGGTCAGCTTCTGCGGTCATCCGATCAAACATTGGCCATGTCAGGCACCGATCAGCCGTGCGGCACAGAATTGTTGATGTGAAAACGCAATTGATCGCATTATGGCACCAAAGCTTGGCACAAACTGAAAAATCTTCCAACTGGCTATACCCGGATTCGCACGAAGGCAGGACAAAAAAGTGAGTTACACCATTCGAGCGGTACAACACCATCCTTTCCGTCGCGCCGGACCGGCACGACAATATCAAGGGAATTAATCAAACGATGAAGGTCAGCCATAAACTGAGCGCGATTCCCGGCAATAGGTGGGCCAGAGCTTGAGAATAAAACGGCGCGTGACTCGACACCAAGTTCTGGGTGACGATTCGACTGCGGAGGACGTCGTCAATGGCGGCGATCATGAAATCCTGACCCAAAAGCGGGGCGGCCCGATCCTTTAAGCATCGAATGTAATGACGTGGCACCCCCCGAAACGCGCCTCGGTGTGTGTAGCCGGCCTCACCATCACTGAAGCAGGATCGTATAGGCGCAGATTTGTTGGCCATTGATCACATTTCTCGGGGACTTCCCCTACATCCGAGGGAGGATGCCCAGTCGAAGTCTTTTTCGTAAAAAGGCATTTTCCATGAAGAATGGACGGTCAGATGACGCTGGCGGCAATTTGGCTGCAGTTTCTTGAACTCGAGAATATGAAAGCTTCACCCCTTCGCCGGGAAATTGACGCTCTGGGTGAGTGGTTTCACAATCTTGATCTTGCCGGGATCTCTACCGCTCCAAATCATTTTCTCGGTGATTATCCCCGCTGCAAATGGGAGGGCTTCGAGCACGCGTTGCCGGCGGATCTCTCGGGTCGCACGGTTCTTGATATCGGTTGCAACGCGGGTTTCTATGCGATTGAAATGAAGCGGCGGGGCGCGGAGCGTGTCGTCGCAATCGACAGTGATTCTCGCTACCTCGCGCAGGCCCGGCTGGCGACGGAAGTACTGCATGTGAAGATCGAATTACGGCAGCTCTCGATTTACGAAATCAAGCGGCTGGAGGAGAAATTCGACCTCGTTCTCTTCATGGGGGTGCTCTACCACTTGCGTCATCCCTTGCTGGCTCTCGACTTGATTCACGAACACGCTGCGCGCGACCTCCTGGTCTTTCAATCGATGCAACGGGGCAGCGATGAGGTTTCCAGTTTCGATTCGGATTACCCATTCGCCGAGACGGCTATTTTTGGGCGGCGAGATTTTCCGGCCATGTATTTCATTGAGAAAAGCTACTCGGGAGATCCGACCAATTGGTGGATTCCGAATCGAGCTTGTACGGAAGCGATGCTGCGCAGTGCGGGATTCGAGATAGTCGCTCATCCCGAAATGGAAGTGTTCGTCTGTCGCTGGTGCGATGGCCCCCCGAACGAATTGTCCAGGGAAATTTTTTGATCTATGCCAGTCGAAGCCGTCATGTTCTGGAACGAGCCGAACAACAAATCCCATTGGGATTTCGAAATCGACCCCGAGTGGGAGATGTTTGCGGCGATGGTGAACGCCGCAACCAAAGCGGTGACCGAGGCGAATCCAGGCCTTACCCGGGTGCTCGGCGGGATATCGCCCATTGATCCGGCGTTCATTCAGCGGCTCACCAGGCACGGGGTCACAGCGATGCTGGACGCCGTCGCTGTGCATGGCTTTCCTCTCGATTGGAATCACTGGCAGATACACGAGTGGCCGGCGAAACTGGAAGAGATTCAGATGGTAACGCATTTGCCGGTCTGGGTCAGTGAAGTCGGCGTTTCTTCCTTTGGCGCCGAGGAGGTGCAGGAATTCGGCCTTCAACGCACCATGGAACTTCTGGCGGGCCGGACTCCGCGGATTCACTGGTACAGCCTATTTGACCTGCCGCGAGCCTGGCCCGCCACCACGCGCCATCGGGAGGCGGAGGGCTCCTCCTACTATCGTCATTTTTACATGGGATTGCTGCGTGAGGATGGCAGTCCCAAGCGCGCTTTGAGCAGCTTTCACCGCTACACGCCGGAAGTCGGAATCTGCCAGTGGTTCCACTTCGAGGATCACCGATTGGACGATACCGTTTGTTGGTTACGCCAACTTGGGGTACGCCATCTGCGGACGGGCCTGAGTTGGGCCGACAGCTTCCGGCCGAACGCCGAAGCGTGGTTTGACCGGCAGATGGAGGCATTGGCAGACTTTGACGTCACCCTCACCTTCTGCTTTACGCCCGCACATCGCGGACTGGCGCCTCATCATACGAGTCCGCCGCTGGATCTGTCCGAGTACGCCGAGTTTTGTGCACGCATGGTGCGGCGCTACGCGCCGCGGCCATTTCCTATCCTGCCCGCTGCCAACCCCATACTGATCACTTGAGAATTCAAGCGTACCGGTCAGTGTAGCACGCCTCCAGCCTGTACGTAGAGATCACTGCCTAGGCCCCTGAAATCGGCGTGTAGCTCACAGCCGCTCAATCGGAGCAGGAGACAGGCTGCAGTATTTCTCCTGCACGTCCCCCGAGGCCCTGCACAGGGTTTTCCCCGACAATCTTTCCATGGCCCTGCGGCGAATCATCGGTGTGCGTAAAAGCCGGGCCAGGGCCTCGGTAAGCGAGAAAGAGGTGGAAAATATGGATCACGGAAAAGTGCGAGTTGCGATCGTAGGCGTCGGCAATTGTGCCTCGTCGCTAGTTCAAGGAGTTGAGTTTTACAAGGAAGCAAAATCGACCGAACGAGTCCCCGGCTTGATGCATCCAGTGCTCGGTCCCTATCACGTGAGGGACATAGAATTCACCGCGGCTTTTGATGTCAATCGAACCAAGGTGGGTCGGCCATTGGCCGAGGCGATCTTTGCAGAGCCAAACAACACCCAACGTTTTGCAAATGCACCAGGGACCGAAGCGCAGGTGTTCCGCGGTCCGACGCTTGACGGGCTTGGCAAGTACCTGGCCCGCTCCCTCCAAATGGCTCCCGAGGAGCCGGTGAATGTGGTGGAGGTTCTCAGGGACACTCGCACAGACGTGGTGATTTCTTACCTCCCGGTCGGTTCAGAGAAAGCTACCAGGTGGTACGCGGAACAGGTTCTAGAGGCCGGTTGCGCATTTGTTAACTGTATTCCTGTGTTTATTGCTTCAGACAAGGATTGGCGAAAGCGATTTGAGGCAAGAGGGCTGCCGGTGATTGGTGATGACATAAAGAGCCAGGTCGGGGCCACTATCGTGCATCGGATATTGACCAACTTATTTCGAGACCGGGGTGTGCGCTTGGACCGGACTTATCAACTCAATTTCGGCGGGAACACCGATTTTCTGAATATGTTGGAACGTGAGCGGCTCGAGTCGAAAAAGATCTCCAAGACTGAAGCGGTTCTGAGCCAATTGGAGGAGGATCGGCTGCAGGATAAAGATGTGCATGTCGGGCCGAGTGATTTCGTTCCCTGGCTGCAAGATCGCAAAATCTGCTATATCCGAATGGAAGGGACAACCTTCGGCGGCCAACCCCTCAATTGCGAGCTGAAGCTTGAGGTTTGGGATTCACCGAACTCGGCTGGCGTGGTTATCGACGCGGTGCGCTGTGCCAAGTTAGCTTTAGATCGTGGAATCGGAGGAGCTCTGACGAGCGCCTCCAGTTATTTCATGAAAGCGCCTCCACGCCAATTCAGCGACGAGGAGGCCCGACGTAAGACCGAGGATTTCATTCGGGGCGTGGAACCACGGTAGATCTTCGCCAATCGGCAGCAGCGCGCAGGGCGTCCATGTCGCGGGTATCGGCCCTGACAGGAATAAAACGGCGCTTCTCCGCCTCGACCAATCGATGGTTTGATCCCCTCCCCAGACGCTGAGCGCTGAAAGCGCGTACCGATTACACCCACTTTTGGTCGACGTTTTTTTATCTTAGACTGAGCGCGTGCCGAGGGCTTGCGCCCACTCTTGGCGCCTTCAGCGCGAGAATGCGTCTCGCGTGTCACTGTCCCGAATTCTTTTTGCGCGCTCAAAGCGCCGAAACAACTAAGCCTGGGGGCGGTAGCTCCCGTGCACCAGTAGAATGGGCGCATTTTTGCATAGATCGGTAGATCCTAAAAATCGATCTCCAGCGAACTCTGGCGAAATCCGGGAGGAAACTCTCAATTATCTAATTATTATGAAAAGAAATCTCGTTCCGAGTGTGCTCTCTGTTTTGGTTGCTGCAAGTTTGTTAATCGGTGTTAGTGCCAAGGGACAAGGGCTGTCAGCGGAAGAACAGCAGTTTGTGAAAAAGGCCGCGGCGGGTGGTCTAGCGGAGGTGAAATTGTCAGAGCTGGCCAACGATCGGGCCTCTGATGCAAAAGTTAAGGATTTTGCCAAGCAAATGGTGACGGATCACACTCAGGCAAACAATGAACTGAAACCCATCGCCGAATCAAATAAGGTTCCCGTGCCAACGAAGTTGCAAGGTGACAGCGAAGTCGCCTACAAACGTTTAGAAAAGCTGTCAGGTGCCAAATTCGACACGGCATACATCAAAGTCATGGTCAGCGATCATGATAAAACGGTCAGCGCATTTGAGGATGCTTCCTCCAAAGTTAAAAATCCTGATCTGAAGGCGTTTATCGACAAAACTCTCCCGGTTTTGCGTCAACACAAAGACCACATTCACGAAATTGCCACCCAGACAGGGAAGGGCGTCAGTTAAGGGATCTTTGGCTCTTCGCCCCGAAGCCGAAGGGGCGCCAGGTCTTAACCCGGGGTTTCAAGCCCGTAGCTGTTTTGCGCCGTGCCCGGCCAGGAGTGCCAAGAAGGCATAGCCCAGGGTTTACGCAGGCTGAAACCCGACTACCAAGACCTACGGTCCCTTCGGTGCGAAGACCAACTTAGACTTCCCTTATCTAGACCACCTGAGCAGGTACGCCTAAGCGTATGGCTCTTAAAGATAGTAACTCTTTGTGATCTTTGCGATCTTCTGTTCAAAATGTCTTTAGCCGTTTTCCTCTCATAGTACCGGATGACCGAAGAGGAATCATTTTCACAGCAGATCACAAAGACAGTCCCTTCGATAGAAACGGCCTACGCCTGGAGCCGCATCTAGACAGATCAGCGCAGCGAACCGGAGTTCGAGTTCCAAGTGCTCCTTCCTCGCACTCGCCGCGTTTCTGAAAAAGACACGAAGTATTAGGCTGCTGCCGCCGAACGAGTAACTTCGGCCACATAACTTTCAAGCTCGGCGGCTCGGTGATCGGGCGTGTGCTCTTTCAGGAAGCGTTCTCGCGCTGCCCGACCGATCTGTGCACTTCTGTCGTCAGACTTCGATCCGATGATGTCCAAAACGTCCGCGCTCGATGCTGCCACCAGAATTTCTGTGCCCGGTTCAAAGAAGATCTCCAAACCTGCCCATCGATCGCTAATAATGGCAATTCCGCACGCGGCTGCTTCGAAAAGGCGCACACTGGGCGAAAAACCTGCTTCGACCATGGGGCCTCGAGTTAGGTTTAACGTGAATCGTTGCTGATTGTAAAATATCCGGTGACGGTCAGAAGGCAGATGTGCGACACGAAAAAGGTTAGTGGGCCACCGGATTTCGGACGGGTATTGAGAGCCCGCCGCCACAAACCGAGCAGAAGGATTGACATTGGCTGGCGTCAACAGCAGACGTTCAAACGAGCGGTGACGATCCGCGCTGTAAGTGCCAATGTACCCCAAGTCCCAAAGTTTATGCACACGTTGAGGATAGTAGATATCCGGGTCAGCGGAACAGTACAAAGGCCGGACCATCCGCGCGCCGAAGCGGGACCCCAACTGGTCGAGAAAAGGGCCGCCGGTAAAGGAAAGATAAAGATCAAAGCGTGGTATCAGATCGGGCGAGAGATATTCATGGTCACCTTTTACCAGCTTCGCCACCGTCACCGGTGTATCAATGTCATAGAAAGCGACTGGGCCGTGCGCATCGCGAGTCACCCACTCGGTCACGGCTACTCCCTCGGGAACGTAGGATCCGACCATAACCAGATCAGCAGATCGGACGTTGCCACGAAACCGGTCTCTCAGGTCGGCGAAAGTTTTGTAAAGGCCCAGTTGACAGAAAGGAGGCTCGGCCATTTCCCGCTGGTTTGCGTACCACTCCACATCACGTTCCAGGAAGAGAACATCGTGCTTTCGAGCTGACAGCGCCCGCACAAGTGAGCGATAGGTTGTGGCGTGGCCATTTCCCCAGGTGGAGGTAATCGAAAGTCCCAAAATAACAATTTTCATTTTCCAAAGATCGACTTGAGAATGAATTCGAGTGTCTTTGCTCTCTGAGAATAGGTATGGTCGCGCCTGGCTCTGCGGTAGGCCGCTTGACCGATTGAGCGGGATTGAGTCGGCGTTAAAGTACGCAAGGTCTCCACGACTTCCTCCCCGTTCTTGGCGAGGAGGATTTCTTTACCCGGTTCGAAGAACTGTTCTATTCCAGCCCAGGAATCACTAATCAGGCACGCGCCGGATCCCGCCGCCTCAAAAACTCGCGTCGCGGGCGAAAATCCATACCTGGCCATGCTATCACGGTTAACATTCAAGACTGCTAGCGAGCCGCAGTTAAATGAGTTGTGGGCGAAAGAGTATAGATGGCCGAGATAATCGACGTTCTTGGGCTTTGGCTTGTCCCCCCATCCATTTCCGGCCAGGAGAAACCGCTTGTCCGGTAAAGCGACGGCCGGCTTAAAGAAAAACTCCTCGCTTCGTGTCTCACGATCGGGCAGCCGGTTACCTAGAAAACTCAGGTCGGCGAGAAAAGTCTGATCGGGTTTGACGGGAAAGTGAGTTTCTGGATCGAATCCGTTGTAGATTGGGTAGCAATCCCGGGCACCGCACCTTTTGTAGGCGTCAACCACTGGCTTGCCCCCGCCATAAGTGAGCACCATATCGAACCGGGGTATTAGCTTTCCGAAAGGATCGTCGGGTATATCTTGCACTCGATCCAGGGTTGCCGGCGCGTCTACGTCCCAAAAGGAAACAATTTGCCCAGGGCGGCGCATCTCCAGCACCGCCATTTCCAGCAGACTGTCAAATACTCCAACGCCGCTGGCCTTAATGACCCAGTCCGCCTTCGCTGCCGATTCCACTTGCTGCAGAGCCGCACTGCTCTCATTGGGATAGACCGCGACCTTTACCCAAGCTGGGGGATCCAGGTCCAGGTGCGCCTGACGATCAAACGCGTCCGGTTCATAGAAAGTGATCGAATGCCCCATCCCGTTCAGGGCTCGAACGATGCCGCGATAGTACGTAGCGGCGCCGTTCCAATACGCCGAAAGAATGCTGGATCCGAAAAATGCGATTTTCACGGTGCGGAAGTTTTTCTGTTAGTCCCAATGAGCTCTCCGCGTCGATCCGGCGGGACGGCCGCCGGAGGTGATTCTAGGGAGCGGGCAGATGTCTGATTGGCGAGTACTTCACCATACGCGTTGAAATAACGGGATCCGATCTCTGCAGGGTGTAATTCGAGAGCGCGTTCCTGCGCGAGTTGAGCGAGATTCTGACGCAAGGAACGATCGTTACTTAGCCTGTTCAGCGCCGCGCACCACTCCTTGGGATCGTCGACGGAAATAAGGAGAGCCGCGCCGCTCCAGTTTTCGCGAAAACTTGGAATGTCGCTCAGGACTAGCGCACATCCGGAAAGAGCGGCTTCCAGAACGGTCAATCCAAATGGCTCGTATAAGGCCGGTGCCGCGTAAATCGAAGCCGTGCTCAGATATTCTGCCAGCTTGTAAATGTCCAGATGACCCAGGACATGAATATTTTTGAACGACTCGTGTGAGCCGGATGGATGATGGTTTTCGCCGGCTGCGCAAATCGGCCATTTCAGCTCCGGAGCAATTCGCTCAAGGAACTGCAGGCCTTTCGCTTCATCCCATAGTCTTCCGGCGGTGAGGATGAAGTCGATCTTCTCAGCCGGAAAATAGACCGAGCGAAAGCGACCATTGGGAATCACCTTTTTTGGCACCGAGAGGTCATAGTTCTGATCGATGGCGTCCAGCATCGCCTTGGTGGGCGCAATCAGGAGGCTGGCAGATCGCAAAGCAGCCGACACCCGTCTGGTGTATTCTGCAAATCGAGCAGGGACCGGTTCAGATTTCACAGCTTTCCACCAGGATCTGACACAAGAATGTGCCACCACTACGACCGGCGCGTTCCAAGCCAGACCGGCGTGCGAAAAGCCATTCAGATGAACAATGTCCGGCAGAAAATTTCTGGTCAGGTCCAGCAGCCAGACTCCGGCGGCGTCCACATCAGCCCACGGTAACTCCATCCATTCGAGCTTATAGTTGCTTTCGAACAAACTGAGATTGGAAATCCGGGCTGCCTGCGCCTTTTGACTTTGAGACGGCCGTGGGCCCATTGTCGCAATCCCCACTTGTACCCCGAACTGCCCAAGTGCTTCGGCAAGATCGAGCGAATAGTTCCAGACCCCGCCGACGCAATCTGCAGTCATCAAAATGCGGCGGGGGACCCGATTAAAAACGGTAGAGGTCTCCCGCGACGATTCAGGATATGCTTCGGGCCCGGCGCCTCTGCGGAGTTGGCGGCTTTGTTCCATTCTTCCGAGGTTCACACCGTGAGCCCGCGTTCTACCAACTCGCGCGCTGCGACTGTAGAGTGATCTTCCGCTGACTGAGTTGAAAGCCACTGAACAAGCTCCGATAGTCCGTGCTCGAGCCCATATACAGGTTTATACCCAAGAATCTCCCGCGCTTTGGAAATATCGGCAAAACAGTTTCTGATATCGCCGGTCCGATATTTGCCGGTGATCTGCGGCTCGATATTCGACTTGCCCAGTGCTACCGCCAGCTTCTCCGCAACCTCCAGAATCGTTGAAGCCCGGCCACTACCAACATTGAACACATGTCCGCCGGCGTCCGAAATCGAAAGAGCAAGTCCGCAGGCTCGAACGAGGTCTTTGATGTAAACAAAATCCCGGCGCTGCAGGCCGTCTTCGTTAATTAACGGCGGCCGGTCATTCAGCAGGCGAGAAGCAAAAATCGCCAGCACGCCAGTGTAGGGATTCGACAGCGACTGTCGTGTTCCGAAGACATTAAAAAAGCGTAGAGCAGTGCACGCAATACCATACGCAGGAGCCACATTCATACAGAGTCGCTCTTGATAGTATTTCGACAAGGCATAGACGGATGGTAGAGCGGGGATCTTTGTTTCCGGAGTTGGGATTGCCAGCAACTTTTCCTCGTCATCGCCGTAGAGATCCCATTGGCGCGATCGAAGCTGAGAGGGACTGCGTGCGGCGTTCTCGACGGTTTCACCTGAGCCGGTCTTATACAATCCTTCTCCATAAACGCTCATACTCGAGGCGACGACCAGGCGCTCGACCGGTTGCCGCGCCAACGCTTCAAGGAGCACCGCTGTCCCGAGGGCGTTCACGTCCGAATAATGATGAATTTGGTACATACTCTGGCCGACGCCGACGGTGGCGGCCAGATGGATCACCGCGGAGACACCCTTCACTGCTCGTTGCACTGCGTCTGCGTCACGAATGTCGCCGCGCATGAATTCTGCCGCCCGCGAGAGGTAGGATGGCTGCCGCGCGCGGTCGCCGTGCACCTGCGGGACTAACATGTCGAGAACGCGAACTCTGTAACCCTGCGCCAGCAGATGATCTGTCAGATGAGAACCAATAAAGCCGGCGCCGCCGGTGATCAAAACTGTAGAATTCATAAATGTGGTGTGGGCTGGTCGAGCCCGGGACGCCTGAGTTCGCAGTTTAGTTGCGCATCGTATGTCAGGGAAACGCCTGAGCGCCTGCTAAGGTTAGCGTTCTGTATCCTAAACGGCGCTAAGTTGAAACGCGGTCTGCGGCCCAAAGGCCATGAAAGCATAGCGCAGGCTTTTTGTGATCTCCGCGCGTTGGTGCGGCCCAAAGGACCATGAAAATTTAGCCCAGGTTTTACCCCGGCTAAAGCCTCGGCTATGCTTCTGGGCCCTTCGGGCGCTGGCCCTTCGGGCTGTCAGCGGATCTGCCCGCCATCGATGCTTCCGTCCTTTAGCCCGCAACCATCACGCCCAAAATTCTGCCGGGCGGTACATCCACGTGGAGCAATCCTCGCGAATTCTCACTCGATACTCTTCTACTAGAGGGACGCGTTCCTGTGAGTACTCCAAAGCAAAAGAACATGCTGGCGGCGGTGTTAGTGCGGCCGGGTCGATTCGAGCTCAAAGAGCTGAAGGTTCCCGAACCTGCCTCCGACGAGGTAAGAATGAAGGTGGAACACTGCGGGATCTGTTCTTCCAATCTGGCTCCCTGGAGAGGAGCGCCCTGGTTTACGTATCCGTTCCCGCCAGGAGCGCCCGGCCACGAATCTGTGGGTATCGTCGAGCAACTCGGGGCAACTGTCTCCGGGCTGGAGGTCGGTGCGCATGTTTCGATGCTGGGCAATAGCGGCTTCGCAGAATATCAAATAGCCAAAGCCAATTGCGTCGTCCCAATATCAAACGCTCACAAGGTTCCGTTTTTAGGTGAACCACTGGGGTGTGCAATCAACGTGTTCCGACGCGCTCAGATCCGGAAGGACGATTGGGTGGCGATTGTGGGAACGGGTTTTCTGGGTACTATCCTTCTCCAGCTATGCACCGATGCAGGCGCGAAAGTTATCGCAATTTCACGTCGAAGGTCGGCGTTGCAGCTCGCGGAAAAAATGGGCGCCCACCTCACGCTCTCGCTCGAGAATCAAGCCCAGTTGCTGGACGCGGTTCAAAACGCGACCGGGCAGAAGCTTTGCCAGGTCGTGATCGAAGCCGGAGGTGCACAGAAGACATTGGATATAGCCAGTGCTTTGACCGGAACGAGAGGTCGTCTGGTGATCGCCGGTTATCATCAAGATGGTCCGAGATCAGTCAACATGCAGGAATGGAATTGGCGAGGAATCGATGTGATCAATGCTCATGAAAGGGATGAAGCGGTCTACATTGAGGGTATACGAGCAGCCGCAGAGGCCGTGGCCGCGGCCAAAATCCGGCTCGAAGAACTGCTGTCGCATTTTTTCCCGCTCGAACAAATCGAGAAGGGGTTCCAGACCTTGGAACAGAGGCCGGAAGGATTCATCAAAGGCGTGGTCAGTCTTTGTTAGCTCCGGCGGCCTTTATTAAAGACTAAAGTGAACCGCTGTGAATATAGTTCTTTTCTGTCATTCTTTATTGTCGGATTGGAACCACGGCAACGCTCATTTCCTGAGGGGGATTTGTTCAGAATTGCTTTCCCGAGGTCACAGCCTGACTGTTTATGAACCGGAGAATTCGTGGAGTTACCAAAACCTTGTTGCGGATGAGGGGGAGCAGTGTTTGGCGGAATTCGCGGCGGCCTATCCGAACCTGAGGAGTACTCGCTATGGAATACTCGATTTAGAAAAGGTACTGAAAGACGCCCAACTTGCGATCGTTCACGAATGGAATTCGCCAGATTTGATCAACGAGATCGGAAGGATCCGCGCGAAAACATCTTCCTTTCGATTACTTTTTCACGATAGCCATCATCGTGTAGCGACGCAACCAGGTACGATGGCAAAACTGGATCTGAGCGGCTATGATGGCGTTCTTGCTTATGGGACCTCGCTGCGGGATATCTATCTGAGGAACGGGTGGGCCCGCCGGGGGTGGGTCTGGCATGAAGCTGCTGATACGCGCATTTTCCGGCCCCTCGCGCAGGCTGAAAAGGAGTACGATCTGGCATGGATCGGAAACTGGGGAGACGATGAGCGAACGAGTGAACTGTACGAGTTTTTGATCCAACCGGTTCGTGATCTCAAGCTCAAAGCGATTGTCTATGGGGTAAGGTATCCGGCATTTGCATTGCGGACACTCACAGACGCCGGGGTCCGGTACGGTGGATGGCTAGCCAATTTTCGGGTGCCTGCTGTCTTCGGCCAGGCGCACGTGACCGTCCACGTACCCCGCAGACCTTACATGAACGCTCTGCCTGGCATACCGACCATCCGGCCCTTTGAGGCATTGGCCTGTGGCATCCCAATGGTCTCGGCTTCGTGGCAGGATACAGATGGTTTGTTCAGAGCCGGTAAGGACTTGCTTTTCGCCGAGAGCGGAGAAGAAATGACCAGCAGGCTGAATGCGCTGTTGAGGGAGCCGAGTCTGGCTGAAGACCTCGCGCGGAATGGACTCGAGACGATTCGAAACAAGCACACGTGTGGGCATCGGGTTGACGAGTTGTTCGAAATCTTGAACGCACTGCACCGCTAGTGCACCATGGCTATACTGGATTTGGTTCTCGGTCGACCGCTCTCCTCTGCTGAAGACAAGGACGAACGAGTGGGTTCCTTCGCGGGGGTGTCGGTCTTCGGGCTCGATGCATTAAGCTCCGCGGCCTACGGACCGGAAGCAGCACTGACCATCTTGATCCCGCTTGGCGTCTCCGGATCGAGGTTTAGTCTTCCGATCACGATCGCAGTGTCGTCCATTTTAACGATGGTCTATTTCAGCTATCGTCAGACAATCGTTGCCTATCCGAATGGCGCCGGTTCCTACACCGTAGCCAAGGAAAACCTGGGTCGCCACGTCGGGTTGCTGGGCGCCGTCGCGCTTTTGATCGATTACACTCTGAATGTCGCGGTTGGAATATCGGCGGGAATTGGTGCTCTTATTTCCGCGGTCCCGTTCCTGCAACCTTATACCTTGCTGCTCTGCCTGGCGGTAATAGCTCTGCTTACCTTTATGAACCTGAGGGGAATTCGCCAATCGGGTTTCGCTTTTATGCCGCCTACCTATCTATTCGTCGGTTGCCTCGGCGTTGTTCTGATCATCGGGATCTTTAAGAGTGTCGCTGCGAGTGGACATCCACACCCGGCCGCATCGTTGCCGCTACCGCAGCAGGGAAAGGAGCAGATAACCTGGTGGATATTCTTAAAGGCATTTGCCGCCGGATGCACTGCGATGACCGGCGTGGAGGCCGTGAGCAATGGTGTGCAGGCCTTTAAAGAACCGGTCGTCAGCTCTGCTCAACGAACGCTGGCGATTATTGTTGCCATCCTGATTCTTGTTTTGCTTGGTGTGGCCTACCTGGTTTCAGCTTATGGGATCACAGCGACCGAACCGGGAACAGCCAACTATCAATCTATCCTCTCCTTGATTTCCGCTGCCGTGGTCGGGCGAGGGCCTTTCTATTTTGTGACTCTCGGGGCCATCTTGCTGGTCCTGTGCTTATCTGCGAATACCTCATTCGCGGATTTCCCTCGGGTTTGCCGGGCGATTGCCCAAGATGGTTTTCTTCCCTATTCATTCGGCACCCGTGGTCGACGCCTGGTTTACACCGAAGGTATCTGGGTTTTAACCGCGATGTCCGCTAGTCTGTTGATCCTGTTCAACGGTGTGACAGATAAGTTAATACCGCTCTTTGCGGTGGGAGCGTTCCTCGCTTTCACTCTCTCGCAGGCCGGAATGGTTGTCCATTGGCTCAAGTCAAAGGATAGCGGCGCCCGCTTTAGTACCATGATCAATGGTCTTGGCGCAGTCGCGACCGGAATAACTTTTTTGATCGTGATGGTGACCAAATTCACAGAAGGGGCCTGGTTAGTTGTTATCGTTATGCCGGCGCTTTATCTTTTGATGTATTCTATCAGGCGGCATTATGACATGATTGCCAGAGAGGTGGCGATCTCCGGTCGACTGAGCTTGCAACCGCCAAGCGACATGATTGCCATCGTTCCGGTGGAGACCGCGAATGCCTTAGTGCAAAAGGCCCTGCAAACGGCCTGCAGTTTGTCTCGCAGAGTTCAGGTCCTGCATATCAAGCAAGAGAACAACCGACGGGATTTTGTTTCGGAGTGGAATTGTCATGTCCGAGCCTCGATCGAGGAAGCAGGCTGGCCGGAACCGGAACTGGTGATCCTGGAGTCGCCTTACCGGAAAGTGGTTTCGCCGATCTTGGATCATATCTGGAAGCTTGAACGAGAGAATCCTGATAAAACGGTCGTGGTGCTGATTCCCCAGCTTATTGAAGCGCATTGGTTCTACAGATTCCTGCATAACCAGCGAGAGATGATTCTTCGGAATGAATTGTTACGCAAAGGAGAAAACCGGATTCTGATCGTCAATGTCCCGTGGCAGATTGAAAAGCACGCCTCAGGGCCGAAAGGTCGGTAGCAAGCCGGCGTCACTATCGGCGACGAACATGGGCGGCGAGCGGCTGAAACAGCGCGCCAGGAACCTCAAATCATGCCTCAGATCGTCAAGCCACGGGCTAATACGTTATTCCGAGGCCTTCGGAAGGCAGACTTAGTTTGCCGAGGAGTCGTGCCGAAACGGCGAGCATTTCGGACGCCCAATATAGCAAACCGCTTCGCTGTCCTGCTGCGAAGAGAGAACGGTGAATGCCTCTCACGAAACAAAGCTTGCCCGGCGATGGCTAGAGGCAGCGGCAGCCGGAGATTTTACATTGGCCTGGGCTGCAAGTGACATGCTCCGGCAGGCAGGTATCGACTACTCGGGCAGAGAGCGGTGGTGTCGTCCGCTTTGGGATGGCTCGCCGATTGATGGTGGCAATGTGCTGATACGTTGCTGGCGCGGCCTGGGCGATGCCATTCATTTTATTCGCTATGCGCCTCTAGTTCGTTCGAGGGCAAGCAGGCTGACGGTGGAGGCGCCACGGGCGCTCATTCCGCTTTTTCGGACGGTGCACGGCGTTGATCGCCTCGTCGAGCTTGATCGGCCCGATCTTAAGGTTGAGGACTATGTAGAAATTGAGTCCACAGAACTTCCGTATGTTTTCCGTACCGCTCTGGATACCATTCCCTGCACGATACCCTATGTCGACGCACCGGGGCCTCCGGTGCAAATGGGAAAACAACAGTTCAATATCGGTCTATGCTGGTGCGGCGGATCCTATGATCTTCGGCGTTCAATGTGTTTGTCCGAACTGGAACCGCTCAGGGAATTGCCCGGGGCTAACTTTTTCCAACTCCAGCGAGGGGCGGCCTGGCGGGAAACTGTCGGAGCATCTATGGCGTTTCGTAATCCAGCCGATCGCTCGATGAATCTCTGCAGGACTGCTGCGCTGATCAAGTCGCTCGACCTGATCGTCTCGGTAGACACGATGGTGGCCCATCTTGCCGGTGCTCTTGGAAAAAAGGTTTACCTTCTTTTGCACGCCAACGCAGATTGGCGCTGGCTTAAAGAACGTGAAGATAGCCCGTGGTATCCCACGATGAAACTTCTGCGGCAATCTCATGCCGGTGATTGGAAGCCGGTAGTGTATCGGTTAGTAGGCAAATTAACTAAAGACTGCGTATCAGAACAAAGAATTCGTCCAATCTCGGGTGGAACCTGATCGATCTGCTTGGCAGAAAGCAAGAGTTCGACACCGCTGGGAATGTCTTTTTCAATCGTGGACTAACCCGCGGCTTGCGGCGCGAGTGCTTGCACCTCTGGGGTGTCGCCTCCCAACCAATCGGGGTGTTTGGCAGTGGTATCGAAGTGTGAGGTGGTCTTGAACAGTTCGTATTCACCGGCCCCGGCGACCTTCTGCGTCTTGGCGACCAGGGCCGCTATCTGTTCTTCATTCATCAGGTGAAACGTTTTCACCGCATCGAAGGCCTGATCAAGAACTTCCTGTCTATCGATCCCCGTAATCACGACCGAAGTGGGGAGATTCAGCGAATAATGAAGACATTCAAGCGGTTCGACTGTTTTGCTCTTGAGAATAACGCCGTCGGCACCCCCAAACGTCTTCATTCCAAGCACCCCGATTTCCAGCTCCGTCAATCGCGGCACCACGAGCTGAGCGAAGCTGCGAAAGTGGGCGTCCATCACGTTAAGAGGCATTTGCACGGTATCGAACCTGAACCCGTGTTTCGCCGCTGTCTCCAGCATGTAAAGGTGAATCCGGGGATCTTTATGGCCGGTGAAGCCGATATAGCGGATTTTTCCTGCTTGCTTGGCGGCCACAAACGCTTCCATCGACCCTCCCTTGGCGAAGATACGGTCTGGATCATCGAATCGAAGAATTTCGTGGTGCTGCAAAAGGTCAATGCGGTCGGTCTGAAGCCTCTCTAAAGAAGTCTCAATTTGCCGGGTGGCCTCGTCTTTCCCACGGCCGTCGATCTTGGTCATCAGAAAGACTTTGTCTCGATACCCGTTTTGCGAAAGCGCCTCGCCCATCCGCAATTCGCTCTGCCCTTCATTGTAATCCCAAGAGTTGTCCATGAAGGTGATGCCGCGATCAATTGCTTGATGGATCAGGCGAATCGACTCCGAGGGGGACAGCGCCGGTTTGCCGATATGAGATCCCCCCACTCCGATCGCCGATACCCGTTCCCCAGTGCGTCCCAGCAATCGGTAAAGCATCTCGCCCCGAAGTTCGCCGGGGTCTTTTGCCCGGGGCAACATGGAACCGGCGGCGGTTTGGTTGACTTCGGTCGCGCCCTGGCTTTGTTGTGCCAGGGCCCGCACAGCGTTGCTGCCCAATCCCGCTGCGACAGCCACTTTGATAAAATTACGTCTCTCCATGGTGAGAATTGACTTGGAGCTCCAAAGGTTTTTTAGGTGGAATGTTAAGAAAGCATTTCTCCACATCGTCTCCTATCATTCCCGCTTTTCCTCGGAGAGCTGTTTTTCCGCTTCCAGCCAATCCTCTCGCGCGTAGCCTTCGGTGCGGTCTCGGGCCACATAAAGCTCGTAAGCCCGTTGTGCGATCTGCTCATGGGTAGGGGCGAGAACTCCGGCTTCGCGATAAAATTCAGAATTTTCCTCCACTCCCGCTCGCTCGTCGGCGACGGGAGTGGATTCGTCTAGGAGTTCCGCGCCGGACCCGGCAATCTGGAGAGGCAGATTCTCTTCAGCTTCCATTCCCTCGGCTGTGCTGAATGCAGTTTCTCTTGTCCCGGTGCGTAGAGATGGAACTTCTCGACTTTGCATCTCGATCATTCCGTCGCAGTTTTTCACGTCCAGAGGACCTTCCGATCGACTGATTCCACCGGTGGAGTGGACGCTTTCCCCATTTTCGATCTGGCCGCGCCAGCGCCCGGTTTCCGTCTCTCTTTTCTCGATAAAATCCCTGAACCGTTTCAGGTCTCCTTCCACCTGACTTGAAGGGATGCCTAAGGCATCTCCAGCTCTTTCGAGAAAGCCTTCTGGCTCGTATTCGATCGTCAGAGTGATGCGGGTTCGCTCGTGATCCACAGGCTCAAAAGCAATCATTCCCCGGTTCTGCGTTCCGTCTACGCTCTCCCAAATAATTCGGGTATCCGGAACCTGTTCCAGGATTTCTGCTTCCCATTGTTTGTCTTTCCCTCCCACGTTGACTTTCCAAAAAAGAGTCCTGGGACCCTGCTGTCGAATTTCTACTACTCCTTCCATGAAACGCGGAAATTCTTCAAATTGTGTCCACTGATTGTAAACAGCTCTCAGCGGGGCGTTGACATCGATTGAATGCGTAGTTGATCCCATAGTGTTTTCAGCGTTACAGCATTTGTGTTCCCCATTGTTCGCCGGCAGGTGGCCGGATGGTTTGGTCTCTCGTGGGATCTTGGGCTGTTGCCTGCCTTCCGAACGTTTCAAGGGTGCACATCCGATCAGCTAACATTGGGCGAATGGAATTTGAAATGGAGATGCTTATGCCAAGAGGAGCAAGCCATAAAAGAGAACACGAATATCAAGAGCTGAAAACAGAGTTCAAAAAGGAAGGACGTTATCCGGGTCGCGAAGAGGAGGTAGCCTCACGAATTGTTAATAAGCAGCGGGCTGAACACGGAGAAACAAAGAAATCCAGCAAAAAAGAGAAAGCAAAATCCTGAGATTGAAGTAGCGCGATTGAAGCGGAACCCTGTGGATAGAATGAGGGTCTTGGTCGAGGGAGGCTCCTGAGAGCCCCGGCGGAGGCGGAGCTTTGCCCTGGCGAGATGAAGCCGCAGAAAGTTTTTTTGAAATGATGGGCATGCCCTCGGTTGTCAGGCCGCGGTTAGGGTTTCTGGGCCTCGGCTGGATTGGCCTGCACCGTATGGCGGCCATTGCCTCTGCCGGGGAAGCAGAAATTGTTGCGCTTGCCGATCCTGTTGAAGATTTAGTCAACAAAGCGGGGGAGCTTGTTCCCAAGGCAAGCCGATTGCGAACTCTGGAGGAATTGCTGGAAATGGAGCTTGCGGGGCTGGTAGTCGCCACGCCAAGCGCATTGCATGCTTCGCAGACGGTGAGCGTCCTCAACCGTGGAGTAGCGGTCTTTTGTCAGAAGCCGCTTGGACGCGACGCCAGAGAGGTCAGGCACGCCATCGAGGCGGCGAAAGCTGCGGACCGATTGCTTGGGGTAGACTTATCCTATCGTTTTACAACCGCGATGGGGCACGTTCGAAGGCTGGTGCAATCCGACGAATTGGGCGAAATCTTTGCCGCAGATCTGGTGTTTCACAATGCTTACGGACCCCAGAAACCCTGGTTCTATGATCCCAAATTAGCCGGTGGCGGCTGTGTTATGGATCTTGGGATTCATTTAGTGGATGCCGCGTCATGGATACTACATTCGCCGATCTTTCGGGTGCAGAGCAGGCTCTTTTGTCAGGGAAGGAGAATCCAGGGACATGAGGATGTGTGTGAAGACTACGCCATTGCTCGGCTCGATCTCGCAAACGGAGCAGTTGTCAATTTGGCGTGTTCCTGGCACCTGCACGCTGGCCGGGATGCGGTCATTCGCGCCGTGTTCTATGGCACGAAAGGGGCGGTCGCCATGGAAAATAAGGATGGCTCCTTTCTAAATTTCGTTGCTGAAAAATTCACCGAAACCTCACGCGTCCTACTCTGCGAGCCGCCGGACGAGTGGGGTGGGCGAGCTGCTGTGGATTGGACGCGGCGCCTCGCACGGAGCAGTCGCTACGATCCGGAGATCGAACAAATTCTCGAAGTGAGCCAGGCGCTCGACGCAATCTACGCGCACGCCGGGGATTGAACTCACGGCCAAGATCCGAGGACGATTATAAAGTTAGGCTAGGCATCGAGGCGCGAACAGCATAAAATGAGCACGTACAAGGACGAGAAGCACCCTACGGGCACGCGCGCGTGAAGATTTGAAAAGCAACTTCAAGTTGCAGAGAAGATATCAATAGCGACGAGGCCAGAGAAGAGGCTCTCTCTGAAGCGGAAGCTCCGGGAGAAGTGCTTGACCCTCTCGCTGAACCCGTTGGTACTCGAGGGACACAACGCAACGTCGGGTCTGAATACGACGAGGAAGATGCTCGGGAACGGCCGCCCGAAGACGGATTAGACCCGGAAATTCCAGAGGATGAAAATCTGCGGGTTTCAGGCATCCGGAATTACGAGGACGAACTCGAAGATGTTTCTCCGGGTCGCGGCAATTCCGACGAGGCAGTCGAGGGCGAAGCGCAAGACGTGACACCAGATCCCGCCAAGCCGGCGAGGGATTAGCCCGGGACGGCCTCCGCTTGCAGGCGTCCAGAGAGAGGCGCGGCGATCGATTCGAGGGATTGTCGTTCTGCTTGACGCCCAGGAAGGCCGCAACGATCGCGGCCTGCACCATTAGGCGCCGCCGAAATAATCCAATTTTGCGAGCAAAAGCCCGCGGCTTTACTTGCGACAAGGAGGAACGCTTCTCGGAGGACCAAAGCCAGGATGTGGGCTCGATTGCAAAGATCCTCCGACTCCATGTAACGAACGGACCTTCGGCTCGGTCACTGGAAGGAGATGCCGGTGATCGGGTTAGCTCCATCAGACGCAACGCGTTTGGAGGGCGCCCGCGTGTTCATGTCGTTATTGAAATAGACAAACCCCAGTCAGTCCGTGGTTGCTGCAGCGCCGCAAAAAATTTGGCCCAGCAGAGTTGCAGTTCCTGATCGCTATAATCGTGGGCGGCTCCTGCTTGCAAACCATGAAATCGGAGGTAATGGGGGGACGACAAGCAGTTTGTGTCACCGCTTAAAGGACGAACAAGCAAGCCCACGGCGAAACTAACCTGCAGCTGTTTTCGGGCGAAATTGTTTGGGAAGCCTTCGCGCGGATCAAGGAAAGCGTGGTTCAGATAGATGGCATCGGAGACGCGAGTTTGCAGGACAGGATTCTACGGCCTTGTCCTCCCAAGCCAGGACCTGAAACTTGCAAACAGGTGGACCCGCGGCACTCAAGCCACATGAGTGTCAAGCAGGTCGTCGAGCAACGAAGTAATCCGGTCGAGCGGCCTGTTAAGGCGGATCTCTGCCCCGAGTTCGAGCGCGATCGAATAGACATGTGGACGAACATTCGTTTCTGCGCTCTTCACGGGAGCTTTGCGCCTGCTCTTTTTGGCACTGCGGTTCCGTGCGGGAATAGCCTTTCCCGCTTTGCGGGTTTCCCTCATCAAGCCGTCATACAGCCCCGCATAAAAGCCGAGTTCGTCGTTGGAATCGGCCCCGGTGGTCTCGCAAAAACGTCTCCACAGATTCTTGAAACGGTCGCTCACCACCTCGGCAACGTTCCGGAGAGCGGGAAGGTCCTCGTTTTTCGCGCCAACGTAGAGCGCAGTCGTTTTGCCACGCGCGGCGGCACGCCAGACCCCGTCGATCTGAAAGCCGTTGAGCAACACCCATTTCACGAAGTTCCCGATCGGCGCGTCTTTCATGTCGAAAACAATCAGTCGCCGGGTGTTTTTTTGATCCGGACGAATGCGGGCCGCGTTTGAAAAAAGATCGTCCTCGGGATCTGTCATCGCCGCCGCAAGGGAAACGGAAAAGTCGTAGCGGCCTCGCAACGATGCGAGTTTCATTTCGGCAACGACAGCTTCATGCTTGGTGCCGCGTTCTGCCATCGCAAGAAGACGGACATAGCGACCTTGGACGTTTGGCGGAGGCGGCAACAACGACATAATTCCGTGGTAAGGGAGACCTCCCAAAAGGTCAAGAGAACAGCCTCGCGCCTTGGTCCATTCCTTGACGATTGCGAACTCGACCCGTCGTGGCTTCCCGCTTACACGAACGGGCTGGTAAGCCTGGTAGAGGCTCTGTCCGAGCCAGGGTGGCGCGTGGTCCCCGGCTCAGGCGGAGCCTCCACCAAGCTGCTTTACCTTCGAGTCATGCGAGTTAGCCGTACCGCTTGGACTTTTCCCTCGAGCTCTCATGGATGTTCCTCTTTCGTCTACGCAAAACCTAGGCTCGCTTAAAAGCACTCCCTCTCTTCTGGCTCCGCCAGACCGACGGCCGTCCTCGGCGCGAGAAAGCCTTGCGTGGCATCCAAGGGGTCAGCATCCAAGGGGTCAGTCAACAAATTTTGACAGATGACTTCCAGGGGAATGAACGCGGAAATGGCTCGAAAAATTCCCATTGGAAATCCGGTGCGGTATACCAAATAAACGGCTCGAGACAACCGGCGGGAGCAGATCATCTCTGGATCCGGACCGTCAGCGAGCCAATACACCACAACAACACTACCTTACGTTGTCCCACGCTCGGATCAACGCTCGCGGATGAAGGCAGCAAACGTAGACCAGCTGCTGAACCGCCTTAGCAACTAAAAGAAAAATAAATGCGTCCAGAAGGAGCGCTGTCAAGATTTGTTGACTGACCCGAATGACGCGAAGTTAAGGGCGGTTTGGGTTGTTTCACGGCACCGAAGGCGCCGTCTGGAGTTTGGACTTTCCGAGAACTATTCAGGGCGCGGGGTAAGGCGAGACGCCTTACTTAGTGCGCCTGAGAGTGCGCACCAACAGTGGGGTGGAAGTCCCCATCGGACGGAGCACTGGCTGTCCGTAGCTGAAGGAAACTGCGTCGCCGAGAGGCGGGGTGGGGAGCAACCCGAAGCGAACGACCAGTCCATAATTAACAAAATGATGAACTCGATACGGCCTGATGCATTGGCGAGCCTGCTAAGTAAAGGCGAAGCCCAGAACGGAAGCCGCCCGGAAAGGGAAAGAACGGTAACTCCGCGACCTGACCTGCGGCGAGAAGTGAGCGTAGGGACAGGAGTGCATGGGGTGGGTGGAGATAGAATGGTCGGAAGTTGGAGCGACATGAATCAGGGATCACGATTCGGCAGAGGAACGGCGTTCATGACCGGCAGAGGGTCCGAAGAACCGTGCCCGAAAGGTGACAGAGCCTTCGTAGGAGCGCAGAAGCGGGGTAATGCCCGTGGAGCAAAGGAAGGCAGGAAGATGGAGACGCTGAACGAAAGAACGAAGGAAAACAGCACCGCAAATGTCCAATGGACTCAGTCCGGTGAAGAGCAAAAGCAAGTACGCGAACCTTCGACCCTCGTTGAATGTCTGTTGGCCGCCTCGGTAACGGGAGTCAACACTTGATCGAACCTCAAAGAACAATCGTTGCGTCGGCTGATCTCCTCTGGAGAATAACTATCAACTGGAGAGCCGAATGCCGGAAATCGGCCTGTTCGGTTCGGAGGGAGGGGCGCCGACACACGGCGTCCCTACCCTATCTGCTGCGGGCAAACCGGTCGTTTGATTACCCCTTTTATCCCAGTATGTCCCGCCTATCTGCCGTAAGTAAGGCGTCCCGCCTTACCTTCCCGGGTTGAAACCTTGGGCTGAGTTCTCCAACCCCTTCGGCTTCGGGGCAGTTGATCGTCCCAAAGAACCCTTAACTTAGCGCCATTCTTGACTGACCCCTTGACTGCTGACCCTACCTTACGTTGTCCCACGCTCGGATCAACGCTCGCGGATGAAGGCAGCAAACGTAGACCAGCTGCTGAACCGCCTTAGCAACTAAAAGAAAAATAAATGCGCCCAGAAGAAGCGCTGTCAAGATTTGTTGACTGACCCCTTGACTGGACCCCTTGACTGCTGACCATTGGCGCCACTTGTCGCGGGAAAATGCACGCTCACCATCGCGGGTATCGAGAGGACGCTTTTCAGTTTACCGCCGGAGACGGTTTCACGATAGCCTCAAGGATTTTCGCTGCACGTTTCTGCTAGCCGTGGCATTTGAAGAAATTCGCAAGTATACTTCTGGTTAGCTAGGTCGGTGACGGTTTCATAGGTGGTTTGCTTCCCAATGGTGCACTAAGCGATACGGCACCGCTGATTCCGGCAGGTTCTCCGGCGAGGTGACCTGTTTCAGTGGAGACAGGCCGCCCCCGCACCGAAGCCTATATCGTCTATCTTTTCCAGATGTTGCGGGCTTTCATGGGTGGCTGCAAAGATCAGCACGCCCGGTTGTTGCAGGAGGAGTCCATCACGCTCAGCTGGCGCCGGATACGTTGATCCTGATTGCGCCGGCGTGGATGCGTCCTGGGCATAGATACTAGCCGCGGCTAGGACTCGCCGACAAAGACCGGACAAGATGCGCATGGACACCCTATGTTCCTGCTGTCCGGTCTCCCTATCTATTCGCGATTTTGGATAGAGACGAACCCGACGCGGGCAATGAAGGGATTGTCCGAATACCACCTTTGGGTAATAGATAGAGAACTGTCGTGTTGTAAAGTAACCCTCTGTCACGTCACATAGTGCTATATTTTACAAGAAGGACGGCTGTATGAGCGATAAGGGTAGCCATTTGAGGGTTCCCCAGTGGGTCGAAGCTTGGTTGCTTATGGGCCTAGTGATCTGTGTAGGCCTCGCCGTCAGTGCAATTTGCCTTGCGGTAATGGCGAAAAACGCAGAGCGCAACCTCGAGGGGATGGTTGAAGAGCTGACTGGAAAGCTGAGAGACAGTCCAGAACTGAGAGGGCAACCTTGGTTGCTCGATGACATTTATTCGAAATTACTCGACAGATACCAGAAGCTCGGCCTTTATCCGGATGACGATACGCACGATCGTAACCTGGGCGTATTGTACGCCTTGGTCGCAAGCACGCACCGACGCCAGGGCGGCATGAAGGATGCCCGCACCGACTTCGAAACGTGTCTAAAGATTCGCACGCATCTTCTCCACAAACACCCAGAGGAACCCAACTACAAATCGGACCTGGCGGATGTCCTCGACGAGCTCGCCGGCATCGATATGGACGAAGGGCATCCGGACACAGCCCGCGACCGATTGACCACGAGCGCGAAGTACCGCAATGAAGTGCAAACAAATTCGAACGACCCAGGCCGTATAGTGGCCTACGCAGCGACGCAGTTGCGGCTTAGCGAAGTCTTGCGTCGCATGGGACAAACCGACCAAGGGCAAACGGAGTTCCAAGCAGCGCTTAATGTGCTGAAGCCGCGTGAAACTGACGCGAACGCGAAGTACGCCCAAACTCTTGGCGTCGCCAAACTCCTTGAAGGAGACAATTGTCGCAACGATGGCAACCTCTCATCGGCGTACACTTCTTACTCGGACAGCTGTCGCATCTGGGACGGGCTCCGCCAACGAGAGCCGGCCAATGTCGGTTACCAGGTCACTTACGCCGTGGCTTTAGCGTGCTTGGGGGACGCTCAAAAAGAAATGGGCGAACGCGAAATGGCGAAACAAAGCTATTTGCAGAGTTGGGGTATCAGAGAAAGACTATCTAAAGCCGATGAGACAGACCGTTTTCGCGCCGCGGAGTACGCCGTGAGTCTAACGACACTTGGCGATATTTACCAGTCGAACGGTGACTGGGATGCCGCCAAGAAAAACTACGATCAGGCATTGGAACTTCGGAAGGATTTGAGCAAGAAAGCCCCGGGGGATCTCAATCGACTCGCCGATGTAGCCGTAAGTTACGTAGACGAGGGTGACCTCTTGATGGCTCAGGGGAGCCCCGATATGGCGTTGGATCAGTACAAGGAGGCACTCAAACATCGGGAAACTTTGGCGGATTCCGATCCGACCAATCTTTGGCGTCAGGATGGTCTTGCGAGCAGCTACCTTAAGATGGGCGACGCGGATATGGCGAAACGGAGCTACTACGACGCCGCCTTTTACTACGCCAAAAGCGTGCAGAAACGGAGCCAGTTAAACACAAAAGACCGGTCCAACCCTGCGTGCGACATACACCTTGCGGTGAGCAATGCGAAACTTGCGATAGCAAACGTGGCTCTTGGTGACAACGGTCTCGCCAATGAGGCCGAAGCCAGCTGGAACGGCGCGCTGTCAAAACTGAAAAGCAGGGTGGAAAAGGATGCTAAAAACGCAGAGTTCGCTCAGTGTGTCGCCGGCTTGTGCCTTCAGTTTGGGGAAGAGAGTCTGAAACAAAAAAGGAGGGTCGTGGCTCAGGACGCCTTTGATCTGGCGGAAAAACTATTGGCTGAACGCGACAAGGAAGGGCGGTTGGACTTTTATGGGTCATTGGTGCTTAAGCAGTTAAACGAGCAGAAGCAAGCATTGGCCGCCGCAGCGGCGAATGGCTCGTAGAGAGATATGGCTATGCTGAATCCAGAAACGTTAGCGACGATCAGCGTTTGCGGGGCTGTCGCTCTTATGGCTTTGATAGCTTGGAGACAATGGGTACATCTGAGGCATCGCGTACGGAGTTCTGCCGAGCCACCCGCGTGGCAACATTGGGGTCCCGAAGAGGTTTGGGATGTTTGTGATACGTGGCGGGACGCGGAATTTGGCATTGCATACCTAAAACCCGTCATCGCCCGCTGGGACGGGACGAGTCGAACGATTGACATAATCATTGCTGCATCGACTGCGTCTTCTTTGAGCAGCTTAGCTCTTTTTCAGGACTTTTGGTGGGGAGTTTATACTTGGAAGTGTCTTGCGGGGCTCGGCGGGTTACTCGCGGTTATCAAGCCTTTTCTTCAGCTTCAAGAAGTAATTAAAAATCGGCAAGAGTTGTTAAAAGCGCACACAGTGCTCTCCGCAGAGTGTGAAAAAGTAATTTACATCATTCGCTCTATAAAGGCGTGGGACAGGATGACTCGCGATCTCTATGATAAGGCGAAGGAACGCTTCCAAGCAGCTACAAGCGCTTTGGCGATGGAGAGTGCGGAGATCAAAAACCTCCCCGAAGAGAAAAGGAAACTTCTGATGGACAAAGTCGAGAACAGGTTTACCCCGATCCTTCGGACACTGACTAATCTCGCTTTTGTGCCCGGGACGTCCAAAGACGTCCAGGAACCCCTCGCCACGACGCTGATGAAGTAATATGGCTGGCATGAAAACAACTGCACGGTTTATCGGGTGCGTCATTGCAACTTGCCGTGTCGGCGGCAGCCGGAGTTTGCGCGCCCTATACGAGATACCTGACGCAGACGGAATACTGCCGTCTACGAGAGGCACACATCCCAGATCTCCGGGATGGGGTGGACGCCCACAAGCGCCACTCCTACTCACGGCCGGATCCCCTGGGGAGATAGTTGAAAATGGCTATTACTCGGCAGTTGCTCGTCGGCTTTTTGTAAAACACAAAAGGGTCAGTCGACACAAATCTTGACAGATGACTTCCAGGCAGAACGGGGAAATGGCTCGACAACGTCGGGTCTGAATACAACGAGGAAGATGCTCGGGAACGGCCGCCTGAAGACGGATTAGACCCGGAAATTCCAGAGGATGAAAATCTGCGGGTTTCAGGCATCCGGAATTACGAGGACGAACTCGAAGATGTTTCTCCGGCTCGCGGCAATTCCGACGAGGCAGTCGAGGGCGAAGCGCAAGACGTGACACCAGATCCCGCCAAGCCGGCGAGGGATTAGCGCGGGACAGCCTCCGCTTGCAGGCGTCCAGAGAGAGGCGCGGCGATCGATTCGCGCAGGAGGAGTTTACTCCGGTGAAATCTGCGCCACCGGTGACGTCTTTCCCACGAAACTCCGCTATCCAACTTGTCTTAAACAAACCGACTCTCGTGCTTTTTGCCCATCCCCGGTGTTCCTGTACGGAGGCAAGTCTCCATGAACTGGACAGTCTTCTGGCAGAAACCCAGAACAGAGTCTCAGTGACTGTTGTCTTTTACCCTTCCGAACGGAGTTTCCGCCGGTTGGGAACAAGGGGATTTGTGGAACGCGGCGACAAGTATTCTCGGCATTCGTGTAATTCGCGACCAAGGGGGCCGGGAAGCTCACCGATTTGATGGCGAGGGTTCTGGACATGCCCTGTTGTATGCCCCTTCCGGCAAGTTGCTTATCGCCGGAGGTATACCCATCTCCCTGATCCGATTGACATAGTCAGAAGAATCAGTGACTTGAATCCTGAAGTAACATTCGAAACGGTTTATTTCGGCCGTAGCGGAATGCGCGGAAACCTCTTTCGTCCAATGTGGCGATATCGCCGCATTCGTAATGCTCTGCTGCTGCGACAAGGGTTGCGTCGGCAAAATCCATGGGAGTGTCCGCGTAGGTTGCCATTAGCTTTTCCGCCGAGCGCAGCCCTTTGATCCGGAAGCAATCCCATATCTCGATTTGCAAGGTCTCGAAGAACTCCACCAAGTGCCTGATGCCGCCCTTGACATCCTGCAGGAAAAACGCCGCCTCCGTAATGACTGCGCCTGTCGTGATCATCCGGCCTCGGAGAGGAGCAAAGCGTCGCATAACCCAATCATGGTGCGAGTCGTGGCGGTCCAGGCTTGCGATAATCGGCCCCGTGTCCAGCAAAACCGCCCTCATTTGCGCCAGTTTTGTTTTCGGACCACGTTCTTGAGCGCGTGCGGCTTTCCAGTCGTTTGAGATGAATCCAGTATTCCAGCCAAGGGCCCAATCCGTTCGCCGATGGTCCGAGCGTCTAGATCGCGCGCCAGCAGGTCGCGAATGTATTCCGATTCCGTCTTCTTCAGCGCCTTGGCGGATCGTTTCAACGCCTCCCGCTGCTCGGTGGGTAACCGGATCGTCAGAGTGGAAGTACTCATGCTTGGAGCATACAAGCTGCAAGATTAATTGCAAGACACCGCGTCGGCCGGTTGGTGCGGGCCGCTGCGGCTGTTTTTCTGGCAGAGTTTTTCATCGCGCTTTTAAACGCTTGCCTACTTGTGATGCTACGTAGCTGGTCGAGAGCAGTCATTTCCTGCCACTTCTCGAGTAAGCGTGTGAGGCTTTGCCGGGACCTTCCTGGTTGGCTTTTGCGAACTGGGACTTCCCGGAATTTTGCTCTTGTCGGATCAACGACGGCAGGTCCGCCGCGAGGCCTACGGTGGCGCGGTTGTAAAGCGCCAGCGCGGAGGATTTCTCCGCCTCTGTGTCATGGCCAGAGCTCAACTGTTCCTCTGCGATTTTTGCAACGGCGAGGAATTCTCCTGCCTCTCCGTCGACATTTGAACTCTGTTTCTCTGATTTCGCCAAGCGGCGTTCTGTTGCTACCAGCGGTGCGGTGCTTTGCTTCTCCAGCCAGCGAGGTTCATTGGCGAAACAAGGTTTTCACGACGTCTGAGCCATCGGCACCACGTTTGCGTCCGGCGTGGGGGTCTCCGAAGCTTGGCTGTCGGTCACGAATCCAGCTAGTATTTGCCGCAACACGTCTTCTTCTGTGGCTGCTTGGTGCTTCGAACCAGTGTCATCGCCGCGAAAGGGCGCGGAAACTAAAATTTGGAAGCCACTACTAATCAATAGCATGTGAAGTTCCAAACTCCAAAATTGTGCAGACCGCGCAGATAATTTGCGCCCGGTTGTTGTGCTTGAAATTGACTCTGGATTCTCGAGACGCCCAGCAAGGACGCAAGGGTAGCGCGGATCGCCCGGCGCTCGAAGAAGACGGATATACCCAGGTTCGGTTTTGCGGAAGTTCGTCCCGCCGGAGGGAAGGGCACAAACCCGGTGTAGAAATCCAGCACCTTCCGGCCTGTGATGAGGACGGCCTGTCCCCGAAATAACAGGTATTATTGGACTCTAAAAAGTGGTTGTTTTTAGCCCGGTTGGAGTTGTTGTTCCAACTAAACCGCTCTAACCTGCCGAAGAAATGGAATTTAAATGGCTATTCTCCTTGGCCATGCTCGGATCGTTAACTTGGTCCGCGTCAGCCGAAACGTTCATCAAGGTTCTTCACATCCAAAAGCTGCCCAAAGTGCTGGAAATCTGGAAGGAAGCCGCCCAAGAGTTCGAAATGGTTCATCCCGGCGTGAAGGTCCAATTCGATTATCTGGAGAATGAGACTTTCAAAGCGAAGCTGCCAACTCTTCTCCAATCCAAGGACCGGCCCAGTGTGTTTCAAAGCTGGGGCGGAGGCGTGATGTACGAACAGATCAATGCCGGCGTCTGTCAGGGCATTACGAAGGCGATCGAAGAGGGCGGGTTTAAAGACACTTTTTACCCTGCCGGGATTCAGAACTTCACTTACGAAGGGAAGTCCTACGGTCTGCCAAACGACGTTGGTCCGATGGTCTTCTGGTATAACAAAGAGTTGTGTCAAAAATCCGGAGTTGACCCGACAAAGATCATATACTGGGAGGATTTAATCGATGCTGTGAAAAGATGTCAGGCCGCGGGCATTACTCCGCTGGCGGTGGGTGGAAAAGACAAATGGCCTCTCCATTTCTATCCTGCCATGCTCATGATGCGGATCCTCGGCCGGGAAGGGATGCTAGCTGCCTGCGACGGCAAGAACGGCGGATTCACAAATCCCGAGGTCGTAAAAGCGTTTCAACTCTACAAAGATCTTGCGGCACTGCAACCGTTTCAGAAGGGCTATCTCGCGAACACTTACCCAGAGGCAGCGGGGACTTTTTACGATGGAAAGACGGCCTTTCACCTCATGGGAACCTGGGACCTAACGTGGGGGCGGACGAACGCAACCGACCAAAAGGGGCTCCCGGACGAGAAGCTCGGGTGGTTTTTCTTCCCGGAAGTCAAAGGCGGCAAAGGTCACGCGAACGACATCTTTGCAAGTCTGAATGGCTGGTTGGTAGCGAAAGATGCGCCGAAAGAGACGGTCGACTTTATGAAGGTCTGGCTAGGAAAAGAGATCCAGAGCAAGTTAGCTAAAGAGGGCTTGTTCATCCCGATGGTGAAGGGAACCGCTGATGCAATCCAAAGCCAGTTCTTCAAACAGATCGCCCAGGAGGTTGAGAAGTCGCAATGGATCGCGATCGCAATGGATCAACTGCTTGGTCCCGACACCGGTCGGGTTTTCAATGATGTGAGCGCAGAGGTTGCTGTGGGAAACACGACGGCCGAACAAGCTGCAAAGACCATCGAAGACTCATGGGAACAGAATAAGATGTAAGAGCTAATTCTAGCTGGCTGCTCGTGAGTAAGCCATTGCGAATCGGGGTTGTGTTGGGGCCGGAATTATTAGTTCGGCCTACCTGAAAGCATAAAAATCGTGAGTTGCGCTGGTCTACGCCGAGATCGCGTGTAAACTTGATCGAAAGGCGACCCGCCAGAAGCAGACTTAGCAGGAATAGAAACGCCGCCCGAACAAACGTCTCCGTCCCGTTACAAATTGATTTCGTTCTCCGTGCTCTCGACGACGAGAGAGCCAGATGCTTCTCCATCGGGTGCCGTGAGAAAGGCGCACAGCTTCTCACCAACTATGGCGCAATGCGTCGCTCGAGTTGTTGTTCCAAACGCGGCCAAGATCTGCTAAGGTAAAACGAAACGGGAAGCTCACGGTGAAACTCCTCGACATTTCGCCAGCAGGGGACGCTAGCCGATTGCGTACCCTCCGCTGGAATCTTCTTTGCCCGTTCGTTCGGCATCTGGGCGCGTCCGAAGGGGAGTTAGTTCCATGAACGGGGAGGACAGTCGCACCTGCCCAGCTTGCGGCAGCGAGATCTCCAGAGCGATGAAATTCTGTCCGGTTTGTATGCTGCGCCAAGCTCTGGATGCGGAGGCTGAATCGGGCGAGCTTTCTTCGGAGTATTCAGATAAGCCTCAATCTGGACTAGTAGCGCAACGCTTGGAGCATTATGAGCTGGTGAACGGCGAAGATGGGGAACCGATCGAGTTGGGGCGCGGCTCGATGGGTGTAACTTACAAAGCATTGGACGTCGATCTGCGATGCCCAGTGACCTTGAAGGTCATCAGCGAACGCTATCTCGGCGACGAGTCGGCGCGGCTTCATTTTTTGCGCGAGGCCCGCGCGGCCGCCAGTCTTCGTCATCCGAACGTCGCCTCGGTATTGCACCTGGGTAGAACCGAGGGCAGCTACTTTTACGCGATGGAGTTTGTGGAGGGGGAGACTCTGGAGAGCCTCATCAAACGCTTCGGTCGGCTTGGGGTAAAATTGGCGCTCGAAATTGCGGCTCAGGTCGCGGCGGGCTTAGCCGCGGTGCACAAACAGAATCTGGTCCACCGAGATATCAAACCAACCAATATTATGGTTAACTTCGAGCAGGGGAATGTAACCGCGAAGATCATCGACCTCGGGTTGGCGAAGGCGGTGAATGAACCTTCTTTGGAAGCCGCGATTTCAACCCCTGGGGCGTTTGCTGGGACCCCAGAGTTCGCCAGTCCCGAGCAATTCGCGGGCGTGAGCGTCGATATCCGTTCGGATCTCTATTCGCTTGGTGTGACGCTTTGGGAGATGGTAACCGGTCAAGCGCCATTCCAGGGCTCGCCTGCGGAGGTGATGTATCAGCATCAGCACGCTCCCTTGCCGCTTGAACAAATCGAAGGTGTCCCACAGCCCGTCGTCGTTTTGCTCGACATCCTCTTAAAGAAAGACCCGACCCAGCGTTTCCAGACCCCGGCCGAGCTCTTAAAAACAATGCCGATGGTAAGGGATGCGATCGATGGCGGGCGCTCCCTGATGAAGACGATCCGAGTTTTCGTCTCTTCTGCCGGCGACGTTCAAAAAGAGCGGCATTTGGCGGATCGAGTGATGCGCTCGATTGCGAACGAGTTTGACGTGGAGGTGAGTGCCTCTTCGTACTTCCAACGCTTAGCAGAAGAAAACGGTGGGTTGGAGAATGGCGGGCTGGAAACTGAGCATCACGGAAGGCTGCTTCTATGTCCTTATTTTTGGGAAAATCAGCGGTTTCGACCGGACTCGGAGTATCAAGCGCAGATCCCGAACACTGCGCAGTTCGATCTGGTGATTTGCATCCTTTGGTCGCGACTCGGCGCCCGGCTGGTTCCGACATTGAGGCTGCCAGACGGCGGCCCAACCGCTTCGGGAACGGAATACGAAATCGCGTGGGCAATGGATCACGCAAACAAGCACAGAGGGATTCCGCCAGTGCACGTGTACCGCAACCGTTCGAAGCCGACTCCGCCGTTGGAACCGAAAGCCGAGCGCGAAGCCTTTGGTCGGCAATGGGACTCCTTACAGGACTTTTTTGCGAACACGGACAGGAATAGCCAGGGGAATTCCGCCGCCACTTTTAGCGACTATCGCAACCTGCAGGAGTTTGAAGAGCTCTTCCGGGAACATTTTCGGAATTTTCTTGCGGGTCGGGTAGACCAGGAGATCGGACAGCGCACATCGAGCAGGAAAATGCGCCGGTGGAAATCAAGCCCGTTCCGGGGGTTAAACTTTTTCGATTTCGAAGATGCGCCCATCTTTCATGGCAGAACAAAGGCGATCGGCGAAGTGTTGGAGGCCTTGGAAGTACAAGTCAGGGCGCAACGGCCATTTGTGCTGGTCGTGGGCGCGAGTGGCTCAGGAAAGAGCTCGCTGGTCCGTGCGGGCGTACTTCCGTTGTTAACGCAACCCGAGACCATTGAAGGCATTGGACTGTGGCGGCGGTCGGTAACGAGACCCGGAGCGGGTGGAAGCGGCGGCGATTGCTTCGATGCCTTGGCGGCCGCGCTGCTGGAGCCCGCTGCGCTGCCGGCCTTGCGGGACCCGGAATCGCCGAACGCGGTCCGTGATCTGGGGAGCGAATTGAGGGAGTATTCTGGCAGCTTCGCCTTCCGGATCCGGGACGCACTCGATCACGCCGCGCGCGAGTGGAAAATTCAGCATTCGCATGACCTGGAGGAAAGAGAGCGCCACCTGCGGGCGTCAGGAAGATCGGACGAGGCGGACTTTGCTCGTCAGCAGAGAGAGACGCTGGAGCTATCAAAAGCCCGTTTAGCCTTGGTGGTCGATCAGTTGGAAGAATTGTTCACAACCGGCTTTTCACCGGAGGTCCGGCAGAAATATATTTTCGCGCTCGTTAGTTTGGTACGGAGCGGCCGGGTCTTCATCCTGGCCACGTTACGGAGTGACTTTTACCCATCCTATCAGGAATTCCCGGATCTGATTGAGCTCACCAAGCCGGGTGGAAAATTCGATCTTCGGCCCCCCACGCCGTACGAGATCGGGAACATGATTCGGCTGCCGGCCGAAGCAGCTGGTCTACGCTTCGAGCAAGACCGGGAGACGGGTCAACGCCTGGACGACGCCCTGCGCGATGTGGCCTCCGCCACCCCGGAATCATTGCCGTTGCTCGAGCATGTTTTGTCGTTGCTCTACGACCAGCAGGCCAGGCGGCGCGATGACTTGCTCCAGTGGTCGGATTATCACGAGCTAGGCGAATTGAAGGGCGGGCTTGCCAAGCACGCGGAAGCCGTATTCGGCACGTTGCGACCGGATGAACAAAGGGCCTTTCCTTTAGTAATGCGCTATCTGGTCACGTTGGGCCAGGGCGCAGAGGAAGTGCCCAACCGGCGGACTGTACCTTACCGTGATTTCGTCGCCGTGGAAGGGACAGAGGCGGAGCAGAAAGTCGGCGCGAAAGGCTTCGTTGATCTATACGTTAAGAACCGGCTGTTGGTCGCCGATACCGATCCCCAGGGGGAAGTTACCGTGAGCATCGTGCACGAAGCGCTGCTGCGGGAATGGCAGCGCGTCACGGATTGGCTGAAGCAGAACCGCGAATTTTTGCGAATGCGCGACCGCCTGGACGCTTCGATGCGGCAATGGAAGCTAATGGAGCGACACCGAGACTACCTTTTGCCGGCTGGACTTCCTTTGGCGGAGGCGGACAAGCTAGTTGATGAGTTCGGAAATTCACTCAATCGGGAACAACTCGACTATATCTCGGCCAGTATTGCTGAACAAACCCGAAAAAGAAGCTTAAGAAATCGAATACGGAATGTAGTCACCGTTGGCTTCGCGCTTCTCGCGATTGCTGCTGGGGTTTTTGCGTGGGTTGCCGAGAGTCAAAAGCACGAGGCGGAGCGAGTCACTGCAAGGCTTCACGAACAACTAGGCGAGGCGAGTTGGGGAAGCTTCAACCAAGCCGAACGGCAGTTTCAGCTCGGAGAGTGGCGGGAAGGCATCGCTCTTCTTTCGCGTGCGATCAAGTTCAACCCGGAAAACCTAGTTGCGTCAGAACGATTCTTCCAAGAGCTAATCATTCATCGTGAAAAGGCACTACCACCGTTCACCGCCTCCTTTGCCCACCAGGATATGGTCAACGACGCGGTGTTTAGCCCGGATGGTGCTCGGATCCTGACGGCGAGCCGGGATAACACGGCCAAGCTCTGGGATGCGGCCTCGGGCAAGCTGATCGCCTCCTTTGCCCATCAGGATGGGGTCATCCACGCGGCGTTTAGTCCGGACGGTGGGCGGATTCTGACTGCGAGCGCGGATCACAGCGCCAAGCTCTGGGATGCGGCCTCGGGCAAGCTCATCGCCACTTTTGCCCATCAGGATCGAGTCAGCGACGCGGTGTTTAGTCCTGACGGTAGGCGGATTCTGACTGCGAGCGCAGACAATACTGCCAAACTCTGGGACGCGGCCTCGGGCAGGCTCATCGCCTCCTTTGCCCACGAGGGGGCTGTTGAGCACGCGGTGTTTAGTCCGGACGGTGTTCGGGTCCTCACAGCAAGCGTGGACGGCACCGCCAAACTCTGGGGCGCGACCTCGGGCGTGCTCATCGCCTCGTTTGCTCGCGGAAATAGCCTCTCCGGCGCAACGTTTAGTCCTGACGGTGGGCGGATTCTGACTGCGAGCTCGGACAATACTGCCAAGCTCTGGGACGCGGCCTCGGGCAAGCTCATCGCCTCCTTTGCACATGAGGGCGCTGTTGAGCACGCGGTGTTTAGTCCGGACGGTGTTCGGGTCCTGACGGCAAGCTGGGACAAAACCGCCAAGCTCTGGGATGCGGCCTCGGGCAGGCTCATCGCCTCCTTTACCCATCAGGATGGGGTTATCCACGCGGCCTTTAGTCCCGACGGCGCCCGGATCCTGACGGCGAGCTGGGACAAAACCGCCAAGCTCTGGGATGCGGCCTCGGGCAGGCTCATCGCCTCTTTTGCGCATCAGGATCGGGTCAACGATGGGCTTTTTAGTCCCGACGGTGCCCGGATCCTGACGGCGAGCGCGGATAACACTGCCAAACTCTGGGATGCAACCGTGGGTAAGCTTATCGCCTCCTTTCCTCATCAGGACCGGATCAACAACGCGGTGTTCAGTCGGAACGGTGGTCGGATCCTGACGGCGAGTGCCGATAACAGCGCCAAGCTCTGGGATGCGGCCTCGGGCAAACTCATCGCCTCCTTTGTGCATCAGGATCGGGTCAGCGACGCAACGTTTAGTCCCGATGGTGCTCGGATCGTGACGGCAAGCTGGGACAAAACCGCCAAGCTCTGGGATACAGCCTCAGGCAAGCTCATTGGCTCCCTTGCCCATCAGGATCGGGTCAGCGACGCAACGTTTAGTTCCAATGGTGCTCAGATCGTGACGGCAAGCTGGGACAGTACCGCCAAGCTCTGGGATACAGCCTCGGGCAAGCTCATTGCCTCCTTTGCCCATCAGGATCAGGTCAACGACGCGGTGTTTAGTCCGAACGGCGAGCGGATCCTGACCGCGAGCGCGGACAACACCGCCAAGCTTTGGGATGCGGTCTCGGGCAAGCTCATCGCCTCCTTCGCCCATCAGGATCGTGTTAACAACGCAGTGTTTAGTCCCGACGGCGCCCGGATCCTGACGGCAAGCTGGGACAGAACCGCCAAGCTCTGGGATGTGGCCTCTGGCAGGCTCATCGCCTCCTTTGCCCACCAGGATCGTGTTAACAACGCGGTGTTTAGTCCCGACGGCGCCCGGATCCTGACGGCGAGCTGGGACAAAACCGCCAAGCTCTGGGACGCGGCCTCGGCCAGGCTCATCGCGTCCTTTGCCCATCAGGATGGGGTCTACTATGCGGCGTTTAGTCCCACCGGCGCCCGGATCCTGACGGCGAGCGCAGACAAAACCGCCAAACTCTGGGATGCGGCCTCGGGCAAACTGATAGCCTGCTTTGCCCACCAAGATCGTGTCAACAACGCGGTGTTTAGTCCGGACGGTGGACGGATCCTGACGGCAAGCTGGGACAAAACTGCTGGACTCTGGGATGCGGCTACTCCAGCAGAGCTGGCTCGGCGGATGAAAGAATCGGATGGCGACAGAACAGGAAGAGCCGCGTCCGATTCGATTGCCGGTTCCTCCGCGTGGCAAATCGAATCACTTTCAGACATCGCAAGTGGACTCCAATTCTCAAACGACGGCTCGCTGGTCATGGTAAACGAGGAACGCAGGTCGCAGCTGACAAAGCAATTCCAGAACCTGGCGCAGGACTTTCGTCTCGACGCGCGCTTCATCCGGTGGTTTTTCAGCACTGGGCGTGATCGAACGATCTTTCCGGCGAGCGACGTGAAAGTTTCTGACTGGGTGAACAACGCCCTTCTGACAAATCCAAACCTAACCGAACAATGGCTTCAAAACGCTTTAATTTTCCTCCCTGATCATGCCTTGCTTCATATCGCGCTGGCGGCGTTTGAAACTGATTCCAAGCGCGCTGACTTTCTTCGCTCGTTTGGCTTAGCAAGGCTTCCGAAAAACAGCGCCGTTTGCACGCGCGCCGGCGAGATGCTGTTGGCTCAGCACAGTCCCGAAATGGCGCTAGCCGCGGTCGATAGGGCCCTCTTTACCGACCCGGCGGCTGTACCCGCTCAGCGTCTTCGACTTAGGGTCCTGGACGCGATACCTCGCTGAGACGCTCACCGGATCGTTAAGAATTCTTGAAAATACTGAAGTGTTAGCAATTTTGTTCCCAAACCGGACTGCATCCGCTACTCTAAATCAAACACGCAATTATTTGTGAAACGGGAAGATAGGTCGCTGGCGGCGGGCGCGGCGAGTTTTCACACCACGCATTGGACGGTCGTCATGACGGCCGCGCAAAGCCAGGTGCAAGGAGGGGCGGCGGCTTTAGCCGAGCTGTGCCGGCTTTATTGGTATCCACTCTACGTCTTCGCTCGGCGCCGCGGGCATTCGCCGGACGACGCCCAGGACTTAACGCAAGGTTTTTTCCTTCATCTATTGGAACACCGGGCGCTTGCGCGCGTTGACCGGCTCAAAGGTAAATTCCGGTCGTTCTTGCTCGCATCGTTCCAGAACTATCTTTCCGTCGAGGCCCACCGGGCGCGCTGTCTCAAGCGAGGCGGTAACTACGAATTTGTCACTCTCGATCTGGAAAGAGCCGAGAGCCGTTATCTACTAGAGCCAGCGGACGCTCTGACTGCGGAGAAAATCTTCGACGCCCGGTGGGCAATGACGTTGCTTGGCCGGGCGATGAGTCTGCTCGGCGAGGAATACGCCGCACAAGACAAAACATCTACATTCCAAGCGCTGAATGCTTTTTTGGACATTAGCAACAGCCAACCACCTCCACCGTATGAACAGGCAGCGGATGCACTCCAAGTAAGCGTGGGCTCAGTCAAGACCCTCATTCATCGGCTGCGCAAACGGTTTGCGTCTATCTTGCGCGAGGAGGTGGCCCGTACAGTTTCGGATCCTGCCGAGGTGGATGGCGAGATTCACGCTCTGTGCGACGCGCTGATCGCCGCCGAGGGGCGGCTCGTGCCATGAAACCGGCTCCCATCGAGTCCGTATGATCGCCCGTCTCTGCACCACTGGCGGCAACCTGCACCGACTAGATCTGCCGGGCATAAATGAGATTGGATTCTTGGAGCAGCAGGAAGAGCTCCGACGCCTGAGGCAGCAGATTGACTTCCTGATTCCATAGAAAAAACGCCCTGTCGTCAAGCGTCTTCCCCATCGATCCACGAGAGGAAGCGCGGCGCTGGCGTCGGAGCCGATGAACATTGCCTGCGACAGAGACGAGACGCCTTGCGTGACGCTTCACAGACAAAAAGTGGGTTTCCAAACGCGTTGCCATCCGTTTTAGTTGCAAATACCATTGGAATCACTCGCCCGGCGTATGAAACGCACCCAGATGCAAGGTGACAATGCTGACGCGCGGAAGGGTCAAGGAACTGACGTCCCCCTTGTGCCTGCCGCAACGAACTCCCCTGAGCTGGAGATCAAGGATGCGCAACTCATCTTCGGCGCCATCTGGCGGGATCTGGAGGGGGAGTTGGGCCGCGGCCGGATGCGTTTCCCCAGGGAGTTGATCCTGCTCGGGGGAGCGCCGGGCGCGGGCAAAGGCACCAACTCGGACTTCATCCGCAAGGTGCGCGGCATCGACGCCCCGCCGATCGTGGTTTCCCAGCTCCTTGACACCCCGGAGGCGCGCGCGGTCAAGGCGCGCGGCGGCATGGTCGGGGACCGGGAGGTGGCCGGCATCCTATTGCGCAAGCTGCTTGAGCCCGAGCAGCAGAACGGAGCGCTGCTGGACGGCTTCCCCCGCACGAAGGTGCAGGTGGAGTGCCTTAAGCTGCTCTTCGACGAGATGATCGCGCTGCGGCGGGAGTTCTCCGGCACCCCGGAGGTGATCCACTTCAAGCAGCCCGTCTTCCACATCATGGTGCTGTTCGTCGACGAGGCGGAGAGCGTGGCGCGCCAACTCAAGCGCGGACGGCAGGTCGTCGCCCACAACGAGGAGGTCGCCCGCTCGGGTGTGGGCGAACGGTGGGAGGAACGGGCGACGGACTTTAGCGACGGGCTTGCGCGCAACCGTTACCGCGTCTTCAAGGAGCAAACCTACGACGCGCTGGTTTCCCTCAAGCAATTCTTCCATTACCACTTCATCAATGCCCAGGTGCCCATTCCCGAAGTGCAGGCCAACATCGTCCGCGAGCTCGAGTACCAAAGCTCACTGGAATTGGACCCGCGCACCTTCGACCGGCTTCGGGGGTTGCCGTTGGCCAGCGAAATCGTCCGGCACGCCCGCCAGGACCTCGTCCGCCGCCTGGATGGCTACGAGGTGGAGCAACCAGAAACCTTCGGGCGGGTAATCGAGTTCATTGAAGGTAAGATGATGCCCATCGTGGTTCGCCACGCCGTCTCGGGCGTGGCCAGCATCAACTCCGAAGACCTGCTCTTCGAGGACCAGGCCGCCTTGGCGATGCTGATCGACGTCTTCTCCGAACGCGGCTTCCACGCAACGGTGGACGTCACGCGGGTCGGCGTGCCACTTTACATCGATCTGCAGACCGGGAAGATTTACTCTCAGGAGAAGAAGGTCTTCCGTTTCAGCGTGCGCTTCAGAAATGCGGAAATTCGAGGTTAGCTCGCTTAGCCGCTGCGGATCTCATTGCTGGCATTTATCCGGTGACATCCTCATGACCCTGAACCGGTCAAAATTTGGGACACAGTACCCGAAAATATTTGGGGAAAGATCCGCTTTCAACCAAAGGAACATTATGAAGAAATCTATACTGGCGATAATCGTAGCGGCAGGTGCTTGCCTGGGTATTGTTGCCCAGGCAGACGAGATTCAATTCACCACGTTGCCCGAGACTGTGCAGACAACCGTCATTAGGGAAACTCACATTGCGAGTCCCACAGGTGTCGTGCGGGTCATTCATGACTCGACCGGAGTTTACGCGGTCACTGTCCGAGGGACTGAAGGCGACCGAGTTGTCTACGTGAATGAGGCCGGAGCCATCGTCCAAGCTCCGGGAACGACAACAACCACAACGGTCCAAACCGCCCAACCCGCTGTCGGCACTCAGCAAACTGTCACTACTTATGACGAGGTGCAGAAGAGCCAGGGCCGATACGAATTATTGGAAAAGAAGGGCGATAAGGAAATCTACATGGATCACCAGACCGGACAGAAAGTGACCGTCAAACGGGAAAAGGATTGAAACTCTGAGGATTTTTCCACTGGCGTTCCTTTTAAACGAGGAGGAAACGCCAGTGTCTGACGTTACCGGTCAAGGCGATTCAGGCAAAAGGCTCTACTCCGAACGACCCTAAAGCTCTCCGGCGGGCTGGAGTTGCCGATATTGCAACCCCCGTTTGAAAGCTTTCGAGGCGGCGATCGAGGCGAAAAAGGGTCTCTGAAAAAGGAAAGTCAGCAGGGATTGGGATAGGCCGGAGGCGGGCGTGCCGATGGCGTGCTGCGCCGACCCTCCCGTTGTAACCCGTAGGCGACAATAGTCATAGTCGCAGCGGTCTCGGCCGATTCCTTGGCGAACCCCCGCATTCCATGAAACAGATGACCGGGCGGCCTTGAAGGGAATATGGTGATCAGCCGTCGCTTCACTTTTGCGAGACTCACCTCAAGGGAAGAGCCATTACGGGAATGCGGCTCTCCGGAAAATGGCAGTCACGCAACGCCGCTGCTCACTCCAGTTCTGGAAAGTCCTCCTCTCTAAACTCAAATTCCGGCCGTCGGCCACTCTGCACGTCAGCTGCCTCGCGGTGACGCAGCTCCACGCGGCGAATTTTCCCCGAGATAGTCTTCGGCAGATCCGAAAATTCGATTCGTCGAATTCGATTGAAAGGTGGAAGCACCTTGCGGACGTGTTGAAAAATCGACAACGCGATCTCGCGCGAGGGCTTTACACCAGACCGAAGAATTACGAATGCCTTGGGCAGGGCGGACCGGATCGGATCGGGCGATGGAACCACGGCACATTCGACAACCTCGGGGTGCTCGATCAAAGCGCTTTCAAGTTCAAACGGGCTAATTCGATAGTCCGAAGCCTTGAAAACATCATCGCCCCGGCCAACAAAGGTGAGATAACCATTGGCGTCGCGTGACATTACGTCCCCTGTTCGGTGAACCTTTCCCTCTAGCGGAGATATTGTGCCATCGTCTTCTTGGTACCCAGGCATCAGTCCTAGAGGTCGGGGATCGAGCGCTACACAAAGTTCACCTTCGCTCGCCTCCCGATCATTGGCGTCCAGCAGGACGAGCTGAAAACCAGGCAACGCTCTGCCCAATGATGCCGGCTTGACGAGCTCGGCAGGAGAGTTCCCAGCCACGGCGGTGCTTTCAGTTTGGCCGTACCCATCGCGGATCGTGAGACCCCATACGCCCAGCACGTGGTCAATGATTTCAGGATTGAGCGGCTCGCCTGCACTCACTACTTCGCGCAGCTTGGTCTTGTAATCCGCAAGTTGGTGCGTGACGAGGATGCGCCACACCGTGGGCGGGGCACAAAAGGTAGTCACGCTCGCAGCGGTAATCGCCTCGAGCAACCCCTTCGCGTTGAAGCGTGATTGATTTGGGATAAAAACCGTCGCCTCGGCGTTCCAGGGTGCGAAAAAGCAGCTCCAAGCATGTTTCGCCCAACCCGGGGAGGAAATGTTGCAGTGTATGTCGCCCGGCCGCAGCCCAATCCAATACATGGTCGAAAGATGCCCAACCGGATACGTGACGTGGGAGTGCATCACGAGCTTGGGCTTCGATGTCGTACCAGATGTGAAGTAGAGCTGCATCGGATCGCTGGCTCGTGTTTCTCCATCCGGCTTAAATTCCGCTGAGGCACCGTAGCCATCTTCATATGCGTGCCATTCGAGGACCGGTTCGCCTACAACAATGCGGGTGCAATGTTCGCCCAGATGATCAAACCTCGGTACGCAGTCCGTGGCGCACACGATGTGCCGCACCCGTCCTCTTTCAATGCGGTCGGCGAGATCGCCTCCGCTGAGAAGAGGCGTTGCGGGCAGGATGACGGCGCCAAGTTTGATTAGGGCCAGAACCGTCTCCCAAAGGGGAGGAACGTTTCCAAGCATTACCATGACGCGATCACCTCGACTGATGCCTAGCTCACGGTAGTAGTTCGCGATCTGTGATGATCGATTCGAGAGTTGGCGGAAGGAAAGCTTGATTTCTGCCCCATCCTCAAAGACAACCCAAATCGCCGATTGGTCGCATCTTTCCCCGGCGGCGATGCTGTCGAACCAATCAAGAGCCCAATTGAACCGCTCCAGCTTTGGCCATTGAAAGCCTCTGTAGGCAGCGTCGTAATCAGTACGATTTGCGAGGAGGAAATCTCGCGCTGCTCTGAACCTATCGGTGCCGTTCACGCCTGACTCTATTCCTCTTCTTATTTAGAAAAATAGGAAGATTGTCAATTTGGTTCGGTTCGACACTCCTGCAGTCTTCGTTCCCCGCGAATTCGGGTGCGGTCGCTGCAGGAGAGCCTTGAGGCTCCCGACCTTTCCATGCATAGTATTTGGCCCATGAGTGCGACGATGAAACGAGCCAACGATTTCTGTGCTCGCTTCGGTTTGCGCGTACCCATCCTGCTTGCACCGATGGCGGGTGCGAGCGCGCCCTCATTATCGATCGCCGTCGCTACGGCAGGCGGACTCGGAGCATGTGGCGTGCTACTGATGGAGCCCGACGAGATCGTCGCCTGGGCAAACGAAGTACGCCCCAAAAGCAACGGCGCCTTCCAGCTCAACAACTGGATCCCTGACCCCGCCCCGAGGCGCAATCCAGCCCACGAGGCCCGCGTGCGCGAGTTCCTGTCCGCCTGGGGCCCGCCTGTGCCGCCCGAGGCCGGCGACGCGAAACCGCCGGATTTCGCCGCCCAATGCGAAGCGATGCTGAAAGCCGGTCCGCCAGTTATCTCATCTGTCATGGGCCTTTATCCACCGGATTTCGTGGCAAAGCTCAAGGAGCGGGGCATCACCTGGTTCGCGAACATCTCAACGGTGGCGGAAGCCCGTGCTGCTGAAGCTGCCGGCGCGGGTGTTATCGTGGCCCAGGGCTCTGAAGCCGGCGGGCATCGCGGTTGCTTCGACGCGGCAGCGGCGGAGCAGCAGCAGGCGGGCCTACTCGCCTTGTTGCCCGCCGTCGTGGACGCCGTGAGCGCGCCGGTCGTGGCGACAGGCGGTATCGCAGATGCGCGCGGAGTAGCGGCGGCGTTGATACTTGGCGCGAGCGCCGCGCAGATCGGCACCGGATTTCTGCGTTGCCCCGAGGCCAAGATCCATCCCGTCTGGGCAGAAGCGCTCGCCAAAACCGCACCGGAGGACACGATAGTGAGCCGCGTGTTCAGCGGCCGCGCCGGCCGCAGCATTTTCACCAACTACGTTCGCGCCGCCACCGCGAAGGAGGCGCCTGCGCCCGCACCATACCCCGTGCAGAGGGGCCTCACCGCGGCGCTGCGGACGGCCGGCCAGAAGGAAGGGGACGTGCATCGGATGCAGGCGTGGGCCGGCCAGTCCGCCGCCCTTGCCAAGGCGGAGCCGGCGGCCGAGGTCGTGCGGCGTGTCTGGGATGGCGCGCGGGCGCTCCTATCGTAACGGCTCGCGAGAAAGCACCACGTCCTGACTTCTTCATCTAGCCCGCAATCAGCGTGTGGATGCAATTTGTGTATAAGATTTGCGGGCTAGTAGTAAGATTTGCGGGCTAGTATTAGAAGCTTCTTCGATCCAATGCGTGCCGTCCGCTCTCTTCAGACATCTACTTGGCGTTCTCGCTCCTTTGCCAGAGGGCGAACGTGTTATTCTCAGGGTCCTGGCAGATGACGAAGTAGCCCATCTCGGGCACTGCAGTTTTGGGCATGCAGATCTTGCCGCCGAGTTTCTCGACTTTCGCGGCCGATTCATCCACCGACACCACGGCGATGTAATTAGTGATGCCTTGTTGTCCCGGATTCTGGCGCTTCATCAATCCGCCGTCCGGCGTGTCATCCGCGCCACCGGTGTCAATGTGCCAGTATTCCATCGGCCCGGGTAATTTCTCGATCTTCCAGCCGAATAGCGCGCCGTAAAATGACTTCGCGCGTTCGACATTGTCGGCCGGAATCTCGAACCAGACGAGGCTGTTTTTTGTTTTGGTTTCGGTTTGTGTGCTCATCGGTGCCTTTTCGTTTTCGTTTTCTTCAATGTGAAATGTTTCTGCGCTCAGGATTGGTCTTTTGAGTTTCCCAGCTTCAGGACAATGTTGTTGCTCCGCAAGGGGCGAAGTTACTTTTCGACGAGTGAGCCAGCGGTTTCAGGACATTGCCTCCTGATTTATTCCGACACGTTGTCGTAGGCTGGACGGCAACACGGGTCAAATTTACCATTGGGCGCGTTCGGTTGTGTCCCTTTTCTCACCAGCGTCCCATTCACACAGGGTATTACTTTCGCATCTGCGCGCGCGGGGATCTGTCGCGCCGGAGACAGCGGAAATTATCGTCTGGAAAACCTGACGAACATGAGAAAGCAGGACCGACAATAGATCAAACAAATCATCTAATTTCGTGTTGTTTATCCCAAAAGCCGGGCGAAGGAGGGATCTAGGAGAGTTCACAGAAAGCAAATAATGCCAGACTCGCACCACGACGCCGAAAAATCGGATGACTATAACGCACAAGAGCGCGTGAGCGCGGCTCTCGAAAGTGGCATCGCGGAGGTCAAAACTTCCGCTCAAGCGAGGAGTACGTTGGATTCCCTTGAGAAGACTGCAAAAGGTTTGCGCGAAGAAGATGTCGCACGGGCGGTGCCGGACGCCTCCCCGGAGCAGCAAGCTGCGGCCATAGAGCAGGCCGGAGATGTCTCGGCGGCTGCGAAACCGGCCAGCGTTATCGCGAGCGCGGCGGTGCAGTCTGCGAATGCCGCACCCGGTAAAAAACAGATTGTCGATGAATCCGTCACCCGAGCGTTAGGCGGCGTAGAGGAATCCGACGCGCCGCCGACGGACACGCGTCGGAGCCGCCGCCGCTTACGCTACGAACTGTTTAGGCGGCTCGGTCCGCTACAGGCGGTGGATGCCTTCATTTTCGTGCAGATCAACCAGCTTCCGCACACGAAGCTATTCGACCGCTTCATGACTCGCCTGAGTTGGGTGATGACGGGTGGTACCGGCTGGCTGCTGTTCCTGCTGCTCGCAACGCTCGTGGATCGTCAGCGCGGCTGGAAAGCGACTCGAGCCGTGGTGCCGGCCCTCTGGTTGGCCACCACGACCGTTGAGCATCCGATCAAAAAGTGGTTCCGCCGCCGCAGACCCTTTATCTCCTTGGTTGAGGCAATTATCGTGGGCCGCAAACCGGGCAGCTACTCCTTCCCCTCTGGCCATAGCGCCGCGGCATTTGCTGGCGCGCTGTTGCTGGCACGAGAATATCCGGGAGGTGCGAGGGGCTTCTTCGGATTGGCATCACTGGTGGCATTTTCGCGCATCTATTTGGGCGCGCATTATCCCGGTGATGTCCTCAGCGGTTCGCTGCTCGGAATGGTGTTGGCCCGAATCTATTCGCGCCTTTTGCGCAAGATCGGTAGATTGGTAGCCTCTTTTGGTAGCCTCTTGTATAGGACGATCAGTCCGAAAGATGATTTGAAAATAAATGATACACAGTAGCTACTTTTTGTTCTTTTAGTAATTGCGTTAGTACTAACAAGAAACTGTATCGAATGGGAAGCAGGTCGCCCCCGCACCGATGCCTATATCGTCTATCTTTTCCTGATGCTGCGCGGTTTCAACGGCGGCTGCAAAAACCGGCACGCTCGGTTGTTGCTGGAGGAAAGAGAACGCCAATTCCTGGGATTTCGAAGATCGGCCTCTCGGGAACATGCCGTCTATCCTGAGTCTGGGTCGACCGCCGGGTTCACGCCGGCCAGGTGCCGATGCGTTGCACCTCCGCTTCATGGAGCAGCGCGCCATTGGAATCATAAAAGGCTGCGTGGAGTCGTTCCGAAAACAGCGACACGGCCAGGAAACCCGGCACGCCCCGCGCAAACCGCGTGCCCTCGATCGCCTCCGAATCACGCACCTGAGAACCCGCGCCCGTGGTGAAGAAATGCATCCCGTCCCGCTCCAGATGCTGGAGGTCGTGATCGTGCCCATTGAGGTACACCGGGACTCGATGCTTGCGCAACAGCGGCAAAAGTCGTTCCACCAGCTCCGCTTGCGTGCCATGTTCGCCACCGGAGTAAATGGGGTGGTGACCCACCACGATCTTCCACGCGTCGTTGGAGTGCTCGAGCGCTCGGTCGAGCCATCGCAACTGCGCGCCGGTGTCCTGGCCACGAACCTCCGCCGCCATTTTCGGAGAATCGCGATATTCGGTGACAAACGGTGATGTGTCGATGAAGTAGAAGCGCACGGCTTTGCCGTCTGCCAGCTTCTCTGCGGCCGTGTAGTACCTAGCCGGCATCTGCCATTGAGGATGGCGCTTGGCATATTCCAGTTGAGCCTGGGGTCGCCCATGGTAGTCGTGATTGCCCAGGACACAGTACCAGGGAACCTGAAGGGGGAACGCGGCGTAAACGTTCTCAAAAGACATTTGCCATTGCGGGTCCTCGGGAGAAACCACCCCGTCCTCATAAAAATTGTCGCCGGCCGAAATGACAAAACGACCACGCGACGAGCCTGCCACCCGGGCCATCTGCGCCGCGACGGCTCGTTGATAATCCTGGCCCTTCCGACCCCAATCACCTATCACGATGAACTGCAGTGCGGGTTCAACGGCACCGTCCCAGCCGACCGGAGGCGCGCCCCGGGGCGGAGCTTCGCGGGCGAGCAACACGCCGGCAGCGACCCTGGCGGGCACCAGGCGCGCAAACCACGACTGGAACGTGCGGCGTTTAATGCGCATGAGAAAAGCTACCAAATTATAATAGCGAACGTCTCGGCGTCGACGTTTCCGATATAGTACGCTGCGTTTACCGCGGCCGGGACAAAGTTGTAGAGGTTGCTCAGATATTTCGGTCCGCCTATCTCTTCCAGTTGATTTCGACCTTTGAGAGCCTGCTTGAGAAACATGAACTCGATCGGCCTGCTCTTATCTCCGAACTCGAGGATTAGAGCGTATAAAATTTCGTGGGCCCGTATTCAGAACGCTTCAGGGAGAAGATGCTCGACGCAAAGATCGGCTACTTCCGTGGGAGAGCAATAGTAACATAGAACTCCTTTTCGGCCTCTTTGGAGAAACGCATGGATTTAGATTCCAGACTATATGGATCTGCCAACTGCCCTTTTGCGCGACCTGAATGGGCTAACCCCGGCCAGGCCTCTAAGTGACCATCCTCGGAACCGCTTCGTTAACCGCTTGTCCCGATAGGGGATGGTGGATTCGCGGATCACGAGGCTGCAGTGCACCTCACAAAATAATCTCGCAATTGACCCATCAGAGCACAAACGGTGGAGGCCACAAGAGCCGCACGCACCCCATGGCCCATCACGTCGCTAATGAAGACCCCTACACTGGTATCAGAGAGTTTTTAGACTCCGAAAAAGTCGCCGCTCACACTCATCGAGGGTTGGTAAAAGTGGTAGAAGCGTACGGGCGGTTCCCAGCCCACAGTAAACAGCACCCCGTCAACTGGTTACCTTACAACTCCCTCAGCCCGCTCTTCAGCATAAAGCTCTCGCTCAAGTTCGAAGCGCGGGAACCCCAACATCAAACTCAACTGTGTGGTGCTTGAAGAAAACGTTTTGCGCCAGCGCGGGAACTCAAGCAGCCCGCGAAACGGGCCCCCGTTGAAATATTTAAAATGCATGTTTGACAATCATGGAAAGATGCATGTAAAGCATTACACACAACTTCTCCGTCCTTTTAACCCCATCTCCGTCTTCTAAGAGGAACCAAAAAAATGCGTATCACCTGTAAACGTGCTGCCGTCGCTGCTCTGGTCTTTCTGTGTTCAGCCTTCAACTCTCAAGTCCGGGCCGCGGAACCCGAGATCGCCGTCGTGGTCAAGATCGGCGGCATCCCCTGGTTCACCGCCATGGAACAAGGCATTAAACGAGCCGGAAAAGACGAGCAGGTGAACGCCTACATGGTCGGGCCCACCACGGCGGACCCAGCTCAGCAGGTACGTGCGGTCGAGGACCTCATCGCGAAGAAGGTCAGCGTGATCGCCGTTGTGCCCAATGACGCCAAAGCGCTCGAACCGGTGTTTGACCGAGCCAAGACGGCCGGTATTCCCATCATCACCCACGAGTCACCCGATCAAAAGGGCAACGTTTGGGACATCGAAATGATCGACAACAAGGAATTTGGCGAGCAGCACATGAAGGACCTCGCCAAGTACATGGGGGAGGAAGGCGAGTACATCGTCTTTGTCGGTGGATTAACGGTGCCGCTACACAACGCATGGGCGGACGCCGCCATCGCCTATCAAAAGGAGCACTACCCCAAAATGAAGCTCGTCGCCGACCGTTACGGGGTGGCGGAAAGCGTCGATGACAGTTATCGCACTGCGTCGGATGCGATCCTGGCCCACCCAAACCTGAAAGGGATTTTGACCTTCGGCAGCCAAGGTCCGATCGGTGCCGGCCGCGCCATCAAGGAAAAGGGCAAAGTCGATAAAATTATATTGGTGGGGGCCTGTTCTCCTAGCCAGGGGAAAAAATTGGTCAAGGAAGGCATCATCAAATCAGGCTACATCTGGAGCCCGATCGAGGCTGGGGCCGCGATTGTCACCGTTGGAAAGATGGTGCTGGATAAGACGCCGATCACGGACGGTATGGAAATACCCGGCCTGGGCAAGGCTACCGTGGATCCAGAGAAACGGGTCATTCGGGTCATTAAGGTGCTGAAAATCGACAAAGACACGGTCGATAAACTCGCTGCTCTTGGGCTCTAGTCCCACTAACCCGTTTTCGTCGCGTCCCACCGGTGGACGCGACGCTTTAGCCGTCATGACTAACCCAACCAACTCTCTCGAACCTGACGCCCCGCAAACCGCCCACGAATTCATCGAGATGCGGGGCATCAGCAAGCGCTTCGGCGGGGTACGGGCCTTAATCGACGTCAGTTTCTCAATTCGTGCGGGCGAAATCCACTGCTTGGCGGGAGAGAACGGCTGCGGCAAGAGCACCCTGATCAAGATCCTGTCTGGGGTTCATGCACCGGATGAAGGCCAGATTATTCTGGAGGGCAAAGCGCATTCCCATTTGTCCCCGGCCGCCTCGCAGCGCTTCGGGGTGCAGATCATTTACCAAGACCTGTCGCTCTTTCCTAACCTCTCGGTAGCCGAGAACATCGCGTTCGGACACCACGTACAAACGCCGGTTCGTTTGGCGGACCCCAAAGCGATGCGCAAGCAGGCGCAGGCGGTCATGGAACGGCTCAAGATTTCATTGCCGCTAGAGGCCCTGGTTGGGACGTTGCCCATCGCCACGCGCCAGTTGGTGGCCATCTGTCGGGCACTGGTGGGAGAGCAAGCGCGGCTGATCGTCATGGACGAGCCAACCGCTTCTCTGACCCACCAGGAAGTCGATGCGCTTCTGGCCATCATTCACGAACTAAAGCGCCAAGGCATCGCCACGGTGTTTGTCAGCCATCGGCTCGATGAGGTCATGACCATCGCCGAGCGCGTGACCGTGCTGCGCGACGGGCGCAACCTGGGCACCTACTGGGTGCGCGACCTGGATCGGCGCCGCCTGGGCGAATTGATCACCGGCCACGTGTTCGAAAGCAGCCTTAAAGCCCCGTTCTCGGGCAAGGTAGAGCCGATGCTGGAGGTGCGCCGTCTGACACGCGAGGGTCAATACGCCGACGTCGACCTCGAATTGCGGCCCGGGGAAATCCTGGGCCTCATCGGGCGCCTGGGCTCAGGCCGCACCGAGCTTGCCCTCTCGCTTTTTGGTATGAACCCGCCCGATTCGGGCGCCATCCGGGTCAATGGCCAGCCAGTCCAGCTGCGCACCAACCGCGAGGCCATCCGCCAGAAGATTGCCTACGTGTCCGAAGACCGCCTCTCGTTGGGCTTAGTGATGCCGCAGACCATCGCCGACAACACGGTCATCTCGGTGTTGGACCGGCTCACGGGACCGCTGGGCCTCATCGACGGCGCGAGGCGGGCCCAAACCATCGAGCGTTGGATATTTCAGGAATTACGCGTTAAGACCAACACCGCCGACCGGCCGGTCCAACAACTCTCAGGCGGCAACCAACAACGGGTGGTGCTGGCCAAGTGGCTCGCGACCGACCCGCGCGTGCTGATCCTGGATTCGCCCACGGTGGGCGTCGACATCGGCGCCAAAGCCGGCATTTTCCAAGTCGTCGACGGACTCGCGGCCCGCGGCCTTGCCATCCTGCTCATCACGGATGAGGTCGAAGAGGTCTTGTACCAAAGCCATCGGATCCTGGTCATGCGCTCGGGACAGATCGTTGGAACGTACGATCCCCAGCGCGTCAGCGAGCAAGAACTCCGGGAGGTCATTTATGCCTGATCAGCACTCTTCCTATAAGGCGGTGTTTCACCGCCACGACGTTCAACTCGCCGGTATCATCGTCGTGATGGCCGTCATTTTCTCGGCCCTCTCCAAGAGTTTCTTATCCGCCGGTAACCTGGTCTCGCTGCTGGAAAATTACTCGGTGATGGCCATCATGGCGGCAGGACTCTTGGTGGTGCTCATCTCCGGCGGGATCGACATTTCCTTTGCCGCCATCGCCGCAGTCAGCCAGTACGTGATGGCAACTGTTCTCGTGCGCATCGGCGGAAACTGGCTCGTGGCCTTCGGGTTAGCCGCGGGGTTTGGCATCCTGCTCGGGGTCGTGAACGCCCTGCTGATTTACTACCTCCGAGCGCTCGCGGTCATCGTCACCATTTCGATGATGACCTTTTACTTCGCGATCCTCATGTTCGTGACGGATGGCAAATCCCTCTATAACTTACCCGACTGGTTCACGGATGACCTTTCGCTGTTTGGAATCCCGTTCCCGGTGGTAGTGGCCGCGATCGTTCTGCTCGTGACCGTCTTCTTGCTGAGCCGGCTCTCGATTGGCCGGCAGATCTACGGGCTAGGGGGCAACCCCGAAGCCGCCAAGCGCATGGGCTGTAACCTCTTGGGCCTTCAGTGTTTTGTCTACGGCTACTCCGGCTTCATGGCCGGCATTGCGGGGTTGGTTCAGGCGCACCGCGTCGAAGAGGTGGTGCCCAACGCCCTGATCGGGCGAGAACTTGACGTGCTTGCAGCGGTCGTTTTGGGCGGCGCAAGCCTTCTAGGCGGCATCGGCACCGTCAGCGGGACGGTCTTGGGCATCGTTCTGTTAGCGATCCTGCAGAATGGCCTCACCCTGCTGGGCGTGTCGTCTTATTCATTCGGGTTCGTCACCGGCCTTGTCATTCTCATGAGTGTAAGCGCCACGGCTTACGCCGCCAAGCATCAACAAAAACAGCGCGTTCGTCATGCCCACTAAAGCCGCCACCGCCCCCTCCACGTCCGCTCCTCGGCCCTCTTTCATGGGCTGGTTTGGGCGGGACCCGACCGTCACGATGCTCGGCGCGTTGATCGTCCTGGCCGTGATCTTCTTCAGTGCGTTGGCCCCTTCGCGATTCCTTTCGGTCGAGACGCCTCGCGCCATGGCCTTCCAGATGCCTGAGCTCGGCATCCTGGCCCTGGCCATGATGATCCCGTTGATGAGCGGCGGGCTGAACCTGGCGATCATTGCCACCGCCAATCTTTCCGCTCTGGTTATGGCCGCCATCATCACCAAAATGATCGGACCCGCCAGCCCGCCGCAGGCCATCGCCGGGGTGATCGTGCTGGCCCTGGCGGCGGGATTAGTGACGTCGTTGGTAGTCGGGCTGATCACAGGCACAATCGTGGCCTTTATGGGGGTGCACCCGATCCTGGTTACACTCGGCACCATGACGGCGGTCAAAGGGATCGCGGTCTACGCCACCAGCGGCGGGGTCATCGGCGGGTTTCCACCGGCGATCTTATTCCTGGGAAATGGCATCTTACTGGGAGTGCCGGTACCCATGATCCTTTTCATCCTCTGCGCGATTGCGGTGGCGGTGATCATGAGCCACGCGCCCTTCGGCGTGGCCGTTCGCATGATCGGTTCGAACGAAAAGGCCACTCGTTACTCAGGTGTGGCCACCGACTGGATACTGGTGGGCGTTTACGTTGTCTCAAGCCTGCTGTGCTGGGTGGCGGCGGTGGTCATGATGGCGCGGTTTAATTCCGCACGAGCTGGCTACGCGGAATCCTATCTGCTCATCACCATCCTGGCTGCGGTGCTCGGGGGGGTAGATCCTAATGGCGGCTTCGGCAAAGTGCTCGGACTTTTTCTGTCGCTCGTACTGCTTCAGATCATCTCCACAGGATTCAATTTGCTGGGCGTTAGCCCCCACCTAACCGAAGCCATCTGGGGCGCCACAATGATCCTGGCCATCGCCCTTGCGCTGGTACGCGACCGTTGGGTGGCGCGTCTCTGGTTAGGGAAAACGTGAAGCGACCCTCCGTTGTAAGTGGCTTGCCACCCGTCCACAACAAAGGTGAAATCATGCACGAAACTCTTTGGTCGTCGCCGTTGACCGTGGTTAACTTTGCTCCCTTTGTCACGGGTCTTAAGGTCGGAGTATGCCCACCATGAAGGAAGTCGCTGCCCGCGCAGGGGTATCGATCGCCACCGTCTCGCGGGTGATCAACCAAAACGGGTACGTGGCTCCCGCTCTCCAGGACAAGGTTCGACGGACGATGGGGGCGCTCAACTACCAACCAAGCGCTTTGGCCCGAGGCCTCCGGCGTCAGGAAACGCAGTCCATTGGAGTGCTAGTCCCGAAACTTTCACAGCCTTTTTTTAGTCTGCTAGGTTACGCGATCGAACAAGCGCTGTTTACGCAGGGGTACAGGGCGTTTTTGTGCAGCGCCGAAGAGGACCTGGACAAAGAGTCAGCTTACCTGGAGATGTTGTTACGCCAACGCGTGGACGGCGTCATCCTGGTGCCGACCGGCCGAAGCCTCGCCAACGTCGAACAGTTGTTACGAACGAGGCTTCCAGTGGTGTTGGTGGACCGAGACTTACCGGCGCTCCGGGTCGATCGGATCTTAAGTGACAACGTCAGCGGAGGCTACCAAATCGCTCGTCACCTACTCGATCTCGGCCACCGACGGATCGCCGTGATCGGCGCAGAACCGCACAGCGAATCGATGGCGCGCCGTTTGGCCGGAGTCAGGCAGGCCTTAGGCGAAGCCGGCATCAAGCCAACGGAGGAATGTCTGGCGACCAGCACAGGGGATCAATTTAAATTGGGCTCCGCCACCACGCAGCGTCTGTCGCGGCAGCTCCGTCGGCCCACGGCCGTCATTGCGCTCACGGACACGCTGGCGGTGGGAGCGCTTCACGGCGCCGTGAAGGCCGGGCTGCAGTTGCCCGCGGATTTATCGGTAACTGGTTTTGATGACATCCCGTTGGCTTCCTACGTCTTGCCGGAATTGACGACGGTCGCTCAACCCATCACGCAAATGGCAGAGCGTGCCGTGCAGTGCTTATTGCGGCAGATCCAGGAGCATTTGGTACGTCTCGCTGAGGATCCCGAGCTCAAGCCCCAGTGCGCGGTCCTTCGCACCTGCCTGATCGTCCGAAATTCCACCGTGGCTCCCCAAGGCGTTCGGCTCGGAGGGAGTGCTACCCCGCCCAAAGCGCAAACGAAGCGTACCCAAAACGTCAAACCCAAAACGTAAGATCCAAACCTAAAAAGCTACCCCTCTATGCCGAAATACGGAGTTCATGGTTTTTTGTTGGAAGGGTGGCTGGCCGCGGTTACCGCGGTCCGCCAAGCAGCCGAGCCGGATGTGGGCGCGATCGGGTTCTTTGGCCAGATGCACGGCTGTTTAATGCGGTGACGTGACTCGGAACAGATCATGGTCGGAGTTTCGGTCGGTACGCCTCTTCTATTTCCTCTTACCCAAATATTCCTGATCTATGAATAGGTTAGCTTTGTTCGCCGCTTTGCTCCTCACTCTTGCTTCGGTCAGCAGCGCTTCCGCGCAAAGCGCGAAGAAGTACAAAATCGGGGCGCTAACAAAAAGTTTGGCAAACCCTTACTTTGTGCTGATGAAGCAGGGATACGACTACGCTCAGAAGAAGCTCGGCGTAGACGTGGTGTTCGGCAGCACCCCGAAGGAAGAAGCAGACGTGGAACAGCTCAACATCTTGCAGAGCTGGTTGGCCGAAGGCAGTTTGGAGGGTTACGTTGTTACCCCATTTCGGGCGACTTCCCTCAACAGCGTCTTGACCAGGGTGAGTCGCAAGAACCTTCCGATTATTAACATCGACGAGCTCATCCCGGAGGATGCGACGAAGGCAGATGCCATCAACATCGTTGCCAGGATTGCTTCCAACAACGTCGAGGCCGGAGTACTGGACGCTCAGCTGGTGTTGAGTGCGATCCCGAAAGGTTCGGATGTGGCGATCATCGAAGGCGACCCAGGAACGACCAGCAGCATCGAGCGGGTGACGGGTTTCACCAACGCCGCCAAAGAAGGGGGACTTAACATCGTCGCGGACCAACCCGCGAACTGGAATCGCAAAAAGGCCAGCGAGCTCGCGACGAAAATGTTGGAGGGTGATCCCAATCTAAAGGCGATCTTCGTCGCAAACGACGACATGGCGCTTGGGGTAGTGCGTGCGGTGCAAGCGATGGGCGCGACAGGAAAGATAATCGTAGTCAGCGTGGACGGCACGCGCGACGCCATTGATGCACTAAAGCAGAGTCTGCTCGCCGGGACGGTGGCACAGTACCCAGACGCCATGGCTTACATGGCCATCGAGGCGATGGTCAAAAAACTGAACGGTGAGACAGTGCCGGAAAAAATCTATTCACCCATAAAACTCATCACTAAGGACAATGTGTCGGATGCAGGTAAATATTACAAAGACGAGTTAGATGATCTGTCGTCCAACCGGCAATGAGGTCCCACAATACACGAAATAGTACGCCTAAATGTAAGGTGCGCGCTTCCGGGCTGGCGAATGCCAACAAAATTGGAGTAACATGAGCTGTCTGCTAGGTAATAGAGCGGTTGGGGTTGCCGAGATCAATGTTTCCAAAAGTACACGCCTCAGCGCATGTTGTCGGCCCATTGACCCAAGAGGCCGCGACCGAGCTGGGATTGCCACATGGCATTCCTGTCTCAGCGGGGTGCGCCGATCAGCCTGCGCAAGCAGTGGGAAATGGTCTAATCGATTCTCCTATGGGTTCGGTCACGATAGGTACCGGGGGCCAGGTCTTCGTTCCGTTGACCCATCCGCTCATCGATCCAGCTCTTCGAATTCATACATTTTGTCATGCGCCACAAACGAAGTGGTACCTGCTGGGTGCAATGTTATCTGCAGGCATGGCCTTGAGATGGCTTCGCGCTATCCTGGGAAGGGAGAAAGTTTCATATGAAGAGCTGGTTCAGCTTGCTTCTGAGGTCGAACCGGGTTCAGAGGGATTATTTTTTCTCCCTTACCTTGTTGGGGAGCGCTCTCCGATCATGGATCCTAAAGCCAAGGCAGGATTTATCGGGTTAGCTCTGCGTCACGGTCCTGGACACTTCGTACGGGCGCTTCTGGAGGGAGTGGCTTTCGCACTTCGTCAAATAGTGGATACCATGGTGGGCTGTGGCGCTGACCTGACAAGGCTGGTTGCGTCCGGCAATGGATTGGCAAACCCGATTTGGCGTCAAATTGTCGCCGACATCTTGAATCGACCCCTATGCCAAGAAACGGGCGAGCAAGCCTCTGAAAGAGCTGGAGTGGGAGCGGCGATGATCGCCGGAATCGGAAGTGGCATTTTCGATGGATATCAAGATACGCAAAAGCTAGCTCCCATTTTTAACGTGGTGACCGAGCCAAACCGAAAGACGGCCGCTCTCTACGAATCTCACTACAAAAGCTTCCTGGAAATTTATCCAAGATTGAAGAGTTGGAGAGCGATTTGATGTCAAAATGAAAAAGCATGCACTGTTCGCAACGGTATTGGTATGGTCAAATTAATGGGCCGCCATTCCGGATTCATTGCGTGCTCTGCGGCTCTTGCCACAAATGAAGCAGACTTCGTCCTCATTCCCGAACAATTAGGGCTACGGCGACAGGTTTTACATTTAACTTTGATAAATCAGTGTTTCGAAGTTCGGATCGTAAAACGTTGTAAGACCCGCCAATCTCCGCGAAAGATAAACCAGCCGATAACCCCCAAGGACGGTAAACAACAATCTCGCAAAGCATGAACAAAATAGGCATTCTCTACGGTTACTGGTGCACGGAATGGGATGTGGACTACATGCCATTCCTTGAAAAGGTGAAGCAACTCGGCTTCGACACGCTGGAAATCAATACACTCCGTCTCACGAAAATGAGTGACGCCGAGATCGAGCACTTCATGGGACGCGCCAAGGAACTTCAGGTTGACGTGCTGGGTGTTATTGGCGTCCCCGCCAATCTCGACCCGGCAGCGCCGGACGCAGCGATTCGAAGAGCGGGCATCGACTATGAGATGAACCTCATCCGCACCTGCGCGAAGGCCGGCATTCCGTGTGCCTCCGGCGTCCTCTACAGCGGATGGCTCTCCCGCCTGGATACGCATGGCGCCACCAAAGCTGAGTGCTGGAAGCACAGCATTGCCAGCATGAAGGAAATCAGCGCGCTCGCCGAGGACTTGGGAGTGCAGCTCAATCTCGAAGTCGTCAATCGCTTCGAGAACTATCTCATCAACACCTGCGACGAAGTCATGAGCTATATCGCTGATGTCGGTTCACCCATTCTCCACGCCCATCTGGACACCTTTCATATGAATATCGAGGAAAATTCGCTGTCCAGTGCCATCCTTGCCGCCGGCTCGCGCCTCGGTCACTTCCACGTGGGTGAGAACAATCGCAAACCGCCTGGCACCGGCTTCCTCCCATGGAAGGAGATGGTCCAGGCGCTCAAGCAGATCGACTATCAAGGCCAGATCGTCATGGAACCGTTCGTCCTGAGCGGAGGCACCATCGGACGCGAAATATCCATCTATCGCGAACTCATGCCCGGCGCGGATCTCGACGCAGAAGCCGTCAAGTCGCTCCAATTCCTCCGCAATCTGCTATAGCTCCGCTACATGCTCACGCCACTTCAGTTCGAGATTCCTTCATTTTATCTGTCCATCCAGCTATGAGGTGTACTAGCTCAACACACAAAAACACAGAAGACTCAGATTGTTTAAAAATGTCAATCCAAAGTATACTTACAGTAGCGGTGTTGTCTGTCTAGATGCTCGGCGTTCTGTCACGCTTGGCCGATTGATCGGTAAAACGAGGTAAAGTAAAAGAGCAATGGGAAGGGAAACGTTATCAAACGAAAACGTTTAACGCGGCCTTCATCTACCGCGCTCCCAGAAATGATTAGAAGGTCAAATGAGCGGTTTTCACAGGTTTTCGTTCGGCACGCTTCAGACGAGATAGCCTTCCGGGGGGAACAACCAACGAGCGTGGTCCACGGATTCGCGGTGGGCCGGGTTCCGTTGGGAGTCCGCTTAGGATGGAATGACAGAGGGATGTTGATCATTGCGAATGGGGATGGCGCCCGGCGCGACGACTTTATTGGCAACGTAGCAGTGTTGAAACGCGTTTGAACATTTATCCGCAGTTACCTTCCGAACCTCCCTTGAAGGGAGGTCGACGCGCGGCGTCGGGAGAGAGCTTCTGGGAGTTTAGCGAAGCGTAAGGGTGCACGCGTTTACCTGCCCAAGTTAGTGTGACGGGGTAGTATGCTAAATATCGAGGTAAACCGGAGCGCCGACGGGGTTGAGCGGTACTTCGACCGTGAATTAGCCGTGAGCGATTACTTCATGAAAGAGCCTGGCGTATGGGCCGGACGCGGAGCTGAACGGTTGGGACTCCGTGGTCCGGTGCAACGTTCGCAATTCGTGGCATTTGTTGCGCAACGAAATCCGACGACCGGTAAGCGGCTAACGGCACGTATGAATACGAGCCGGCAGGAAGACGGCGAATCCGTCAGCAACCGCCAGGTTGGCTATGGGCTAATGTTCGGAGTTCCCAAGTCGGTCAGCATCTATCTGGCGATCACAGGCGATAGGGTGGTTGAGAATAACGCAAGATCGGCTGTGGATGAAACGATGCGCGCAATGGAATCCGAGATGCAGTGCAAGATCCGGAAGGGAGGCCTGCACGAGAATCGGAGAACGGGCGAGCTACTGTATTCAAAGTTCTTCCATCGGGATTCGCGACCGATCAATGGGCTGAGCGATCCACACTGGCACGTCCACTGTTTCCTTCACAACGCAACATTTGATCCGGTCGAAGGGCGATGGAAAGCCGGCCAATTCAGGGGGCTGATTGCTGATAAAGGGTATTTTCAGGAATATTTTCATACGGTGCTTGCACAGAGATTAAGTGACAGCAGAAGGAGCAAAAGAGGGGCCTCAACTCGAGCTGCCAATCAAACCGCGCGAGGTCGCGGTCTACTTTGCCAAGCATTCCGTTGCGCGCGACCGGGTACTAACGGCGGAGATTCTGAAACGGACCTGCGGCAAATTGTCTCGTGAAGAAGTGGAGCAGTACGTCAAAAGCGATCGGTTCGTACAGCTTGACGGCTCGCACGTCACCACTGAGCAGGCGAAACTTGAGGAGGAACAGCTCCTGGATCTCGCGAGGGTCGGATGGGATACCTGCGAACCGATAGGGCGAGATTTCGCGCTTGATCCCAGGGAACTCACCGACGAGCAGCGCAAGGCGCTCGAGCACATCGTGGCATCAAGGCTACCGGGCATTACCAAAGGGGTAGTCGAAATCCGCGTCCTTCGGACGCGCTCACTTTTTGTCTGCGGTATTCTGCGTAGGTTTCTTCGGCGCGTTTCTCTAGCGAAATCGCCTTCTGCTCCCGTGCGAGTTTGATGGCTTGGCAGAATGAAGCCTCAATTTGGGTCTCGTCAGCACCGATAGCCGTGAGTAACACGCCGTGAAGCCGGTGCAATTCCGCACCCCACCAGCGCTCTTCAGATCTTTCGACCAGTGCTTCTGCCTCCCTTATCGCCTCAAGAGCCTCGGAGGTACGACCACCAAGGTGCAAAGCTTCAGCCTTCAGTGCTAGCAAAAATGGCAGCTCTTGCATCGCGCCGGCTACCCGATAGTCTCTTATTCCATCCTCGATCCAGGCGATTCCTTCAGCCGTGTCGCCCAAAGCACTGCGCGCCCAGCCGCGGAGAATGGTTCCATGAGTCAGCCAATGCGGGAAACTATAACGCGTTGACAGCTCAATTGAATCCGATGCCAAGCGTTCCACGTCAGCAGGATTACGCTCATAGTAAGCAAGATTCGTTGCCCATTGTAGCGCCAGGGCTAACGCGCTCATATCATTTAGCTCCTTTGCTAGTGAGATCGCTTCGTCAATTAGCGCTTGGCAAGAGGCGATGTTTCCGAGATGCCACTCGCATATCGCCGCCAGGCCAAGACAAACGACGGCGCGCGATTCGAGTTCTCCCTCTACCGCATCAGACTGTACACCTCCCGAGCGCCAGATTTGAACACTGCGCATTACGTGTTGATGCGCCGTCCCGATATCGCCCAAATAGAAGAGCGTGCCTGCCAAATGGTTGTAGGCTCCTATCATTAGCGCCGGGTCATCTTGCTCCTGCGCCATCGAGTGAACTCGTTCGGCAATTTGTAACGCAGCACTCGGCTTGTTCGTCTTGAAGTAATAGCGCCACTGGCCTGTCAGTGCGACATACAGGAGTTGGGGACGATTAAGGGAATTACACAAGGATTCCAAACGCTCGTAACAAATGCGCGCCTCCAATGATGCGTGTCCTCGCAGGGCCGATAAATATAGCGCTGCCTGCGTGAGGACGAAGAGCTGATCATCCGCAGTGAGGCTTTGCTCCTCGACGCCCATTTCCACGGGTGATTCCCAACTTGCATGCTTGAAGAAATGAATCAAAACCGAGAGCAATGCTCCTCTAGCTCCGAGCACCTCAGCAGCGTACGAGGCATCCCCCCGCTGAATCCGCGGAATGTAAACTTCATGCAGCGCCTCTCGAAACAGAGCGGCATTGCAGCCGCAGATGACGGCTGAGAAAAGTGGCTCCATCTCCCTGAAACTACTCGGTAACTGCGGCGCAAGCGTTCGATAGTACTCATAGAGTCGCCTATTACATTCCTTCCATGCCTCGGTTCGTTGACTGCGGAGCTGTTCGCCAAAATATTCACGAATGAGAGGATGGATATCCAGATTCCCAGGATTGTGCGGATCTTCGGCAGTGAGTAGTCTCGCTCTCCTTAATCTGGCAAGAATCGTGCGCCACGCGGTCGGGCGCAAATCAGTTAATGACTCTGTAAGGCCAGAAATCGCAGGCGATTGTAGCAGAGCTTCGAGCGCCTTTTCATCAACCGGACGATCAAATAGGCCTAACATGCGGAGAACGGACAGCTCAGGACCCTCTCCAAGCCAGGTTTGGTAGGATTCCATGATCTTCGGGCATGAACCCCCTGTCGTACGTCGTGAACAAGATGTCCTGACACTTCGCTACGGCAACGAATGTCTCCATTGTACGCATCGGTCAGATAGCTGCCCAGCAGCGTGAGAGCCAAACAATGGCCACTGAACTCGTCGCTGGCACTTCGCAGCTCCGCCTCATGTCCCTTTACGCTCAGCGCTCGGAGCAGCTTCGCACCAGTATCGCCAGATAGTTGTTCCAGGTCACGACGTAGGGCTGAGGCGCCCTCGTGATCTGCGATATCAGCGATCGGTGTCCGCGTGGTAATAACGCAAAGCCCCGTATTGAAAGCGGCAAGCTCACGCAAAAGCGCCTGCAGGGAAGGCTCACGTACGCGTCCTTCTTGTGGACCAGGCGGATTTTGGAGCGACTCCAGTCCATCCAGGACCAATAAGGTTCGACGATGCGCGACAAGCTTCGCCAATCTTTCGCCCTTTTCCCACGCTGTTCCGAGGCGTGGATCTAGATCGCCAAACCATTTGAGAGCAGCATCAAGAAATTCATCTGCGGACGCAGTGTCCCCACTGCTGCCCTGTGTGTAGAAGGACCAGCCAAAAACGAGCTCCGCAGAAAGATAATGTTTAGCAGCCATCCGTCGGAGCCAATGGTTGACGAGCGTCGACTTTCCGACCCCAGCCCAAGCAACGATTGTAACGACGTTGATACGCTTGTTTGCCCATGCACGATCCAGAAAAGCGATATCCTCCTCTCGGCCAAAAACATCGCTTCCGGTAACGGGTAATCTGGCTACGGAAATCTTCTTCGGTGCAAGTCTTGCTGGAGACTTGCGCGTTGCGAGACGCGAAGCGGTAGAGGGAGTCTTCTGTAGGCTCTGACGCGTGATCGTGCGTCGCGCGGCGATTGCGCCGGTTATCCTGGGTATTACGTTTAGCAGTTCGGTCGGGGTCTTGAAACGCTGTGTCGGGTCTTTATCCAGCAGTGCCGCAAGTAGGACCGAAACTGGTTGCGGAACGCCTTTCAATTGTTCGAGGGGTAAAGGCATGTGTCGATGCTGATACATTACCTCGGCGGCCGTGCCCCGGAATGGCGTCTTGCCCGTTAGCATCGTCCAGAGCGTCACGCCCAGGGCGTAGAGATCTGAACGAATGTCTACTCCTACTCCAGCGCATTGCTCAGGGCTAGCAAACTGAGGTGTCCCAGCAAAGTCGCCTGGCGTTGAAATCGTGGTTTGAGAACCTGCTTCATTGATCGCTTTGGCCAAGCCGAGGTCGATGATTTTCGCGATCACATCGCCTCCCTCCTCCAAACTCACCATGATGTTGCTTGGTTTAATGTCCCGGTGAACGAGCTTCTGCTTGTGCACCGCAGCCAAACCAGCGGCGACACGTGTCGCGATTTCCAGCGCCAGCTTTATCTCAAGTCGGCCTGAGCGTTCGATTAGGTTTTCTAGGGTCTCTCCTTCCACGAACTCCATCGCGTAGAAGTAATCCTCGCCGTTTATCCCAAGGTGGAACACCGAGGCGACATTCGGGTGACGGACGCTTGCCGCAGCGCGGGCTTCACCCAAAAAACGAAGCCGCGCCGATTCGTCACCGAGATATTTTCTGCTAATGACTTTCAATGTCACGGGGCAGCGAAGATTAATGTCAAAAGCTCTGTAAGTGGTCCCCATTGCGCCGCGACCCAACTCCACGGGTGTGCCGTCGGGGTGCGTGGCTAGTCGGTAATGGTCGAAAAGACCGGCGTCGTCGGCTGAGCCCTCCTCCTGGTCCAACGCCGCGTCCAGGAGGCACGCCAGACAATGGTCTCCTAACGGCTCGTCACCCAGCAGCGCAGCACCGCATTTGCTGCAAACGAACCTGGATTTGTCTTCGGTGGCCATGGTGTGGGAGCTCTGAAAAACCTGCGGTTTCAGGCGCTCAATGCCGCCCGAAGACAGCGTAATTCGTCCTCGACTTCGGCGGGCGTCGCCACTGTGCGCCCCACTTCCTCGCGCAACAGCGCGCGGTACCGGCTGCGCATTCGGTGGATAGCCGTCTTGATGGTCCCCAGGCTCAAGCCCAGCCTGTCGGCGACTTGCTGATACGAAGCGTTTTCGCCGCTGAGGAGAAAATTTTGGACCGCCTCGAATAGTCGCCCCTTGCCTGATGCTTGCAACTCGACGCGCAGCCGGGCAAGGGCGGCTTCGATTAGCGCGGCGGCCCATCGCGCCTCGAAGATCTTCTCGGCCGTCATCCGCGCCGCGAGTTGGTAACGGTTTTCCGCCGTATCATCGTCCAGGTAAACGAACTGGCAGTCGCCGCCTCGCTTTCGGGTGCGGGCTCGTTCGGCCGCATGCGCCAGGAAATGGTCCAGTGTCCCGAGCAGAAAGCTTCGGAACCGGCCACGCCGGGGGTCGGCTCGGCCCAACGCGCTCTTCTCCAGTAAGTAAACAAAGAAATCCTGCGTGAGATCCTGCGCATCTTGCCGATCATAACCGCGCCTCCGGATAAACGCGTAAACCGGGTAGCAATAGACACGATAGAGCCCGTCCAGAGCAGCCCGGGCTTCGGTAGTACCTTGCCCGGAGGCGGTGGCCACTAGTCCCCACTGGGTCGTGAGGAAGTTGGGCCGTCCAACGGCCGTCGACTCCAGTGCCGCGTCCACAACAGCGGAGTCTACCAAAGGCGCCTGGGCGGCTCAACCAAAACCGACCGGCAACTGACCGGACAGGGTGATCCCCGTCATGCCGTCCCCGCAGCTGCGTCTTGAAAACCCGCTCGCCGAGGCGCCACTCCGCGCGGCGTCGACTCTTCACCATGTTCACGTGCCAAGCCGCCCCTTCGTCGAAAGCGATTAGGGACCGTTGCACTGAGTGCTGTGAGAGGAAGCGGAATGCGACATCTTTTTCCGCATTTCCTTGAAACTTTCTCCCATCATTTCCGGAAGAATCAGACGTGCAGAGAATATCTTATCTTCCACCGCAGGGCGATCATCTCCAGGCGGGGGAACTTTCAGTAGCGATGGAGGAGCGCAGACTGGACCCGTTCGCACGCTACTTTCCCGCGGCTGGTCTTCAGCGACAACCATTCAAAAATACCGGGAGGAAACGATGAAAATCCGCTTACTACTTGCCCTTGTGGGATCGGCAATCAGCTTTGCTTGGCCGACCTTTGCCCAACAAACCAACACACCAGATCCTCAACTGCGCCAAGCACTTGACGACCTATTTAAAAGAGAGACTGAAGCATACAACAACAACGACGCCGCCGCTATTGCCGCGACCTTCACAGAAGACGCGATTTTTGTAACTACGCAAGGACCCTTTTATGGTCGAGAGTCTATCGAGAAATATTATGCAGATCGGATCCAGAAAGGGCATTTCAGCAACTTTGTCATAAAGTACTATCCGGATTCCATTCGCGCTTTGGGTACCACTGGCAATGAGATGTGGGCAGCCGGCGAATGGAGCATAACTATTCAAGGACAGAACGGTCCCATGCCATTCCATGGCTATTGGGGAGCAGTTAAAGCCCGTGAGGGCGATACTTGGAAGACACGTTTGGACGTTAGCAATACTGCTCCGGGACCGGCCGCAACCGCCGCCGCGACGCCGTCCCCGACAACCACACCGAGCAACCAATAGCATCCTGATCTGCGCGAGAGACGATCCTAAACCCCCCTGGGAGGAGACAATGAAAATACGCTTACTAGGTGACCTTGTGGGATCGGCAATCAACTTTGCTTTGCCGGCCTTTGCGGCAACCATTTCACCTCGGTTGATCGGGTAACTGCGATCGGCAATGAGGTGCGTTCGACCGGAAGATGGAGTTGCGTTTTTAACAATTGGGAAGGTGCTGATGATGACGACGGGGGGTACTATTCATGGGTTGTCGTCCGTGACGGCGACTCTTGGAAGATCCGTAGGAGTAACGCCAGCGGAGTCGGCAACCCCGCCTCGACAAACTGAGAAGCTAATTGCCGCAGCAGGTTGTCGGGACGAATCATTTTAGCCTACGGAAACAATGAAAATACGCTTACTGCCTGCCCTTGTAGGGTTCGCAATCTGCCTTATTTTACAGACCTTCGCCCAACAAAAAGACACCGTCGATCCAAAAGTAGCCCAGCAGATTCGAGCGTTGATGACGAAGTATGACGAGGCATTCAACAGAAGCGATTCGGGCGCTCTCGGCGCGCTCTACACGGGCGATGCGGTTAGGATGACAGTGCACTGAACATTTCACGGTCGAGATGCCATCGCAAAAGATTATGCAGAACACGACTTCCGGCGATACCAAGCCAACAACTATGTCCGTAAGGGCGATCGGATAGTTGCGGTCGGCAACGATGTACGTGTGACCGGAAAATGGGGTTGTGCTTTTCATGACACCGACGGCAGGTATAAACACATCGACGGCCACTATTCATGGATCTTGTTCCGTGAGGGTGACGGTTGGAAGATCCGCAAGGATACCGGCGACGAAGGCACGGGTTATTAGAGGAAGTGGACTTTTAGAAGACTAAGTTCTTTCGCGGACGCGGTATCCAAATTCACGGAAGAGTGTGATTCTGCCCACGAGCCATATGTTCTGAAAGACACAGGCATAGTGAGATATTTTGGCTACGGCTCGAATCCTTTGCAGGATAAAAGAGCCCTTACTGTGCCTTACTTTCCGTTTCACGCGCTTGCGGGCGCTTGCGCTGTCTGGGTTTCCGGTCGGGGTCGCTGTCGCAGATGCCGGACAGGATGACGGGATTACTGTCGGGAAACTCCGCGGCAAGGGAGAGCCTGCCGCCCATGGCTTCGACATAGTGCGACAAGGTGGACAGCAAAATATCCGTGCGCTTTTCGAGACGCGAGACTCTCATCGGCTCATCGGCTCTAGCATAAATCCTTGAATTTCAATTACTTGGAGCGGGTGAAGGGAATCGAACCCTCGTTCTGACCCGAGCATATCCGGCGACGTTCGCGGAAGTCTTTTACTCAGGGAGTTCACAAAGATGGCATCATAATCGACTTGTCAGGACAGCCACGGATGTTATTAGGAACGTTATTAGGTTATGGCCTCAATCTGGAAGCATCCGGAATCTCAATATTGGACTGCGTGTTTTCGTGACCAAAACGGTAAGCAACGCCGTGTGACCACCAAGGCAACCGATCGCAAAAAAGCCAAGGCAATAGCGGACGCACTTGAAAAAGCCGTTCGTACCAAACGTACACTGCGCCAGGCGCAAGTCGCTCTTGACCGGCTCCACGAAGAAATCTCTGGCCAGAGGGTTTCGCGTAAGAATTTGCGCGACTTCGCTAATGACTGGCTCGAAACAAAGGTTCCAGAAACCGCTCCACGTACACAGGTCTTTTACGTAGCCAGTATATCGAAGCTGATTAGCTTTCTGGGCAAACGCGCGCTGGAGCCTGTAGGCGAGGTTACAAAGAACGATATCGTCACCTACCGTAATTCCTTGGCCAAACAACTGTCTCCCAGTACCGCAAACCACGACCTCAAAGTCACCCGGATGCTGTTCAGAGCAGCCCGGCGCGACCACCTGATCGCCGATGATCCGGCTGAGTTTGTCAGCACGATCCGGCAACGCGATTCCGACATTAAGCGTCCCTTTACACTTGCGGAGATTGCTGCGGTTGTTGATGTGGCTGACGCCGAATGGCGATCATTGATTCTTTTTGGGTTTTATACCGGCCAACGCCTTAGCGATCTTGCCACTCTAACCTGGAACAATGTCGACCTTGATCGAGGCGAGGTGCGCCTGGTAACGGGAAAAACGGGTCGACGCATGATCATTCCGCTGGCCCATCCGTTACGCGTCCATGTCGAGTCGATCCGGCCAGGCAAACATGGCAAAGCGCCTGATGCTAAAGCGCCTTTGCATCCACGCGCTTTCCAGGTTTTAACGCAGCGAGGTAACAGCAGCATGTTAAGTCGACAGTTTGCCGAACTCCTGGCCCAGGCGGGCTTAAGAGAGAAAACGACGCATGTGAGCCGAGGCAAAACACGGAGTGCGCGTCGGCAAGTCAACGCGCTTAGTTTTCACTCGTTGCGCAGGACCGCAACGACCCTTTTGCACGAGGCCGGTGTAGCCGCCGCAGTGGCCCAAGCTTTGATCGGGCACGACAGTGAACAGATTCACAACGACTACATCAACGTCGGCCGAGAAGCGCTCAATAACGCAGTCGCCACCCTGCCAACGATCCTCTGAGAGAAGCCTGCAATCTTTCAAGATTTGGCCGCATTTGTGGGGTTGCAGTCCAACTCGGCTGCTGTGTATGGCTCCTTACATTTTATTTGAAAATTTTCGTTTGACACCTTTCGTGGCATTTTTCGGTAGACTTGGTAGCGCAAGAAGGCACACCGATATGCTTAAGGGCTCACCACGGTCGGCAAATGGAGAAAAATGGCCTTCTGACGGTTTTGATATGTTCGATTCATGCTAACTGCAGAAATCCAACAGGATACCCACAGCGGTCCTGTGACGTTAAATCCCCGGTGGCTACGTATCCCGGCGGCGGTCAAATATTCCGGTCTTTCCCGATCTAAGCTTTACGAATTGCTTTCTGAAGGATGCCTCAAGTCAATCTGCCTGAAAGCCCACAAAGGGGCAGAGCGCGGTATAAGACTATTGGACAGGGAATCCATCGACTCGTTTATGTTGCGTTCGCAGACCGAGGTGATGTCAGAATGAATGTGGATTTTAGATCCAATCCGATTTTCTTTTATGACCGGCCAAAGATCTCGCTGTCTCCGTAATTTGGACCTTTCGTGGGCTCCAGAAAGGCGGGCAGGCGGGCAGAAGCGTTCGAGCGCGTTTTCATGGGATCGCGGTCCATCTGGATACGGCCGCCGGTTAGCCCAAGTTAAGGTAGTGACACCGACGGTTATGGTTGGCCGGATCCGCCAGCAGAACCGTACACCCGCCCCGTGGCAAAGCTGGCATCATTTGCAGCCAACTGAGCATAAATCGACGCCAATTCTGCCGGTTGTCCAGGCCTGCCGAGCGATGTTTGGCCTCCGAAGTTTTTTGAGTTTTTCCTGACTGGCTCCGCCACTCACCTGCCGGACTGTTTTCCCGGGTGGTTCCCATTTGTTCTGAACGCAGGCTTTATCGACAACGCCTCCGCGTAAAAGCCCGATCCGGGAGAAAAGACTTTCTCCCGTTGAGGCCCAAGGCGGCCTCTCCTTCCTCTTTCGCCTAAGCGAACCCAGGTTCGCTTAAAATCACTCCTGTATCTTGTCTGGCTCACGCCAGAATCCCCTCCGAACCCACAGGCGTCCTCCGGTCAAGAGTGCCGTCTGCGGCTTAAACGGCCATAGACTGCATTATGTAATATCCTTATTTAAAGTAACTTACAAATCCACTATTCAAGAATCACGCAATTTTCACGCACTTTTTACAAAGACCTTAGAGAATTCCGATACTTGCAATTGACGCGCGCCTCTGTCCCTTCCACCCGAGAGCCGATGAAGCCGGAGTCCCGCCCGAGCAGCGAACAGGGCTTAGCGAGTGCCGTCAATCTGGCGGGGCCTTTGATCACGAGTTCACCCAGACACTTCTCGCTAAGCACGCCTCCTTTAGCGGATCTCTTGTAGCCGAAGTGACCTCGCTTTGCATCTCAAGCGTTTGTGATAGCGCTGGACTTCCGACAACCAAACCGAGAGTCAGCGCGCTGCGAGCAGTCACCAAAGAGGTAGTCGAAATCTACGTCCTCCTGACGAGTTCGCTTTTTGGCGTCACCTCGATCCCGGCTCTGTGGAACACCTTCACCATGTCTCTGAAGTCACGAAGGTGACTTGCCCTCTTCGTACGAAACAAAGTAAGCGCACTTAGGAGCAAAGAAGCTAGCTTATTGAAACGCACTAAGTAGACTGCGGAAAACACGGCTGCAGCAAATATGAAATTAAGCCGTGATAAAAATAGAATCACGTGACCAAGAAGTGGATTGTGGCCCAGCCGAAGCGTCGCAAACCAATGCAAATCCAGCCAATAACAAACCTGGATTATGATCACTCCAAGTGCTGCGAAAACGAGTATTCTCGGAGGCAATTTTTGGTCGAGTCCGGAGGTGAGGAGTCGCCGAAAAAGCGGAACAAGGTGGAAGAGAATGGTCACATCGCCCAGGGTTTGGCCGAGAAATAGAATCGAATATAGTGCATTCTTCATCGCTTTGTCCGGTCCGGCAGCGGCACCTCGTAAATGATGGAAGATTTTGCCTGCGCAACAGTCCGGTCCAGAGCCTCCAGGCATCAAATCCTCATCCTGCACTTTGACGTTGAGATTTCCATTTTGGTCACTGAGCGGTTTGATCGTCAGCTTAGGGCGCTTGCTCTCACGGGAATCTTCGCTGCGAATAGGTAGTCAAAATGAATTGGTTTGGAATCTAAAGTGAAGTTCTAAATGTAGTCCACATAGGCGTTGGCTCGGGCCTCCCCGGCGGAGGCCAATCCATCGCCATCGGCTCAAACGGCCTCGTGAGCGCGAGGTTCCTTGACCCGGAACCAGGCTACATACAAGGCGGGCAGAAAGATTAGCGTGAGCACGGTTGCCACCAGTAAACCGCCCATGATCGCCAAAGCCATCGGGCCCCAGAATATGGTCGACGCGATGGGGATCAGGCCTAGGACCGTAGAGATCGCTGTAAGCATGATTGGGCGGAAGCGCGATACGGCTGCATCGATGACCGCGTTCCAGGATTCCTTGCCTTGTTTGCGTTCAGCCTCGACCTGCTCAATAAGGATTACGCCATTTCGAGCGATCATGCCGGTGAGCGAAAGGACGCCGAGAATGGCCACAAAACCTAGTGCCTTATTGAATAGAAGGAGCGCACCAACCACGCCGATCAGACCCATCGGTACAACGCTCAGCACAAGAAAGAGACGATTGAAACTTTGCAATTGTATCATGAGTAACGTGACCATGATAAAAAGTGTCACCGGTACAACGGCGAAAACGGAAGCTTGGGATTGCGCGCTTTCCTCCACTACGCCTCCCGCCGCGATGTGATAGGGCGATGGCAGGCTTGAATTCAATTTTTCAACCGCCGGAGCGAGATCAGCGACCGCGGTTTCGGGTAAACCGCCGGGGACGACTTCCGCTTGCACTGTCAAAGTCGGGACACGATCGCGACGCCAGATCAACGGATATTCCTGCTGAAAATCGAAGGTTGCCAGTTGGTTGAGCGGAACGGTTCGTCCGCTTGGCAGCGGAACCTGCACGGTGCGTAACGTCGAGAGCGAAACGCGTTGCTCATCGGTCGCGCGCGCAATGACGTCGACCAGGTAGATGCCATCACGAACCTGTGTGACCTGTGTACCCGAGACGACAGAATTCAGCACCGCGGCGATGGCCTGGGAACTGAGCCCCAGCAACCGCGCCTGATCTTGATCGATGCGGATGCGAACCATCCGCGCCGGCTCCATCCAATCGAAATTGACCTTTCTGATGGTGGAGTTCTTGGCCATGACCCCAGCCAGTTGCATCGCGATATCCCGCACCTCGTTCAGATCAGGGCCGCTGACTCGATATTGCACGGGCCAACCCACAGGCGGACCGATGCCCAACGTTGAAACCCGCGAAACTGCAGCCGGGAATTGCTCCGCGAGCGCTGCATCCAGCTTCGCATGGAGCCGTTCCCGGGCCGCCAAATCCCTGGCGATGACGACGGCCTGAGAAAAAAAGTCGTTCTGCAGCTCAACAGCGAGCGGCAGATAAAAGCGGATCGCACCCCGCCCGATATAGGTACTCCATCCTTCGACATCGGGATTACCCTTAAGCAGACCGTCCAGCCGTTCGGCCGCCTCTTCACTCGCGTAAATCGAGGCATTCTCTGGTAACCTGAGATCGACAAGAAGCTCCGGGCGGTCCGAGGAAGGAAAGAACTGCCGTGGTACATGGGGCAAGGCCACAAGGGCAAGGAGGAAACAAGCGATGGTTGCGGCGATGGTGAGCCACCGCGCACGCATAGCGCCGATAAGAAACCCGCGAAAGACACGGAGGATCACATGGGGCTGCCCGGATTTTGTCTTCTTTGGCCTGGTAAGTAGCGCCACTCCCAACAACGGTGCAAAGAGAACGGCGATGAACCAGGAGGCAATCAGCGCGATGCCGACCACCGCGAATATAGAAAACGTGTATTCGCCCGCCCCGCTTCTCGCGAAACCGATTGGTATGAAAGCCGCCGCGGTCACGAACGATCCGGTTAACATCGGTAATGCGAGCGTGTCGTAAGCGAAGGTCGCGGCCTGCTCCTTGCTATCTCCTTCCTTGAGTCGCGAGGTCATGACATCGATCGTGGTCATGGCGTCATCGACCAGCAGGCTCAACGCGATAATAAGGGCGCCGAGCGAGATGCGCTGGAGGTCGATCCCGGCAATCTGCATGATGGGAAATTCCAGGGCGATAGTCAGCGGGATCGAAAGTGCGACCACCGTGCCGGCTCGAAATCCGAGGCTGACAAAGCTCACAGCTATAATGATGGCAATGGCCTGCCAAAGTGACGTCGTGAACTCGCCGATTGCGTGGTCAACCACATAGGGTTGATTGGCTACCAGCGTCGGCTCGATGCCAATGGGGAGATTGGCTGTGACCTCATGCATGACCTGCTTAACATTCTTTCCCAAGGCAAGAATGTCGCCCCCTTCCCGCATAGCGATGGCAAGACCGATGGCCGGCTCTCCGTTGACCCGAAACACCGGTTGCGGCGGATCCGCATAGGTCCGGCGGACTTGCGCAATGTCGCGAAGACGGATCAGGCGGCCGTTCGCGACGAAGTTGACCGCCAGGATACTTGCTTCAGAATCGAACGCGCCGGACACGCGCAGCAAAAGCTTTTCGTTACCCGTCTGGATGGTGCCGGAAGGGATAACCAGGTTCTGCGCCTGAAGCGCGGAGACCAGAGCGGACCGATCGATTCCGAGGCCGGCCAGTTGTTGCGTCGAGAATTCGACAAAGATCTTCTCGTCCTGCGCGCCGAGAACCTCGATTTTCGAAACGTCCGGAACCTGTAAAAGGCGCGAGCGGACATCCTCGACATAATCACGAAGCTCTCTATGGGTGAACCCGTCACCGGTGAAGCCGTAAATGATTCCGTACGTATCGCCGAACTCGTCGTTAAAGCTGGGGCCGACGACGCCGTCCGGCAGTGTGCGACGGATATCGCCGATGCTCTTGCGCACGTGATACCAGATGTCGGGCACCTCGCTCCCCCTGGTCGCCTGTTTGAGGTTGACGAAGATGGTCGTGAGTCCGGCACTGGTGTAGCTGCGAACATAGTCCAGGTTGGGCGTCTCCTGAAGTTGGCGCTCGAGTCGCTCAGTGACCTGCTGAACGGTATCTTCCAGGGTCGCTCCGGGCCAGGCGGCCTGAACGACCATCGTCTTGATGGTGAAAGCTGGGTCCTCGTTGCGGCCCAGACGATAGTAGGCCACGAGTCCCGCAACAACTGCCGCGACCATCAGATAGATAACAAACGAGCGGTGCTTTAACGCCCATTCGGAAAGATTGATCATAGTTTCGGCGCCAACAGGCGGACTTTCTGGTCGGGATGCAAAGCTTGGACGCCCGCGGTTACCACGATATCTCCGGTATCGAGACCCTGACCAACTACGATCGTCCCCGGATCGTATCGCGAAACCTCGATGTTTCGCAACGACACGGTCAGCTTCGACGGGTCGACAATCCAAACCGCAGGCTGTTGATTGCTTCTAGTAAGCGCGGAAGCGGGAATGGTTATGACCGGGGCCGAATTCAATTGGACACTTCCGTTGACAGTCGAACCTAGCCGCATTGTGGGCGGCGGGTCAGTCAGACCGATCTTGACCTGGAAGGTTCTTGTCACCGGGTCAGCTTGTTCGCCCACCTCCCGCACCCGTCCAACCGCTGTCACGCTGGGATCTTCCGCCAGGTGCACCGTAATCTCGGCGTCAGCCAGCGCTGAACGCAGCAGTTGGGCAGGTACGTCAAACACCGCATCCCGTCCATCCTGCCGGGCGATCCGAACGATCATTTGGCCCGCCTGCACGACCTCTCCGGCTTCCGCGCCTCGTGCTGTGACCGTTCCCGCGGCGTCTGCCTTGAGTTCAGTGAAGCTCAACCGGTCTCTGGCAAGCTTCAGCTGGGCTTCGGCGTCATCGACGCGCGCTTGTGCGGTCTGCAACCCTTCCTGCGCCTGATCGAACTCGGCTCGGCTCGAAACCCCTCTCTCCAGAAGGCGTCTCTGCCGTTCGAAATTATTACGCGCCTGGGTCAATTGTCCCTGCGCAGCCGCAAGATTGGCCTGAGCAGAACGAAGGCCGTTCTGCTCGTCCTGCGGGTCCAGTTTGGCCAACAATTGCCCAGCCTTAACCCGGTCACCGACGTTTACCAGCCGTTCAACCATCCGGCCCGAAATTCGAAAACCTAATGCAGCCTCGTTTTCGGCTTCGATATGGCCCGTTAACGCAACTGTTTCGCCTGCGGGCTGCACCGCAACGGTTATTGTCCGGACCGGACGCACCTCAGGGGCCGTAGCTTCTGCCTCCTTATGGCAGGCCGATAGTGTAACTACCGCAGACAAAAGCAGCCAACCGGCCGCGGCTCGAAGGGTTGCGACGAAAATGCGTAGGGACGCGCTCCCGCGCTTCCGTGTCGGAGCGTTGCTTACCGATCTGGATTCTGCTGAAAAAGCGCAAATTGGAGACGGCACATCAGAGAGAAGGATCACGCAAAGGGCACGTAGGTCAGAGAAAGTCACGAAGGTTTCAGATGAGTAAGCAAAAGCTCCAGCTTTTGCCCCGACCGATTTCTTACGATTTGACATCAAGGCGGCAAACACGGTCACTGCCGTAAAACAGACTTTTCAACTTGTGTCAAGGAATCTCACCTCCTCCCACTGCTCAGCAAAGCGCTGTTCTAACAAACTTTATCACGGAGTGTTCAGCAGGCTGACAAGGAGCAACTGTTCGAGTTCTAGCGTTGGAGCGTGGCGACTCGGTGCTAAGGTCGATATCAACTACCAGCGTACATATCGGTCTGCCACGCCGGTCGAAAATCAGTGGACTGAGAGACAGCCCGTAAGGACTGAGATCGGGTTACAGGCGATAGTAGCTTTGAAATGCTCGCGTAGTGTTTCTCGTGGCGCTCTGATGCCAGCGCTTCTCACGTTTCGCGAAGACTCTCTCAGCTCACGCTTGACGGTGGAGTCGCTTGCAGGGCAAAATGTCCGAGCGAATGAATGCCAGAAGCCCCTTCCCAGACAATAAACGTTGGGATAATTCCGATCCGGGCATTATATCCGAAAATCATAGATGACTTGTTCGACCGCGTCGCTTGGTTGGTGTCGTTGACGATTAGCAACCTTGCCAAAACAAAACGGAGAAGGACATGGAGAACGAAAGTGCAGGCCAGTCGAAGTATGGGCCGATCACCGAGGATGATGTGAACGCCGCCCAGACGGCGTGGTGCGATGCCCTAATAACGATCGGGCAAGTCTATAGCGAGGGCGGGGACTACAAGGCGGTTGCCGACCGGCTCATCGATGACCTTTACGACTACAAGGATGGCACGGTATTTTTCAAGCCCACGCTTGCATTTGGCGCGAACGCCTTCCGGAGCACGAAGGAAGGCGCACTCTCGTATTTCATTGCCGGTAACCCGAACTTTCCGGAGGATACGGGCTTCGCGCTGAAGCGTTGGGTGAAGGTTCGCTACGACAACAACGCGGCGGAGAACGGGATCCAGATCCATGGCAACATCGCCATCACGATGGGCAACTTCTATCTGACTAACAGTGAGGGCAAGGAGATCATGGTCGAGAAGACGTTGGTGTTCCGGCGGTGCAGCGACGGCAAGTTGCGACTCTGCACGCACAAATCCGCGCTGCCATACGACCCGACGAAATGACGCCGGCAACGCCGACGGGCCAGAGATCATGGAGTACGCAAAACCATGAGCGTGAGCGATGATCCTCGAACTCCCGCGTTGTCCTGGAACGTCGTACGCGGCGACTTCTTCGGGGGCGTGGCGGCTGGCGTCGTAGCGCTGCCGCTGGCGCTCGCCTTCGGCGTCTCTTCGGGACTGGGGCCAGTGGCGGGCCTTTACGGCGCTATCGCAATCGGCATCGTCGCGGCGGTATTTGGGGGCACGCCTGTGCAGATCAGCGGGCCGACGGGGCCGATGACGCTGGTCGTGGCCGGCATCGTGGCGACTAACACTCTTCCTTCCGGCGCGGTGAACCTTCCTGGCGTTGTGACGATTATTGTTCTCGCCGGTCTGTTGCAGATCGCTCTCGGGCTGTTCCGGATCGGCGCCTACATCCGCTACGTTCCCTACCCCGTCATCTCCGGGTTCATGAGCGGCATCGGGGTAATCATCATCCTTCAACAGCTGTTCCCGATGCTGGGCGCGGAGCCGCCGTCTTCGGAGCCGTTGTCGATCCTCCGCCAGTTGCATCTGCTGGGCGGCAACATGAAATGGGCCGCCGTAGCCTTATCCGCCTTGACCATCGCGACGGCCTTCATACTGCCGCGATTCACGAAAGCGGTTCCAGCCTCGCTCGTTGCCCTGGTGGCGCTGACGACGCTGGCGGTGTTGCTGGGGCTTGAAGTTTCGGTGATCGGCAAGATACCGTCAGGGCTGCCGAGCCTGGTGATGCCATCGCTCGACTTTCAGCGGCTGCCGTTGCTGATGGTCGCCGCGATCCAGCTCGCGTTCCTTGGGGCAATCGACTCGCTGCTGACGTCGCTCGTCGCCGACAACCTGACGCGTACGCAGCACGACAGCAATCGCGAGCTCGTCGGACAGGGCCTGGGAAACATCGCCGCCGGTCTGATCGGCGGCATTCCCGGCGCCGGTGCCACCATGCGCACCGTGCTCAACGTCGAGGCCGGCGGCCGGAGCCGCTTATCGGGTGTGATCCATGGCCTCTTTCTCGCCGCCGTGCTGCTCGGCCTGTCGGGCCTCGTCCAGTACGTTCCCCACGCCGTCCTTGCAGGTCTGCTCGTCGCCGTCGGGATTGGCATCATCGACTACCGCGGCATCCGCCACCTCCTCAAGGTGCCTCGGTCGGATGCGTTCCTGATGCTCTTCGTCCTCGTGCTGACCGTGTTCACCAATCTGATCATCGCGGTGGCTTCCGGCCTCATCGTGGCGTCGTTCGTCTTCATGAAGAAGGTAAGCGACATCACGGAACGGCAGACGATGCTCACTCCGGTCGCCGATGAACCCTGGGCGGATGAACTGACCATCCCGGACACGATCCGCAACAAGCTCTTGATCAAGCACGTCGATGGGCCGCTCTTCTTTGGTTTCGCCAGCCACTTCCTCGACATCGCCAGTCAGGCGGCAGCCCAGAGCAGACTCCTGGTTCTCCGCATGGACCGCATCTCCTACATGGATCAGACAGGCGTCTATGCACTGGAAGATGCGCTGACGAGACTAAATGCGGCCGGGGTGCGCGTGCTGGTGGTGGGCCTTTCCGTGGCCCACCTCGATCTTCTCGAAAAGCTGCAGGTGATCCCGGCGGTCGTTCCCGAATCCGACGTCTTCAGCGACTTCGACGCATTGAAGAAGGCACTTGGCGGCCGCATCGGGGAGATGCAGGCGAAATCGGATGCTGGGCTAGAGCATTCTAAATAGGACCAGTTGCGATCGAAATCCGAACCGAAGTTCCAAGTTGTGGCTTCTCAGCGCTTCAGACTCCTGAATCCATGAAGCCACAAATCTGCATTTACAGGCCCTGACGGCTTAACAGACACTAGACATCATCTTCCAATGCGACGCTGCCACTTCCTGACAATAACCATTGTCGCCACTGCGATCAGCTTTCTATTCACGGCGCCAGAATCTCGCGTTTGCCGGACCAAATTCTCTATGTCTATCGCAATGGCGTTCGTATCGGGCGCTCGACCGTAAGCAGCGGAAAAGCCGGTAAGCAGACGCCAACCGGCGTATTCACTGTTTTGCAAAAGAAGGTCCGACACGAGTCGAGTATATATAAAGGCGCCCAAATGCCGCACATGCAGCGACTCACCTGGACTGGTATCGCGATGCACGCCGGTTATTTGCCAGGCTATCCGGCGTTGGCAGGCTGCGTTCGACTTCCGGTGGATTTCGCAGAGAAGCTTTACTCGGTAACCGGTATCGGCACCACCGTCATCATCGCCGATAACAAGTCGGCTCCAAGCCAGACCCTCCGCCCAGGGCTGCTCTTTTCTGGAAAGACGGGCACCGTGCCGCCGGGTGGCTTCGTGTGGAGGCCCGAAACGGCGCCGAAAGGGCCGATTTCGATCATCGTAAGTGCACCGGATGGCAAGGTTTACGTCTATCGAAATGGCGTCGAGATCGGTCGGGCGCCCGTTGTAGGGCTGGAGGCAACCCGTCTATTGGAACATATGTCTATTCGGCTCTGGCGACGACTGATGCCAGTGGCCGGCGCGACTGGATCGCCACCGCCAGTGTCGGCAGAAAACCGCCGAACTTGAAGGACCTGGTTAACCGCATCTCGATAGACTCTTCCTTTTTGCGGGACGTCCAAGCACTGATCGCACCAGGAACGACGTTGGTCCTTACCAACGCGCCGGTCAGCAGCCAAACTCATAGCGGTCACGGATTTAATATTCTCACAACGGGCGCCCCGTAAAGCGATGCATTCGGGTCACCAGCTAGTATCTTCGCCTATTCGCGCAGACTTCTTCAGCATCACTGTATCCACGTCGGGCGGCGCTATGGTAGGCTGGAACTCGGGATACGGACTAAAGAGAAGTAAAGGGGAATACATGGAGGTCAGCCGTGAATGGCGCGAAGATAAGGACGTTTTGAGATAGTTTCCTTTTTCCTTCGGTGGGATCGACATTGATATAGTGTTCACACGAACACATTTCTGGTCAAGAATGATCGAGATCAGAGATGTTCAGACGCAAACAAAGTCCAGCAAACACCCAGCTTCAGCGTAAGGTTGTTCCGTTTGTTGCTGTGGAAATGTCCTTTTCTTTGGAGAAAGAACTCCGTCTACGGATCATTTTCGCGGGAGAAAAGACTTTCTCCCCGTCGAGCCCCAAGGCTGTCTCTCCTTCCTCATTCTCCTAGGCGAACCCAGGTTCGCCTAAGACCACTCCTGTCGCTACCTGGCTGACGCCAGACTTACACCGAATCCACGGGCGTCCTTCGGGGCAAGAGTGCCGTCTGCGGCTTAAACGGCCATAGACTGCCTTATATAATATCCTTATTTAAAGTAACTTACAAATCGAGTATTCAAGTATCACGCAATTTTCACGCACTTTTTACAAAGACCTTCGAGAATTCCGATACTTGCGATTGATGCGCGCCTCTATCTCTTCCACCCGAGAGCCGATGAAGCCAGAGTCCCGCCCGAGCAGCGAACAGGGCCTAGTGAGTGCCGTCAATCTGGCGGGGGCCTTTGATCACGAGTTCACCCAGACACCCCTGGCTAAGCACGCCTCCTTTAGCGGATCTCTTGTGGCCTAAGTGTCCTCGCTTTGCATCTCAAGCGTTTGTTTGATAACGCTGGACTGCCCACAACGAAACCGAGAGACAGCGCGCTGCGAGCAATCACAAAAGTATCCGTCTTACTAACCCCATCTGGTCGTCGGCGTCGGATTTTGCTCAACTCGGCGAATGAGCGAAGGCGAAGAAGTTAAGCGACGGCGGCGGCGAAGCGGCCAGGAGATCCAACGGGGATGGCAGCGAACCAAGTAATCCCGGGACGGACTGAAATTTGACACCGCGTAACACGTGCAGTTGATATATCCACGAAAGGAATCACAGCACAATGAGCAAACTTTCAGGTAAAGTCGCAGTCGTCACAGGCGCATCCAAAGGCATCGGAGCCGCCATCGCCAAGTCACTCGCTGCAGAAGGTGCATCCGTAGTGGTGAACTACGCTTCCAGCAAGGCTGGTGCGGACGCAGTTGTCGCCGCCATCACCGCAGCTGGTGGCAAAGCCGTCGCCGTGCCTGGCGACGTCTCCAAGGCGGCCGAGGCACAGGGTATCATCGAAGCCGCCATCAAAAACTACGGCCGACTCGACATCCTCGTAAACAACTCCGGCGTGTACGAGTACACCCCCCTCGAGGCCATCACCGAGGAGCACTTTCACCGGCACTTCAACATCAATGTGCTGGGCCTCCTCCTTGTTACGCAAGCCGCTGTGAAGTACCTCGGAGAGGGAGGCAGCATCATAAACATGGGCTCCGTTGCCAGTCGCATCACATCGCCGAACAGCGCGGTTTACTCCGGCACTAAAGCCGCGGTCGACGCCATCACCATCGTGCTGTCCCGCGAGCTTGGCCCGAAAAAGATCCGGGTCAACACCCTCAGTCCTGGCATAGTAGAGACTGAAGGCACCCACAGCGGCGGCTTCATCGGATCTGAGTTCGAAAAGTTCGCCCTCGCGCAGACCCCGCTCGGCCGCATCGGCCAACCAAGTGATATCGCCTCCATCGCTGTCTTTCTGGCCTCGGAAGATTCCGCCTGGCTTACCGGCGAGCGACTTCTTGCTAGCGGCGGTTTTCGCTAATCCGCAAACAGCTGTTCGGTACTGCAGGTCGATTCACCCTGATCGATATGCACGTGAGAAATTGGAGTCGCGGCAATGCTGGAACGGCTGACGAACCCAGATATGCCCGTTCGAGATTTTCTGTTGGACTCTAGTGTCCTGTCCCATAAATAACATGGCTTTCGTTGCGATCAAAATGGGCCGCCGGCAAGGCACGAGGAGGGCGCATATCTGAATCGATACGTAACCGACGAGCAACGCAGCCGCCGGCCCATTTTCATCGCAACCTTCCGGGCCGTGGCCAGTTTGCTGTTTTTCTGCGTTGCTCACTCCTCACGTATCAATTCAGATATGCTCGTCGTTCGCGCCTTGAAAAACAGCCAACTGACCGACGGCGAAAGCCATGTTATTTATGAGACAGGACACCAGATTAGTAATACGGGATTCCTGCTGAGGACGAATTCTTAGAGCTAAAGCGATTCCAGATGGAAATCAGTGATCAATCACCGTCAGGAGAAAACAATCCATCCGCCCCGACGGGAGAAGAGGAGCTCCGCATTATCAATAGGCAGCTACAAGAACAGGCGGATCAGCTTCGAGCACTAAATCAAGAACTGATGGACCGGGAGGCGCGGCTTCGCCTTTCCGTCGAAACGGGAAGGGTCGGCATCTGGGTTTGGGATGCAACCGGCTCGGTCCATACTCTGGATTGGTCGCGACGGCTGAAGGAGATTTTCGGCTTAACGTTGGATACCGAAGTGACCCGTGAACTTTTCCTGCAGTGCGTTCATCCGGAAGATCGTGAGAGGGTTGACTGGGCCATCATGCAGTCGTTGTCCGGTGTAAACGACGGTTTCTACAACATCGAATACCGAATCATTCATCCGGGTGACAACTCGCAGCATTGGGTAACGGCGCAAGGACAAGCATTCTTCGATGCATCGGGACAATCCATTCGTTTCATTGGCGCAGTCGTCGACATATCGGATCGCAAGCAAGTTGAAGAGTTTACCGCCCGGCTCAATCTCGAGCTCGAGCGCCGAATCGCCGAACGGATTAGCGAGCTGAAAAAAACGGAAGAAGCCTTGCGAGTATCAGAGCATGTAGCTCGTGGTCAGGTGGAGAGTCTTAAGGAAACCCTTAATTCGATTTCGACGGAACTGGATCCCGATAAATTTCTACAACATGTCCTGTGCATCATTGCCAAACAAATGGGCGGCCAAAGCGTCAGTGTTTGGAATCGGGACGACGACGACAGCCTGACTCTGGCGGCTATTTTTGAGGAGAATCAGCTTCACGTCCCAACGCAAAAAACGACGTGCTCAACCCAAGGTCAACCTTTGTGGGTGGAAGCTTTCCGGACGGGGACGGATTGCGTGCTTATCGAAATGAGTGAGCCAAAACGGATGCGACTTATCAATCGACCGGATTCGGAATGGGTTCCACGTATAGACAACCCTTCGGAGAGGGCCGAGCTTGAGCGATTAGCGGACCCAGCTGTGAGCCTTGCCATTCCTATGCTGAGGCGCGGAAGAGTCGCAGGATTTATCGGGATACGATTTACCAAAAGGCAGGAGTTCCGGCCCGAAGAACTTGATCTCAGCCAGTCGTTGGCGCATCAGGCGATGCTGGCCATCGAGTTGATGCGACTGTCGCGGGAAAGCCAACAGGCGGCCGTCATGGCGGAGCGCAATCGTTTGGCACGCGACATCCACGACACCCTGGCACAAGGTCTTACCGGCGTGATCGTGCAACTAGAAGCGGCCGAAGACGCACAGGCGCAAAATCTCACCAAGGATGCTGCCGCTCATATCGAGCGTGCGAGCGAACTCGCGCGCGAGAGCTTGCAAGAAGTGCGCCGCTCGGTCCATGCGCTCCGCCCCTTGCTCCTGGCGGGTAAGAATCTGTGCGCGGCGATCGAGGCCTTGATCCGGAAGATGGTCACGGGTACGAACCTGTGCGCCGAATTCACGATTCAAGGTGAACCGCAGCCGTTGCCGCAAGAGTGGGAGGAAAATCTTTTGCGCGTTGCACAGGAGGTTTTGACTAATACGCTCCGGCATGCTCGAGCCAGCCACTTCGAGGTCCATTTTGCTTTCGATCAGCAAGCGATTTGCCTTGAGCTGCGTGACGACGGAAGCGGGTTCGATCCGGCAAAGCGACATGATGGTTTTGGACTGCTGGGGATCAAAGAACGGGTCGAATCAATGGGCGGCGGATTGACGGTGCAAAGCGTACCGGAAAATGGGACTGCGATCTCGGTGGTCCTTCCTCTAGTGAAATATACTCCGCTTTTACAGTCATGAGGGCCGGCGTCCAAGCAGAATCAAGCGCCGCGGAGCCGAAGAAAATTCGGGTGCTCATCGCCGACGATCACGTCACCGTTCTAGAAGGTTTGGCAGCGATGATCGGGAGGCAGCCGGACATGGTGGTCGTTGCGGAAGCTGCCGACGGCCAGGAAGCGATTGACCTCTGGATAACACATCGACCCGAGGTAACGCTGCTCGATCTTCGCATGCCAAAGCTGGACGGAGTTGATGTGATCGAAGAGATTCGAAAGCGGGATTCCTCCGCTCGGATCATCGTCTTAACCACGTACGAAACGGACACTGAGATTCTGCGGGCGATTAAAGCAGGGACCAAAGCCTATCTCCTGAAGGACGCTCGACGCGAAGAACTGTTGGACTGCATACGCAGGGTAAATCGAGGTGAGACCTGCATCCCGGCGTCGCTCATAGAAAAGGTAGCGACCGGCTTGAGCAGCGAAGCTCTTACCGGCCGAGAGCTGAATGTACTCGAGCTCTTGGCTCGGGGAAAAAGTAACAAAGAGATCGGTGTCAGTCTTTACATCAGTGAAACCACCGTGAAATCGCACCTTCGTAGTATCTTTAGAAAGTTGAACGTTCTTAGCCGAACCGAGGCGATCAGCGTCGCCAGTCGCCGCGGGCTCATTCGGCTTTGATGCGCCAGTGCATCGTCTCATATGTAGCTGGCATATGGTTGCGTTCAAAATGGGCCGCCCGCAAGGCGTGAGGAGGGCGCATATCTGAATCGATATGTAACCGACGAGCAACGCAGCCGCCGGCCCATTTTCAACGCAACCCTCCGGGCCGCGGCCTGTTGGCTGTTTTTCCGCGTTGCTCGCTCCTTACGTATCAATCTAGATATGCTCGTCGCTCGCGCCTTGAAAAACAGCCAACTGACCTGCGGCCATATGCCAGCTACATATGAAACGATGCACTAGTTCGAAAGCAGTAGACCAGGAACGTTCGTTTACTCGGGGAAAAATTCGACCGCACGATCAATAGTATATTCGGGGTGAGCCTGACATAGTTTTATCCCATGCAGGCGGCGAACTACTTAAATCAATCGGTAACGTCGAAGTTTGCATTTGTCCTGACGGTCCAATCCATCCCGAACTGCCACACCAAGGCCAGGCTACGAGCTGGCTACTCAGAAAAAGCTGACTCCGTCACCGTGAGCCACCGGACAGGAGGGGTAACCGGATGAGTGTTAACCCGTCCGACAAGGGGTTGCTCACTCCGGACAATTGCGTGGTCCTCTTTATTGACCATCAGCCGCAGATGTTGATCGGCGTGGCCAGCATCTTTCGGCAAATCTTGCTCAAGAACCTGTTGGTTCTGGCAAACGCAGCCAAGATTTTCAGTGTCCCCGTCGTCTTAACCGCGATCGAATCTAAGGAGTTCAAGGGCGACCTCTTTCCGGAACTGCTTGAGCTGTTTCCTGATGAGAAACCGATTAAGCGATCCTCCATGAACAGTTGGGACAGTCCGGCCTTTGTCGCAGAGGTAAAGAAGACCGGCCGCAGGAACCTGGTTATCGCGGCGCCTTGGACTGAGGTGTGCCTCGCCATGCCGGCGCTGCAAGCGCTCACCGATGGCTATTTCGTTTATGCAGTAGAGGACGCTTCAGGCGGTCTGAGCCCTGTCGGGCATCATGCCGCTCTGCGGCGAATCGAGCAAGCGGGCGCTGTGTCGGTGACCGCCCTGCAAGTGCTGCTCGAGTTCCAACGCGATTGGGCACGCCATGAGCACTGCGACGACGTGATTCGTACGGTGAAAGCGCACGGCAGCGTGTTCGGTCTGGGTTCGGAAAACGCCCGCATAGAAATGTCCAAAACCGACCGGAGTATCCCTACTGAGGTAGATCCGCCGCCACAAATCTAAATCAACAAAACTACTAACAAACCGCAGAGTATGAGCCAATACCACAAACTATACACTCCGGAAGACACCGCCATTGCCTTCATTGATCACCAGCCGCAAATGACGTTCGGGGTAGCCAATATCGATCGCGCAACGCTAATCAACAATGTTACGCTTCTAGCGAAAGTAGCCAAAGAATTCGGTATTCCAGTGGTGCTAACCGCAGTCGAAACCGAATCGTTTAGTGGTTATATTTGGCCGCAGCTTCTCGATGTTTTTCCGGGTCAACCCGTCATCGAGCGGAGCTCAATGAACTCTTGGGACGAACCTCGGTTCCGGGAAGCGATCGAGGCTACCGGTAAGAAGAATATCCTCATGTGCGGCCTCTGGACGGAAGTCTGCGTGACCTGGCCAACGATCGAGATGCTCGGCGCTGGGTATAACATTTACGTCGTCGAGGATTGTTGCGGAGCAACTTCCCCGGCCGCTCATGAAGCAGCTCTGTCGCGCATGGTGCAAGCAGGCGCGGTCCGTCTGACGACGATTGCAGCCTTCCTCGAATGGCAACGGGATTGGGCCAGGCGTGAGCATTACAACAACCTGATGGAAATATTGAAGCAGCAAGCCGGCGCCTATGGGGTCGGCGTGGAATACGCCTACACGATGGTTCACCACGCTTCGCAATCCGCTGTGAAACCGCAAATTGTGCTTTTGCCAAAGAAACCGGCTCATTAACTACAGTCCCGAGTTTTCATGAAACCGATCGCTGATCTTATCCTCGAAAACGGACAAATCACGACGCTCGATCCAAGGCATCCTTCGGCTACCGAGGTAGTGATTGTCGGCGACAAATTTGCCGGCGTCGATAATGCCGCAGAATTCGAGCGCGGGCCGCAGACGAAAGTCATCGACCTTAAAGGACGAAGAGTCATTCCCGGTCTCTATGATTCCCATCTGCATGTCATTCGCGGCGGATTGAACTACAACATGGAGTTGCGCTGGGAAGGAGTGCCTTCGCTGTCGCTCGCGCTGGAAATGCTGCGCGAGCAGGCGGCTCGGACCCCCGCACCCCAATGGGTGCGGGTGGTCGGAGGATGGAGCGAATTTCAATTCGTCGAGCGGCGGATGCCGACGCTGGAAGAGATCAATGCTGCCGCCCCGGAAACGCCGGTCTTCATTCTGCATCTCTACTGCCGAGCTTTGCTCAATCGCGCGGCGCTTAAAGCCTGTGGCTACACCAAGGACACGCCGAATCCACCCGGAGGCGAGATTGTTCGTGATAAGGCGGGTAATCCAACCGGTATGTTAGTGGCGCGGCCTAACGCCACTATCCTTTATTCCACGCTAGCCAAGGGGCCGAAGCTTCCACCCGAATATCAATATAATTCGACCCGGCATTTCATGCGGGAGCTCAATCGTCTGGGAGTGACGAGTGTGTGCGATGCCGGCGGCGGATTTCAGAATTATCCGGAAGACTACGAGATCATCCAGCAGCTTCATCAGCGCGGTGAGATGACCATCCGCATCGCCTACAACCTGTTCACGCAAAAGCCGGGCGGCGAGCTCGAAGACTTCGTGCGCTGGTCGAAGGTGGTAAAGCCGGACCAAGGAGATGATATGTTCCGTTGCAACGGCGCAGGCGAGATGCTCGTCTTCTCGGCCGCGGATTTCGAAGATTTCCTGGAACCGCGTCCTGACTTACCCGAAAAACTCGAAGGCGAGTTGGAGCGCGTGGTTCGTTTCCTGGCCGAGAATCGCTGGCCCTTCCGGCTTCACGCTACTTACGAAGAATCGATCAACCGATTCCTAGGTATTTTCGAGAAGGTAAACCGCGATGTGCCTCTCGAGGGGCTGCACTGGTTTTTCGACCACTGCGAAACGATCTCCGATCCTAATATCGAGCGCATCAAAGCGCTCGGAGGCGGCATTGCGGTTCAACATCGCATGGCTTATCAGGGCGAATACTTTGTTGATCGCTACGGAGCCAAAGCCGCGGAGAGAACGCCGCCGCTTCGCCGCATGCTTGAAATGGGTGTGCCGGTCGGAGCTGGCACGGATGCGACACGCGTCGCGAGCTATAACCCTTTCGTTTCCCTTTACTGGATGACCACGGGAAAGACGCTCGGCGGCCTTGGGCTTTATCCAGAGAGCGCGAGGCTCTCGCGGGAGGAAGCTCTCCGCCTCTACACCCAGGGGAGCACTTGGATGTCGCGGGAAGAAGGGAAGCGTGGGGCAATTTCACTAGGACAACTCGCTGATTTGGCTGTCCTGACGGAGGACTACTTCACGATTCCGGACGAGCAAATCAAGGGCATTGAGTCAGTGCTAACTATCTTGGGTGGAAAACCGATTTATGCTGTCGATGAGTTTAAGCCGCTCGATCCCGGCGCTCTACCCGTCATGCCGGATTGGTCGCCGGTGCATCACTATCCCGGATATTGGCGGCAGGAGGCCGCCGCTCATCTCGATTCCAGCCGACGCTGTGGCCATGACCATCACGCTCACGAACCCGGACGATTTAATCCATTCAATATCCCGCAATGGATGCTAGGGCCACGCGGCCTTCTAGACGGCGGCTGCGAATGCTTCGCCTTCTAAACCTAGAGAAGCGTAACTATGAATATTACAATATCGAAAGCCGTCTCGATTGGACTGATGCTGTTCGGGCTTGGAGCGGTCGTGACCTGCTTGGCAGCAGAGTCCGGTAACGTCCCCACCGAAAAGGCATTCGCTGCCCCGCACGGCCTGAAGGTTTCCATCAAAATGATCGGTCCTTATGCCGAACCGGCCGATTTGCAAATCATCTGCCTTTTCAAGCACAAAGCCAGTGGTGACACTTACCAAGGCGCTGCCAAAGATACTGACGACCATTTGCATGGGATTCTTTCTGCGTTGCGAAACCGTGGCGAGTTTGTCGGGGAACTGGGGGAAACATTCCTTTTCACACCACCGAGCGGTTCAATTCCCGCCAAGCGTTTTATGGTGATCGGGCTGGGAGAGGAAAAGGATCTATCGCTGGACTCGTTGCGCGTAGTCGGCCGAATTGCCGCGCGTGAAGCGGTTCGACTGAATGCCAAGCATGTTGCTTGGGCGCCTGTCATCCGTGACGAAGGCAACACCGCTATCGATGTCGGTGAAGGCGACCGCGCCTTCATCGAGCAAATGCTTTCGGCGTACGAGACCGAAAAGCATCTCCAGGCGCAAGGACTTGCACCCGATTTTAGCATTGAAGATCTCGTTATTGAAGTCGGGCCTACCTTTTTCGAGGACGCAGCAAAACAAGTTGGCGAAAGCATTGAATCGATGGCTGCTAAGCTTGCTCAAGGTAACGCTGCTCCATACAGCTCCGCGGAAACACGATGAACGATGGACTGTTTTCTCGCCGCGAATTTGCAGCGGCTGCCAACTGCGCGTTCAATGAATGTTGAACACCTCACGAACCAATAACAACTGAACGGGCATTCGTGGCTAACCAGGTACCATTCGCTCGTATTCTGCGGGATAGCACGCTCGAACTTCTACTTACCTTCTGCATGCTCTTCGGCGTAGCGAGCATCGTAAGATGGGTAGTCGGTCCTTCACCGATTTCTCGCATGCTCCCGGAGATCCACGCCGAGCTGCTGATCGTAGGGTTGGCTGTAGCAATACTTATAGCAGGACTGATCGTCAGCCCGCCAGGCAAGGAAACGGGAGGTCATATGAATCCAGCCATTTCATTTGCTATGTGGCGGTTCGGAGTCTTTCCGGGAGCAGGCGTCGTACCCTATATCATCGCGCAGCTACTTGGCTCAGTCCTCGGCGTGCTAGTTGCTCGCATTGTCTGGGGCCCAGTCACGGCGGAACCACCGGTGGCCTACGCTGTGCTTCAGCCTGGGCCGGGTTGGTCCGATGCTGAACTTTTCATTGCTGAGGCATTGAGTATGGCCGTCATCGTTCTTCTGGTCGGCATCTGCCTCACGAGGCCTCGCTTGGCGCCGTTTGTTCCTTGGATCGTGGGCGGCTTGATCGGGTTAGCAATCGCCGCGCTTGGCACCTCTACGGGAGGCAGCGTGAATCCGGCTCGCCAGTTCGGCCCGGCTGTTCTTTCGGGACAGACTCGCTTCCTTTGGGTGTATCTGCTCGCGCCAATGGCGGGTGCGATGCTCGCGACATGGGCCAGAGAGATGGTCCAGCGCCACCGATCTGTACTGACACACAGACTATGCGGCACTCACCGCGACGGCAGCTTGTTGTCGGGTTGAACAGAGGGTTGCGATTTGACAACAGGACAGACGGTTGAAAAAAGCGAGCGGAGTGCTACAACAGCGTCTTAGCCGGTGAAACCTTTCACTAATTTCTTCCTGATCTTGAGCGCGATGGCGTCGCTGGCTATTGCCCAGAGCGCGAGCGGGGCGCCACCTTCTGGTAGCGATGCTACCCCAAACGCAGAGACTGCGGTCCAGCCGCGATCGGTCATTTCGGGTTACCCAGTCCCGCCAGCTTATACCATTACCCGCTATGATGAAGATTACAGTTACCTGGCCAACCCGGCGAATCGAACCGAGCCGCTGGACGTGATCAAATACATCCCGTTATTTAACTGGGGACCGTCCTACTTTGTTACCCTGGGAGGTGATATTCGCGAGCAGTACGAGTTTATTCAAAATGACAACTTCGGATTGGGGTCTGTAAATAACCATGGCTACTGGCTGCAGCGTTTGATGCCATACAGTGATTGGCATTTCGGGCCGTTTTTCAGGGTGTTCGTACAGCTAAAATCGTCCGAGGAGGAGGGGCGAGAACCCGGGCCGCGCCCGACCGACCGAAAACGGCTCGACTTAAATCAAGCTTTTGTTGATTTGAGCTACCCCCGAACAGTCCTGGCGGCTGATCAGACGTATGTTACGCTGAGGCTGGGTAGACAGGAGATTGATTTCGGGGACGAAAGACTCCTGGCTGTTCGAGAAGGTCCGAATGTGCGTCAAAGTTTCGATGGCGCCCGGTTAATTCTTAACTCATCCAGGGGCCGAGTGGACGTTTTTGGGCTGCGCCTCGATACGGACGAGACAGGTTACTTTGACAATAGTCCTAGGTGGAGCCATGAGACAGTGTGGGGACTGTATTCAACATTCCCGCTGACCACGAAGTCCACGGCTGCGACCCTTAATAATATAAGCCTGGACCTATTTTATATCGGGTTCCAGCAAGCTGGAGCACAGTATAATCAGGGTGTTGGCTATGAGCTTCGTCAATCGATCGGTGGGCGTTTGTGGAGGGCGCATCATATTAACGGGCTCGATTTTAACGTGCTCGGCGTATATCAGTTTGGAAGCTTCGCCGGGAAGTCGATCAGTGCATTTACTGCTGCCGTCGATGCCGGCTATAAATTGTTCAGTCTTCCCTGGGCACCAAGGGTTGCTGGTAGTCTGCAAGTCTCCAGCGGTGGCTCCGGTCCGCACGGGTCAAAATTAGAGACCTTTAACCCCATGTTTCCCGCTGGTTATTATTATGGTGGGCCCCTGAACGAACAGATCGGTCCAAAAAACGCGATCATTCCTCAGGCTGAGCTCGACTTACATCCTACCGCAACGTTAGATATCGTTCTAAAGTGTCTGTTTGTTTGGCGGGAAGATACCTCTGACGGGCTGTACGACACGCCAGGGTTTCTGATCCTTCCGGGCTCGGTCAATAGTCAGCGTTATGTCGGGGCATCGCCTCAGGTGTTGATTACCCAGCAGCTGGGTAGACACCTGAGTGTCTCTTTAAACTACTATCATTTCTATCGGGGAGGATTCCTGGCCAGCCAACCGAATACCAAGGACGTAGATTATTTTTCCACTTGGATCAATTATACGTTTTAGACCGAAATTCAGTGAGTATGCGAGCTCTAAAGTTTTATCAGACCGGCAGCTTGGATGATTTGCGTATCGAGGAGGTTACCATGCCGACTCCGGCGGCCGGGGAAGTATTAGTAGAGGTAAAGGCGGCTGCGATTAATCCGAGCGATATCAAAAACGTGCAGGGTAAGATGCATGAAACGACTGTTCCAAGGATCCCTGGGCGCGATTTTGCCGGCAGGATTGTTAAAGGACCGGATGAACTTTTGGGTCGATCAGTGTTCGGTTCGGGCGGCAACCTTGGTTTCGGCCGCGACGGCAGCCACGCGGAGTATCTCACGATTCCTGTCACCGCCGTGATCCCTTTGCCGAAAAACCTGAGTTTTGAACAAGCGGCGGGGATGGGCGTAGCCTATATCACGGCTTGGGCAGCGATGGTCAATGCCGCACAGATTCATGCCGGAGAAACGACGCTAATCCTTGGCACTACCGGTGCTGTAGGCAGCGCCGCAGCTCGTATTGCGCACAAGTTCGGAGCTCACGTGATCGGTACCGCTAGAAAGGCTTCGGATATACCCGCAGCCAATGTCGTTCCGGTTGACGATTGGATTGATCTTGAGACCGTTGATCTCGCGACAGGAGTAAGAAGGCTAACCAATGGGCGAGGAGCAGACATCGTGTTCGATGTGGTCGGCGGTGCAATGTTTGAACAGTGCCTCGGCGCCCTGGCCTGGCGTGGCCGGCAGGTAGCGATAAGTTCGAGTCCCGAGCCACGGGTAAGCTTCAATCTCGTGGATTTCTACCACAACGAGTCGAGATTGCTTGGAGTAGATTCTCTCAAGCTCAGTTTCGAAGAAACCGCTGAAATTCTTCGTGGACTCACCCCCGGGATAGAGGCCGGCGTTTTTCCTCCTCCGGCGGTTGGGACTTTTCCGCTTGAGGAAGGTCCGCAGCTCTATCGGGACATTGCGGAATCCAGAATCAAAACCAAGCCAATCTTGGTTCCATGAGAATTGTTCGCTACTGCATTTTATGTGGGGAGATTCAGGAGCGATTCGGTTATTGGAACAATGAGAATTTCGGTGTTATGCCCAGGACCTTGGGGGCAATGCCTATTGGCTTGAGCGAATTATGCTGCAAGCCGATCTGCGAATCGGACCTTGCTTTCGCTTGTGCCTAGTGCGAAGTCGCTGCACAAAGTAAGTCCAGGTATTAGCGCCACAGTACCTGGTACGCGGCGATCCACAGACTGACCCATTCAATGAAGAACTACGTTGGCACGTTCCTGACTATTGTGCTCGTGAACGTTGCCGGTTGGGCGACTAACGCAGTATCGGGATCGGCAGCCCTTGCCGAAAGTATAGCGAGAGCCGATTCCGCTTACCGAAGTCTGCCCGTAACGCTTGCGGCCTACAACGCTGCTGTCCGGGAAATATGCGAGGACATGCAAATCACTCGTGTTTCTGAATTCAAATCCAGCCTAAAAAACCTGGGTGTCTCGTTTGAACCCCCCAGCGTGCGACTTCCGCTCCGCCACGTCGAAGTTCCTCCTTCACCCGCCATCGCCGGGCCAGCTGAAGCTGGCGTTCCAGTGGTGGTGGGGTACGATACCAGGGAAGCACCGCTTTACCCGCCGGAGGGTCTCTTCGTGGATGCCACGGCGATTTACGACCGTCCCGCGGGGCACCCGAGATTTTCGATTCGATACGCCACAACCGACGTGATGCTCAAGGGGCGCACTTATAGACTGGCAATCAATCCTACTGGCGCCGGTAATCACCTCAAGCTTCGAGCTAAAGCCTTCGCGAAATCGGGATTCGAAGGTATGATTCGACCCTCCTCGATGTTAAGGAAGCCACAAATATATCTGCTCGATCCTTACGATCCAAACAAAATTCCAATCCTCATGGTGCACGGTCTACAATCTACTCCGGTGGCATTCGCGACCCTTGTGAACACGCTGCGCAGCGATCCGGAAATCCGAGCAAAATATCAAATCTGGCAATTCTATTATGCCAGCGGCACCCCGGTGCTAGCCAACGGCGCCGAGTTGCGCGACAGCCTTGCTGAAACTGCGCATACGCTTGACCCTAAGGATCGCGATGCTGCTACAAAGCGCATCGTTGTGCTTGGGCACAGCATGGGAGGAGTAATATCGCACACGCTCGTGAGTTCCAGTCAGGGTCGGGTCTGGGCCAGCGTTTTCCGAGTCCCGCCTGCCCAGCTAAAAGGCGACCCGGAAGCTGTCCGCGAACTCGTACATGTTCTATATTTTCGGCGGAACCCTCGAGTCGCACGTGTCATTTTTATGGCCGCTCCCCACCGCGGTAGCCCCATGGCGAATTCCTTTGTCGGGATGCTGGGCAATTCACTCACCCGTGTGCCGCCGCTGCCGGAGCGCGGACTCAGCCTACTTGCACGCGCAAACCCAAATGCAATGAGGCCGGAGGCTGCAGCTTTCTTCGAGGGCGGACGCTTCTCAGCCGTACGTACGCTTTCGCCGAGAAGCACGGCTCTAATCGCCGTTTCCGAACTTCCCATCGAGGTTCCCTATCACAGCGTAATCGGCCAGCTCCATCCGGGACCGAAGGAACGAGGATCGGATGGGGTCGTACCGTATTGGAGCAGCCATCTACCTGGGGCGCAGTCTGAACTAATCGTCCGCAGTGGGCATGGCGTTATTGATAACCCAGACGCAATTCGCGAAGTTATTAGAGTTCTGCACATGGAACAGCGCCCAAAACAACACGGACCAGTCAAACACCGAATCGCAAACGGACTTGCGATAAGCCTCGCGCGCAGATCGTGTTTGCGGCACAGCGCGAAAAAGTGGGTTCGCGAGGATTACGGTTACTTATTTTCGACGAGTTCAATCCATGGGCGGTAAGGGAATATTTTACTGCCTTACATCCTGGTCGTTTCCTTAGATTTGCCGTTTTCGCTATGGATCTATCCCTTGTTTTTGTCCTCGCGACTGTTGTTTATCTTCTTGCCTTAAGGCTCATTCCGACTCGCAAACGAGCCCTTAGGTTTGTGTGCATGTCGGCATTGTTTACCGTCCAGACAATTCTCATCGTTGCGCTGATCGGTTCGCCATTCAGTCCGGTATTTAGAGTAAAAGATTTGCCTCGCGAGTTCTGGCTGCAACTTCTTGCTTGCTCCTGGTGGGCCTTGGCTGCGCGTGAGATGATCGGGATTCTTGCGTTGCCGGCGGTGCTGAAAAAGACGCCAAAAGAAAACAAAATTTTGTCAGATATTATCGCGGCTTGCATCTACGTCTGCTCCGGTTTGGCAATGATGGGATTTGTTTTTGGGTTGCCTCTTCAAGGAATCGTCGCGACTTCCGGTGTCCTTGCAATTGTTCTTGGCCTTGCTCTACAGAATACGCTTGGAGATGTCTTTTCCGGGCTATCTCTGAGCGTCGAGAAGCCTTACGACGTCGGCGATGCCATCCTTCTGGAGGGTGGAGTCGAAGGCGATGTAATTCAAATAAACTGGCGTTCAACGCACCTCAGGAATCCTCAGAACGATGTCGTCATCGTTCCGCACAGCTCTATGGCAAAAATGCGGATTCAAAACCACACTGCCTTGAGCGCGCGCTACAACGGAAGTCTGATTGTAGCCGTAGATATTCGGAACGAGCCGGAATTTGCGACTGAAATTCTGAAGGGCGCTGCGATGGCGTGCACGGCGATCCTGGAAAACCCGCTTCCCTTGGTTGCTGAAATCGCGCTCGAAAGTGATCGGGTCACGTACGAAATTTCATTTAGTACCTCTTCGATAGCCTCGGCTGGAGAGGCCCGTTCGCAGATTTTTAGGCAGTTGTATAAACGGGCGCGCCCCGGCCCGCATTTATCGCATGCGCGTCCAATCTATTTTTTTGGGGAAGAAGATTATTTAGATCGGCTATCCCTGCTCGAGCCCTTGAGCGCCGAAGAGAAAGCGAAATTGAGAGCGAAAATTGTAAGGCGTCATTTCAAAGTCGGCGAAGAGCTTTTGGTGCAAGGATTGAAATTGGACTCGGTCCAATTTGTCTCCTACGGTGTTATTCAAGGCGCGCGTCAAGTGGCGGATGGACGAGTGCTGAAGTCTGTAAGGCTCGGGCCGGGCGATTTCTTCGGTGAGGTTTCTCTTTTGACGGGCATGGCCGCGAGTTCAACTCTCACGGCGATCACTCCCGGTGTCCTCTTGGGATTTTGCTCGGAAGATTTAAAGCCGATCCTGGCATCCCGGCCTGAGTTGGTCGAATCGGTTAGTAATGCGGTTGCGAGGAAACAACATCTTTTTACGACGCTCGACCACGCGGCAATTCACCAAGTCGCAATCGAACAACATGATCTCTTGTCGCGCGTTAAGAACTTTTTCCACCTAGATGCGTAAATGGGACCTGCGCGCATCGAAACGCGATCACCGAATGCACCGCCATACTCTCGGAACGCTGTCAGCAGAGGCGTAAGCGTGATGCAAGGGACCGTGGGCTTCAGCTTGGCTTGCTCCAGTTGTAGATGTCGTAGGTCGATGACTACGACATATACGATAACTACGCGACTTTCGGGCTGGGGATGAAGGCGAGAACCTTCTCCGGATATCTGCCGAAGTAGTTGTAGCCATCTTTGAAGCGTCGCGTTGCGTTCTCAACTCAGATCATTTTCTTCTCTTTACTTGAAGCATGTCGAAAGGCTTTTGCGCGTCTTCGGGGTTCTTGGTCCTCGGAGAGTGTCGCCTTGTCGAGTCCTTTGCTTTGCCGGTAGAGAACAAAAGCCTTGCAGAGTTCATCGACTTTTAGCGGCCGGGTAATTGGTTTAGCGGTCCGTTCCCAATGCGTCACAATGGCCGGCAAAAGCTCAAGGTTGCCCACGTGCGCCCTTAAGTAAGCAAGCCAGCGTTTATTCGAATCGTCAAAGCTCAAGGTGTCAGCCGGTGATTTTTGCTCGGCTTTCCGGCGCTTGATGCGCAATCGAAATTCCCGCGCCCCGTTTCTGGTCTTGAAGTAGTAGTCGCGCCTAGTCGCCAGACCATCAAAGCCCGCGGGAGCAGTTACGCGAGTATAACGATCGTTCATGGGGTCTTCTACAAGTGTTGCATGTCATCCCGCAAAAATCCCGCACTTTTTCGAAAGCCTTAAGATTCTCGCCTTTTATGCAATTCTACCGAGCACTCCTTTAATCGCCTGTGAATCCTTTATCCAAGCACTTCTCTCTGGATTCTAAAGGTTGTGTGTCGCTTGGCACGACTCTCGAATCGATGGCTTAAACGGCCTACGCCCAACGCTTCGCGTCGGTGCCCTCCATTTAAATCCTCGACCCCGACGTTTCGGCGCTCTTGCTCCTGCGGCCTCTTTCCGTGGGTCGCTTTGCTTCGCCTCGCTTTCGGCCAAAAAATATGGCACGCCATATTTTTCCGCGCGAAATCGAACTTCAAAATATTCCCGAAGCTGCTCCCAAAGCCTCGCCGAGCTTCTCCGTCTCTGAAAAACTCGCCTGCTATGGTCCGGCCACGCGCCTCGGCCCGGCGTCGATTGCGTACCAGTTGCTCGCGGTGACGCACCACCGAGCGTCGCTGTTCCTGTTCAGGGCTGGGAATCGCTACGATGCTCATTGCATCGCGGTTGCCACGCAGATAACTCTCCAAGTTAGTTGTGTGCGTCAAGTTCTGCAAAAGCGATCAAGGCGCGTGGAAGGGTTTTTTACTCAGGGAGTTATTCTAACGACGGCAACTGGAGCCGGCGAGACCGCCCTCCTCAGGCGGTCGGCTCTAGCCGGGCCAGTTGTGAATAACGCTTCTGCGTTATTCAAGTCGTTGGAAATAACTCCCCACTTTTTTCTCATGCGTTTTGTAAGGGTTTAAGCGGCCGCCAGGAAGCCTCCCAACTCGGTTTTTCGCTGCTCTCGTAGCGCTTCCATGTTCAAGTAACGAGGGGTTTCAAGCCAGTCTTCGTGGATCTCGACGGCCAGGGCCCGCAACAAGCGTAAAGAGCTCGCTTCATTGGGAAAGATCCGGATCACGTGCGTGCGGCGCTTTAACTCCTGGTTGAGCCGCTCCAACACGTTGGTGCTCTTAAGATGTTTATGGTGTTCTTTGGGCAAGCGGTAGAAGCTGAAGGTCTCCTCGATATTGTTTTCCACCCATTCACAGAGCTTCGAATATTTGGCCTGCCATTTGGCCAGCCAGCTGACCAGGTCACGACGGGCTTCTTCGACATTGCGCCGTTCGTAAAACCAGCGCAGCTCGGTCAGACAATCGTCATTGGCTTTCCGAGGCAGATAATCCAAGGCGTTACGCAAAAAATGCACATAACAACGCTGCCAAAAGGCTTCCCCTAATACCTCGGCGATGGCCCTTTTGAGTCCTGGATGATCGTCGCTCACGGCAAAGAGCACTCCGCGCAGGCCCCGGCTCTTGAGTCCCAATAAAAACTCTTTCCAACTTGAGCTACTCTCCCGATTGGCCAATTCCACCCCCAGAATTTGGCGCCGCCCTTCCCAATCGACCCCGATGGCCACCAACACTGCTCGGCTGCGAATCACTCCCTCTTGGCGTACCTTTTCGTAGCGAGCATCTAAAATCAGGTAAGGGTAATCCTCTTCGAGCCGCCGGCCCATGAAGCGCTCCAACTCTTCATCCAGTCGTTGGTTGATCGCGCTTATGGAGGAGGCGCTGAATTCTTGCCCACATAACTCCTCGGTAATCGCCTTAACCTTGCGGGTGCTGACCCCCTGGACGTACATCTCCGCCAGCGCTGCCACCAGTGCCTTCTCGCTGCGCTGGTAGCGTTCAAAAAGCTGCGTACAAAACCGCCCCTGCCGATCTTGCGGGACCCGTAATTCCAGCTTCCCTACTCGAGTCACTAGGCTGCGCACATAGTAGCCGCTACGGTAGCCCAGTCGTCCCTCGGTTCGTTCCCCTTTTTGGGCTCCAAGCGCTTCGCTCATCTCCGCTTCCAATACCTCCTGCACCACCAAGCCCACCAATGGCCGCAAAAAGTCTTCTTCTCCGCTCATCAGCTCTTTGATCTCTCTTAGTCTTGGCGTAATTTTCTTTCGGGTCGTGGTTCGTTTCATCGTTGGTTGTTTGGTCACTTCCAACCGCTTACCATGACCCGCTCTTTTTTTGCAGAACGTTCTGCACACTACCCTCCAAGTTATTTAACAGCGCCCGCGCATCCAGCCGGTCGGTCTTCTGATGTTGGGAACGTTGGTTCTCTAACGGTCGCGGCGCCACCACGTAATTGACCGCTCCACATTTGATCAACTCTCGGTGATACCAGTACCCACACGCCCCGGCCTCGTAACAGCTGAAGGCCTTGATTCCCGCCTTGACCCACTCTTCGATTTGATTCAACAACTTTCCAAGGATCCCATTTTTGTGCAGGCTTGGGCGTTGAACCGTCCAGCTGCCGGCACTCACGCGTAGCGGACCGTCCGCTGCAACCGGTTGTTAGGCGTCCGTGTGCCCTTGGCGCCGTAGGACGACATGCGTGGCCTTCTCCGACGCTACGAATTCAACGCATTCGTATCCCAGAGCCCGCAAGTCAACCCATTCGAACAGCGGTTCCCCCCGGCCGAGCAGGACCGGCGCGATAGCAATGTGCAGTTCATCAATGAGGCCCTCACGAAGATACTGCTGGATTGTGTCCGGCCCACCGCCGATCCGTACGTCCATTCCGGCAGCGGCCTCGCGTGCACGGTCGAGCGCCTCGCGAATGCCTCCTGTTATGAAGTGGAACGTCGTGTCGCCTTCCATCTCGATGGGGGGACGAGCATGATGGGTCAAGATGAAGACTGGAACGTGATACGGTGGATTGTCTCCTAACCAGCCTTTCCAGTTTGTGTCCGGCCAGTCCCCACGAATGGGTCCGAACATGTTCCTCCCAAGAATCCAGGCCCCAACATTCTGAAAGCCACGGGCGGCGAAATCATCGTCAACCCCGGTCGTACCGCCGTCCTTGCCGAACAAGGCCCGCTGGAACGTGCGTGTTGGGACTAGCCACTGGTGCAGCTCCGTCCCGCCAACGCCGAGCGGATTGTTGATGTCTTGATTCGGACCTGCTCCGTATCCGTCGAGCGAGATGGTGAAGCCCTCAACGCGAACTCGTGTCATCGTTTGCCTCCGTTTAGACGCCTAACATGCGGTTGATGATGGCATGTGCCTCGCTGACGCCCTGGGCGGCAAGCTGTTGCATGTGCTGATCGATTTTTGCGGCCAGTCGGCGAAATTCATTCATGCTCATGGTGTCCTGCCTGATTGAGTGAGAGCCAAGCTAAGGAGTTTCTGTAAGCTCTTCCACTCGGACTGTGGAAAGTAAACGTTTAAATTTGACTTGCTAATATTAAGGACGATTTGAGGCGTGGCGCTTTCATCGGATGTTCGGTCGAAAACGCTAACCAGGGCCTTTTTAGTGATCTGCTTGAAGACACGATTGATTGCGCATTTCCGACGCAACGGGCAAGGCACCTCGAATTGGTTAGCTATGAGCTAAGCACATTGGAGGTGGGCCTAATACTCCCGCCAGAGCATCGGCTGGCGGCATCCCGCAAAATTCCTTTTAAAGAATCGAGCGATGAACCCTGGATATTGGCCCCGCGTGAAGACAATCCGGTTCTTTATGATGAGCTTGTGAGCTGTTGCCACCGAGCCGGCTTCAGCCCGAACGTGATCGGCGAAATCACGCAACTCCCACGGGTGATCGCGCAGGTTGCATGCGGAATTGGCATCGCGACGCTTGTCGAGCGTTTAAGCATCTGTGCACGGAGGCACGACCTATCACCGGCTGATCCGGCCAATACCCACGATCGGTTGTTACATGGTGTACCGCAAAGGCGATTCATCTGGGCTATTGAAATCATTCGTGACGATCTGCCGTGAGCTCGCCAAAGATGTCAGGATCAATCGCGACATGCCGAGGAAGATATAGGTTCAGCAGCGAATAGAACGGCTTGCCGGGTAACGGGCTTTACCCGTTATTTAACTGTTCCTAAAACTATGAACTATCGTTTACTTGGCCCAAGCGGACTGCGAGTTATGAACTGTGCCTGGGTACAATGACTTTCGGTGAAGACTTGGGGCGGGGGGATCCGACCATAAACGCCGGGGTTGAAACCGTCGATACCGCACCATCGTACCGGGAGGCTTTCAAGAAACGCCGATGCCTGATTCCAGTCGATGGTTTCTATGAATGGCGCAAAGTGTCGGGCGGAAAGATTCCCTACAATATCCAGATGAGAGACGGTTACCCGTTCGCGTTCGCGGGACTTTGGAAGGGTGGAAACCGCCTGAAGACCGAAGACCAGGCCTCGAACCTGCAACCCTGTGATCCGACAATCCGACTCAACGGAACGATCGCCTCGCAACCTGTTGGCCGCAAACTACCGCGACGTAGCCTAGGAACAAGCTGCTTAAGACGTAGGCAGAGGCAACTACTACGCTTGCCGCCGAACCTGACATTAACACGACCGTCCCGCCAGCAACGCCGGTCCCAACCATTAGGTTGATCCCATCGGACGCAACATGCCGACGGCAGAGCGCCGGTGTTAGTCAATTTGTTGCCCAATCGGCTAACTCTTTAAGGGTTTTCCCGATAGCATCTTCTCCTAATTCTAGATCGTAGCGCAGAATGCTAGCGGCATCAAACATGAGCCGCATAACCCTATCAAAATCCTGTTTTTCTTTTGGAGTTAGCTCCCATTTAGTAAGAGGCAGTCTTTCTTTTACCAGGTCTTCAGCTTCTATTTTTTCTCTATTTGGTTTCATATGCGTTAGGCAAGGCAATTTTGCGGATGCCGTTGACACATCAGCAGAGTTTTTGATCCTGTTTTTGAATCGAACAGCAATGGTCCTCTGTGACGAGATTCTGCCAGGGTTTTTGTTGCCCTGGCTATGATATCCGGACACTTGCAGCCTGGAGGAGAATTCCAATGATGACGCAGGCTAGTCCAATTGTGCTTAGAGTGTCCCAAAGTCTTTCCAATCGAATGAGGTTTTGATCTGGGTCGGAACTTTGCCAGAAGCCAAGTGTACCACCTGTTCTGATGCGTCGAGGTAGGACGTAGAAAAAAAGAGCCACACTCCCACAAGGTTCAGGAACAAACCAAGGAACGTAAGAAGCTTCCACCAGGGCATCGATAGAGATCAATCGAATGGTACGAGAAGGCAAGAGAGGAGATGCAGGAGGAACTTATGAACTTCGCCAGTAACCTAGGCACATCGTGAAAAAGCTCTCTCCTGAAATTTTGCTGTGATCGTGCTGTGACTATTTCAAAAGGGCAGCCATTAGTGACACCTCTTTGTCCCTCGTAAGCCATTGAGCATCAGTATATTCGGCCTCGCTTGGATTCGAACCATGACAAAGTGATCTAGAGTCACTTGTGTGCGGGTTTAGCTTCCTAAGCATCTTGAAGCGTCATTTTTGAGCCGACGTATGTGGACATGTGATCGAAAGCGCGTTTATCGCAACTCGGGCGAAGGCAGCAGGAAGGCGAGCGGGTACCGCAGCGAGCGGCCGCTCTCAAATGGGGATTGTCGGCCTGTCCGGCCTGAGGACGACAAGCGGAGCGGGTCAGATGACCTGCAGGTCACCAAGCGCAGAGTTCTGTTCCCCCCTGAGGCAAGCGCTCTGAGGAGACGCGGCGACGAGCGAGCCTTCTTCAACTGTAGGTCCGCGTAGAGCGCAGCTAATCGGCGGGAAGTGGGTCGAAAAAGAATGCTGCAGACTTTGTCATCCCTCCAGTGCAATTCGCAGCGACCTGCACTCCATCAAGTCCGATCGAGCGCTTATCAAGCCTTCCAATCTACCAATGGCGATGCGCAAAAAGGGCAAAAAGGTCCACGCTGACTATGACAACGTTTTACTCGGTTGTGACCTTTCGTCGTGGTGACGACCAAAAAAATGAAAAGTATTAATGTATTACGGTTTTTACCTAAAAAGACTTATTGTCATAAGTGTCTAAATATAAGCCACTTAGAACTGGAATGGATTTAAGCCGCGTGCTCGCGGTGGGACTTGAACCCGCTTTTAAGGTTCTATTTTCCGCTATTTTCCATGGTGTTTCCCTAGGAATTCCATCAGGGTAGCAATCTGTGGAAATGAGTGGAATCAAAACTGTAGTTTTTTGTCGTCGATCTACTTACAAAATTTCCATGTGTTTTGATCATTGTTTGCCTTTCCACAGGGATCTGAAGAACCCCAGTATAAGGGGCCTGAATTAGCCTTTCGAGGTCTTGGCGTGAAGCGGAGAACGATGTGGAGATCATCTCAACCGGGGGTCTGCAGGCGCAGCAGCGACTCGGCAAGAATCTTGACAAAATTGTCCAGGGTGGCCGCTGGTTCGGCGCTCTTTCGCCTCATAAGAAGCATTTCAAACTCCCCCTGCAAGCCGTCTAAAACGTGAAAGCTCACGCCGATTGTGCGATGGCGAGACAAGATTTCCGGAGATAGCAAGACGCCGCGCCCGGCTGCCACCATGCTCAGCAAGCTTTCCAAGCTATTTCCCAGCGTTAAGAAATTGGGTTCAAACCCGGCGTCCCGCTGGCAAACGGTGCGAACCAGATGCATATACTCGTCGCCTGCCTCCGTACAAGGCGTCAAAAAGTTGTCTTCACGAAAATCCGCGAGTTTCGGCCTGGCACGCTTGGCCGGCCAACGATGTTCGGCGCAGGCGATCGAAAAGGAACAGCGCAACAAGTGCGTGACGGTTAGCGATTCGCTCTCCGCCAGGTCAGAGCCGGCGTACCCGATCCCTATCATGATTCTCCCGTTCTCGAGCGCCTCGACCTGCGTGCGATTATCCATGTTCAGAACGGTGACCTCCACCAGCGGAAAGCGCTCACGAAAGCGGGCCAGGGCATCCGGCAGAAACGCGTGCACCAGGTGGATGCTACCGATGGCGAGCCGACCCCGCTCGCCGCGAGCGGCCTCCTGGGCCTGAGACACCGCCTCTTGGGCAGTCACCAGCGTGCGTCGGGCTCCACCCAAAAAAACGCGTCCGACCTCCGTTAGCTCCACCCGCCTCGAATTCCTATTTAACAGTTTCAGGTCCAGCTCGTTTTCGAGATCAGCCACCTGCTGGCTGAGCGCGGCGGCAGATACAGATAAGCGCCGGGCCGCTTTACGGAAGCTGAGCGCCTCAGCCACCGCGACGAAATAGCGCAGGTGTCGTAGTTCCATGGTCCACCTCCTTGGCAATCTGTTAAGTAACGCTTAACGCAGCAAAAAGAACAAAATGATTTTCGATCCTTGAGTCCAAGTCATGTTCTCTCTCTGAGCCCTAAAAAAACTGCCAATCAGCGACGCTGGCTCAATAGAACGACTTCGCAAACAAATGGAGAAATTATGAGTGGATTAGCACGTTGCAAAGAAATCCGCCAGGGAATCTATCTGGGACACCTGAAGCATACAAACACCTCGTCTAGCCGAGGTGGTTTTAATGGAGTGGGTAATGGCGCGATCACTTTGGAATATGGGGGGCAGCCATGACCCAAAAAGAAATTCGTGTCGGAATCGTCGGTGCGGATACCAAAGCAAGCTGGGCGAAGGTGTCGCACGTTCCGGCGATCAACGGTCTTCCCGGCCTGAAGCTCGCGGCTGTGGCAACGCGCAACGAGCAGAGTGCACGGCAAGCGGCTGAAGCCTTCGGCGCTGATCGATGGTTTTCCGATCCTTTCGCGATGATCGCGATGACCTGATTGATGTCATAACGATCGCCGTCAAGGTGCCCGCACACCGCGAACTCGTTCTGGCGGCGCTGGATGCTGGCAAAGCGGTCTACTGCGAGGCGCCTCTCGGGCGCACCGTCGCGGAGACCGAAGAGATGGCGAGCGCGGTAGGTTCACTTCATACCGCGATCGGATTGCAGGGTCGTTTCAATCCAGCCGTGCGGCGTGCGGCCGAGTTGCTTTCTTCCGGAAAAATTGGACGGCCACTAAACGCGAGAATTGTCTCCACCACCAGCGGCTTCGGGCCGGAGATGCCTTCCATGCTATGACTATTTCAATAAGACATCTTCTGGTGCCAACCTGCTAACCATCACTGCGGGGCATACACTCGATGTGGTGGAAGCGGTCCTCGGAGCGATCGTCGAGGTTGATGCGCGGACCGAGATTCTGTGGCCCGCTGTCAGACTGACGGACATCGGCGAGGAGAGCTTGCGTGAAACTGCCGATCACGTCGACGTCCTGGGAAAGACGCGTTCTGGTGCCGTATTCACGGCCGACATCAACGGTGGTGTAGCGCCGGAGGATGTTCGCTTCAGCTTCGAAATCAGGGGGTCAGAGGGATGGCTCAGCCTGACCAGTGATCACCCCTACGGCTTCCAGGCTGGGGATCTCAAGCTGACGTCAAACGTCGCATTCGACCACCCGAGGAGCCCGCGGTCTCCGGTGGGCTCATGGGTGCGGCGATCAACGTGGGAGAGGTCTACGCTCATCTTGTCCGCGATCTGCATGCGGGCACCTACAGCACACCTGGCTTTGAACACGCACTTCACAACGCCCGTCTCATCGAGGCTGTAAGGCGCGCCGCCGAACGAGGCGAGCGGCAGAAAGTTACAAGTTAAGACCTTGAACAGATCGAAACGCGCTTGAAAGCTGACTGCAGGGGCTTCTTCGCAATGTCAATCATCGACCCTCAGAAGTTTCAGGACGAGCGAAACCTAAGAAAAGCGCATCGCAGCGCCGCGGCTCCACGGTCCTCTTTTCCTTCGCAACCTGTTAAGTAACGCTTAACGCAGCAACAAGAACAAAATGATTTTCGATCCTCGAACCCAAGTGATCTTCTCTCAGAGTCCAAAAAAGCTGCTAATCAGCGACGGCGGCTCAATGGAACCTTTTCGCAACCAAAAGGAGGTATTATGAGTGGATTAGAACGCCGGAAAGAAAACCGAATCCGCCAAGAAATCTATTGGGTACACCCAAAGCACACAGACGCCTCGCCCAGCGGAGGGGTCTTAATGGAGGTAAACTACAAGCTTGGAACGGAACATCGGCGCTCCCCCTCGAGCGAACACTGGGCACCCGAGCGGAAGGGATCCCGAATCGAAGGGGAAAGAATCGGTTACCCTGGATCATTGTCCGTGTCGCTCTTTTAGCTGCCGCCCTCTGGGTGTACTTAGGGCAGTTCGTAATCCACCGATGATGCCGTTATCCCAGCCCGAGGTAAAAGATCATTACAATGATGTCGATGATTTTACTTGTGCTACACGCCGCTCAGGCCACTAGCGAAGCCCGAGCGCGGCCAGAGGAAGAGAAGCCGCAATCCAAGCGACCTGCTAGGCCAGGCGCCGAGAAAGTGGAGAAAGAGATCGCGATCGTGAATCGCTTCGGACTGCACCTGCGCCATGCCGCGCGGTTCGCGCAGGTGGCGAACCGCTTCCGCGGTGACATTTGGGTGGCAAAGGATAGCACAGAGATCAATGGCAAGAGCATCTTGGGGTTGATCACTCTCGGCGCCGCTCAAGGCTCAAGTCTGCGGATCCGAATCGAGGGGCCGGGTGCACCAGAAGCAATGCGAGAAATCCAGCGATTGACCCAGTCATGGTGCGATGAAGACCGGATATAAAACAGAACAGACCATTGCGAAACGGCTTCCCATGACGCCAAAACGGATTTCTACGAAAAATGTCTTTGCGGTCGCTATTCTGTCGCTCAGCTTGATTTTCGGAGCGGGTTGCTCCAAGAAATCGGACAACGCAAGCGCGGGTCCACCGGAAGTTCTTGCGACGGAAGTCACGCGAAAAGACGAGCCCATCACTGAGGAATGGGTGGCTACGCTCGATGGTTTCGTCAACGCATCCATCAGTGCGCTCGTTTCCGGTCACCTCATCTCACAGAATTACAAAGAAGGAACCGCAGTGAAAAACGGTGATCTGCTTTTCCAGATTGATCCGCGACCATTCGAAGAGGCGCTGGTCCAAGCTAAGGGGACGCTGGCCAAGGACGAGGCGGCGCGAATCAAAGCAGAGGAAGATGAAAAACGGGAGCTCGATCTTTTTGATAGGAAGGTAATCAGTCAGCAGGAGCGAGACGCTGCGTTGCAGGCCGCTGAGTCCAGCAAAGGGTTGTCAGAAGCCGATCGGGCGGCCGTTAAATCCGCAGAGCTTAATCTCCAATACACTAACATTACGGCGCCAGTGGACGGTGTCGCTGGTTTTGCCACTGCACAAGTGGGCGACCTAGTCGGTCCGAGCACCGGTTCCCTAACAACCGTCTCTCAAGTCGATCCCATCAAGGCGGTCGTTACCGCCGGCGAGCAGACTTACATCGAGTTTGCGACGCGCTATTCGGATCCAGAGAAACGGGAAGAGCATATGAAGAGTCTGGAGTTCGAGTTGGTTCTAGCCAACGGAGCAGTCTATTCACAAAAAGGAAAATTTTACGCCGTCGATTGCAATGTCGATGTAAAGACCGGTACAATCCGGTTCGAAGCGATCTTTCCAAATCCGGGAAACATTTTGCGTCCGGGTCAGTTTGCCCGCGTTCGCGCAACGACCGAGACCAGGAAAGGCGCGCTCCTTATCCCGCAGGAAGCTGTCACGGAATTGCAGGGCAACTATCAGGTTGCCGTGGTCACTAGTGACAACAAGGCGAGCATCCGGCCCGTAAAAGTCGGTGATCGTTTCGGCCCAATGTGGGAAATCAAGGATGGCCTCCAGGCCGGCGAAAAAGTAGTAGTGCAAGGCGTCCAAAAGTTCATGACGAGGCGCCCGTTACTGCAAAACCGTGGACACCACCCGCGGGCACGCCGACCATCGTTGGAGCAACTGGACCAATTCGGGAGGTCTGGACAGCCAATCAAACGCATTCTTCAGGACGGAATCGAAGAGAAGTGACATGGCGAAGACAACCCAGGCAGGGACACCGTTGCTTCAATTCCGCCATCAATTTTCTTACTCCATTGGCCGCGGCGATCGCGTTGCTGCCGGGAAGCTGATAGAGCGCCAGGATCGCGGAGGGTTTCCATTGAGCCGGCCCTTGACGTTGTAAGTTTGGGCGCCGAGCTCGATGCGCGCGACATCCTTCACCCGCACAAACGAGCCGTCGGAGTTCGCGCGGATAATGATATTGGAAAATTCTTCCGATGATTCCAGTCGCGCTTGTGCGCGAACTGCGCAGGCATCGCTGAGTTTGAACGCGACCTGATTCGAGAGCGTACCGGCGCGGGACGCGAAGCGGCCAAGAAACGAGGCGTCCAATTTGGGCGGCCGCGAAAACTTGCTTTGGATCAGAGAAAATTGGCCCAACGTCTTGTTTCGGAAGGGAAGTCCGTCCGGGAAATTGCGTCGGTTTTTAATGTCCATCCGGCAACGATTTATCGACTCGCCGCTACGTAGCCAAAGTTTGGGGCTCATCGTAGGTCGATCGTCATTAGCCTCACATTTAGGGAAACTTCTCGAGTGGGGTCCTGAGCGCGATCCGGAAGCGGGCGCCCTCCAAGGTATCACTCGAACTGCGGGAGCGGGCCGGCATTAACGTTAGTTTTCTCATTCCGCGTCACCTTTTTTGGAGTTGCTTCTGGTTTGGAATTAATGGTCGTTGCGTCTCTGTGCTTATGCGAAAGGAGTTCCTTATTGACGCCAAGATACGTCCGCACTTCCGGAGGATTTGGACCCACGTGCAGGGACTCTGCCTGCGCAATGACGTCACCATCGGCTTTCGTCATTCGTTCTTGCTGCAACATATATTGAGTCCAAGATGGCACCATCATTTCGATACGAAACGTGTTGAGCCGGCTCGGATCCTCGAACAATTGCCAACTGTATGCGCCGTTGCGCAAGTGGATCAGCCGGACTTCACGCATTAAAGCAACAAATTTGGAGCCCCGTGAGCGATCAACTTGAAACTCTACCGTCACCAAGACCGGCCCGTCTTTTGGTTCGGGCCTATATAGCAGGTTGTGGACAATGTTCATCACCGCCACTGGCACAGAATCGGGGTCAGCAGTCATAGTAAAATCAATGGACCAAGGATGGCGGAGCAAGTGAGTCAAGGTGAGGCGCAAGTACCAGGACAGCCGCTACTATCAGCGCCGTATTTACTCCGGCCATCGCTGCGATCATACCCCAAAGGATTCCACCGAGCGCCATCGCGCCCTGGGACACCATGATTACGGTCGCATTCATGCGTCCCCTTGCCCATCCGGGCATCGCGCGCTGAGCAGCCACCCAGAGTTCAGCAGCGGACACAGTCCATACGACCCCGGCAAGCGCAGCGACCAAGAGAAACGCCGGCGCTTCACGGATCAATGCCATCAGAACATAAACGATAGATAACAACAATGCTGCCAATCTAGTTAAGGTATTTGGCGAAAAATGCGCACGCGCCCATGGAAGAATGAGGACGGCAGCAAGCACTGAGCCAATGCCCATGCTGGCAAATAGCAGGCCAAGATTGGACGGGCTCAGATGCAGTTCTTTCAGACCGACCACCGGGAGCAACGCAGGAATGATTGCAATAAAGAAGGAAAAAATTGCGTTGCGGATCAAAATGATCCGTATGCCGTGAGAATAGCGGACATAGCGAATCGCGCTGATAAATGATTCGAAGAAGCTCTCCAGCGGAAGTTTCGAGACCTTAGGTTTCCACGATCCAATACTTATAAGCACCGCAAGCAAACAGAGGGCATTGAGCGCGAAAACGGTGTTGGCTCCGACGAAAACCAAAAGCAGTCCTGCCAGAGCTGGTCCGATAATCCCCGAGATGTTCAGCTGTAGTCCGCTCAAGATTGACGCCGAAGGAAGTTCTTCGTTGGACACAATCTCAGGCACCACGGCAGAAAAGACTGGCGCGTTGAACGCGAACCCCGTCCCGATCAGAAATATTGAGCCGAGAATGACGTAAGGAGTCAGGAGATTCAACCAGCCTAGGATCGCAAGTCCGCCAGCACATACCGCCAGGTAAATGTATGCCACGTACAACATCTTCTTGCGATCCGTCATGTCAGCAAGAGCTCCTGCCGGCAGAATAAATAGGAAAAACGGAAGCGTGGCCGCTGTCGACATCAGGGAGAGGAGCATCGTCGAATGACTGAGACTGTTCATTACCCAGATGGCAGCCGTATCATGCGCGGATACGCAAATCCCGGAAACGACGGTAGCAACCCAGAGTTTGCCGAAAGTTGGGTTTCGTAAAGCGATCCAGCTTGAAGTTCTAGTCATTAGGATCGAGGTAAAGCGCTGCTCCAAAATACAACAAAACCATTATGCCGCTATCAGGTTAGGCGCGTTATAAATTCGAGGAAGAGGGTAGCTGCGAACCGCAAGTTTTGTTTGCTCGCTCATCGGCCGCTCCCTTCTTGTTTGCAAAGGTTTTTGGCACCTCACTTACGACAGCGTACGCTTGCCCTGCGCTCGATAGGTTAAGAGCAGGATGCCCGCGCTCGCTCTCAGCCATTGTGCGGCGGCCCTAGGTAGGGGAACTCGGCGAGGAGATCGCCATGGGGCCCTACCTTATCCCGCGTCACCTTGCCATTTGTGAGAATAGAAAGGAAGGCATCGGCGGCGTCGTCGGTGAGAGCCCGGCCATTCTCCGGGAAAGACGCTGGGCGCGTGGGATCATAAGGGAGGATCTCCGGTAGCATTGTCCCTGCCACCCGCCTCGCTTCCTGCGGGATATACCCACCCGTATGCTCCAGCGCATGTCCGAAGGCGGTAACGAAACCGATATCGTTCGCCGGTTCCCCTGCGAGGTAGGCATCTCTCTCCGCGCCGGAGAGACCGAGGACAAGGAAAAGTTGCAGGGGCCGCGCGCCGCGTTCCGCCTGGATCCAACCCCCGTCCATGCCGTCCGCCCGAACCAGCGTGCGGTGCCACAGGCCAACTGCTTTGCCCCCCAAGGTAAAGTTGGGCACTTCGAGCACGATGCTGCACACATCCTTGTCGGCGAAGAAATCGTCACCGGTGAACTGCAAGTTGTCCACGGCACCCCTTCTGTCGAAGAAAAATGGATCGCTGCGACGCCCCGCGAAGAATCGGTAGTCGCCAGCATCCGTCACCCGTGCCTCTAGGCCCGTCGAGACCGGTGCCCCCTCGACGATAGCTTGGCCACTGTCGTTCGCCCCGGCGGCCTGTGCGCCCTCAACGCGACGCAGCGTCGCGGTCTGCACCCCGCCCGCGGAGGACGAGAAACGCATCCGGTACGCGATGTCGGCCACGGCATCGCCGTTCGCGTCAATCTTGATCTCGTAAAGCGCCTCGGGCGCGAAAGCCTCGGCGGTAGTGGGTCTCAGCGGGTTCTCGCGGTCCAGGTAATCATGAGCGGACGGATGCACGTTCATGACCAGGATGGACTTGCCAGCGTCTCCCGGCTTGGGAAAGGCATACAGATCGGTAAGGTCTAGACGGGGGTCCCCACGGGGGAATCCCCAGTCGGGACCGGAGTAATGGTGTGACATCTGCTTTAAATAATGGGTAATCGAATTGCCGCGGGCTCCATCTGCCGCACCTTGATCGCTCGCAGATCTGCCGGTGTCGTCTTGTTGGACTGTGCTCTCGCGGAACCGGTCACGCCGAACCGGGCGGCAGCGATGGTGATGGCCGTAACGGCAAGAAAGCGGCGACGATTGCGGCGCTTATGGTTGATTTCTACTAGCATCGATCTCTCTCCAATTGGGAACAGTCTTCCCCACAAACACTATCCCGCCACATCCCAGGGTGTGAGAAGATATTCGGCAACTGTCACAAATCCGGTTTCGACCAAGTTAGTCACAACGCTGATGTTGTCCCGCGTGGCTTTGGTATACGGACACGTCTGGTGCGCGCCGTCTACCAGGGCTTGGGCGACTTCGCGCTCCATACCCGGCAGGCTGACGTTGAGGCGAGCTTGGAGGAAGTAAGCGCCGCCAGTTGTGCCCAAGTCCACTTCGGCGTCAACTGCTAGATCAGCCGGTAGCATGACATTCATTCTGGCGGCCTCGATCTTGATCGACGATACGAAGCAAGCCGACCAACCGGCTGCCAAAAGCTGCTCCGGGTTGGTGCCGGTACCGGAAGCGTCAGGAGTCGAAAGCTTAACGTCCAGGCGGGCGTCAGAGCTGCGAGACACCCCGCTTTCCCTCCCACCGATGGTGTGCGTTTTGGCTGTGTACAACACTTTTTTGATTTGGGTCATGATAGGTTCCTTCTTGATGGTTAATTTCTTCGGGTAAGGGATATCTAGCTGCCGGCCGCTTTCAGCGCTCCGAACTGAGACGCCTCGACGTAAGCTCCCAAAGGCGATGGTGGCTCCGGGAGAACCAGGCCCGGCTTAAAGCGAGTGTGGAAGTGTTACCGGCCCGCATGGACTCCTCCATCCACTCGGATGTTTTCGCCCGTCACGAACGTAGCGTTCTGGAGATAGAGCACTGCGTCAACGATGTCAGAGATTTCACCCATCCGAGCGAGGGGATGAAATTTGGCCAGCGCATCCTTATCGTCGTTTGCGTGCATTGGGGTGTTCACATTTCCCGGTGACACTGTGTTCACACGGATGTCGCTGGCGGCGTACTCCAATGCCAAGGCCTTGCTAACGGCCGGCATGGTCGACTTCGAAAGCACCGCCAGAAGAGCAGGCACGCTGCCGCTCGGCTGGTCCGCCAGGACCGCAGAGATGTTTACTATGTGCCCCGAATTTTGCTTCTTCATCTGCGGGATTACTTGCTGCGTCATGAAGAAGTAGCTGGCCACATTGGTGTTCATTACCAGATTGTAGTCGTCCTCGGTGTACTCGGTGAACGGCTTGGGAATGAAAATGCCTGCGTTGTTAACCAGCAGGTCGATACGGCCGAAATGCTTGATTGCTGCCTCCGCTACTTTGACGGCGGTTTCCTTCTTGCTGATGTCACCGTCGCTGAGGACGAGATCGGCTGACGCTTTGAGCTCCTTAGACTTGCTGATACTTCGAGATGTTCCGACTATGCCATAGCCGTGTTCGAGAAGTGCTAGCGCAATTCCGAGGCCGATTCCGCTGGAAGCGCCGGTGACAATGGCGACGGGTTGCTGGGTAGTGTTCATCGTAGTTTTTCTGGTTTTAGCTGACGTTGTAAGGTAAAAGAACTGGCCTACCAACACCTGTCACTCGAATCGGTCGATAAGGCGTGCCAGGATGCGGTCCAGAGCATGGGGATCTAAAGAGATTTCTGTGGGAATTTACGTACCTTTGTTGGGCTAACCCCTAGGAAGTCGACGACGAGCTTCGTCGTCGCTTGCGGCTGCTCCTCCGTGATCCAGTGCCCGCAATCCGGAATGATCACATCTTCGACGTTGGCGGCAACACACCTCGCCACGGCGCCGATCATAGGGCCGAATGTAGCTTCGCCACCCAAGGCCAAGACTGGCATCTGAAGCTTGCCCTGCGCAAGGAACGTCTTGTTGTCGGCCGCATCTTGGCCGAACGCTAGGAACTGTGCAAAGCCCGCTCGGATTGCGCCGGGCTGCGCGTAGAGCGCCGCGTAGTGCTGACGCTTCGCTTCGTCAAACCGCTTCGGGTCTCGAGAAAGGTCGTTCCAAAAGCGGTCGAGATAGATGCGCTCGCGGCCAGCGACCAGACGCTCCATGTCCGAACCACCGAAACCAAAGTGCCACATAGCCGGATTCTGTGTGATCTGCTCCCAGGGTCCGACGCCAGGCAACGGCGCGTCGATCGCCACCCACCGACTCATGCGCTCGGGGTGGGTGGCAGCAATCGCGAAACCGACCATGACGCCGATATCATGCGTCACGAATTCGGCCGTACGCACGCCTAGGGCGTCCAGTACTCCTACCACGTCCAGCGCCTGATTCTTCTTGTCGTAGCCGCCATCAGGCTTTGAAGAGAGGCCCAACCCACGGAGGTCGGGCGCGACAATCGTGTGGTCTTCGATGAGCGCGTTCGCGAGGTGGCCCCACATGTCGCCCGTTGTGCCGAAGCCGTGCAGCATAACAACCGCCGGACCATGCCCGCCCACGCGTACGTGGACCGTGATGGCGTTGGTTTCGATCTCATGCGCCTGCATCGCAGCAGGGAAGGGATGGATACCATCCTGATGTCTGTTATCGTTCATCACTTTACTCCGAATTTGAAGGGAACACGGTCGAGAAAACCCCGAGGAGAAACTAATGCTACATTATAACGATCAAGGATTCGCTTAGTCGCGGCGACATCCTCCGCCAACGAGGTCAGCGGCTTCTGGGCAACGGCGACGTTGTATCCGTCGTTGACCAGAATGTCGTAGACCGGTTTCCAGCCCGAGCCGTCGGCGAAGGCGCCGTGCACCACCACGATGTTCTTGACCGGCGCGGCCAGCACGGGAACCGCCGTCCCGGCGAGGACAAGCAAGGCGGCGGCTGACACGAACGAATTCTTTAGGGTATTGAAAATCATAATATGAAGCTGTTGCACTGTTTTGGTTCGATCTTGCTCACCGAGCCGAAACGGTGATCCCAACCTCGACGTTGCCCCGAATAGCATTGGAATAAGGGCAGATCTTGTGGGCAGACTCGGCCAGGTCTTCGGCGGTCTTCTGGTCGACTCCGGTGACAGCGACTGCGAGTGCGGCGGAGAGCACGAAATTGCCCGAGTCGGTGCGATTGAGACCGATTTCAGCAATGACTTCGACGTCATTGTCCGCAAACCTAAGCCCCTTTTCGCGGCTTACACGCAGGAGCGCGTTCTCGAAACAGGCCGCGTAGCCGCCGGCGAAGAGCGTCTCCGGATTGGTGGCATCTCCTTTGCCGCCAAGTTCACGGGGCAGCGCCAGCTTCATATCAAGCAGCCCGTCCTCGCTGCGGATATGGCCATGACGGCCGCCAGTTGCGGTAACTTTGGTGGAATACAGAGTGCTCATGATTCGATCTGAATAAGCCGTTGGATTGTTTGTTCTTGTGTCTTCATATCACTGTTTTTCTATCAAATTCCGTCATAACGTGAATACCCTCGCTTTGCCCAATAGTCCGGCGGTTCGTCCTTCGTATAGGTGATCCGCGTAATCGCCTTGATGTTCTTCAGGCCTAGTTTCATAGGTACAAGCAGTCGGAGCGGAGCCCCGTGCTCCACTGTGAGAGGCTTTCCGTTCAGGTGAGTCGCCAGCAAAGTCTGCGGATGCTGCGCTGTCAGCAGGTCAATCGAAACGAAATATGGATCCGGATTCCCGTTTGCGTCGAGATTGACGGACGATTCGATGTGGGCCCACTTTGCCTGGGAGACCGGCGGATAAGCATGCAAGAGATCATCGAATCTCAAACCGGACCACCATGCGATTGCGCTCCAACCCTCCACACACACGAGGCGAGTAATCTGGTCATGGATCCGGTGGCGTGCGAGAAGAGCTTCAATGTCGAGAGAAACGGCCAAGCCGGAGGAAAGCCCATCGAGAGTTAGACGCCACCCCGGAATATAGGCCGGATCTGGCGTCGCGCCGTTGTAGTTGTTCTTAAGCGGAGTAGTCTGCGATTTAGTATAGGTGGGCACCAAATGATGCTGCGAATATAGAGCTGTCGACACCTCATCGTCGAGTCGCAGCGCCTTGTTCAGAAGCCATTTGTTTTCAGGTTCGGTCGTGCCACCTTGATCGAGGCCCAGCTGTTGCAACAGCTTGCGGGGCAGCTGCGATCCGCCAACTGCCAATGTGGCGAGCGCTCCCGCACCGAAGAGCAGCACATCGCGCCGAGTCCAGCGGCGCAGAATCGAGGGTTCGACTTCAATCGGTTCCATCGGCGGTTCGCTGAATGCGCCCTGAAACTTCTTCAGGAGTGCAGATCGCCTGGTGGATTTTAGTTCCGCGCCAATCTGTTTTTTAGAGCTCATGATCGGAAACTTCTGAGCGTTTGAATTTTGTGGACCAGCCGGTGATCATGCTCCGCAGGGTGTCCCAACCGTCGGCGATAACCAGCACGACGTGCGGAATCACGAACGACATAAAGAACGCCATCAGCCAAAAGTGCCACACCCGGGCATTGTCAAATCCGCCGAAGATCGCGGTGAGCCAGGAGAGTTGTGCCGGTTTGTGAATTGCCCATCCAGTGGCGACAGAGAGGAATCCGGCAAGCGGAACGGCAAAATAGGCGAGCCGCTGGAGAGGGTTGTATTTTGTCCGGAAGCTGGGATGGATTGGACTGGCGCCGAGGCAGTATGGTGTACGGTAGGCTCAGGTAATATCTCGCCATCTGCAGAACGCCACCAGCGTCGCTCAGCCTGGGCAGCAGAGAGCGCCATCCGCCTCCGAGGCAGAGCCCGGCCAGATACACCAGTCCGTTCAGCATCAATAAGTACGCGCAGAGCCAGTGAAAACGCAAAGCGAAGGCAAGCATAAAGGGGCCCAGACTGCCATGGTTGTAGACCCAGTTCGCCGGGTCCGCGTAGTGGTGTAGCCAGGGTAGGTGAGTACAAATCCAGATTCCGGCGTCAGCGAAGTAATCGAAGCTGCTGGTGGTCGGATTTGGATCGTGTTGATAAATGGGCGAAGCCCAGTAGATCGATATGCCGCTCAGAATCAGGCCAAGAAGGAGCGGAATGTTAAGCCAGTGACTAATCCGTACTAAAAGGTGGTGCCGGCGGACTACGAGGGCGCGGGGCTTGGAAGCCCGCGCGCCTGTAGTCATCGTTTCACCGCAACTTGGTCTGCCTGATGACACGACACATCCTCCGACCATCACTTGCCGTTTCCCGACGAGGGGGCGCTGATCACGAGGATCATACGCGTCGTGAGCGTGCCGTCCGCTTGTTTATCGGTCTTCGCGTAGGCCGTCTGCCCAGCCGCAAGCTGAACCTCGCCGGGAACAACGCCTACGACCGGAACATTTGCCGGCACAGCAATGGTCTGTTCACCATCCTGATAGCGGACGACCAGTGTTGTTCCACGTCCCTTCTGCACGACGCCGTTAGTCATTCGGGAGTGTGATTCCGCCGCGCGCCGCAGTGAAACAGCTCCGTTGGTCATCCGACTCTGAGCCGCTGAGCCGGGCTGCGGATCCACTAGAACACTGCCTTCGACGGCGCCTCGGAATTCCGACGGAAATACGAAGATCTGTTTTGCTACTTCCGTTCCGTCTGGCGCCTGCGTTGATGCGACACCGATGTAGTCATTGTCCGTGATGTGCTTCAGGTCGGACGGAACTACTTTATAGGTTGTTAGGGGCTGGGTGATATTGATATGAAAGACCCCCGATTTATTCTGGATTGTGATCGAATTATCCCCGACAGATTCAAACTGCTTCAAAGGTGTGCTTGCGAGGACCTCCGTTTTTTCAATCTGCGGGGGAGCAGCAAACAATTCATCGGCTCGCGCCCCCAATGCCTTGGCAATTTCGCCGGTCAAGTGGGCATTGCGGCCCCCTTCATCGGCAAAGGTATCAAAAATGCCGAACTTTCCCGGGCCAAGCTTGATCGCATACCATTTCAAGGTCCCTTTTTCATTCAGGGCGAGTGGCTGAGCTGACTTTAGAAATGCCTCGGCATCAGCTTCCTTGCCTGGGCGTGCTTCGAGTGTAACTAACAATCCGATTGCTTCCATTGAGTTACCCTCCCGTGTGGAATTAGTTCCGACCGATTGAATCTGCCCCAGGGCACCCGAAATGGGTGGTGGAACATCTTGTGCGCGAGCGCTCGAGTTCAATCCAAAAGCAGCTGCTAGTAGAGCTACCATCGCAAGAGGAAAGATGCGTTGGTGGCTCTTGGTGAGCGGATCTTGCTTGCTGGCTTTGACACGCGTCGAGCAACCGCGTTCGTGTGAATGGGATGGAAGGCTGACGGTGCCCAGCTTTCCATTGGCCGATTCGATTGATTGAATTGGATAGATAATCATAACTGGTGTGAACTTCATCGAATGTCTTTCTGGTTGAACTTGTGTTGTTTAAGGTGAGAGAAGACTTTCAGGAGCAAATCCCCACGGCATTTGCTAACTGGGACTGTGCAGCTCGGGGTGAATCGAATCCGCAGGCGAGCCGAAAGTATTTTGCGGTGACTGCGCGAGCGGTCCACCCCGGATGAGGGTGCAGGCACTGAGGAGCAAGAGGAAGGAAGCGAGCAGGAGGGATCCGTCGAATTCGTCTCCCAGGTGTGGCAGCTTGCTTGCCAACAAGGGCCCGAAGGCCTGTCCGATTGCGAAAGATGTTGTCATTGCAGAAATGAGCGGCGTCGAATCACGCCCCGCAACCTGTCGTGCTTCCTGAACGGCGGCCATCGAGGTGACCATAAATGTGCTGCCCACCAGGAGTGCCGCGACGAGGATCGAACACAGGTGATGCCAAAGCGCGGGCAAGGCGACCCCAAGGCCATGAGAAGCTGACAGGCGATCCAGAGTTGGCGATTGCCGATGCGCTTACTCATAACCGCCTGCAACAAGCGTTGAAACGATCGCCGCAGCTCCGAAAGCCGGCCACATCCAGCCGAAAACTCCGGGGTCAGAAACGATTCGTTGTGCCATTGCCGGTAAGAAGGTAGCCGGGATGATATAGCTGAAGCCGAAAGCTCCGTAGCAAAGGATCAAGCGACTTGCCTCCAAGTTCCATTTCCGAACGCTCGGCAGCTCGCGTTCGCTCTTCGGGATGGCGCGAGTAGCCGGCCAGATGAGCGCCGTCGAGACTATGGCCAATGAGCCGAGAGCGACCCAGGCTTGCGTAGAGGTCATTTTCGCATTCATGAAGGCAAGGCAAAGCAAGCCTGTCACCAGAATCCCGGCTCCGACTCCGGCAAAAACGGCGCCGTTTAAAACTAGCCGTCCGACACGCTTCAAGTGGTCTAGAGCACCATGCCGAGACGAAAATTAGTACCCAGGCACTGCCGATTCCGGTGACGGCTCGCAAGACCATCCAGCCACTGAGAGTTTGCACGAATCCCATTGCGATGGTGCCGAGGCAGATGATCACTAGTCCCCAGCGTATTCCGCGGTAAGTGGGCATCGATATAAGCAATGCTAATATTGCGCCCGCGAGGTAGCCGGCGTAGTTGGCGAATGCCAGCCAGGCAGCGTCGGTGATGGAAAGAGCGCCCTCGTGCCGCATCATGGGGAGGACCGGCGTGAAGGCGAACCGTCCAATTCCCATGGCTACGGCGAGCGCGACAAATCCAGCGGAGACAAGGCTGGTCGTTGAAAGGGGAAGGGTTGAACCCGGGGACAGCCGATCGGAAGAGCGAGGCATGGCGAGAGTTTCGATTGACATCGCCTTCTATAAAAGTGAATTATTAAGAATGTCTGTTTCCGTTTTAAGAACAATCGAGCTAGACGCTTTGCAGATCTTCAAAGCAGTGGTGGACTTCGGCGGAGTGACAAGGGCTGCTGCACAGCTGCATCGGGTGCCTTCAAACGTGACGACGCGGTTAAAACAGCTGGAAGAAGGGTTGGGCACCAAGTTGTTTCATCGCCACAGTCGAAAACTCCTGCTTTCGAGCGAGGGGCAGCTATTGCTGGCCTATGCCGAACAGCTGCTCCGGCTTTCTTCCGAAGCAGAATTAGCTCTCCGCAGCGGTAAACCTCGGGGAAAACTCCGCATTGGAACGCTCGAGAGCACCGCCGCAGCCCGCTTACCGCCGGTTCTCGCGCGTTATCATCGCACTAACCCGGAGGTTCAAATCGAGCTGGTGACCGGGACAACCGGCGCGCTCCTCGAGCAAGTATCTCGCTATGCGATCGAGGCCGCTTTCGTTGCCGAGCGCTTCGAGTCAGGCGGCTTGGAGATGATGCCGGTTTTTCGCGAAAGGCTTGTAGTAATCGCCCCGAAGGAAATTACCGCGATCAAAAAGCCGGGGGATATTCGGGGTATGACCGTGATTGCCTTTGGCGTGGGCTGCTCCTACCGGCGAACTCTGGAGGAATGGCTGGCTCGTTCAAAGATCACTCCTGAGCGTGTTTTGGAATTTGGGTCTTATCACGCGATCGTCGCCTGCGTCGCTGCGGGTTCCGGAATTGCGGTGGTACCTGATTCGGTCGTTCACGCACTACACGCCGAGGGCGAGGTGAGCATTTTGCCGTTACCGACGCAGTTTGCGGAAGCCACGACATTTCTTGTCTGGCCCAGAGAACATCGTTCTGCTGCTCTCGACGCCTTACGTCGCGAACTGGGTCAAGAGAACGCCAGCTAAAACACTTCGCCGAAGTTTGTCCGGTCAGTCCAAAGAACTCCAGGTCTCGATCTGGGGGCAACGCGGCTCTAGAAAAACGGGAGAACGGAAGATACCCATCCCCCCCTCGTGTGCGAATACCTTCAGAATCAACAAACGAAGGCGTGGAAGGAATGCAAATAGGCGGTGTCGAACTGCACTTGATTCAGGACTGGAAAGAACCTGGGTATTGACGAGAATTCCGACTATACGAGGAGAAGACACGATTCGGACCGTTCAGCACGCTAAGCAGCCGCGGTGAAGTCAAGTGCATGGGTGCGAAGTCTATTTTTCTGGGTCAGACCTTTGCAGGATCTGTTTCACTCGCGCCGTCCGAATTGCCAATGAGTATTAGATTCAAGACTCTGATGTCTTTTCCATCGGCCTTGAGACACGTTGCACGGTGGGCGCAAAACCCAGCGTAGAAGTCTAACACCTTCGGACCGGCGATGACGATGGTCCCAAGCGGCCAATAAAGACAAAGTGTGTCTTTGTCGCCGAAATACCGGCTGGCGCTGAGACTAAAGAACGGGAAGCCCCACCAGTCTCCCTCTGCCCAAAACCGAAAAATCGGATCGGACTGCTCTTTCCATGCTTCTGAGCTTCTTGAGAATTGTTCCTTCAGTGACCGCTTCGGCTCCCGACTACCGTTCATAGGCAATCTCTTGTCGTTGTTTCTTTGGTTTCGCCCGCTGCCTATGCAGCTCGGCCTGTAAAGCTTTGTCTTTCTCGGCCAGGTTGAGGAGCTCCCAAGAGGAAAGCCGCTTGCTCGGCCTAGTGACGGCTTCTCGCAGTGCTATCTTGCTGTCAGTAAAGACATGCATCGCGAAACGAGCACGGGACATCGAGACGTAAAATTGTGCTTCGTTCGCCTGGCTAAACGCGCGAACCGGCACACTGACAATGACTTGGTCGACAGTTTTCGCCTGGCTGGCGTGACTGGTGACAGCTAATCCCTGATCGAGATGAAGACTGGCGCCATTGCGAGCAATCTCACCTCTGTCGAATATGATCTTGCCCTGATCGATGCCGACCACGATCCGGAGCTCGTTATTGAGGAACTTGTGTCCGCGACCTTTGACGTTTTTCGTGAATCGGATCCGGTCACCGATTGACAGCGGGATCTCCCCTCGCTGGCGGCCACGAGGGGATGGCGAATCACCCACTCTTTTCGAACATTCAGCGGCTCATGTTTGCCTTGGCCTTCTACCGCCAGCTGAATCATTTTGTTCTCCGCGTCTCGCACTGGGCGCGTAATAAGCAACTTCCCGTCGGGGTCGGGCCGAACGAAAATCGGATCTGATTTGACCCAAGCGAGCGCTTGCGCAACCGACACCCGCGCAATCCCGCGCCGAAGTAGCATCCCGGCAATGTGCAGTTCCCGCTTGAGTGACACCTGCTCGAAGAGGTGTTGTATCGCCAGCTCCTTCGCGGCGCCGGCACCGAGAAGATTTTGGGAAGCTACGCTTTTTACGCACTCGGGCAGCAACGACTCCCGTTCTTCTGGAGTCATCTCATTCTGCCAATGTGCGACTAACTCCTGCCGGGCCTTGTACTTCGCCGAGCTTTTACTTTCACGGTTCCGAGCTCCCAAATTGGACTTCCATTTTTCCCAATCACCGCCGATTTCTACAATCACGTGCGCGAAGGCGTCATCGAAAGCCATGTTGGTGGACCTCATGAGCGCCCTGGCCTCAGCTTCCAGCACGTTATATTTGTCCCGGGCCCGCTGCTCGATGAGTTCTGTTCGCCGGCTGAACTTCTCGACCAGCTCCCGACTCACACTGGCAAATTCGAAGTGTTGTTCGGTTCTCCGAATGCCGTATCTGGCCGCTTCAAGCTTCGCTGCCAGCAAATGGTGGAAGTGAGCCTCGTAGAAAGTGCGATCGCCCACCGTGTTTCCGATTTCCAAGGCCTTCCATTCTTTCTCAACCTCATCGAAAGTCGCGTTCATCGCGAAGACGTGAATGTGGTAGTGGGGGTCGGGTATCCCATCGACAGGCCTGCTCTCGCCGTGAACAAACTTTGCATAGACCATATTTGGGCTAACGCGATTGCCTTGCTGATACCCCTTGCGAACCTTGGTTTCCATCCGGGCCTCGATCGTCGCCATGGTCTCGTCCAAGGCCTCGGCGATCATTTGTTCGACGAACTCGTCTCGATTGACGGCCACATATAACGACACCGATTTAGGTACGCTGAACGTGAAATCGTAGCCGACGCGCCGATTTGATACTTCACGCTTCTGCACGTCCCCGGTTTCTGGATTTATTACCGACAGCCCTGTCTTCTTGTCCTTCACATCCTCCAGGCGGGTCTTGTTCAATCGTGCGGTGAGTCGTTCTCCGTTAGCTCCCGGCCACCGATTGTTAATCAGGGCAACGAAATCCTTCCTTTCTACTTCACCTTTTAGTCCCAGCTTTTCCGCGCCTTTACCTCCCCACGTACCCATGTCTCTGGAGTAGTAGTCGCTCGTTTTAAGCGAGACATCGAAGTACTTTTTCGCCCCTTCCGCAGAATGACTTGTTGTTATACGTAGCATCCCCCGTTTAACCTCGTACTTGGAGCCGTTCAACGCCTTTCAACGTTGATTGAGCCCTTCTTGTTTCGGGCGGTGTTTGGACCACGTTTGGAGGGAACAGACTTGTCGCCTTATCCTTCGGATAACGGTCGAAAATCACACATCTTTTCAACACGTTTCAACACGGTCCAGAATCGGCATTGTTTAATCGTATTGAAACCCGTTGAAACTTATTGAATTCTGTTGAAACTCGTTGAACTAACATTTGCTAAAACCTATCTAGCGTCATAGCAGTCTTGGTGTGCGATCTCTTCGAAATAACCGAAAAGTTGCTGGTCAGCATTCCCATCCCATCGTTTAGCCAGCTCCCGCGAGGCCTCTAGACGAGTCGTCTCATCCAACGCGTCAGTTTTGAATTGGATCGAAGGCTGCCAGTCATCCCGCAGTGCGGCCATTAGAGCTCCTGCAGCGTTGCGACGCGGCTGGGATTTCACGATTTCGACTTTCCTCCGGACGTAATTTTGCCCGAGCGATGCGGAGTACTCCTCGATCTGTTTGCCGTTGCTTTTTGCCAAGTCCGTATTCTCGGACCAGCTGATCGACTAAAGCCGCTCAATTTTCGGCTGCTGGACCGCTCTGAGATCGGGGTCACAGGTCTCCATGAAGAAAGCGACCATCTTGCATCGCCTCCCAATGGGAGTGAGTCGTCAATGAACCTCTGAGACAGCGAACCTTTCCAGCGCGCGCTCGACGTCACGAATACGAAACCTGTGACATCGGGCTGTGACAGCAACGAACGGAATTTTTCGTTGTGCTTTCCAGGTCTCGATTGTTCGTTTGGTAACTTGTAGATAAGCGGCGAGTTGGCTGGATGTTAGCAGCTTGCCCGAGCCAAGTTCGCTTTTGAAATCCAAATTGTTTCGAGTATTAGCCATAAATAAATCTATTGGAACTATTGTACAATATGGACTTCCTCAAATTTGGTTAATTGGTATTAAATAAATGAGCACCCATGACCCTTTGTGAGCCTTTATGACCAGGAAAAAGCGAATCCCGGTAAGAAGGTTAAAAGCATCGACAAAGATGGGAAATCGCTGCAAAACCCCTTGAATAAAGGAACGCCGTGCCTATCACTAAGCCGAAGATAGGTCTGTCAAGCACAAGATTACGGCTTTTTGGAGATAGATGGAAATCAACCAGTGATTGCCGAAATAGAGCGCATTGTCTCCGGTCGGAGGTCCCAGTATTTGTGCGCTTCGGTTGGCCGGACCAGTTCGCGGTAGTGGGCAAAGATTAATTTCTGGTCGCGATGACCGAGTTCCAGTGCGAGCATCCCGCCGTCTTGGAATTCCGCAGCATGATAACTCGCGAATGAATGTCGAAGTCCATTATGCGGCCATAGCTCGATTTTGGCGAGTTTGCGATCACGTTCGAGGCGCTTACGTAGCATTGGCGGCGCCACCTTTCCTTTGCGCCTCGAGTATCGTGCGAGCCACGTCTTCAGCGCCGGACGGATAGGGACAAACCGGCGCGAGGCCGTCTTTGACTTCGCGGCTTTCACTTCAACCAAGTCTGAGTCGAGATGCACGTCAGCCCAGTCTAGTCGTTCGAGCTCGCTACTGCGCAGACCGGCAAATCCGCCGATTGCCCAGTAGGGGAGCGTCTCGTCACTCGCGCATTCAAGCAACCGCGCGAACTCGGTCGGAGAGAGAATTGCAATATCCGATGATCTCACCTTGGCCTTCTGAGAATCCAGAAGAGGATTTTCCGAACACCATCCGCGCTCCCGAGCAAAGTTGAATAGCGCTGAGAGACGAAGCCAATACGAATTACGAGTCAAAGCCGCAAGCGGGTTGTCGTCTTCGTCCTTAAGCGAGCGTAGCCAGTCACCGATTTCGTTGGAAGAGATTTCGGCGACGAGCCGCTCACCAAACGATTTTCGAAATCGGGTGAGTCGGTTTTTGCAGTCCTTTTGGTATCGTGCCGAAAGTCCGTCAGCCTTAAGCTGTTGAAGAAAAGCGGGAACGGCCTCATCTAGAAGTCGGCTATTCTTGATCTGCTCGTGGCGCTCGACGTAGAACTGCGCGGCCTCGACGACCGTCTTGCCGTAGGGTGCCAAGAGTTCCTCGGCTTTCAGTAACGCGACGCGCTGCGGATCGGTGATGGCGAGCGAGGCCGTACCCTGGTTCAGGAGTTCGACCCGTTTCCTTTGCAAGTACGTCTTGGCTTCTCCCTCGGTTCGGAAATACCGACGATGGCGCCCACCACCCTGCTTCGGAAGAGTGACCATCCAGTACTCGACGCCTTTAACAACCAGGGTTCGAATGGGACTTTTCGACCTAGGCGAGGGCTCCTCATTGGCTTTTCGTTCCGCTGTTGTTCGACTTAGGCCAGAACGTCTCATTGTTTGAGTCAAAGTGTAGAGAAGAAACAAATTCTCGTCTAGAAATTGACTAGAGAATCTATAGAATATTGTAAGTGTCTTATTAGTAGTTACTTACAGTATACCACTACGCTTTGCTAAAGCGTTGTACCTCAAAAGGGTACCCAGGGTTCGAATCCCTGCCTCACCGGTCAATCTGTATCACGCTAGTATGGAGCCACTTATGTATAGAGTTGCCCTTTCAATTTGCGCTTAGTCATAATTGAAGTCATAATGTGTCGCCGAGTTTCACCTATGTCGGAACTTGTTGAGGTGCTAAGCGCTCGCCGAGCCTGAGCGTTGCGCGCACTTCAGTTGAGTCGCTGAGACAGGCACTAAAAGATTGCGAGTCAATGCCCCGGACCATGTTAACTGGACGGCTACTATTTCAACGAGGTATGCCGGTAAATGCGGAGCAAGGCGCACGGATGCTCAAATTGGACTCGAGTCCACACCGGAAGAATGCATCGCCACTCTTCTCGGGTAGCTCGTTTTTGTAGGACACCCCGATAAACCGTCTGTCTAAAGAGGTGGCGGGTCGTAAATGGTGCCGTCGGGAGTTAAGTCGGGCCACGGTACGCCTGATCAATCGCCCGGCATTCCGCCATGCACTCCCTGGCGGTTCTACGGTGCCTGTGCGTCACCGGCTTGGGCAGGGCTTCACCGTCGAAGACATAGAACCAGTAAGGATCCGCCGCCGACTCCATGATCATGTAGCCGTAGTTGCTCCCTTGGGCGACCCACATCTTGCAGTAATCGCTGGAGAGCGGCTTGGCCTTGGTAAAGATGATCTCGCCCATATTAATCCTTCTCAATCGGTTCATCGCATTAATAATTGGGATCGGTTAAGACCTCCGGACGGTGATAGGAAAGTTTCTCCGCCGGACATTGGCCACAGGTGTAGGCTAAAAAAAATGCCACGGGCATCGTACTCAGCCACCTTGGGCTTTCCGCAGGAGCGGAAGCGGCGGTAATCGTAGTCGTCAGGGATCTCAATCACTGGGGACCGCCTCGGGTTGCGGCAAATACAACCGGGGCCAATGCCAGCAGTTCTGCCCTTGGATCGTCGGAATGATCCCAGCGGTGCATCTGTCTTATCTCTGGGACCAGCGAGGCTACTAAAGGGAAGTGGGCTTTGTACTCGTCGGAACCATCTGGAAACTGCTTGTAGTTGGTGCTTAGAAGGATATTGGCTTTTCCCAAATTGACCCCATCCCCTTTCGTGCTTTCTTGAATCTTTGCAAGAAGAGGGTCAGCCACGCCCTGGAAATTGAGTCGGCAGAGGATGTGTTTGTAGACCGGGTGGTAGACGGTTCCTACCCCTGTATAATAGCAATTGTTATGAAGGGCCAAAGCCGATGATGATGCAGATGCTGGAGGTTCTTCAGATTGTCAGGACGGGCAACTTTATTTACCTGAACGTATCGTGGATATGGCGGTTAACAGTTTTGCCCAGATTTCTCTAGAAACTATAAAGCCAACTCTAAAGAGTGCAGCACGAAGACCGGATTCTCCAGGCACGCATGAAAAAACTCCTTATCCTGGCAATCGCGCTTCTTGGAATCGTGCATCATGGCTTTGCTTTCGAAACTGGATCTAACGAAGCTGCTATTCCAATTGTCTCCGTACCGTCTACCATCAGCTCCCCAGGCATTTACTACTTGGCGAACGACATTTTTAGCGACGCCAATGCCAAGATTACGATTTCGGCCAGCAATGTTGTGCTGGACTTAGGAGGGCATACGCTTCAGGTTTCATCAACCGATGAGTGTATCCTGATTGCGGGTCAGACGTTTGGTCTTGGGACTGTCTGGACCGGGGCGGGGCGCGGAAGTTTTAACGTCACTATTCAGAACGGTGCTCTAATAAACAACGTCGCCGGGTGCATTTTTATCAGGGGTGGTCATGGATGCGTTATTGACCATGTGTCGGCAACCTCTGCAGGACAGTGCACACTTTTTGATGAGGCGGGAGCCAGTAACCGCATCAGTAATTGCATTTTCGCCTCGGGAAACCCCGCCACCCTGCAGGGGCCTATTGGCCCTCACGGGCCTTTAGAATACACCGTTTTTTTACTCGGCTGTGGCGACTTATTTGAGAACAACCTTGCCACCAGCATCACGGGTCCGGCAATTTATAGCGGAAATACGGGTGGCGTAGGCACGACTTTAGGGAACGTGCTGCCCAACAACGTCGTCTGGTCACCTTTAGCCCCTATTTCCTCCGTTTTAATTGGACAATTCGACGTTTCTACCGGTAACCTGTTCCCAGGGTACGCAACGAAATAAATAACATCCAGCCCAAGGAACTTAAAAACAAACCCGAACCAACCACCGATAGAGGTGGTTTTTTCGTTTTACGAATACGCGAGCCGCTTAAAACGCCCCTCTCGCGTTCGCCTGTGCCGCGCTGCCGGACCCTCCGGTCGTCATTGATTCACTGGCTCCGCCGCCTTCTGCTCCTCAATCCGTCGTTTAGATATCAGGCGGCTGATGACCGACCGGTTAATATTGAACACCCTTGCCATCTCGGCTTGCGTCTTCTGACCAGCGTTAATCATCTCCAGGAGGTGCTTCCGCTTTTCTTTGTTCAACTTGCTCGGTCTGCCGACAATCTTTCCGTCAACCATTGCCTGCCTCAGGCCTAACTTCGTACGTTCGGCAATGTTCTTTGTAGGTTTATTTTCCATAACGAATTGATGATATTGCTTCTTCAAAACAGGAAACTGCACTTTAGCTCGCGATGAGCGTTCTGCTTGGGCGGTTTTGTTTACTCGTCCGCCAACAATGTATCTATGGCCTTCCGAAGATCGTCCAAGCATGTACGCAAACCCTTCGGCCGGTAATTGAAGTCCGGCGGTTTCTGCTCTTTTAAGAATAGCTTCCACGGTAGCATTGATGTTTCACGTCGTCCGGGTCGCATTGGAAAAATAACGCCGGGTGTCCGAAGTGTGGAACACTTCGCTTCTGGCCGATTACCCTTGCCTGCAGCCCGACTCTGCGCAAAAAGACTTCGACAGAAGTGTTCTTTAGTATCAGCCGTGAACCGGGTTCAAGAGGATTCTTCCTTGATGCCATGATGAATACCAAGGCGATCCCACAACCAAAGTCGGGTCCATAAAGTCCGCGTCCGTGTATTGCCTCGGCTGCGAAGCTTTACCTAAGAGTGCATTCGATCGCGCGAGCGAGATTCCAGGCGGAAATGTGTTCTTCCGAAGAATGCGCTGACGGTTGCCAAAGGAATGTTAGGCTGCCCCGGCGCCAGCTGGGCTTCGCTCCGCAGACAGCTAGCAGTGACACTACGGCCTATCATATTCTGATTTAATTACGGATAACCCACTTTATCTATCGTTGCTATGGCTCTTATAGACTGGTGACTGCGTAGACTATTGCTCGGACTTCGTCAGTCGAACTTATCATTGGTGAGTATAAAACATTGTCAATCAGCCGTTTTGAAAGTTCACACGCATAGCGATTTTCTTAACATAATATTAAACAAGCGGCAATTGTCACAATTGTTCCATTGGTTGATTGTCACGATTGCCTTTGCTGTCTGGTGGTTGCAGCTAGCGCATTATACAGAGCCATTCAGATTCGCCCTCAACAGCCCTATGCTCGCTTGGAGCCTCATCATTTACGGTTATTACTTTTTACTCTTTATGCCAGATGAAAAAGCCCAATCTTGAACTGGAAATACCTTCTGACTCGCGGATTGCTATGATTACCACACAAGCGCCGTCGGAACCATTTGCGAAAGTGCAGAAGCCGTTGCTTGCCATGAAGGCGCAGACCCCGGTCCACAATTTAATTGATATTCTTTCGTTAAAGCAAAGGCTACATCTACGCATCTTAACCGGGTTGTGGGGCATTATCGTCATCTGTTTTCTATTTTGGTGGTTTACTCCGAAGCATTTTACTGACGCGCCACATTTTGCGTTCAATACTTTTCTAATTTTTTGGAGCATTCTTCTTCCCGGTTACTACTTCTTTTTTCTTAACCGGATGAAAAAGCCTAATTCGGCCATCCAAATCCCCGACCAATGGCGGCTTGCCATCGTTGCCACTAAGGCTCCTTCAGAAGGTTTTGAACTGGCCGTAAAAATGCTGACGGCGATGAAAGCGCAAGATTTAAAAGCCGATGTGTGGCTTGCCGATGAACACCCTACACCTGAAATGGAGCGTTGGTGCGACGATAACGGCGTTCTTCTTTCTACGCGTTACGGAGTCCCGGCTTATCATCAAGCAGAATGGCCGCGTCGGACGCTCACGGCCGGCTTCACTCCATCGTTGTCCGCAAATCTGAACCGCATCGGCACTGGGTTTCCCCGCTTCTGCGAGAATTGTAAGCGCCTCGATGCCTGAAAGAACCGAGAATGCCGCGATAGCGCCAACGCTTCCGAGCGCCCATGCCGGTCGAAATCCGAGCTGACGCGCCGTCAACGTTGTTTCGATGCCTTCTCCCACGACAAGACCCATTGTGACGTCGGCGTCAGCGTCCAGCTTTATCGCGGCCCCAGCTACAGGTCCGAGCATCTTACGGCCGATCTTCTGTCCATTGGCGGACACGCCGTCGATGGACCGCGACGGGCAGGTCCCTATCAATCGTGCGATAGACCGCGACCATGCAGGGCAGGCGGTCGTTGCCAAACGGACAAGCCGGATGAAATCGGAGCACGTCGGCGCCGGTTTCCTCCGGCAGGTCAAGTCGGCGACTGGCGAGATTGCGCTCGACAATCGTGCCGTGCGGGTCTTGAGCTTCTTGCCAGATGGCCAGAGCGCGATCGCGCATGCCCTGATCAGCTCGTGGCGCAGCCGCCTGACCCATTGAAACCAAAGGGCTCGCGAACTCGGGCCGAGTGCATTCGCTTATGAGCAATCCGCGCCGCCGCAGTTCCTCGAACACGTCGCGCAAATCACAACCTGCATGGCAGCAGACAAGGAGACCCCTGTCACCGTCTCGAATTGATAGGCTTGGCGATCGATCACCTCGGGCCTTGGCCATGAGATGCTAGGGGGCATCGAACGACGAAGCCGAGACCATGCCTGGTACCGCCGATGGCGCAAAAAATGGATTCGGCGCTCATAGTCTGACCTCGTCGTCAAATGGACGCCGTGAGTCGCCAGCACCGGTCGTGATCGTCCGCCGCTCTAAATGCCGTTCCTGTACCATCTCTCGCAAAGTCGAGGCGATCTTGTTGGCCAGAACGGCAAGAGGGGTCCACGCGCCATCTCCGGCAAACGGGATGGCGAAGCACGCGAAGTGAAATCGGCTTGTTGCGCGTGACGAAAATGGTTATATCCGGCAATGCCAGCCCCCAAGCAAGGCATTGCGTTGAGGCCGTCTGAGACGCTACCGCGTCTGGGCGGCCTCTCGCATTTGTGAGGCTCCATGGATCAAGCTACCCCCCGCAATTCGGAGGTGGAACCAACAAGCTCACTTATTTTGCCAAGGGCCCATTCGTCCAAATTACTGTCTTCGTAAATTGGGAATCGGCCTGCTTTTCGAAATTTCGGGCCGCCGCCAATAACGGCTAGCTTGGCCAATGTTTTTGGGCGACACGGAAAGTACTTATCTGAGATATATTCCGCGGCTTCGCTGCGGCGTCTAAAGCGAGGAGGGGATACAAAAGCGACACCCGCCCCTCGCATAACCGAAGGGTCATGCATAAGGGTAAATCCTATGAAAGGTGGGGTGGTCGCTCGCGTTTCGCCGCGAACCTTGCGCACGTCCGGGTTGAAGGGACGAAGACGATCAGCGCTAACGGGCCGTCCGGGCTTTTTGAGGGCCTGCCACAATTTCGAGTGCGCCCCGTTAGGCTTTGCTATCGCCTCTCGGTTGAGGAGGAGGCAGGGCAGCGCGTAACATCACGGCGAAGTCTGATTGGGCATTGCATTTATCTCTTGATGAAGGAGATAAGTGTATCGTGTCGGGCAATACTTGAGAGCACTGTAGATGTCAAGGCCATATTCCCGCTATCTGCAATAAAGCGGATCAATTGCCATTCTTTGCTATGTAACCTTATTGGCAACAGCCTCGTCGAGTTTCTTGACCCAGTATTTCTGGCGCGAGTTTCTGGCCCTGCTGGTCCATGGCTTTCAAAACGCGTGAGGCCGGTGCCACATCTCGTTCATCTAGTTTCAATGACCGACTTTCCCTACCGCGCAGCAGCGAGATCAATGACGTTATGGCCCTGAGTTTTGCCGTCGAGCAGGTCAGAAATGGTACTTCCAATTCGATCAGCGGCGGCCACGAGGGCCAAATCGAGCTTGTGGATATAGCCGCCAGTCACATCCCAATTACTGTGGCCAAGCAACGCTCCTATTGTCGGTTTGGTGAAGCCCAAATCATCCGCAACAGAGGCGAAGGAGTGCCGGAGAACATGAGGACTCATTCCAGGAAGTGCACCGCCCATGATGCGCTTCCAAGCTTTGGGAAGCCCTCGATAGTATCCGGGGTCCTTGTCGCCATTGCGGTTGCGCAGAGCAGGAAATACCAGTTTGCCACCTTTCGACTTCCCGACCACGGACCTCAGGAGATCGGTGGCGTCGCGCCCGAGAGGCCTGATACTGAAGCCGGTCTTCGTTGCACCCAGCCGTAGCGTCCGGCCAGCCAAATCGATCTCCGCATGGCTCAAGCTCTCGATCTCACCACGGCGACAGCCTGTCAGGGCTAGAGCCCGGATCGCCTCCACCGCCTGCCATGGCTCACCGCGACCCTGGGCGTCGCGAAGCTTTTCTCCAAGCGTTCGATAACCTTGCTCATCGAGACGAATTCTGCGCCTCTGATCTGCCGGTCGGAGAACGCCTTTGACCGGACTATCATCGCGATGGCCCTCATCCACTGCAAAGGTGAGAATGGCGCCGAGTAGGCCCATTGTCCGAGCCGCCGCCCCACTTCCTCCGGTAACTCTGGCGCGGCCATGTTTTTTGGTTTTCACATCGGCTTTTGTCTTGCCGGAGATGACATCACGCATGAAGGTGCGGATATCGGCAGCAGAGAGGTCCTTCACCGTGCGATGACCGAGGAGCGGAATGATATGCCGCTCGATGCGACCACGATCGGTGTAGAGCGTCGATGCACTCTTCGTTTTCCGACGGCGCGTAATGATCAGGCCGGTCTCCGCCTTTTTGAGGTAGTCCCGACAGAGAACTGATACGTTGATTGCCTCTCGATCGGTCACACGCCGCTGGGTTGGGTCATGGCCCCGCGCAACTTCCGCAAGGTACGCTTTGCCTCTTGCCGCGAACCCTCGGGCGTGAGTACGCCATAGCGACCAATCGTCAGCCGCCGACTGCGGCCACTCCTATTACGATACTGAATAATGAACGACTTGGCCCCACTCGGCTTTACGCGAAGACCGAAGCCCGGCAGCTCTTCATCCCAAAGAAAGAAATCGTGATCGACCGCTGGCCTCGTCGAATCCACGGTTCGTTGGTGAGCTTGGCCATTGGGTAAGCACCGGGTAAGCAGGAATTGGTAATTCGGGGTAACCGTAGGGTTACACGGGAATGCGAAAAAAATCCAACTATCCCCATTGCGAATGTGGTTAGAGCTTTGGGTAAACTGCAGAAAACCTGATAAAGTGAACCGTTGCCCTCCGAAGGCAGAGGTCACAGGTTCGAATCCTGTCGGGCGCGCCATTCGCGTGCAAAACCACGAACATTGCTGATCGCGCCCCGGAGCTGCCAAAACGGCGTCTGCTTTGCGCCAGATGGCGGACCTACCAGCGAAATCTCCGTGAGGCCGCTCAGGGCCATGATCCGACATCGCGCGTTCCGTCCACGGCCCGCATCCTCCCGCCAGTTGGCCTTGGCGCGCTACAAGGAGGGAGAACTAGTTTCCGCGGTGGTTATGAATCGGATCCATCTGCGGAACTGGTCCTCGAGTTAGCTAGTGTCCTGATCGAGAAATTCGGCTCATTCTGATCTCTCATTGAGGAGGTCAGGATGGCAAAGGGCAGAGCATCGGCGATTGAGTTGGCTCCGGAAGAGCGACGGGAATTGGAATCGCTGGCGCGCCGGCGTTCGACTGGCCAGGCGCTGGCCCTGCGAGCGCGTATTGTGCTGGCGGCGGCCGAAGGTGGGCACAACGGCCTGATCGCCGAGCGGCTGGGGATTTTCCGGGGCACGGTTGGCAAATGGCGCGAGCGCTTCGCTCGGCTGCGGCTGGATGGGCTCTACGACGAGCCGCGGCCTGGTGCACCCCGACAAATCGGCGACGATGAGATCGCCGACACGATCCGCCGGACGCTGGAGACGCGGCCAGCCGGTAGAACGCACTGGAGCCTGCGGAGAATGGCGGCGGCGGTTGGCCATGCGCCATCGACCATCCACCGCATCTGGAAGGCCTACGGGCTGCAGCCGCATCGCAGCGAAACCTTCAAGCTGTCGAACGATCCGCTGTTTGTCGAAAAAGTGCGGGACATCGTCGGGCTCTACCTCGATCCGCCGGATCGCGCCGTGGTGTTGTGCGTCGACGAGAAATCGCAAATCCAGGCGCTCGACCGGACGCAGCCCTTGCTGCCGATGCGCCCAGGGCAGGCCGAGCGGCGAACCCATGATTACAAGCGGCACGGCACACTGTCCTTATTCGCTGCGCTGGACGTCCAGGTCGGCAAAATCATCGGCCGCTGCTTCCGCCGCCACCGGGCGCAGGAGTTCCGCAAGTTCCTCGACACCATCGAGGCCAATGTTCCCGACGGCCTCGATGTTCATCTCGTCCTCGACAACGCCGGAACCCACAAGACCAAGCTCATCCGAAATTGGCTCGCCAAGCGGCCGCGCTGGCATGTCCACTTCACGCCTACCTCGGCATCATGGATCAATCAGGTTGAGCGGTTCTTTGGCCTGCTTACCGATAACCAAATCCGCCGCGGCGTGCATCGATCGACCGCCGAGTTGGAAACCGCCATCGGCGCCTACATCGAAGCCCACAATGCCGATCCCAAGCCGTTCCGCTGGACCAAATCGGCTGACGACATCCTGGCGGCAATCAACCGCTTCAGCCGCCGTACCCTCGACACCGCAGCCGCTTTGAGGCCAATTAAGGAATCAGCACACTAGTCGGTAGGCGCCTCCGCGCGCCGAAACCGGGCGCCGCTACGCTCTCGCAGGGTTTGGAACGTGACATAGAGCATTGGGATCACAAACAGCCCGATCGCGCTCGCCGCGATCATGCCGGCGAACACCGGCGTGCCGACATCATGACGACTGATTTCGGCGGCGCCTTGCGCGACGACCAACGGGTAGACGCCGAGGATAAAGGCGAAGGAGGTCATCATCACCGCACGAAACCGCATCCGCGCCCCGAGCACCGCCGCTTCGCGGATGTCTTTGCCCTGCTCGCGCTGATCTTTGGCGAACTCGACGATCAGGATGCCATTTTTGGCCGCCATCGCGATCAGCACGACGAGACCGATCTCGGCATAGAGGTCGAGCGACAGGTGCCAAATCAAAATGCCCAGAAACGCCCCCAACACCCCGACCGGCACCGACAACAGCACCGGGACCGGGATCATCCAGCTTTCGTAGAGGCCGACAAGGAACAGAAAGGCGAACAACACGGCAAGGCCGAGGATCGCCCCGGTCTGCCCCGAAGCCGCCACCTCCTGATAGGCGGTCCCGGTCCATTCATAGCCGTAACCCGCCGGCAAGGTCTTGGCCGAGACATCCGCCATGCCGCGAGCGCCGTGCCGGACGACGTACCTGGCGACGGGCTGCCCTGTATCGGGATCGCGCGGTAGTTGTTGTAACGGGTGATGACCTGCGGCCCGACGATGACGCGGGCATCGGCGATCGAGCGCAGCGGCACATCGTTGCCGTATTTGTTGCGAATGTAGATCTGCCACAGCGACGAGACGTCTCTGCGGTCGGCCGCCTCGCCCTGGATGTTGACTTGCCAGACGCGGCCGAACAGATTGAAATTGTTGATATAAATTCCCCCAACGTGGCCTGCAGCGCGCCGAACACGTCGTTCATGCCGAGACCCAGCGCCTGCGCCTTTTCACGGTCGATGTCGAGCCAGACCGACGGGTTGCTGGCGCTGTAGGTTGAGAACACGCGCGTCAGGCGCGGGTCGTGGTTGGCGGCGGCGAGGAGCCCTTGCATGACGCTGTTCATCGCCACCGGGTCCTGGCCTTCCAGACCTTCGAGCTCGTATTCGAAACCGCCGGTGGTCGACAGCCCGATGATAGGCGGCAGGTTGAAGGC